>JACKEB010000010.1:0-1200000 GCA_020633205.1 Polyangiaceae bacterium
GCGCGCCAGGCGCACGCCGTTTGCGAACAGGTAGGCGACCTCCGTTTGCTCATCGAGGTGGAAGTCTTGCTCCGTGGTCCTCCACTCGGTGCGGCGCAGCTCCAGGCTGCCGAAGATGTAGAGCGTGTAGCTCTCCTCACCTACCGTATCGACTGCGCGCTTGCTTACGCGCATGTCGCTCGCGTCGTAGGCGTAGTGGAGCTCGACGTCTTCCGTCGGGCCTGGCTGCGTGGCGCTATCTACGCGGTCGAAGTCCCAGCGTCTGGCGGTCACGAGCCGACCGACTTCGTCCCACTCGTAGCGATAGATCTGGCTGCATTTGCCAGTAGGAATGCAGGTGCCTTCGCGATCGACGCGCAGCTCGGTCAGGTTACCCGTGACGTCGTAGGTCGCCGCCAGTTCGCCTTGTTTAGTACCGCCGCTGCTGTGGTTGTTTGCGCTGTTGAGCCGGTAGGCCTTACCCCCAACCGGACCATTGGAAATGCTGCCTAGACTGCGGTCGTAGAAGCCCTTGGCGTCATCGTCCGTCTCCGTGGTGTTGCCAAGCCAGTCGTAGTTCCAGGTCTGGTAGCGGATGCGGTTTTCAAACTCCTGGTACGGGCTTGGATCCGCACGGCGATGCTCGGTGGGGTCGTCGACGTTCGGGTCGTCCCAGGTGTCGTCTTGATCCGTGAGGTTCGGGACGAGGTAGAACTGCTCGGGTTGGCTCCACGGGCTCTTGCCGTAGCTGTTTTCGGCTTGGACCCAGACCGTGTAGCTGCCCGGGGTGAGCACCTGGGCAGGCGTCACGTCGCATTGGCTGGCGCTGCAGCTCGCTTCGCTGGGGGTGAGGGTCCACGAGTACTCGGCGCCCGCGCTGTCCTGGACTTTGAGCTCGTACGAGGTGACGCCGCCTTGACCGGTCCAGCTGTAGACCGGGACCGAGTCGTGCAGATTGCCGATGGGCGCGAGGATGGTTGGCGCCGCCGGAACCTCCGATACGGTAAAGCTCGACCAAGCCGTATATGACCCGCTCCCTTGCGGGTTCACCGACTTGACTCGCCACGTGTAGTCGTCCCCGCTCAGGCTGAGCGCTGGCGCGGTGCACTCAGGCTCGCCCGCGCCGCAACCCAACGCATCACGGTGGTGGCGCAGATCGTGTACCGCCGTCCCATTGCTATCTAGGACAGCTAGGTCGTACCAAGTGGCCCCAGGATCTGATGTCCAGCGGATCTCAACGGGGTTGGAGACGGTCTCGCTGACCGGATACACCGGCGTTGGGACGCCAAGCGGGATGTAGCCACCATAACTGAAGTTCGCATCTTTCCACGCGGTAGTGGAGTTGTCGGCGAACCTCGCGCGCACCCACCAGCGGTGGGCGCCGGTTGGCAGCGGCACCGCAGGCTCGTACTCACAGTAGCCGCCGTCGCAGGCGGTTGCCGGGTCGATGTAGCCGATGGGAGGCACCGTTCCGTCGGAGAGCTGCGCCTTCCACTGGTATTGAGTCGCGCCAGCGACGGTGGTGAACTTGTAGGACGGGGTGTCGTCTCCGACGGGGATGTCCGCGTTCGGCCAAACCGGGGACGGGCCACTTCCGTCGACTTCGAACGCCATTCCGGCGCTCCACGTGCCCGTGGTGCCTTGGGCGTTCTGGGGCCGTACCCACCACGTGTAATTGCCGGGCGGCAATGAGACATCTTGAAGGGTACACGTGCTCCCGAGGACTCCACAGCTCAGGCTGGAGCGTGGGTATTCGTTGTTGAACACCTCCTGGTCGCTTGCATCCCAGATCAGCACGTCGTAGCGCGCTGCCGCTTCGTCGAACTCCCACTCGAGGTCGAACGGCGAGCCAACCAATCCACTCGGGCTGAGCTGCACCGGCGTCTGGAACGGCAGCACCGGACCAATCGAGAAGTTCTGCCACTTGATGGGAGTCCAAACGCCACCACCGAAGCCGCCCTGCACACCCCAAGCCGCTGCACCGTTGGGGATCGTGCCGGTGTAGCCCATCGTGCACACACCACCGTTCCCCGTGCAGCCCGCGTTTTGGGGTAACGAGGTGAAAAAGAAGCTGCCGCCGCTCGCGTCGTATACGGTGATCTTGTACTCGGCGACGCCTGAGCGGGGTGTGAACTTGAACACGGCCGGCTGAGTGACGACCTCGCCGTCGGGACTGATCGGCGTGGGGCCGTCCTCATCGATGCTGAATGGCGTCGGAGCGCTCCAGGGGCCTGGCGTATCATCAAGCCCAATCGCGCGCGCACGCCAACTGTAGTTCCCCAGGGCAAGAGTGACCCCTGCGATGCTGCAGGTCGGGTTTTCACCGGCACACCCCACTTCTGCCTTGGTGTGCTGGTAGAGCGTCAGTTGAGTGTCATTCGAGTCGAGGAGCTCGATCTCGTAGCTTTTGACACCAAGCGCAGACTCCCATCGGAACGCGATAGGTGAGCCGGCTGGCCCTTCTGGGTCGATGAGTGTTGGTGAGTTCAGCGTTGGCAGGCTGCTGCCGTAAGCGACATCCATCCAACGGTAGCTCGTCCATACGCCGCCGCCGAAACCGGCCTGCACGCCCCAAACGCCGGGGCCGTCCGGGAAAGTGCGAGTCCAGTTGTAGGTGCAAATGCCGGACCCGCTGCAGCCCACGTGCTGCGGCTGAGGGTAAGCCTCGAAAGACGAACCGTTGGTACCCACCCAACGGATGCGATACTGCACAACGCCAGGGATGGCCGTGAATTGATAGGACGCGGTGTCCGCGGTGAGGCCTGAAGGCGTGATGGGCGTGGGCTGAGTGCTCTCCGTATGGAAACTCAGCGTGTTGCTCCACGGCCCGTTGAGGTCGTGCTCGCTGTTGGAGCGGATCTGAACCGTGTAGTCACCTGTGGCGAGAGTCAGATTCGGAAGCCCACAGGTCGTGCCGGTACAAACCTCGTACTTTCTTCTTGTCTGCCCGAACATCAGCGCGTTGTCCGAGACGCGGCGGACATCGAAGACGTAGTGGCTCGCCCCCAGAGATCCAGTCCACTCCACCTTGAGTGGCACTCCAGTGAGGCTAGGCGGTGCGGTGACCGCCGACGCCGTGAGCGGCTCGATCGTCCCTACGGAAACGTTGACCCAGCTGCCCCAGTTGTTGTGCTCCGCGCCGCCAGTGATGCGCACGTTCCAGCGCGCCGCGCCTTGCCCAAGGCTGATCGCGGGAGATGCGTTTGCGAGGTCGTAGGTGCAAGTGCCGCCACCGGAGCAACCCAGGTCGGCTGCATCGACTTGACGATCGAACAAGTAGCCCGCGCCGTCGTAGAGTCGAAACAAGTAGCCAGTCGCGTCCGAGACGCCGGTCCACGTGAAGACGTAGGGCGCGGTCAGCGCGCCACTCGGGCTCTGGTTGGTGATCGCAGTTGCCTTGGGAGCCGGCACTTGGCTCACGTCAGGCAGCCTCGCCGCTTTGAACGCCGCCTGGTTCAGTGACGGCTCCACCTTGAGTTCCGCGCTCGCAGGCGCTGAACCGGGTGCGGGTGGCGGCGGTGCGGGCGGGGGCGCTGGCGGCGTCAGCTTGGCGGTCCCACTAGAGGTCACACCGGCGCTGCTTGCGCTGTCTGCAGCGCTCTTCGGCTGCACACCGAGCAAGCTCGGCGCCTTGGCCGTTTCCTGGTGGAATCTTGTCAGGTCTGCCGCGCTGATGCGGGGCGTCGCGCGGGTCCGTGAGCCCGAAGGTCCGAGGCCCCAGGGGTTCGGGGTCGGTTCGGGCTGAGTGACGCTGTCGTCGCGCTCGGTGTAACCGTAATCGACGCGATTGACGCGATACAGATCGTCGTACTGCATCGTGCGAGTGACGGGCTTCGCGCCGGCGGGCCACTCGTCGGGGTTACGTAAATCTTCAATCTTGAGCGGGTTGCCGACCACGTCGTACTGGTAGTGATCGTCTTGCAGCACCTTCTGGAAGGTGTCCGTGCCGATCCCCACATGGCTGTAGCTGCTGCTTGGATCGGACCACGCCGCTGGAGGTCCGCGGTAGGTCTGCACTGTCGCCAGGCGCCGCCGCGTGTCGTACGCAAACTGCGTGCGGGTGCGGGCCAGGTCGCCATACTCGATGTGCTCATGCAGGCCGTCGGCGGTGCGCTTGATGTCGGTGACGAGCTCGCCATAAGAGCCCCCGACGCTCTTCACCGTGCCACGCCCGGAGTACTCAATATCCACGTGGCTTTGTCCGTCACTGCCCATCAGCTCGGGGCTCTGGGCGCCGGTGGTCTCGGACACCACGCGGTCGGCGCCGTCGAAGCTCACCTGCTTGCGGTACCAGCGGCCGTTGTAGCGGTTCAGGATTGAGTCGTCAGGCACGCCCGGCGCAGCGAGCCGTACCCAGCTCTCGAAGGCGCGCGAGCGACCGTCGTAGTTGGTGACGCTCACCTTCGCGCGGTCAAACACCGCGACCAGCTTGCCGCGCAGGTAATCGCCTCCCTGGAGCGGTGTGAAGGCGTCCGTCGACCCGGAACCGTTGGGGACCTCGATGGCGCCGAGCTCGGGCGGCGGAGCTTGGTCGTAGAGGTAGTAGATCTCGATGCCGGACGCCGTATCCGGAGCCGGCGGACTGTATGGCTGATGGCTCGCCTGACACGGCGAGTAGTCCTCGTACTGCAGGCGCCCCACCCCGTCGTAGGCGAAGTTCATCCCGCAACCACGAGCGTCGCTGGTTCCGATCAGCTCCCCGCTCGCGTTGTAGCGATAGCGCCAGGCCTTGATGTTGCTCGCATCCGCGCTCGGGTCTGGGTCGAAGTTGACCGACGTGTGCGGCTCAACATTGAGCACCATGCGGCCGAGGGAGTCGTAGCGGAGCCAGCGGGTCGTGGAGCCGCTCGCTGAAGAGCGCGTGATTGACAGAGGCTCTCCGGTGGGGAGATAGGTAGTTCGCGTTTGGCGTTCGATCAGCGACCCGTTCTCCTTGAAACGCTCGATACCCAGCACCCCGCGCCCTTGCCCGTCGCTAACGCTGGTCGCGTACGTGCCCTCATGGGGTCCCCCACTCTCCCAGTCCGCTGCGTCCCACGCGTCGCTCGAAAGGGCATGGTAGACGTTGCGCAGCGTTTGGGTGCCGTCGAGATCGTAGAGGCGTAGATCGCGCCCGAAGGCATCGTACTCCACCCGCCCCGACGGTGTGCCCGGCGCAGCCTGCGGGTCGAAGTTCTCGGGCTCGCCGTCCCAGAACTTGGGAAGGTACTTCCTGCTGACCGCGCCCTTCTTGTCGTAGTCCACGTAGCCACCAGCGATCCAGCGACCGTCGTCGTTGGCGGTGGTATCGGCCTCCGTGATCGCAGCGAGCGTGCGACCCATGCCGTCGATGTAAGCGAACGAGTCCATGTACGCATCGCTCGTAGTGCTTGGCCCATCCTGGCTTCGGGTGTGAATAATCGAGTACCTGCGCCCGTCCGTCGCGAGATCGTAGCTAATCTCGACGCTCGGCGTTGTGCCGACGGTTGCGGAGTTTGGTTCCGAACGGAAGAGCCGCGTCAGGCGCCCGAGGCCGTCGTAGTCCACCTGGGTGACCTGAAATGTCACGTCAATCACGTGGGTCACGAGCTCAAGCCCGCGATCGTAGGAGGCCGCTGAGTAGAGTGTGTCGGATGGCGGGTTGTCTCGAGTTGGGGGGCATCCGCTTGGGTACATCCGCTCGGTGGTAGCCAGCTGGGCGTAGAGCGGATCCAAGTAAACGTCCGCACAGCGACCACCCGGCCCATAACTCCGGATGGCGTTCCCGAACTCGTCGTAGTCCGTCTCGCTGATGTACAACGCCGTGCTGTCGCTGACGGCGTCTCCGGGAGTGGGTGCCACCGCAGCCCCAACCGTCTCGTGGAAACGCTGCAGCTCTTCGGTCCCCGTTAGGACAGCGGTGACAAGGTCCGGATTGCCCTCTTCAGTGTAGCTGGTCGCCGTTTCCCCACGGCGCTGCGTATGAACGGAACCAACGGTGTAGCTACTCGCAGTTCTCCAGAGCCAGCCACTCGGGTGGTCCAGGAGCACTGGGTGGCTCACGCCTGTGATCGCCTCGTCGGGTCCACCTGCTGGGCAACCGCTGACACAACCGTAGCTGGTGCCGGAGAGCTGGTTTCCGAAGTCGTCAACCGTCGTCTCGCCATGCGTACGCACCGTGCCGCTGGTCGCGCGAAGCGGGATCTCCGTCTGAATCGAGGGGCCGACACCGAAGCCGTCTGCGGTTACCGTCGGTTGATCTTTGAGGCGCGTTGAGCTCGGGATGAAGTGCCCTGTGTCGTACGCCCAAGCCGTGGAGGCATTGGAGAATGCGTAGACCACGCCGCGCCCGTCCATGCCTTCGTACAAGCGGCGCAGCGTGTACTCGTTGTGGCTGGTGGAGAGGTAAACGCCGTACTCGTCGTAGGTTTCACTGAGCACGGGCAACCCCTTGAGCGCCTCATGGGGGTTGTCCAACCACGTCTCGTTGTCGGGACACGGTTCACCGTTGTCTAGTAGGCACTCGCCTAGCAAGAACGTCGAGCGCGAGATACTGGTCGGGCTGTTGGCATCACCGAACGCCTTGCTCGTTGCTTCACGGAACCCGCGAAACTCGCGCTGACGCCCATCGTAAACTGGATCACGGTAGGTGTATTCCGTGCTGTAGACGCGCGGGCCTTTCCCGAAGACGTTGAGGTTGTCCGATTCGCTCATCCGCTTGACGAGGTGCAGGGCCATCGGCGCCTTCACCGCCCACGGCTCGCCATCACGCTCGGCATCGAGCATCTCATCGATGCTGGATGTGTACTCGAGCGTCGTCGTCTTCCCGAGCCCACTACGCACCAGCGTGAGCACCCAGGGGCGAGTGCCTCCCTGAAGATCGATGTAGCGATACTCTCCCCCATCCCCCCACACGATGTCGCGAGTGCCACTGCCATCGACGTCCGCAATACGGACGATCGACCGATTGCTCGGGTTGTCTGGGGTGTCGAACAGGATGCGTCGATTCTTGAACCCCTTACCGTCGACGTTGATCCAGATGTCCACGTTCTTAGAGCGCACCTGGATGATGTCGCTCAAGCCGTCCCCGTTTACGTCATCGAGGCGGAGCTGGGTGTCGCCTTGAAGCGTCGGTGGATTGTCCATCGCAAGGGAACGGTACTCGGCGTTGTCCCCTGGCTGGCAGTCGTCGCGATCTCCGGTGCCCCAGAAGCCGTTTCCGCGACCGGGCCAGTACTTCACGTCGCCGGAGCGCATGCGAACGATGTCGTTGATGCCGTCGCCGTTCATGTCCGCGAGGAACACATCCGGCTGGCTAAAGAGGACGATGTTCCCGTTTCGAGGGACACAAGCTTCTACGGCGTACTCTGTGAACTGCGCCTTGTTCTTGCCAGTGAGGTAACCGGTTCCGAACTTGCCGTCTCCCCCGGGATAGCGACCGAGCGCGAAGAACGTCTGGATCGATGTACCGCTCGAGACCACGAGATCAACGAGTCCATCGAAATCCACGTCGACGACCTTGGTGTCTAAGGCTTGCTCGGTGAAATCGATCTTCGAACTCAAAGTCCCAGCTGACGTTACCGTGCGGTTCCGCCAGACCCAGCCAGTACTGGACTCTTCGGGGGAGAGGACGGAGTACTGCTTGCCCTTCGGCATGTGCAACAGGTTGATGCGACCATCGCCGTCGAGATCCAGCGGAACGACGTTGGGGCTCGACAGCGGAAGCCCGCTGAACCCATCGACTCCCATGGGTACAGCTTTGCCGAAGTTCGTGAGTTCGCCACCAGCGCCGTTGAAGAACACGCGGTGCTCGGCGCTCGTCGACCCTGCCGTCGCAAGCACATCGGGTAGGCCGTCGGAGTTGATGTCGAACAGATCCGTGTTGCCCTCATCAACGGACACCGACGGACTATTGAGGAACTCCCGAACGGTGACATCGAACGGCTCGAACCCATCGAATGCCGGGCCGACGTGGGAGTAGTCAAAGCGGGTTGGGGGGAGAGAGTCGGGCTCGCAAGTCAGGTTCCTGGGCAGCTCCCCGGCGGCCCCTTCATAGACAGTCTGCCCCGGACACCGCCCTTGGAGCGTCACCGCGCTCAGGAGAGAGACGTGATACGACGAGTCGTAGTCGAGGAGATACCGGCGTACGAGCTCGCGAGCCTCGTTTCCGTAGGACGCGCTGGTCACGTCGACACGTGCAACGCGCAGGTTCTGCTCCATGCGCCAACCGCTACGGTAGGAGAAGGTCGGATCGCTGCGCTCTTCCCACACCAGGTGCGTGTGGTGAGCGAAGCGTGAGAAGTCGAGACCCGTACCAGTAGACAGCAGGTAGCCCGTCGGATCGTCGGCTGGCGACGTATCGTAGATATCGCTCAAGTGGGCGGTCGCACCGTCATGGGTGTAGCCGTAGTAAGCCACGTTGACGGGAGCACCGTTTCCGTCGTGATACGTGTCGAACTCGCGGCGAAGGTTCCAGCGAAATACTTCCTCCGGCTTTGCTGGGTTCGCCTCGATGGCTTGGCGATCCTTCTTGCCGTCGAGGGCAACGCCCAGCTCGAGGGTCGAACCGTCCTTTGACTGCACCCGCCACGTCAGCCCATCTGGAGACCAGAAGAAGCGCATGAACCCGCCTTCGACACGAGGACGGTAATACTGCCAACCCGGTGACCACTCAGGCATGACCTCGCCCGGCAGTGCGCCATTGCATTCCCGCGCGGAAGTGACGTCGCAGATCGGCACGAGCTCCTGTCCGCCATTGAATACGAAGCGATCTTGGTCGGGGGAAAATTGCCCACCGGAGTTGTACTTGGGCAAGCCGCGATCGGTCTGACGCGCGATGAACGAGACACCAACGTTCCAGCCAACGCCTGCGGTGCCGTGACCTCCCGAGCTGGAGTATGAGAGACCAAGGGAAGGCTGCACTCCACCACGGGCCGTAGGCAGTGCAAAGCCGACGGAATACGTCGCGATGCCGGTCGAGAGCTGCGCCGAAAAGCTCTCCTCCATACCTTGAACCGTGCCACTGCCTTTGGGCACGCTGATCGCCTTGCTCGTAACGCCGCTCTTGTCCTCGCCGCTCGTCAGCGCGGCAGCGTCCTTCTCCGCGTCGATTTCTGGGGACTTCGCCGTGGCGGCTTCCGCGAGCTGCTCCTTGTCGACACCGCTCTGCTCGACGTCTTCGCTCTGCACCGCCTGGGCCGCGCTCTTTCCGCGCGGCGCAGCTGAGTCATCACGGGCTGGCGCGTCAGCTTGCGCTGGTGGTTGCAGCTGAACCTCGGGCGCTTCTTCGACGGCGTCCGCTACCGCTGCATGCGGCTCCGCTTGCTGCGCACTGGCGCGCGTCGAAAGCGAAAGGCTCGCAACAAAGACGGTGAGCGTGCACAACGCAATCGGCGCGCGGATCTGGCCTAGACGAATCAGCATGGGCTCGGCTTTCTCGCAAAGGCTGCGTCGCTTGGAAGCAAGGCGCAGCTCGAGCAACGAACGCGAAGGGCGGCGGCGCTCAGCTGGTTCTGAGGCTCAGATCCTCCAGGAACCGAGCGAGCACCGCCGCAGCGTCATCACTTCTGGAAGCGGCTCCAGTAGTGGTACTTCCAGACGAGCTGGACATCTTCCAAATTCTCCCAGCGCAGGCCAGGAGTGTCCCAAACGCGGATCGTGTAGAGGCCTTGGAGCGGACGCCCTTTGAACTCCTTCTTCATGTAGTTCGACAGCTGCTGCTCGTCGGCTGATGAAGGGGGGTTCGTGATCAGGCGCTCGGTGGCGAGACCCTTGCCATGTTCGATGTACGCGTTGTCCATCTTCGCGGGCAACGCGTCCCCGGTGTAGTTCCGGATCTTGGTCGCCCCCGAGTGCAGCAGGGTGTACTCGACGAAGCCGTTGCCGAAGCACGAAGCGTTCGAAACGCCCTCACAAGTCTTCACGTTCGTGCCCACCAGGTTGATGCCTACCTGGTTGTGACGGAAGTTGAAGTTCCCGATCGCGAGCTGTCCGCTTGGAATCAACTTGCCCGCCTCGATCTGCTCGAGATCGACGTAGAAGTTCGCCTCGTAGAAGCAGTTCACGGGCACGGCGTCGCCGCCGTCCGCAGGACAATCCTTTCCAATGCCGTCGCGACAGATGTAATCGCACTTGTAGCGGAAGTTCTTGCGCATCCCTTGGGGCGCGGCTTCAGCGCAGCGTGGGTCGAGGCCGTTGCGAGAAGCATCCGTGCGCTGCCAGAGGCCCACGGAACCCGGCGTCCCGTCCAACTCCTGTCCAACAGACTCCACGCTCGCGGCCGCGACGAACAACGCAGGCGCGGGATTGGTAAGAGTTAGTTCGCTGTGACCGGGATACGCGACACCGTTGTGCGCCGGATACAAGCGCACTCGGTAGATGTCACCTTCGTAGGCAGGGAACGCCGCCGTCTCTTCGCGCGCCCAGGTGGCGCTCGGAGTGAACGCGTGGGACGCAACCAACTCGAAGCTTCCATCTTCTAACTGATGTTCGACCTCCAGCAGTGCCGTGTAGCCCGAATAGGCGGCGGCGGCAGCGTCCTGCTTAACGTACACGGAGGCTACGTGGTGAGTTCCGAAACGCGGCGAGAAGTATTGAGTCACGGCCCCTGTGGCTGTGTAGACATACCCCGGGGCTACATCGGGACAGAGCTCATAGCCTGAATCGCAAGCGCGATTGGCCAGACGATACGCCACAGCCGCGGGTGGAAGGCCGACGAGTTGGTCGGGGGGAAGCCCGGCAGGCACGCGGCTAACGCACCCCTCCCAGTCTTCGGATACTACTTCCTCAGGACCAGTGGGCGCACCAAGACCGCATTCCTCGACGCGCCACCCGATCGCGTCTGACTCGTTCGTGGTTCCGCTGCGTTTCTCGAATTCGGACGAGAAGTACAGGAGGTTCCGTCCCTCAGCAACGCACTGGCCTGTCGACCCCATGATGTCATCGCGAAGCGAGACGACCGCCACGTCGTCGCCGTCCTGTAGCGGGTTGTCGAAGGGATAGCTGGTAACGAAGTCCTCAAGCCACGTTACGTAGTCGCCAACGTATTGGTTTGCGAAGTCATCGCCTTCTGGTGGCGGACCACCAGCTTTCCAAGTTTCGGTCGCGCCGTTCGGATCGGGCTCGCGAATCGCTGCGTAGTCAATCCCGGTCAGATCACAGATTTTGTTCGCCCAGCCCGCCGGAGCATCCACGAGTGTCATGTCGCTAGTCATGCGAGACAAGTCGACACCGAAACGCAGCTCGATGGCGCGTCGCGCGATGAAGGCTAGTCGCTTCGCCCGCTCCAACGCATCCTGGTAACGAATCAGGCGCGTATTGTAGGTACGCCGCATGACAACGTTGACGTACTGCGGATCCTCGCCAGGCTTCCCGGCATAGTCGGAGAACTCCATGCGAGACTTGGCAGTGTCCGCCTTCTTGCGAATCAGCCGTAGATTGGCGGCTGCCTGGTTCAGTGCGTTCAATCCCAACACCACTTCATCAGCGCCGGCACGCGCTGAACCCAAGTGCGAGACCATGTTGGCGATCGTCGAAAGCCGCTTTTGCTCCAGCCCTTCGCCCTGAGCCTCGTGTTCGAACGACATCGCGGCAACCGCCGCTTCCGCCGCGTAGTAAGTCAGGGCCGCCTGAGCTGCGCGGGCACCGTTGCCCGCCGCCCCGGGCTCCACAGCGGCGCTTTGGGCTGCGATCCCCGCGATGTCCGCCATCGCACTCAGCATCGTGGACAACGTCCGTGCGATAAGCGCCTTGTCCAGGGCAGCTCCTTCGTCGTCGATCGACTTGAGGGTCTTGACCGCCAACGCCAACTGCGAGTGAGCATCCCGCATGGCTGAATAGCCCCGCCCGACCTGCTTGAAGGCAGCGTGCATGTTGTTCAGCTCTGCCAGGTACTGACCACCCAAACCCGAGGTCGGAGAGATCCCTTGTTCTTTGTCGAGCGCATCAACGAGGGCGCGGGGGACCCCCGCAACTACGTAGTTCCGAACAGCCAGATCGAGATTGCGCGCATGGCAGCTCATGATGGCGGCGATCTGATCCAAGTCCGGGGGCAAAGCGGAAAGGCTGGATACGTCCTCACACCGCACTCCCCCCGAGGACGAGTACTGTTGCGCGTGGCACGCGAGCTCCAAGGCGTCGTACACGTTGCGTTGCGTGAGGGGGTATTGGAAGGTGATCCTGCTCGCACGTTGATCGAGCAAGAACTCCGAGGGCGGACTGCCATCCTTATGCACCCAATCCGCGATCCGATCGCCCTGCACGTAGGTCGCACCGGTGTCCGCGAGCTTGCCAAAGTGCATGAATGCATCGTCCTGCGTGAGATCGCCATCCAGCGCGAACGATCGGCAGAGCGAGCGCCACACGGCACCACGCAACGTCTGAGCCTGCTTCGGATCGCAGAAGTCATCCTCGGGCATGGTCCACATCTCGTCCAGCGTACTGCTCCAATCACCACCAGAAGCGGTCGTGTTGAAAGCCGCTGCACGGTCGGAGGTGTGGCCCGCTCCGATGAAACCCGAAGTGTCACCGCCGCTCTCTGATTGTTCGTCCGTCAGGGAGCTGAAGTAGGTAGCCGCGCTCGACGAAGGCGAGTTGAGCGCCGCATCGTTGGGGAGGGTGCAGTAAACCATTTGAGGGTCGACCCCCCCCGCCTCACACTGGCCGCCGGCCCCTGGACACAGCCATGGGAACGTATTTGCGAAGCTAGCTGGTACCGTGCGGTAATCCGGCCGCCCGCTAGGGATCTTGTTGGCGATGAACCCGTTGAAGTTCACCGGTCGACCGGACTCCTGACGAAGCGAGTCTGTCCCAACACCCGTTGCACCTTGGACGGCCACGCACAGCATGTCCCCCTTGTGATCTGCGCCGTCCCAATCGCAGCGGCGCACCCACGGCGGGTCATTGAAGGTGCCCCCTTGATTACTGCAACTCATGCCGTTGTTCCGGAAGAGCCCGCTGGATGTGTACGTGCGGGAGTTCCAAACGCCGGCGATGTGCATCCGATCATTCAGCTCGCCGGTGAGCACACCCAGCGTTGCTACAGAACGCCGGAGATGGCCAAACCCAAAGGCCCAGCGCTGGCGAAGCGCCTCCGGCTCGGTGTCGTACGTGATGTCTGAGAGAGCTCCGCTTTCGCCCGGGCAACCATCCTTGCCGACACCCGATCCCTGAGTGCACCCACTTCCCATGACGTAGTTCGCCCCAGACACGTAGCAGTTGACGGGCTGCGTCCAGAACGTGGATCCCGTCGCACGATCGGCGCCGGTCACATGACAGGGCGCTAGCGAATCGTCGTTGATGTGCGCCCGGCCATATGGGCGATCCGTCTCGAACACGGGCCGCTTGTCGAACTCCAACGAGTAGTGATCTGCGAACTTCTCCCGATAGGTGATTCGCTTCATGATCTCTGCCGTCTCTTGACGGGAGAAATTGGGAAAGATCCGCGTTCGAATGTAGTTCGATCGCGCAGCGCTATCATGCAGCTCCACGGGATTCCCCGCGCTATCGGTGTACGAACCGTTGCGCAGATTGGAAAAAGCGCTGCACAGGCCCTCGGGGATGGGTGCCTCGCTCGCTGCGTACTTCATCGCGTAAGGGACGGGAATCGGCTCGATTGTGCTAGGTAGACCCGACATGTCGGCGGGCGCGAGCAAGTCCTTGCACTTCTGCGCGTTGTAGTCTTCCTCTCCGGCTTCCGTTCGCAACACGAAGCCAGCGTCATCCGGGATGGGCATCGGACATTGGTAGCCAGGCGGCATGCCACCTGCGGGTACGCCGCAGACGACGTCGTCCAGAGACCAAGCGCACAGTTGCTTGTCGCCCAGAGTAGCCCACGGGACATCTGCAAGCAGCGAGTTTCCGTCAACCCCGGACTCCGAACACCCCGTCTCCCCTTCGCCGTCTGCTCCGCACAGCTCCAGCAGTTGGTCCTTGTACTGCTCGCGTCGGAGGTCCAACGTCAAACCCTGCTGTAGGAGTTCCTCTCCTCGTCGATCAGCCTCGACGGCCGCCTCCTTGGCCATCGCCAGGTAGCGTTTCCACGAGGATTCATAGCTCTGCGCCGCGTTGGGGTCTCCATTGATCTCAGACTCCAACGGGGGCCAGAGGTCCACCGGGAGACCTGCACACGTGTCGTGAACTTTGGAGCAGTCGTCACCATTGGGCGTAAGCGCCTGGGCCAGGATATCCTGCAGACTGCCGCCTGCGGGCGTCCAGACCGTGCGCGTCACGCCCCCACCGACTGACCCGCCCTCTGGCGCGGGGAGAACTCCACCAAACGCCTCCCGGGTGAGGTTTGCGGCGGTGCCTGTCTCTCGAATCAAATACAGCGGCTGCACCTTGTCGATGGCCACCGGAGATCCGTCGCGAATCACGGTGCTGAACGAGGCCGTGAGCGTGCCCCGCGGGTTCACGCCCGGGGTCCCCTTGAGGTCAGGCTGATCCGCCGGGACGGTTACTCCGAACGAGCCAATGGGAGCTGAGTTGATGTCGAGTGAGAAGTCCGATCGGTTGCAAGCAGCACCGTCAACGTTGCCTTCAACAACACACTTCAGTGCGTCGATGCCTTGAACGACATAGTATCGCTCGCTCGCAAACCCACTCGGACCAGCGGGAATGAACGGGACGCCGTAGATCGCCACCGCAACGTTGTCGACGTGATTGCCGGAGGAATCAGGGCTGCCAATCTCCCACTTGATCCGATGCTGGCCCGCCTCGGCCTTCAAGCCCTCAACGAATCCTTCAAATGCGCTATTCAAGCCCGGATCCAGCGCGGCTTGACTGGCCGCCGCCTGCACCACCCCTGAGGTACGCTTCACGGCGTCAAGCCCGCGGGCCGCTCCCGACATCGCGTATTGGGGACTCGTCGGGTCGCTCGCTGCGGCGTTGGGAGCCGCACCGGTGAAGCTTACTGAGATAGCCCCGCTCGCGAGCTGGCCCTGCGGCGTTGACGTCCCGGTCACACCGCCCGCACCATCTGGAATCTGCACCTTGTTAAAGACCCGAGCCTCTGCACACAGGTAGTCGTTTGCCGACTGAAGATCCGCAACACCGACCCCAAGCGCCACGGCGAGTTCGTTCACGCTCCCGACGGGCGTCTGGCCCTGGTCTATCTGGAGCTGTTGGTAGGTCGCCAACAATCCACTGAGGTTGTCGTCCGCCACAGGCTTCACCTTGAGCGCGCGCATCAGTCGAGTGATGGCTCGTGTGCGGTCCGTCAAGCCCGGCGGGCAAACTGGCACCTGCGTCGGGCTCGCCGTGCCTGGAGTGCAATCAGTGGCCGAAGGCGTGGGCCCGGTTGCCGGTGGGTGATCTGGGTCAATCGCGCCATAGCCGATGAAGTTGGCAATGGTCCGCGCGGAATCGATATCGCCATTCCAGATCAGGTCGGTTCCCTGGGTCGGGGAGAGCTTCATCGCCTGGGTCTCGGCGGAACCCTTCATATCAGCAACTGCCCGATGGACCGACTTCTGGTACTCGATGGCGCCGTCCATGTACGACTGGACGAAGACATCAGTGAACGTTGGGACACGATTGTTCTCGTCAGCAGCCAGGCCGGTCGGCGTGCCGTTGCCATCCTCGGTCGCGAATACCTGCGCGCAGGTCTGGCCGCTCCCAGCATCTGCGGTCGCCAGGAGTTCGCCGATACGAGTCGCGTACTGATGTGCGAAGCTGCTGATTCGCGCGAGTGAGGCGCGCCCAGGGGTCGCCGGCGCGGAGAAGCGAATGCTCGAAGCAACGGGTTCGCCGGGCAGCTTATCCAGTTCTGACTGCGCGATACCAAAACCAGTCAGGTCGATGGGCTGCCCCTCAAAGGTTGGTCCGAACTCTGACCAGCTAAACTCGACGTCAGTAGGTGAAGTTTCTATTTCCTTCGCCAGGTAGCCAACGCAGTTCGCAATTCGAGCCTCGCAAAGCGAGGCCTTGCACTCTCGCGTGTCGTCACCCGTGATGGTTTGAAGCGGGATGGTCAGGTCGAATCCGTGCGCATCTGTGAAGTTCGCCGGCGTGAACTCACTGCAGAGTTTGGCATCATCCCGCAAGACGTTGCGGTGGGCGCACCACTGCAAGAGGAGATTCATCATCCCTCCCCCGGGAGCGGGAGCAGGCATCTGAATGGTAACGGCGTCTCCATCACCAATGTCCACTTGGAAGGGGACAGATCGCGTCTGCTGCAGCGGCTGTTGTTGGGGTGTCGACTTGACTTGCGGGGTGGGATCGTCAGAGCCGCAGCCGAGCGCCGAGACCAACCAGACCTATGAGTGGGCCCCGGAAGAGGCGACGGAGTTTGACGTGTCCCATGTATTCTCCAGTTCTTCAGGCAGGGCCGAGCCCTGAGAATCAGAGCGCATCTGCGCAACAGCGAAATCCGGTTCTGGCGTCCGTTGTCTTGATGCTCAACGTCCAGTGGGTGTCGCATTGGTTGTAACCGCTGGAGCTGATGAACGCGCCAACCGCGTCGCATAGCACCGGGTTGCTCTGCTTGGCGGGGTCCCAGCAACCTCCCCACTCTCGGACGTTCCCTTGAATGTCGACTAGCGCTTGGTTGGGGCTTGTGCCGACGCAGGTCGGCAGGCTTCCCACCTCATGAAGTTGGCTCGAATAGCACTCGTCGAACGTGTCCGAGTTGTAGGCGGTCAGACACGTCTGGGTCAGTTCATCGTTGCGATCTGGGTCCACGAGCGGCCTCAGCCACTCGCTACCAATTGGCCCACAAATCCGCTTCCCTGCCCACTTGCAGTACGCGGCGGCATCGCAGTAATCGACAAAGTTCCGCGGGAAATTTAGCCCGTAGTTGTCGAGCGGTTGCCCATAGTCGACGTTCCAACTGCAGATCGCTGGCTGGCCCGCGTAGTTTCCGCTCATTGCCGTGAGGAAGTCGCGATACTGACCTTCCGTCACCTCGGTGTTGTCCACACACAGGGTCGAAGAGATCTTGGTCATTGCGGGACCGTGCGTACCTGGACAGACTGGCCCTGCACCGCCGCTTCCAGCAGTACCGCTTCCCGCTGTTCCACCGGTTCCGCTCCCGCTCGTCCCGCCTGTGGCCATCCCGGCGCTGCCACCCGTCCCGCCACTCGTCGAGCCAGCTGCGCCACTGGTGCCCGCAGTGGATCCGCCTGCACCCATTCCCGCAGATCCCGCAGTGGAGGTGCCACCAACGCCGCCGTTGCCACTCACGCCACCGCTGCCGCCGGCACCCGAGCCACCGTTGCCAGCACCGGCGTTTCCGCCACTCGCGGAGCCACCAGGAGCACCGCCAGCGCCTCCCCCACCGGCTCCACCGTCGCCGGGGCACATGCAGTCGCCATAGCGAGTGCCGGTGACGTCGCAGGCCTGCGCGCCTACCTCACCCTTCCCTGGACAGAAGCAGGCCTGGGTCGTGCCGGGATCGCAGATCACGGTACCCGTCGGCGCTGGATCGCTCGAGCCGCAGGCCGGTGCCGATAGTAACATCAGTGAAACACCGGCGACGGCGAGAGGCATGTTGAGCAGCTGAGTCTTGGGAGAGTTCTTCATACGGAACTCGCTAGGCGCGTGGACACCCGGGGGCAAGCGAAGCTTGGTTCGGCCCGTTGTTGTGCTGGTTGCGCACAAAGAAAAACTGCGACCCGAAGCCTGGGCGCCGAAAGACAAAGGTCTCCCAAGCGAGCCCGACCGGAGCGCTCGTTCAGGGGTTGCTGTATTTACGCGCGGAAACACCCAAGCAAAGGAGCCGCGCCTACCGACAGGTATCGGATCTGACACGATGGGGCAAGATGGATTCGACTCGGCCCGTTCGCTTTTCTCTGTAGAAACGACCGCGCGGCAGCGGGCCATGGATCCGCTCGGTCTCAAAGCCCACAGCGCATAACCAGCGCGTGTCGAAACGAGGGCTTAGCCCGACACACGTTGCAACGTTGAAAGGGCCGCTAGCGAAACTGAGATCCGTCACCCCAAGAGGTGACGCGACCTATCGTCGCAGGGTCCGGTAGCGGCCTGGCGCGATCAGCTCAAACTCGTGGTGAACTCGGATTAGCCGACCAGCTGCCGCGACCACGGTCGATCGCTCGACGTCGGGGAGCGCGTCGCAGAAGTCTTGCAGACTCCAGTCACGCCGCTGGCGCCGCGCACGACCTCGCGGATCCGTTCCGTGGCGCTCTTCTCGGGTCGTGGCTTCGGCTTGAGCGGACGGTGTCCCGAACAGAACGGCATTCCAGTGGGCGCTTGTTGCGCCGCCGCTGACCAACTCCGGCTTGCCAAACGTGTCGCTGGACGTCCGGGCATTGCCACCAGACGCGCTGCCCGCTCATCTCACCGACGTCTACCGGTCGCAGATCACCGTTTCGGGTTGGATGCCATTGCTTCGCGAGCGCGGGACAGCGCACCGCAACCGACAGCTCCGGCGCAACGCGCAAGCCGCTGCAGAACTGGCAGCCGGTGTTGCGGTTGGCGCGCGCTGTGACGCTGGCTTCCCACTCATGGCCACGCTTGCAGCGCCACCACACTCTTGCGCGCGAGCGGCGGACGACGTCTTGGGGAGTCAGCTCAGCATTGCGACTTGGGTGCCACTGTTTGCTGAGCGCCGGATGAGCCGCCGCGAGGCTGTTGCTGGACGTAGCAATGCGGTTGGTGCAGACGGGACAACCGCGTACCTCCCCCCTGAACTCATGAGGGCTGTGCGAGCGTTGACCGCCACCCACCAGGCTTGCCCCTTGGCGCATCTCCACCAAACGCGCTTGGCGGATCCTGGGACAACATCATTCGGGCGCAGCTTGCCGTTCTTGGTCGGGTGCCACTCCGCTGCCACCTGGGGGTACACCGCCGCGAGCGAATTCGTCACGGAAATGAACCAACCCGCGCAAAGGGGCAGTTGTGACCGGCCATGCGCGCTGCAAGGCTCTGGCGCCACACGTGGTCAGGCCCCTTCGGGCACTTCCACCACACCTGCTCTGACGAGCCGCTGACGATGTCCTTCGGCGTGCGCTTGCCGTTCTTCTTCGGGTGCCACTGGGCGGCGACCCCGGGCGCGACCGTTGCCAGGCAGTTGGTGACGGAGGCCAGGCGACCCGCGCAATACGGGCACCCAGTCCACACACCTCGCTTGCGAGAACGATGAATGAACCGCCGAAACTCGTAGCCGGGTCCTTCTAGGCATTTCCACCAGGCAAATAACTTCGGGTTGATGCCGACGGGCCAGGGTAAGAGGCCGCCTTCCTCGTTCTTTGGTCCGTCCCAGTGGCGGATGAGGTCGGGATCACCGAACGGCATGCGCGCGGGAGGCACCAGGGTCATGCCCTTTGCGCCCGCAGCTCGCCGGAGCCGTGAAGCTCGACGAGGCGGAAGCGCCGCCTCGACGGCCTCCGCTCCGTACAACACGCGGCTCAAGTAACCGTGGGCTTCAGGAGCCCCTCCAGCGAAGCCTTCACTCCGCCGCCGTCACCAAGTGGCCGGCAAGGACTCATTGGGTTTGCCATCATCCCTTGCGACGAAATCAGGGTAGCGCGCCTCCACCGGGCATGCCGTCGTGATCGCTGTGTCTTGCCGAAGCGAAACCGGGCGCTGCCCGCAACCGGGCATTCAGGTCGCTACTCACCCACAAAGTCCAGGCACCACTCCATGAGTTCATCGGTGTTCGGGTCGAATACATTCGTGAAAACCCAAGTAGAACCAGCGAACTCGGCCGATACGGAATCAAGCGCGAGCTCTATCGGTTCGCCCCCCCCTTGAGCGGAACGGAGCAGCACACTAGCCCTGGAACCGAGCACTCAACGACACCGCCAATCAAACACATCCCCGCGGAAATTCTTGCGACGAGTTCCCGAGTCAACTCCTTGTTGTCAATTTCATCCAGCGCCAAATAGAAATGAACTCCGACATTCCCGCCACGAGACAGCACCCGAACCAGACCCGATTCCGAATCCAACACTGCGACCGTGTCGCCTCGCGCGAAACCCGTCGCGTAGACGGGAGTGGAGCGAAGCTCCCACTCGTTCGACGCGAGCCTCCGCGCCGGCACTTCCTCCGACCCTTGGTCCTGATCCGCAACAGCGATCCAAATGTGCTCGTGACCCGGGGGCATCTCACTTGTATTTCAGACGGCGACCCACTGGAAGGTAAGAACTGACGCTCGCAGCGTTCGGCGGCGCGCCACCTCAGGCGCCCTCACTCCTTTACATAGCCCGGGGTCTCGTGAGAGCCATCGGACGAACCTAGGTATTTTCCGTCGGGCCCGAAGGTGACGGACATCTTGTCGTCCAAAGGTCCCATGCACTCGCGGGTGGCGCCGCAGTCTTTCAGGGCCTTGTCGAGCTTGTCCTGATGCGCCCACGCGGTGCGCTGGAAGTCATTGCAGTAAGTCACCGCGACGCTGTTGTCGATGACCAGAAAGATCAGGAAGCCGTTCAGAATCAGGGACAGGCTGAAGGCTGCCAGTAACGCCCACGTGGCTCGACTCGCTTTGCTCGCACCGCTCATCGGCGGTGTTCTCCGACGCCCTCACGCCGGGCGCAACTCGCGTCAAAAACGGCTGCGGCACGCCGCGACGATGCCGCCCAAGCACGACTCGGGCGGCTCGATCGGGCGAACTACTGGCAGATGCTGTTCGGGTCGATTGGGCAGTCGAGGGCGCGCAGCCAGGTGTCGACGAGTCCATCGATGGTCGTCTGAAGCTGGGCGTCCAGGCCTTGCTTGATGAAGTCGAGCAGGTCTTGCATGCGCGCCGCCTGGCCGACGTGGGCCGCGTAGAAGTCAGCGAGCTTCTGGTCCAGCACCGCTGCGCCGATGGTGTTCGCTACCTCGCGGAAGAAGAACGCGCCCTTGTAGTACGGAGCACTCGACCACAGCGGAGCGTTCAGGATGTCGATCTGATTACAGGTTTGGTCTGGCAGCACGATGGTGTTCGCCTTGTACATCGGGTCGCAGATGTAGCGGAGCTCACACTCGTACTCGGGCCACACGTCGACGCCCGCGTGCTCGAGCCCCCGCGCGGCGAGGTACGTCGCGGTGCCCTCCGAGAGCACGAAGTCTTCCCAGCAGCTCAGCCGGACGCCGTTGCCATACCAACCGTGCGCAGCCTCATGGGCGTGCAGTGACTCGCGGTACATCGAGCCGGAAGACATATGCCAATACGGGTGATGCTCCATTCCCCCGTAATCACCCCCGCCCCAGTTCACCGACACGGACCCGACCTCCGGTCCAAACGTGTAAGGGCCGTAGGTGTTCTCGTAGTACTCGAACACGTCTCTCAGGTGTTGAGTCCAGTCGCGGCTACGCCGTCTTCCCCCGGTAGGTGCCAGGTGCTCACTGTGGTTCCGCGCTGAGTCTTCCCCAGGTCGAGCTTGGTGTAACTACCGACTGCGACCGCTGGGATGTAGGATGGCGCATCCGCGGGGATACTCGAAGGATAGACAGCCATGCTCCCTGGGTCATAGCCAGTTACGTCGAGGGTGAACTTCAAGCCGTCCGCAGGTTCCGACTTGCAGGGGTAGAGCGCGCCACAGAAATACGGCCACAGGAACGAGACGCCGTTGCTCGGCATCCAGCCGTTGAAATTCGTCTTTCCGTGAAAGCCGTAGACGACGCTCAGCGTGACCTGGTCGGCGGCTGCAGGGACGCCGACGTCGAGCTGCCCGGAGTTGACGACGTAGTTCAGCGGCCCTTGAGAGTCGCTTACCGAAGTGATCTCCAGATCCCGAACTTCGAATGACGCCGCCTCGCTCGTGCCCCCACGCAGCGTGATGGTGGCCTCGCCCTGAAGCGCCCCGAGGTCTAGACGCAGGTCCGTAGACAGAACATCCCGGGTCCAATCCTCCGCGGCCGGCGGCCGATTGACGGTCCCAGCAGTGCCCCCGATGCCAGCAGTGCCCCCGGAACCCGACGCGCCTCCAGCCCCGCCGCTCCCACCGCCGGTGCCTCCAGCGCCGCCTGCATTGCCCCCCGCGGTGCCACCCGACCCCTCGGGGTCTCCACCGCTATTTCCACACGCAATCGCTCCCGAACACACCAAGACAAGCATCCATGACCGAAGCCTCATCTAACTCTCCTTGAGGGCGCGACCACTAGCGCACCACACGGCGTTTGTCGCCAGTGGTCTGACTTTCGATGCGAACTCACGCCAAAAGCGAGCACCTCGGGAAATGTTCACGGAAACGCTCTAGTCGATGACCAAGTGGCTCGGGCAGCCATTCGCGATCAGAGACAACGCGACATACATATCATTGATACACCTGAGCTTCGCTTGGCCCGTCACCCGTTCGTTACCGTACAGAAAACTGCGCGTCGTTCTCAGCCAACTTTGCTACGCTCCGAGTCATGACACGATGGCTCGTTGGGTGCGCGCTGTGCGCGGGGATCCTGGTTGGCTGCAGCGACAGCGATTCCGGTGAGGCTGGCGGCGAGGGCGGTGCATCGGGGCAGTGTAGCGGACAAGTGAGCGGGAGCTGCGTCTACACCGTCAACTGCATCGAATACTATGGCGTAGACTACGCGGAGATTGAGTCCAGGTGCACCATCGGCACGCCGTCGACCTCAGCTTGCGCCACCGCCGGCGCTGTGGGGGGTTGCCATCTGCAGAGCTTCGACGGCTCGTGCTCGGTCACGGTGGACTACCAGTCGTTCTCAAACCGCAACGACGCAGCTCAGATCTGCGACGGCTCCGGCGGTGAGTTCGTCGACCCCTAGTCGTCGGGAAGCATCACCAAGTAGAGCCTTAAATCGCCCCCCAGTCCCGAGAACAGCCACGCCGAATCCGTGTGGATATTGAATCCCCCGTGATCGACGTTGCTCGAGTAACCGAGCAACACCTCGACCTTTGCGCGTTGTTTCAATACCCGCAGGTATTCAATTTTGGGGGAGAGGAGCACCCAGGCGGCACCCAAACCGTCGTCAGTGGTGGTGCTAGATGTTTACCGGTCGGAAAATTCGCTGGTGAGCGTCGTGAAGCAAAACGCCCTGACTCGTCAGCAGAAGCAACAGCTGTTCGAGACGCCGCTCGTCGTCACTCGCATAGTTGTGCTCCCGGTGCGTGACCGCCGCGATTCCAAGGCTCTCGAGGTAGAGCGAGAACCTCCACGCATCAATACCGTTTGGAGCCGTGGCCATCGAGCGGTGGGCGTCAATAGTGTCGTCTCCGAGATGAAACGCAACGCCGACTCCATGTCGCCGGTACTCGCACGGGACCCCCTCTATCAGAATCGTCCCTTGCTGCTCGACATCGCGAAATGTCTCGAGGTCCCTGGGCCGTTTCTGCTCCAAGAATGCTCGGACTAGACGTTCCTGAAGGGAACAGTATTCAAGCACCATCCGGTGAGCGGGTCGTCCTCCGACACGCGCAAAACGTTGCCACGCGGCAATAAACTCTTCGGCGTTCGGCGGACACTCATCGTCCAGTTCGAGCCGCCCTGCAGTCACGCCAAGGAGTTCCTTCAAGAGGGTGAAGAACGCCCAAACCTCGCTCGGCCCCCAAGCGGCCCCCATCCGGTAGTCGAACGTCACGCGACCCGTTGCGAAATGCACGCCCAAGTCGGGTAGTACGACTCCGTCGATCACCCGGAGCACGACGTGAAACGCCTCAGCTGCTCCGGCAGCCACCAGCTCTGCCGCGTTGGGTACGTCGTCCAAGGGGCGCAGGCACTGCTGCTCGGCGTCCCAGAACGATGCCTCTTCGGACACGACTTCCGACCTCTTACGTAGCTGCGCATACACCGCAGCCAGCTCCGTATCCGCGAGGTTCATCAGCAAGATGGCCGGAAGCGACCCATCGTCGGTATCGAAGCAGCTGTGGACCGCCTCCCAGAGCGCCTCGGGCGTCGGGTAGCCGGTCACAGCTTCAGCACAGGCTTCTCGCCGCGGATGTGCTCGGCGATCGCTTCGCGTTCGTGCTCCGTGTAGGCGGCGATGGCGCCGCGCACCCCGGAGTGCGCGAGGTAGTGGAAGCTGGGAGTGATGGTGGGGGCGAAGCCGCGCGCCACTTTGTGTTCGCCGCCGGCGCCTGGCTCGAAGCGCTGGAGGCCGGCTTCGATGCAGAACTCGGCGCCGCGGTAGTAGCAGACGTTGAAATGTAAGTGCGGGCGCTCCTCGAAGGCGCCCCAGTAGCGACCGTAGAGCGTGTCTTCAGAGACGATGTTCAGTGCGCCGGCCAGCGCCTTACCCTGGCCATGTCCGGTTCCGCGAGGCACAGCTCGCACCACCTGCAGGCCGCTACCGAGCTTGTCGAAGGCCTGGTGAAAGAAGCCGCGGTTCAGGTACTGGCGGCCCCAGTAGAATTTGTTCACCGTGGTCAGGTAGAGTTCGTAGATCTCGTCGATGTGGGCGCTGTCCAGATCGCTGCCGGAGCACACCTGGAGCTCGAGCCCTTGCTCTTCGACGGCCCGGCGCTCACGGCGGATTTGGTTGCGGCGCTTGGAGTTGAAGTGGGCGAGGAAGTCATCGAAGGTCGCGTAGCCGTGGTTCGACCAGTGGTACTGCAGGCCGTGGCGCTCAATCAGCCCCAGGCGCTCGTCCCGCAAGCTGAGGCTCTGGCTGGCTGAAGGGAACAAGATGTGGACGCCACTGAGCCCCACCTTCTTGCAGATGGCTTGCAGGCCCTGCACGAACGCTGCTGAGAGCTCCTCGGCGTCCGCACCGGGCTTCATCAACAAGCGAGGGCCGCTCGCTGGCGTGAAGGGCACCGCAACGATGAGCTTTGGGTAGTAGTCGATGCGCGCGCGCTCTTCGACGAAGCGCGCCCAGGAGTGATCGAAGACGAACTCGCCCTCGCTGTTGCCCTTCACGTACGCCGGGGCGAGCAGCAGCGTCTCTCCCCGCTCGTTGCCTTTGGAGGGCGCGCGGATCTGGATGTGCATCGGCAGCCAGCCGCGCTCGGGCCTCACGCAGCCGGTCTCCTCCAGCGCGTGCAGCCAGGCGTAGCGCAAAAACGGCGGACCTCCCCCCAATAAACCGTCCCAGATCTCCTCGCCGATCTCCGAGATCCGCTCGTGGGTCGAGAGCTCGAACATCAGTGCACTCCGTCTGCCCGAGGCTCACCTGCATCGCCGCGCGGAAATATCAGCCCGCGCAGCTCAGCTACGGAGCGCTCGAACTGGGCCGCCAGCGCCTCGAACACCAAATCATTCAGGCGGCCGCGGGGTGGCTGCTTCACGCGATCGATCCAGCGCGGGGTGCAAGCAACGCCAAATTCGGCTTCAACCCGGGTCGCGAGCTGCTCGGCGTTGACTCCGGCGCTCAGCTCGGCCTTGAGCCAGAGCGCCGTGCGCATCAACAGGTGGTAGGCGTGAGTCACCCTCGCCCACTCCGGCGCCTCGCTGGCTCCGTCCAGCGCTGCACCTTCCAGGGCAGAAGCCCGCTGCTGGATCCTCTCGGAACTGAGCACGTCAATCTCCCGGAGCGAGCCCGGGAACTCCCGCGCCAGCTCGCGCAGCGGCTCGCGAACGTCCTCAGCGCTGTTCACGCCGACACCAGCGCGCAACTGCCCCAGACGCACGTACTTGTGGTGCAAGCGACTGAGCTCGGGGGCCCCGGGCTTCGGCACTCTTGGCAGGTCGGAGTTGGTCGCGGGGCCCGGCATCACATCAGCTTTCGGAAGCGATACAGGAAGAGTTCTAGCAGGCGCTCGCCCAGCGGGCGAAACGCGAAATCGTGGGGTGTGATTTCACGGCTGCGCTCCAGATCCCACAAGAAGCCCTGCTCCAGCGCCTCACCAAACTCCGGGTCGCGCACGCTGAGGTTCACTTCGAGGTTCGAGAAGACCGACAGGTGGTCGAGGTTGAAGGTGCCGATGGTGCACCAGGAGCCGTCGATCACCGCCGTCTTTGCGTGGAGCACATTGCCGCTCCACTCGAAGATGCGCACCCCGGCGCGCATCAGCTTGCCCCACACCGCCTGGCTCGCGTAGCGCACGATCTTGACGTCGATCTCACCGGGCAAGAGCACCCGCACGTCGACCCCGCGCTGAGCGGCGGCGATCAGGCCTTTCACCACGGGGCGGTCGGGCACGAAGTACGAGTTCGTGATCCAGATCTTGCTTTTTGCCGCGCGGATATTTGCGAGGTAGGCGTTCGCGATCTGCTGGCGGTTCCGGTAGTAGTTCTCGCCCAGCACGCTCACCGACTGATCTTCCGGCCTGCGCTGGTCACCCACCTCTTCAGGCTCGAATAGCGCGAGGCTCTCCCCGCGCTCCATCTGCCAGGTGCTCTCGAAGAGGTGCACGAAGTCTTCCACCGCGGGCCCCTCGACGCGCACCATGTCGTCGCGCCACGGCTCCACGGAGTCGTCGTCGGGCCACCATTGAGCGGCGATATTGATGCCACCGGTGAAGCCGACGCAGCCGTCCACCACGAGGATCTTGCGGTGGTCCCGCCGTGACACCCTTGCCCAGCGGAAGCGCTCGCGCCACGGCAGGATGGGATTGAACTCGACCACTCGGACGCCGCCCCTCGTGAGCTCCTCGAACATCGCATCGTCAGCGTCGATGGATCCGATGGCGTCGTAGATCACCCGCACCTCGACCCCGCGGGCCGCGGCCTTCAGCAAGGCCTCGGTGAAGCGCCGCCCGATGTGGTCCGAGTCGAACCAGTACATCTCGAGCAACACCTGGCGCTTCGCGCCCTCGATGGCGCTCAGCATTTCTGGGAACGCCTGCGGCCCGTTGCGTAGCAACAGCAAGCGATTGCCCGCGACGAAGTGCTCCTGCGGCACGCTGAATCGCCGCATCCAAGCAAAACGTGGACGAGGCGCTGCGACCTCGACGTCCACGCTCAGGCCTCCGCAGGCTCGCTGAGCACCGACTCACCTTCGCTCTTCGCGATGATCACGGCGCCACAGGAATCGCTGAACACGTTGACGGCAGTTCGACACATATCGAGCACTCGGTCCACCGCGAGGATGAGACCGATGGCCTCCACCGGCAAGCCGATGGAAGTCAGAATCAGCGTGATCGCGACCAAGCTCGCTGCGGGGATCCCTGCCACACCGATGGACGTCAGTAGGGCGATCAGCACCACCGTGAACTGCTGGGTGAGCGTGAGGTGAACACCGTACGCCTGAGCGATGAAGATCGCCGCGACGCACTCATACAGCGCGGTGCCATCCATGTTCACCGTGGCGCCCAAAGGCAAGGTGAAGCTGCTCACCCGCGAGGAAACGTTCGCGCGATCCTGAACGCAATCCATGGTGAGGGGCAACGTGGCGGAGGAGGACGCCGTGGAAAACGCCATCAGGAGGGCCGGGGCCATCGCCTTGTACTGCTTGAGCGGGTTGATGCCGCCGACCAAGCGCATGAGCAGCGGCAAGGCCACGAACAGGTGCAGCGCGAGGGCCAAGAGCACACAGAAGAAGAACACCAAGAGCGGCCGAAAGGCGTCGAAGCCCGTCGTCAGCACCACCTTGAACACCAGCGCAAACACACCGATGGGCGCGAAGCCGATCACCCAGTCGGTGATCTTGAGCATGATGTCATACACACCATCCCAGAACGCACGCACCACCCGGCGCTTCTCGTCGTCTATCCGCGTGGTAAAGAAGCCGAAGAGCAGCGAAAAGAAGATTAGCCCCAGCATCTCCCCCTTGGCCGCGTCCTCCACGACGTTCTTCGGCACCAGGCGCAGGAACACCTCCACGACATCCTTGCCGCTGCGTCCCTCGACCGCCTTCTGCACCCCGACCACGTCACCGGACAGGCCGATCTGCTCCTTGGCGGCCACGCCGTTGACGATCCCCGGCTGGATCAGGTCCACCACCACGAGACCGATCAGGATCGCGACGAGCGAAGTCGTGATGTAGTAGGCCGCGGTCTTTAGACCCAAGCGACCCAGGGAGTGCGTCTCCCCCAAGCCGGCGACCGCGGAAATGATCGACGCCATGATCAGCGGCACCACCAGCATGCGCAGCGCCCGCAGGAATAGTTCGCCAACGAAGTCCGCTACAGCCTTCAGGTGCACGCCAAAGATGGCGCTGTCCGGCGTACCGAGCTTGCCAAGGACGATCGCCAAGAGAAGGGCGATCAGGATTTGCCAGTGAAGCTCGAGCTTACGCACGGGCGAGAGCATACCAGGAGGCAAGGGTCACTGGACGCGCGGCGTATACCGTAGTTTCCTCGTTGCTTTCCGCCTCGCCTCACCCCCAAACCCGAAAAGCCAGGCAGCGCCTGGTCCCGCATTGAATCCATGCTCAGCGACATCGCGCGGCTCCTGATCGGAGGCCTGATGCTGTACTTCGGCGCCGAATGGCTGGTCCGAGGTGCGGCTGGGCTCGCCCGCGCGTTCGGGGTGCCGCCGCTGGTGATCGGCCTCACGGTCGTGAGCTACGGCACCAGCGCGCCGGAGCTCGCCGTCAGCGTGGCCGCCGCCTTGGACGGCAAGAGCGACATCGCCGTCGGCAACGTCGTCGGCTCCAACGTCGCCAACATCGGGCTCATCCTGGGCATCACCGCGCTGATCGCCCCACCCAAGGTCGACCCCACATTAATCCGCAGGGAAATTCCCTGGTTGATGCTCGCGACGTTCGCGGTTCCCCTGATCATGCTCGGTGGACAGATTGGGCGGATCGAAGGCGCGCTCTTGACCTTCGGCGCAGTGGCTTTCACCTGGCTCACCTTGAAAGGCGCGCGCCAGGGCGAAGGCGAGCAAGCGGAGCTGGAGGACATCGACGAGTCGCGAGGCCGCTTGGCGCTGCTCGGGTTCTTCGCGGTTGGGCTCGCCGTGCTGGTGAGGGGCGGCGACGTATTCGTGGACGGCGCCGTGGGCGTCGCCACGCGCTACGGCATGAGCGAGCGCGTGATCGGACTGACCATCGTGGCCGTGGGCACTTCCCTGCCGGAGCTCGCAGCCTCATTGGTCGCGGCGCTACGCGGCCACTCGGAGCTCGCGGTGGGCAACGTCGTCGGCTCCAACTTGTTCAACATCTTGCTGATCCTCGGCGTGACCAGCCTGGTGCGGCCCATTCCCACGGGGTTTGCTGGCGTCCCCGTCGATTTGCTCATGTTAGGGGTGGTGACCGTCGCTTGCGCCGTATCCATGCGAAAGGGGCGCACGATTGGGCGTCCTGAGGGCGGTTTTTACGTTTTGATTTACGCGGCATTCATCGGGTTGGTGGCCGTCTTCGGCTGATCCGAGCGCCACCTTCCCCGCGCAGGCGAGCAAGTTTCAAAGCTCGGCGCTACAGTGAGGAGCTATGAGGCGCAGTCTCGGTCTGGTTGGCATCGCGTTGGCACTGCTCGTCGGTTGCGAGCCGGAGAGCAGTGGTCGTGGTGCTCAACAGCCGCAGCCTTACGGCCAACAGCCGTACTACGGGCAGCCCCAATATGGCCAGCCTGGGTACGGGCAGCCCGGTTACGGCCAACCGCAACCAGGGCAACCCGGCTATCAAGCGCAGCCAGCTCCCACCGCGCCGGCACCGGTGCCCAACGCCCCGACGGGGCCGGTGCTCAACGATCCCATCAACCTGGTCGACATCGCTTACATGCGGAACCGAGCCCAGGTGGTGATGACGGATCTGATCGCGGCCCTCGATGCAGGGAAGCAGAGCCGAGTCAAAGGCATACCGCTCGTGGTCGACAGCACCGTGGGTGAAGTAAACGCCTTCGCGGGTTGCATCGACGGTCGCTCGATGATGGCGATCACCGATGGCCTGCTCGACATCGAATCCCACCTCGCCCAGGCCAAGGCCAACGACGAAATCTTCGGCACCCGCAAGGTCGACGAGTACATCGCCTTCCTCGCCAAAAACCAGCGGCCAAAGTCGCCCATCGTGCAACCGCCGGTGGGTTTCTTCAACCCAACGCAGCAAGTCGATGGTCGCCGCGTCGCCCGCGCGCACCAGCTGCTCGACGAGCAAATTGCATTCGTGATGGGCCACGAGCTGGCGCATCACTACCTCGGTCACCTCCCCTGCACCGCTCAAGATGGCCCGCTTAGCCCTGGGGAAATTGGCCGCGTGCTGTCCGGCGCCGTGCCGCTCTTCAACCAGCCGAACGAAATCGCGGCCGACGTCGAGGGCACCAAGAACGTGCTCACCGCAGGCAAGAACCGCACGGACTTCCGCTGGACCGAAGCCGGCGGCTTGCTGACCATGCGCTTCTTCGCCGGCATGGATCAAATGAGCCCCATCGACGTGCTGTTCACCTTCGAGAACTCCCACCCGCCGCCGCAACTTCGCACGCCCATCATCCAGCAAACCGCCAACGCCTGGCGCAGCGGCTGGAGCTTCCCTTTCTAGCCCCGTCTCAGGATCCCGAGCTAGGTTTGGGGGTGAGGCGCGCTGCATTGCACCACGCCTGCTTCCTCGCGGCATCCAAGCGGGACGAGTCGGCCTAAGTCGCGCAACTGCAGCCGTCGCTGGTCGAAAGCCAGCGCATGCAGGTCGCCTCCCCTTGCGGCGTACGAGAAATGAGCACTACGCTCGCCCTGCGTGAGCGAAAAGACCGAGGATCCGACACCAAGACGGCTGAAAAAGGCCCGTCAAGACGGGGACAGCCCCGTCTCGTCGGCGCTCGGTCAGGCAGCGGTGTTCTGTGCGGTGCTCGCGATCGCTCCAAGCGCCCTTGCCCGGCTGCTCTCCGAGAGCTCGCGCACGCTGATCGCGGTGTTGAACGGCGCTTCCCCGGAGCCCGAGGTGGCTGCGTGGCAAGTGCTGACTCTGAGCCTGCCGCTGGTGGCGACTGGTGCGCTCACGGCGTTCGCTGTGGGTACGGTGCAAACCGGCGGGCTCATCGCCCCCAAGCGCCTCTCGCCGGATCTTTCGAAGCTCAATCCCATCAACGGCCTCAAGAACGTCTTCAGCGGTCAGCGGCTCTTCAACCTGACCCGGGCGCTCGTCACGGCGCTAGTGCTCGCGTGGCTCACGGTACGCGAGCTGCGCGCTCAGCTGCCGAGCCTCGCCTCCACCATCGGCGAAGCGCCGCGGGCGGCAGCCGTCGCGGGCGACCTCTCACGGCACTTGGCTTGGATCGCTGCTGCGGTGGGACTCGCGCTGGCCGGCGTGGACATCCTGATCACGCGCCGCGCGTGGATGAAGCGCCTGCGCATGACCAAGGACGAGGTCAAGCGCGAGCACAAGGAGTCCGAGGGTGACCCCGAGATCAAGGCTGCCCGGCGCCGCGCCCACGAAGAGGCCCTACGTGGCGACGCACTCAATGCCGTACGGAAAGCAACGGTGGTCGTCGTGAACCCGACCCACGTCGCCGTCGCGCTGCGCTACGAAGACGCCGAGCACGACGCCCCGGAGGTGGTCGCCAGCGGCCGCGGCGAAATGGCCAAGCTGATGATCGACGCCGCTCGGGCCTACGGAGTACCCGTGGTCAGAGACATTCCCGTGGCGCGAGCGCTGGTCGAGCTAGAAGTCGGCGAGCAGATCCCCGAGGAACTGTTTGAGGCGGTGGCGGAGATCTTGAAAGAGGTTTACGCCGAACAGGGTGAGTGAGCGGGGGCGAGAGCGGGGGCGAGAGCGAGAGCGGGGGCGAGAGCGAGAGCGAGAGCGAGGGCGAGAGCGAGAGCGAGAGCGAGGGCGAGAGCGAGAGCCAGCGCGGGGGCTTTGCCTGAAAACCTCGTGCGAGCCCGGGGTTCTCGATCAGCGTGGGGAATTCACGATCAGCTGGAGCCCGTGGGCATGATGTACTTGTTGCGCCAGTAGATCATGCCCCTCTTGCGCCTTGAGCCCCTACTACGACGCCTCCGAGATGCCATCCGCGCTGTGCTCGAGTTCGACTATGATCCCGACATGCCGAAAGTCGAAGGCGCATTCGATCAAGGAGTTCTGGGGAACGAATTCCAGAAGGAATTCGACAAGTGGAAGGCCGAGTCGAAACCGAGCAGAAAGGCCGGCTTGAGATCGTCCACGAAGAGGTTGTTCAGAACGACGCCAAGATCATCATCTTCTGGAGGGTGGTGCCTCGGCCAGCGACCGCACGTGGCCGGTGAGCTTGGCGGGGGCTTGCAACACGAAAGCCACCAGGCGATTCCCCGTGCTCAACAACACGCCTCAATGGGTTTCCCTTGTGGAAACTGGGAAGCAGAACCTGAGGATCCACACTCTGGTTCGCTTGGCCCGAGCGCTCAAGGTGCCGATGCCCAGCTTGCTCGATCCACCAGAGGTGCCACCGCCAGCCAAGACCCGAGGAAGGCCACGGAAGGATCAATAGCGGCGCTTTGAAGCGTAACCAGCAACGTACAGCCTCATGTCCAGAGAGGCGTCTCACAAGTAGTTTCGTCAGTTCGCCGGGATGATCGTCGCAACATCGTCGAGCTTGGCGAGGGGGTACCGACGCAGCTCCTCAACTTCGAGGTTGGTGTGGTTGATAGCTGCATACAGGTACTCGCCGTCGATACCCCAAACGTCGGAGTGGAACGAGTCACCCGCTTCCTTGTTCAGTTGCCACGTCTTCCAGTCCGAGAGGCGCACCACGAACAGTTCAACATTCCCCTGCAGAATCGTTGCAAAGCCGATGAAATCGCCCCAACCATGAGCGTAGTTGAAGAACCCCTGCACCGTGATGGTGGGCCCAAACTCCACGCTCCCTAGCGAGCCGTCGCCGTTCCGCTTGGCCCTCCAGACCTTTGCGTTCGTTGGGTAGTTCCGACATCTCCCGGCAGCGGTCTGCTCGCCCGCACCAAAAACCCACTCAGGCGTGATCCCGACGGAGCAGGGGTATTCGGGGGCCCCGCTCAGGGCTCTCGTTGGGGTCAGACCGCCCTTGGTCGACCAGACTTCACCGTTTTCGCTCCACACGGCGGTGTCACCCAAACTTGCAGGAAACCTCGTGGCGGTGTTGGAACGGATCGCCTCGGATAAGCCAGTGGTTGGGATGAGCCGGAGCACACCACCGGTCGCTGCTACGTACTCCTCCCACGGGGTCTCCAAGTCAAACCCCTGGGCACCGTTGAATTCGTCGTTGTGCGGGACGAAGGACCATGTCCCGGCCTTGGGGTTCAGCCGCGCGTAGAAGGGCTCGATCAGGCCTCCATAGTGGACGTCCAAGCCCGACTCTCGGTAGTTGCCCTGGCCGCATACCACCGTGGTGGGGTGCGTGTACCGGTTGGCGAGCACGCCAACGGTGGTGAGGTCGCCAACTCGGACTATCCGAGCGAAGCCGATTACCTCGTCCCCCTGGTGGGTTCCCCCGAACTTCAGGTGGAGGAACAGGCCATCAACGCCCCCGATTTGATGCCTTGCGAGCGTCCACCCCCACGGCGTTCCTTGATACATCCAATTGGACTCCGGCGGCTTCACCACGAAGGCGTCGTAGGCTCCTCTTGGTTCCCATGAGGCTGCCGGCCAAGGGACCTTTGAAGGGTCCCCAACGAATATGTCGCAATTGGCAAGGTCTCGCTGTGGGATGGAAGCCTTTGTCCACAAAGGTGGAACGAGGTTTCCGTACGGATCATCCGGCGTTCCACCAGTGCCACCGCTGCCGGCCCCGGCGTTCCCCCCTGACGAGCTGCCTCCAGGTGACTGACTACCCCCCGCCGACGAGGCTCCTCCAGAAGGGGCCCCGCTTGAGCCTGCGTGGCCAGCGTCTGAGCCCGCGCTACCTCCAGCAGAAGTGCTGGAGCTAGCCTCCTCGTCCCCCTGGCAAGCCAGTGGCGCCGCAAGAGCAGCGGCCAAGAGGCCCGAAACGAGGAGCCAAGTTCTAGAGGCCACTACAGGGAAGTCCGGGCTTGAAGTCCGTGTCGATCACGCTCTTCACCTGAACGTTCCCCTTGCGGTTGGCAAGGGCAAACAGCAACCCGTTGTCCACTGCCACCGGTCGGTCCAGCATCGATCCCTTGAGATTCACTCTGCCCGCTGGCCAGTACTGCCCATGGTGAGATCGGAACTGCCACAAGGTAGTCTTGTAGCCCTTGCTCGCCGCCAAAACGAGGCCTCCGTCCTCGAGCACGGCGACAGCGTGATCGTCGAAGATCCCAAGGTATGGCCAGAAGAGCACCAGCTTCGACGCTCCTGTCCGGACATCAATGGTGTGTACCTGCGCTCGGGCGTGGCCCAGGAGCCGGTCGTCGTCATCCAGAGAAAGGACGACGAGCTGTTGGGCGCTGGCGTCGAACGTGGAACTGAGGACCCTGCTAGGGGCGAAGAACGTCGTGTCCAGTTTCAGCCACGACCCTCGGGCAAGGTCGTAGCGCCAGATATCGCCAGCGGCGATCGGGTCGACGCCCACTTCCCCACCCACCACGAACAGTTGCCCAAGCGTGGCGGAGAGAACGTACTCCGGCCCCATCCTGCGGCCCGGCGACGCCTGCTGTGAAGCAAGCGCAGCGAACCCCAGACCGGGTCCGTCGCCTCCCAGACTGCCAAACGAACCGAGTCCGACCTCTCCGCCTCCACGTTGGAGGGTCAAGCCCTGGATGTTGTCGCCCAGGTCCCTGGGTACACGAACCGCTTCAAGCCCAGGCAATGCTGCCTTCAAGACCGCAGTTTGCCTCGGAGTCTCTGCTGCGCTGATCCAGCGTTGACCGGGTGTTGAGAGGGCTTGGACGACTGCCGGGTTTGACTCGAGCGTCGCCAGATAGGGGCCCTCTTCCGTGAGGATCGATGGAGCTCCATCCTGCTCGACCACCAACACGCCAGGTTGGGCTAGCCACTCCGGCGGGCGGATTAGTTCGAGGTCCGGGCGGTACCACGTACAGCCCGAAGGAGCGCAGGGGTCAAGCCACTCGGGCGCGTCGTGGGCCGGTGATTCCCTGAGGAATGGCGCTCTCACGACCTTGTGGGTGTCTCGAATCGCATAGAACCCGTCTCGATTCGAAGTGGACGTACTCACGACCGAGGACATCATGAACGCCCCGTATGCCCTGCATGTACCGCCGGGGCAGTCGATCCCATCAATGCGTCCGGCGTCCACGTCAGCCCTCCAATTCCAGTACATCTCTTTCGAGCGAAGCGCACCGACGGGTTCAAAGGAGAAGGAAGAGGTGAAGCTCAGCGGACTGGGTGGGAACGGCGTGACCTGCGTGATGTCACCACCCGCTCCCAGCGTGACTGGATGCCAAATGCTGTTCTGAGGATACTTCCAGGCGCTGCATTGTTGCTGGTTGTCCAGGCACTCCTCTTCGTTGAGGTCCCGGCCATCAACGGGGTCATGACAAGAACAGAAACCCATCTGTGCCCGACCCGATACCGCTGGCACACCACCGCCCAGAATCGGTTCGGCGCCGAGGATGACCGTCGGGGCTCCGAAATTGTCACGGTGCGTTTGGGTCACTCGCACCTGCGGGACCTGGTCGCAAACGTCCACAATGGGTGCGGCTAGCTCTCTTTGCTCCGACCACGAGTTGGAGTTCTTGGTGTCGTAGGAGGCGATGTCTGGACACGTATCGCAGCTATCCCCCGTGCCGTCTCCATCTCGGTCCGGGAGTTGTGAGCAGTGGGGTGAACTCCCGGTTGTGATGCAGCGGCCCGTACACACGGCATTGGTCCCACAGTGCGGAAACTCCTGGTAGAGGCCGGGGCAGTTGTCGCAGGCCTCGCCGACGCCGTCTCCGTCCTCGTCGTAGGTCAGCGTGGCCTTGTCGTAGGTCAGCGTGGCCTTGTCGGGACAGAGGTCACATTGGTCTCCTTCACCGTCCTGGTCGCCGTCCGCTTGGTCGGGGTTTACGCAGTCGAATCCGGGCACCGTCGTAGCGCACTTGGAAGCGGGACAGTTGTCACACACTTCACCGATTCCATCGTCATCGTCATCGGCTTGATCAGGGTTCGCGCACGCCTCCGGATCAAGACCAAGCTTCTTGCACCTGGTGGGCGGGCAATTGTCGAGACCGTCCAAGACGCCATCATGGTCAAGGTCGCCACCGAGCTGCCCGACGATCCAAGGGTAGTTCAGCTCGACGCTCGAGTAGATGATCTGCTCGTCCCAACACTCGCCGCCAGACAGGACCCCCATGACTCGGTAACCATAATCGAACCGGGTTATCAGCGGGCCTCCGGAGTCTCCGTGGAGCACGTGTGGGTTCGTATGGTAGCTAAATTCTGCACGGAAAGGATGGCAGTGCTGTTCCCAGAATCCATCTCGAGGATCAGCTTGCCAATGGACAGTCGCGTCGAGTGGTGCCCATCCTCGACTTCGGGCAGGTGGGATGAACCCGTCGTCAGGCACGTCACAGCCAAAATCGTCGTTCAGCCCTCTGCCGAATCCCGCAAGGTAGTTCTGCTTTGCATGCCAGATCTCCTTGCTGATGGATCCCTCGAAGATCTGTGCCGGCTCAGCCACTGAGCTTGGCACCGGCGCACTCAGCCACAACAACGCAAGGTCCCTGGCCTTCGAGGAGTGGTTCGACCGTTCGAAGCACGGCGAATCGGTCAGGTGGTTGCCAGCTCTGGCACCTTGGGAGACCGGGTAGGCTGTGTTGCTCTGGGGCAGGTAGAATGAGACGGGGATGCCATCATCCAGACAGTGTCCAGCGGTGAGCACGACCGAAGGGCCAATCAGCGTGCCCGAGCATCCGCCTTGCCTAGGCGTCGTGACATCAACCTGTCCGACAGCCGACACCCACCCGGTTGTCGCCGTGTCGTCCCACGTTCAAGTTCCCCGCTAGCGGCTGCGCCGTCCTCGGCAGGGGCGGGTCTTGGGGCTGCTCTGAGCTGCAGCCGAAAAAGGCGATTGCCACTGCGAGTGTGGAAGGCGACTTTCGGAGCGTGCTAGACATACGACGGTGTATATCACACGGGCCCTTTGCGACCTAGAGGGATCTGAATGACCGGGACCGCACGGAAGCGTTGGGCACACTTGGTAGCGTTGGTAGTTATCCTGACCACTGAGCGCGCTGGCGCGGATACGGAATTCGCCGGATGGCGAGGCGAGCTGGAGGGGCACGGTAGCTGGATTCCAGGCGGGGGCCGTCGAGGCGCCGTGGGGGCGGGCGCTGGGGCGGCGTACGGTCCGTTCTCCGCTGGTTTCGAGGTCTGGCACTATCAGCTGACCCTTCAAGACGCACTTACGACGGAGCGGAGTGACTTGGGGCTCACGGTCTTCGTACCTCTTCGGGTGGGCGTTGAGCTTGAGCTTGGAATCCCCCAGCTGGTCGGCGGGGGTGACCTGGCCTTGGGGTTCATTACCGATGGCGCAAGCTACCGAGTCGGGCACTGCGCCTACCAACACTACGGGGGCGGAGTATTCATGGCTCGGGCTTTCCTCGGATGGGTGGCGAACCCACTAGCGCTCGCCGTTCATGTCGGTGCTACGAAGGGCCTTCAAAAGGCGAGCGGCGACTTCTGCCTGGTCGACTACGGTCCAGGTCCTGACCCCTATCGCAAAGACCTGCCGGATGAGATCCCGTTTAGCGTCCAGCTTGGGCTCACCGTCACGCTCTCGTACCCCTAGTCGACGGGTAGCGCGGGTGGGAGTGCGAGGGCGTGTGGCGGCCGCTGTGCCACGATATCGTTGACACTTTCAGTCGGCGCTAGCGGCTGGGCTCGCTCGCTGCGCTCGCATTGCTTCAAGTGACGGCTCGCTCGCTGCGCTCGCATTGCCGCTCTGCTCGAAGTGATGGCGCGCTCGCTGCGCTCGCATTGCTGCGCTGCTCGGAGCGACGGCGCGCTCGCTGCGCTCGCATTGCTTGCTTCGAGGATCGCACCCTCACCCTCCTCGCATTGCTCTCCCTCTCGCGCGCCCGCACCCGCGCTAGCACTACCCCTCCCCCTCGCACTTGCACCCCGCACCCGCACTTCCTCTCGCGCTCGCTCCCCATTTTTCCACCGTGCTCGGTGCGGTCGAGGCCGAGGCCGTGCTCGCCAGGCTCGGACTTCGTCCTGCGCGTGGCTGCGCGCGGTGCGGGCTCTGCCCGCAGCCTCGACCGCGCCTGCGCGCGGTGGAGCGGCGGGGACGCGCCAGCGCGCGGTGCGTTGGCGCGTTTCCCGGAGGTATTCATGCTACGTATCTATCCCGTGTTGCTCGAGTTGATTCACTCACTCGGCCCACTCATTGGTCAGCTCGAGCGGCGCGACCCCGATCTGGCTCGCCAGTGCAGGCGGGCCCTCTCAAGCGCGCCCCTCAACGTGGCCGAAGGTAGCTACAGTCAAGGGCGCAATCGCGTGGCGCGCTACCACACGGCGCTAGGCTCCCTGCGTGAGGCCCAAGCGTGCTTCGAGACCGCTACAGCGTTCGGCTATATGCCGCCGCTCAGCGCCGAGCTTCGTGCCAGCTTCGACCACGTGCTGGGCACTCTGGTGCGCCTCGTCGGCCGGCGCTAGTCGTACCATGCGGAAACGCGGCGTTGCCTTCACTCGTTGCGGAGGCAACGCCGCGTTTGAGCGGGCTGGGACGCCAATCCGAAAGGCTCTCGGTTCCGGGCAAACGGGGCGCAGCCCGGGCGGAAGAGACGCGCGCGCGTGTTAGGCTGCCTGGCCGATGCCGTTCCGATTCTTCAACGCGTTTCCGCCAGACTGGTCCGAGGGCGCCAACGACGGGCACCGCTATGAGCTGCGGTTCGAACAGCCGCCGACCAGCGCACAGGTGGCTGCGATCGCAAACTGCTTCGAGCGCACCCTGGCGAGCGGCCCGGCGAACCCCGCCGAGAAGGAGTGGCTCTGGAGTGGGCCGTTCGCGCTCTTCTGGATAGGCGAGCGCTGGTTGAAGTCCCGTCCCGCGTTCTCCCAAGTGTGGGAGCTCGCGAAGGCGATCGATCGCATCGCGCCGCTATGGCACGCCGCGCACCTCGGCGCCCGCGAGACCAACTACTGGCCCCCCGGGCCCGTGCCGCCACCGGGCCTCGATGGGCGCAAGGTCGAGCCCAGCTGGCCGGAGTTTGCGCCGAATCCAGACTTCGAAGCGGCCCGCAAGGCCACACGCGCGGCGGTGGCGCACGAGCGAGCACTCAAAGGCGCGCAGAACTCCGGCTTGGAGCTGCTCCCACTCGAGCAGAGCCAAGACAGCAACCAAGAGCAAGAGCGAGACTGGGGCGCACTGAACGTCCCTTCGCCCCAAAGCGAACAGACGAAGCAAGGCAAGCACACCTCGCTGTGGCTCTTCGACGGCGACCACCCGCTCTTGGACAGCCCGCGGCCCTGCGCACGCATCTTCAAAGACAACAAACCGCAAGGCATCGCGTTTCTCGACGACGACGGCTCACGCCGTGAGGTGACGGGGCTGCCGGAGAACCCCTACTACCTCGTCGTGGAAGTCCACGGCAGTGGTAGTCACGCCCTCGCGCTGATCGGTCGAGACATTTACCATGTGGATTTCAAATCGGGTGCCGCGCGCCTCGCTTGGGTGTCGGACGCTGGCGCGGTCTCAGTCGCGGCGTTGGGCGACCTCTGGGCAGTACGCAACGCAGCCGGCATCTACGTGTTCGACTTCACTCACGACAAGCCCGAGCCGCTCGCGCAGCTGCGAAAGAAGGGCGGTTGGTCCGGCATGGCGTCGAGTCTGGCCACCGTGGTCCCCGGCGCGGTACTCGCCGCAGGTCATTTCCGCAAGGACATGACCTTCATTGGCTACCACGAAGGCAAGCTGAAGGCGCTCGCGACCCTGAAGGGTGAGTATTCAGGGCGAAGTGCGGTGGAGGATGGGATGATCGTCATCGATACCGCGATGACTCGCGAGCGCTTTGCTGTGCGTGGCGTGGAGGAATCGTTCCTGAACTGGGTGAAGCTCAAGCCGGCGAAAGCCAAGCCGAAAGAGGGCGCCGAGAAGGCGCCTTCGAAGCAGAAAGCAGGCTCCAAGAAGCTAAAGATAGCGCTCGCGCCGCTGGAGCTGACGGACGTCCCAGAAGCTGAACGCTCGCCCTACAAACTCAGCGACGCCGAGCTGACCTACTTGGCGCCCCGGCTCCGCGACGGCACCTGGCGGCCGCCTCACGCCTTCAGCCGGGACGGACTGCTCGCCGTCGTCGTGGGCACGCCCGGACCAAACACGGTTGTCTGGCGTCCAGCGGAGGGCGAATGGCGCGAACTCGCGATGCCAAAGCACGTCATCCGTCCTACTCTTGCCCTCGATCCGAGTGGGCAGCTCGCCGTCATCGATGACACTCGGACCTTTCAGTGGTTCGACTTGGCGGCGGAGACCTGCGCAGAAGTCGACGTGGGCTCCGATCGTTCGAAGCGAGTGGACGTCAACTCGTCGAGCGTCCGCGCGGCGGGCCCTGACGATGTGATCCACTGGCTTGACTCGACTGTGCGCTGGTTCACGCGCCGTAAGTCAAAGTTCATCCACGTCGGCGAAGTGAAGGTGCCCGGCTTCGTGGGCGTGGTCGCTGAGCCAAACCTGCGCCTTCTGTTCGCCTTCACGAAGGCCAAGAACCGGCTGGTCGTCTATCGACAGCGCGAAGACAAGCTGGTCAAGCTCGGCACATTCACCGAACGCCTCGACGAGGTTCGCTTCAGCGAAGGGCGCGTCTTTCTCATCGCCTCCTACGATAGGAAGGCCTACGAGCTACTGAACGCCGCCGACGCCTAGTCACTTTCGAGGCAGCCAGAGGTCGTTCAGCTCGAGCTCGATGGCGTCGAACGGCTCCGCACGGATACGCTCAGCCTCCTTGTGTGTCGCGTAGAGCTCCCAGCGACTACCCGAGAGCTTGAGGATCTCGAGCGTGCGCTGGATTGGGTTGACCAACCAAACCCAGCTAACACCTGCACGTGAGTACACGGCAAGCTTGTCGGTGCGGTCGAAGGCCTCGGTTGAGGGGGAGAGCACCTCGCACAACCAGTCCGGCTCCAGCGTGAAGTACGGAACGTTTGGGGGAACTGGCATGCGCTCGCGGCGCCAGCCAGCGATGTCGGGCACCACCACGTCCTCGTCGAAGTGGAACTCGGCTCCGTGGAGAAGCCACCAACCTCCGGGACCGCCGCGCGCGCGCTGGAAAGCCGAGCCAAGATCCATCCTCAGCACGCCCGCGGCGTGGGCCTGAGCTGCAGCCGGGCGCGCCGACGTCACCAACGTGCCACCGACCAGCTCCGCAACAGAATGTGACGGAGCAGCCAGCACGTCTGCGTACGTCGCGAGCGGGAGCGCGGTCATCGCGCCCAGTGTAGCAGGTCAACGCCGTAGGGCGATGTCGAGGTCCTCAGCGCCGCTCCCGGCGCAGCTACGCCGCACTACGCTGGCCGCGTGAGCTTCCAGAGTACCGCGAGGATATGGTCGAGGCGTTGAAACAGCACCTCACAGTCCTGGCGCTGCAAGTAACCCCAGGCAAGCGCCACCTTGAGCGCGCTGCAAGTCTCATTCGCGGAGCCGGCGGCGCTCAAGTAGCGCTGGCGCCGCGTGCCTCCGGATGAGTGCTCTCCTTCACCGATGTTCAGCGCAATGCTCGAAGCGCTGCGCGCGATTTGATTGGCAAGTGAGCTATCGAAGCGCCGCAGCCTCGGCATCAGCGGACGCAAGAGAGAGATGACTTCGAGTGCGATAGTCTGAATTCGCAGTGACATAGTTCCCTTTCCGCCCCGACGGCGGGGCTCGCCCCCGAGGCCCCGACGCGGGGAGGAAAGGAGCGGGACAGCGAGCGGGACAGGGACAGGGGCTGGGGCTGGGATAGCGGTCGGGTCGGGGTCGGGGTCTGGGTCAGCGGTAGCGCCTGGGCCCAAGGCAGGGTGGCACAAAAACCCCGCGGAAACGCAGCAAGCGCCAGTGACAGGCGAAGCCTGGCACGCGCTTGCCCAAAGCCGAACGCAAAACCAACCGCCAAGACCCACCAGCAGCGGCCGCGCAAAGCGCGCCGCGATCACGCAAATCCGACAGCCCCAAAAACCAACCGCCAAGACCCACCAGCAGCGGCCGCGCAAAGCGCGCCGCGATCGCCAAAACCCAACAGCCAAAAGAAACCGGCCGGCAAGACGATCCCGAGAGCGGCCGCGCAAAGCGCACCGCGCCCGCGATCCACTCACAGCCGCCGACGCCGCCGCTGCCCCTGACCCACGCGCCGTCCCTACCCCGGACCCAGTCCCCGCCCCGGACCCAGTCCCTGCCCCTACTCCTGAATCCGCTTCACAACATCCATCCAGCGCGCCCCACTCCCCGCGTGCCCCGCAGTCTCCGTGAGCTGGGCAATGAATCGGGTACAGGCAAGCTCGCCGCGGCGATCTTCAGACTCCCGCGCATACGCCAGGCCACTGAGCGCCTCGAGCAACGCTTCGGCGCCGCGGCCTGCAGCGCCCAGGCCGATGGCGTGAGCTAGTGCCGCGCGGCAACGATCTCCGTTGGCCTGGTTGGTCGCCGACTCGGCGGCTCTGCGGAGCGATCCCAACGCCTCGAGCGCGTCTCCTTGGCCCAGCTTCACCAACGCATCCAGGCGGTCGGCCAAGCCAAGGTGACGCTTCTGCGCCCGCAGATCACTCGTGAGCTTGGACACCGCTGCCCAGTCTCCCCTGCGAATCAGCTCCGTCGCCTTCAGGGTCAGTTCGTTGCGGACCCCCGTCGTGGGCTCCTCTGCGGAAAGCTCCAGCTCCTCATCCGGGATGATGGAAATCGGCTTCTGCGCGTTCATCTGCTGGCTCGCGCGGGGAGGCAGCGGCGGCGGCCCTGGGCGCTTGACGCCAGGCGCAGCGGGCCTCCTGACGCCCGGCGCCGAGAGCGGCCCAGCGGCAGCGAACGCCAGCACATCGGAACCGGGCAGCTTCGGCGACGCGATGCGCGCAGGCAGCTTGGGCGGACGCGGGATCTGGGGCGGTGGCGGCGGGCGGGAATCCGACGGGAGCGCGCTCATGGGAATGCGCTGCTCTTCACCAAACAGATCCACCGGGAAGACGCTGGTCGACAGCCCACGACCACTCAGCAGGCTCGGATCCTTGGTGTCGCAGAAAGTGTCCAGGGCGTCCGCCGTGTCGCCCAGGTCCACAGCGCGGGCCGAAGCCGCCGCGCGGCGAGCCATGCGCGCCGCGCTCTCGAAGTCGCCGCCGAGCATCGCGTGAGCGGCGGCGCTAGCCGCACACAAGGGCCGGTTGTTGTTGGCGAGCACCACGGCCGCCGCGCGATGCCACGCGGCAACGCGCGCCGAGCTCAGCTCTCCGGCGATCGCCTCCCGGTGACTCGCGCTCGGAAGACACAAGAGCTCTGGCGAGGGGCGACGCAGCCAGCGGCTCGCCTCGAGTGCCCGCACCACCTTGTCGAACTCGATCGTTACGTCGCTCGCGCGCTCCACGAGCGCGCGCACATCGCCAGCATCCGCTTCACCGCCCAGCACCGCCAGGCCGAACAACACCGCGCGGGGCCCGGCCTCGAGATGACGCGCCCGCCCGGCGATCCAAAAGTCCGCAGGCTGGGGCTCACCCCTACCGGCGCGGCGCCGGCGCGATACCGCGCGATGATCCTCCCAAACCAGCTCGCCAGCCTCGAGCGCCTCCGCCAGCGCCTCAGACACCGCAAGCGGCTCCCCGCGCCCAAGCTTCGCGAAGCGCTCAGCCAGGTCATCGTCGAGCTCCCCATTCAACCAGGCACGCGCCAAATCGATGGCTTCCCTGCCCTCGAGCGCGCGCAGCTTGGCTTCCACCACCACGTTCAGGTCGGCGAGCGGTCCCGGCATCTTGGCTTCGGGGTGCGCCCGCACGATCAAGCGAAATGGCGTGTCTTCGATGGCCACGCGGATCGCCTCCAGGGTGTCGCTGTCGATGTCGTGAACGTCGTCGAGCAACATCGCCCCGCTGGGCCCACGCTCCGATGCAGGCTTGAGCCAGGCCCGTAGTAGCCCAGCGCAGGAGTCGAGGTCTAGGCCCTCACCCCCAAGCAAGCTCTCGAGGGACTCTGCGTGGGTTCCCTCGAGCACTGCGGGCGCTTGGCCCCGCGAACGAGCCTTCAACAGGCCGCGCCGGAGCGCCCCAAAGGGCTCACCCATCAGGCTGGGCGACAAACGCAAGACCCGCCCGGGCTCCAGCGTCCTGGCCAGTTCCCCGAGGAACCGACTACCACCCATCCCCCGCGCCGCCCGCACGATACCGAGGTTGCCCGCCGGCACCAACATCTCACCGAGCTGCGGGCGCCCAATCAAGAGCGGCGTCATCAGCTCGCTGACCATCGCCGCGAGATCACCGCGCCACGGGTGGTTCGTGTCGAGCAACAGACCCCGGACGCGCTCCTTACCGAGGGCTCGCAGTCGCCTACCGCGCGTCAACAGGTCCCCGGTGCGGATGGGGTCGAAGTTTGGCTCCACGAGCACTTCGCCTTCGCGGGCTATTCTTGCCAGTGCTTCCGCACGGACAAGGGCCGGCCCCCAGGAGAGCGTGTAGCCTGCGACCATCTCGTCGATGGGCTCTTGCTCGCCCTGGGCGATGCCGACGCCAAATGGCAGAGGATCTCCTGAGACTTCGTCGCTAGCGAACTCGATCGCATCTTCCGCCGCGTCGAAATCGAAGTCGAACGCCAGGGAGCGCGCGCCCCAAGCCACCACGTTGCCACCGCGAGCTGCCGCCCGCTTGGTCAACGCGCGCGCCGTTTGCAGGTGGTTTGCCTGTTCTGGCAACCGAACCTTCACTCGCTTGGAGTAGAAGCAAACGATGATGCGTTCCGACATGATGGGGAGAATTCAGACCGGGCAGCGCCTCATGTATCCACGCGAATACGCTTCTTGAGCTGCGCGAGCTCTTCATCGACCTCGCTCGTCACGCCGCCACTCGGAGACTTGGTGCCGGCTTCGAGCGCCCGGAACTTCGCCTCCACTTCGTCTTTGGTCATGCCACCGGGGCCCAGGCTGGGCGCCAACGCAGCCTCCACTTCGCGCTGGGCCGCGACGGTGGCTTCAACCGCCTCGAGTTGATCCTCCATGCGGCGGAACTCTTCGAACGCCCCACCGCCGACGCCGCCCTTGGTCGACGCCTGACCCATCTGCGCTGCGCGAGCTTGCTCGGCGCGGGCGACGATCTGCGCCTTCTTCGCAGTGACCTCTTCGAGCTTGGCTTCCATGCGCTCGAGCTCCGCCTTCATCTCGAGGGCGTTGGTGCGCTGCTGAGCGCGCAGCCCCTCGGCGCGATCACGCTCTCCCGAGAGGCGCTTCTTCTGCACCAGCGCCTCACGCGCCAGGACGTCATCGGAGTGCTTCACCGCAAGCTCAGCGCGCTTCTCCCACTTGGCGATCTCCGCGTCCAACTCTTCGACCTTGCGTCGCAGCTGCTTCTCGGCGGCGACGCTGCTCACCACCTCTTGGCGTGCCGCGCGCACCTGGTCGCGCATCTCGCCCAGCGTGAGGTCCACGGACTTGGACGGGTCGTCGGCGCTATCCAGCAACGAGTTGAAGTTGCTGGAGATCACCTTCCCCATGCGGTCGAAAATCCCCATGAGCAAAACCATGCCACCGCCCTCAGGGCGGGTCCACAGTCCTCGGCAGGGATTCAGCGGTTGACGATGTGGATCGCGTGGCCGAGCGCCGCCTGGGCGGCTTCCATCATGGCTTCGCCGAGGGTCGGGTGAGGATGAATCGTCAGGCCCATGTCCTCGGCGGTCGCCACCATCTCCAAGGCTAGCGCGCCTTCGCTGATGAGATCGCTGGCGTTGGGCCCACAGATGTGGATCCCCACGACCCGCCCCGTATCTTCGTCCAGCACCACCTTGGTGAAGCCGTCGGTCTCCCGGATGCTCATCGCCCGAGCCAGGGCGGCGAACGGGAACTTGCCGGCCTTGACCTTCAGCCCCTGCTCCTTGGCCTCGGCTTCGGTAAGTCCGACGCTCGCGATCTCGGGGTCCGTGAAGATGATCGACGGAACGGTCACCCAGTCCTTGCCAGCGCGCTTGCCCGCGATGACCTCGGCGCAAACCTCGCCCTCCTTGGTGGCCTTGTGCGCGAGCATGGGCGGGCCGCTCACATCGCCGATGGCGTAGATCCCCTCGACGTTCGTCTGGCACACGTCATTGGTCATCACGAAGCCGCGCTTGTCGATCTGGACGCCTAGCTCCTCGAGACCGATGCCCTTCGAGCGCGGGCGCATCCCCACGGCAACGAGCACGGTGTCGCACTCCAGCAGCTCTTGAATGCCACCCTCGCCACTCACCTTGACTTCAATCGTGCCGTCGGCGCGGCGGGTGAAGCCCTCTGCCTTGACGCCTGTCAGCACCTTGCCGCCGTGCTTCTTGATCTTGCGTTCGACCACCTTGGTGCACTCGGGGTCGGTACCCGGAAGGATGCTCGGGGTCAGCTCCACGATGGTCAGCTCGGCGCCGAACTTCTGGTAGACCATGCCAAGCTCGCAGCCGATCACGCCGCCGCCGATCACGACTAGCCGCTTCGGGATCTCCCGCAGGCTGACGGCCTCGCGGGCACCGATGATCTGCTTGCCGTCGAACTCGAAGCCGGGGATCTGAATCGTGGCGGAGCCGGTGGCGACCACGATGGCTTTTTTGGCCGTGAGGGTCTGCTTGCCACCGGAGCTCGTGACCTCGACGGTGTTCTTCGACGTGATCCGCGCGGTACCGCCGATGGCTGTTGCCTTGTTGGCTTTGAGCAACCCGCGCACGCCGCCGGTGAGCTTCTTGACGATGCCATTCTTCCAGTCTTGCATCGTGTTCACGTCGAGCTCGACGCCGCTCACCTTGATGCCGACCTCGGCGCCAGCGAGCGCCTTCTCGTAGAGGTGCGCGTTCGCGATCAGCGCCTTGCTCGGCACGCAGCCCCAGTTCAGGCACACGCCGCCGTACTCTTCCTCTTCGACGCAGGCCACGTTGAGCCCAAGCTGGCCCAAACGAATCGCACACGGGTAACCACCCGGGCCGCCGCCGATCACGATTACGTCGAACTCTTTCGCCGCGTCAGTCATGCGGCGTTGTTAGTGGCAAGCGCTGCGGGGAGCAAGCGCTGGCGCGTCAGTGCTGCTTCGGCGCGGGACCGGCCGCGCGCAGCTCCTCGAGCTGCTCTTCGAGGTGCCACGGGCGCGACGCGTACACGTCCTCGAAGATCGTCTCGGGGTCCGGCGGACCTGCGGCTTCCACCTGCTCAATCGCCGCTGAGAGCTCCGCTCCGAACTCCTGCTCCAAGCGCTGATCAAACGCGTCGTCGACCAAGCCGCGGCCCACCAAATAGCGACGCAGGCGCTCGACGGGATCCTTCTTCGCCCACTCCGCGACCTCTTCGTCGGACCGATAGCGCGTTGGGTCGTCGCTCGTGGAGTGCGCGCCCATGCGATAGGTGACGCACTCGACGAACGTCGGTCCGCCGCCACTTCGAGCGCGCTCCACCGCCTCGTGGATCACCTGATAGCAAGCGAGGATGTCGTTTCCGTCGACGCGCACGCCGGGCAGGCCGTAAGCCTGCGCCTTCACCGCGATGGTCTGGCTCGCCGTCTGCCGCTCTGTCGGCACGCTGATCGACCAGTGGTTGTTCTGGCAGATCATCACCGCGGGCACCTTGAAAACGCCGGCAAAGTTCAGCGCGTTGTGGAAGTCCGGCTGACTCGTCGCGCCGTCTCCCATGAACCCCACGGCAACGACGGGGTCGCCTTTGATCTTCGCTGCCCACGCCGCGCCCATCGCCTGGGGGATCTGCGGACCGATGCAACTCGACCACGACACCTGATTCACCTCACGCGCGCTCATATGACTCGGCATCTGCCGGCCCTTGAGCACATCGAGGGAGTTGCCGTAGACCTGCGCCAAGTATTTTACGAGCGGAAATCCCCTCACCAGCATGATCGCGCTCTCACGCAGCGCAGGGAACACCCAGTCCTTGGGGTCCGTAGCAAACGCGGTGGCGATGGGCGGTGCCTCTTGACCGGCGCACGAGCCATAGAAGCCGATACGCCCTTGGCGCTGCAGCATCACCATGCGCGTCTCCATGCTGCGAATGTTGCGCATGTGACGGTACATCCCGAGCAGCTGCTCCTGGCTCAGGCTGGGCTCAGCGCGAACCGTGCCGTCATCTTCCAGCACACGAAACAGACCCAGAGCAGGATTCGTGGTCATTCTGTCCGCTCTGTTAACACGACCGCGACAGCCCTGGCGAGGCCAGCGAACGCCCGGAGCCCAGCCCCGCGCTATAGTTCGGCTTCGTCAGTGCAACTGGCGCGAATGCCGGATTTTTCGGGGGTGAGGCCCACCGCATGCCCCCATGCTTCAGGCTTAAAGCAACATCCTGACCGGGTGTGCGCCGACGTGGCCATGCTCCAAGGCGCCGGAGTCGCTCACTAGGCACAGCGCGTCAGCGTTCGGTCGCTCGAGCACCACGCGCACCTTGGCGAGCTTCGAGTTCAGGCAGTCGACGCCGCCCCCCGTAGGGTTGTCGTAGCGCAGCCCCGCCGTCTCTGACTCGAGCGCCTGCACCTCGACCCGCAGCGCCGCACCGGATCGACGCGCGGAGAACACCCAAGAGGACGGCGAGCGCGCCTCCACTTTCCGCTGCCAGTCGAGGAACCCAAAAGGAATACTCAGGCCCTTGAAGCGCAGCACCGCGCTCCCCACTCGGCGCCCCGCGAGCAGCGGCGCGCTCACCGCCTCCAGCACACAGTCGAGCGACGCCCCGTCTTCTTCCCTACGGAACTGATTGCAGTGAAACCAGGCGTAGGTCGGCGTGTGACGACGGGACCAGTTGTGCCCCAACATGCCTCGCCAGCCGCTCACCACGACGCGCTCGCCAGCGACTTCGTACTCGCCATTGAAGCGCAGATCCGGCTGGTGGCTGACCAGTTTGCCGGTCGGCAGAGCATCCCCGTATAAGGCTGCGGGCAGCGGGAACAGCGGCTCGTTCAGCTCACCCGCGGCGAAGCGAAGCTCCCAGCTGAGCGCCAGCGAGCCGCTGTCGCCTAGCGGCAGCGCCCCCCGCAAGCCGACTTCACTCAGCTCGCACTGGCCGAGCTGGATCTGCGAGCCGCGTCGGAATGCCTGCCGAAGCTCGGGCTCCCGCAGTTGCCAGGCTTGCTTGGTCGCACGCGGCGGGTGCCCGCGCCGAAACGCCACTGCCCAGGCTTCCGCGAGCGTCGTCTCCGCACCTGGCCGGCGGGCGGCCGTGAGCTTGAGCCACAGCGCACGCTCGCCGTCGGGAGAGTTGAGCTTGGCGAAGTAGCTCTCCACCAGGGGCCCTGGGTGAGTCGGACAGCGAGGGGCCGCCGAACGTTTCCGCGCGGCTTCAACCAGCGACGCCTGGTCGCTCCCTGGGTCGCTCACTCGAGATCACCCTGAGCGATTTCTCTGAGCGCGTCGTCCACGGTCGCGGCTTCGACGGTTCCGCTGGATTTCAAGCTCTCCAGCTGAGCCCGGGCCTCTTCGAGGCGCGCCCGACCGATCGCCACCACGGCATGAGTGCGGGTGTCTCGGTTCCACGACTTGAGGCCTCGAAGCAGCCGTTCCTTGGCTCTGCCATCACCCATCAGCGCCAAACCGACGCGCGCCTGCCAAACCGCTGGGCCGCCAAAGAGCCCGAATGCTCGCCGTTCGAGGCCCGGGCGCGCAGCCTCGAGGCGCTTCGTACCAGCGGCGTCGACCGCCGCGATCTCGTCCTCCGGAGAGAGCTTCGAGCTGAAGCTGTTCAGCGCCTCGACCAGCACGCGCTCCGCAGCGGCTTCGCCGCGCTTGCAGAGCCAGATCGCCGCAGCGACCCGCACGTGGAGGTCGTCGTCCTTCAGCGCGCGTTCGGCCCTGAGCGCGATCTGATGGGGCAACTCGCGCTCATCGTAGCGTTCTTCGCACAACCGCAGGGCGATATAGCGGATCTGCGGGTCGTCATCCGTGAGGCAACACACCAGCGGTGCTTCGTCATCGGGCACGACGCGCGCGAGGGCGATCACCGCTTGGTAGCGCAGCTCCGGGGAGTCACTCGAGAACGCTCGACGCAGCTCCTTGGCCACCGCTGTATCACCTGGCTCTGCGAGCTCTCCCAACGCGACCAGCGCCATCTGTCGCACGCGTTGATTGCTGTCCCGCACCAACTCGAGCAACGCGTCCCGAGCGCCTTCCGCCTTTGCATCGGCCAGCGCGAGCGCCGACTCACCGCGCACCGCCGCGACCTTGTCGCTCAGCCCTTCGATCAGGGCCAGGGTGCTGCGCTCGCGCTCCTCTGGATCTTCCGAGGCAGCGTAGCGCGCCAGGTCTCGGGTCGCTTCAATCCTGACCAGATCTCGGCTCGCGCCTCGCGCGTCGCGAACCGCGGCGTTCAGCGTTCTGGGAAGCGGGCGGAATCCGAGCACGGGCTGACGTTAGCCGACGCTCGTCCCGGGGCAAGTGACCCGCATCTGCTTTCTCCAGTTGCCAACCAAGCGACCTCCTTCCAGAGTCCCGCGGTGCACGCGCCGCCCTCTGAGCGCACCCCTCACCCCCGACCGCCAGACGACGCCCTGGACAGCTACGTCCGCGCGAGCCTGTGGAAGGCGTTCATCGCGCTGGTGATCTTCGTTGGGGCGATTGGTCTCGCCAGCGTGCTCTTCAAGGAGCAACTCAGCGTCGCGGCCCATGTGCTGCACCGCGCGCTGGGTGTGCCGGGGCTATGCCTGATCGTCTTCGTCTGCGATTCCCTCACCGCGCCGTTTCCGCCGGACGTAGTGCTGGTCATCGTGGCGAAGAGCGATCTGCGGTCGTACGCTTGGAGCCTGGTGCTGCTGTTCGGCGTGGTGAGTGCGGTCGCAGGCAACGCCGGCTACTGGCTAGGCACTCGTATCCAGAGCTGGCCCCGCGTCGCTCGTGTGCTGGTGCGCGCGGGAGCCAAGCCCCAAGCCTTGGTGGAGCGCTACGGCAGAAGCGCCGTCGCCCTGGCCGCCCTCACCCCCATCCCGTTCTCCATCACCTGCATTTTGGCTGGACTACTGGGGATGCCGCACTCGCGCTTCTGGCCGGTGACCCTGCTGCGGATCCCGCGCTTTTTGCTCTACTTCGCGCTCATCTACTGGTTCTAAAAATTTCCGCACAGCATTTATCAAAGCCCTTGGTTGATGCGTCGGCGTAGGCCCTCGCTCGCCAGCTGGAGGGAGCCGCTCACGCACAGCACGCTCAACGCTCCCACCGCCAACACATGAGGCGCCCTCAGCATGCCCAAGGTGCCCTGCTCGAGCAGGCTACCCAGGCTCACGCCATCCGGAGGACCGAGGCCAACGAAGCCGAGCGCCGTCTCCCCGATCACGACTCCGGCGGCGGCGGTGCCGAGCTGCACGGCGACCGGACCAAGCAGATTGGGGACCACGTGGCGGAAAACCACACGGAAACTCGACGAACCAAGCGCGCGCGCCGCCTCCACGAACTGGGACTCGCGCAGGGTCCGCGTCTGGGCGAGCGCCAGACGTGCAAAGGGAGCCCAAGCAGAGATACAGAAGACCACCCCGATGTGTGTGCGAGACGGCACGCGCACCGCGGAGAGCACCGCCAGAGCCAAGAGGAAGGTGGGAAAAGACTGCACGAGATCGCAAGCGCGGAGCGTCCAGCGCTCCACGGCACCGCCGCGCAGGCCCGTGCTCGCACCCAGCGCCGTGCCGGTGACGAAGCCGAAGCAAGCCACGATGGCAGCTAGCACCAGCGCGCGAAAGGTCGCATGGGCGGCCAGGAGCCCCAAGTCGACCCCCGCATCGCCGAAGCCGAGCCAGTGCTCACTGCTCGGCGCTGACCAGCTCTGGCTCAAATGCAGGCGCGCCGGCTCCCCACCCACGCCGAATACGATACCGCTCACACAGACCACAAGCAGCGCGAGGGGCAAAAACTCCAGCGGACGCCGTCGTTTCACGTTCTTCCCCGCGGATCCACTGCGGCTTGAAGCAAGCCGGCAGCGGACTGTGCGATGACGAACAGTAGACCCGCCGCGACCACCGAGGCTTCGAGCACCGGGATGTCCCGCGCCGCGTACGCGTTGAGCATCAAGCTCCCAAGGCCTGGGCGCTCGAACAGGCGCTCGAGCACCACGGCTCCACCGAGCAGCGCGCCAAGCTGGGCGGCCACGACCACGGAAATCGGCGTCGACGCGACCGGCAGCGCGTGCACCACCCAGACGCGCCACGGCGAAGCGCCCTTGGCGTGAGCCACATCGAGGTACTTCGCGCGCGCCTGGTCGAGCAGCGCAGCGCGCCCAATCCTTGCCACCTGAGCCGCCAGTGGCAGCGCGAGGAGTCCGCTCGCAAACAGCAATCCGGAAGCCCCGCTTCCGGGGTCGCCGGGCAACGGCACCCAGCGTAACCGCACGGCAAGCACGAACGTGACGAGCGGCGCAAACGCCAACAGCGGCGTGGCGGCTACCAAGAGCACTCCACGATGCACCCACTCCCGTCCGCGCCCCAACCAGGGCCCGACGCTCAGCAACGCCGCGCCGGTGCCAAGCACACTGCCCATCCCCACCGCCGTGCCAGCGAGGGCAGCCGTCGGCCCCAGGGCGCGCCCAACCTCCGAGAACGCTGGCACGCCAGGCCGCGCGAGGGAGTCACCCAGATCGAGGCGCAAGAGGCCCCACACGAACTCGAGGTACTGCCGCCAGAGCGGCAAGTCGAGGCCAAGCTTGCCACGCAGAGCTGCACGGTCCGCAGCGCTCGCCGTATCCCCAAGGATCAAAGCCGCAGGATCACCGGGCAAGAGCCGCAGCGCCAGGAACACGAGAGAGGCCAGGACGAGGAGCACTCCGAGCGCTCCCAGCCCTCGCCCCAACGTTCGGGCGGCGACTAGCGCGACGGCCATCGAGGGCCCCGTCCCCGCAGGGTCTTTCCCTAAGGAAACATCCTCTGAAGGTGGCGGAGCGGAACCAATAGGCTCTTCAGGGTCGGGCGCCTCACCCGCACGCGGGCTCGCGCCTTGCCCGCTCATGTCCCGCCGGAAGAACCCCCGGCAGATGCCCCAGAAGCTCCGCCTGCACCGCCGCTTGCCCCGCCTGCGCCACCAGCAGCGCCCGCGCTTCCAGCACTGCCTCCGGCAGACGTGCCAGCACTGCCTCCGGCGGACGTGCCAGCACTGCCTCCTGCGGACGTGCCAGCACTGCCTCCGGCGGACGTGCCTGCACTGCCTCCGGCGGACATGCCAGCACTCCCACCGCTCGCGGATGCGTCCGGCACGTAGGTGCCCGCGTCAGCCAGGGGAGTCGGAGGGGTGCCGCCTTTTTCACCGCTGCAGATCGCTGGGCTCTCCCCGTTGGGCTCCGCGACGGATTGATTCGCCAGACAGACCTTCGCGGTGGTCTTGCCGTCTTCGATCACCACAGCGCCGTACGAGTTGCCCTCTCTGCCTACTTCGACACACCCGTACCCGCCTCGGCAGTCGCCATCGCCGCTACAAGGGGCCATGCAGAAAGGCCGCTGAAAACGGTCGTTGTCGGCCTCGCAGAACGCCCCCGAGAGCGCGTTGTGAAACGAAACGCAGACCGAGTCGTCGGGGCAGGTCCCCGGCTCACAGTTGAAGATCGTGCAGTAGCCGCCGGGCTGACTCGTGTCGCACAGGCGGTCCCCCACGCTGGAGCAGTCCGTGGAAACCACGCAGTCATCACCGATCTCCGGCGAGCACGCGGCGCCAAGCAACGCCACCACCAAGCTCCAAGTCCGCACACGAGTCATGAGCCGCCGTCTTCTAGCCGGATCTTCCCCAAAGCGCTCATGCTTTTGCTGGCCTTTTTTTTCACGAACCCGCGACCCTTCGCCACTACGGTACGAGTTGACAGTATCGTTCACGCTCCATAGAACTACGCGCGTCCACCACCACGAAAGCAATCCATGGCTACTCACATCACCGAAGACTGCATCAACTGCGGCGCCTGCGAGCCCGAGTGCCCCAACGAGGCCATCTCCGAGGGCGACGAGATCTACGTCATCGATCCCGAGCTGTGCACCGAGTGCGTGGGTTTCTACGATCATGAGGCGTGTCAGGCGGTGTGCCCGGTGGAGTGCTGTTTGCCCGACCCGAATCGTCGGGAGGACGAGGGTGAGCTGGCCCAGCGTGCGTTGCGCCTGCACCCCGAGGACGGCGAGCTCAAGGGACGCGTGGACTCTGGGGAGTTCCCGTCACGCTTCCGCAAGACCGCCTGAGTCGCCTGAGGCGGCCACCTCGGCGCCCGAAAGCAAAGCCAGCGGCGAACAGCGCGCTTCACTAGACCGGCCTTCTCACCGAAGGTCGGTCTCTCGCTATGCGCTTCCCGCCGCTTCTTGAGCACGGCGACCAACGAATGGCGCGAGGAAGCCTTGCCTAAGCAGGGCTACGCGAGCGACCGTGTGCTCACCGTGCCGTACGCCCCTAGACCGCCTTTCGTCGCTTGGCCTGAGCAGTGGTCGATTAGGGACGGCTACACCTGGCTCACACCTCACGGCTCCGCGATCGTGACCCAGCTCAACGCGGAGTTCGTGGAGCCAGAGATGGTGCATTCACTCCACGACATCCTGGATGAGCTGCTGGAGCGGGACATACACAAGCACTTCCCGAAGCTGTGTGTGCTTCACGATTGGCGGGCCATCCGCAAGCTGCCGAAGGAGGCGCGTCAGGCCTGGACCGAGCGAACCCGGCGCCCTGGAATGCCACTCAAGCACCTCGACGCGTTCATCGCAGTGGGGAGCGGCCCCCTGGCCCGAATGGCTCTTCAGACAGCGGCGCTCACCATTCAGCTCGCCGTGGGCCAGACGCCAGCCCGCATCGTTGACGATCCACAAGAGGTCCTCGATCGGCTCGCCATCACGCCACCTTCCGCTGAGTTTTTCAGGCGTTGGCAGGTCAGCCCTGAAGCAGCGGCTGAAGGTGCGACACGACGCGACTGGCAGCGCCGCGATCTCAACCGGTGAGCCTGTCCTCAGGCCAGGCCAGGGCATTCACGCCACGACGCCCTCGCGGATCCTCCCAGAACGGAAAACACGTCGTATTTGCAGAACAAACCTAGCGTCCACCAGTAGTCGTACTACCCTGTCTGGCGTGCGTGCTTGGTCCCTCAACCAGCTTCAGCTGCTCGCCCTCGCTGGCGTCGCGTACTCGGCCGTCGCTTGCTCGGCATCGGTGACCAGCGACGCGGGAGAGACCAACGAAGAGCTGGGCGTCACTCGCGGGCTCGTGCGCATCGAGCGCAGCACGACGCTCGAGCCAGACGGCGCACGCGCCTATGCACTCGCGCGCTTCGCCAACGTGTCCAGCGCCAACCCGGATCGCGTACTCGAGTTGCTCCAACTCACCAACGCACTCCCCGATGTTGGCCAGTGTTTCGAGGCAGACGCTGAGAGCCAGCCCGCGTTGTCTGGTCTCGGTCGCGTTGAGCTCTTGGAAGCCGGCGATGTCACGGTGGCTGCCGCCGACCAGTCGACGCTCCTCGCCCCGCGTGCTTTCCCCACGGTAAAGGACCTAGTTTCCGGTGTGGTCTACTCCACTCGGGATCAGGCGGCCGACCCACTGCCTGCGGCGGCGAGTTACCACATCACCTCTTCGGGTTCAGCGCTACTTCCGCCGCTGGACATCACGGCCGATGCGCCGCTCCCTCCTACTGGGGTGCGGATGACAGGGCTGAACCTCGGCGAGGTGGACAACCTCGACTTGAGCCACACGGTGACCGTCGCCTGGGAACCCGGCGAAGACCAGGATCCCGACTATCGCGACCTGGTGGTGTTCGAGCTGACCGACGGCGTCTCAACGTTGCTTTGCGGCTTCGACGACCTCGCGGGGCGCGGGTCCGTTCCCCAGCGTGTGCTTCAGAACTCGGCGATGGGCCTCGACACCACTCGCAGCGAAGCCAGCGTCGCGCTGCACCGGGTGCGCAGCGTCCCGTTCACCTCCGACGGCTTGGACGAAGGCGAGATCCGCTTCGATTTCGAAGTCCGCTCGCGCGTCCGCGTGATCCGCACCGCAGCGGAGTGACGCTGGCGACAGCCGTGGGTGCCCTCTGTTGGGGGTGCTGCGCAGGTCCTTTGGGGTAGCCGCGGGTTCTTGCAGGTTTGGGGGTGAGGCGCGGCGGTTTCAAGCGACACCGACCGCGAACCGCCGTGCCAGCAGGCCTAGCTGTGTTGAGTCGCTGGCGCCTTCGCGCCGGTGGTCGGTTGCTTCGAGCCGGCGTCGCGAGTCACCGGAGCCTTTGGGGTACCGTCAACGGATCCTCGCGGAATAATGCGATAGCTCAGGCTGCGGCGTTCGCCCCGTCGCAGGTACTGCACTTCGAGCTTCTCCGCCTGCTTCAGGCCTTGAAAGACCTCGAACGCTTGGTTCTCGCGCTCGATCGGCTTGCCGTTGACCCGCAGCACGACATCACCAGGGCGCAAGTCGACATCGTCCCAAAAGCCATCGCCGTACAGCTCGACGATGCGAAAGCCCTGGAAGCGACCGCTCGCGTCGAAGCTTGGTGCGAGATCGACGCGCTGCAGGAAGTAGCCCAGCCCCTGGTCAACCGTCTCGTCCACGGACTCGCGCCACAGCGCACCCTTCGGCGGCTTCGCCTCCTTGGCGGGCGCTGCCTGGGCAGTCGCCTTGGGGTAGTCGGCCGCCGGCTCACTGCCGCCGCAGCCAACCACTGAGAGTCCCAACGCCATCAGCAAGATCGTACGCATCCAAGCGGGCCTGCCATGGCAACGCCGGGTTGGCCAAAATTTGAGAGCTTCGGGCCCCTAGATCTGCAGCTCGCTCCGAACGACGTCCCGGATCAGCACCGCCGTCTCATCAATCGCGCCATCACCCGCCACGTGCACCAGCTTGTCTCCTGGCAGGAGCGCCTCGGCTTCCAGGTACAGCCGAGCGAGGCGAGCCTGGATCTCGCGCTTCTCGAAGAGCTCTTCGGCGCCTCCCCGGCGCCCTCGACGCTCTTCCGCGACCTCGGCGGATACATCGAGGACAATCGTGAGATCCGGACGCATCGCGCGCGCATTCAGCTCGCGGATCCAGGGCACGACTTCGGCCCCGCCCGGAGCAGTCGCCGACTGATACGCAAGGCTCGATAAGTCGTAGCGATCGCTGATGACGATCGCACCGTCCTGGAGCGCCGGCAGGATCAACGAGTCCAGGTGATCCAGGCGGTCCGCCGCGAAGAGCAGCGCCATCGTCGACCACGCGAAGGGACGCACGGTGTCGCCATCGGCCACCATCAGCCGCCGCTGCAGCACCTGCCGAATCAGGCCACCGACGGGTCCGCTCGTCGGCTCACAGCTCGTGCGCACGTCTTGCCCGTCTTTCCGCAGGGCTTTGGAAAGCAACTTGGTGTGGGTGGTGCTGCCGCTACCGTCGATACCTTCGAGAACGATGAAGCGCCCAGGCAGGCCGTGTGAAGAACTCAAGCTTCCTCCGCGATCGGCGCCGGGTCTTCACCCAACACCGCGTTGTCGATCAGGCGAGTCTGACCGCACTTTGCCGCGACCGCCAAGACGGCGCGATCCCCGCACGATTCCTTGACGGAAAGCGGCGCGATCGTGTCTGCGTCCGCCAGGGTCACGTAGTCTTGCTCTAGACCCGAGTCCGCAATGCTTCCCTCGACCATGTCCACCAGCACGCCCACGCTGCGCTCTCCGCGCTGGTGCGCTCGCACCGCGCGCGACAGGCCGCGCGCGATGCCAAGCGCAGACTCGCGCTGTTCTTCGCTGAGGTAGGCGTTGCGTGAGCTAAGCGCCAGGCCATCTGGCTCCCGCACCGTGCGCTCGCCAACGACTCGCACCGGGAGGAGCAAGTCCCGAGTCATGCGCTCGATCACCTTCAGCTGCTGGTAGTCCTTGCGACCAAACACGGCCGTACAGGGACCGGCCACCGCGAACAGCTTGGTCACGATGGTGGTGACGCCCTCGAAGTGGACCGGACGCGAGCGTCCACACAGCGCCTCGGTGAGGCCACTGACGCGAACGCGGGTGCGCTCCCCCGCTGGATACATCGCTGTGACTTCAGGCGCGAATACCAAGCTCGCGCCGGCGCTCTCACATTTCGCGACGTCCCCGGCTAGATCCCTGGGGTAGCGGTCGAGGTCTTCGTTCTGGCCGAACTGCGTGGGGTTGACGAAGATCGTGACGGCCACCACATCCGCGAGTTCTCGCGCGCGCTCCACCAGGCGCAAGTGACCACGGTGGAGGGCGCCCATCGTCGGCACGAGTCCGAGGCGCCCGCCGCGCCGCACGTCATCACATGCGGCGCGGAACTCATCGATCCCGTGGATTACCTTGATCGTCATGTCTCGTCACTCGCGGGGCCATAAACGGGCACCGCATCGGGGACCGTCTTGAGAGCGCCCGTGGGTTCACCCAAAGTCCTGGGCTTCGCCATACCGAAGCAGTGCTCTTCCGCGGGGAACTGACCGTCGCGAACCTGGCTCACGTAGGCCTCGGTCGCGCTACGGATCTCCTTGCCCAGCTGTGCGAAGCGCTTCACGAACTTGGGCTTGATATCCTCGAACATCCCGAGAAAGTCATAACAAACCAGCACTTGGCCGTCGCAGTCGGGCCCCGCGCCAATTCCAATAGTGGGGATGTCGACGGACTCGCTGATGCGCCGCCCCAAGTCAGCAGGCAGGCCCTCCAGCACGATGGCGTACGCTCCCGCCTGCTCGACGGCTTTGGCGTCTTGGAGCACCCGGCTCGCCGCATCCTCGCCCTTGCCCTGCACGCGAAAGCCACCCATGGCATGGACGGACTGGGGGGTGAGGCCGACGTGCCCCATCACCGGTATCCCAGCGGAAACGATTCGGGCGATCGATTCAGCGACTACTTGTCCGCCCTCGAGCTTGACGGCTTCCGCTGCACCCTCCTTGACGAGACGACCCGCGGCCTCCAGCGCCTTTTCGCTGGAGACCTGGAAGCTCATGAACGGCATGTCGAGCACGAGATGAGCGCGCTGAATGCCGCGTGCAACGCTACGGCCGTGGTAGCAAATCTCCTCGAGGGTCACGGGCAGCGTGTTGCCCATGCCCTGTACCACCATCCCCAAGGAGTCGCCGACGAGCAAGACGTCCGCACCTCCTTCGTCGAGCAAGCGCGCGAAAGTCGCGTCGTAAGCCGTGAGCATGGCGATCTTTGGACCCGATTGCTTCCGGCGCCGGAGCTCCGGAACGGTGACCTTTTGATTCATGGCAGACCTCTGGGGTTGATGTTTGGGATTTCAGCGCTTGGAGCGTGTACACGTCTCCCTACGCTGGGAGGTCGCTACCCCAGACCTGCGCGGAGGCCAAGCGCGGACAGGGGTCCCGCGACGAGTGCGCGATCAGCGGTCGGAGCGCCGGCGAGTGCCCGAGCTGTGGACCCCCGGCTCGGCGACGCCACCACCGTTGACGGCTTCGGCGATCACCGGGGCGCGCGGAGCTCCGAGGTTCTCGAGCACGACACGCACCAACTCCGACATCGGCGCAAGCTTGTCGACCACGGGCCCAAGTGCCCGGGCGTCCTTGCGCAACTTGTCGTCACGCGACGCAGTGAAGAAGACGCACGTCTTCGCGCTCCCATTGCTCAAGAGCTGACGCGCTAGTTCGACTCCCGAACCATCGGGCAGGTCGATGTCCATGACCACCACGTCGAAGGCTGGGTGCTCCGTGACCGCAGCGGCAGCGCGCTGAACACTCCCCACGCGTACGACCTCGTGTCCGGTGCTGCGGCGCAGCGCAATCGCGACCACCGTTGCCAGCGGTGGGTAGTCTTCAACGACCAGGACCCGAGTCACCGAGTGAAGTCTAGCGAGCGTTTGGCGTGGGAACAGCTCCGATTCTGCCGATCGAAGGGATTGTGCGCGGGCGCACCCGTGGAAACGCGAGGTTTCGACTTCGCTGAGGCACGCGAGCGCTCCCAGGGCCGATCGGCGGAGGCAACGGGTCAATTCAGCGGAGCCCCGGCCTGGATGTGGCGAAGGAGCGCAGATCCGGTGCAAAATTCGGGGAATCCCCTGGTCATGCCAGGGCTTTTAGCGAGAGAGCACGTAAGATAGGGCGACATGCAGAACCAGGGCGGGAACGAGCCGAAGCAGTTTCACGACCGCTTCGAGCGTTGGGCTGGGAAGGTGCGCAGGCGCATGCTGATGTCGCGCGCTTTGACGGGCCTCGCATACGGACTCCTCGGCGGCGTGGTCGTCGCGGGCGGCGCTTGGTGGCTGCGCCAGAGCACCCTGAGGCCTTGGGCTGCGGCGCTAGGGCTGGTGGGTGTCGTGGTTGCGGTTGCCTGGGCGACGCGCAAGCGCTGGTCCGATCGAGACATTGCCCTCTTCCTGGACGCTCGTCTCACTGGACACGAGGTGATTAGCACCGCGGTCGAGCTACGCAGTGAGGCCGAGCGCAACGACATCGCACGCGAGCTGGTAGTCAAGCAAGCCGCGCGGAAACTCGAAACGTCTGACCCCAAGCTCGCCCGGCCACGGCTCTTGATGAAGCGCCACGGTTTGGCCCCGCTCGCAGCGATTGGCATCGCCTACTTCAGCACGATCGGGTTGCCCCCAGAGCCCCCCTCCCCCCCAACCCCACCTGGAGCGGAGATGGTGCAGGTCGAGGAATTGAAGGGGCTCGAGAAGATCATCCAGCTCGAGAAGCTGGACGCCAAGGACGCTGAGCAGCGCAAGCGCCTGGACGCGATCGCCAAGGAAGCTCGCAAGCTGCGAGAGGACTTGAAGAACGGCCTCGAGAAGCGCGAGGCGCTGGCTAGGATCGCCAAGCTACGCGACGAAATCGCGGCGGAGAAGATGGCGCATGGAGACGCCAAGAACCGCGCCGGCCTGGAAGCTGCGCTGAACAAGCTCAAGCAAAACAAGAAGACAGAAAGCGCCGCAAAAGCCCTCGGCGAAGGCGACCTCACTCAGTTCGACAAGGAGATGCAGAAGCTCGCCAATCAGGCTGAACAGGCTGATCGCGACGCGGCGAAGAAGGCCTTGGAAGAGGCCGCAAAGGCGGCACGAGAAAAAGGCGCGGACGACGTCGCCAAGTCACTCGAGGAGCAAAAGAAGCTGTTCGAAGAGCGCAGCAAGGGCGCCGAAGCGCTACGTGAACTTGGCAAGCAGCTCGACAGCAAGCTCTCACCCGAAGCCAAGAAGGATCTGCAAGAGTTTGGCGACAGCGGGGACCCTGCCGCACGGAAACGCCTGGCCGATGCACTGGGCAAGGCGCTCGAGGGCATGAGCGAGGCAGAGCGGAAGCAGCTCGCAGAGAACCTGGGCAAGCAAATGGAAGCCCAGGGCGACGCGATGACGCCCGAGCAAATGAAAGATCTGGCGGACGCCCTCAAGGACCCTGCAGCGCAAAAGAAGCTGGAAGAGGCCCTGAAGGAGCTCGGGCAGCCTCCGGGGAGCGGCGACGCCAAGCGCCAGGAAGGGCTGGACGACGCGGATCGCGGCGGGGGCGAGGCGCAAAAGGGCCTTGGCGCTCCAGCTCCGGTACCGGGCGGAAAGCCTGGTGACGGAGGCAAGCCGGGTGGCGGTGACGGCAAGGGCGACGGCAAGGGCAAGGGCAACCCCGGCCCTGGCAAGGGCAAGAACGGTGGCAAGGGCGACGGCAAAGGCGGCCCCGGTAGCACACACGACGAAGGCGAAGGCGACCACAAGGGCAGCACCGATCGGGTAGAAGGCGGCGACCTGCGCTCGAAGGCCAACACCAAGTGGAACAAGGGCGGCGGCCTGCACGGCGCGACGCTCGGACGTTCGAACGCCTCCGGTGGCGGAGAGACCGCGAATCAGAAGGGCAGCGGCGCCCTCGGGAAGGTCGCACCCCAAGAAATTGGCGGAGTGGAGCGCTCCGAAGTTCCGGAAGAATATCGCGAACAAGTGGGACGTTACTTCCAGCCGTAACCCGACAACCCCTGCTACCGTCCGGAGCAATGACCCAAGCAGAACCTACTGATCTGGAAGCTCGACTGGGCTTCGCCAGGGAGGCGTCTGGCCGCCTCCGCGACGCCATCGGCACCGTCATCGTTGGACAGTCCGAAGTCGTCGACCAAACCTTGTGGGGTCTCATCGCAGGTGGCCACGTGCTCCTCGAGGGCGCTCCCGGCTTGGGCAAGACGTTGCTGGTTCGCACACTGGCGTCCTGCCTCGACCTCGGATTCAGCCGCATCCAGTTCACGCCGGACTTGATGCCCAGTGACATCACGGGAACCAACGTCTTGGTCACCGATCAGTCTGGCGGCGTGACCGGGCGCTTCCAGCTCCACAAGGGGCCCATCTTTGGTCAGGTGATCCTCGCGGATGAGATCAACCGCGCGACGCCCAAGACGCAAAGCGCGCTGCTCGAGGCGATGCAAGAGCACGCGGTGACCATCGCCGGCACTCGCCACAAGCTGGACGAACCATTCTTCGTACTCGCGACGGAAAACCCCCTGGAAATGGAGGGCACGTATCCCCTCCCCGAAGCGCAGCTCGATCGCTTCTTGCTCAAGGTGATGGTGCCAAACCCGAGTGAAGACGAGATGACGGGCATCCTCACGCGTACCACTGGCCACGCGATGAATGCGCCGTCTCAAGTGCTTGGGGCGACTGACGTGATGAGCCTGCGAGCTCTCTGCCGCGATGTCGCCGTGGCAGAGCCCGTGATTCGCTACGCCGCGCGCTTGGTCGGCGCGAGCGGACCGGAGAGCGCGGCCGCACCTGAAATCGTCAGCCGCGCGGTGCGCTACGGAGCGGGCGTGCGTGGTGGGCAGTCTCTGGTTTTGGCGGCAAAGGCGGTGGCACTGCTCGAAGGCCGCGCCCACGTGGCATTTGCTGACATCCAGCGCGTGGCGCTGCCGGTGTTGCGTCATCGCATCATTCGCTCCTTTGAAGGCGAAGCCGACGGTGTGACCACCGACGACGTGGTCAGCGAACTGCTCAAGGCAGTGCCTTCGCGCCCCGAACCGGTTCAACAGGCGGTCGCTGCGCGGTGAGATTGTTTCCGCGTGGCATGAGCTGGGCGCTGTGGTGCCTGGCAGCGGTCTTGCTCTGCATCACGAGCAACGTCAGCGTGGCCCTTGCCCAGGATGCGGGTGCCCCGCTGGCAACGACCCCCGCTGCGCCACCGACGCTGATCATGACGGGAACCATGACGCTCGGAGACCGCACCCCCGCGGTGGAGGGCTGGTTCAGCGTTTCCGTGACGCTCGAGAATGTCACCGACGAGCCAGTGGAGGGCGATCTCGAGCTGAAGGTCGAGGCCACCTACGCAAACTCCCAGCTCAAAGTGCGCGCCCCGCTGTCGGTCGCTGCCAAGAGCCGGGTGAGCATCGAGCTACCGGTACACGGCTTCAACAGCAGCGCGCCGGAGATGACGTTGACCGCCTATTCCGAGGCCGGTCTGATCCTGGCGCAGCTCGAGATTGGCTCACCCATCGGCCTGAACCCGCTGCTGATCGACTTGGAGCAGCCCAGCCGCATTGCCTCAGGGATCCGCGGCAAGGGGATGTACGCGGACGACAAGCCGTATGGTGTGAACTCGGGGGATCCCATCGTGGCCGTTGGCACGCCCGCGGTGTCCAAGGGTGAGCTTCAGCTGCCCACACGTGCCGCGGGCTACGCCAGCGCCACCTTGCTCCTCGCGCGCAGTGAGACGCTCGCGAAGCTGACAGGACCGCGGCTGACTGCGATCTCCGACTGGGTGCTCGCCGGCGGCGCGCTGGCAGTAGTGGTCACGCGCCCCGAGGACATGCGGGTCGGCCCGCTCCCGCGCCTCACCGGCGGCGAGCTGACCAAAGGGGAAGCGCCTCGCGAACTTCAGCTCACCGCCCGCTTCAAGATCCCCAGCGGCAGCAGCTACAGCTACGGTGGGACTGCCGGGCTGCTAGAGAAGCCTGCAACCCCGAGCCCGACCACCGTACGTGAGTTCGCCGTCTATTCGGGCGGCAACCTTCGACCCAGCCCCTGGGGCAGCTCCGCGAGCTACGGTCTCGGCGAGGTGCACGTGCTGGCGTTCGACGCCACTCGGTCCCCCGAAGTGGATGACGAGTGGGTGCAGCTCAAGGTTCAAGACCTGATGCGCCACGCGTGGAATCGCCGCGACGCGGAGGTCTTCCCCCACGCGATGCGGTCCCTCGATGAGCGCCGCAGCGACTCGGTCCGCCGTCAGCTCGATCCGAATGAGGGCACACGCTGGACGGTGGTTATTTCGGCGTTGTTGTTGCTCGCCTACTCCGTCATTGCCGGCCCCGTAAACTTTTTCCGCTCGGCAAAAATTGGCAAGCCGCTCCGAGCCTTCGCTCGCCTGCCGATCTACGCGCTGGGCACTTCGGTGTTGATCATCCTGCTGGGTGTGGCGGCCAAGGGGGTCAGCGGGCGCGCCCGGCATCTGAGCTTGATCGAGGCCGGCGCTGGCATGACTCGAGCGCCAATCACGCGTTTCCGAGGCTTCTACGACTCGAGCACTCGCGCCCTGAGCGTGAGCGGCTCGTCCCGCGAAGCCGTGCTCGATTTGGCGGGCTACGACGCTTCGAAAGCCGAGCGTGAGCTCGTGGTGGACCGCGACGGCCTCCGCATCGACGGCATCGAAGGCAAGCCGTGGCAAACCATCGTGATCCGCGAGGATGATCTGACGGATCTGGGCGGGGGGCTCAGCGTCGTCCCAACCGCTGGCGGCGCCGACGTGGTCAATCGCTTGGCGCGCGATCTCGTGGGTGTCGTGGTGAAGCTTCCGGGTCAGCCCGCGCGCTACTTCCCCAAGCTCGCGGACGGCGCGACGCTTCACTACTCCGATGGCACCGCGCTTCCCCCCCGCGTGGGCTCTGGTGGCAGCCTGAGCAGCAAGCTCTCGTGGCGCAGCGACCTCCACAGCGAGTCCTTTCCGAAACAAATGAATCGCGACACAGACGGCGCCCCCGCAGCGTGGAAGGCAATCGACGACAGCGTGCCTTCGTTGGATTGGTGGCCAGACGACGTCCCCGTCGTCCTCGCTCAGTTTGATGGGGGTGAGGGCAAGACGTCAGACTCCGGCCTGCGACTCGAGACCGATCGTGTCCTGATCCGTGTCGTCGGCTGGGGAGGTGCACCGTGACTCAAGCGCTCGAAGGCGGCATGCCGGAACTGGCTGCTGAACAGCACGAGGACTCGGGCTCTGCGCTGATCGCGCCTCCGGCGATCCGCGTGCGTCACCTGTGGCACCGCTACGGCAACTTCGACGTCTTGCGTGATGTCAGCTTCGAGGTTGGGCACGGCGAAATTTTCGGCTTCATCGGTCCGAACGGCGCTGGCAAGACGACGACCATCAGCATCATGGCGACGCTGCTCGAGCCGATGGCTGGCCGCGTCGAAATCGACGGCATTGATGTCGCGATCGACCCGGACGAGGTGCGCAAAATCATCGGCTACATGCCGGATCATGCGGGTGTCTACGATCGCATCAGCGTGCGGGAGTACTTGGAGTTCTTCGCGGATTCTTTCCGCGTGGAGAATATCGACGTCGTCGACGCGGTGATTGAGCTCACCGACCTGGGCAACCTGCAGACGCGCCTGGTGTCTGCACTCTCCAAGGGCATGAAGCAGCGCCTCCAGCTGGCGCGCATCCTGCTGCACGACCCAAAGGTGCTGATCTTAGACGAACCGGCCAGCGACCTCGACCCCAGAGCGCGCATCGAAATTCGCGATCTACTCCTCGAGCTACGTGAGCTCGGCAAGACGGTGTTCTTGTCCAGCCACATCCTCACGGAGCTGTCCGATGTTTGCACTTCCGTAGGGATCTTGGAAAAGGGTCAGCTGGTGATCGCGGGCCCAATCGGTGAGATCGCCGAGCGCCTCGAGGCGCGCAGCCGCGCAGCGGCAATTGGGCACGCGGTAGTCGACGCGGACCCGAGCGGCGTCGCGGCTGCGACCGCGGCTGCCGTTGCGGCCAAGGCCGAGCGGCGCACGACCCAGGGTGGAGCGACGGTCCCAGGCACCGCAACCAAACGCCTCAAGCTGCGCGTCCTTGGCGACGCTCGCCAGGTGATCCCGCTAGTCGAAGGCGGGGGTGGAGTCGTTGGTGTGGAGGCCACCAGTGGGGGCCAAGTCGTCATTTCCCACACCGGTGGCGACCGCTTCGTCGCCGACGTGGTGCGCCACCTGGTCGGACACGGCATCCTCCTGGTGGGTGTGGAGCCGGAGCGCAACGAGCTCGAGCGAATCTTCCTCGAGTATACCCGAGGAGATCTCCAGTGAGCGCGCAGACAGGCGAGGTCGCGGAGCCGGCGCCCCCGCCGACGTCCACGCGCTTCGAACGCGCGAAACACCAAGCGCGTCGCGTGCGCTACGAGCCGAACCCGGTGTGGATGCGCGAGATGCGCCAAGCGGCGCGGCTCAGCCGCACGCCGTTGATCCTCGCCAGCCTCACCGCGGTGATCGCCCTGTTGATTTGCTCCATCGGCGGCGTTGCCAGCGTCAGTACCGAGCCCGCAAAGGTGGGCTCAGTGCTGTTTCATACGTACTTTTCCCTCGCCTTTGCGGTGGTCACCTGGGTGGGACCGGCGGTTGCTGCGAGCACCATCGCCAGCGAGCGCAGTGGCCGCACCTGGCATGCGCTGCTGCTCACAGGGCTTGGTGCGGAGACGATTACGCGCGGAAAGTTCCTCGCGGCGCTCTCTTACATCTCGATGTACGTGGTGATGCTCGCGCCCGTGGGCGTCCTGCCGTTCCTGTTCGGAGGCGTTACAGCGACGGAGGTCTTGGCGGCCTTTGCGCTGCTGTTTTGGATCGCGGTGCTCTCAGTTGCGTTTGGGCTGAGCCTGTCGTCACGCTTCAACAGCTCGGCGGCGGCCATCCTGGTGACGCTGATCATTTCGTTTCCGCTGTCCATCCTGGCGTACGTATTCGGTGGGCCCGTGCTGTCCAACGGCGTGCACGACCTCTGGCCGGGAGTCCCCGATGGCCCTCCGGTTTGGCTTCCCACGGCTTATGTGCGCGCGGACTTCGGGTTCGCCTACGTTGCGTTCCTGATCCTCATCCCGATTGCGCTAGTCGCACTGCCGGCTTGGTTCCTCTACGAGAGCACCGTCGCCAACATGGCCGGGCCGAGCGAGGACCGATCGTCGGGGCTGCGGCGCTGGTTCTTGGTCGCGGGCCCCGGAGCGGCGGTGGCCAGCTGGGTGGCGGTGTTCGCCGTCGACAAGAATGACCAAGGCCCCGCAGCGCTGGTCTGCGTTGGGCTGCAGCTCATCTTTTATTTCCTCGTGGCAATGGTGTTCGCTGGTGAGCCTCTCGGCCCTTCGCGCCGCGTGCGCGTGCACTGGGAACGCCAAGGCGTGAGCAAGCTCAAACGCTACCTCGGCCCAGGGATCATGCAGGCGTCGTCGCTACTCATGACCTTTGGCGTGGGCAGCATGGTGCTCACGTGCCTTGCTGGCCTGCTCGGAGAGATGCTGTGGAGCACCTCGCGCTTCGACGAGAAGGTGACCTCCCTCTTCGTCTTCACCGGCTACGCCGTGTGTTTCTTCGTCTTCACGGTGGGGTTCATCTCCTGGATGCGCTCACGCTCGACTGGCAGCGCCAACCCACGTGTCCTCACGCTGGTCGCGGTGCTGGTGGCCATGGTGGGCCCATGGATCGTGATGGCGATCGGTGGCGCGCTGTCTGACCCCGACAGCGCGTTGATCCTCGCAGCGCCCTCACCGACCTACGCGTTCGTGATGATCGAACAGATCTTCCGCTCTGGCAGCGATCTCGAGAGCTACCTCGCTGCCGGGATCGCCTGCTCCGCGGGCTGGGCCGTACTCGGGCTAGCGCTGTTCACCGCCGCTGGCATTCGCACCAAGAAGGCCATCCGCGAACACGACGAAGCGCAAGCTCGACTGGAAGCCGTACTCGAAGAGGAGGATCGCGCCCTCGCAGCGGCCGAAGCCGAACCGCAAGGCGCCGAGCCGCCGGAGCCGGCGCCGGAGTCCGACTTCTCCCCCGGACCGATGAGCCAGCCACCGCCGGCGAGCACCGGGCCGTCGACGCAGCGACTACCGGAGACGGACGCCGCTGACCCGCAAGGCCCCGTAGACGACGAACCGCGAGGCACATGAGTGCGGCACCGGATCTCCTCACCCCCGAATTCATCGCCGAGTTAGAAGCACTCCGGCGGCGATTGGAGATCCGTGCGCGCTCTGGCGCAAGCGGCGAGCGCGTGTCCAGGCGCCGCGGCGGCTCTGCCGAGTTCGAGGAACACCGCCCGTATGCTCCGGGCGACGACTTGCGCCGCATCGACTGGCTGGCCTACGCGCGCACCGGCGAGCCAGTCATCAAACAGTTCCGCGCGGAAGAAGACGTGATCCTGCGCATGCTGGTTGATGGTTCCGCCAGCCTTGGCTTTGGTGAGCCGAGCAAGCTGGAGGTGGCGCGACGCTTGTGCGCGGCTCTCGGTTACTTGGCGCTGGCGGGCTCCCAGCGCGCCCAAGTGCTGGTCGCAGGCGGCCAAGAGGGGCGCGGCCCAGGGCTAAACCAGGTGGGCCCCCCGAAGCGGGGCCGGAGCGCCCTAGCCGGGCTGTTGCGCGAGCTGTCCCGGGTGGAGGCCACCGGCACTGTGGACCTGACCCGCAGCATCGAGCAGACCTTACTCACCAGCCGACGGCCGGGCCTCTTGGTGGTGGTTAGCGACTTCTATGATGCGGGTCCGGTGCTCCAGGCGCTCGGACGCGCGCGAGCTCAAGGCCACGATGTGTGCCTGCTCCAGGTGCTCAGTCGGGAGGAGCTCGAACCGAACCTCGAAGGCGACTACAGCTTCGTCGACGCGGAGTCTGGCCAGACCGTGGAGCTGACGCTCGATGCGACTGCGGTCGACGCTTACATCGCGCGTCTCACCGGGCTGATCGAGGAGCTCCGCGGCTGGGCCAGGCGTCACGCTGGCACCTATCTCCGCGCGGTAACAGACGAGCCGCTAGAGGCGGTGGTTCGTCGCTTTGTGACTCGGGAGAGCGACTGATGTCGAAGCTCGAATCCGAAGCTCTGCGCGTCTACCGACGCTACCAGCGGGAGGTGGTCGAAGCCCTGAACCTGTGCCCTTGGGCTGAAAAGGCCCGCTTGGACGGCCACGTCACCGAGCGGGTGCTGCTACAGCGCACGGGGGATCTCGCGCCGAGCCTCGCGGCAATCGCCGAACTGGAGGCGGACCCGGAGATCGATATCGCGCTCCTGATCTACCCTCAGCTGCCGCTTGACCTACGAGACTTCGAAGCCTTCGTCGCAGAGCTGAGAGAGGCGGACGAAACCGCGTGGCCCCTGGGTGGTGTGCCGTTCGCCGCGGCGGCCTTTCATCCGCGCGCCGCGCGCAAGAGCGACGCGCCGGAGCGCTTGATCCCGTACATCCGCCGCTCGCCGGATCCCACGATTCAGTTGGTGAGGCGCAGCGTGCTCGACCGCATGCGCCAAGGTCCTGCAGAGGGTACGCACTTCATTGACCTGAGCAACTTCTCCCTGGAGGACCTGCCTCGCCCCGGTCAGCGACCGCTGCGAGAGCGCATCGCGAAGAGCAACGCAGAAACGCTGAAGAACCTGACCTTCGAGCGCTTCGACGCGTTGATCGCGGCGATCTTGCACGACCGCGACGAGGCCTACGGCGCGCTCGGGGAGGACACCCGGTGGAGCTGAGGAGCCCGTGGGGCTTGGCGCTGGCGGGTCTCGTGATCCCGCTGATCGCCCTGTATATCCTCAAGGTAAAGCGCCAGCGGCTCGCGGTACCGAGCACTTGGCTGTGGAGTGAGGCGCAACGGGACCTCTTGGCGCGCAGCCCGTTCAAGCGCCTGGTCACCCAAGTGCCGCTCATTCTGCAGCTCCTCGCGCTCTTGCTGCTGGCTCTGGCGCTTGCAACCCCGGCCACTCGCGGCGGCGCCATCGCGGGCGATCACGTCGCGATCGTGATCGACACCAGCGCGTCCATGGGCGCAAAGAGCGGCGACTCGACGCGCATGGCCGAAGCGCGCAAGGCTGCCATCCAGACTGTACGGGCGCTTGGCCCCGGTGCGGACGCCGTGGTGATCGAAGCCGGAGCCGAGGCGAAGGTCGCCTCCCCACTCGACCGCGACAAACGCCGCCTCGAAGCCGCGATCGAGAAGCTCGAGGTGCGGGAAGTTCAGGGGAAGCTCTCAGACGCGCTTGCGCTGGCTACGGACCGCCTACGCTCGCTGAAGGGCGACAAGCGAATCGTGCTGGTGACCGACGCGGCACTTGCCGATGCCCAAGGCCTGAGCAGCGCGGCGTTGCCTCTCGACGTGGTCAAGGTGGGAGTGCCCATCGACAACACCGGCATCACGCGGGTAGACGTCCGCCTGGGTGTCGACCCGACTACCAAGCGCGACCAGGTCCAGGCGTTCGCCATCGTGAACCACTTCGGCGCTGCGCCTCGCGACGTTTTCGTTACCCTACGGCAACGCAACGTCAAGGAACCGCTCGCCTCGCGCAAGCTGCGGATGGAGCCCGGAGAGAGCACGCCTGTCGTGCTGACCTTCGAGCCGACTGCGGGCGACCGGGGCACCGGTCTAGAGCTCGAAATCAGCCCGGGGGATGCGCTGCCAGTCGACGACCGTGCCTATGGGCGCGTGCCTGGGAGCCGCAAGTTGCCTGTGGTCCTGGTGCCGAAGGAGGCTAACCCGTGGGTGAAGCGGGCGCTGGAGGCGGATCCGGATGTGGAGCTGCTTGGCACCAGTCCCAGCTCCCTCGCCAGCGCAGAGATCCCACCGGATTCGTTGGTCGTAGTCGATGGGAGTTGCCCCACGGAACTACCAGCGGGTGACTTGCTGGTCCTGAACCCGCCAGCTGGGCCTTGTCATCGGGTGGTGGTAGGAGACGAGATCGAGGAACCGCTCATCACGTCCTGGAACGAGGGCGATCCGCGGCTGCGCTTCCTGACCCTCGACAGCGTGAGTATCGCGAAGGCTCGCAAGCTCGAGCTCGAAGGCGACCGAGACTCGCTAGTGCGCAGCCGAGAAGGCACGCTGATCAGCGATCTGCCGCTCCCTGGGCGAAACGGAACCTTGATCGGTTTCGACGTCGGCGAGAGCAACTGGCCCCTGAAGGCGAGCTTCGTGCTCTTCATGCGCAACCTCGTGGAACAAGCGCGAGCTGGACGCGCCCGCGGAGTGACTGGCGCAACGCCGACCGGCTCGCCACTCCGTCTCCGCGTGCCTCCCAGCGTGCCGGAGGTCGCGGTGATCCCGCCGGCCGGTGACGAGTTCAAGGTCCAGACCAAGTCGGGTCTCGCCGTGATCCCGGAGGTGTCCCACGCAGGCTTCTACCATGCGTCGTGGACCCAAGGCCGCCCCGGCAGCGTGCTCGCTGTAGCGAACCTCACTAGCCGCGCGGAAAGCGACACGCGCGAAAAGGAGCTGCCGAAGCTCGCTGGCGGGGGCGAGTTGAAGGGCACCGAACAGGCCACCGAAGCGTTCACGACCTGGACGTGGCTGCTCGCGCTGTTGGCCCTCGGATTCTTGGCTTTCGATGCCTGGTGGCTGACCCGCAAGCCCAAAGCGCGCGCACCAGTGGCGCCCAAGGCGCCCGACCGTAAGGATCTCGGACGTCAGCTGAAGCCGCAGCGTGGAGGGACCAGCTGATGCGTCCAGCGTTGATGCAGTACCTACCCGTGGCGGCGCTGGTCGTGGGCAGCGTGCTCGGGATTGCGTGGCTGTGGTTCGCCGTCAGGCGTCGCGGTCTCGCGAAGCGCCCGTTGCTGCTTGGTCTTCAGCTGCTTGGCCTCCTCCCGATGTTGTACGTCGGGCTGGTTTGGGCCGGGCTCTTGCCCGAGCGGTACGTGCGCTTCGAGCGGCCGGGTCTGAGCGTCGTCGCGGCGCTTGCGGTGAGCTTCATCGCAGTGAGACTGCTGAGCTTGAGCGGTCGCCAGCACGCCGTGAGGCGCGGGCTCACTGAGCTGTTGATTGGTGTGTCGGCGCTGACCGCGTGCTTGGCCGCCATGGGGGTCGAGTTCGGCAAGCCCCTCGACCGCCTGGCAGTGCTCGTCGTTGTCGACAAGAGCCGCAGCATCGACCTCGTGCCCGACGCGGCGACGCGTATCCGCGCGGAGTTACAGGTGGCGGAAGTTGGCATGCGCCCGGACGACCGCATCGGCGTCCTGGCCTTCGCATCGACCGCTGCCATCGAGGACCCCCTGCGTCCCAAGACGCGCCTACCCGCGCCTCAGGAGGTGCAGCTCGGTAGAGACGGAACCGACATCGGCGCCGCCATCCGACGCGCCCTGGCTGAGGTCCCAGCTGACGCCGCGGCGCGAATCGTGGTGTTGAGCGATGGGGTGGCGACTCGCGGGGACGCGATGGACGCGGCCGCAGCGGCCGTGGCCGCGGAGATCCCAGTGGACGTGGTGCCGCTCGAGCAACGGGTGGTGCCTGATGTGCGGGTGGTAGCCGTGCGCACGGCCTCCCGCGCGAGCGAGGGCGAGCCCCTGAGCCTGCGCGTCGTCACCCAAGCTACTCAAGACTCGGAACTCAAACTCGATATCTACAAAGACGGCAAGCTGGTGCGCAGCGGCAGTGTGTCCGTGAAGCAGGGCGAAGACGTCTTGCAACTGCGCGAAGAGGCTCCTGGTCCTGGGCTCCACCGCTTCGATGTCAAGGTCAGCGCGAAGGATCCAAAGCACGACGAGGCAGCGGAGGACAACTCCGGCTCAGCGTTCGTCCGCGTGCGGGGCCCCGCCGCGGCGCTGATTCTCGAGGGAGATCCCGGCAAAGCCGAGCCGCTCGCTCGAGCTCTGCGCAATGCCGCATTCCGCGTGGATATCGTTGGCACAACGAGCACGCCCGCTGACATCTCTGGGCTCGCCGCCTACGACGTGGTCGTGCTCAGCGACATCCCGGCTCACGATCTCTCCCAGCTGCAGCTGGACGCCCTCGGCAGCTACGTGCGCGATCTGGGCGGCGGACTGCTCTTGATGGGCGGTGATCGCAGCCTCGGCCCCGGTGGCTACGGCAAGACGCCGGTCGAGGAAGTCAGCCCCGTCTCCTTCGACTTAAAGCAGGAGCGCAAGCGCGCCACCCTCGCCGAGGTGATCATCATCGACTACTCGGGTTCGATGGCGATGAGCGTGGGTAGCCACACCAAGCTCCAGCTGGCCAACGAAGCGGCTGCGCGCTCCGCCGAGCTCCTCGGTGGCGGTGATCGCCTGGGGGTAATGCACGTGGACACCGCGGTCTCCTGGACGGTGCCGATCGGTCCCGTGATCGACAAGAAGGCAATCACCAAGAAGATCCGCGACGTCGGTCCTGGTGGCGGCGGCATCTACATCGACCTGAGCCTGAAGGAAGCCTACAAAGAAATCCGCAAGGAAAAAGTTGCGCTCAAGCACGTGCTGCTGTTCTCCGACGGCGGAGACGCAGAAGAAAAAAGCGACGCCTTCACCCTGGTGAGCGGAGCGAAGGCCGCAGGCATCACGACCAGCGTGGTCGCTCTGGGGCGCGGTGGGGACGTGACGGCTCTCGAGCACATGAGCAAGCTTGGCGACGGCCGCTTCTATCTGATTGAAGACGCAGCGCGCCTGCCGGCGGTATTCGCTCAGGAGACGATTCTAGCGGCGCGCTCGGCAATCAACGAGACGACCTTCACCCCCGGGCTCCGCCTGATGGCGCCGCCGACGCGTGGTGTCGACTTCAAGAGCATGCCGAGTCTCGACGGCTATGTCGTCACCATCCCCAAAGGGCGCGCTCAGGTGCTGCTAGACGGGCCGGAGGGTGATCCAGTCATGGCCACCTGGTCGGTCGGCGTTGGACGCAGCGCCGTGTTCACCAGCGACTACAAGGATCGCTGGGGCTCATCCTGGACGAACTGGGACGGCGCTCAGAAGCTCTTCGCTCAGCTCGCTCGCGACATCACACGCGCCGGTGACGATCCCCGAGTGCGGCTCGAAGCAGACGCCGGAGGCGGCGAGTTGCACCTGCGGGCCACGGTGGTCGACGACGATGGACGCACCGAGAGCTTTCGCCGGCTGAAGGTGCGCGTCGCCGGTCCCGAGGGCTTCGGCAAAGAAGTCGCGCTCGAGGCGACCGGAGCGGGTGCCTACGCCGCGAGCGTGCCACTCGACACACCGGGCGCTTACATCGCGACCGCCGTGGATGAGCTGAGCGGTGATCCGGTGGGGACCACGGGTGCCGTACTCACCCACGGAGAAGAGCTCCGACCCACGGGAAGCGATCGCGCCCTGCTTTCTCGCATTGCGGACATGAGCGGCGGCAAGACCCGCGACACCTTGGCGGGGATCTTCAATGACCGGGTCTCCAGACGTTTCGCCTATCGTTCGATCGACAACATCTTGATCCTGATCGCGGCGTTGACGCTACTGACGGGTGTGGGGGCGCGTCGTGTGGCCCTGCCAGAGTGGCTGGCGGGTCTGCCAGCGCGCCTAAGGCGCCGTCGCCGGGAGCGCGAGCAGGCAAGCCGCACGGAAACAACAGAAGACGGCAAGCCAACCCTTGGCGCGCTGCTCAGTCGCAAGGCCCAGAGCGAAGGGCGCACCCGCTCTCGGGAGGACGCGGCAGCAGCGCCAGCCTCCCCGGCGGCTGTACGGCCCAGCGCAACAACGCGCCCCGCGGCAGCGCGACCACCACCGGCTGCCCGTCCACCACCGGTGGCGGGTCGTCCAACGACGCAGGCCGCTTCGGGAGCGAAGGACGACCCGCCAGCGAGCGTTCCGAGCTTCTCTCGGCCTTCCAGCGGGTCACAGGCGTCGAGCACCTCGAAAGCAGGGTCAGCACCTGCGCGCCCACTCACCGCAGCAGAAATCCTGCTTCAGCGACGCAAAGGCAGGCGCTGATACGGCTCTTGAAGGGCTCGGCCACAACGCGCAAGGTCTGGTATACGGTTCACGCGTGCAGGTCTCGGCCACACATCGCGCGGTTCTCTTGGCGTCGCTGCTGTTTTCGGCGGTGCTCACGCCGAGCTGCGCCTCCGGACCAAAGCCCTGCGTCAGTCCAGGGAGCTGCGGCACGGGTTACGAGTGCCTCGCCAACACCTGTGTGCGCCAAGGGGGCGAGCCCGTTGCACCCCGCACGGAGCGCGTCGCCCTCGAGCCGACGCGCTGGCAAGTGCTGAGCCCCGACACCACACACACCACCTCGCCTGCGGCGGTCCACTTTGGCGGTCCCGCGCAAGACGTGCTGCTGCTCGACTTCGAGCTTCCGGCACTGGACGCATCGCGGGTGACCCGTGCGTTCCTGGTCGTATCCCCGCTTCCCGATGCAGCCCAGGGTTCGACAGACGCGAGTGTTTCCGCGTGGCGCATAGTCGAGGACTGGAGCGACACCGTGAACTACGTGCATCAGCCACGCGCAGATCGACCGTCAGCTGAGGGCATCGCGCGCTCGCCGTTGCCCCTTCGGATCGATGTCACCGACTTGGTGCGGCGCTGGCTCGAAAACAGCGGCACCACCCACGGGATCGCGCTGAAGAGCAGCTCGGGCGCGGGCCAGCCTCAGGTGTATGCCACCGGCCTCGGGCCTGGCAAGGCCCCGCTCTTGGAGGTCTACTTCGAAAGCCCCGACCGCGCGGAGAAACACGACTCAGGGGGCGGCTCGTGAGCGACGCCTTGCTCAGCGTGAAGCACCTCCGCACCTCGTTCCCTACGGAAACTGGCAAGGTGTTTGCGGTGGACGATGTCTCCTTCGAAGTGGGGGAGGCCGAGACGCTTGCCATCGTTGGCGAGAGCGGCTGCGGAAAGAGCATGACCGCCTTCAGCGTGCTGCGACTGGTTCCCCACCCTGGTCAAGTCGAGAGCGGCGAGCTGATGTTCCAGGGGCAGGACCTTGCTCGGCTCAGCGAGAAGGACATGCGCAGCGTGCGCGGCGCACGCATCTCCATGATCTTTCAGGAGCCGATGACGTCGCTGAACCCGGTCTACAGCGTCGGTTCACAGATTGGCGAAGTGCTGCGACTGCATCGCAAGCTCTCACGTAAGCAAGCCAAGGCACGGGCCATCGAGCTGCTCAAGTTGGTCGGCATCCCCTCCCCCGAGTCTCGCGTCGACTCGTACCCGCATCAGCTTTCGGGAGGCATGCGTCAGCGCGTGATGATCGCGATGGCGCTGGCGTGCGAGCCGGCGTTGCTCTTGGCAGACGAACCGACGACAGCCCTGGACGTGACGATTCAGGCCCAGATCTTGGACCTGCTGCGGCGCTTGCAGGGTGAGCTTGGGATGAGCATCGTGTTCATCACTCACGACCTGGGAGTCGTCGCAGAGTTCGCGAATCGCGTCGTCGTGATGTACGCGGGACGCGTCGTGGAGCGCGCCACGGTGAGCGAACTGTTTCGCGCTCCGCAGCACCCATACACCCGCGGGTTGCTGGCCAGTGTGCCTCCGATGGGGGGAGAACGGCCGCCCCGGTTGAACACCATCGAAGGCGTGGTCCCTAGCTTGACGGATCTGCCAAAGGGTTGTCGCTTTGCAGCCCGTTGCGCTCTAAAGAAGGCCGGTGGCGCTGAGTTCGCCCGCTGCGACGAGGAAGAACCTGAACTCGTGGATGTTTCCTCGGGGCACAGCAGCCGCTGCTTCTTCAATCCCGGTTTGGCAGAGGCACGCAAGCCATGAGTGACGACCGCGAGTCACCGGACCCCAGCGCGCCGCTCCACTCCGCGCCGGAAAATGAGCTACCGGAGCCCTCGAGCGTTTCACACGAGCCACCGCTCGAAGCTGACCAGCAAGAGCCCAGTGAGGAGCGCAGGACCGGCGAGGAGCGCAGGGAACCCGGCGGCAAGCGTAAGCCGCTGCTCCAAGCCGATCGCATCTCGAAGTACTTTCCGGTGAAGACCGGCCTCTTCGGTCGCACTCGCTTGTTGCGCGCAGTCGATCAAGTCTCGCTCTTCGTGCGCCACGGCGAGACTCTTGGTCTGGTTGGAGAGAGCGGTTGCGGCAAGAGCACCCTGGGGCGGTGTTTGCTGAAGTTGGTCGAGCCCACCAGCGGCCGCTTGAAGTTCGACGATCAAGACATCACTCACCTGAGCAACCGCCAGATGCGACCGCTGCGGCGACGCATGCAGATCGTCTTTCAGGACCCTTTCTCGTCTCTCAATCCCCGCATGACAGTGCGGGAGATCGTCGCGGAAGCACTGCAGATCCACCAGCTCGCGACCGATCGTCAAGACGAGCTCCGCCAAGTCAGCGAGTTGCTCGATAAGGTTGGGCTCAGGCGGGACGCGCTGGAGCGCTACCCCCATGAGTTCAGCGGGGGTCAACGTCAGCGTATCGGCATCGCACGCGCACTTGCGGTGCGGCCGGACTTCATCGTGTGCGACGAGCCCATCAGCGCGCTCGACGTTTCGATTCAGGCGCAGATCGTCAACCTGCTCCTGGATCTTCAGCAAGAGCTCAAGCTGAGCTACCTGTTCATCTCTCACGATCTGAAGATCGTCGAGTACGTGAGTCACCGCGTCGCGGTGATGTACCTGGGACGGGTGGTGGAGCTCGCGCCTGCCGCTTCGCTCTACGCGCGGAGACACCATCCCTATACGCGGGCGCTGCTCAGCGCCGTCCCCGTCGCAGATCCCGAGCGCAAGCGGCTGAGAATTCTCGTCGAAGGGGACGTACCAAGCCCCCTCGATCCGCCGCCGGGCTGCAGTTTCCACCCGCGCTGTCCACGGGCAGAGAAAGGGAAGTGCGACGTCGACGTGCCTCCCTTGGTTGAGCTCGAAGGCGGCTCCCGGCACCGGGTCGCCTGCTGGCACCCCCACGAGTGATGCCTCGCTCCTGAGCCGGACGGGGCTGGTTCCATCAGGAACCAGCCGTTTCCGCGAGGTTAGTTGTCCTGGACGCAGTACGTGCCGGAGCCGTTGCTGACCTCCGCGCAGTCCCAAAAGCTCGGGCAGTCGGAGAAGCTGTCGCACGGCTTCGTGCAGTAGCCAACAACCGACCCTGCGCTGTCGAACAAGCAGAGGCGCGTGGAGCAGTCGTTGTCTTCCCGGCAGGAGTCCCCTACGTCGCCGCCGCCCTGACCGCTGCCGCCCTGACCGCTGCCGCCCTGACCGCTGCCGCCCTGACCGCTGCCTCCCTGACCGCTGCCGCCCTGGCCGCCGCCCCAGCCGTCTTCATCAGCGCAAGCATCCGTGCAGGTCACTGCTTCCGAGGCACAGCAGCCGTTGTCACAGTAGGTGGAGTTGATCACCGCGCCGCTGTTACAGAAGCAAGCGATGTTGGGACACCCATCGTCACACAGCACCTGGCACGTGTTTCCAGTGCCGCCCTGACCGCTGCCGCCCTGACCGCTGCCGCCCTGACCGCTGCCGCCCTGACCGCTGCCGCCCTGACCGCTGCCGCCCTGACCGCTGCCGCCGTTCCCGCCGGAGTTCCCACCCCCGCCCGAGTCGGAGCCGCAAGCGGTCAACGCCGCGGATAGACCAATAACTAGACAGCCCGAGGCCAAGAGCTTGATGGCCGAGAAATGATTCATCTTAAGTATCCCTGAGTGCTTGTTGGTTGATTCGCGATCGCGCCATCCCTGGGCTCGTCCCAGACAGCCATGGCTGCGCCGCCTCCCGCCGCTGTTTCACGCGGCCTCGTCAGGGGGATGAGCGCCGACGGGGGTTGTCGCATCGAAATCGATCTTTTCTTTGGGGCCGTCCTGCAGCGGTAGCGCGTGACTGAATTCCTCCGCGGAAAAACTCATGTACGGCAGGAGCAAGCCCGAGATCCGCTGTGACTGAAGCGGACTTGGGGTTTGCGGGGTTTGGGGGTGAGGGCTAGGCTCCGCGACCCAATGGAGGAGGAGCACATCCAACTGGCGCGGGCTGGACACCAAGCGTGGCCAGGCTTCGACGTGGCGGAGTCCGCCTTCGCCGCGCGGCTCAGCGAGCGCCAAGCATCCGCTGCACCCCTCCCCCAAGCGGAGCACGTGGGCGACGCCTTCTTGGCTTTCGCATGCGAACTGGGAGACGCCGCTGCGATCGCAGCCTTCGATCGCGAATACCTCTCGCGGGTGCCAGCGATGGTGGCGCGGGTCGAGAGCTCTCGTGCCCTCGCCGATGAAGTGCAACAGATCCTGCGAGCGCGGCTACTCGTGGGAGACGGCACCCCGAAGATCGCCGGCTACGCCGGCCGCGGCAGCCTGCTCGGCTGGCTGAAGGTCGCCGCCGTTCGCTGCACGTTGGAGCTGCTCCGCGCGCGCAAATCGGAGCAAAGCGAAGACGTGGAGTCTGAGACGGAGCGCGCGGCCGCGTTGGTCAGTCGGGACCCGGAGCTCGACTACCTACGCGAGAAGTACGCAATTGATTTCCGCCTGGCTTTCACTGAAGCGCTGGGTGCGCTCGACAAGCAGCAACGGACGGTCTTGTCGCTATACCTCGCGGATGGCCTCAACATCGCGAGTATCGGCGCGCTCTACTCGGTACACCGTGCCACCGTCGCGCGCTGGATTGCAGAAACTCGCGAGCACCTGTTCAGCGACACCCGCCGACGCCTGCATGAGCGATTGAATATCAGTGAGACCGAGTTTCAGAGCATCGTTCGCCTGGTTCAGAGTCAGCTGGACGTGAGCGTCCGGCGCCTGTTGCAAGAGGCAGCGCTGCGCGATGCGAGCGGGAGCTGACGTGGACTGTCTCAGCGAGGGCCGCATTCAAGGCATCGTAGAAGGCGGGCTCGATACCCACGAGCGCGAACGAGCGCGCGAGCATCTGGAAAACTGCGCCGATTGTCGCAATCTCGTGGGACACGCCGCCGCCGTGCTGGCATCGGGAGAAGCCGAAGATCGACCCTTGGAGCCGCTTGGCTCGGCGTTCGAACCTTTGGCGCCAGGGGCTCGGGTGGGCCGTTACGTGGTGGAGGAGCGCCTCGGTAGCGGCGCGATGGGCGTGGTGTACGCCGCAACGGACAGCCTACTCCAACGCTCCGTTGCGCTGAAGTTGCTCAGGCCGAGTGACGCAGGCGGAGAGCTAGAACGCGCGCGCCTCGAACGCGAGGCACGCGCCGCCAGCGCGGTGAAGCACCCTGGAGTCGTTGCAATCTTCGACGTGCTGGCAACGGACGACGGGCTATCGGTGCTCGTCATGGATCGCCTCGACGGCGTTTCCATGCGGCAGTACCTGAGAGACCACGGACCGCTCGACCCACTGGAGGTACGCGAGCTCTTCACACAGATCCTCGAAGCCTTGGCGGCAGCGCACCGCACAGGGATCGTGCACCGCGACCTCAAGCCGGAGAATGTCTTCCTCACCCAGGGCGCCGCCACCCAAGAAGCCGGCCCCCAGGGAAGCAGCACCGCCAGAGTGAAGCTGCTGGACTTCGGTGTCGCTAAGCTGCTGGCCACTGCATTCGCCGATAGCGCCGGTCTCACCAAGAGTGGGACGCTGGTCGGCACGCCCTATTACATGGCGCCGGAGCAGGCGTTTGGCGCTACCGACCTCGACCAACGCGCAGACCTATGGGCGGTAGGTGTGATGCTCTTCGAGGCGCTCGTCGGCGAGCGACCGCTCCGCGGTGAGAACGTCGGACAGGTCTTGCACCAGCTCGCGCACTTCGACTTCAGTGGTCCCCGCGCGCGACTCATCGAGGTCGCGCCGGTTTGGGAGCCACTCATCCGTCGCTTGATGATCGAGCGCGGGAGTCGGCTTCAAGACGCGAGTGAAGCCCTCGAGATCTTGCGCGGCATCAAGCTTCACGCGGGAGCGGCTAGCGCAGCCGCCGAGCGCGAACCTGAACAGCGACCGGACATCGCCACGATCGAGTCATCCGCTTCACCCCTCCCCCCCGAAAGAAAGCGGCCTTGGTGGGCGGTTCCGTTGGCCCTGGGCATCGGTGGACTCTTCACGCTGGGCTTTGCATCCCGCGGGGGGCCGAGCGTCGCCGCGCAAGCGAGCTCGCCAGCCGCCGTCGAATCCCCTGACACCAGTGGAGCTTCCCGAGCAGCGGGTCACTCCCTGGACAGGGTTCAACCGGAGCAGGATTCCATCCTTGCGGAAACGCGCGAAGCGGCACTAGCAAAAGCGCCCGAACCGGCGCTACCGAGCCCAGAAGCTTCGAAGCCCGAGCCGCCGCGCGTGAAACCCCAGCCCACCAATCCGTCCAGCGCGAGGCCCGTCAGCGCCCCGCTACCGGCGAAGGCACCCGCGCCTCGCAACACGGCACCCGACGTCACGCCTGCCTCGGCCACGCCCGCTGGCTCCGAGCCTCCCACGCCGGACGCAGCCGCGCACAAGCCACGCCTGCTGACCGAGCCACCGTTCTGACCCATGCGCTTTTCTCATCGCGTCTCTCAGGGAGTGACTCTGGGCCTGTGCAGCCTGTTGCTTTGGCTCCCCGCTGCGCCGGCTCTCGCTCAAACGGCCCCAGCGCCAACGCCCTCTGGAGCGGACTCTGCGGGCTCCGAGCGCGATCCGTCCGCAGCCAAGGCCCGGGAATCGTTCCTCGCTGGAGCAAAGCTCGCCGCGGATCTGCGCTGGAGAGAGGCACTCGAGCGCTTCGAAGCGTCGGCCAAGCTGCGGCCTCACCCAGGCACCACCTACAACATCGCGATCTGTCAGCGCGCCTTGGGTCAGTACACCCGCGCGCGCGTGAGCTTCGAACGCGTGCTGGAAGAGGCGAAGACCGAGGCCCTCGACCAGAGCTTGCTCGATGACACCCGCGCGATCCTCGCGGAACTACGCCGCGTGCTCGCTCGCGTCACGCTCACGCTAAAGCCCAAATCCGCGAAGCTCTCCATCGACGGCAGGCCGCTCAGGCGTGGCGAGAATGGAGGCTTCGTCGCGGGGCTCCGCGAACCCGGTCCGCCGGAGGCGCCCGGCAAGTCGTCATTGAAGATCACGCTGGATCCAGGGCCGCACCTGCTCTTGATCTCCCGCAAGGGTTACGCCGACTACGTCAAGCGACTGAATCTGAGGCCCGGTGGCAAGCTCGCGCTCGAACTGGAGCTGAGCAAGCTCCCAGCGAACCTCAAGGTGCAATCGAATCGCACGCGCGCCGCGGTGAGCATCGATGGCATCGATGTCGGTACCGCGCCGATCAGCCTGAGCCGACCCGCAGGCACGTATCGCGTGCAAGTGCAGGAGCAGGGCTTTCAGCCATACGTGACCGAAACGCGCCTGCGTTCCGGTGAACAGGTCACGCTGCGCGCGGTGCTGGATCCAGAGACAGTCGCCTTGAGCGAGCGCTGGTGGTTCTGGGCGGGGATCGGCGTGCTCGCGGTGGGGATCGGTGTCACCACCTACGCACTGACGCGCCCAGATCCCGAGCGCCCGCCGCTGAACGGCGGCAGCCTGGGCTGGACGGTCGAGGTTCCGTGAGGAATCAATACGGCTTGCTCGCGCTGACGCTCGTTGCTTGCAGCGACCCAGCGCCGCCCCCCCTCGCGGAGACGCTGCTCGAAGTAGACACCAACCTCGCGGTGCCGAGCCTCGTTCAACGCCTGCGCGTCGATCTGTACGCCGAGGACGGCACCTGGTTCGAGTCGCGAGACATCGCTCTCCCCGACCCCCGGGACTGGCCAGTCAGCTTCAGCGTGTACTCCGCCGACGAGAGCCAGCCTAGCGCCGTCTGGGTGAGGCTCCGCGCCTACCCCGAAGGCGGCGTGCGCAACTACGAGGGCGAACGCTTCCTCGATTGGGGTGACAAGCTGATCCCCCCGAGCGGCGACGGGGAGCCACGCCTTACCGTGGAGGGTCACGATCAAACCCCGAATGAGGAACCTTCGCCCCTGCTCAGCGTCGATCGCTTGTTGCTGCTCAGCCTCGAGCCAGGCACCACGGGACGTGTTCCCGTGCTCTTGGACGGCGCCTGCGCGGGAACGATGGTCAGGTTCTCGAACTCTGCTCCTAAGCCGATCCTCGGGGAAGCGCTGAGCTGCAGCAATGTGGCCGGGACGCGTGAGCCGGTCGAGAGCGAGCTCGCACACGGCGGGAGCGCCAGCCAGGGCTCTCAAGTTGGGCACTTCGCCGAAGAGGCATGCCCGGCTCCCCGATCTGGAGCCAGCACCGTGTGCGTTCCGGGAGGGGCGACCGTCCTTGGCACCCAAGATCTGTTCTTGGTCCCCGATTTGCCCCCAACGCCCGAGCGCCTGGTCGCCCTCAAGCGATTCTGGCTGGATCGAGACGAGGTCAGCGTCGGTCGCTACCGAACAGCGCTCGCTCAAGGCTTCGTTCCTCCCGTATCGCCAAACCTCAACGACGGCCCCCTGGGCGATACGGTCAGCACCAGCTGCACCTTCAGCAGTACCGACCTGGGGCGCGAAGATTACGCCCTTTCGTGCATCGACTGGCGCACCGCCCGCGCCCTCTGCCAGTTCTGGGGTGGCGACCTACCGACGGAAGCCCAGTGGGAGTACGCGGCCTCCCGAGGCACGAGCCGCGGTTCACGTTATCCGTGGGGCAATAGCGATCCGACCTGTGAGAGCGCGGTGTACGGCCGGACGACCCTCGCGGGGCAGCCCGGCGTATGTGAGGCTACGGCTGGCGCTGGACCTCGGCCCATCAGCGAAGGGCCAGGTGATGTCTCCCCGGACGGAGTACACGGGCTGGCAGGCGGCGTCGGCGAGTGGTGCCGCGACGACTACCAACGCTATGACGGAGCTTGTTGGGGCGCTTCGCCCAATCTGAACCCGGGGTGCCTGCGAGACGACGCACGCACAAGAAGCGTCCGGGGCGGCTCGTGGGTTGCGCCCACCCCGGTGATGCGCACCCAGGCGCGAGCTGGCGCGCCAGCCCAGAATCGAGTCGCCTTCATCGGACTGCGCTGCGCCTACGACGCGGAGCCTGGCTCATGAGACCAGCCTTTTGGCCACGCGTCGGGGCTCTCGGGTGCCTCGTGTGGTGTCTCTCCGGCTGCGGCGAAGAGAGCCTCCCGCCTCGTGGGCAAGCCGTGCTCTACGTCAACACCGACGCGCCGCTACCGAACGCGGCAGGAGATGAAGCCAGCGAGCTGATTCCGCTTTTCGATCGCTTGATGCTGGAGGTGTTTCCGCCAGGATCTGACTCTAGCTGCCAGGGCTGCACGCGAGAGCTCGCTGCAAGCACCGAGGTATTCCAGCAAGGAGTCTCGTTTGGGCTGGTGGGGGAACCCGGCACGCGGGTCCGGGCGCGGCTCTTCAAGAGCACCTTCTTGCTCGGAGACGAGCCGCGGCCCGAGTCGACACTTGAAGCGGTCACTCGGCTGCCAAAGATCTCCGAGGGCTCGGTCCAGGAGCTGCACGTCGACCTATTGGTCGACTCCCTGGGCACGCCACTTGGCAGCTTGAGCAATCCTCACCCCGCGGAGCCGGGGCGCGGCGCACCCGAGCAGGTGGGCAGCTGGTGGGGCGCCCGCAGATTGAATTGCCCGACGGAACCAGGCGAGGACGAAGTCTGCGTCCCTGGCGGTGCGTTCTGGATGGGGGATCCAAGGCTCGACTTCAGCGGCTCACCGGAGCACGACGGCAGTCTCGAGCGACTCGTCGTGGCCTCGCCGTTCTTCGTGGAAAAGCACGAGCTGACGGTGGCGGCGTTTCGCGCTTCCGGCCTCGAACGCAGACGTTTGCCGACGTTTCCCGTGGATGATCCCCATGAACAGAACACCGGGATCCCGGGCTGCACCTACACGCCAGAACCCAGTGAGACGGATCAGCTGAGCGTCAACTGCATCACCTGGAGCCTGGCGGACGAGTACTGCAGATCCGTGGGGAAATCCCTGCCGAGCGAGGCGCAGCTCGAGTATCTGCTTTCCGGCTTGGGACGAGGCAGCTTCGTGTGGGGCAACACACCCCCAAGCTGTGAGGACGCGGTGTTCGAGCGCAGCCTCGGCGGCGACTGCTACGACCTCGGGGCAGGCGTTCAGGCCGCTGGCAGCGGGCTTCGTGATCGCTTGGTGCTGCAATCGGGGGAGCTGCTCGACATCGCAGGCAACGTCTCCGAGTGGGCCCGCGACGAGTGGGATCCAGAGAATGGCAGCTGCTGGGGAACGGGGCTGTTCGTCGATCCGCTGTGCGTGAAAGGTGAACCGGACCCGGAGCTTGCGACCCACAGCTACCGCGGCGGCCATTTCGGCGACGTGGTGAACGGCTTGCGAAGCGCCGTCCGCGGGTCGATCACCAACGCGCAGTTCGCTGCAGCGCCGGAAATCGGCGTGCGCTGCGCCCGCACACCTTGATGCTCAAGCTTCTCGGAGGTGAGCCGTAGATCAGCTCGATCATGAGCGCCCCGCCCCCCGACGCCTACGTGCCTTCCGCCTCCCTGCGTCCCCCGCCGGTGCGCCGGCGCCAACGCGGACGCGGCCGGCAGACGGCAGGCGAGCTCGCCGCACTCCGCGAGATCTACGCCGAGCTGAGAGGCGGTCACCCCGCGGCGGCGCTGGTCAGCGCCCAGCGGCTGTTGTCGAAACACCCCGAGAACTGCTTCGCCTTGCAGGCCGCGCTGCTGGCTCGAGAAGCGCTGTTCGAGACCTACTGCAAGCGCTTGGCGCCCCTGAACCGCGTCGCGGTACTCAACGACACCGACTCGCTCTCGTTGGATCACGACGCGCTGCGCCTGTTGAGTCAGCTAGACGGCGTGCGCACGCTGGCTGACATTCTGGACCAGGCGATCCTGGGCCGCGTGGAAACGGCGCGCAAGCTCTGGCAGCTCCAGCGTGAACGCTGCATCTTGCTCGAGTCTCCAGACCTACCAGCACCCACCGCGCGCTACTTTTAGCCCAGCTTCGGCGCCTTGGCGGCGCTCAGGCCAACGCGCCCACCCCGGCACCGGGGGTGTAACCCGGGAACACCGCGCTGGGCTTCACGCTCAGGTGACGCTGCGCGATCTCCGCGACGACATCTCGGAAGTCAGTGGTCACAGCCACGTCCCGTCCTTGGTAGAGCTGATCCGACTTCAGGCCCGGAAACTGACCGAGCACGCGCTTGCCACGCACTGGACCACCGAGGAGCAGCGCCACAGAGCCATGCCCGTGGTCGGTTCCACCGCTACCGTTCTGAGCTGCAGTGCGGCCGAACTCCGTCATGACCAAGGTCACCACCCGGGCGCCTTCGTCTCCTAAATCCTCACGGAAAGCGGCGAGTCCCTTACCCAGCTCGTCCAGGCTGCGCGCGAGGCGACCACCCGCAGCGCCGCCCTGCCCTGTGTGGGTATCCCAGCCACCTACCTCGATGAAGCCAAGGCGTAGTGCGGGCGACCCGTGGACCAAGCGCGCGAGATCCCGCAGGTTGCTACCAAGCGCCCCCTGGGGGTAGCGCGCTGAACTCGCCCGAGCCGGTACGTCTCGCAGCTCCTTGAGCGCCTTGAGCCCGACTTGGCCGGCGTCGCCAATGCGAGGCGAGCGCCGCTGAGCCTTGGCATACAGCCTCTCGAAGCCCGCCTCCAGGCGCGACTTGGCCTGCGCCGGAGCGTCCAGTCCAAAGTCCTCGATGCCTTCCAGGGACAACGCTGGCGCGGTTCCGCGGAGAATCATTGGCATGTTGGCAGCGAGGGCCACGGCGCCGAGTGGATCGCTGAGACCTAGCGCACCCGCCATGCGGTTCATGAAGCCACTCTGGTAGTGGGCACCTGGCTTCCCCGCCACGCGAGGCGTCCCGAGTTCCATGCGATCTTGCGCGTCGAAGTGACTTCGCGTCGGGTCTGGTGAGCCGAAGCTCACGATTGGCGCGAGCTCCCCGGCGTCCCACGCTGCCTTCAGCGGCGCTAGCCGCGGATGCAGCCCGAAGCGCCCGTCCAGATCGATTGCCGACTGCGCCTTGCCCGGCGGGGCGATGGCGATCTGGCGCCGCAAGTCGTAGTACTCTCTATCTCCGTGCGGTACCACCACACTGAGCCCATCCGCCGCCCCTCGCAGGAGGACCACCACCAGCACCGTGCGCTTTTGGGGGTGAGGAGCGACTTCTAGAGCCGCGGGCTCCGCCCAAGCCGTCTTGAGCCCGAGGCCCAATCCAAGGCTCATGCCAGCACCGATACCGAATCCCAGGAATGCTCTGCGGTTCATCGTGTTCTATCTCCGGCTGCTCACTGACGCTGAAATTCGGGTCCGCCCACGGCGAAGGCGACCGCATGAGCGCGTAGCTGCTTGGAGTTCGAGAGCCCCTTGAGCTCCTCCTCCAGATCGCCGGCGCTTTCTTTCCCCAGGGTCCCCGCAAAGAAGACCCGGTTCACGTTGGCCGTCGCCTGCGCCGGCTCAGAAACGAGCGGCAGCACGCGGTCCGCTTCGTAGCTGATGCCGTCAACACGGCCAGCCGCAAACTGGATCCCAAAGCGCATCCTCGAGAGTGCCTGACCCGGCCCCATCCAAGCGTCGCCGCGTTCCGGGTACCCTGTCGGAGCTGCGTAGAGGAACAACGGCTGCCCTAGTTCCGCGAGGGTTCGTCCTAGACCAACTCCGCCGTCGAGGTGACCGTCAGCGGCACGCACCGCGCTCACCACCAACTCGAGCGGAGACTTGATCTTGGCGCCCCTGACCGCGGGCGCCCAGAAGGTCCCCCCCGTGGCAATGGTTCGCACGACCGTCGCGATGTCTCCCTCACTCCGCATATAAGCTTGCGCGGCGCTACCGACACAGGCCGCGGGAGGATCGTCGCTGACGAAGCGCGCGCACAGCTTCCGCGCGAGATGGCGCGCAGTTGCAGGGTGACGGGCGAGCATGCGGATCAGTCGCTCGCCCTCCGCCTGTCCTCCGCCCGCCGGGAACTGCGTGCCGAGCACGGTCTTGGCAGCGTTGTCGTGCTGGCGCGCCCGAAACTTGAAGCCAAGCTCGTCCTCTTGGGGCCGAGTCACACTCCAACCTGTCAACACTCGCGCTACTTCAATGACATCTTGCTGGGTGTAGCCTCCGTCCACACCCAGGGTGTGGAGCTCTAGTAGTTCGCGCGCGTAGTTCTCGTTCAGGCCTTTCTTGCGCTTGGCCGCTGGCGTGCCCGGCGCGCCCGCCTTGACGCTCTTCGCGTTATCCAAGTAGATGAGCATCGCAGGGTGCTTGGCAGTGGCCAGGAGCAAATCTTCGAACTTACCGAGAGCATGGGGACGCAGCGTGCGTTCCACGTAGTCCGAGGTGAGGAAGCGCACAGGGCCTTTCCGCGCGTAAACGTTGAAGTGATTCGACCAGAAGTCCGTCATCACCTCTTGCAGTTGGCGATCGCTCTCAACAAAGCGCCCAAGCTCGAGCAGCTGCGCGCGCGCGGCCAGTTCGCGAAAGTCCTTGCGCGTGAGCTCTGGCAAGTCGGTGTCGGGGTTCGCAGTGCCCCCCTTCTTCAAGGCACGAAATGCCCTCAGCTGCTGGTCTGGTGAGAGGCTGCTGAGGTATGGCTCGAGCCGCCGATCGGCCTCAGCGTCCGGGATGCCCTCCGGCTTGAGCTGGGCATCGAGCCACGCGGTCAGACCCTGGCGCTGAAGCGCTTCGACTTCCCCGGGCCGCGGACCGAAGGCAAACCGCGACAAGACGTGGCGCGCCCCCTGCGCATCCAGGCTCGCGAGCGTGGCGCTGGCCGGCTCGGGCGGTACCTGGTGCGCCGCCGGGACGCTGGCAGATCCGCCACAACCGACCGTCAGTGTCGCTGCTAGAAACCACGCTGCCCGACGTTCACTCGACATGGGGAGGCCATGCCCCGTCAACCCAGCGCGTTAATCAGCCACGGCTAGTGGGGCAAGCCAGCGCCGACCCGAAGCGACTCGGCCTGAACGAGCTTGGCCTAGAAGCTACTGGGCGTGGCGCTGGGCGCGACGGGCACTTCCGGCTCTTCCTCGTCTTCAACGGGGTTGCCTTGCCCAGCGCTGCCGTAGCGAGGAGTACAGCGCAGCACGCTGAGCTCGCTGGCGAGCCCTTGCGGTTTGCCGAGGAGCACCTCGTCCCCTCTTGCCGCAAGCAGCTCCGCGGGTCCAACCAGCGGATCGTTGTCGAGATCCTCCACTGGCTTGAAGTCAGGGCCCAAGGCGAGAAAGCTCGTTCGATCTGAAGCCGTCCCGAGCCCTAACCAAGCCGCCTGCTTGGTCGCCGGAGTGACCTGAAGCAAGTTCGGTACTCCCGCACCCACGCGCTCATCCTCGATCTTCAGATCGGTCTTGCTCCCCGAAGCGTCGACGCGTGCCAGCAGAACCGCGCGCCGTTCAACCCCTGGGCTGGTTGCATCGTCGCGCCAAGCCAACCAAGCCGAGCCGTCTGGACCGCTGATCAGTGAGAAAACCAGCACGTGGCCCTCACTCGCACTGACCTTCAAAGGCTCTCCCACTCGCACGCCGTTTTCGTCGAGCTTCACGAGCTCGAGCCAGCGCGTCCCTAGCTCGACCAAGCTCTCCAGATCGATGTTCTTCTGGTCCGGCTTGCTAGGTGTCTCAAGCTTGGAGTGCGCGATCCAGGCGAGCCAGAAGCCCCCGGGTCGCACCGCAAGCTTCGGCGCCTCGACGTCCTGCCCCTTCAGCGAGACCACGCGCGGCGGCGTGATCTTGGACGGATCGTCGAGACCAAAGGTCAGGGTCCAAACACTGCTGTGTCCATCAGACTTCTTGTAGTCGTCGTAGGCGAGGACCCCACGCTCCTGGCCTAGCGCCAGGTCGAACACCTCCGACTCGTCCCCACCGATTTGTGGCAGCGCGCCCCAGGTGATCTGCGGGTCACTGCTCGCCTTGGAAATCGACGCCAAGCGAACGATAGCGGAGGATGCGTCGTGGTCCGCCACGCCCACGAACACGCGTCCTTTCCCTGCGGCAACTAATGGTGGATCAACGTCTCCATGCACTCGCCCGAGTTCCAGAAGGCGTCCACCCGAAGCGTCGCGATTGAGGCTCGCGAGCATCGCGTGGGATTCGCCCCCCACGGAACGCAGCGCCGTGACTAGAAAGCCCGAATCCAAACTCGCGGCGCGCCCCAGCTCGACGGCAAAGGGCAAATCGAGCGCCTGGTCCTCCTCGGGCTTTTGAGAGGACGGCTTGCCGATGACGAAGCTTGCGCCCGGGCTGACCTCGACACAGCGAGGCAGGACGGGCGCCGGCGCGGCGCTGGCTGAAGCGCTCGGCGACGGCTCGGCCGGCTTGGGCTTGTCCCTGCAACTCAGGCAGCCGAGTGGCGCGACGAGGACAAGCCAGGCAGCCGGGCGCGAAACGCGACGAGAAACCACGCTGAGTGGCGGTCTGGAAGATCTGGAGGGGTAAACCACGGGCACGGCAACTCAAGCATGACGGCTCGTCGCGAGCCACCGCCGTCTCAACCCGCGGGCGACTTCGCGTGGTCAGAACAAAGCTTGGCGCACCACACGCAGGCGTCCGGAACTCGAGCAGGCAAAACACTGGAACCGACCGACCTTCGGGTACTATTCCCAAACGACCGGCGACGAGTACGCGCGCCGGAGCCACCTCTCGCTGTTGGACGACAAACAGAGACCATGCCGAAGGGCCAACTGACCCGCACCTACGAGCCGAACCCGCTGCTACGAGCGGTCTACTCCAAGTTCTTCGACGCGATTCAGGTCGACGAGGACTGGGTGCGCAAGGTGCGGGAGAACGCCGCGCGCGGCACGCTGATTTACATTCAGCGCAACCTGAACCCGATCGACTTCTTCGCTCTCGATCACCTGACCAAGCGCTACGGCTTACCTCAGGTGCGCTACACGAATGACCTGGGACTCGGCGTCCTGAATCCGATGGGTAAGGGCTGGTTCAACGCGCTCTTCCCAGCGACCGACATAACCCCAGCGGACGAGCTGCGCGACGCGCTCGAGAACGGCGGCTCTGCGAATCTCTTTCTCAAGCGACCGCCGGGTGTGCTCGACGTGGTTGCCGGTGCCAGCGGCGGCCGCGGCTTGAAGGAGGGAGACGAACTGATCGGGACGCTGATCCAGCTTCAGAAGGAGTGGGACCGCCCAATCCTGCTCGTGCCCCAGGTGTTCGTTTGGAGCAAGAGCCCAGACACCCGCGGCATGCGCCCAATCGATCTCCTGCTCGGCCCTAGAGAGTGGCCGAGCCCGGTGCGTACCATCGGTCAGTTCCTCTACAACTATCGCCACGTGGCGCTGCGCGCTGGAGAACCCCTCGACCTTCAGCAGTTCCTCCAGGAAACAGGTGAGGTCAGCGAAGACGTGTGCATCCGCCGCGTCACTTACGCAATGCTGCGGCGCGTGGAGCGCGAGCGTCGGAGCGTGGTCGGCCCAGCCGAGAAGCCACCGGATCGCGTGCGGCTAGAGATCGCGCGCAGCCCCAAACTGCAACACATGATCGCCGATCTCGCTGGCGAGCGACCCCAGGAGCGCGCAGTGCTCACCGGCCAAGCGCTGTCGATGCTGCGAGAGCTCCAAGCGACCCCGGAAGCCTCCGCCATCAAGGCCATGGAGGTCGCGCTGGATCGGGTCTTTCGCCGCATCTACGCCGGCATCGAGTACGACCGCAAAGATGTGGAGCGGATTCGCGAGCTGGCGAAGGAAGGCACGCTCATCCTGCTTCCGAGCCACAAGAGCCATATCGACTACCTGATCCTGAGCTACGTATTCAACGAGGAGAACCTTCAGCTCCCACTGATCGCCGCCGGAGACAACCTGGGCTTCTTTCCATTGGGCCCGCTGCTGCGCCGCGGTGGTGCGTTCTTCATTCGCCGCTCGTTCAAGGGAGATCGGCTCTACTCGACGGTGGTGGACGCCTACATCCGTCGCCTGATCAAAGATGGGTTCCCCATCGAAGTCTTCTTGGAGGGCGGACGCAGTCGCAACGGAAAGCTCCTCCCCCCCAAACTCGGCTTGCTCAACATGATCGTCGAAGCTGCGCTGAGTGTTCAGAATCGCCCCGCGTTCTTCATCCCTGTGAGCATCGGCTACGAACGCGTGGTCGAAGCGAAGAGCTACGAGCGCGAGCTCCAAGGCGGCGAAAAAAAGCGGGAGGACGCCGGCGGTCTGCTGCGTTCTACAGAGGTGCTGAGACACCGCTACGGGCGAATCAACCTGGAGTTCGGTGAGTCCCTATCTCTCGATCTGATCCGTGAGGAATTAGGATTCAGCGCAACCGCGGAGGGGGGCACGCTTAGCCCGACCGAGCGACGCGCAGTGGTGCGCCGCCTGGGCAACCGGGTGATGGATGAGATCAACTGGGTCACCGCCGTCACCCCGGGCGCGTTGACCGCCCTGTCACTGCTGAGCCACGACCGCCGCGGGCTGCCACACGAAGAGCTGGTGGAACGCTGCCGGCGTTTCTTGACGGTGTTGCGTGAGATCGGCGCCCGCGTCACCCCAGCCACAGCGACCAACACAGGATCGCTGCGTCCCGACGCTATCCGAGAGGCAGCGACGATGTTCATCGAGGCCGAGCTCATCGAGGCCCATGTACCGGCCGACCCCGATGCCCCGAGCAAGGAGCGGCGCAAGCGCCCCCGCCCGGGTTCGATGAACGAGCCGATCTATACCGTCCCAGACAACAAGCGCATCACTCTGGATACCTCCAAGAACATGATCCTCCACTTCTTCGTGGAGCGTGGGTTGATCGCCTTGGCGATGCGCCCAGAAGACGGCAAGCCGGCCAGCAGACACGTCGTGCGCGATCGAGTTCAACGACTGTCACGTCTGTTCAAGTTCGAATTTCGCTTCCACGCGGATAAAACCTTCGACGACATCTTCGACGAAACCTTGGCGGCGATGCTCGACGCCGGCGAGGTCGCGCTGGTGCGACGCGACCAGCTCGAACCCGGCCCGGGGCGACTGGACTGGACAGGGCAGGAATGGCTCGCGAACTACGCCCGGGCCTTTCGCAACTTCCTCGAGGGGTATCGCGTCGCTGCTCGGGGGCTCTTGCCGCTGGTGAAGGGCGCGCTCAGCGAGAAAGATCTAGTCAAGAAGGCGCTAGCCGTCGGAAACCGCATGTTCTTGGCAGGCGAAGTGGACCGCAAAGAAGCGGTTAGCAAGCCGCTGATCCAGAACGCGTATCAAGCGCTGACCGATCAAGGTTATCTGCGCAAGACTGGCGACAAGCTCGAGCTGATGGAGTCCTTCAGGAATCAGGCTGCCGTGCGGGCGATCGAGGGTCGCATCGCAGGCTACCTCGAGGGGGGATTCGAGGAGTGACTCCCAGCTTTCAATCGCAGCGTCGGCCCATCGAAAAGGCCGCAACGGGGGTCGCGTCGAGCGGCGCCCTCTCATTCGGCTGCACGCCGTGGCTCGGCTGCGCGCTGTTGCTCGGTTGCACGCTGTTGCTCGGCTGCACGCCGACACCCAATCCGCTGACACCAGCGTTCTCCGGCACCATCGGCGTTCCCCACGCGGGCATGCAAACGGGCGCTGTGGAGCTGCCCAAGCGGGGCAAGGGCTTCGCGCGCTATCGCCCGTACAGCGATCACTACTGGGGCCAACCACGGTTAGTCGCAGCGGTTGAGCGCGCCGCCGCCAAGATCCATGACGAATTTCCCGGCGGCAAACCCCTCCTACTTGGTGATCTATCGGGTGAAAATGGCGGTAAGATCCCCGGTCATCACTCGCACCGCACTGGGCGGGACATCGACCTCTTGTGGTACGTGACGACGCCTAGCGGTGCTCCGGTGTTGAGTCCCGGGTTCATCAAGCTTGGCGGCGACGGCCTGGCGCAGGTGGGCGAGGACTACTACGCCCTCGACGTGCCGCGACAGTGGGCGCTGATCAAGGCTTTGATCTTGGATCCCGAGGCCAGCGTCCAGTGGATGTTTTGTAGCCGGCCCATCGAAGGACTGCTGATCGACTACGCGCGCGCCAAGGGCGAACCCGACGACTTGGTGTGGTACGCGGAGACCGTGCTCCAACAACCCGGAGACAGCGCGCCCCACGACGACCACATCCACATGCGCTTCGCCTGCTCCGAGGCGGAAGCCGTGCGCGGCTGCGTCGGCGGTGGCCCCTACTGGGAATTTCTGCCCGGCAAAAAGACACCCGAGCCAAGCGATGATGAGTTGATCGCGATGGCCCTCGCTGAGCCAGCACTTCCCCCGGTCGATGCGGAGCCAGTGGGAGCACCTCAGCCTGACGACTCGAGCGCTGAACCAGCGGAGCCGACCGCCGCGACGACCCCAGCTCCGTGAGCACTCAGCAGAAGCAGAAGAGTGGGCTCCACGCCGGAGACTGCCTCGACGTACTACCAACGCTGATTGGAAAGGCGGAGGTGGACCTGGTGTATTGGGACCCGCCATTCGCCGCGGGAGGCACCCGAGGCGCGCGCGCGGGCAAAGGGGAGCGCCTGAACGGCGAGGCTGCCTACCACGACGCTTGGGGAGGTATCGACGCTTGGCTCGAGATGATGCGGCCACGCGCCGAGCTAGTGGGGCAAATGCTGTCTCCCCAGGGAAGCATCTGGCTACACCTGGATCACCGCGCAGTTCACGAAGCGAAGTGGCTCTTCGATGAGCTATTCGGCCGCAAGGCGTTCAAAGGCGAGATCATCTGGGTGCCAGGCAACGGTGCGCGCAACACCAAGGGGCCGAGCGTCACGCATCAGACCATCCTAGTCTACGCGCCTCGGGGTCAGATGATCTGGAACGTAGACCACCCGGCGCTACGTGAGCCGTTCGCCGAGACGAGCCAACGCATGCATTTTCGCAAGGTCGACGAGGCCGGTCGCCGCTATCGGGAGCGCGTGATTGGGGGCAAGGCCTACCGCTACTACGCCGACATCGGCAGGCGTCTTGGCAGTGTGTGGACCGACTGCCCGGCGATGAACGCCAACACGCCGCTCACTCGCGAGACGACCGGGTACCCCACGCAGAAGCCCGAGAGCTTGCTCGAACGCATCATTCACGCGTCGAGCCTGCCCGATTCCTGGGTGCTCGACCCAATGAGCGGCTCAGGGACGACCCTAGCTGTCGCCAAGCGCCTCGAAAGACGCTGGCTCGGCGTCGACCGGTCACCCGTAGCGCTGCGCATCGCAAGCGAGCGCCTAGGCGTGTCGCTCGCGAAACCCGCCAGGCGCTCCAAGAGCTGAGTCGGTTGCGGCGGAGCGCCTCAACGTGACAGCCTGGGTCGATGAGCGAGTGGGAACTCGACCGTGCAGGTCTGGAACGCAACGCAAGCGAGCGCTTGGAGAGCGCCCTCGACGCGCCGAACACCGACTTCGTGGTGCAGTGGCGAGGCCGAGTCCTGGTGCAGGACTCCCAAGCTCGAGTCGAGACGGGCAAGACGTCGCTGGTGGATGCAGCAAGCGAGATCGTCTGGCTCGGCAAGTTGACGCGCGACGGAGAGGCTCGAGATTGCTTCGTCGTCGACGTGTCTCCCGTCGATGAACCCAAGCAGGTCCTGGGCCTCAGCGGCAGCTTCGCCGACTTGCGCCTGCTCGGTGATCTCCCCACGTCGCACTTCGGTCTACTGGCGTATGCGCGCGGTATGCTCGCATGGCACGAAAATCACCCGTTCTGCGCGAAATGCGGCGTAGCCACGCGGCCCAAAAAGGCCGGACACACTCGGATCTGCCCCGAGGGTCACGAGCATTTCCCGCGTACGGATCCAGCAGTGATGATCCTCGCCACACGGGGAGCTCGCTGCTTGATCGCGCGCCAACCGGGATTTCCGCAGGGTATGTTCTCTGCGCTTGCGGGCTTTGTCGAGCCCGGCGAGTCGCTGGAAGACACGGTGCGCCGGGAGGCCCTCGAGGAGGTCGGCCTCGAGGTGACCAACCCGCGTTACTTCCGCTCCCAAGCCTGGCCATTTCCGGCGTCGCTCATGTTGGGCTTCGTGGTGGATGCCGCGAGCGACGCGTTCCGCCTGGACGACGATGAGCTGGAGGAGGCACGCTGGGTGTCGCGGAGCGAGCTAGCCAAGCCTGAAGGCTTCTTCACTCCTCCCGCGTCGTCCCTGGCTCATCACTTGCTAGGTGCCTTCGCACGCGGCGAGGTCTGAGCGAGCCCGCAAGGCTCGCCCGACGGATCGCTTGGGGGTCAGGAGCGCGCGGCGTCGAGCACGGCGTCGACCGCCTCGGGGTTTGCGAGCGTGCCGGGATTAATCACGCGCTCTCGCGGCGCTCCCGCTAGCACGCGTTTGATCGGAACCTCGAGCTTCTTGCCGCTGATTGTGCGCGGCACGTCGCTTACCGTGAGGATCCGATCGGGCACATGACGTGGGCTGAGTTCCGAGCGCAGCGCGCGCTTCAGTCGTTGCTCGAGGTCCGCGTCCAACGCTTGCCCCGGAGCCAACACCACGAAGAGCCAGAGCTCACCCTCTTTCTCGAGGGTGCCCGTGTCTACGACGAGGCTGTCCTTGAACTCCGTGAAGCCGTCCACCACACGATAGAACTCACTGGTACCCATGCGCACACCGCCGCGGTTGAGCGTCGAGTCGCTGCGTCCGTAGATCACGCAGCTGCCACTCGGCGTGAACTTGATCCAATCACCGTGGCGCCAGCGACCCTCGAAGCTAGAGAAGTAGGAGTCGAAGTAGCGCTCACCGTTCGGGTCGTTCCAGAAGCTCACCGGCATGCTGGGCATCGGTTCACTCAACACCAGCTCGCCGACTTCACCGACAACCGGCTCCGCTTGCGGGCCGTATGCTTCCACCTTGGCTCCTAGCTCCGCGCACTGGATCTCACCTGCGCGGACCGGCAGCCAAGGGCACGAGCCCACGAACGCTGTGCATACATCCGTCCCGCCACTCACGGAACCAAGCAGCAGATCGGAGCCGATCGCGTCGTAGACCCAGCCGAACCCATCGGCTGGCAGCGGAGCACCCGTGCTCCCGAGCCCACGCAGCGCCGAAAGCTTGAAGTCCCGACCCGGAGCGATCCCCGCCTTGCGGCAAGCGATCAGAAAGGGCGCGCTCGTGCCGAAGTAGGTCAGGTCATGCGCCTCGGCGAATTTCCACATGCGATTCAGATCGGGGAACCCCGGGTTCCCCTCGAACAGCACGATGGTGCTGCCGAGTAGCAGGCCGCTCACCAGAAAATTCCACATCATCCAGCCCGTCGTGGTGAACCAGAAGAAGCGATCCTTCTCGGAGAGGTCGCAGTGGAACGCGAGGGACTTGAAGTGCTCGAGTAAGATCCCGCCGTGACCGTGCACGATGGGTTTCGGTAGCCCCGTGGTCCCGCTCGAATAGAGGATGTACAGCGGGTGAGCAAACGGCACCGGCTCGAAGTCGAGAGGCGCGTCGCCCTGCAACAAGTCCTCGAACGCCTGGGCGCCACTCGGCAACTCCCGACTCGGGTCGCGACGCTCCACGATCAAGTGCTCGAGGGTTGGGAGCCCAGCGCGGATCTGTTCGATTTCACCGTGGCGAGAGAACTGCTTGCCGCCGTACACATAGCTGTCGACAGCAAGCAGCACCTTCGGCTCAATCTGGGAGAAGCGATCCAGCACGCTCTTCACGCCAAACTCCGGTGAAGCACTGGACCAGATTGCCCCGAGAGACGCCGCTGCCAGGAACGCAACTAGCGCTCCCACGTTGTTCGGCATGTAGGCCACCACCCGGTCGCCTTTGCTCACCCCAAGGTTCTTCAGGCTGCTGCGAAGCTGAGCGACCCTTCGCGAGAGCTCGGCGTAGCTCAATCGCTGCACCTCCCCCCCTTCCCCCTCGTAGATCACCGCGAGATCTTCGTTGCGCTTGCGCAGCGCGTGCTCTGCGTAGTTCAACGTTGCCCCGGGGAACCACTCGGTGCCGGGCATTTCTCGCTTGCCAAATACGCCTTCCGCAGCCTGGTGAAATTTCACCTGGAAGAAGTCGCAGACCGCCCCCCAAAAGCCCTCGAGATCGGAGACCGACCAGCGCCACAGCGCTTGATAATCGTGGCTCTTCACGCTCGACTCCAGGTCGCTCGGCCCGCGTCCCTCTTCCGCGAGCCAACGAGCAAAACGCGTCAGCTCAGCGCCCTCCAGCGTGGCCTCGCTCGGCTCCCAGAGCAGCGTCCCCTCGGCAGTCTCCTTCAGCTCCGTCATGGCCACCGTCATACGAGCACTCAAGCGATGCGCCAAGCGTCACGTCCCTTGCCGAGGCTCAGCGCACGGGCTAACCGGCAGCCATGGCAGAGCTAGCGCGAGGCGACTTGAGCCTGCGACGTATCAGCCGGAACGACCAGCAAGCATTCGTCGCCGCAGCGCGGCAGAGCCGCGCGTTGCATCAGCCGTGGATCTTCCCTCCAGTGACCGCCCAGCGATTCCGCTCGTGGCTCGACAACTCCGAGCGTCGCGAACGCTACCTGGTGTGGAATCGCGACGGCGCATCCGAAGCGCTCGTTGGCTACGTAGCGATCAACGAGCTGACGTGGGGTGTCTTCGAGAACGGCTGCTTGGGCTACTGGGTGAACGCACCGTGGTCGGGTAAGGGGCGCATGCGTGTCGCCCTCGAGCTACTCGTCGAACATGTGTTCAAGCGCAAAGAGCGCCGCCTGCACCGACTGGAAGCAAACATCCAGCCCGGAAACGCGGCTTCGCGGCGCCTGGTCGAGCACCTTGGCTTCCGCTTGGAGGGCCTGAGCCCGCGCTTCCTAAAGCTCGACGGAGAGTGGCGCGACCACGAACGTTGGGCAATCACGCGCGAAGACTGGCACCAGACCAAGCCGCAACGGCGCGCAGGTCATTACGCCTGACGCCGTGTCCCTCGAGAGCGTGCCTGCTTGCCGTCGAGGCTTACGCTCACGCATTTCCTCGCGGCAACAATCTCTACATACCGATTGCGGCGCGCTGCGCAGCGTTCTCTCGGGTGTCTTGGCGACGCCACAGCACACCGTCTAGCAGGTAGTGAGTGAACTGCGGCAGCGAGAGCAGCGGCACCAGGAAGCACAGCACCCAGGGAGCGAGGTTCACGTCACTCGCTCCGAACAACCACGCGTTGTCTTTCCAGACCAAGCGATCCCAGATGAGCTCTTCCACAAAAGCGAGCAGGAGCAGGCTGCCAGCAAAAGCAAGCAGGCCACCCACAAGGAGCTGGGAGCCCGGCTGGTCTGGTGCTTCACGCCGCCTGGCCTGACCGTAGAAGTAGAGCAGCGCCATGTAGGGCACACCGTGCACGACCACGTTGGTGACGGTGAACTCTGCATCGCTGTTGGTGGCCACGATGCCCAGGTACCAGGTGAGTGCGGTGGTTGCGACCACGACGCACTTTCCAAGCTGCACGAAGCCCTCTTGTTTCAGCAGCCATAATTGCCGCAAGGCAAAAACAAGGAGCGCCGCGACCCAGACCCCGCGCGCGATTGGCAGCACGCTCGAGGCGACGTGGCTGACATCCACGAAGTCCCCCTGCACGAACCAGGTGAAGCGAGTCTCTGCCAAGTTCGCGTGCCAGTACAAGACGGGGTACAGCGTGGAGACATAGACGGTGACCTCGTCGATCAGCTTGTCGAGATTCTGACGGCGCACGAGCACACTCGCGCCCAGCTGCGCGTTGTCTGAACGCAGGTGTTCTTCACGGCGGAGCGCGCCAGCTCGCGCTCGATACAGCGCGACCCAGCCGACCTGTTGGCGGATGAAGTGGAACACTGCGACGTATGCCAGCACGCGCCAGAACCAAAGCGCGCCCGCGGCGTAGAGGGCGACTCCGAGGGCGTACGCGACGAGGGGTACGACCAAGTAGCGCACGCGATGACGCCGCACCTCCTCGCGGTCCAAGTACGTGCGAAACAGCGTCGAGTAGACGTGAGAGACGTCGATGCCCAGCACGAACACCAGCCACGCCCAAGGCGGCAAGCTGCCGGGCGCGATGCCCAGTGCGCGCATCGCGAACACGCAGAGGACGGCGAACGCCGCACTACCAGCGAAGACACCCAGATCGACCCGGGCCCCCCACAGCCACGGCCCAAGCGCTGGTACGCGCGCGGGCGTGCGAGCGTGTGTCGCAGTGGGAGAGGTGCTCACGGTCACGGCAGATCGACTCTATTACATGCCGTGGTCTTTGTCCCCGCCACGCGGGGCGCGTCGATGTCTCGAAAAGCTCAGTCAAAGGGCTTTGGGCTCAAGCCCCGCGCCTCCAACACGCGATCGGCGGCCAGGATCCCGCGGTGTTGGGCTTCCTCGAAGAGCGCGATCCCCGAGAGGTCCGAGTGCGCGAAATGCACGCGTCCGACGGACTCGCTGGCTTTCTCGCGCGCACCTCCCCAAATGAAACCGGGTCGTGGCCGGACCATGGCGTGTCCCCAGCGCCAAACATCGACGCGCTCGATGCACGCTTCCAAGTCGAGGTGCGCCCGGCTCAGATCTGCCACGATAGCGTCCGTGAGACCGCGATGCTCTGCGGCTAGCAGGCGCTCCCGGGCTTGCTTCGGATCCGCGTCGGTCAGCGGCTGGTAGTAGGTCCAAACGCTGGGTCCCCGATCGCGCAGCGTCTGATGCGAAGCAACGACATAGCCAAGCGCCGGACTGTCGTAGAGCACGTTGTCCCACGCGAGCTCGAAACCACGGCTCAGGGGACGCCGGCGGAGGTGGATGTTCGCCACCAGCCAGACGCCATACGAGAACTCCTGAAGATGCGCCGGCATTGCCTCCCGGAAAGGCCTCAAGATGCGCGGCACCACGAACTTCGGGAGCGCCAGAATCACCTGGTCGGCGACGTAGCGCCTGAGCCCCGTGTCCGGCGAGTAGACGCTGAACTCCACGCTGTCTTCACCGGGCACCACATCCGTAACAACGCGCCCAAGCTCGAGGCGCGGTCCAACGACGTCCACCAGGTGCCGCACCAGGCGGCCATTGCCTTCAGGCCAAGTGACGAAGGGCGCGGATTCCGAGCCTGGTTCCGGCACACGGCTGCAGAAGTAAAGCAACAGCGCCCAAGCGCTGGTGTGCTCAAGGTCGAGCCCGTAGTCGTCTCGGCAGGCGTACTCCACGTACCAGCGCACCCTCGGCGAGGTGATCTTCAGATCATCGAGCCACTGCTTCGCGCTCTGCTTGTCCAGCGCTCGCACCTCCGCGGCGTTCGAGGCGCGCGCCATTGGAAGATCAAACGCGCGTCGGCCCTGCGCATCACGGAAGCTCACCCATCGCGCAACCTGCGCTTCGAAACGCGTCAGCTGCTCCCAATCTTCCTTGCTGGCTCCTGCCGCAGGGAACAACCCCTCGTGCCAGCTACCGTCGATGAACAGGCGCTCTTCAGGCGCGCGAATGCGCATCTGCTCGAGGGCGCGAGGCGGCGCGTCGACGTCTGGCTCGAGCACGTCCATCTCGCTGAGCAGCCGATAGAGCGCGGAGGTCTGGCGTCGCGGGACGGGAACGTAGTGTGCGCCCCACGGGTGGGGAACCGCGCCATCGCTCCCAAAGGTCGAGGTGCCCCCAGCTTGGCCTTCAAGGTCGAACACGACGTAGTCGGCGACCCCCTCACGATCGAGGCGCCACGCAGCGGAGAGGCCGCTCGGCCCAGCGCCCACGATCGCAACCCCCACCCTCCTGGGGGCGCCCGCGGCGCGCTCCACCGTGGCATCCCTCAGCCGGTGGCCCAGCTGAAAGCGCGCGCCCTTGATTTCCCCAGGGATTTCTCGGCGCGGCAGGTGCTTCTCGCACGCGGCCGCGAGGGGCGCCCCAAGCAAGAGACGCAAGACGTCTCGTCGCGAAGCTTGGTTCATCCGATTCTCTGGCTGCTCTCGAGGTCGAGCCTAGTTGCTGATTGGCAGGGTGTTCTTCAACTCGCTGCTAGTTGATGCAGCAGAAGGTGATGGGCATGTCGGGTGTCGCGCCACCCGTCGGCTGGCCACCGGTAGGCGGGCAGTTTCCACCGCTCGGGGTGCCGACGATGTACTTGAAGCTCTGCTCGGTGGCGTTGGTCACTCCAGCACAGGTGGTCCCGGGCGTCGTGACGGTGCCATCGGGCGATGCCTTGCAGGATGCGCCGCCAGACACCTCGAGGCGCGCGCCGTTGCACGTCACCCCCGTTGGCTCGCTGCAGCTGCAGGAGGTGCACGCGCGGGTATCCATCGTGCCGGTGTAGTAGAGGTACTTGTGGCTGAAGACACCGGACGGGCAGGTTTGATCGCCGTCTTGGTACACGCACACGCCACGGTTGTAGGCGCCTGCGGCAGGAGGCACACAAGTGTTGGTCCCACAGCCCGTCGCCATATTGCCAGCGGGCGGTCCAGCGCAGCTGCGCGCTTGGGTATTCCACGAGGTGCTCGGCTTGGTCACCGCACCGCCGCTCGGCACGCACGAACCCCCGGTAGTCGGTGGCGCTGTCGTAGCCGCAGCGCTGGGAAGCTCTCCGTTCGGTCCGCTGAAGGGATCTTGAGCACCGAAGCAGTCGCCCGAAGCGACGCCGTTCCCTTCCAGGGCGGAGCCGCTAAACGTCCAGCGATAGCCTGCCCCGCAGGTCGCGCTCTGATAGAGGCTGATGTCGGGGAAATGGCAGGTGATCGCGCCGGTCGGTGTGCCACAGGTGCACGCCGAGCACTGAGCGTTCGGAACGTTCAAGTCGGTGCCCGGGCGTGGGCCAATCGTCGGGTAGTTGCCGCCGCAGTTCACGGCGCTCAGGTCGGTCCCCTCAGCTAGCTCGACCGGACCCTCCCAACCTGAGGGCAACGCAAGACACTGGTAGCCCGCGCTTTGACACTTCGGGTCCTCGCAGTCGGCCTTGCTGTCGTCGTCATTGTCGATACCGTCCGTACAGTCTTCGGTGCCTGTGCTTCCGGAGCTGCCGGCCGAACCCGATGTGCCTCCGGTGCCACCGCCGCCGGTGCCCGCACCAGCCATCCCCGCGGAACCGCCAACGCCACCCTGAGCGCCGGTTCCCGCAGCGCCCGCGTCACCTCCGACGGCGCCCGTGCCAGCATCGCCACCGACGCTGTTGCCCGAGCTCCCACCGCTAGTACTAGCGCCCGTTCCGCCGCTGCCGGCGTTCCCGCTGCCGGCGTTGCCCCCGTTGTTGAACTCGTCGTCAGGGATGAAGCTGTGTTCTGGGAACGAGCAAGCGACGACCAAGGACGCCGCCAAACTCGTGAGTGCAACCGAGCGCAAAACGTTGGTGCGAATCATTAGTCTAAGTCCTCAATCAAAACTGTCCGCTCAAGCGAACACCAGAGAAAGCCTTGGTCGTGCCCACATCCCAGCGCAGGCCCTTGGCCTCCCGAGCGGGCTCTGGGGAGCTACTCCCCCCCGTAAGCAACATGACAGCTGCCACGCCGATCCCGACCACGCCAATCCCGAGGGTCACGTTGGTCCACATCGCGTAGCTCTCGCCCGAGGACTGCTTGTCCTCCACCGATTTAGGGCAAACGCTGCCACGGCAGGCGCCGTCGAGATCGCTCTCCGCACCGTTCTTCATCAGGAAGAACACGCCCGAGGCGACGAGACTCACCGCACCTACACCACCGATGATCCAGGGAACCGCCGATGAACTCTCTTCGGGCTTGGGTTCTGGCGTCGGCTCGTCATCTGGAGGCACATCGGGGATATCCGCAGGCGGCGTTTCCACCTGCAAATCCTCCGGCGGCACCAACTCCAGGGCCTTCGACTCACCCTCGGTGACGTCGACGGTCTCCTCCCATTTTCCGCCGTTCGGCAGGCGCACCACCACAGTGTGGCTGCCAGGGTCCACGACCGTCTCTTTGCCGACCTTCGCCGATCCAAGCTCGACGCCATCGAGCTCCACGGTCGCGCCCTCTGCACCCTCACCCAGCGTGATCACCAGCTTGGGCACGCGGGCCTCGAGCTTCTCTTTCGCGGCGCTGATCTCGGGCAGCTCCTTCGCGCCCGCTTCACGGGCTTCGTACTCCGCAAGCCGATAGTCGCCGAGCGCCTCGTTCAAGCGGCCCAGCTCCTCCTTGCAGCGGCCCATGTGGAAACGCACCTGGGGAGTCAGCTTGACCTTCGCCACCTCATCGAACTTCGCCAGCGCTCCAGCGAAGTCTCCAGCGGCCTCGAGGCTCAGGCCCTGGCGAAACAGACGCCGCGCCTTGGCCAGATCATCCTTGCTCTGAGCCACTGCCTGGTCCGGGCAGAGCGGAACAGACGCCAACCCGGCGCAAGCTCCCATCACCAGCAATACACGTCGGAATGAAGCCGCCATACACCCTTACTCCTATCGGTTTGGGCGCGAAAAAGTAAGACACCTCGACGTCACTCGCGCGATCCCTCTGCCTTAGAAGCGTGGCCTGCCTTGGGCGAGGTTCAAGTATCCTGGACGTTTCCTCTGACGTCCGAGTCCTCCCTGATCGCCCGCGAAGGATTTTTGGGGGGAGAGGGTCAGGCGGAAGTCACCGTTCGAGTCTGACGCTCTGCCTCAGCGACCAGCCTGGAGTAGGCATCGAACCGAGGCGTCTGCTCCTCACCCATGCGACGACTCGCGGGACTCGCGTAGCTCGGGTGCGGAGTCATCACCCGGGCGCGACTCGCGTGATCCGTGAAGGCGTTCACGCTCGAAGTGCGAGAGCCGTGGTCCAGCCGTACGTGCGCCCGCTCCACCAGATGCGCCGCGCAAGCCTCGAGCTTCTGCAGCGTCGAAGTCCCCACAAAACCGCCGAAATCGAAGCTGCGGGCGTCGACTCGGGCCACCCAGGGCACGGTGATGAAATGTATGTCGAGCGCGAGATACGCGTCGATCTGCCCAGGGCTCAGCGACTCACGAAAGCTCTCGAGCTCGGCGGCGCTCGGGTTGATGGCGCGCAGGGATGAACTCGAAGAGCGGGAGCGGGCCGGGTCGGCGCCGACGCTGACCTGGCCCTGCACCAAGACCAGCACAGCGCCCCACGGGATCGTCATGCTCCGCGCTTGGAGTTGCAGTCCAAGCCCCTGCTCCTCGAAGGCGAGCGAACGCAGGGTCACGATCTTCCGGTCGGGCTCATGTCCCACCGCAGGGTCGACCAGTGCCACCCTGTAGCCCGCCGCGGCCAGGCGCTGATGGAGCAACCGAGCTTGCTCCACCTCGGCCAGCGCCTTGACGACGCCCCACGCATCCGGTTTGAGCTTGGTTTTTAGATCGTAGACCACCAGCCCAGAGAGCTCGGCGAGCTCAGCGTACTGATCGTTTCTGCCCTCGAAAGGTGGTCCCAACAGGACTAACAAAGGCTCCCCCAAGAGATTTGCGCCGCATCAAGCAGGCGTAGGAGAAGCTTAGCTCGAAGGCCGGAAGTGGGGCGACAATGCGGCGGGGCAGAGCGTTCAGCGTGCGAAGCAGCTCTCACATCCCGCGGGAGTGTGATAACAATCGCCGGGGTCCCAAGTCCGCTCGCGAGCGGACACAGCCTTTCGTGCTGTGGCTTTCTGCCTGGAAGTCTTGGGAACGGGCGTTCGGGGGCCAAAGCGATGCCGGCGGCTGCTCAACTCTCAGGAAACCCTGCTGTCTCGTTGACGAAGGAAGGCAAGGAAGATGGATTTCGCACCTTTCATCAAGGCGCTCGTCGGTTCGCTGGTCTACTGCCTGATTGGCGTCGTGATGTTTGCGATAAGCTTCATGATCATCAAAATGGTGACCCCCTTCTCGATCCGGAAGGAAATCGAGGAGGACCAGAACACCGCGCTCGCCGTCCTGATCGGCTCGGTCATCCTTGGACTCAGCATCATCATCGCAGCCGCCGTCGGCGGCTGATCCCAGCGCACCCGTAGCCGAAGCGAGCCCCTCGTCCGACGCGCCAGCGTCGGACGGCGCACCCGAAACATCCGCGGAGAGCCGTTCCAGTTCGCCGCCGCCCACCTCCACTGGGTCCCCCAACGCCTGGACCCTACCTCCCAAGGTCAACGCACCCGCGTTGCTTGGGATGGTGTTGGTGATCGCCACCGCTGGGCTGGTGTACGAGCTCGTGATGGCGGCGGTCGCGAGCTACGTGCTCGGCGACTCAGTCACTCAGTTCTCGACGATCATCGGCCTCTACCTGTCGGCCCTTGGCCTCGGGGCGTACATATCGAAGTTCATCGATAGGCGCCTGGCGCTCACCTTTGTGGACGTGGAGTTAGCCGCGGCGTTGATCGGAGGCGCCAGCGCACCGCTGCTGTTCCTGGCGTTTTCCTACACGGCTGCGTTCCACTTCATCCTGTATGGGATGGTGCTGGTGGTCGGCACGCTGGTTGGACTCGAGCTTCCGCTCTTGATGCGCCTCTTGGGCCGCGAGCTTTCCTTCAAGGACCTGATCGCCAGGGCGCTCACCTTCGACTACGCCGGCGCGCTGATCGGCTCGCTTGGCTTCAGTTTGCTCTTGGTGCCCAAGCTCGGCCTAGCGCGCAGCTCCTTGGTGTGCGGACTGCTCAACGCCGGCGTGGCCTTGGTTTCCACATGGATTTTACCAAGCACGGACGCGGGCGAACGCCGCAGCTTTGGCGGTGCCCGGGTGCGCGCCGTACTGGTGCTCCTGATCCTCGCCGCAGGGATCTTGGAGAGCGAACGTGTCACCGGCCTCGCGGAGTCCGCGCTGTTTCCCGGAAAGGTGATCTTCGCGGAGCACTCTCGCTACCAACGCATCGTTCTGACGGAACGTCAGAACGCGGGTCACAAGACCTTCCAGCTACAGCTGAACGGCAACCTGCAGTTCGATACCGCTGACGAGTATCGCTACCACGAAGCCTTGGTTCACCCCGCGATGCAGAGCGCGCGGCAGCATGCCGAGGTCGCCGTCGGAGGCGGCGGGGACGGCCTGGCGGCGCGAGAAATCCTGCGTTGGCCCGGCGTCGAGCGCATCACCCTGGTGGATTTGGATCCAGCGATGACCGAGCTGGGGAAGCACAACCCCCTGCTCAAGGAACAAAACCGTGGGGCAATGAACGACCCTCGGATGGAAGTGCACAACAGCGATGCGATGGTGTGGTTTCGCGACCACGATCGACGCTTCGACGTAATCATCTTGGATTTCCCGGACCCGACGAACTACTCCCTGGGCAAGCTCTACTCCGCGCGCTTCTACCGCACGATCTACGAACGCTTGGCTGATGATGGCGCCCTGGTCGTGCAGAGCACGAGCCCGCTCTTCGCGCTGCAGGCGTACTGGTGCATCAACGCTACGCTGCGCAGCGTCGGCTTCAGCACCGCGCCCTATCACGTGTTCGTCCCCGCGTTTGGCGAGTGGGGTTACGTCTTGGCCAAGAAAGCGCCGTTCGTCCCGCCTCGGGATCTTCAAGTTTCGGGGCTGGCGTACCTCACCCCGGAGACCCTACGCCTCGCCTTCAGTTTCCCCGAGGACATGCAGCCCGTCGCCACACCGGTCAATCGCTTGGACAACCAGGCGCTCGTGCACTTCTACTTGGACGCGTGGTCCCGCTGGCAATAAGGCTCGCTGGCAGTACCCCGCCGCGCTGCTACGACACCTTGCAGAAGCCTTCGACCAGCTCGTACAGCACCCGCTGGCCCCACAGGTAGCCGTCCACCGGGATGCGTTCGTTGTGGCCGTGGTACATGCGGGTGAAGTTGAGCTCCGGCCCGAGCTTCACCGGCGAGAACCCGTAGCAGGTCGCTCCGAGCCGCGCATAGGCGAAGGAATCCGTGAAGCCGGGGATCATGTAGGGCACCGGAACCGCTGCCGAGTCGTGGCGCTTCAGGCTGTTGCAGATCGCATCGTAGAGCGGCGTGTTGCTATCGAAACGCGTGCCTTCGTGCTGATTCAGCACTTCGAGCTCTAGGTCGTCTCCCACTACCGCTTGCACTTCCCGGAGGAAATCGTCGGTGGAGTATCCGGGCAGCACGCGGCCATCGACGGTCACCGAGGCGCTGCCTGGGATGACGTTGACCTTCTTGCTCCCGCTGAGCATGGTCGGCGCCGCCGTGTGCCGAAGCATCGCGTTGATGCCCATGGCTTGGTCCGCCTGCACGCGATCCAGCACGTCGAGCAGCTTGTTGCTGAACGCAGGGTGCAGCAACAGGGCCATCACCTTGTTACGGGGGAATGGCGCGCCGCCCGCAAGCGCCTTCAAGAAGCCTTCCACCACCTCCGTGTTGTGCTGCGGCAGCCGAGTAGAGCCAAGCTTCTCGATGGCCCGGGCGATGCGCAGCACCGGGTTCCCTGGATGCGGCATGGACCCGTGACCCGGCTCGCCAATCGCCTTCAGCCGGAACCAGCAGATCCCCTTCTCGCTGACTTGGATCGGATAGAAGCGCGTATCTCCCATGTACAGCGTGTGGCCGCCGACTTCGTTCAGCACGTATTCGGCGCGCACCAGCTCCGGGTGATTTTCCACCAGGAATACTGCACCCTTGTCGCTTCCAGCTTCCTCGTCGGCAACCGCCGCGAAGATCACGTCGCGATCGAGGGGCACCTTTCGGCGATGCAAGGTGATCAGGGTCATGAGTCCCATGGTGACCATGTTCTTCATGTCGATGGCGCCACGCCCCCAGATGCAGCCTTCGGCCTCCACCGCGTCGAATGGCGGGTGGTCCCACGCCTCCGGGTCCACGGGCACGACGTCCAAATGCCCGTTCAGCAGCAACGGCCCTGCCTTACCGGAGCCCCGCAGGCGCGCTACGAGCGAAGCACGCCCGGGCTCCGACTCGAGCATTTGGTACTCGATCCCCTCCTGATCGAGCAGCGCTGCGATGTACTTCGCGGCCTCGATTTCGTTGCCCGGAGGATTCGTCGTATCGATGCGCAAGAGCGCCTTGAAGTGCTTCAAGGACTCCTGGCCCAGGCTCTGCCAATCAATGGGAACTTGGGGGTGAGGATCTCCCATGAGAGTGCCGTACAACACCCCGCGCCTCGCTACAAACGATCAACCGTGGGTGATCGCGACACGCAGCCAGTCGTCACCGAAGTCTTCCACTCGCACCGGGATCCGGCGGCCTACCGTGGGCTCAACCAGGGCGGCCAAGCTGCCCTCCACCAGGATGCGGTAGTTTGGGTCGTCGAAGTAGGGGAAGCCCGAGTAGGTGACTCGCGACGTGGGTTCCCCCAGAGATACCTCGATGTCCGCCGTATCGCGACGGATGTGCCGCCACATCGTCGGCACCTGACGCAGCACGAAATGCGGACTCGTGATGCGCATCATGGCGCGAAAGAAGCGTCCCATGCCGCGCTGGGTGCACCCAAACAGCAGCTCCCGATACGCGTCTTCTGCTGACACCAACCGCTCGCGCATCGCTTCGAGGGCGCACTGCAGCGCTTCCTCAGGATACCAACTCGATGCCAGGGGATCCGTCAGCGCACTCTGATACTGCGCGGGCACTCCGTCGGCCAGAGTGGCGTAGGCCTCCTCTCCCCAACGAGAGTCCACTTCGTCTCGAGCGACGAGAAACCAGATCCCCTTGATCTCGGAGCCCATCAGCCTACGTCCACTCTTCTCGATTCGTCACACTGTCTCGACGCACTGTCTCGACGCACTGTTTCATCACACTGCCTCGACGCACCGCCCAGCCGCGGCGGGCAAGCGCCGTGAAGCGCGGTGCCGCCTCCCCCCCGAACCCAAGTCCCGGGCCGAGCAGAAGGTGCTAGATACTGCCAGCATCCCGATGCTGCGCAAGTCGTATGTCACCTGAGGAGCGGGACACATACGGCTCAAATTCGCCGCACCAGCTCTCCTCGCGCAACTCGTCGCCGTTTCCACAAGGCAACAAACGAACGCCCGATCGGAACACCGTGGAACTCGAAGCTGGGGCGCAACTGACGCTCCGCGACGCAGCACTCGAGTGGCGTCAGGACAGGTCAGCGCTACTTACTTGCACGAGGACGGCATCTGCGCGCCCTTGAGGGCGCCGCGGATCGCCCCAATGATGGTGCCGCTGCCCTGCCCTTGGGCCACCATCGAGTAGCAAACGGCCGCGGCTTGGCTCATGTAGACGTTGTTCGGCGGAGGCGCGCTCTTCGCGTTCTGCGCCAGAGCGGCGCAACACGTCTTCAAACCCGAAGCCGGAGCGGGACCGCCTTTGGCCTTCTTGGCGGCGTCCGCGTCGGCATCGACGCCCGCGTCTTCAGCCTCGAGCTGGAGGGACGTTGAGGGCGCCGGGTCGGCAGTGGCCTCCGGCAACGGCGGCGGCGGCTCGTCCTTGTTTGGACAGCCCGGTAAGAACAACCCCACGATGGAGACGAAGCCTAGGACTGCAGGGACCGCTAGTTGCTGCTTGGCTCTCATGCTTCGTCTCCCCTACCCCCGCCGCACGCTAGCGCGAAGGAATCACGACCAAAGATTCCGCGTGGATATCAGCGACAGGAAGAGGGCATGTTCGCGCCCTTCAACGCACCACGGATCGCGCCGAGGATGGTGCCGCTGCCTTGGCCCTGAGCAACCATCGAGTAACAGACCGCAGCGGCCTGGCTCATGTAGACGTTGTTCGGCGGAGGTGCGCTCTTCGCGTTCTGAGCGAGCGCAGCGCAGCAGTTTTTCAGGCTCGAGGCTGGCACGCCCTTGCCAACGACCTTCTTGCCAGCGTCCGCGTCCGCGTCCACGCCAGCATCCTCTTCCTCGAGGGTCAGCGTCTTCACCTCGGTCGGCTCGGGCGCGGCGGAGGGCAAGGGAGGCGGCGGCTCGTCCTTTTTGCAGCCGGGGACGATGAGAGCGCCCGCGGGGATCAACAGCCCGAGCATCACCGGGATCATCACGCGCTTGTTCGATTTGGCTTTCATTCTGTCGTCTCCTAGCACTTCGGACCCAGCGGGCGTGGCCTGGCTGGTGGCGGCGCTGAGTGGGCCCCACACTAGTTCAGTCCCGGAGCAATTGCCCCGTGTTTTCGCGCCTCACGGTAGCGAAAACCTCAAGTTCTACGTCTATGCCGGGCCGTTTACTGAAGTCTTTGTGCTCGCTCTGCTTAGGGTAGCTGGCTTTCCCTCAAGCCCACAAACCCTCGACAAAGCGCCGTGGATGCAGCGAGACACGAGGCGTCCCCGGGTCGTACGCTTAGACCCCGCCCGGCGGCCTGCCGTTAAGCACTTTTTTGGCGGCAACCGCCCTGGAGTGTCTCGAAGCGAGGCGAGAGGCCACAAACGGCCGGCGGCTCGTACTGTTGTCAGCACGAGCCGCGGGTCGTGGACGCGCCGCCCTTGGAACAAGGGGCGGTGGCCTCAGACGGTCAGGAGCAGCCCATCGAGTTGCCGCAGTTCAGGCACTTGTAACAAGCGCCGTTGCGGACGGTGATGTGCCCGCAACCGTCACAGACCGGCGCGTCACCCATCATCTCTTCGAGCTGTGCGTCGAGCCCGGTGCTGTGGCTCTCGCTGGCCGCAGCGGTCGCGGTGGCGGCGGGCAGTGCGCGCGCCTCCTCCTGACGTCGCGTCTCCACCGGATCGGCGATGGATACCGGCTCCTCTTCCGGAGGCACCTGAGCGAAGTCGTAGCGCTGCAGGTACTCCACGCCGAGCACGCGGAAGATGTAGTCGACGATCGAAGTGGAGAACTTGATGTTCGGGTGCCCCGACACGACGCCGTGGGGTTCGAAGCGCGTGAAGGTGAATTGCTCCACGTAGGTCTCGAGGGGCACACCGTATTGCAGGCCCACGCTCACGGCCATGGCGAAGCAGTTCATCAACGAACGGAAGGCGGCGCCTTCCTTGTGCATGTCGATGAAGATTTCGCCGAGGGAGCCGTCTTCGTACTCGCCCGTGCGGAGGAACACCTTGTGGCCACCGACGGATGCCTCTTGGGTGAAGCCCGAGCGCTTCTTCGGTAGGCGCACGCGCGTGCCGGTCGGGCGGATTTGCACGACGGGCTTCGCCGCAACTTCAACCGCCTCTTCCTTTTCCTCTTTCTGATCGCTCGAAGTGGAGAGCGGCTGTGAGGCCTTGCACCCATCGCGGTACAGCGCGACCGCCTTGAGGCCGAGCTTCCAGCCCTCTTCGTAGATGCGCCGCACGTCGTCCACGCTTGCCTCGTTGGGCAGGTTGACGGTTTTGCTGATCGCACCTGAGAGGAACGGCTGCGCCGCTGCCATCATCCGGATGTGCGCCATCGGCTCGAGGTAGCGCTCACCCGTGCGGCCGCAGCGGTTCGCGCAGTCGAACACGGGCAGGTGCTCCGTCTTGAGGTAGGGCGCGCCTTCGATGGTCATGCGTCCAACGATGACGTCTCCCGCCGCCTCAATCTCCTTGGCGGTGAAGCCAAGGTGCTTGAGCAGGTTGAATCCCGGCTGGCTCATCTTTTCCGCGGTGATATTCAGCCGCTGGTAGGTGTCCTTGCCGAGCACCCAAGGTGAGAACGCCAGATTGAGATCGAACACGCCCGGGAGCGCGTCTTCCACCTTGCGCAGATCTTGATCGTCGAGGCCCTTCTCCTTGAGAGTCTGACGATTCACGTGGGGCGCGCCGACCAGGGTGTTGGTGCCGGAGATGTACGCAACGATCTCTTGGACCTCGACCGGGCTGTAGCCCAAGTGCGCGAGCGCGTGGGGCACTGCCTGGTTGACGATCTTGAAGTAGCCACCGCCAGCGAGCTTCTTGAACTTCACCAGTGCGAAGTCCGGCTCGATGCCCGTGGTGTCGCAATCCATCAAGAGCCCGATGGTTCCCGTAGGAGCCAGTACCGTGGCCTGAGCATTGCGATAGCCGTGCTGCTCGCCCAGCTTGACCACGCTGTCCCAGTCATCGCACGCGGCGCGCCACAGCTCTTCCGGACAGAGGTCGCGGTCGATGCCGTACGCCGCCTCCTGATGCATGCGCATCACGCGCAGCATGGGCTCGCGGTTCTTCGCGTAGCCGTTGAAGGCGCCCTTGCTGGAAGCCATTTCGGAGCTCACGCGGTAGGCGTGGCCGCAGAGGATGGCCGTCAGTGCGCCGGCGATGGCGCGCCCCTTGTCGGAGTCGTACGGGATGCCGAGCACCATCAGCAGCGTGCCCAGGTTGGCGTAGCCCAGGCCCAGAGGACGGTAGTCGTGGGAGTTACGCGCGATCTGTTCCGTGGGGTAACTGGAGAGATCCACCAGGATCTCTTGGGCCACGAAGAACAGCTCGATGGCGTGCCGGTAGCCGTCGACATCGAAGTGACCGTCCGCGTCGAGGAACTTGGTGAGGTTCAGCGACGAGAGGTTACACGCCGAGTTGTCGAGGAACATGTACTCGGAGCACGGGTTCGAGGCGTTGATGCGATCCGTGTTCGGGCAGGTGTGCCAGCGATTGATCGTGGTGTCGTACTGCACGCCCGGGTCGGCGCAGCTCCAGGCGGCATCCGCGATGATATTCCACAGCTCGCCCGCGTCGTAGGTGTCCACCACCTCGCGCGTGGTACGCGCGCGGGTGTGCCACTTTCCGCCGGTAGTCGCCGCGTGCATGAAGTCGTCGTTCACGCGGATCGAGTTGTTGGAGTTCTGACCGCTGACGGTCTTGTAAGCTTCGCCGTTGAAGTCGGACTCGAAGCCCTGGGCGATGAGCGCACGCGCCTTCTTCTCTTCCCGCACCTTCCACTGCACGAAATCGACGATCTCGGGGTGGTCCATGTCGAGGCACACCATCTTGGCGGCGCGACGTGTGGTGCCACCGCTCTTGGTCGCACCTGCGGCGCGATCGAGCACCTCGAGGAAGCTCATCAGGCCGCTCGAGGTGCCACCACCGGAGAGCTTCTCCTGACGACCACGCAGCGCGCTGAAGTTGGTACCCGTTCCGGAGCCGTACTTGAACAAGCGCGCCTCGTGCTTCACGAGCTCGTAGATGCTCATCAGGTCATCGTCGACCGACTGAATGAAGCACGCCGAGCACTGGGGACGGATGTACGCGTTGGGCGTCTCTGAGATCGCGTCGACCGTACCTTCTTTCCAGGCCCAGTTCCCTCCGGAACCTTCGATGCCGTACTCGTGGTAGAGCCCGCAGTTGAACCAAACCGGCGAGTTGAAGGCGCCGTACTGGTTCACCAACAAGAACGTCAGCTCCTGCTCGAACACCTCGGCGTCCTCCGGCGTGGCGAAGTAGCCGCCAAAGCGCTCACCCGCAACACGGATGGTGTGCGCTACGCGGTGCACGACCTGGCGCACGCTGGTCTCGCCTTGATCCTTTTGACCATGGAGGCCGCTCTTGCGGAAGTACTTGCTGACTACGATGTCGGTCGCCAGCTGAGACCACTCGCGGGGGATCTCTGCACCCTCCATCTTGAAGACCACCGAGCCATCGGGGTTGGTGATCACACTCGTACGCCGCTGCCATTCGACCTGGTCGAACGGAGCCACGTCTTGGGTCGTGTAGCGTCGTTTGAATTGAAGCCCTTCGGCAGAGCTCGTGCTCTGCCCTGCTCCAGGAGTCGAGATCCCTGCGCTCACCTGCTTTGCCCCCGATTCATGCCCCACCATCGATTGCGCCATTTTTGCTCTCATCCCTTCCATCTCGCGCCGACCCGCGCGACCTCTTTGTTGCCGCAGCGCTGCTGCGACGTCTGGTCGTGACCAGCACGACCTCAAAACCAATCCCCCAGCGGGGACTCGACGGCTCGCCCGTTGTGCGAGCGATGCCTGGTTACGCCCCGCTCACGCGAAGCCGCTTTCTTTCCTTGCTCGTCGACCTCGAAACTTCGTCAGCCCGTGGCCGCTGCGTCACAAAACGAGACCAACGCCAAGCCCAACGGCTCGACGCCACTCCCTATCCCCTCAAACCTTTGGATGACCTACGAGCGCGCCGAAGCGCGTGGAACCTGCTGGTCCGCTCCGCAACAGAGCACCGCGCCCGCTGAACCCACCACGCCCCCTGAACCCATCCCGCCCGCTGAACCCACAGCACGCAGAGCCGTGTTTCACGGCCCTCAGTAGCGTCTGGCTGTTGATTGAGACGAGCATGGTTCTGATGACTTCTGATGTGCGCGTTTGCGGTGCCGTGCTTATCGCTGCCGTGCCTATTGCGGTGGCCCTGCCTATCGCGGCGGCCCTGCGTCTTGCGGTGACGCGCGGGGCATTGAGTTACTCGACTTGGATACTGTCCAAGCCAGTGAACCAAGGTGTCAGCCTTCCGACCTGGGCAGGCTTGTGAGCACTCGAGTGCTCCCGAATCGCTCACACTCCTGGAAGACCGGGACGGAGAACCTGTGCAGCGCTCCATTTGACTAGCTGCGCAGAGTTCCAGTCTTTGGGCCGGTACTGATCCTTTGATGCACTGATCTTATGATTCGTGACGCGCTGGGCGCCAAAGCCTCAAGCCGCTGATGCTGTACCCGTGAGCAGGGAAGAACATTCAGTGAGCGCCTTGAATACCCCAACCCCTTGGGGTGCGTCCAGGCGAAAAACCCAGCATCTGGGGGTCCACCGGATGTGCACACCTAGTCCCAGCCCTGCTTACCCACAGACGGAACATCGCCGGAACCTGAACTTCCGCAGCCCTGAACACAAGTTACGCTAAGGTGTTCAACAACGTGTTCACAGGTTGGGCCCAGAATATTTTTTAGCGCGTTGGGCGAGGACAGCGGTCAGCTGTTCGGCACACAGGGGTCAGGCTCCCACAGCGACGCAAGGTGCAAGGTAAGGGTCATGGGAGCGAGCGGCTGGGATCGAGTACTGGGGTTTGCCCTGTTGGTCGCCGCCCTCGCCCATGACGGCGTCGCGCTTCGGGAAGGACGCGCTGCAGACTGCTGTTGGGTCTGCAACGTCTCGGCGTTGGTCCTGGCCCTGGGCTGGGTCACGCGCAGGCCACAGCTGTGCGCAGCAGGCGGGATCTGGCTCCTGCCAGGCACTATCGTGTGGCTGAGTGACGTTTGGCTGGCGAACTCGAACATCATCCCCACGTCCTACGCAGTCCATTTGGGAGGCAGCGCCCTCGCCCTGCTCGCCCCACGGCGCATCGGAAGCGCCCCGAAAGGCTGGCTCTGGGCGCTTGGTTTGTTGGGATTTTGCGTGGTTTTTTCACGTTTCTTTCTCTCCGCAGCTGCCAACGTCAACGCTGCGCACCACATCCCAAAGGGCTGGGAGTTGCTCGGCTCCACGCGTCTGCAGTTCGTGATCAGTGCGACCGCGTTGTCTCTCGTCAGCGCGCTGTTGCTTGGGTTCGGGCTCGAGCGCCTGGGGCGGAGTTCAGGTTCCAGTCAGCCGTGATTGTTTCCCTGCGGCAGTATTGTTTCTACACCGCAAAGAAGCGGCAACGGAACCGGGCGCGCTGACTCGAACGGACGACCGAATCCAGCTGCTGACTGCAAGGTCAACTCCGCACTATATGTCTGTCCCGAAGTGTTTCGTGGAGGCTTCCGCCGTGCGTCGGTTCGAAGCGCGAATCCCCAGGTAAACGCCCGCGCCTCACACGTCGCCCGAGGGGGCGTGAAGCGAGATGAGACGCTGGCTTGCGCCGAGGGTGGTTGCCCATCGCACCTCTCCGGGCGCGAGACCTCAGATCGACGGTGCTCATCTTGTGCGACGGCCCGCCGTCTGCAACGCTGAGTCATTCAGCTGATGCAGACGCTTGGGGAAATCCAACCTGGTCAGACCCTCGGTCGCTACGAGTTCCTGGTGCCCATCGCACAAGGGGGCATGGCCGCCGTATGGGCAGCGCGCTTGCATGGGACGCGTGGTTTTTCGAAGACGGTCGCCATCAAGACCATGCTGCCGACGATCAGTGATGATCCGATGTTCGAGCAGATGTTCTTGGATGAAGCCACCATCGCTTCGAACATCCGTCACCCGAACGTCGTACAGATCCAGGACCTCGGTGAGCAGAACGACATCCTCTACCTCGTGATGGAGTGGGTCGACGGCGAACCGCTCAGTGCGATCCGGCGCGCCGCCGCAAAGGAAGGCGGAATCCCACGCAACATCGCGGTGCGTATCGTGGCGGACGCTTGCGCAGGGTTGCACGCGGCGCACGAGCTCAAGGACGAAACGGGCGAGCCTCTAGGCCTGGTTCATCGCGACATTTCCCCACAGAATATCCTGCTCACCTTCGACGGGCAGGTAAAGATCGTCGACTTCGGTGTTGCAAAGGCCGCTGGGCGCAGTGCCGCGGAGACCAACGCAGGTCAGATCAAGGGGAAGCCCCCCTACATGAGCCCGGAGCAGGCGCTGGGCGAGGAAATCGATCGTCGGACGGACCTGTTCGCCCTCGGCATCATCCTCTACCAGCTGACCACCGGCAAGCATCCTTTCCGCGGGGAAAGTGATGTGATCACGCTGCAGAACATCGTTTCCGATCGACCGATCGTCGCGCCCCGAGCGTTCGACAAGGACTACCCTCGCCCCCTCGAGACGGTAGTGATGAAGGCCCTCGCGCGGGACCCCAACGAGCGCTACCAGACGGCGGCAGAGTTCGAAGCCGCGCTCGACCGCGTTTTTCCGCCTAATATGCCGCGCGTGAGGGCCGACGATGTCGGCAAGTTCATCACCGGGCTCCTGGGGGAGCGCGGTGAAAAGCGCCGCGAGGCGCTGCGCGAAGCGATCAAGCAAGCGGACGAGCGAGCGCTGAACAACCAGGAGCGCCTCCAGATGCGCTCGATGCCCGATCTGCTCAGCCAGGTCTCCCTACCTCGTGTGAGTCGCCCTTCGGACGGCGACTCTGTCCCGCCATCGCAGGGCACCTTGGTCGATACGATGACCGTGCAGCTGTCGACACACGCCGGCCTGCAATCGAGCAGCGGGCTCGGCAGCGCACACCCAAGCAGCGGACACATCAGCAGCCTGCCTCCGCCTCCCAGCGGGGAGTATGGCCTCGCGCATGGTACTCCGTACGGAACCGAAACCGCCGCGCCCGCCATCAAGCCGAAGAAGTCTGGCGCGGGCTTGGTGCTCGGGCTGTTGCTCGGCCTTGCGGTGTTGGGCGGCGGCGCCGCGTTCGCCGTCATGAAGCTGCAGCCAAAGGCCGAGGCGCCGCAGACCGCAGTGGCTAACACCGCCGAGACGGCGCCCACCACCGCAGAAACGGGCACCGCTCCGGAAGCGGAGACGGTCGCTCCCGACCCGGCGGCGCCTCCGGGTGAGGACGCTGGCGCGACCCTGAGCGCTGACGAGCTGGAGAAAGAGACGAAACCAGCCAACGCGGGCGGCCAAGCGCCACACGCTGGTGGCGTGGGCAAGGTCAAGCCCGGTCCAGCCGCAACCGCCAGCGCAGCCCCGACTGCAACCACGAAGCCGAAGCCAACGAGCACCAACGGCTTCGTCCCGCCGCCGGTAACCGACCCAGGCTTCTAGCTTATCCGCGCGGATCTTCGAACCACGCTCTCGCAAAACCCCATAGAAGTGAGGGTTTTGCGAGAGCGAGATCTGTTCGAGTTGCGCGCGGGCGCGGTCGTTGTTGATTGGCAGGGTGTTCTTCAACAACCTGCTAGCGGTCACTGACCTGAGAAGTGATCAAAGCCGCCGGTGAGCGGCTTCGAACCACCTGCTTCCACCCAGTGAGCACCGTCACCTGCGCGAACTGCGCCGATGACTTTTGCTTCTGCGGGGCGACGCCGTGAGGGCCCGGCGGCGAGCAAGGCGTAGTCCTCTCCTCCTTCGCAGGCCAACCAAAGCGGGGACACACCCAGGGTTCGCGCAGCCTTCCCCAAGTCGATGCTCAGGGCGGCGCCCAGCGCTTCCGCGTGGATTTCAACACGGACCCCGCTCGCCACAGCCAGGTTGCGCGCGTCACGCGCCAAGCCATCGGACACGTCCAAGCACGCGTGGGCCTTGCCGACCAACCCGCGTCCGGCATCAAGCAGCGCCCGTGGACGACGCCAGGCGCTAACGGCTCGCCTCGTCGCCACAGAGCGGACCGGAGTGGACGCGCTCAACAGTTCCAACCCAGCACGCGCCAGACCGACTTCGCCCAAGAGCCAAAGCTCATCTCCCGGCCGAGCACCGCTGCGGCTCAAGCAACGAGTAGCCTTCCCCAGCACCGTCGTGACCACCGTCAGCTCTGGACCGCGGCTGAGATTGCCCCCAACCACCGGGCACGAAGTCGCCTGGGCGGCCTCTGCCTGGCCTCGCGTCAGGCGCCGCAGCTCCGCCGTCGAGAACCGCTCGGGAAGGGTCAAATGGGCGACGGCGGCCACCGGCGATGCTCCCATCGCAGCCAAGTCACTAATTGCCGCCTGGAAACTTCGATAGCCCACGTCGTCCAGACCGAGCCACTCGCGTCGGAAGTGTGTGCCCTCGATCTGCCCGTCGACGCTCACGACAAGGTTACCAGAGAACCTCACACAGGCGGCGTCGTCGCCGATCCCTAGGGCGACGTGAGCCGCGCCATCTACGCTGGCAAATTCGCGAGTCAGGACCCCGATGAGCTCGGCTTCGGTGGGCGTCGATCGGCTGCCGCGGGGTGCGCGCTCAGTGCCGCGTCGCCGGGTGCCTTGATGCTGGGAGCGCTGTCGCTCACCGCGCGGAACCTTCATCCCGAGAGACTGGCACGGCGCCGCGGTAACGTGACCACGAACTGGGCACCGTGGGGCTCGTTGTCGCGGATGTCGATGCGTCCATCGTGCGCGTCAACGAGGCGCTTGACGATCGAGAGTCCCAGGCCCGTGCCGCCTGCTTCCCGCGTCGAGCTGCCATCTACCTGATAGAAGGCGTCGAATACTCGCTGCTTCTCGTGATCTGGAATGCCGATGCCCGAGTCGGTCACGATCAGGTCCACCGCGGGCCGCTTGTTGCTGAAGAGCACCATGCCGCCACCATCGGCGTCGTCGTTGTCGACATCCATGAAGCTACCATCAGCCGAGAGCTCCACCGTGCCGCCCTCCGGCGTGAACTTGATGGCGTTCTCAGTCAGGTTCAGCAGAACCTGACGCAGGCGCTCTGGATCCGCCCAGATCCCAGGCAGCCCGAGGGAGTCTCGGGCGACGAGGTTCACGCCTTTTTTCCGCGCGGTAGGTTGCAAGGTGTTCGCAACGTCTTGCAGCAGCGGCTCGACATCAATCTCACGGCGGTTGAGGCTCATCGTGCCGCTCTCCAGCTTGGAGAGGTCGAGCAAGCCCATGATGAGCTCGAGCAGCTGTTCACCCTTGTCGTGGATCGTGGTGACGAACTCTTTCTGTTCGTCGGTCATGTCCCCCGCGATGCCCTCCGCGAGCATTTCGCTGTAGCCGATGATGGACGTCAGGGGTGTGCGGAGTTCATGGGACACGGTCGCGAGGAAGTTGCTTTTCAGGCGGTCGAGCTCCTTCAAGCGGTTGTACGCATCCTGCAGCTTCGCATTCTTCTCCTGCAGCTCACGGAAGCTCTCACGCACGCTCGCGAGGTGCATGTTGGTGGTGAGCAGCGCCTTGTGCCCGCTGAACAGGATCAGATCGAGTGCACCCTTCAGGTGACGCGCGATGTGGGCCACCGTGTCGTGCCCGGCGAGGGGCAGCTGACCGAGTAGCGGCTTGAGTTTCGCAAGCTCTAACCCCGGATCGAGCTCCAGGAGCTCCCGTGGAACCTCTCGGTGTTCCGGGGAGCGGAAGGGCCCGAGGATCAGCCGACCAATCTGGCGCCCATCATATTGGATGGCGAACACTTGGTAGACGGCGCCGGTGATGCAGGGTTGGGAGATCTCCCCTTCGACCTTCGGGTCGATGCCCTTGACCCGCTGAACCAGAGCGAGCAGCGCTTCGCGAGATCCCCGGAACTCGTTCAGGTAGGCGTAGATCGCGGGCTGCTCCGAGACGTCGCTGAGCATCACGCCGTCCTCGCTGTAGATGCGCAGCGGAATTCGGAAGAGCTCGTAGAAGCTGTGCACCATCTCGCGTAGGGCACCGCGATCGACGAGGTCCTCGAGGCTCAGCTTCGAATCCAGCGTGAGCTCGTCGAGAGTGCGCTCGGTGGTGCTAGCGCTCATCCCTCGTCCTCCACCGGGCGAAGCACGTCTAGAGCGCCTCCGACCGCGGCCGATAGCACCTCGCTGACGGGCTTTCGCATGCCGAGCTTCTGGTTGACCTCTTCAAGCAGCCCCTGAGTGCTGATGCCGAACTTACCTGTCAGATCGTGCTCGGCGTCGAGGTGGCTCATCGTGAGATGCAGCAGGCCGATGAAGCTCTCCACCACGCCCTCACCGCGAGTGGCTACCGCGAGGTAGACCGGTTCACGACCTTGTGCGGCGAGCTTCGCGATCTCTTCGTCGCTGCGGATGTTCCTCAGATCGCGTTTGTTGAACTGGATGATGAGCGGCATCTGCTTGAGCAGCAGACCGTTCGCCTTGAGGTTCTCTTTCAAGTCCATGAAGGACTCGGCATTGTGCTGAGTCTCGTTCTCTTGACTGTCCGCAATGAACGCGACGCCGTCCGCGCCCTGAACGACCAAGCGGCGGGTTGAAGCGTGAATCACCTGACCCGGGACGGTGAAGACCTTGAGCCGCACGCTCAGGCCCCCGGTACCCTTAAAGGTCAGCGGCAACAGATCGAAGAACAGCGTGCGGTCGTCCTTCGTCTCGAGGGTCATCAGACGCCCGGAACTCTCGGTGTCAGAAGCCTGATGCAACGCCTGCAGATTGGTGGTCTTACCGCTGAGCGCCGGCCCGTAGTACACGAGCTTGACGGTCAGCTCTCGCGCGGCGAAATCCAGTTGCACTCGACGTTCCTCCTACAGGTGCGCTGCGGCCACCTGACGTTACTGTCCAGCGTATCAGGACTCGACCCGGGCGGAAACACGAGCCAGCGGGTTCGGAAACCGTTCGGCGATAACGACCAGCGGATTTTTTGGGGGAGAGTTCATCGAAACACCTCGATAAGTGGAAGTGACGAAAGCGGGAACGCTGGGGGCATGCCGGTTTGCCTGCTGGCGCTGCGTTGCCTGCTGGCGCTGCGTTGCCTGTTAGCGCTGCGTTCAGCCTTTGAGGGTATGCTAGCGACGCTTGAGCGCAGCGAACCGCCGCGTTCTCGCCGCGTCCTCTCGCCGATCTGCCACGCTTTCCTGCTTTCCTAGGCCGCAGTGTTTTCCAATCTCCAAGCTCCCGGCGGGCCAAGCCGCCCCAAACGCTGGCTGCCCGAGCCACGCACCAGGACTTCTGGAGTCGAGGCCGTATGAGCGGAGCGTGGGTGCTGGTGTGGTTGGGAGCGAGCGCGCCGACGCTCGATCAACGCCTGGCCATCGAGAGCTACGAACTCACCCATGGCATAGCGACTCGCGCCCCAGCTGCGGCGCCGCAGTCGAGCGTCCCCTACCCGGCGGCGGTAGCCAAGCGGGTGGAGTCGGGGTTGGAGACCATCCGCACCCTGGTGGGCAGCCTCCAGGACGAAGAAGCCAAGCGCGCCTTGAAGCAAACCAAGTCGCTGTTGCGCAAGCACCCAGAGCTACCCCAGGCGCCTTGGCTGATGGCCGAGTGCCTGCGCCTCGAGGCCAGGTTGCAGTCTCGGACGCCCGACTCAACCGAAACCGTGTGGAAACTCCTGCTCGACGCAAACAACCTCGGAGGTGGCCGCGCGACGGGGTTCGATGAAGCAGGCATTGCCGAGGTGTCAGGTGAACTGCCGTGGAGTGCCCGTGTGCGCTTCGATGTTCCCCGAGGCACCCGTCTCGACATCGACGGAACGCGTGTGGAGGGGGATGCGCGAGGTAGCATCCTCTCGTCGGGCGCACATCATGTGCGGCTGAGCAGAGATGGCAGGCACCTCTACGCTGCGTGGCTGGAGGTCGACGACAAGACGCGACAGATCCCCCTCCCCGTCCCTGAAACGGAGCGCTGCACCCAGGCCGATTTCGTTTCCGCGCGCAATCAGCCAGAGGCGCGCAAGTTCGAGTCCGTGAGCTGCGACCGCTGGCTGATGGCCAGACCCGCTCCTGGTCCAACCCGTGCTGGGCAAATCCAGGTCAGGAGCTGCGAGGGCGAGCTCTGCAGCGGATGGCTGGTTTGGAAGGCGGATCTCCGCCCCGACTTCGCGGGCCCGCCTCAGGTCTTCGATCACGACGCGGGCTGGCCCGACTGGGCCACCTACGTGATCGTCGGGGCCAGCGCGCTGGCCGTCACCGGAGTCGTGCTGTGGCAACTCGGCACCTTCGACAGCGCCGAACCCGGCAAGCAGAAGTGGGTCTACGAGCCACCCGCTGCGCTGACGTTCTGATCCCCGCGGAACCAACCAATCACCTCGCCTATGTGACTAGGCCCAGCGCTGCCGCGCGTCGAAGATCGCCTCTTGCACTCGCGCCTTGGCAGGTCCACCGAAGAGCGCGCGGCGCTCGACAGCCGTTCGGGGATCCAGCGCCGCTGCCACTTCTGGCCCCTCGAGGCTTGGATGCGCCGCTTTCAGCTCGTCAGCTGACAGCGTGGCGAGCTCAACCCCCAACTCCGACGCTCGACGCACCAGCCCACCGACCACGTGGTGCGCCTCGCGAAAGGGCACCCCTTGAGTCACCAAGTAGTCCGCCAGATCCGTGGCCGTGAGGTGGCCGCGCTCCAGTGCACCCTCGAGGCGAGCCCCGTTGAAGCGGGCGGTCTCGATGGCGCCGGCCAACGCATTCAGCGCGATTCGCGCGTTGTCACAGGAGTCGAAGAGCGGCCGCTTGTCGTCTTGCAGCTCGCGCCCGTAGCCAAAACAAAGGCTCTTCTCCAGCACCATCAGGCTCGTGGTGGCTCCGATCAGGAGCGCCGCCTTCCCACGTACCAGCTCGGCGACGTCCGGGTTCTTCTTCTGCGGCATCATTGACGAGCTGGTGGAGAAACCATCGGAGAGCTCCATGAAGCCGAACTCGGAGCTGCTCCAGAGCACGATTTCCTCGCCAATGCGCGACAGGTGCACGCCGAGGATGGCGAGCGCCGCCACCAATTCCATGAGGAAATCACGGCTCGCGGTAGCATCCAGCGAGTTGCGCATCGGCGCACCAAAGCCCAAGCTTTGGGCCACGCCATGGCGGTCGAGCTTGAAGCCGGTGCCAGCTACCGCTCCCGCGCCGAGGGGGCTCTCGTCCATGCGCTGGATCGCGTCCTGCAGTCGACCTCGATCCCGCCACAGCATCTCCTGCCAGGCCATCAAGTGATGCGAGAGGCGGCTCGGCTGTCCGCGCTGCAGGTGGGTATAGGCAGGCATCAGCACGTCTATCTGCTCTTCCGCGCGCTGCAGGATCACTCCAGCCAAGCCATCGAGCGCCTCCAAGATCTCGAGGCCGCGGCGCTTCGCGAAGAGCCTCAAGTCCGTCGCGACCTGATCGTTGCGCGAGCGCGCGGTGTGGAGCTTGCCCCCAACCGGTCCGACGATCTCCACCAAGCGCGACTCGATATTCATATGCACGTCTTCTTTGATCGGGTCCCACTGCATCTGACCGGACTCGATCTCACGTGCCACTTGAGCCAAGCCGTCACGCAGTGCTTGGGCCTCGCTCGCGCTGAGGATCCCCGCGCCTTCCAGGCCGCCCACGTGGGCCAAGGAGCCGTCGATGTCCTCACGCCACAAGCGCTTGTCCACCTCCACGCTCTGGTTCAACTCCAGCATGGCCTGATCTGCCGCCGCCAGGCGGCCACCGCGCGCAACACTCATCGCTCGCGCATACGGGGCACGCCCGGGCGAGTCAATGCGAGACGCCCAGAGAGGCGCCTCGCAGGCTCAACCGGCAGCTACGGGCAGCTCGAGACGAAAGCCCGCTAGCGCCTGCTGCAGCCCGAGCAAGCGCTGAGCGAGGTCGGCGGCTTGCTGAGCCAGTGCCTCGCGATCCCGAGACTCCTCTAGGCGCTCGGCGCGTGTCTTGCGCAGCACCTCAACGAGCTCCACGTGCAGCTGGCGCATGGCACTGACGATCCACTCATCGAGCGCCTTGGTGAAGGCATCCACCATGCCATCCAAGGCTTGAGCTACTTCGTCCGCCGCGCCCTGCAACGCGGCGGGCAACAGCTCCTGCGCGCGGCGCTTGATCTCTCGTTCGGTGCGACCTCGCTGCCACAACGCGAGCGCCGGTGCAGCGACCAAGAGCGCGCCGCCGAGCAGCGCATTGGCGAACAGCGTCCCTAGCCCGACGGTCATTACCGCGAGGATCCCAAAATCATACGCAAAGGTGTCGACCTCCACGTTCGGCGCCCTCAACGATCCACCAAGTGCCTCCGCGAGCTCCGCGGCCTTCAGCGCCTGCTCTTCGCTGAGCAGTGCCACCATGCGATCCGCCAGCCCCTCGAGATCTTGCGCCATGCTGCGCGTCTCGCGCTCCAGAAAGTCGCGGAAGCCCTGCTCGACGAACGCCCCGAGATGCAGGCGCACCTCTTCTCCTGAGGCTTCTGCGAGCAGCACTGGCAAGCGAGCTAGCGTGTCGTCAACGAAATGCTGCAGGTCCTTGCGCGCCCCCGTCTTGATCGCGCCCGCCGCCTCACGGATTTCGAGGCGCCGGTCTTCGATGCTCCGGGCGTTGCCTTCGAGTTCTTGCTCCAGGGCCGTGATTCGTCGCTCGAGCTGCACCAGGCTGAGAGCGCTGCTGCGTCGGCGCGCCTCGACACCATGGCTCAACGCCCCAAGGGCGCGCTGGCCTTCGATCGCCGCGTTGTCCAGCAGGATCTTCCCGCGCTCTTCCGCGAGGAACCGCTTGAGGTAGCCAACCAGCTGCTCGACGTCGCCGCCCCTGCCCGCCAGCGCCTCCTGGGCGCTCACGGCGAAGAGCTTCGGATTCTTGACCAGCTTCTTCAGGCGCCCCTCGATGTAGCCGAGCGCCTGCTCGCGCTCTTCAGGGCTCCAAATATCCGCCTTGGTGACGACGAAGAGGATCTTGTCGCGAGAACGCTCGAGCAGCTGCTGTTCGAGGAAGCGGCGCTCGCTCTCCTTCAACGGTTGCCCCGCATCCAGCAAGAACAGCACGGCGTCCGAGCGTGGGATGTAGCCGTAGGTGATTTCCGCGCGGGTCAGCGACAGATCGTTGACCCCGGGGGTGTCCACCAGGGTGATGGAGCTCTCGAGCAGTGCCGATGGATAGCGAAGCTCGAGGTAGCTCGGCGGCCGATCGCGCACACCGCTGTTGCGAACGTCCTCCGATGTCTCTGTGTCCTGCGCGCTGAAGCGACTGAGCTCAGCGACGTCCAGGGCGCTCTCGCTCCCATCAGCGAATACGAGGCGCGCGCTCGGCTCCTCGCCATGCACCACGTGATGAATCACCGCTGTCGTGGGCGTCACGCCCACGGGCAACAGCTGCTTGCCAAGCAGCGCGTTCACGAAGCTGGTCTTGCCGTGGTTGAACTCACCGACGACCACCAAGTGGAAGCTGCCAGAGCGAAGGCGCTCCATCGCCTGGGCTTCCATCCGCTCCGCGAGGCTGTCCGACCCCACCTCTCGCGCGAGCTTCGCGCCCTCTTCTAGGACACCGAGCAGCTCACCACGGCGAGCCTCGAACTCCCTGAGTTCCTCGCTCATCCGAGCACCTTCACGATTTCTTCGACCTCGCGATCGACTTCTCCGAGGGGTGTGCCTTCGCTGCCGCCACCCTCAGCGGGCCGCATGTGGTTCTGGAAGTAGTCGCTGCCGGCGAACTTGCGCAGCGCGAGCACCCGCTTCGGTAACCATGGGTGGCTCGAGAAGATCTCACTGATGCGACCGACATTGCCCTGCATTTCGCCGTATTGCTCGAGGAACACTTCCACGTCGAGCTCTTCGTAGAGCTTCTTGGAGCCCAGCGCGAGCTTTGCCAAGGCCCGAGTTGCGACGTCCAGGTCCTGACAGCACAGCAGCGCCGCGCGATCGCAGGTTATTTCCGCGCGGCGAGACCAGGCTTGCAACGAGAGGCTCAGCCCGAGGCTGAACAGCGCGCTGAAGCGACCGCCGACGCTCTCGATCATGCGCAGCGCGGTCATGTAAGTCACGTGCTGGTTGTGAATGTGGCCGCACTCGTGGCCAATCACGCTCATCAGCTCGGCGTCGGATAGGTGATCCACGAGCGCCGAGTGCACCATGACGAACGAGTGCTGTTTCGTGCCGTAGGTCGCCGCGTTCAGGTACGGGCTATTCACCACGTACACGCTCGGTGCCGCGATACCGAGGATCCCGGCGCACTCCTGAGTGATGCGATCGACTCGCGGAAACTGCTTTGGGCCGACCTTGACGGCGCCACCGAGTAGACGCCCCAGCTCCAAGTGCCAGAACGCCCGCACCGCCGCCTCCACCGCGAGCTGCATGGGTACAAGCTTGTCGAACACCGCACGGGTCGCTCGATCCGAGACGTAGGCGTAGCCGGGTTCGCTCGGCCCGACTTCCTCTGCGCTCCCGCCGTTCGGTAGCTTTCCGCTGCGTGACGCGATGAACGCGCGAAAGTCGCGCGCTTGCCCGCGCTGGCCATTTGCTTCGCCGTGCTGAGTGTCGCTCACGCGTCCTCCCTCTCGCCGCGGACCCGAAACACCGGAGTCCGACTTGCGCAACGAGTCTAGCTTCGCAGCTGTTCCCACGCCCGCAGAATGGAATCGACGGACTTTCCCTGATGGACTGCGGAAACAAGCGGGTTTGGGGGGGAGGAGCAGCGGACTCTGCCAATGGGAGGCGGCGTGGCGCCCGTCACGCTTCCGCGTAGCCGGGGCGTGCGTGCCGTTCTGACTCTTGCGCTGCTGTGTGCTGCCTGCTCGGCGCCAGCCCTCAACCGTCCACCAGAGACTCGCTCTGCACCAACCGGCGCCGCCCGCACCAGAGAAGGCCAACACGCGTCGACCGCCGGAAAGCCAAACCTCGCTGCGTGCGCCCGGCGCGGAAGCCTGGAGGTTCGACGCCTGCCAGCAGACACAAGCTCGAGTGTGGCGATCGTGAAATCGAAGGGGCACACGCTGGCGCTGGTCGCCGATGCCGACCAACGCGCGCTCGCCACGTTTGACCTGGATGAACGACGACAGGTCGCCGTCACCCCGCTGGGCGTGACCCCGTCTCAGCTCTTGGTGCTCGCGGATGGTCGCGTCGCAGTCACACTCCAAGACGCGAATCGCGTCGCTGTGTTCGAGATCACCGCCATCGCCAGGCCCCTCGAGCTGCGCTGCTCCGCCAGGGTGCCGAGCGAGCCCTTCGGCCTCGCAGCAACCGGAGACACGCTCCTGGTAACCAGCAGCTGGGACCGCCAGCTGAGCGCTCTCGATCCAGATTCCTTGGACACCAAGTACCGCGTCGCCTTGGAGCGCGAGCCACGAGCGGTGCTGGCGCTCGGCGACCGCGCCTTCGTCTCCCACGCCGTTGGCAGTCGTGTCTCCGTGGTGGACCTGGCAGGCGACCTACATCAAGCGCGACGTATCTCCCTCGACACCGACGGAAATTTTTCCACCAGGAAACTAACTCAGGGATTCGCGCTGGCCCTGGCCCGCCTGGGCGAAGGCAAGCGGCTGTTCGCCCCCGGGGCAGCCGCCTTCTCGGGCAACCCAGTCATCAGCCACGGCTACGGCAGCCTCCGCGTGCGCGCACACCTGCCACTGGTCAGCGTGATCGACCCCGCCGCGGAAACTTCCCTCACTCGCTTCGCCCACGAAGGTGCAGCGTCCCCAGACCACTGGGACCACGTGGGCGGCTGGGGGGAAGAGTGCACCCTGCCACGCGCAGCGACCAGCGCCCGCGACAAGCTCTACGTGGCGTGCCAGGGCACCAACACGTTGCTCGAGCTCGACGCGCGCGCATCCGATCCAATCCGTGTGGAATCACGGCGCTTTCCACTTCCCGCCGGCCCGAGCGGCGTGGCGCTCGCGGGCACTCGCGCGGCAGTTTGGTCGCAGTTCGCAGGAGAGCTCGCCCTCGTCGACCTCGGGAGGTCGGGGCGCGAAGCCGTCACGCGAATCACCAGCTGGCGCGCACCGCAGGCGCGCTACACCGCCGAGCAGCTGCGCGGGCGCGAGCTCTTCCACAACACCTTTGATCTACGGTTCTCCCTCGATGGCCGCACCTGCGCGAGCTGTCACCCCGATGGGCGAGACGACGGCCTCACGTGGTCTACCCCAGACGGCCCGCGCCAGAGCATCATGCTCGCGGGTCGTATCCAAGGCACGGCGCCGCTTGGCTGGTTCGGCGACCACCGCGACTTGGATCATCACCTGGAGCTGACGTTTCGTGCCCTGGGAGGTCGCGGCTTGAACGCCCCCGAGTCCAAGCAAGACCTCGCGGCGCTCAAGGCCTGGCTAGCCGTGATGCCCGCACCTCACCGTACGGAAACAGACCGAGGCTCGGCGAAGTACCAGCGCGGCGCAGCCCTGTTCTTCAGTGAGGAGACCGGGTGCGCGAGGTGCCACGTGGCAGGTGGCAGCGACAATCAGCGCCACGACGTGAAGAGCGGCAGACCCGTCGAGAGCCACTTCGAGTTCGACACCCCATCGCTCAGCTTCGTCGGGGGCACCGCTCCCTATTTTCACGACGGTCGCTATCCGACGCTGCAAATCCTGCTGCGCGCAACCGACACCCAGATGGGCCACAGCGCCCAGCTCGACCGCGAAGACATCGAAGCGCTGAGCGCCTTCCTCCAGAGCCTGGACGGAGCCCCTGCCGTGAAGTTCAAGCCGTCATCCGTTGCGAACTGGACTCAAGAGAGCCACGCGCTCGCGATGCCCCCACCGCGCAAGCTGGGCAGGCGCAGCCTCGCTCGCCTCCAGCGCGACGTGCATCCGCCTCAGCTCCCGGTGAAGTCCGAGTCACTCGACCTCGAAGCGCTCCCGCTCTTCGAAGTCGGCCCCGAAGACAAGCGCTACCCACGGCCGCTCACCCGGCCGTCCGCAGTGGAGGCGGACGACTTGGTGCTCTCCTTCACGAACTTCAAACGTCGCGAAGACGCGCTAGCGCGCGGCGGTGACGACGTACGTCTCGCGGTGAAGGATGCGGCGTTTGGCTGGATCCAGGAGTCCCTGGACCGGCAACCCGTGCGCGCGGATCTGCGCGGCGGTGTGATGGCGCACTGCTCGCCGAGCTACGAGTTCTACTCGGGCGTCGCATGGAAGACTCTCAAGCTCGATCCCGACGGCAACATCCAGTTGGACGCAGCGACCGGCTGGCTCAGTCGTCGCGAGTGCCGAGTCTGGGTCACGAGTCGCGTGCGGGCCACGGCCAAGGCGATCATCCCTGGCTTGCTCTATGGCTTCCGCACTCGCTGCAAAGGCTGCAGCACCGACCAGCTCCACCTGCTCACCCCCGACGACAACTGGGGGAATGACGCCTTCGCCGAACACACGCTCGCTATCGAACGGAGCACGAGCCAGAACCTCGATCTGGCCATCGGTCGCGACAAGATGCGCCGCTGGAGAAAGCTCGGCGTAGTGACTGACTACAAGCGCCCAACGTTCGGAGTCCAGCTGAGCTGGGCCGCGAGCGAGCCAAAGCCCATCGCGATCTATTTCGTCGCAGAGCGCGAGCGCTAGCAGAGCGCGAGCGCTAGCAGAGCGCGAGCGCTAGCAGCGCGGCCAGAACCAACAGAGCGATGACTCAGCCGCGCTCGAGCAGCTCGCGGAGTTCAGGCTGCGCCAGTTCGTCGAGGCGCTGCAGGAAGCGGCGGTAGTCTCGGACTGGCGGCTTGCCCGGTGCTGCCCGCATCGAAAAGTCGGTGATCCGGGTGGTGGCGAAGCGCAGACACGCAAGGGCTCCCTCTCCCCCCAAACCCCTGCGCTCCTCGGCGCTCAGCGGACGCACGCGCTGGTAGCCCCGGAGCATCGCTCGTACGCGGTCGTGATCGAAATGATCGCGGAAGCACCAGGACAGGATGAGCACCATCAGGTCGAAAGCGAACACGCCTTGAGAAGCGCTCTCGAAGTCGATCAGCGCGGCGACCTCGTCGCCGCTCCAGAGCACGTTGTCTCGGAACAGATCCCCGTGGATCAAACCCTGGGGCAAGTCGGGAACCCGCGCCTGTTCGACCCCTGGCAGCAGCGCCTCGATCTCCTTTGCCGCACGGCAAAGCTCTGAGGAGGCGTCGCGCTGAATCAGGCTCAGGCGCTGCCGCAGAGCGTCCACGTCGAAGCGACTCGCTGGTTGCTGCGGCAAGCTCGCGCCGGCCAAATGCACGCGTGCCAGCGCTGCAGACACGGCTTCGCAGCGCTGTGCATCGGCTCGTTCCGTGCACACGATGTCTCCCTCGACCCATGGGTAGAGCGCGACGGGCTTGCCTTGGTGGTGCGACACGCTTGCCCCATCGAGGCGCAGCGGCGGCACCGTGGTCGGCACGCCCGCCGCCGCGAGCCCCCGCAACAGCTCCAGCTCACGCAGGGCCCCCGCCTCCGGCTGCTCCTCGTATATCCGCAAGAAAAAGCGCCCCTGGGCGGTATCGACGCGAAAATTCGAGTTGACGCTCCCAGCAGCGAGCGGCTCGAAGCCGGTGAGCTCCAGGCCGTAGCCCTGGACGATGGCAGCGGCAGCGGATCGATCGAGGGGGGTGAGGAGCGCCATGGGCCGGCGAGTGTGCCCGTGGCGCCGACGTTTGTCAGGTCCAGAAGCCGGATTGGCACAGAGCGTGTAAGCTCCGACGTGTGGCTAGCGTTCGCCGACGAACGCTCAACCCTGAGGAGATGTATGCGTCGAATCAAGAAACTCGCCCCCGCCTTCGTGCTGACCGCCGCGCTGCTGCCCGCTTGCGGTGGAAGTCAGCCCACGGCCAACCCCCCAGAAGTGGAGGAACACTCGAACCCTCCCGGTACGGTGGAGCACACGAGCAATCCGCCGCCCCCTGAAGAGCCCATCTCGGCCAACCCGCCGGGTCCCGATGGGGAGCCGGGGATCGGTGACGGCGCCGGCCCACCCGGAGACGATGATGGCGACGAGGGCGGTGACGAGGACGAATAGCGCCCGCCGCGCTTGCGTCTGGGAGGCCCGCTCTACGGAGCGGGCCTCTAGGCGTTTTGTGCTTCTGAAACCGTACGGCAACGCTTAGTGGAAGCTCTTCGAAGGTTTGCGAGTTGGGGCTCGGGCGTCGATCTGGCTAGGCTCCTAGCCATGCGTTCCTCCTCGATTCGCGCGGTGACTTCGTTAGTCGCCCTAGCTTCGGTGACAGCACAACTCGGCTGTTCCGCGAAACCCGCACATCCTGAGTCCGTGGTCATCGCCGCCCCCATTGCGACCTCGAGCGCCGACGAGCCGGCGGCCCCTGTTCCCCAGAGAGCCGACGCGAGGCGCCGGAAGGCTGGCAGCCTGAGGATCGGCGAGACGGCGCACCGACTTGGCTTCGATCTCACGCTCACCGCAATGGCCGAGTGTGAGGCTCGGTACTACGAAAAGAGCGCGCTCAAGAAGGCCGGGCAGCGGTTGGTGGGAATCGAGATGACCTTCGAAGCCACGAGCGACACGCCGTTCACTCCTGCACCGTACAACATGAGGCTCATCGACTCCGAAGGGCTGCCCCACACGTACAGCTTTCGCGGCACCTGCGAACCCCGGCTTCAGAGCTCCACTCTCGAGGAAACGGGCACGCGGTCTTCGGGTTGGGTCACCTTCGAAGTCGCCACCGGATCCACCGATCTCGAGTTTCGCTACGAGCTCGATTCGGACAAGGTCATCGAGTACGACCTCGGCACGTAGTCGCCAAACGCACGAAACCGCGCGCCGGCTCTCGCCAACGCGCGGTTTTCTTGATTCGCCTGATTCCTCGCGGATTCAGGCACCGCCGCTCATGCGCTTGGTGTTGGGTCCGGCACCTGGGTCCACGTTGGCACCCAAAGCTCCGAAGTTCTGCAAGCCCTTGAGTAGATCCATCGGGAGCGGGAACACCACGGTGGTGTTCTGCTCGACACCGATCTCGACCAGCGTCTGCAGGTAGCGGAGCTGAATCGCCGCCGGGTTCTGCGCCAGCACGCCAGCAGCCTCTTGCAGGCGCTGCGCCGCCTGAAATTCGCCTTCAGCGGCGATGATCTTGGCGCGACGTTCACGCTCAGCCTCGGCTTGCTTGGCCATCGCGCGACGCATGACCTCGGGCAGCTCGATGTCTTTGATTTCCACCGCGGTCACCTTGATGCCCCAAGCGTCCGTCGCCTGATCGATGATCTCTTGCAGCGCGCGGCCAATCTTCTCCCGCTCGGCGAGGATCTCATCAAGCTCGTGCTGACCCAGGATGTTCCGCAGCGTCGTCTGCGCGTAGAGCGAGGTCGCGGTGTAGTAGTTCGCGATCTTGATCACCGCGTCCGTCGCGTTCATCACGTGGAAGTAGATCACCGCGTTCACCTTGATGGTGACGTTGTCCTTGCTGATCACCTCTTGCGGCGGCACATCGAGAGTGACCGTGCGCATGTCGACCTTCACCATCTTGTCCATGAACGGCAAGAGCAAGCGCAGCCCGGGTTGCTTCACGTTGTCCGAGTTGACCCGACCCAGGCGAAACACGACGCCGCGCTCGAACTCGTTCACGATGCGCAGCGCCTTGAAAATCAAAACCAGAACGAAGAAGCCGAAGCCCATGACGGCAAACAGCGTCAGTCCAACCAAACCTTCCATCTGACTTCCTCCCGGCGGGACCATCGCGCCCGTGTGCGCCCGGGGCAACCGCAAAGCGGTGCGGGTACGCTACGTCCGCCCGAGTTGGGCGGGGCGGGACGCCGCCGAAGCCGCGCGGAGGTTCGGCCCGTTCGCCACCGAACAGGCCCCGAGCTGCACCGCGCGGCCACGCTTCTAGTTCTGCAAGCCCGTAATTGGGACAACCGTGCCTCATGGTCGGTTCTTCCAGGAATCGGTAGGCTCGAGTCCGATTCTAGAGGCCGATGGTGAGGGAGCTTGCATCCGCTGCGGAAAGCGCTGGGCGTCAGGTGGCCTGGGCCAAGGTCGTGTTGGCATCGGCTGCAGTCGCGGCGGTCGGCTACGTCGACTACGCGACCGGGCCGCGCTGGGGCTTCTCGCTGTTTTACCTGGGACCCGTCGCCTGGCTCGCGTGGCAGGTCGGCGCACGCTGGAGCGTGGCGCTGGCCCTCGCGGCGGCCGGCTCCTGGTACCTGGCGGAGGCCCCCTATTACACAGACACGTTGCCGACGCTCTGGAACGCATTCACGCGGCTCGTGATCTACGTCGGTGTGGCGCTCTTTCTCCGCCGCATCAAGAAGCAGCGTGACGACCTGCGGCTTCTGTTACGCGCGGAAACGGAGCTCGCGCGGACGGACCCGCTAACGGGTCTGGCCAATCGTTTGGCCTTTGAGCACCTGCTTGGCCGCGAGCTCTTGCGGGCAGAGCACCATCGCACGCACTTCGCCCTCGGCTACCTCGACCTGGACAACTTCAAACGACTCAACGATACCTACGGTCACGAAGCGGGTGATCAAGCGCTGAAGCACGCGGCAGAGTCACTGAAGGCTGCGCTCCGGCGGGACGACGTCGCCGCGCGCCTCGGCGGCGACGAGTTCGCGTTTATCTGCGTGGATACGCCCTTCGAGGCCCTCGGGCCAATCGCGGCGCGCATCCTGGCGAGCACCCAGGAGGTGGGCGAGGCGTTCCCCAAGGCCGAGCTGTCGGCCAGCGTGGGCATCGTGTGGGTCGAGTCAGCCCCGCCAGAGGCCGCGGCGCTGCTCGCCTTGGCCGACCGGGTGATGTACGGCGTGAAGCGCAGCGGCAAGGGCCGCGTGGCCATCGAGCGCTTCGGCGAGCGACCCTCTCGTCGGCCACCCGCCGCCTCGGGACTCCCCTGAAAAGCGTGCTAGCCTCCGCTCTACCCCCGGGGAATGTCGTGGCGCCCATTCAAGGCCGCCGCCGGGCGAGCTGAATGACGGAAATCTTCGGAAACACAAGCGGCCTCGGGCCGCGCGCACACAAGGCCCTCGAGCGCATCTATCGCCGCCGAGTGCCGCTGGAACAGATCGCAACCTTGGAGCTGGTGCGCTCCTTGGTGGAAGCGTCGCGGGAGACCAAGCGCCAGGTCGGCGCCTTGGTCCATCGCTCGGGCAGCGTGGAGTCGGTGATCGTCGGCAGCGCCACAGGCCTGATGCTGCCAGACATCGGTCGCTTGAGGGCCGCTCAAGGTCGTTTCCGCGCCTTGCGTCTGATCCACACCCATCTGTTCAACGAGCCGCTCACTCACGACGACCTCACCGACTTGACTCGGCTCCGGCTCGACCTGGTAGCTGCGGTGCTGCTGAGCCCGGAGGGTGAAGCAAAGAGCTTCACCTGGGCGTACAACATCCCACCGAGCCCCGGCGCAGAGGACGCGGACAGCGCACCCTACGAGGTGGTTGGGCCGGTTCCCTACGGAACACCCGGACCCAACTTCGGCGAGTTGATCGAGGGGCTGGAGGCGGAGTTCGCGCGGCGCGCGCGCACCCGCAAGGTCGAGGCCAAAGACGGCCGGGCGATCTTGGTGCACGTCGCGGAGAAGAAGAAGGGCGGCGCCGCACACGCGCGGGCGAGCCTGGCTGAGCTTGCGAGCCTCGCGGAGACCGCTGGCGTCGAAGTGGTGGATAGCATCCTTCAGCTGCGAGAGCGTGTGGACCCGAAGTTCGTGTTCGGCCGTGGCAAGCTCGAAGAGGTCGTGATGCGCGCGATCGACCTGGACGTCGAAAACCTGATCTTCGACTGCGACCTCACACCGGCTCAGGCGTCGGCGATCGCCGCGCGCACGGACCTCAAGGTGATCGATCGCTCCCAGCTGATCTTGGACATCTTCGCCCAGCGCGCGGAGACTCGAGACGGCAAGCTGCAGGTCGAGCTCGCTCAGCTGAAGTATCGCCTGCCCCGCTTGGGTCAGAAGGACGACGCCTTGAGCCGCCTCACGGGTGGCATCGGCGGTCGCGGACCGGGTGAAACGAAGCTAGAAATCGGGCGGCGCCGCGCGCGTGAGCGCGTCACCCGCCTCGAGAAGGAGCTGAAGCACCTCGAGCGGCAGCGCGCGGAGCGTCGTCGGCAGCGGGCGCGCAGCGACACTCCGGTGGTGGCCATCGTCGGCTACACGAACGCCGGCAAGAGCACGCTGTTGAACACCATCACCGGTGCCTCGGTGCTGGCGGAAGACAAGCTCTTCGCCACGCTGGACACTCGCGCGCGCCGCCTCAGGCTTCCGCAGGGCAATGAAATCGTACTGACAGACACCGTGGGTTTCATCCGCAACATGCCGAAGGATCTATTCGCGGCGTTTCGCGCGACCTTCGAAGAGGCGGCGGACGCGGATTTGTTGCTCGAGGTCGTGGACTCTTCGGACGCCGAGCACCAGACCCACATCGACACCACACAGAAGCTGTTGGAGGAGCTGGAGCTCGACCAGATCCCACGGCTCTTGGTCTACAACAAGCTCGACCGCTTGAGCCCCGACGAGGTCGCTGCGGTGAAGAACGAACCGGACGCGGTGGGACTATCGGCCCTCGATAAATCGACGACTCACGTCTTGCTCGAGCGTATCGCGGCGCTCTTGGATCAAGCCGAGCACGACCGCGAGAACCGGGCGCTCGCGGCGCAGATGCCCGAGGCTTGGGAGCGCGAGCTGATCGCTGCGGAGGAGGCCGCTCAGCAGAGCTCCGAGGGCGACGACTGGCATCCGCTGGCTTGAGCTAGCTAGGAGCTGTCCTCTCCCCCAAACCCTCGGCCATTCCCTGGGCCTGAACTGAGTGTTCAGACGGGAGCGGGGGCGAGGGCGACGACGCTATAGGCCACTGCGGTCTTGCGCCCGCGGTTGGTGTAGGAGTGATTCTGATCCCCACGGAAAGCGACCACGTCGCCGGGGTTCAGGCGAAACACATCGCCTGACGCCGCGAGCTCGATCTCCCCCGTCTCGCAGGTGAGGTACTCCCGCGTTCCCGGCGTGTGTGGGATGCCGGTCATCTTCGCGCCCACAGGTAGCTCGAAGCGCTCGATCTCGAGGCCAACAATCGGGTCTGGCAAGAGCTTCTGCACCTTCACCTTGCCTCGTGTGCGACTCGGCAGGCTTCCCGCCGGATACAACTTCGCAGAAGAGCGCGGCGCCAGAATCAGCTCCTCGATGCTCACGCCCAGGGCGGATGCGATCTTCACCAACACGCCGAGGGTTGGGTTCGCGCCGCCGGTCTCGAGGTTCGCAACCGTCGGGCGCGGCACGCCCGACAGCTGCGCGAGCTGCTGCTGAGTGAGCTTCCGCAGCTCGCGCAACGCACGGATGTTGTTCGCCAGGTTGGTCGCAGCGCGCTCCGCCGCCGCTTGGTCCACCCGGGGGGAGCCTGCCGGCTGCCCCTCGGCACCATTCGAGATCGCCATCGGCCAAGCTAGTATCAAGCTGTCAACGCAATAGCAACGCTGACGACACGTCGTCAGGGCGGCCGCATGGTTCCTGGCATGAGGAGGAAGCAAATGCCGCATGGAGATCCGCTCAACTGGGGCGTCAGTTCAGTATTGATCACTGGCGCCAGCCGTGGTTTGGGGCGCGCGCTGGCGCTCGAACTTTGCCGCCGAGGTGTCAACGTGGCCCTGGTTGCCCGCAACGCCGACGACCTGGAAGCAGCGACGGCTGAAGCAAGGAAGCTGGGCGAAGCGCGGGGCGCGAAGGCTGAGGCAATCGTCGCTGATGTCGCCAACTTGGCCGATGCGACGCGGGTCGCCGGCGTCGCCCAGGCGCTGGTGGGCCCCCTGGATGCCGTGGTCCACAACGCATCAGACCTCGGGGAAACACCCCTCGGGCCGTTGCTCGATGGTGACAGCGCCCGCCTGCAACAGGTGTTTCGCACCAACGTGTTTGGGCCACTCGCACTGACGCGAGCCGTGGCAGGGAACCTTCTGCTCCACGGGCGCGGCGTCGTCTTGGGGATCAGCTCCGACGCCGCGGTGGAACATTACCCAACCTGGGGAGCCTACGCGGCCTCCAAGGCGGCGTTCGATCACCTGCTCGGCACTCTCGCCGCGGAGCTTGGAGAAAGCCTGCGGGTGCTGAGCGTGGACCCCGGGGAAATGGACACCGAGATGCACCGCGCGGCCATCCCCGACGCAGACCCAGCGAGCTTGGCCCCTCCAAGCGCGGTCGCCGTCCAGCTCGCCAACCTGCTCGGCTCCCCGTACCGCGTCCCGAACGGCACCCGACTCTCGACGCGGGAGCTCAGCGCCTTGGAGGCAGCATGAACGCGATTCTAGAGCGACCGGTCTCAGGGCACTTGCCCGAACTCTTGACCCAGCGCCTACCACGCCCCAATGGCGAAGGCAGTGTGATCTACGTCAACACGGAGGGGGAGAGCCGCGTCTTGCCCAAGGGGCGCCTGGTCAGGCTGTTCCCCAAGGAAACTCTCTGGGTGCTCAACGACGCCGCGGTGCTCCCCGCGGCCCTGTGGGTCGAGGTGGAAGGCGGTGGCACGCGCATCGAGCTCCGAATAGCCAGCCTGAACGACGAGAGCGGCGACTTCAGCGCGATCGGGTTCGGGAGCGGGAACTACCAGGTGCAGACCGAGCAGCGTGGTCCGGTGCAGCAGCTACCCGTCGGGGCTCGACTGCGCTCCGCCGCCGGCGTGCGCTTTGAGGTGCTGGGTCAAAGCGGGCGCCTCTTCGAACTCCGCTGCGCTGGCGGCTATCGCAGGCTGCTTCACGCGCTCTACGCGAGCGGCGCGCCCATCCAGTACGCGTACACCTCGCGCGCCCACCAGCTCAGCGAAGTACAGAACAGCTACGTCGGCCGACCTTGGGCTATCGAGCCGGCGAGTGCTGGACGGCACCTCAGCGCGAGCGTGCTGAGCGCGCTGCAAGAAGCCGGACAACACCTCGCCTGGCTAACGCATGCCGCGGGGATCTCTTCCACGGGGGACGCCGCGCTCGACGCGCTGTTGCCCTTCCCTGAACGCTACGAGATCCCCGAGGCAACCATGGCCGCGGTCAGCGCGGCGCGGGAGCGGGGCAGCCTGATTGTGGCGGTGGGAAGCAGCACGACCCGTGCCCTCGAGGCCGCGGCGTTGCCTGGAGGTGCGCTGCAGCACGGCTCTGGGCTCGCCAGCTTGCGACTCCATGCGGACTATGAGCCGCAAGTCGTCGACGTGTTGCTCACCGGGATCCACGAGGCAGGCAGCAGTCACCGCGAGCTCACCCGTGCCTTCGCCTCGGACGGCGCACTCGATGCCGCCTGGCAGCTGGCCGCCGCGCACGATCTCAAATTGCATGAGTTCGGCGACGCGATGTTGATCGGGCGGCGCGATGTTGGTTCGGCGGCGCATGGTTGATTCGGCGGCGCGGCATGGATTCAGCGGCGCCGCTCTGAACCGCGCACGTTGAACTTGCGGCGCAACTCGGGCGTGGAGCGACCGACAAGGCCCCCATGTGGCGGAACCCGTTCACCCCTGCCCTCGTCCTCTGCCTGCTGGGCCTCGCTGGCTGCCGCAGCGGCTGGGAGCTGGGGCGCGACCACTACCGCGACGCGCGCTACCCCGACGCGCTGAACGAGTTCAGCGATGCCGAAGCGGACTATGCAGCGCTCTCCCGGGAAGATCAGGCGCACTACGCGTTGTACCGCGGCCTCTCCTACCTCGCCGTGGGCGACGCCGTGCGCGCCGATGCCTGGCTGTCCGTAGCGAAACGGGAGCTCGACACGCGGCCAGACACCTTCACGCCCGATGAGCGCGGCCAGCTAATTGCCGCATGGCAAAGCATGGGTCGCATGGCGGGCGTTGGCGCCTACGGTCAACCTTGGTTCGCCGGCGCGCCGAGCGAGCGCTGATTCTCAACTTCGAGAGCCGCATTCTCCCCAGCGACAGCGGCTAACGAGGTATCGCCGAGCGGACCTCGGCGTATATCGTCCCCACAAGCGGTGAAGGCCGCATGAATGGAGAGGACGAGAGACATGATGCACAAGTTGGGAACGCTGGCAGCGCTCGGGCTACTCGCGATGGCCTGCAACCAAGAAGCTGGCGACGCCAAAGGGAGCGCCAGCGCAACCACCGCACCCGCGGCGGCATCAGCACCTGTGGCGGCTGCGAGCGCTGCGGCAGAAGCACCAGCGGCGGAGGTCCCTACGACGGACCTCACCCCCAAGACCGTCAAAGAAAACGCCGCCAAGCTGATGGGCAAATCGCTGAGCGGCAGCGGCGTGATGTACTTCTTCGAGACCACGAAGCTGAACGGTCAAACCCACCACTGGGCCTACGTCGCAGATGACGAAGCCAAGACCAACTCCTTCAAGTGCGTGCTCGAAGGCGACCCGAAGATCGAGAAGAACAGCAAGGTGAAATTCGAGGGGGAGTGGCGCGGTGGCTGGCTCGACAAGTGCAAGCTCACCAAGGAGTGATCTGACAAAACATTAGCAGAACCGCTACTGAGGTATCAGGCGGCGCGTCGAGCGTTGGCGCGCCGCACCCACTTTTCAGCTCCGCGCACCAGCCAGCGGTCGTCCACGCGTCCCCGAGCTGAGATGCGGAGCGCAGCCTCGGTGACCTTCAGCGCGTGGTCGTCGCCGCTCTTTAGCGCCTGTTCGACCAGGATTTTGGGGGAGAGGTGCTCCTTGGGAGCGCACTGGCTGGCGCCGTCTGAAGCGCTCGCGGCGTGCACCGCGCCGAGGCCGAGCACCACGTGTCGCGCGAGAACGTCGAGTTGACCTTGCTCGACCCAGGGCCCAAACCACACGAGACTGCTCGGCACGGTCACCCCGTGCAGGTGCGCATTACTTCCCTCGGGATCCAGCACCAGGCGCTCCGCGGACCACGCTGCGATGGCGTGCAGCGCGGACTCATCGGCGACCACCGACCCCAGGCGCCGCAAGTGTTCGAGCCACGGTTCGTGGCTAGCCAGCGGACTGACGATCTCGTGCAGCAGCCCCGAGAGGCGCTCCGCCTGGGGCAAGAGCGGTCCCTGCGCGAGCCACTCGAGGGGCGACAAGCGTTGGCTCGCCAGCAACGTCGGACGCTCGAGCCCCGGCAGCAGCTGATAGCAAGCCGCCCAGGTCCCGAGCCCGTGGGCAAGCTCAGCGAGGCGCACCGGAGTGCGGGCTCGTGACAGCGCACGCAGCGCGTGAGCCGTGCGGAGCACGCCGTGGAGCGACGCCGCCATCACCCCGGGTGTGAGCAACGGCAGGGCGACGCGCAGCGTGCGCTCGACACCTTGTGCTTCGAGTTCAGCGGTGAACGTCGCGATCCAGTCTGCAGCGCGTGAGGTGTCGCCGAGCGCCGATGCGCGCTCACGCAGCCCGAGCACGTTCCCATGCGGTAATCTTGCGAGATCCGGAGTGCTCTCGGAGAGCCACGTCTTCGCATGGGAGTCGGCTCCCAGCTCCCACAGTGCATCCAGTACCATGGGCGCGTGATTCGCGAGGTTGAAACCGAACTTGGGGTACAGCGGCGCGTAAGCGTGCAGCTCTCCCAATAGGGCATCGTAGCGATCGGCGTGCATGGGCTCCTCCTTGGGGCCCCATGTGGACCCACAGGCTGAGCAGAGCACGGACTCGAAGGGCGATCGTCTCCGCTGCTAATCCTTTGACAGCGAGCTATCAAAGGAGCCGTCAGTCGGTGATCGCGTCGGGTACGCGGCGGAGCGCGCTGTGGACGGCTCCTTGCAGCGCCGAGAGCTCGATCTCCCGCGCGTCCACGTGGGAATCCACCGCAGTCGCCTTGCCACGCAGGATCGCGTGCAACGTGCCGCCCTTCCGCTTTCGCAGCACCGCGGAGATCACCGCCGTGCTCTCGGCTTCACCGTGCTTCGGATCGCGCCCTTCGCGTTGCTTGGTGAAGAGCTGCGTCAGGTTCACGCTGAGCACGTACTGTTCGCGGGCCCCTTTCGGTACCTCCATGCGCCCGAGCTCTGCCTTGAGCGCCTTCTTCAGCTCTCGCTGCAGCCAGCGCTCGTCTCGCCTCACCTTGCTCTCCACCTCGCCGAGCGCCACGACTCGCGTCGCCGCGCTCGCGCCGCTGGTGTAGCCCACGCCAGTCAAGGCGCCGAGGATGGCGGCGCCAGTCTGAAGCCAACGACGTCGTGAGACCGGTGAAGCCTCCTGCCGTGAGTCGGCCGACAGGTCGTTTTCGCGCGGTAACAATTCGACGGTGAGCGGGATGGACAAGCAGAACCTCCAGTGGGGCCGCACCTACGGCGGTCCCTCAGCCGTTCGCGCCACCCAACTTGCACGAAGCAAGTGTCAGGGGCGCGTGAAGGATGGCTATCGGAACGGGCCGCCGAGGGACAACTTTCGTCCCGTCGCTGGCCGTTTCTGGTGGTCGCTGCACCTACACTCTCGAGGTGCTGTCCTAGCAAGTTACGGAAGCGCTTCGTGGAGTGGATCGCTCAGTTGAAGCCGGCGCGGATGTAGTCGTTGACCGCCGCGGCTTGCAGATCCGTGCGCCAGTTCAAGCGGCTCTGTTTGAGCGCGGCGTCCAGGAAGCCTTCGATGGTGGCCGGCAGGCCGACGGTCCCGGAGTAGCTGCCGAGCGTGCGATCCGGATCGCTGAACGAGCCACTCCACGCCGCAGCGGTGGACTCCCCCGAGGCCGACTTCCACGCCGCCAAATCGCGGTCGCTGCCATCGACGCAGAAGCGCTGACCGCTACCCGAGCTGTACTCGTTGTCCGCGTAGCTCACTGCCGCGAAGGAGCCTTCATGCTTGATCAGACACGATCCGTTGGTCGGATCGATGATGCGGTTCTTGGTGACGGCGACGTTGGACCACCCGCTCTGCGGCTTGAGGATGATGCCGTTGCCCTTGAGGTCGTAGAACAGATTGTCGTTGATCGTGATGTTGCTGGCAGAGCCGCTGCCGATGCTGATGCCGTAGCCGTTGTTGTGCCAGGGCTGATGCAGGAAGTAGTTGCCCTCGATGGTTGCCGTTGCGTTGTCGGCGACGTCCAAGAGCCAAGCAAAAGGACGATTCGTCGGCTGACTCAGGCCAATCTGCGTGAACACGTTGTCCTTGATCTGCACGTTGGAGAAGCGGTCTGGCAGGTCCGAGTTGCCTCCGATCCCGATGCCGATCTCTCCGTCGACGATCAGGTTGTTCTCGAAGACGAGGTCATCGGCGCCCCCGGTATCGTCAGCGCGCATCTTGATGCCCATGCTGGAGGCCCGCGCGATGATATTGCCGCGAATAACCAGGTGATCCGCGTTCAAGTACATGTCGTGGTTGTAGATGGTGGCGCACGCGGAGCTGACCTGATCTTCGTTCCACCCGTTGTGATCCAGGAGGTTCTCTTCGATCAGCAGGTTGTCGACGTGGCTCGAGTAGATACCGGAGGGACGATAGGCCGAGTTGTTGCCGCATGTATCCGCGTGGTAATTTCTCTCGATCACGTTCCTACGCACTTCGATGCCGTCGTAGTGCTCGACGTCGTACGACTGAAACACGAGCTCGCCATAGAGGAAGTGACAACCTTCGATGAGCAGGCCGCTGCCTCCGCCGACGTAGCGGAGGCCGCCACCGCTTGCGCCATCAAACGCTGAATCCCCAGGGATCTTTGGATAGGAAACGATCTCGAGCCCTACGAGGTGCACGAAGCTGCGCGCCTTGCCGTTGTGATCGATGAAGTTCCGGTCCACCTCGATGCGCGGCAGCGCCGTCGATTCCCCATAGCCGGCGATCACCAACGGGTGCGCTGCGTCTTTACCTGACTTGAAGCGCCCGAGGTTCTCCCCACGCCAGGTGTCCCCGCGCTTGAGTAACAAGAAGTCGTTCTCGCCGTCCCGCACCAGCGAGGCACCCTTGGTGAGCGTCTTCACGGCGGTCGCCGGCGTGCTGCCGTCGTTGTTGTCGTCGCCTTCGCTGTCGCTGACGTAGACGAGCTGGCTATCGACCGCGACGTCGTAGGTGGTGAAGCCGTCTTCTTCCCCACGGGTGCCAGAGGTCTCATCGTCGTCAGCGTTCGCGCAGCCGAGATCACTCCCCCAGTCGGTGAAGCCATCTCCGTCGTTGTCGATGCCGTCGTTGCAGTCCCCGATGGTGACGTTCCCGCCGGAGCCACCACTGCCCGAGACGCCTGCAGTGCCCCCCTGCGCGGAGCCACCTTGAGCAGACCCTCCCTGCGACGATCCTCCCTGTGCGGATCCCGCGCTGCCGCCAATCGCGCCAGTGCCCCCGGTCGCGCCGTTGCCCCCTGCGTTCGAGCCCCCGTTGCCGCCTCCACCGGAGCCGCCGCTCCCATCGCTCGAGCCGTCACTCCCGCACGCGACGAGCCCCGCCGCAGCCAGAGTCGAGACCAAGAACCAAGGGAACACTTTGCGCATACTGGAATCCTCCACACTCGTTCGAGACGCTGCAGGGCAACGCCGGTGTCGGAGCTAAGTCACCCCGCGCCCCACAAGCGGTCCAAAAAAAACTGGGGTCGCGAGTCAATCCATACAGAAACGCACCATTCGGCGCTTTCCCAGGCGAAAAGCGGGTGAATCGAGAAAAGATGAACCGCTTCTCTCGCTTCGTGTGACCAAGTTCCTAGGCCCCGTGCACGCAAAAGTCCTCCGTCTCCCCCAACCGACGCCCCCGGCTGCCGAGCGCAGCCTGGCGGAGCTGGTCGCGCGCGCCCGCGCTGGAGAAGAGCCCGCGCAGTCCGAGCTGTTCCGGCTTCACGTGGAACGCGTGTATGGCTTCGTGCGTCGCCTGCTGCCGGATGCCGCCGACCACGACGACATCGTGCAAGACGTGTTCGTGCAAGCCATGGAGAGTCTCCACCGCCTACGCGAAGCGGAGGCCTTCGGAGGCTGGCTACGAGGCATCGCGATTCACATCGTGAAGAACCGCCTTCGGAAACAACGACTGCTGAACCGCTTGGGGTTTCGCCGCTCCCGCTCGGCACCGCCAGACGACCTCGCGATCGCGGAGCTCGTGAGTCCCAGCGCTCCTCCAGACGTCCTCGTGGAGCTGCGAGCCATTTACCGCACGGTAGCGAAGCTCGATCCAAACTTGCGCACGGCATTGATCCTGCGCCGCGTCGAAGGGCTCAGCGTGCCAGCAGTGGCCGAACAGCTTGGCCGCTCGTTGTCGACAACCAAGCGCTGGCTGGCAGCAGCGGAGAGTCAGCTCGAGCTGCAGCTCGACCGTGGAGGCACCCGTGGCGCTTGAAGGTCACCTGCAAGAGCCTGAGCTCTCGAGCGCCGAGCGCGAGACTTTGTGGAGCGGCGTGCACCACAAACGGCGTGGCCTGCGGCGGAAGCGACGCGCGATCCGTAGCGCGCTGTTCGTCGCCAGCTTGGCGGTCGTCGGTGTTGGCGTGCACCAGTGGCAGGCGTACACCCACCGCACGGAGTTGGCGCAGCCGACGCGTCTGAAGCTACCCGACGGGTCCTCTGTGGTTTCCCAGCCCGGGACCGACCTGGAGGTCGTCGAAGGCACGCCGCTCAGTGTGCGCATCGACCTGCGCTCGGGCAGCGCCTACTTCGAGGTCGTTCCAAACCCCGACCGGCGTTTCTCCGTGATGCTCGCGCACCATGAGGTAAAGGTCGTGGGCACCCGCTTCGTGGTGAAGGTAGATCCCGACGGAAATGTGAGTCAGGTCGATGTGAGTGAGGGCACCGTCGAGGTCGTGAGCCGCGAGGACCAAGGGCTGCTCACCCGGGTGCATGCCGGGGGTCACTGGTCCAGCACCTTGCCCCCGCCACTGACGAGCACCACGCCACCCCCCACGCCGACGCCGAGTGTGGCGGCAGCGCCTGAAGCGCCAGCCCCAGGCGCGAACACGAGCTCGCCCCCGAGCCCGAGTGCGGCCCGCCCCAGCGAGGAAGCCCAGGCGGCAGCGCTCTTCGACCAAGCCACCTTGGCGCGCCGGCGGGGCGACTACAAGGCGGCCATCGCAGGCTACGAGAGCTTGCTCAAGCGTTTCCCCAAGGATCGCCATGCAAGTCTCGCTGCGCTAGAGCTTGGGAGGCTCAAGCGCACCCGCGAGGCGGATCCCGAAGGCGCCGCCGACGCCCTGGAGCAGGCCGCGAAAGACCGTGAGTTGAACGACGACGCCCTCGCTCAGCTGGTGTTGAGCTATGATCAAGCGGGAGATCAGAAACGCTGCCTCGCCGCTCAAAGTCGCTACCTAGCTCGGCACCCGAAAGGGGTACACGTGAACGAAGTGCGAGCGAGCTGCAAGGGCTCGCCCGCCAAGCCGTGATGAAGTCACTGGTCCAAGTGGCCTTCATAGCGGCCCTGCTCTGTTTTCCCGTCAGTGCCTTTGCCAAGGCTCCCAGCCCGAGCTGCAGCGAGGGCCCGTGGATCGCGCTGAGCTGGGGTGACGACTGGAGCGCCGAGCAGCGCCGCGCCGTACTCGAGCATCTGCGGCGTGGCTTCGAGGTCTACGGCGTCGCCGTGTGCGAGCGGGAGGCAGCACCGGCGAGGCAACCGCTGGCCGAGGTGCGCTTCGCCGCAACAGACGCTGACAGCGTGAGCTTGAGCGTCGATGTGAAGGACCGCGTCACCCAGAAGCGCGTGGGCCGCGACGTCGACGTGCGCGGCTATTCCCGCGAAGCGCAAGCCTTGGCCATCGCAATCGCGACGGAAGAACTCGTGCGAGCGAGCTGGGTGGAGCTGGAGCTGGAGTCGCCTCGAGAGCAGCAAACGGCGGCGCCTCGAGCCAGCACGCCAGCCCCCGACGTCGTGCACCGAGTCAACCAGGACTCCATCGGCACGGCCGCGGCGGGACTACGCATCGACGTTCGCGGCGCCTTCGAGTTCTACGCTGGGGGTCAGACACACTTGGGCGGCGATCTCACGCTGCGCCAGAACCTGACTGGTGACCTCGGCTTGGGCTTTGCGTTGGGCCCGCGCTTGGCGCTCCGCGACACGTCGCGACTCGGGAGCGTCGACGCCAAGCTCATGGCGGGAGAGACCTTCTTGTTCTTGGATTTGCTCCACGGGGAAATGCTGCGCCTCGGCTGGGAAGTTGGCGTGCGTGGTGGCCTCGTGCGCTTCGAGAGCGACCCGACGTCAGGCGCCGAAGTCACCCGCAGCGCTGGACTCCTCGTGGCGAAGACGTCCATCGGGCTCGACCTCGCCCTCGACACCACCTGGTACCTCGCGCTGAACGCGGGCGTGGGCCATACCCTCGTTGGAGCTACGGCGACGGGGCGCGGGCGCGAGTTGACGGGCGTGAGCGGCCTCGAACTCCACAGCAGCTTGGGACTCGGGGGACGCTGGTGATGGGGCGACGTCGCGGGTGCGCCGGACTGGGCGGCGTTGGACTGGACGGCGTCGCACTTTGGCTCTGCTTGTGCACCGCCTTCGGTTGCACCGAGCGCTACGAGCTGTTCCCCGGGGCAACCAACACGGAGACGCCCGGGTCACCAAGCGGCTCAGGCCTGGGCGCTCATCAGGTGCACTCCTGCGTGAAGCGAAGCGCTGACTCGACAGGCGCGATGGGTGTGTGGTGCTGGGGCAACAACTCCGGCTTTGCCCTGGCCCAGAGCGACCCGACGTTGCTCACGGGGCCAGTGCTGGTGCCCGGCCTCGACGACAGCGTGGCGCTGAGCCTAGGGGGTGAATACGGCTGCGCCCTGAGCGAGGTCGGCGGCGTGCAGTGCTGGGGCCGCAACGATGAGGGGCAGCTCGGCGTTGGCGAGTTCGGAGATCGTCAGCTGCCAAGCGCCGCGCTGCTGAACGACAGCGTCGATCGACTGAGCGCCGGCTCCGGGCACGCCTGCGCCGTGACGCGCTTTGGGGAGCTCTACTGTTGGGGACGCAACGCGGAGCGCCAGCTCGGCCACGAAGATACGCGGGAGAACCAAGCGACGCCGTGGCTCGTCGACGAGCGCCATGATTGGACCGCCGTGTCCGCCGGTGACGGCCACACCTGCGGCATCGCCGCGGGCGGCGCCCTCTACTGCTGGGGACGCAACACCCAGGGCCAGCTTGGCTTGGGCGACGGCTCCGACGTACAGTACGGCGCGCCGACCTTGGTCGATGACATCGGCATCTGGAGTGATGTTACCGCAGGGCAACGCATCGCGTGTGGCATTCAGACGCCGGGCAGCATCTACTGCTGGGGCGACAACGGCGAGGGGCAGCTCGGCACGGGAGACACCACCGCGCGCTGGACACCGACCCGGGTGAGCGACAAGAGCGACTTCCGCAAGCTATCCCTGAAGGCGTTCCATGTGTGTGCCATCGACGCCGACGCGCGCCTGTGGTGCTGGGGGCGCAACGCCGAAGGCCAGCTCGGCACCGGCGACACGCAGTTTCGCCCCTCTCCGACGCAAATCGAGCCCGCGCAGCAGTTCCGGGATGTCGCGGTGGGTCGCTTTCACACCTGCGTGCGCCGATCCGACGGCGCGGTGCTGTGCAGCGGACAGAACGCGGACCGGCAACTCGGAGTGGACACGCCGGATCGGAGTTCGAGCTTCATCGAGGTGCCGCTCCCGTAGCGCTTGAACCTAACGTCGGCCTTCTATGCGGGTGGTATCGACGACCTCGTCCCAAGCGTCTTCGTGGCCGTCGTAGTGGACCTTGCACTTGTCCGGTCCAAGCACCTCGACAACCGTGGCTGGGTAGATGCTGTCCCGCCACTTCACGCGGATCTTGTCGCCTTTTTGGTAGGGGCTCACGAGGGACGCGCTGCTCGCCGAGGGGCGCGGCTTGAGACCGAGCACCCGCGCGACCTTCTCCGGCGGCGGCGGCGCGCTGACTGACTTGCCATCCTCGATGCGCCCCTTGATGCGATCGAGGGTGACGTCCTCGTCCCAGCGATCGTCGTAACCATCGAAGTGCACGCGGAAGCGCGTCTTGCTTTTCTGGTCGATGATGTACGCCGGGTAGTTCTTGCCGTCCCACTCGACCCACACGAACTCACCGACCCGATACGGCTCCTGGCATGCGGTGAGCCACAAGCTGAGAACAACGGCGCCGAGCAGCTTGGCACGAACTGGTTTGGTGCTGCCCCGCTTGGTTGCCCTTCCGGCGCTCACGCTTCGTCCTCGAGCGGCGGCGGAGGCATGCGGGAGACGGGGGGCCGCGTCTGCCACCCGGCGCGCTCCACCGCTGCCTCTCTGCCCACGAGCCAACCGTTCACGCGCTCTCGCGTGGTGCGATAGGCGTACTCCAAGATCGCTCTCCGCGCGGAAAAGCTCGTGGGATTGTGCATGAACAGGATACCATCCGTCGGCTCCGGTTCGATCAAGATCACTTCGCAGTCTCCGCTGGCGCGGATCCGCGCGACAGCCTCGACGAGCAACGCGTGCATGGCGATGCGCATCGCTTGGTTTGCGACCCACAGGTAGCCCTTGTCGCGTACGCTGTTTTGCTGACCGTGCCCCGTCGGAACCTGCTCCGCGGCGACGGGCACCATGGGGTTCACCACCACCAGCACATCAGCGCCGCGCTCGACGGCCACGTTCAACTGCGCGAGCTGCGCGGCCCCCGCGTCGATGTAGTGGCGATCCCCGATGCGCACCGGGCTGAAGAACGGCGGCAACGCCATGCTCGCGATACACGCACGGCTGACAGGCACGTGATCGAAGCCGGGTGCGCCAAACAGCACCTGCTCGCCAGAGTCCAGGTCATGGCTCAGGATGAACAGCTCCTTCGGCATGCCGTGGAAGGTATTGGGCACGCTGCGGCGATAGAAAAAATCCGCAAGGAAACGCTCGTAGCCCTCGAGGGAGAAGACACCTGCAGGCAGCGAGTCATAGAGCCGGTCTAGCTCCTCCCAGAGCGCCGTGCGGCTGGGCTCCGGAGCACGCTTGAGCAGGCTCCGAGTGCCCTTGCCAACAGCGCGTAGCGCCGTGGTCGCCGTGCGCTGCCACTCGGCGAAGTCCATGCGCAGGATGTGCTTGCGTTCCAGCGGAAAGTAGGTGTCCGCCGGATCGAGGAAGGCGCGATACATCCGCTGCACGGGGCGTCCGCCAGCGAGCGCAGCAGCGATGCTCGCGCCGCTCGAGGTGCCGATGTAGAAGTCGAAGTCGTTCGCGTCCAGGCCATCGACGGCGTCTTCTAGCGCTGCCAGCGCGCCCATCTGGAACATCGCGCCGGTGGCGCCTCCACCAGGCAGGCACAACGCAACTCGCGGCTCGTTTCCGTAAGGCATCGTTTGACCTCTCCCCCAACCTCAGCGTCCGCGTAGGTGCGGCATCACTCCGCGCTTGACCACGGTGTCCGCCAACCAGCTGTCGGAAGAGTCTTTGTAGTCGAGGGTGAAGTGCAGGCCGCGGCTCTCGTGCCGGCTCGCGGCGGAGCCGATGATCAACTCGGCGATGCACTGGATGTTGCGAAGCTCCAGCAAGTCGCGAGTGACCAGGTGCTTCCAGTAGTACTCGCGGATTTCCTCTTCGAGCAGCGAGACACGGCGGGCGGCGCGACGCAGGCGCGCGTTCGTGCGCACGATGCCGACGTAGTTCCACATCAGGCGGCGGAGCTCTTCCCAGTTTTGGCTCACGACGACGGCCTCGTCGCTGGCCACCGCGGAGCCGATTTCCCAGTCGGGGACGCTGGCCCACGGCTCCTGGCGGAGCATTTCGATTTCGGTTCCGAGTTTGTCCGCCGCGCGGCGCCCGAACACCAAGCCTTCGAGCAGCGAGTTCGAGGCCAGGCGATTCGCGCCGTGCAGACCCGTGCAAGAGGTCTCCCCGATCACCCACAGCCCGGGCAGGCTCGAGCGGCCGTGCAGGTTGCTGGTGACGCCGCCACACATGAAATGCGCCGCGGGCACCACCGGGATCGGTTCCGCGGTGATATCGAGCCCGAACTTCAGGCAACGCTCGTAGATCGTGGGAAAGCGGTCCTTCACGTAGCTCGCGGGCTTGTGAGTGATGTCGAGGTGCACGAACTCGTAGCCACCGCGCTTCATCTCGAAGTCGATGGCGCGGGCCACCACGTCACGCGGAGCGAGGTCGCCCATCTCGTGGTGCTTGAGCATGAACGCTTCTCCACCGGGGACGCGCAGGGTGGCGCCCTCGCCGCGCAGCGTCTCGCTGATCAAGAAGTTCTTCGCCTGGGGGTGAAACAGGCAAGTTGGGTGAAACTGGTAGAACTCCATGTTGGCGACTTCGGCGCCCGCTCGGTACGCCATCGCGACGCCGTCCCCTGTCGCGACGTCGGGGTTCGAGGTGTAGAGGTAGACCTTGCCCGCGCCGCCCGTCGCCAAGATCGTGGCCCGAGCCAGTACCGTGTGGATCTGCCCGGCGTTCTCGTCCAACACGTAGGCGCCCACGCAGCGATCGGGGCCGCCGAAGTCGCTCAGGGTGATCAGGTCGACCCCCATGTGCCAGTCGAGGAAGCGAATGTTCGGGTGCGCCTTGGCGCGCTCCCAGAGCGCGCGCTGGATCTCCTTACCCGTGGCGTCCTTGGAGTGAACGACGCGGCGCTCGGTGTGCCCGCCTTCACGGCCCAGATCGAGCTCGCCATCGTCGCCCTCGTCGAAGGTCGCGCCGAGATCCATCAGCCAGCGCATGGCGTCGGGCGCCTCTTCCACGCACAGGTCGACGACCACCTGGTGGCAGAGCCCCGCGCCGGCCACGAGTGTGTCGTCCACGTGGCGCTCGAAGGAGTCTTCCGGGGAGAGCACGGCAGCCACGCCGCCTTGCGCCCAACTGGTCGCGGTATCGCTGACGTTGCGCTTGGTGACCACCAGCACCTCGCCGTGCTCCGCGGCTCGCAACGCAAAGCTCAAGCCGGCCACGCCACTGCCCAACACCAGGAAGTCGGTTTTCATCGTCATGGGGAGGCCTCTGCCTACCACCAATCGCCGCCGCCGCCGAAGTGCTGAAAGGCGACGAAGGCGCCGGATCGAGCCCACCGCCAGCGCGCCTCGCGCGCACTGTGGAGTCAAACTCCACAAGCCTTGGAGTGCTCCACCGCAAAGGCGCCCGCGGTTGCGCCCGGAGTGGAACACGTTTCAAAAATTTGCAGTTGATATCGGAACTTTATAGCTGCCAGTTCCCAGGTTGGGGGTGAGGGTGCGCCCGCGACACGCTGGCAATTGACGGGGCGACCTGCGAACGGTACGCATCCTCGCGCCCCTGCCTGCCTGACGGCCGCGGACTCTTCGGAGCCACGAGCCGCCCAGCCAACAGGAGCGTCTCTCGCCGCCTCGGCGAACCCAACCCATCCCAATCGTTCCGCCATTCGGCGCGAACCTCATGAGGAGGTCTCTGTCGTGAAGATCCTCGTCGCGATCAAGCGGGTCGCGGACCCCGATAACGCCAACAAGGTGAAGCCTGCGGGCGACAAGGTGGATACCACCGGCCTCGAGTGGAAGCTCAATCCCTTCGATGAGTACGCCCTCGAAACTGCGCTGCGCCTGACTGAAGACGGCAAGAACAACAAGGTGCGCAAGGGCGAGGTCGTGGTCGTGACCATCGGACCCAAGGACACGGAGACGCAGCTGCGCTCCGCTCTCGCCACGGGTGCCGACCGGGCCATCCGCATCGACGCCGAAGACGCAAACCTGGACGGCCGCTTGGTCGCGAAGGCGCTGAAGAGCGTCGTCGACGCCGAGAAGCCCGACGTGGTGCTGCTGGGCAAGCAGGTCGTCGACGGTGACAGCAACTCCGTAGGTCAGATGCTCGCCGAGCTCCTGGATTTCCCCATGGCAACCTTCGCTGCTACCATCAAGGAAGAGGCTGACGGCAAGCTGCTCGTCGGTCGTGAGGTGGACGGCGGCGTCTTGACGCTGCGCCTCACCCCCCCTTGCTTGGTCACCGTGGACTTGCGCATCGTGGCTCCCACCAGCGTGTTCTCGAAGCACACGGCGGATAGCTTCAAGTACGCCCACGAGGGTGTGCGCTTCGCGCCGCTGCCCGCGATCATGAAGGCAAAGAAGAAGCCCCTCGACGTCAAGGCGCTGGCCGACGTCGCTGGTGGCGTCGAAAACGCCTCGAGCTACGGAGGCTTCGAGCCGCCGCCCGCGCGCGCTGCCGGTGTAAAGGTAGCCGACGTCGCTGAACTCGTAACCAAGCTGGCCACCGAGGCCAAGGCGATCTGAGAGGAGCCCCACGATGACTGATGTTCTCGTTGTTGCAGAAATCGAGGGCGGCAAGGTCAAGAAGACCACGCTCAGCGCGATCACCATGGCCAAGCAGGCCGGTAGCTCCTTCAGCATCCTGGCCATCGGTGGCCCGGGGACGAAGGCAGCCGCTGCGGACCTGACCGGCTACGGCGCCACCAAGGTGCTGGTGTGTGAAGACGCATCCCTCGCGAACTACGTCGCAGAGCAGTACGCGCCCACCGTCGCTGAGGTGGGTAAGGCCTTCGGTTTGGTGTGCGCCACGGCGTCCACCTACGGCAAGGACCTGATCCCGCGCGTCGCAGCCAAGCTCGACGCGAGCTACGCGGGTGACTGCTCGGGCGTGAAGCAAGACGGTGGCAAGATCGTCTACAAGCGCCCGATGTTCGCTGGCAACGCCTTCGGCTACGCCACCCTCAGCACCCCGATTCAAACCGCTACCGCGCGGCAATCGGAGTTCGAGGCGGCAGCAGCCAGCGGCGGCTCTTCCCCCGTGGAGGACGTGGCCAAGGTGGCGCCCGGCGCCGCCGCAGGCCGCGTGGAGTTCGTCTCGCTGGACGCCGTGAAGAGCGACCGCCCCGAGCTGACGGACGCCTCGGTCATCGTCTCCGGTGGCCGCGCCTTGAAGGAGAAGTTCTTCGAGGTGCTGGAGCCCCTGGCGGACGTGCTCGGCAGCGCCCTGGGCGCCAGCCGCGCGGCGTGCGACGCGGGCTACTGCCCCGGCGACTTCCAGGTCGGTCAGACCGGCAAGATCGTCGCTCCCAAGCTGTACTTCGCGATCGGTATCTCCGGCGCCATCCAGCACATCGCTGGCATGAAGGGCAGCAAGACGATCGTCGCCATCAACAAGGACCCCGACGCGCCGATCTTCCAGATCGCCGACTACGGCTTGGTCGCTGACCTGTTCCAGGCGGTGCCCGAGCTAGTGGAGAAGCTCAAGGCTCACAAGGCCGCGGGCTGATCCGAGTCAGGTCCTGAATGCGCAGCCTTCGAGCTGCCGCTGACGGGCGTTGCCGCAAGGCAACGCCCGTTTGGCTTTTTGTGCTGACTTTCTGGCAGTCAGCGTCAGAGTCGGCGCTCCGGGTCGAAAGATTTCGATGGAACGTTTCCTCTAGGCAACGCGACAGCTTGTCGCTATCCCGCGTTAGCCGCAAATGGCAGAAGCCCGAGCGTGAAGCATCGACTCGTGTCCGTCCCTAGCGCTACTGGCCCATTGCTGTTGCTCATCAGCCTGCTCGCCTGCAAGCAAACACCCGCAGCCGGAGACCCGGCAGCCGGGGACCCACCAGCGGCTTCCGCCACCACCGCCGCTGCTCCCAGCGGCACCTTCCCGAGCTATCCCGCAACGAAGTCGGGCGGCGTCTTGTGGCTGAAGTCCGAAGGAGGGCCCCTCGGCGAACAGGTCTACAGCGCGAGCCCAACCGAGGTAAGCAGCGCGGAGTACTACTACTCCCAGTCCCTGTTTCAGGGAAAGACCGGCGAACAGATCACCTACACCCTGAAGCTTCAGGACCTGGCGCGTGGCGAGCATGACCTCGAGGAAGGCAAGATCCACTTCTACACCGGTACCGGGAGCGATGGCACGTATCGTTTTTCCGGACGGATCCGCATCGACGAGAACGACCCCAAGCGTGGGGCGCTGAAATGTGTGTTTGCGGGCAACGCGCGCAACGAGGACACGGGTAAGGTGTCGAAGGTAGAAGCCGCGGTCGTCTTGCTACCCAAGTAGGTGTCCCCTAGTGCGGGGTGTCACAGCGACGCTTGAACTCCGTTGGGCTAAGAGTGCTCCGCTCGAAGTGCTGCAGTTCGCTGAAGAACCCCCACAGCGGCTGCTCGTCGGGGTCTTCGACTCGCGTGACGGAAGCGTAGATGTAGTAGCCGCCAACCTCGATGCAGTAGTCCCCCGCCTCCTCCACCTTGCAGACACGCACCCCGCCTTCGGAGTCGGTGACCCCGGTGACGAGCTGGTCGTGCGCCAGAAGGAGCGCAAACGGCAGATCCGCGAGAGGCACTTGTCGCGGCCCAAGGAACTTGAAGGAAAACTGCAGATCCCCGACATCGCAGGGTCCGGAGCCCGGGCGATGCACGACGTTGGTCTGGGGAACCGTGGAGGCGTGGGGCGCGTCGACTATCGGCGAGGCGACACGGATCTCCCGCGCTTGGGGCGGTGCCCCGCACGCCCACAAGCAGACGGCGGTGACGCAGACCAGACGGTTCACTCTTGCGCCTCGCCATCACCCCGAACGATGCCTCCGCAGCGCAGCTTGAACTGATGCACGTCGAGGGTGTGCTCTGGCTGGTACTTCGGGACATCGCCCACCTCGAAGGTGAGCTGCTCTTCGCTGGGGGCCTTCACTTGGGTGACGTAGGCGTGGGTGTAGTAGCCGCCCACGCTGATGCAGTAATCGCCAGCCTCCTGCACGTTGCATACTCGCATGCCACCGTGGGCGTCCGTCACTCCGCTCACGATGCGATCGCCGCTGAGCAGCAGCGTGAAGCGCTCGTTCGCCAAGGGCTGAGTATCTCCCCGCTGAAACTTGAACGCGAACTGCAGCTCACCCACTGCGCAGGCACCGGCGCCCGGTGGCCGCACGACGTTGATCGGCGGCGTCTCGGGTGATGCGGGCGCAGGACAGGCAGGCGGAGCACAGGCGGAAAGCACAGCGGCGAAGGTAAACGCCGAGACTAAGTTTCCGCGCAGCATTTAGTCTTCTTCTCCTCTCTTTTTTTTGGGGGGGGAGGACCAACGCCAGGATTCAGCTTGCCCCATGTTTGCGGATCGCCACTTCCAGCCAGTGCTCAATGTATCCAGCGTACTCAGGCAACTCTGACTGACCTCGCAAGTTGGCAAGTTCACTCAGGAGCGCGTGCACCGACCAAGTTCCCGTGCCCAGCCGTCTCCTCAAGAGCTGGACGTAGCGAACCAGCGCGGCCTTGCGATTGTCGACCAAACGCTTCTGATTCAGGCCCAACACAGACTCGAGTTCCCGCAGAACGGCATTGTCATTGCTCTGAAGCTTTCCCGTGGCGGAGTAGGAGATCCTGGCCAACAGGGCGGCGTCCCTCGGGTCTACGCCTATTTGCTCACTGCCTTTGCGGGTATCACACCGTCGGAACGCCTCCGGTTCGTCCTGCCCGCCAAGGCATGCGCCGAGGAGGTTACCCCAATCAGTCGACTGCTCTGGAAACGCAGACTGCGGATGGAAATGCTCCACCTTCATACGATCCACACGGATACGCGCCATGCAGTAGCAGCAGAGCCCCTGCTGGTCGGCGACAAGCTGTTTCCTTACTTCCTCTGGGCAGGGAGGTTTCACGTCCTCCCACGAGCTGCCGCGCGGATACGAGATCAGACACTGAGGCCCCGGCTTCGTCTTGCCGACCGTCCGCATCTCACCCAGCCAATAGCTGAATCAGGCTCGTAAGATGATGAACGTCTTCATCTTCCTCACCCAGCTTCTCGGTCAATGCCTGCAGGCGTAGCTTCGCATCGTCGAGCTTGTCCTGGTCGATCAAGGCGGCAACTTCACGCAGCTCTTTCTGAATGGCATCGGGACGAGGAGAGACACCGAATAGCTCCTCCAGAATCGCATTGGGATCGCGATCCTGAGTCTTCACGGCGTCGACCAGCTTGAAGTCCTGCAACGCGCGAATCGACTCGGAAGGCACGCTCGCGACCACGATGGGCGAGTGGGTCGTGGTGATGAACTGGATGTTGGGGAACGTCTTGGTGAGGCGAGGCAAGACTTCGCGCTGCCAGCCCGGGTGCAGGTGGAGATCGATTTCGTCGATCAGTACGACGCCGGGAGCTTCGAGGGGCGGGTCATGACCTGTCAGAGCGGCACGGCGGGCGATGTCTGCAGCGAGCGCGATGAGCATGCGCTCACCCTCGGAGAACTGACCGAAACCGAGTTGCTCTTCGCCTTTATCCACAGAGAAAACGGCGGGCTCAATGTGTGGGGCGCGGGATCGCTGAACCCTTGGATTGTGATACCCCGGTAGAACCGCTTCAACGGAAGTACGCACGGCGGCTAGCTGCGGGTCGGAGTAGTTCGCGTCCTTGAGGCGCTCCTGATTCTCGAAATCCTCTAGTGACTTAAACCAGCGAAAGAACTCGCCAAAACTAACCGGATCCAGGAAGCCATCGTCTTGGAACGGGTTCTTGGGGAGCGGTATGGCGTTCGTTTCGTCGGTAGCTCGCCGGTTAACGGAGTAGTGAACGTAGACGCTATCAGAGGATTTCGGGATCTTGCCCAAGTCCCCGAAGAGCTGTCGATTGGCAACCTCGAACGGCCTCCCCCCGGACAGCCCTTCGCAATCGAACTTCGACGTTCCTGCTCGCCGCTCGGAAGGTGACGGCTGAGTCCCGACGAAACAGTGCACAATGGCGTCCAGGACCGTCGTCTTTCCCGAGCCATTGATGCCGACCAGCACGATCACCGGCTGATCCAAATCCAGCTCCAGCTGCTCGAAGCCGCGGAAATTCTCGATGATCAGTCGCGTGAGGCGCATCGCGTTTCAGTATACCTCACCCCCAAACCCGGACGCGAAGAAGCCTCCAAGGCGCCATTCCGGCCCCTCGGAGGCTTCGGTTGCGTTCGCCGGCCTCAGTTGTTCCCGAGCAGCCACTGCACGCTGCAACGCCCGGCGTCGCACACGGCTTCCGCGTAGTCTGGCGGTGGCGGCGCGCACTCGGGGCAACCGGCACCCGGGTCGCACACCAGCTGCTCGATGGAGTAGTCGCTGACGGCAACCAAGTGCTCGGGGTCTGTCGAGCCACCGCACTCGCAGCACTCGTTCGTGCGCAGGCGGCAGTCGCTGTTCTCTGTGCACTCGGTAGCCGACGTCTGCTGCAGGTCCACCAATGCGCATTTCCCTGCGGTACAGGTCGCGATCAGGTTTGGATCGGTCGCCATGTAGCAGTCCGGGCAACCCGTTCCGTCACAGGTCCAGGTTCGCTGGATGGCCACGTCGTTCTTGTGGAGCGCCTGAGCGTCGCCGCGGGTTGCGGCGCCACACTGGCCACAGCAGCTGATTGGCACCACCACACAGTCGCTCGGGCCAGCGCACGGCGTTGGAGCGTCGCCCCCTTGCCCAGAGCCAGAGCTGCCCGCGTTCCCGGAGCTACCGCCGCTGCCACCACTGGCACCGGTCCCGCCGCTACCGGCGTTGCCGCCGTCGCCCGCCGCGCCACCATTGCTGCCGCCATTGGAGGTGGACCCACCGCACGCGACACACATCACCAAACCGACTAGCCAAAATCCTCGCACGCTTCGTTCTCCTATCGCACTACGCTCAGGTAGCAGCTCACACGTTCACCGCAATCAAGTATCAGGAACAGCCGCTCCGGCGGATTTTAGTTCCGCGGGGCACACTCACTTGAGGGAGTACCAGACGAAACAACGACCCTCTTCACACAAAGCCGCTGTGCGTTCAGGAAACGTTGGAAGGCACTCGTCGCAGGCGTACCCCGGATCGCAGACGATGTCCTCGATGCTCCCCTGCTGACCGACCGCCATCAGGTGCCCCGGATCCGTCGGGCCGCCGCACTCGCAGCACGCGTTGGTGCGCAGCCGGCAGTCAGCGGCCGTCGCGCACTCGGTGAGCGGCTCGAGGGATAGGTCGACGACGGCGCACCGCTTGTCCTCGCAGGTTGCGACGAGAGCTGGACGCGGGAAGCTTGCGCACTTGGGACACGGCTGAGGCTCTGGACACACGGCCTGCGTCACCTGGTCCACGCGGTTCCTGTTCACCGCCAGTCGATCCGCGGCAGTGGGCTCGCCGCATGTGTCACAGCAACCGCTGGGCACTAGCACGCAGTCCGATGGCACATCGCAAGCAACATCCGCTGAAGTGAGGCTCGCGCCCCCGCTCCCCGCCGCGCCTGCGTTGCCGGCGCCTCCACTCGCTGCTCCGCCATTCGCCGCGCCGCCCGTGGTGCTGCTGCTGCCGCCTTGGCTCGTCCCACCCTCGCCAGCAGCAGCTCCGTTACCCGCGTTCCCAGCGCCTGCGCCACCTGAGCCACCGGTACTCGAGCCACCGCAGCCCGCGCCGAAGCCAGCGCCGAGCGCGACGCTCAACGCAGCCAGGATTATCCGCGAGGTAACTTTGGGATTGGCCATATCAGTCCGCTGGATAGTACCACTGTGCGCTGCACCGTCCCTTGATGCACTCGGCTTGGACAAAGCCGCTGGTGCCGTAGTCTGGAATGCAGTCGTCGCAGCCGGTATTCGGATCGCAGACCAGGGACTCGAAGTTGCCGTCCTTGCGGATCGCGATCAGGTGTCCCTCGTCCGTTGGGCCACCGCACTCGCAGCAGGTATCCGTGCGAATGCGACAGTCTTCGCCCGTCATGCACTCGGTGATCGGGTCCTCTTGCAGGTCGACCAAGGTGCACTGGCCCGCTTCACACGTCGCGAGCAGCGTCGGATCGGGCGGCGCGGCACAGGCGGGGCAGCCGGAGCCTTCACCGCACGCCGCCTGGCTCACGGCTTGGGCCTGATCTTTGCGAACAGCTTGCGCGTCGCCGCGGCTCGGCACGCCACAACTGCCGCAACAGCTGATCGGCATGACGACGCAGTCAGAGGGCACCTGGCAGTCGTTGGGCACGCCTGCGGTGCCGCCGCTTCCAGAAGTCCCAGCGTTACCCGCGCCGCCAGCATTACCAGCACTGCCGCCGTTACCAGCGCTACCGGCGCTGCCTCCGCTACCGCCGCTCCCTGCACCACCCCCGCTGTTCGCGGAGCCGCCACAGCCAGCACTCAGCGCAACGCCGAGCAGCGCCACACTCACCCCCAAACCCAAGACACGCAACGAAGCCATGTCCAACGCTTAAGCACTAGCTGTGCCAGGTGGGCCGGGCTGGCGCACACGGGATTTGCGGGGGTAATTCGCTGGAGTATCCACCGGCGCTGAGTGCCGAAGCTGGCCCAATCTGGGCCAACTCCGGTCGACCCAGTCGCACCTCACCAGCTGACGCTGGAGGCGGCGTCGCTCTGCGGGAGCTTGATCCAGAGGTAAGTTCCGTCGGTCGCGAAGCCCGAGGCGCTGGCGAGCAGCGCGCTCAGATCGCTCGCTTGATTCAGTGCGGAACCGCCGAGGCTAACACTGGTGGGCAGCGTCTCGAGGCGGACCCGCAAGATCGCCGTGCGCAGCGTGCGGCTGAGGTCGACGCCGTTCGCTGTCAGCTGCACGGTCGTGGTGGCGTCGTCCGTATCATGAGCCTTGAAGGTCGTCGCGCTGCTGCCTGGGTAGAGCAACCAGGTATCCGACCCAGCGAATGCTGCGCTGCCGATCCCGGTGGCGTCGTTGTCGATATCCATAGGGATAATCGCGCCCTCACGCACGAACAGTGGAATGCGTGCCGGATCCGTCGAGTCGTAGGCGGTGAGGGTTTGACCGCCGTCTAGCGGTGCGGCGCTCGGGTTCCACCAGTCGTAGTAGCGTGCCCCCGCGGGGAGGACGACGTCACGTGTGCCCGTCGCATCCAAGATGGGGGCGACGAAGAACGCCTCACCCAAGTGGTAGCGGTAGTCACCCGCCCAGTTCGCGAGCTCACCTTCGGGGCGGATAATTTGTTCTGCCCCGGCGTACGCCTCCTCTGCCAGGCTGTAGTAGAAGGGCACCAGCTCGTGATGCAGCGTCGCCCAGTAGCGGTAGATCGCCGTCGTCTCGTCGGGCTTGTCCTCGACCGCCCAGGGCTCGAGGTTCGCGCGGCCGTGGAGCTGCATGAACGGCGTCATCGCGCTCACAGCGGTCCAGCGCACGAAGTTCAGCTGATCGAAGGGCACCAGCTCGAAGGTCTTGTCGTCGCGGTCCAGGTAGCCGCCGAGGTCCGACCCGACCACCACATAACCCGCGTCCGCGGAGCGGAAGATGTGGTCGAGGGCGTCTTCTAGCCCCACCCAGTCACGCCGGTTGTCGCCGACCCACGCGACGGGCGCGTGCTCTTTCCGCGCGAAAAAACGCCCAGAGAAACCGTAGCTCTCGTCCCACGGGCGCACCATGGTGATGAAGTCTTTGCGCCCCGTGGCGTACTGCCCGTACGACCAATAGTCGCGGTAATACTCCTCGGAATACTCTTGGCGGCTCTTCTCGCCGGCCGCCGTCGTCATCGGATCGTCGAGGATGTAGTTCTCACCGAAGTCGAGCTTCCAGCCGTCGATGCCCATGTCGAGGAGTGGCTTTTGCCAGGTGTGGAACCACGCGGTGGCCTTGGGGTTGAAGAAGTCGACGCCGGAACCGATGCCCTTCCACCAGTTGTAGGTGTAGGAGTCCTCAACGAAGAACTTGCACTGGTCACCCTCGTCCCAGTTCTCGCTCTTGCCCTCGTAGGTGTCCCCGGTCGGCTCGTAGTCGAAGGAGGAGTAGTTCACCATCTGGGTGACCCACATCACGACCTTCACGTCTTGGGCGTGCATGTCGGAGATGAACTGGGGAAACTCCGGATAGCGGCTCGGGTTCGGGATGAAGTTGTTGTAGTTCGTCTCCCAGGGGCTATCGATCACCAGCACGCCCACCGGAATGTCGCGCTGCTTGAAGCCAGCGACGAAGTCTCGACTATCTTGCCCCGTGGAAATGTCTTTCGAGATCCACGGCTCGAACGCCCAGCGCGGCGTGTAGATCTTGGGTGTCGGGATCTCGACCACCTCCGGCTCGCACGGGTTGGCTCCGCCACTCCCGGCAGCACCCGCTGTGCCTCCAGCGCCACCCGCAGCACCAGACCCACCAGAGCCCGCCGTCTCAGAGTCCTCCCCGCAACCAGTGCTCACCAAAGCAGCCAGCCCGAAGCAACACACACCCAAAGCTAGTCCACGCATCTCCCCAAGCCTGCCACGGGGAGCGCGTGAGCCAGCGCAGATTCAGGCGCCTGGCCGAGATGCCTCACGGTTCGAGTCCTCAGAACGAGAAAACGAAAATTCGACGGAGCCGGGGAATGACTGCCCCGGACCTTGCGTTGCCCCCCACGCTACGGGAGTCACGAAGCGCAGGGAGCAGCGACTTCGTGGCAGGGACAAGAGCAGGGGAGAGCTTGCGTCCCAGTCACACTCGGGGTCGGCTTGCGTGAGGGAAACCAAGCGCAGGCCGGCCTCAAGTGTGAGTTTTTCCGGTGCCCACCCCGCTGCACTCGAGTGCGGGTTTGGGGGTGAGGCGCACCAGGTGCCTCCTCAGACTCGCCCAAGCCAGCGCAGCTCCGGGCTCAGCGCCGAGAGCGCGAACGGGAAACGTCTCGCTGCGGGCGAGCTCGCGGAACCTGGCTGGTTTTCATCTCGCGAAAGAGCGGCAGCAATTCGACTCGGAGCGCTTGACAGATGTGCGGTCTGCAATCATTCTGCGCCGCCCGCTGGCAGGAAATCCTTGCCAAAAAGCCCTCGGGGCGTAGCGCAGTTTGGTAGCGCGCATGGTTCGGGTCCATGAGGTCGGCAGTTCGAATCTGCCCGCCCCGACAACACAAACACCCGATTGGCCCGGTCGACCTCAGGTTGGCCGGGCTGAAGTGTTTCTGGCCCTCCGAAACGCCTGTGAAGCAGAGCGCCCGACCGATCGGTTCCACTCAGGTCGTAGCGGGAACACCATTCCAGATCACCCGAGTATGGCGCCGCTGGTCGCTTGCGGGCTGGGGGGCAGAATGGGACAAGCCCGAGCATGCGAAGCTTGCTTGGATTGGCACTGGGACTCTGCCTTGGCGCGACGACGTGGGGCTGCTCTGACGACTCCACGAGCGGTGGAGCCGGCGGCAGCGGAGGCACCGCTGGGAGCGCTGGCCAAGGCGGCAGCGCGGCAGGTGGAAGCGCTGGGAGCACCGCGGGCACGGCGGGCTCCACCAGCGGAGGCAGCGCGGGCACGGCAGGCAGCGCGGGCACCGGCGGCAACCCGAACACCTTCGAGATCCAGGCCTTCGATCACGAGCGCATCACCTCCGACGGTTCTCAGCCGAACTTCCAGCACATCGAAACAGACGTCGACTTCAAGCAAGGCCCGTTCGAGAAGGTGACGCTGATCGTCGATCTCGAGAGCACCTGCTACCCCTTCGATACCTGGCTCGGGCCGAATCCAACCAACCCACCGCCAGCGGGCCACAACTGGCCAGCGGACTGCGACGCCTTCGACCGCAACTTCGAGTTCACGCTGGACGAGCCGACCCAGGATGGTGAGCCACCTGCCATCGAGCTCGTGCGAGCGATCACCCCCTTCGGCGGACCAGAGCACTTCGAGATCGACATCACTGACGTCGCGAACGGCATAGCTCCTGGCACACACCGTCTGCGCAGCCACATCTCCACGTGGTCCGATGGCGCCGGACAGGTCAGTGGCTCGAACGGCGGCTGGTTCGTTTCCGCGAAGATTCAAGTGAGCCCTGGGCCGGCGCCGCGCAACGTGCTCGCCGTGATCCCGCTCTACAACGGAAGTCACGGCGCGATGAGCCCCGACGCGATCGACTTCGACGTGCCGGCGGGGACCACCTCCACGCGCGTCGAGTATCGCGCCACGGGGCATGGTGGCGTGTTCCCATCCCCGGGCTGCACCCAACCTGGCGAGGAGTTCTGCAGGCGCGATCATCGCTTCTTCGCGGATGGCACCCAGTTCGACCGTCAGACACCCTGGCGCGACGACTGCAAAGATCTGTGCACTCGCAAGACGTTCACCACTGCTGGTGGCGGAAGCTTTGAGTACTGCGAGGAAAATCCGTGCGGCGCCATCGCTAGCGTCGAGGCGCAGCGCGCAAACTGGTGCCCTGGCAGCGTGACCCCGCCGATCAACTTCGAGCGAGCGGAGTACAACACCGCGGGTCAGCACAACTTCGCGTGGACGATTACTCCCGTTGCCGATGGCGGAAGTTGGCGCGTTTCTGCCGTCTTGTTCGCGTTCGGCGATTGATCCGCGTTTCCCGCAACGACTAGCGCCGCTACGCGATACCCTGGCGCCATGCGTGTGGGGTTCTTGGGGTGCGCTGCGTGCCTAGTGTACCTGGCAGGTTGCGGTAGCGATGACCGCCCAGCCCGCCTGGGTGGGGGGAACGGCGGAAGTTCGAGCTTTGGCGGAAACGGGGCGAAAGGCGGGAGCGCTGGAACAAGCACCGCTGGCGCCGCCGGTAGCGCAACTGGAGGCGCGGCGGGCAGCTCGGGCGCTGCAGGCAGCGCTGTCGGAGGCAGCAGCGCCGGGGGCGCCGGAGCGAGCGGCGGCGCTGGTAACGCCGGTGGTACAGGCGGAACGATCCCGAGCGGGCCCCTCGACGGCAACGTCGTTTACCGCGTGAGCCAGCTCCGCGGCGCTCCGCCTGGTTCAACCGTGATTTGCCCAACGCGCAGCGAGGGTCCGATAACGGCCGCGCCCGGCGTCGAATCCGCGACCCGCGCCTGGGTCCACCCAGGCAACGGCAACCTCTACTACCTGAGGGGTGGTAGTATCCGCGTGGTAACACCCAACCCGCTCACCGACGACGGCAATGGGAACTACATCTATCCCGACCTCTTGCAAGCCCTGGACGACGACCTCGAACTGCCGTTCAGCTGCCCGCGCGGAACCCTCGTCGACTTCGTGCTCGATCAAGGCGGTAATGCTTACCTCGCCTGCACGGATTCCACTGAGACCAACTGGTACACCGAGGGCGGGTCGCCTTATACAGCTTGTGTGCACGACGCCGCGAGTCGACCCGTGGCCTTCGGGACGGACGGTAGCGTGCACTGCAACTCCCGTCTCATCTCGGGCGCCGGAGCGCTCGGCATCAGCGACTACTGGAGCGAGGAACAGGCGCTGGCCATCCGCGCGAATCCAGCGGACGGTGGTTTCCGCACGGGTAATCAAGCGCCTGGCAACACAACCGTGGTGGAACTCTACCAGCTCAACTTGAGCGGTACGGCGCTACTCAACGCGATCGACTTGGGCGTCGCCTACCCTCAGCTCGGAAGCTGTGCGTTGACCCGCAATGGCAACTTGGAGTGCATAGCGATCCCAGTCTCGGCTCCGGCGCGCCTCCTGACGTTTGGCCCAACCGGCGACGAGAGCCCACTCTCGGATGACGCAGACCAGCCCCCGTGCACGATCACGGATGCATTCTTGGTAACCGGTCCCTGAGCACAACGGTCCTGCGCCTCCGCCGAGCGCGCGTTTCTCGGAGTGCGCGATTCTCGGAGCGCCCTGCGCTCAGAGCTGCGCGCGGATCCGCTCAGCGACGTCCTGCGCGGCCTCGGGTTCGAGTTTCTGCGCGGGCCAGCCGATACCGAGCCCCTCATCCGGGTTGGGCTTCGGAATGATGTGGAAGTGCACGTGGAAGACCGCCTGATGCGCCGGAGCGCCGTTGTTCTGCAGGATGTTGTAGTCCTCGCAGCCGACGGCCTTCATCACCGCGCGACAGAGGCGCGGTAGCACCCGACCGATGGCGGCGGCGGACTCGTCGGTCAGCTCATCGACCCGTGCGACGGCCTGCTTGGGGATGACCAGGGTGTGCCCAGCGCTCAGGGGGTTGATGTCGAGGAACGCCAGCACCAGGTCGTCTTCATACAGCTTGTGGCAAGGGATCTCGCCGCGAATGATCTTGGAGAATATGGTCTCGCCCATCGGTCTACCTCTCGTATCCTCGTGGATTCCAAATGCGATTCGAAACACGCTTCATGACTCGAGGATGTGCGCCAACTCCTCGACCGGCGCGAGCATCTTCGTGAGGTGCGTCACCACCTCGGACACGTCGAGCCCCTTGCGCTGACCGAGTAGCGTGATGTCGAGCACCAGGTTCGAGACAGCCATCTCCACCAGCGCTGGCTCATCCGTCACCACAGCGCGATTGTTGTCCATATCCTCGGCACCGCCGACCAGCGCGCGTTGCTGATCAGCAACGAGGATGACCTTGTGCTGCCAGTACGACTCGAGCTCTGCCTCGGCGATCTCGTAGCTCAGCACCTGACCATAGCTCGGGTCGAGTGCGTTGAAGGAGAACAGCACCACCTTCACGTCGCGCGCCTGGGCTTCCACGAGTTGGGGAGCGAGGCGCTCGGCTTCCCTACCCCACATCGACGCGTACACGCTCGACTTGGCGTTGACGATCAGCCCTTCTGCTTGCTCGAGCATCGCGCTGTAGCCATGCACCGTCCACGTGACCGCTTGCTTGCGTTGGCCAGCGAGGTGCTCGAGGCCGCCCTTCAGCTCGTCCAAGCTGCGGCGAAAGCGCGTGCTCAACAGGTGATGCAGGCGCTCCGGCGCGAGGGGCACGTAGCGCACCGGCTTGTCCTGGATCGGATTCACCAGGCCGAGCGCCTCGAGCCGCTTGAGGACGCCGTAGATCGCGGAGCGGGGTACCCCCGAGCGCGTCGCCAACTCGTAGCCTGTGGCTGGGCTGTTCTTTACGAGCGCCAGGTACGCCTTTGCGTCGGTCGCGGTGAAGCCCAGCGCCTTCATGTTCTCGACGAGTTGGTCTTCTGCTTCGGGTGTGCGTGCCACTCTGGTCCTCGTTGCGCGCCGCTCGGGTCAGTGCGAGGCGGCGAAGGCGCCGGACACAATACAGAATGTTGGCGGCTGCCGTCACCTGGCAGGCAACGACTTGACCGACAACCCCCGGCTCCCTTCAGATGTCGGCATGAGCCTGAGTGATGAAGCCATCGAGCAGCTGCTCGGCACCGTGTCTCGCTTCGTGGCGGAGCGCCTGGTGCCCCTCGAAGAGCAGGTGGCCGAGACCGATCATGTCCCCGAGGCGATCGTGGACGAGATGCGGCAACTTGGCCTGTTTGGGCTGTCGATCCCCGAGAGCTACGGGGGGCTCGGCCTGAACATGGAAGAGGAGGTCCGCGTCGCCTTCGAGCTCGGCCAGACCTCCCCTGCTTTTCGTTCGGTGCTCGGTACGAACAACGGCATCGGCTCCCAGGGCATCGTGATGGCGGGGTCCGAAGCGCAGAAGGGCCACTACTTGCCGAAGCTCGCATCGGGCGAGCTGATTGGTTCCTTCGCGCTGACCGAGCCCGAAGCGGGCAGTGACGCGGGGTCGCTCCGAACCCGGGCGGTGCTTGACGGCGACGTCTATGTGCTCAACGGGACCAAGCGCTTCATCACCAACGCGCCGGAGGCGGGCGTGTTCACTGTATTCGCTCGCACCAGCGACGCGCCGGGGGCTGCTGGGGTAAGTGCCTTCTTGGTGGACGCTGGTCTACCCGGAATCGTGATCGGGAAGAACGACATAAAAATGGGCCAGCGCGGCGCCCACACCGCCGACGTCAGCTTCGAGGACTGCCGCATCCCCAAGACCGCAATGCTCGGGGCGCCCGAAACAGGCTTCCGCACGGCAATGAAGGTACTGGACCGCGGACGCCTGCATATCTCCGCCGTGTGCGTCGGGGTGGCGGAACGCCTGATTCGAGACAGCCTGAAGTATGCCCTCGAGCGCAAGCAATTCGGCAAGCCAATCGCTGACTTTCAGTTGATTCAAGCGATGCTCGCCGACAGCCAAACGGAGGCCTATGCCGCGCGCTGCATGGTGCTTGAGACGGCACGCAAGCGCGATCGCGGTGAGGTGGTCAGCACCGAAGCAGCCTGCTCGAAGTACTTCGCGTCAGAGATGGTGGGCCGCGTCGCTGACCGCGCGGTGCAAATCCACGGCGGAGCAGGCTACATCGCGGACTACGGGGTGGAGCGCTTTTATCGAGACGTGCGCTTGTTCCGCATCTACGAGGGGACGAGCCAGATCCAACAGCTAGTGATCGCGAAGAACCTGATCCGGGCGGCACGTTGACGCTCAGAACACCCGCGCAGCGCCTGCAGGCGCGGTGCCGCCTCCCCCCCAAGAAATGCTCCCGCACAACGTTGCGAGCGGCTCGATGCCCAGATTTCAGCCGAGCTCGGGACCAAGCTTGATGCGACGCTCCTCGTAGCCGTAAGCAGTAGGCGTCATCTCGATCAGCGTGTGCAACGGGATCTGGATGTGGGGGCACTCTTCTTGTGGGCGCCCGATCAAGTAGCCGTAGAGGCCACGGATGATGCCTTGATGGCTGACCACCAGCACCGGCTGCTTCTGCCGCTCGAGCTCCACGATCACCGGCTCCAGACGCTGAATCACGTCTGAGTACGATTCTCCGCGCGGATACCGGTAGCGTAGCTTGTCTTCTGCGCGCGCCCGGAATTCCTCGGGCCGTTCACGGCGGATCTCGTCGTAGGTCATGCCATCACACTCGCCGGCGTCGATTTCGTCCAGTACCCGCCACTGGGTCACCTCACGCCCGATGGGCTCCGCGGTGTGCCAGGTGCGGCGCAGGGTGCTGGTCCAGAGCACGAACTCTTGCTGCGTGGGGACACGCTCCTGAATGTAGGCGGCGAGGTTCTTCGCATAGCCCTTCCCCAGGGCCGTGAGCTCCGGGTCGCCGCCGATGCGATTCTCTACGTTGTACTCGCTCTCGCCATGCCGAGTGAGCCAGATCGTGCGCCTATCCGTGTGGATATTCATCAAGAAGAACACCAGGCGCGCACACAAGTAGCCTTCCACACCGTTGACGACCACCTGGCGCCCAACGTCGATCAGCTTCACATAGGCGAGTTCAGGGTCGTCGAGGGGCTCGTAGCTGCGCTCGTAGTGGGCAATGCGCGCCCGAAAGTCCTCGGCCGCCTCCTCGGGTGTCATATCGACGTAGTCTGGCGACCCTAGCTTTACCTCGCGGATATTCGCCTCAACCACAGCGGAGTCGCAGATCGACTCGACGAAGACCACCTGGACGCCGGCCTTGTCACACTCCTCCAGCACCAAGCGGCGGCGACCGCGCGTGGTGTTGGTCGCGTCGTAAATGCCAACCTGGCCGCCGCCCTTGAGCCACTTGAGCATGTCGCGCAGCGCAGCCATCGCAAGTTGACGCCGCGCCTCGACTCCCTCGGCGTTCGTGGGGTCAAAGAACGCGTGAGCCTGCGCCGCGCCGAGGCGAGCGCGCCGATAGTTACCCACGTTGAAGACCCGCGTCTGGTACCCAAGCCAGCTGAGGTAACGAGAGATCTTGCGCGAGATGTACGTCTTGCCGCGAGCCGGGAGGCCCACCATCACGAGCGCGATGGGCGGCGTATGAGGATCCTGGGGGGGCATGCGCTGGGGAGGATACGAGCCCACGCAAAAGCGCCAACCCCTTGGGAGAGTTGGCGCTCTTGATTTCGCGCTCGACTGCGCGACCTAACGCGATTTTCGCTTTCCCGCGTCGCGCCCTGGACGGAGGCGCGATGGCGCGGTGACTCAATGACGCATCACGGGAGCCTGATCGGCGCTCGCGGGCGGCGCCTAGGGCTCAGGGCTCCCGGCCGACAGTTCAAGCGGACTGCGCGTGACCAACCGCCGGTCGCACGCCGGACTCATTGGCCGAGTCGCGCACCAGGTAGCGCACCAGGAGCTCAACCAATTCGCGGCGCAGCGCCCCGCCTTCCAGGAGCTCTGGGCGGCCCGCGACTGCCGAGTCCGCCGCGGCCTCGATGCTGGAGATCACCAGAAACGCGGCAAGCTCCAGGTTCTGGGGCTGCAAACGGTGACGATGCGCGGTGAAGCTCCGCGTGAGCAGAGCCTGCACCTCACGCAAGTGGTTGGGAGCCGCGCTGCTACGCCCGCTAGCCGACAACGCGGACGCCAGCTCGCGGTCGAGGCGACGGCTGTCCAGGATCACGTCGACCATCGTGCGGATGCTCTCCTCTAGGACGAGCTCACGGCCACAGACACGCGCCTCATAGTCCTGAAGCATCGCCTCAGAGCGGCGCTCGATCAGCTCCTCAATCAGCTCGTGCTTGGAGCTGAAGTACTGGTAGAGAGAGCCAACACTGACTCCGGCCACCCTCGCTACCCGGTTCGTGGACAGCTTCTCGAAGCCGTCTTTGACCAGTACCCGCGCGGTCGCCACCAAGATGGCTTCGACGGTGTCGCGTGAACGGCTCTGCTGGGGGCTGCGTCGTGATCGTTTGTCCATGAGTCTGTTCCTGTGTTTGTTGAAAGCTGAAAGGCTCGGGTCAGGCTAAGAGGTCGGGGCGTCGAACAGGTGTTTGCTTTGCAGAGCTTGGGTGCCGTTGCCGCCCGGTAACTGCTGGTTCGAAGGTCTCAGCGGCGCCACTTGTCGCCGTACAGAAACAATCGAGCAGCATCGAGGTCGTAGTAGAACTCTTGGTCCGGTCTGGCGCCCGACTTGACCGCGGGGGCTTGATTGCCTCCCGCCTGCACGCAGCCAGTGCGCCCGATCGTTTCCTCGGTATACGCAGCGAGGAAACGCTGATTTCCCAAATCCGAGTAGTTGCCCAAAGCCTCGTAGGTTTCGGTGCACCCTTCGCGATACGGATCCGGGTAACCCAGCGGAAATTCGGTCACCCGTGACTCGAAATAGTCGCCGTTTGGTGACCAGCGGTGAATGTAATGGTTCACCTTTCCGTCGCGCTCGGCTTCGGTCCCGCGCCAGGTACCGTACAGTTCCGGGGGGCACCCTTCGTCGCGCAAGAAGCCAGTTCCGCGCATCAGGTAGCCATCGCTGGTCATGTACAATCCGCGATCCCAGTCGTCCGTTTGGTAGGTGTCGACTTGGTCGGCGGTGAGTTCATGATCCGCGACGTTGTTCTCCGGATCGTCGCACGTTTCCGTGCGAGAGTTTCCGCCACCCAGCTCGATCGCGACGCGGTCCTGGTCGATGGTGTACCAGCCCCACATCGTGTCCAGGCGGACGCAACCGGCGAGTGCCTCGGGGGTGCGGACCTCCCAGTAGAAAGAGACTCCGTCGTCCTTCAAGAACACGGTCGCCGGGCCGTTCTTGTGGCTCCAACCGTGCCACTCCCCTTTGACGTCGTAGATCGACAGCTCGCACGCGATCTGTGTCGTGCCGCCAGCCCCAGCGCTGCCCGCAGTGCCCGCGGCGCCGCCGCTGGAGCTGCCCGCCGCACCGCCTGAAGCGACGCCCCCCGTGCCGCCGCCTCCGGTTCCCGCACCAGACACGGGTCCCTTGGAAACGCCGCCCAAGGAAGCTTCCTGCGTTGAACAGGCAACCAGGCAAGCGGCGCTCAGAGCGAGCAGCAGACTGGCAGAACCAAATTTCAAGGCTTGTCCCCCAACTTGCCTTGAACCCGATCCTTGTGCGCCGAGTCCGGGTAGTCCTTCCCAAACTGATCGGCGCGCTGATCGGCATCCTTCTTGTTGCCGAGCTTGCCGAGGGCCTGGATCGCAATCACCTCGCGCTCCTGGGCCAGCGTTCCCTGCGGAAACTTAGCTCGGTGCTGCTCGGTCAGCGCCAGCGCTTTCTTGGGATCCGTCGCGAGGGCGGCACGCGCCGCGGACAGCAGACGGGACTCCTCGAGCAGCTGCGCCTTCGCACTAGGCGCCTCTACGGCGCTACGCGCCTCTAGCGAACTAGGTGCGTCTACCTTCGGCGCAGCGGGCGCTGCAGGCGTCACGACGCGGGGCTTAGGCGCCTCCTCGACTGCTGCACTCGCAGCGGGCGCCTCCACCGGGGCGACGCTGGCCACCGGCTCCGCCGGCGGCGCGACGACGGCTGGGCTACTCACACGCTCCGCGGGAGCTGGCCCACGCTGCAGGCCGAGGTACGCGCCACCGCCAATCAAACCCACGATCACCGCTCCGCCAAGCCACTTGAAGAACGACCCGCCACCGGTCTTCAGCGCGACCGGCGCCAGGCTGGCACCAGCCGTGGCGCGGGACACGGCGCTCGCGATCGCCAGCACCTGCGCCTGGGAGAGCACGTCCTTGTGCGAGTCCTCCATCAGGTTCTTCAGGCCTGCGGGCACGTCTTCAGCCTCCGCCAGGCGAGGCGGGTCTTGTAGGGCGCTCATAGCTCTTCCTCCGCGGCCATGCGCTGGTAGGCCTCGATAACCTTTTTCCGCGCGGTCTGATGCCGGTAGTAGGCGGTTTGCAGCGGGCACTCGAGCAGCTCGGCGACGTCCTTCATCGCCAAGCGCTCAATCTCGTACAGCACGAACACCTCACGCTGCTCCTCATCCAAGTCCTGAAGCACGAGCAGCATTCGGCGCCTCGCCTCCGCACGCTCGAGAGCGCTCTGTTGGCCGCCACTTACCGGTTCCTCTGGCGCCTCGGCCAGGCCCGCTTCACGGCGACGCTCCACACGGCGGCGATGGGAGGACGCGACCTTGAGGCAAATCCCGTAGAGCCAGGTGCGCAGCGTGCTGCGCCCCTCGAAATCGACGAGACGCCGGTGGACCACCAAGAACACCTCTTGGGCCACATCGTCCAGGTCCGCCTCCGACACCCCCAGGTAACGCAGGCTGCGACCGACGTACGGTCCGTGGGCGCGGATCACCTCGTGAACGCTCACTTGCGTGGTCGCTCTAGCTTCGAGGCTCACGGCTGCCAAGAGGCTGGGTCCAGCTGTCACGTAAAGTAGGTGCCCTCGGCACCCGACCTTTTATGGAGCGATCGGAAAAAAAACTCCCAGACTCATACCCGCCGCCAAATCAGGCGTTTCGTGCACCAAAATCGGGGCCTGGCTGGCGCTTTCGTAGACGAACCGGGCGCGAGTGAACGCGACTCCAGCGTGACCTTCGATCCGGACGCCCAGCCAAGAACTGAGCCTCGGCGCCCACGCAAACCCGAGCCTTCCCCAGCTCGCGCTCAAATCACTCGAGCCACCAAAATCCAATCCCACGGGTTCACCGGTCAGCTCTAGGCGCTCGACGCCGGGGCACAACGCAAACTCGGCGCGCCCGATGCAGACCTCACCCACGAACGACCAGCCACGGAAACGCCCTCCGCGGCCGTCATCGACGCTCTCTTGAGGAAACCAATACGCGAGCCCGGGTCGCGCTTCGATGAAGCCCGCACTACTGGCAACGCCCAACCCCAGCTCTACGCTGCCAGCACCGGCGGCCTTGGGCAGGTAGCCGAAACCAAGGCGCCCACCGGCCCCGAGCTCGAACCTGAGTCGTGAAGGATCCGCTGCCGGCGCGCGTTCTTTCGGGGGTGAGGGTGGACGCCGTTCGGGCGGTGGACGCGACGGCGGCGGCGCAGCCGACGAATCTTGCTTCCCTGCGGCACCAGGTTCCTGCTCGAGAGCCGCCTGATTCAGCTCGGCGTCCACCATCAGAGTGAGCACCAACGTAAGCGGTTCCCGAAGCTCGCTGCAGTCGGCGCCGTCGCTGAGGAGCTCCCGACGTCCTCGCCGCGCGCCGCCCGGAGTCTCTACCTCCAGCACCGCGCGGTAGCGCGATGGCTTGCCCCCCCGAAAAGACTCTGGGGAGAGCGCCACGTAGACCACGCGGTCCGCCTTGAGTCGCTCCCCAAACACCTTGCGCTCAAGCGCGCGTTCCACTGGCGCACGTACCGCAGACTCAGCGGGGCACTCGCTCGGAGCTTGCCAGCTCAAGTGCACAACCAACGGACGCGTCGTCGTTTCCGCGTGGGCTGGCCGCGCCCAGACAAACCAGAGCGTACCGAGTGTGACGCAAAGCGCACGAACGAGGTTCGGAGGAATGCGCACCGTGCGCGCTGGCAGTAGCCCCCGAGTCCCCAACACTTGCGGCTTTGCTAGCACACTCAGCGCGATCAGGGGGTGTCGCGTCTGCCGGGAGACGCTCAAATGTGCTGCGACGAAGCCAAACAACCCGGCGCCGCGCGAAAACGCGGGCGACTGCACGCAACACGCCCGCAAAGCGGGCTGCTGATACGAAAGCGCCCCCGATGAAGGGGGCGCTTTTCAGTGCGGGAAACGGACTCAGTTCTCGATGAAGCTCTTCAGCTGCTTGCTGCGGCTCGGGTGCTTCAGCTTGTGGAGCGCCTTGGCCTCGATCTGGCGGATGCGCTCACGGGTCACCTGGAAGTCCTGACCCACTTCTTCCAGCGTGTGGTCGCTCTTCTCGCCGATGCCGAAGCGCATGCGAAGCACCTTCTCCTCGCGGGGCGTCAGGGTCTTGAGCACCGCGCGGGTCTGCTCCGCCAAGCTGGTGTTGATCGCGGCTTCAGCCGGGCTCACCGCGTTCTTGTCCTCGATGAAGTCACCGAGAGAGCTATCGCCCTCTTCGCCGATCGGAGTCTCCAAGCTGATCGGCTCCTTGGCGATCTTCAGGACCTTGCGCACCTGCTCGAGCGGCAGCTCCATCTTGGCTGCGATCTCTTCGGGCGTCGGTTCGCGGCCGAGCTCTTGGACCAAGTAGCGAGAGGTGCGGATGAGCTTGTTCGTGGTCTCGATCATGTGGACCGGGATACGAATCGTGCGCGCCTGGTCGGCGATGGCGCGGGTGATCGCCTGACGGATCCACCACGTGCCGTACGTGCTGAACTTGTAGCCGCGCTTGTACTCGAACTTGTCGACGGCCTTCATCAGGCCGATGTTCCCTTCCTGGATGAGGTCGAGGAACTGAAGACCACGGTTCGTGTATTTCTTGGCGATCGACACCACCAAGCGCAGGTTGGCCTCGACGAGCTTGGCCTTTGCGCGCTCCGCGATGCGCTCTCCGCGGCGGATCGAGTCGTACGCGCCCATGAGCGCGCTGACGTTGACGTTCATGTCCTCGCCACCGTCTTCGGTCCCGGCGCGCAGCGACTGCTCGATCTCATCGAGCTTCTCCGGCGGAACGTTGAGCTTGCGCGCGAGGTCACGAGCTACGTCCACGTCTTCACGCGCGTCGCGGAGGGCCTTCTTGAGCTGGGGACGGCTAACGCCCTCGCGCTCTTCGAAGCTCACAGCCTTGGCCTCGGCGTTCTTGATGCGCTGAATCAGCGTCTTGAGCTTACCGACGATGCCATCGATGGTCTTCTTGTTGAGGCGCATGTCCTGCAGCGCGCGAATCAGTTCCTTCCGCGCGGAATCGACGTCCTTATCGATCTGCTTCTTGCGAGCCTCTGCTGCCTGGGGACGCTCTGCGTTCAGGTCGTCGATTTTCTTGCCGAGGCGCTTGGCGCGGTCGATGAGGCGCAGGATCCGGCGATCCGCTTCTTCCTCGTCGAACTCCTGGTCCTCCCCTTCGGCGTCCTTGACGATGTCCTTGACGCGGATCTTGTGCGTCTTGAGCTTCTCGCCGATGCGGCTAATTTCCCGCGTGGCAATCGGGCTCTTGAGGATCGCCTCGAGCACCTGCCGTTCGCCCTCTTCGATCTGCTTGGCGAGTTCGACCTCGCCCTCACGGGTGAGCAGCGCCACGCTGCCCATCTTGCGCAGGTACATGCGCACGGGGTCGTTGGAGCGGCCGAACGCGGGATCATCGCTGCTCGAGGCCTTCGCAGGCTCCTTCTCCGTGCGGCGCTTGCGGCGCTCTTCGGGCTGCGGGGGCAAGTCGCTGGGGCTGCTCTCACCGCCCTCGGAGTCGAGGCTCATGGGCTCTTCGTCTCCACCGTCGGCGTCGTCAGGTAGCGAGTCACTGACCTCGTCGTAGGTCATGAAGCCAGCCGACTTGCCGCCCTTAGGAGGTGCGTCGAAGTCGTCGTCATCGTCGCCCCCGGGCTCAGCGGCTTCGACCTTTGCCTTGCCGTTTGCCTTGGATTTGTTTCCGCGCGGAGGTGCCGGTTCGGAATCGGCAAAGTCGTCATCCGCGGACACATCATCCCCAGCTGCATCCAGTGCAGCGCCCTCAGCCTCACCGAAGCCATCGTCGTCATCGGCCCCAGCGGCCTTTGCAGGCTTCTTTTCGGCTTTTTCAGCCTTGGGTTTCGCGGCCTTGGCCTTCTTCGGCGCGTCGTCGTCAGCGGTGTCTTCTGCGTCGGCCTTGACGCGACTCGCTGCCTTCTTCTTTGCGCCGGTGGTTGAGGTAGCCTTCGACTTCGTCGCTTTGCTCGGGGCCTTGCTCTTGGTCGAAGTACTCTTGGTTGCCACGTGCGAACCTCTCGTTGGTTTGATGCGTGCTGCCGATCCAGTCCTCCGCGAGCCAGCGAGGACGAGCCCACTATTCCTCAGAGCTAGCGCGGATCGACGATCCAGGCGGAACTCGAAGAGTGGGGGAAGCGGATCATTCGGAGTGTGGGGTCGGGACGAATCTAGACGATGCTCACGTCGCTTCGGAGGTGAATCCGCGGGTGAATCTCATCCTGAGAGTACCCGAAGCGCGACGCCCCGTTTGGTGAACGGGCAGCGGAGTGTGCACTACCCTCTCCCAGACGCCACAGGAATCAACCAGGATTCCGACCGGTCGGCCCACAGCAGCCGCCAGATCCCCGCATCTTCTAGGGTTTCTTCTACGAGCTTCCGCTTCGAGCGCAACTTTTTGACCAATTTGGCAGCTTTTTTTGTTTCGGCGCTGCCTCAACTCCGCCCATGGAACCTCCGGTTTGGCGGCCCGGACCCAAACATTTCTTGAGCCTCGGCCAGCTTGTAGGCCGCGCGGCGAACCTCCTACGCTGGCTGTTTCATTGTCGCCAAGGAGGCCCCATGAGCCGGTCGATCCACGGTCCGAGTAAGACGCGCGTCCAACCCTGGACGCGCTACGCCTGTGCGCTGCTGATGAGCCTCGGAGTTGGCAGCAGCGCCTCTGGTTGCAGCAGCTTGGCCGAAGAACTGGGCCTCGACACCATCGCCTGGGGTCGAGATCCGACGACCGGAGGCTGCCCAAGCTCGCTACCCGGCGGAGCTGCTGCCGGCGAAGAGTGTGGGAACGCGAAAGACTGCGCTGGAGTGTGTTGCTCATGCGATGGCGGAACCGACCTGCCCTACGTCGGCGCCGCGTGCATCGACGGCAAATGCGCAGACATGGCAGCCGCCTGCGCAGCGATCCAGGACAACGAAGATCAGGTGTGTGACGACCAACTCGTCATCAACCAGGACTCGGGCCAGTGCCCTGATGATCTGGAGAACGGTGGGAACCCAGGCGACGAGTGCAAGTCTGCCAGCGACTGTCAGGGAATTTGCTGCACCTGCGACGACGGCACCACCAGCTACGAGGTGGTTCAGTGTTTCGGGGTGGAGTGCGCGGCAGAGGAGGCGGCCTGTGCGACAGCGCTGAGCAAAGACCCTTCCCTGTGCCCCTGATGTCCGGTCCTCGGCATATTTTCCACACAGCAACACGCTCCAAGGCTCCAATGACGCTGATCGAACAGCTGCGTTCCCGATGCAGCGCGCTCCCGCGGGTGGACGAGTCAGGAGGAACTCGAGGTGAACGCGCCTTCCTGCGCTACCGCATCGCTTGGGTCACGCAGCTGTCGGTGGTCGGGGCGGGACTACTACTGGTAGCGACCGTACTCTGGTGGCCGCTCGACAGCTTCGTGCTACCCGATCCGGGGCACGTCCAAGGCTTCTTCTGGCTTCGGGTGCGTGCCATCGGGATCGAGCTCGGAGTGCTGCTCGGTTTGGTCTTTTCACGCAGCCTGCGAAGGCACGCGCTGCTCGTGGGTCCTTTGGGCCTGACGCTGCTACTCGGAACCTTCGGCTACTCACTAGGGCAAATCCCAGCGCGGGATCACAACGCGTTCTCCGACGCATTGCTCGGCATTGTTCCGTTCGCGCTGACGCCCGTCGCTTTCAAGCCGCGCCTGGCGTGGACACTCAGCGCCGCGGGAGCGCTGATTGGCGGGTACTTTCTACTGAATCCAGCGCGCTGGTCGGTGCCTGGTGCTGCCATGCAGACGAGCTTCGCGTGCTTCGCGGCGGTGCTCACGGCGGTGATCGGTGAGGTTGGCTATCGAGTCACTCGGCGTTCCTTCTTTCAACGCCGCGAGCTGGACGCAGCGAACGCCCGGCTAGCTGCCATGAGTAACTCGTTGGCCGAGACGGTCGAAGCGCGCACCAAGCGGCTGCGAGATCTGGCGATTCATCTGGCGACCGTGCAAGAGAACGAGCGCCGGCGGATCGCGCGGGATCTCCACGACGACGTCGGGCAGAGCCTGACCGCGATGCGCTACACCATGGCTCGCCTCGTGGACCGCCTGCCAGAGCCCGACGGCGCGACCCAGGACTTGGTCGAGGACATGGGCACGTTGCTCGACGGCACCTTCACGACGGTGCGCACGTTTCTGTCACAGCTGCACCCGCGGGTGCTCGATGATCACGGCCTGGTTGCTGCCGCGGAGTGGCACGTCCGGCGCACTCGAGACGCGAGCGGAATCGGCCTCGAGCTGACCGCGGACGCCACAGCGAAGAGCCTGGCGGAGCGCTTGGACCCAGGCCCCGCGCTCGCACTGTTTCGGGTGCTCCAGGAAGCGACGACGAACGCGCTTCGCCACGGCAAGCCATCGCGCATCCACATCGAGCTGCGGGCTGAAGGCCGCATGCTCGAGGTCCGAGTGAGGGACGACGGTCGGGGTTTCGACACCGCGTCCACGCCCTCCGGGCTCGGTTTGTTAGGTCTGAGAGAGCGGCTCGCCGCGTTGGGCGGGCAGCTCACGCTCGAGTCCGAGGCGGGGCGTGGAACCACGGTCATTGCCAGCGCGCCGCTCGAGGTCCCTCAATCCTCGCGGACAGGCTCGCCAGCGTCAGGCGGCGAAACCAATATCCCCACGGAATAGGCATACTTCACCATATCCGCCGCCGTCTGCAGGCCAAGCTTGTCTCGAACCTTGGCGAGGTGGTTCGACACCGTGCAAGACTGAACGTCCAGCTCGGCGGCGATCTCCGCGACGGAACGTCCCGACACCACCAACGTGAGGACTTGGTGTTCGCGGCGAGACAACTTCTGACGCGCTTCTCGTCTATTACCCGGCGGCGTTGGCGTGCGTGAGGCGCGGCGGCCGTCGGCCGCGTCACGGATAGCCTGCACGAGCACGCTCGGCGGCTTCTCCTTGGAGACGTAGAAGGCAGCGCCATCAGCCAAGGCGCGATCCGCAAACTGATCCTCGGGGTGGCTCGAGAGGATCACGACCGCCAGGCTTGGGCGCGAGACACGCAAGCGGCGCAGTACTTCGGATCCGCTCATGCGGGGCAACGAAAGGTCCAAAACCAGGACGTCGGCCTCCGCGAGCGTCGGTGCATTCAACAGCCGCAGGCCATCATCCGCCTCCCCCACGATCTCGATTCCCTGCGTGCTTCGCAGCACCTCGACCACGCCGTGGCGCACCAGAGGGTGGTCGTCGGCCACAAACACGCGAATCACGGGCGAAATCTGTCACACCGCGCGCCACAGCGTCAAAGTCGACCGCAGCCGACAGGTTGGCGTGGGAAAACCCTGGGCGCTTCAGCGGCGCCTCCAGTTGCCAAAGCAGCGCTTCGGTCCGCCCGGGGTGTAGCCCACGTGCTAGAACCCCCGCCCCCCGTCGGTTCGGTCCAACTTCCAGCCGTGGCCGAACTGCGTGGGGAAGCGCCGAGCGAACGGCGCGCCCGTTGAGAGATCCATACGAACATGCAGCGAGCTGAAACCAAGAAGCTCTGCGACATGATGGCGAGCGAAGTCGACCGCGCGCTCAGCCATCTCCGCCGCCACACCGAGCCCAAACCCTACTACATCTCCTACCTGGTCCGTGACGAGCGCATCTGGCGCATCCAGGCCCGCTACGGCGCCCTGCACACTCAGGGGTCGTACCGCCGTCGCGACTGCCTCGCCGATGTGCGCGTCGGAGGCTACCGCTACGATCAGGTGCAAGAAGGCGGGCTCAACGACAACTCGACAGAGGAGGAGTCGTATAGTTATGTCGACCTGCCTTTTGGCGGCGATCTCGACGGCGTGCGGCACGCGCTGTGGCGCCTCACCGACGCGCGTTACCGCGAGGCAATGGAAGCTTTCCTGCGCAAGAAGGCTGACGAGCTGACCTACCTCAACACCAGTCGCCATCTGCCCGCCTTCGAGAAGCGGGAGCCGCGCGTCGATCTGCAGTGGCGAGCGCTGCCGGAGGTCGACTCGGAATACTGGACGCGCTTCGTGAAGAAGGCCTCTGAGACCCAGCGCGCCTACGCCGACGTGAAGACGAGCCACGTCGAGTTTCAGTGCCGCCAGTCGGTGCGCACCTTCGTGTCGAGCGAAGGAGCGCGGGTCGTGCAGTGTCAAGGCTACTACTCCCTCGACGCCTACCTATGGCTGCTCAGCGACAGTGGCGACGCCTTCCCCTGGACGGTGACTCGCTACGTCACGGACCCGAGCGAGCTACCGGACCTGAAGTCCTTCTGCGACGAGATCAAGCAGACGGTGAAGCTGCTTCGAGAGCTGGCGAAAGCGCCTGTGGTTCGCAGCTTTTCGGGCCCTGTCTTGCTCGAGCCGGGTCCCGCGGGGCTGCTCATCCACGAGGCGCTGGGGCACCGCTTGGAAGGCAATCGCCTGCTCTCCCCAGGGGAAGGTCAAACGTTCCGCGATACCGTGGGGCAACGGGTATTGCCCGAGTTCCTCTCGATGTACGACGACGCGAGCCTGGACCGCTTCGAGCAGCAGTCCCTGGTGGGGCACTACCGCTTCGACGACGAAGGGGTGCCAGCGCAACGCGCCACGCTCATCGACCATGGGGTACTGAAGGGCTTTCTTACCTCCAGGGCGGGTATCGACAAGCGCCACAAGAGCAACGGCCACGGGCGTAGCCGCTTCAACCAACGCGCGATCAGCCGCATGGCGGTCACCGTCGTCGAGAGCCACCAGGGCTTGTCCAAGGAGGATCTGCGCGCGCGTCTGGTCGAAGAGATCAAGCGCCAGGGCGTGCCCTACGGGATCCGCATCGTGCGCGCCGACGGCGGGGAGACCGCCACCGAAGGCTACAACTTCCAGGCGTTTCTCGGGGACATCAACCTGGCAACCCGGGTGTTCCCAGACGGTCGCGAAGAGCTCATCCGGGGCGTCAACTTCGTCGGCACTCCGCTCAACGCCGTGCGCTCGATCGTAGCCGCCGGTAATGACTACTACGTAGACAACGCCCAGTGCGGCGCAGAGTCTGGGTACCTTCCGGTCAGCACCATCAGCCCCTCGCTGCTCGTCGGGCACCTGGAGCTACAGAGCAAGTCCGAGCACCCGTACACCCAGTACACCTACCCAATTCCGTGGGCGGACCATAAAAAATCCCCAGGGAAATCCAAGCCAGGCAAGCGCGCGGCACGCGGCGGCAAGCGAGCTAGCTGAGGAGGCCTGGCCCGACGGGCCACACTTGGAGCTTCGGTGGAGCCCTGAAGCGCGCTTGACCCTGCCCGTTCCGGGCGCGCCAATCCCCAAAACGGCCGGCTGGTCAGGCGACGGTACGGTGCCCCTGGAGCTGGCTAACCGCCTGTAACAATTGCAGTTTATTCTTGCACCTGGGACCTCGAGCCTTGCCCCTGGCGAAGGATCGAATCTAGTACCACTGCAACCTGGTTTCGTTTATAGTCTCACTGCAATCCCTCAGGGCGTGCAGTATTGCCACACGGAACCCGCGCCGGAGCGCGGCCCAGAGGGTGCGAGGAGTTCTATCGTGCCGATCGAAGTACCCGCCGTTCGCATCCTCATCGTCGACGATGACCGCGCCATCTGCGAATACATGCAGACCCTGCTGGAGAAGGACGGCTTCGCGGTCAAGACCTGCTCCGATCCGACTCTGGTCGAGGATGAGGTCCGCCAGGGCGACTACCACGTCATCATCCTCGATCTGATGATGCCGAAGCTCGACGGGATCGAGGTCTTGCGGCGGATCCGCGGCATCGACACCGACATCGCGGTGGTGATCTTCACGGCTCACCCGAACCTCGACTCGGCGGTCGCGTCGATGAAGCTCGATGCGGTCGACTACATCAAGAAGCCGTTCAACGTGGACGAGTTCCGCGAGGTGCTCGGGCGCGTGATGCGCAAGAAGGGCCTCGCGCGCACGCCGGAGGAGCAACTCCATAAGATCATCGGCGACACGATTCGCGGCATGCGCAAAGAGAAGGAGCTCACGCTCAAGCAGATGAGCCGTCGCACCGGCCTTAGCATCTCACTGCTCAGTCAGATCGAGCGCGCGGAGTCGAGCCCCTCGATTTCCAGCTTGTACAAGATCGCGATCGCCCTCGACACGCGCATCCAAGATCTCTTCGGCAAATACTGAGTCTCACCAAGCCGCGGAGGCGGCCTGGACGACGAACTCAGCAGCAACGCCCGGCGCCATCCAAGCGTCCGGGCGCCTCTCATTTTGGGGGGAGGAGCGGCGTTCTTTCGGCTCGGCTGACTGCGCGTCGACGCTTCGCGGCAGCGCTGGGAGATTGCACCCTCACCCCCTGATCGAGCCGCGGCTCACGGCGGTGGTCCGCTGACTCGCAGAAAACCAGCGACCCGCGCTCTGACGCAGCGCACAATTTCAATGCAATCTCAAGGGCTTGCGGTACTAGCGGGAAGCGCCACTTTCGCCAAACGGTCGTTCGGTTAGAGGCGCCAACGTGTTACCCTCCGGAGCGACGAACGCTCGAGCCGCTCACGCTCGGGTCGCTTAGCCACCCCCCGCCTCGGGGTCGTCAGTGAACGAGGTCTTTGTCTCATGCGCTCGAACTCTGTGAAGCCCGGTCCCTCTTCTTCTCCCCGCGGATCCAACCGACGCAGCCTACGCCGACCGTTGACCATCTTGAGTGGTGTCGCTTTGGCCGTGCTGCTCCAGGGCGTCGACAACACCGCGACCGCGGCCTGGCCCCCGCCACCGTCGGCCACCAAAGCCGACATGAAGGACCCGCAGAACTGGCCAAATGATCCGGGCTATGGCTACGTCGCCGCGCAGAAGCCGGCGGACCGCAAGAAGGGCATGTGGCAATACTACTCCTTCATCCCAGATCGCTCGCCGGGCGCCCCGCCAATCCGCGCGGAAGAAACCGCGAGCGGAATGAGCGTGGACTTGGCGTGGCGCCACACGATCGGTCGCGACGATGTGCTGATCGCGGTGCTCGACTCGGGCATCAAGTGGGACGAGCGTGATCTGATCGAGAAGGCGTACTTGAATCTGGGCGAGCTCGCCTCCCACAAGCCTCTCGACGCACAAGGCCAGGCTTGCGGAGGCACAGGCTCCATCGCCGGCTTCGACTGCAACGGCGACGGCATCGTGACCGTGGCTGACTACGCCGACGACCCGACCCTGACCCCGGACGCAGCGGATGGCCGCCCCAAAGGCGACGCCAACCTCAACGGTGTGCTCGATGCCGGTGACTTGATCCTGAACTTCTCCGATGGCATCGACGACGACGGCAACGGCTACACCGACGACATCTCCGGATGGGACTTCCTGAAGGACGACAACGACCCCTACGACGACACCCGCTACGGCCACGGCACGGGCGAAGCGCGGGATTCCACTGCCGCGGGGAATAACGGGCAGGGCGACATCGGCGTCTGCCCGCTGTGTCGCTTCGTGCCTCTGCGAGTCGGCGACAGCTTCATCGCGGACGTTCAAGACTTCGGTCAGGCGGTGGTCTACGCGACGGACAACGGCGCCAAGGTCGTCCAGGAGGCGCTCGGTACGATCAACATGAGCGGCTACGCTCAAAGCGCGCTCGACTACGCCTGGGGCAAGGGCGTGGTGGTGGTCGCGTCGATGGCCGACGAGAACTCACGTCACCACAACGTGCCCGCGGCGGCGAACCACACGATGCCGGTGCACGCGATCACGATGCTCGGCAGCGGTGAGCAAAGCACCACGGCAGAGAGCTTCCTGGCGTTCAACACCTGCACCAACTTCGGGGCGCAGAACTACCTCTCAGCCTCGGGCACCGGGTGCTCCAGCGAAGCCACGGGTCGCACCTCGGGCATCGCCGGGTTGATGCACTCGATGGCCCTCGAAGCAGGAACGGCGCCCCTTGCGCCAGGAGAGCTCCAGCAGATCCTGTTTGCGACGGCGGACGACATCGACATCCCAGAGTCCCGCGAACCGGGCTCCCGGCACTTCTGGTCTCAGCCTGGCTTCGACCAGCGCTTCGGCTACGGACGTATCAACGTCAACGCGGCGGTGGAAGCCGTGCGCGACGGCAAGATCCCACCAGATGTCGACATCGTGCGTCCGTTCTGGTTCGAGACGCTGTACGAGGACCAGCTGAGCGCCCCGGTCGCGATCAAAGGCACGATCAAGACCCGCGCGCCGAGCTTCGACTACGTGGCGGAGTGGGCCCCCGGCGTCCAGCCTCTAGACAGCGAGTTCAAGCAGTTCGGCGGCATGGACAATGTCAGCGGACCCGCTTTCCCCACGGATGGCAGCCCGTTGGCCGAGCTCGACGTGCGTGGCCTCGACATCACCCACGAGCGCGACGTGGACAGTCCCCTGGGGGAGAACGACCGCACGATTACCGTACGGATCCGCGCCACGGCCCACTATGGTGGCGCCATTGGTGACATCACGGGTGAGCTGCGTCGCGCCTACCAGATCCACTCAGACCCGGATTTGCTCCCCGGCTTCCCGATCTACATGGGGGCTTCGGGTGAGTCGTCACCCAAGGCCGCCGACCTGAACGGGGACGGTGTCCGCGACCTGGTGCTCGCCACCGCCGACGGCAAGATTTACGCCTGGGACCTGAGCGGCGCGGCGCCGAGCATGCTCTCCGGGTTCCCCGTCGCCGTGAAGCCACTCGATGGCCTGGACGGCGTCGCCGGCAGGCCCGATTACCGCGCGGCACCGGCTTACGCGAACGCAAACTCCGGCATCAACATGGATGCGGCCCGAGAGTCTATCGTGGGGTCACCGGCGATCGGCGACTTGGACGGCGATGGCAGCTTGGAAATCGTGGTCTCGACCTGGTCCGGTACCGTGTTCGCGTTCCACGCGGATGGCAGCGCGGTGAGTGGCTGGCCGGTGCGCATGCCCGACATCCCTTCCTGCCCCTTGGACGGCTCGCAGCCGCCCGGACCTTGTATGGACACGGTGACGCGCATCGCGCGCGGCGCGTTTGGTTCGCCCGTGCTCGAGGACATGGACAAGGACGGGAAGCTCGACGTGGTTCAGTCGGGCTTCGACGGGAAGATCTACATCTTCAAGCCCGATGGCAGCATGCTGCCTGGCTGGCCCGTCGCGTTGCACGACGATCGCTCTCCCGAATACAACCGCGTGTTCACCACCCCAGCCGTGGCGGACTTCACGGGTGATGGGATCCCTGATGTGCTCACCGGCTCGAATGAGCGCATCGGCAACGGCAGCAACGCGGGCAACTTCTACCTGATCGACGGCCGAGGCACGGCGATTGGCGAGAAGCCCTGGCTCAGCAACTGGCCCATCTCCCTCACTTCATTCAACCTCTTCCCCGTCATCGCCGAGGGCACCACGAACTCTCCGGTCGCGGCGGACTTCGATGGCGACGGCAAACCCGAGGGCGTGATGCACGGAAACGTGAGCGCGCCGCTGATCTTGCCGACGGATCCTGGTGCCCAAGCGAACCTCGCGGATACGCCCGGCAACGCGCTGCCAATCCGCAACGAGGATGGAACCGAGAAACGGGGCCTGGCCCCAACGAGCATCTTCGGCGCCAACAGCGACGCCGTCGCTCCAGACACCATGTTCCCGCTGTTTGCTCAGCCGTCTCTGGGCGACTTGAATCAAGACGGCGTGCCCGACGTGGTCAGCTCTGGCGGCTCCCTCAGCCTCGCGCAGACGCTGCTCGCCTCGCAGCCGAATGGTGCCAAGGCTCAGCAGCTGCTCTCGATGTGGGACGGCAAGACCGGGCGCATGCTGCCGGCGAGCCCGCGCATCCTGGAGGACTTCACGTTCTTCAACAGTCAGGCCATCGCGGATCTGACCGGCGACGGTTACCCCGAGGTCATCACGGGTAGCGCGGGCTACTTCCTCCACGCTTGGGACGCCTGCGGGCGCTCCCCCGAGGGCTGGCCGAAGTTCACGGGCCAATGGATCATGACGACGCCTTTGGTAGCGGATCTCACTGGCGACGGCGGCCTCGAAGTCACGGCGAGCACCCGCGACGGCTGGCTCTACGTCTGGAAGACCCAGGGCCGCTCCGACGGCGTGGTGCAGTGGGAGAGCTTCCACCACGACAATCGCAACACCGGTAACCTCGACGTCCCGCTCGAGCAGGGCAAGATGCTCGGTGCTGCGGAGCCACTGCCCGTGGACGCCGACGGCGCGTGCATCATCGAGGGTGACATGCCCGATGCGGGTGTAGATGGCGGCAACGAAGGCAGCGGTGGCGGTGGCAACGTCGATCCAGGCGGTGGCGGCTGTGGCTGCAGCGTGCCTGGTAAGGACTCGGCACCCAGCGCGCCGTGGTTGCTCGCGCTCGCGGCACCCCTCGTGTGGTTCCGCCGCCGCCGCAGGTGAGCAAGGCTCGCGGGCTCGCAAGGCTGACGTAGTCTACACTCGGCAACATGCGAGCCTCTCCGCGTCTCTCCCTCTCATTGACTCCGCTGACTCGGGCCCATTGGCTATGCGGCGCGCTGCTGCTCGCTGCGTGTGGGGGCGCGCCGGCTGAGCCGCACGCGCCCCAAGCCAATCCCACTGGCGCAGAGGCGCCACCGCAGTCGCTGGCTTCGACTTCCGAGACGCCAGTGGACCACGTCGAGGACGCCGGCTTCGATCTCTCGATCCGCACGGGCGAAGTCGCCGTTGGCAGTGAAGCGACGGCGGAGGTCGAACTCTTGAGCAAGCAACCGTTCAAGTGCAACGACAAGTACCCCTACAAGTTCACGAGCGCCGCCAGCGAGGGCCTCGAGTTCAGCACTCCCGAGGTAACGAGCGACCAAGCAACGATTGGCCACGACCGGGTAGTGATGAAGATCCCCTTCAAGGCGACCACGCCGGGTGTTCACACGTTGAGCGGTAAGTTCGCGTTCTCGATCTGCACGAGCGACCAATGCCGCATCGAGAAGCGCGATCTGAGCCTAAAATTCGAGGCAAAGTAGCCCCGTCTCCAACCAGGGCGCCCGCCTCGCGGGGGTCTCCGCGATCATCGATCGACTTCCCCATGCGCGGGCCCTAACCTGAAGCGTATGTCCGAGGGGAACATTCTGGAGCAGCTGGAGCGCATCAGCGCCGACATGGAGGCGGGCTTCAAGCAGGCCCGCCGTATCTTGTCCTTTGGCGAGTTCGTCGAGCTGTTCGCCAGCGACCCGCTGAGGCACTCGCGAGGCGCGGCGGGCTACATGCGAGACATGTTCGACCACTACGGCGCGCAGCAAATCGACAAACCGTGGGGTCAGCAGACCCGCTATTCACTCTTCGACCTCCCTTTCCTAGAGGATACTGAAGAGCGGCGAGAGGCCCTGGTTGGCCAAGAGGCGGTGCAGCTCGAGGTGTACCGCTCGTTGTCGAACTTCGTGCGCGAGGAGCGCCCGAACCGCGTCGTGCTGCTCCACGGGCCAAACGGCTCCGCGAAGAGCACCGTCGCCGCCTGCCTGATGCGGGCGCTCGAGCACTACTCCACCCTGGACGAAGGCGCACTCTATCGCTTCCACTGGGTGTTCCCGAGTCAGAGCCGCATCAAAGGCTCCATCGGGTTCTCCGGGCGGAAGCGCAGCAACGAGCGCGGCCCTCAGGACAGTTTCGCGCACTTGGCAGACGACGAGGTCGACGCGCGGCTGTACATGGAAGTGCGGGACCATCCACTCTTGCTCCTGCCGGAGACCTATCGCCGCCGCATCCTCGAGCACTGTTTCGCGAAGACCGATCAGAAGCCGCCGCGCTGGCTCCTGAGCGGCAGCGCGTCACACAAGGCGCGGCTGGTGTTCGAAGCATTGCTGGCGAGCTACGATGGCGATCTGGCTGAAGTGCTCCGTCACGTGCAGATCGAGCGCTACTTCATCTCCCGGCGCTACCGGGTCGGAGCCGTGACCCTCGGGCCGCAGCTGTCGGTCGACGCCGGGGAGCGCCAGCTCACGGCGGATCGCTCCCTGGCGGCGCTGCCGCCGTCGCTCCAGAGCATCCCGTTGTTCCAGGCCTTCGGTGAGCTGATCGACGCCGCGGGGGGACTGCTCGAGTTCTCCGATCTCTTGAAGCGCCCAATCGACGCCTTCAAGTACCTGCAGATCACCGCGGAAACAGGCGAGGTTGCGCTGAATAGCCAAAACGTCGCGCTCAATTGCGTGATGATGGCGAGCGGAAACGAGCTGCATTTGCGTGCGTTCCGTGAGCACCCGGAGTTCGAGAGCTTCCGTGGGCGCTTCGAGCTGATCAAGGCTCCGTACTTGATGAGCTGGCATGACGAGCAGTCGATCTACGACGACCAAATCGTACCTCGCATCAAATGCCACGTAGCTCCCCACGCGACCCAGGTCGCGGCGATGTTCGCGGTGCTCACCCGCCTGCGGAAACCGGATCGGGACCGCTACCACGACCAGCTGGCCAACCTGATCGGCGACCTCAAGGCCGCTGAGAAGCTCGATTTGTACGCCGATGGCATCTCCCCTGAGCGACTCAGCGGGGAGTCGGCCAAGCTCCTGAAGTCCGCCATCTCGAGTATCTACGCGGAAACGGAGAACGATATCGAGTACGAGGGCAGCTTTGGCGCCAGCCCGCGGGAGATGCGCACCGTGCTGCTCGACGCGGCCCAGAGCCCGCACTACAGCTGCCTCTCCCCGTTCGCGGTCTTGGACGAACTGGACGAGCTGTGCAAGCGCGCGAGCGAGTTCGCCTGGCTACAGGTGGATCGCGAATCCGGCGGCTACCACGATCATCAGCAGTTTCGTGCCTACCTGAAGGACCGGCTGCTCGACACGCTGGAAGACGAAGTGCGCATCGCCAGCGGGCTCGTCGATCAGCAGCGCTACAACGACCTCTTCGACCGCTACGTGACGCATGTGTCTTACTGGGTGAAGGGCGAAAAGCTCCGTAACCCGCTCACCGGCAACTACGAAGAGCCCGATGAGCGACTGATGGCCGAGGTGGAGGCCTTGCTCGACAGCAAGGACACCAAGGAAGCGCAACGCCACGCATTGATCAACCGCATCGCGGCCTTTGCCATCGACCACCCAGGCGACGCAATCGACAACGCCATTGTGTTCCCTGCGGAACTAAAGCGAATGCAAGACGCCGTGTTCAACGATCGCCGAGTGGCGGTCGCCAAACTGGCGCGCGATATGCTGGTGTATTTGAAGGACGGCGGCGCCGGGCTCGACAGCGCGCGCTCGGAAGCCGCGCTCCAAGCCATCGATCGTATGAAGAAGCTGTACGGCTACCAGGACAGCTCCATCACCGACGCGTGCGCCGCGCTCGCGCGGGCGCGCTTCGCTGAGCTCTTGGCCTAAGCGGCCATCCAAGCCGTCCCACGTATGACCCAGCGCGCACCGGAGCTCGGCTTTTGGAGCCTGTGCGCCCTGGGCATCAACGGCATGGTTGGCGTCGGGATCTTCTTCGCGCCCGCTGAGGTTGCGGGGTTGGTCCCTGGCTCCGCCGGTACCTGGGTGTACGCACTGACCACGCTGTCCATCGCGCCGGTCGCCGCGTGCTACGCCCTGCTCGGCGCTCGCTTCGAGAAGGACGGCGGGCCCTTCGTGTGGGCCGAAGCGGCGTTCGGCAACCAGGTTGCTTATGCCGTCGGCTGGATCAGCTTCGTTTCCGCGTTGTTCAGCACCGCGGCGGTCGTGAGTGGCCTGGGGCAATACCTCGGGCCTTACTTGGGTTTCGTTGGTCCCACGAGCGCCCGGGTGTTTTCGAGCCTCTCCATCGTGGTCCTGGGCGCGCTCGTCGCCGCTGGGCTGCGCCTCAGCGCCTTCGTCTGGAACGGCCTCACGATCGCCAAGCTATTGCCCCTCGTGGCCTTGCTCGGCCTGGGCGCCGCGTTGGTGTGGCGCGGAGCGGCAGCGTCAGCCTCCCCCCCGAACCCGAGTGAGGTAGCCACGGGGGCCGCGCCGACGATTTCTTGGCTGCGAGCGATGCTTGTGGCGCTCTTCGCGACTCAGGGCTTCGAGATCTTGCCGGTTCCGTCCGGAAGCATTCGCAATCGCACGCGCACCTTACCCCTCGCGATGGTCGCGTCCCTCGGCTTCGTCACGCTGCTCTACATGGGGTTGCACGCCACGGCAGTCGCCGCGCTGCCCGATGTGTCGAAGGCCGAGGCGCCGCTCGTCGCCGCGGCCCGGGCTCTGGGTGGCCCACGCCTTGACTACGTGGTGTCCCTCGGCACCCAGGTTTCCGCGGTGGGCATCGCGTTCGGCATGTTCGCGATGACACCGCGTTACCTCGCGGCACTGGCGGGTCCAAAGGGACTCGGCGCTTGGGTGGGCAAGCACTCCGCACGTAACGTGCCGCTACCCGCGCTGCTGGTCACTTTGGTGGTGAGCTTTGCCCTGGTGCTCAGTGGCCGCCTGGAGAGCCTGTTCGTGCTGGCGAGCCTCGCGGTGCTGGGTCAGTTCGCGGTGAGCTTGCTCGCTTTGTGTCGCCTGGCCTGGCAACGCGCCCGTGGGCTACGCCGAGCGCACCTCTGGCTCGCGCTACCTGCGCTGATTTCTCTGCTCTTCGTGGCCCACGGCGCTCAGCGCCGGGAGTTCTTGATGCTGTTTGCCTCGCTGGCACTGGGCCTGGTGCTCCGCTACCTTCCCCGCCGACCCGCGCCAGATCCGAAGCCCGACTGAAACTGAAGTCTGAGCCTCGATCGGCCGTCGTACGGAGGACACGTGCTCATCGATACTCACTGCCACCTCGACCAACACGCAAGCCAAGGTCAACCCGACGAGCTGATTGCCCGCGCCAAGAGCGCTGGAGTCGCAGCCTTCGTCGTGATCGGGGTTGGGGGTGAGGAAGCGCTGGAGGAGGCGCTAGCGCTCGCCAACGAGCGCAGCGAAATCGTTGCCACCGCTGGCGTCCACCCCCACGACGCGGCAAAGACGAGCGAGCGCCTCGAGGCGCGCATCGAAGAGGTGCTCGCGCGGCCGGAGGTCGTCGCCGTGGGTGAGGTGGGACTCGACTTCCACTACGACCTGTCGCCACGGGAGCAGCAGGCGGAGGTCTTCCGTCGCTTCATTCAGCTGGCCAAGCGCGTGAAGAAGCCGCTCGTGCTCCACACCCGCAGCGCTCCAGAAGAAACCCTCGAGATCTTGGAGAGTGAAGGTGCGCGAGACGTGGGCGGCATCATCCACTGTTTCAGCGAGGATCTGGCATTTGCCAAACGCGCGCTGGATCTGGACTTCGACGTCTCATTTTCAGGCATCGTCACCTTCAAGAGCGCCAAGAGCGTGCAGGAGGTCGCGGCGTGGGCTCCGTCTTCGCGGATCCTCGTGGAGACCGACAGCCCGTACCTCGCGCCAGTGCCCCTGCGCGGCAAGCGCTGCGAACCGGCGTTCGTGGTGCACACAGCGCGACGGGTGGCGGAGCTCCGCGGTGTAAGCGAGCAGCAAATCGCCGAAGAAACCACGCAAAACGCCTGTAGGCGCCTGGGCCCCGCCCTCGCACACGCCGCAGGCCTGTCGCCGCTCGGAGGCGCTGCCCTGGCCTAGGGGCCTCTATCGGGGCACGCTTGAAGCATGGGGGCGCCGACGGAGAAGCAGCCGCGCTGGCGACTGACCGGGGCGCTGTCGACGTCGCTCTTGCTTCACGCTGCGCTGCTCGGCAGCGGAGCCTGGCTCGTCCTGAGTGGGCTAGACGACGACGAAAAGCCGCCTCCCCCGGCTCCGCTGCAAGTCGAGCTCGAAGACTCCCCCCTCGAGCTGCCGAGCATGAGCGGCATCGGAGATCCTCGCGGCAAAGAGCAACAGATCCCGAAGGAAACGACTCCTGAGCTGAACGGCGGCGCTAGGCAGGCGCACGTCGCCGGGGAGCGTGCGGGCAAGGCGGGCAGCGCCGAGTCCGACCCGGCGGTGAACCTCTCTGATAGCGACGATGGTATCAGCCTAGACCGCGACCCCATCAATCGCCTCGACCGCTCCCAGGTGCAGCGCTTGGACACCAGCAAGAAGCGCCGCTCCGAGGACGACCGCCGGGCCACTCCGAACCCTATGCAGCTGTCGTTCGTGGTCACAGGCAAAGGCGGGCGCCTGGAGCGGCGCCCGCCGAGCCCGTACGACCCAGCTCGCGGCGACCTGCGGGGCGCTACGTCCAGCGTCGCAGGGGGCGCCCTGGGTGTCGATTTAGATCCATACGGAAACTTATCTCAGCAAGGCGGTGAGGTCGAAGGCAGCGATAAAGCGCGCACAGCGCTGGGTGTCGGCGATGGCAGCCAGCGCCAGGACTACCGCCTGAGCGCGCGCGTCGCCTTGGCGCGCCCCGCGGTGCCTCGCGCGCGCGCTGCGGTACCAGCGCGCGTCCCAGGGCGGCCCCAAGACACTCAGGACAGCCAGCAAGAGGTGGCAAGCGCCGTGCGTTCGCTGATTCAGGCGACCACCGCCGGTGGCCCTGTGGGCCACGGGCCCGGCGGGCAAGCCGGGCCCGGCCGCCCGGGAAGTGGCGGCGACCAGGGCCCTGGATCGCGATCCCGGGCGGCCGGCGGCGGTGGGGCGTATCAAGGTGGAACCCCGGTGGGCCTCACCCCCTACTTCCGCAACCTAGAGCGCAAGATCGACTGGCGCGACGCGTTCCCTGACTGGGCCATTGCGGAGGGGCGAAGCGGCGTGGCCATCATCCGTTTCAGTCTCGGGCCCCAAGGCGAGGTCAGCCAGATCCGGGTCGAGCGCCCTAGCGGCGTGCCAGAGTTCGATGCTGGGGTGATTCGCGCGATTCGCCGCGCGTCGCCGTTTGGGAAGCCGCCGAAGGGCCTCGCTGCGCCGTTGCCTATCCGCATGAGCTTCGATGCGCTGAACCCGATTGTTGGGCGCGATGGGCCAGGGCGCGGTGGACGACCGCGGGTTCGCTGACTCCGAGCGCTGTCGCGCCGGCGCCGCGCCAACTCGCTTGACAGACTTGGCTTCGCCGCGCATATACGCGGGCCCTCGCTGAAGTAGCTCAGTTGGTTAGAGCAGGCGTTTCATACGCGCCGGGTCGGGGGTTCAACTCCCTCCTTCAGCACCAAAAGCCGCGAGTTCACCTCGCGGCTTTTTTCGTGTCCACCGACGGGGACGCTAGCGCTAGCTCGCCAGCACGACGACGAGCACGACGCCGAGCAGCAGGGCCACCACCCCGACAATCGCGGGCACGAGCCAGGTGTTCTTCGGCACGCCTAGGGGCACGTCGTCGTAGCCGCCCTGCATGTAGCCCCCAACCGGGCCTCCCATGGGTTGAGGCGGCAGATTGACCATGGGACCGCCCGGCGCGGCCTGCGCCATCGCTTCGTCCATCAGGCCGAGGGAATCCGAATCGCCAAAGAAGCCGTCCGCTATGCCATCCGCCGGTCCTGCGACCTGCGCCTGCAACAGCTCCGGCATCCGCGCGGAAATCTCTTGTTCGAGGTCGTCCTGGGTGCGCTTGGCCCAGTCGAGGTGGGTTCCGCTGAGGCCGTACGCTTGGCCCACAGCGTCTGCCAGCGCGCCCATGCTGGGAGTGCGCATCGACGCTTGCTTCTTGAAGGCCTTGAGCATCACCGGATCGAGCGTCGGCGGCACCTGGTACTTCTTGCCTTGAGCCGCAACGCTCGGCGGCGGGGGCTCTTTGGTCAGGATCTCGAGCAAGATGCTTGGACCGTTGTTGCCCTTGAAGGGCACCGAGCCCGAGAGGCACTCGTAGAGAATCGCCGCCATCGCCCAGACGTCAGCACGCTGATCCAGGGTGTCGAGTCCCTGCGCCTGCTCCGGAGCCATGTAGTAAGGCGAGCCAATCGTGGTGCCCATCACCGTGAGCTTCTTCGCGTTATCCGCCTTGTCCTTCACGGAACCGAAGTCGAGGATCTTCACCACGTCTCCCTCTGGCGTCTGACAGAGGAAGATGTTGTCCGGCTTCAAGTCGCGATGGACGAGCTTGCGCGCGTGGGCTTCGTCGAGGCCAATCGCCACCTGACTGATCATGCGCACGATGCGCGCTGGCGGCAGTACGCCTTCACGCTTCAGCGTTGCGCGGAGTTCCTCACCGTAGAGGAACTCCATCATCAGGGCGTAGCTGCCGTCGGGCGTCGCTTGGAAGTCGATGACCTCGACGATGTGGTCGTGAGGCAAAAGATCGGAGACTTCGAACTCGCGCTTGAAGCGCTCCACAGACACGTCGTCCCGAACGATGTCCTGGTGCAGCACCTTGAGGGCGACGCTCCGCCGCTGCTGCATGTCCAGCGCCTCGTACACGCGCCCCATGCCACCATCAGCGACGACACGGCGCACTTGGTAGCGCTGGAACATCATCTGCCCGATGCGCGGATCCTGATCGTCGGACGCGACAGGCGCCTGGGTGGCACTCACCAGCTGGGAGCCGTCATCCGGGCAAAACCCCGCATCCAACGGATACAGGCGACCGCAAACGGGACAGGCCTTCACGGAATCAGGCCTCGGTTTCCGCTTCTCCGTCGCCCTCTCCTCCGGGGGCGCTCGGCGGCTTGAAGTAGATGATGCGCAGACAGCTCGGGCATTGGTCGAAGCTCTCACCACGACGCAGCGTCTGGAACATCATGGGCAAGAGCATGATGTGACACTCCGAGCATTTGCCGTTGGTGGTGTGGGCGATGCCGCTACCCCGGCGCTGACGGATCATCTCGTACTTGCGGTACATCTGAGGCTTCACGGCTTTGATCACCGTCTCGCGCTCGATCTTCTTTTCCGCCTGGACTTTCTCGAGTTCAGCGAGCTTGGTGGTCACCTCACCTTCGCTGGCTCCGAGCTCGCCAGCGATCTCCGCCAGCTGCTTCTCCGTTTCAGCGATGTCGGCCGCGGCTTGGTCGTGCAGCCCATCCAGCTTCTGGATCTCGATTTCGCGGTCTCGCTGCAGCTTCCGCAACTCTTCCAGCTCGCGCTGCACGGCGTTGGCTTCCCGCTCCGTACGGCAACGCGCGAGCTTTTCGCGTGAGCGCTCCACCTGCACGGTCATCTGCCGCATCTCCTGCAGGCTCTCGCCGCGCTGACGCTCCATGTCGCTCATCACGCCGCGATCCCGCTCGATGCGAGCTTCCAGCTCCTGCTGGCGACCGCGCTTCTCTTCCAGGGCGCCGCGCTCGACGCCGAGCTGCTCCCCAACTTCCGCCAGGATGGCGTCCAGAGCAGCGAGTCGTTCTAACGCTTCGATCTCCGATTGAATCTTCACAGGGGGTCCTGGCTCCTTGTAACTCGGCGATGCCTATACAGGCTGTTTGTGGCGACGCCTAGCGGGCTGTGTTCCAGCCCTCCGTGCCGGGGCCGCAGTGGGGCGGCGTCGCCTGCCCCGTGGCTGCAACTCGGCGGCGCCCGCCAACGGGAAGGCGCACTCGGTAGGCCCACCTGGGTTCGAACCAGGAACCACCCGTTTATGAGACGGACGCTCTGACCGATTGAGCTATGGGCCCGGGCTGGGAATGACAGCGCCACGTTGCGCGACAGGCGTCGCGAGCGAAGGGGATGCAGCGCGCTCCGAAGATCAGCAAACTCGTATTCGAGTAAGGATCGGGGGCGGGTCTTCTTGCATCCTCCGCACCCAACCAGCTTATGGGCCGGCGGGAGCTCCACGGGGCAGAACCTACTCGAACGGCTCAACCCGGGCAACCGCCAGCGAGGCAGATTGCGCTACGGCGCGTTCACTGCGGGACCCGGCCCAGCGCTCGTAGCGGCGACGTCGGAGCAGCAACGGAAGCCGACCTGATAGAACCGAAACCACTGATTGTGGAAGGTGGTCATGGGCCGACAGCGCGCCCGAATCGGTCCCCAGTAGCCTCCCTTCAGGCCGCTCGGGTAGGGCTTGCCGCTCTCGTTGACCACCCACTCGTCGACGTTTCCGGTGAGGTCGTGGACACCAAACGGGCTCAGGCACTCGAGCTCGCCGCTCAGTACGCGCTGGTCGAGACGCAGCACTTCGTCGGTGACCGCGCGATCCGAGTCGAACGCTGCGAAATCTGGGAAACGATATTTGCGGTCGATGTTGCACGCCTTGGCGTCCCGTTCGTAGCCATAGGGGTACGGAAGTCGCGCTTCGCCTTCACAGGCGAAGTTCCACTCACTCTCGGTGCACAGCCGCTTGCCCAACTGCCGGCACGTCGCCTCGGCATCGAACCAGCTCACCATCACGACGGGCAGCGCGCCGGCTTGGTTGGGAAACTCATAGCGATCCATGCAGAAATGGCGCTTGCTCACGCGCCCTTCACAAATCGCCCGCTGCTCGAAGCGCGCACAACGTCCCTGCGCCCGGTTTGCCCATTCGAGGCAGCGGTGGCCCACGAACGGGCAATAGTCGCCGTTGATTTCCTGCATGTCGCTAGGGCACGCCGCGGCGGCGGGTTTGGGGGTGAGGGTCGAGTCAACGGGCGGTGCTGCGGAGTTCACGCTCACAGGCACGCTTGCAGTGGGCGCCGCTGGGGGATCCGGCCGCGCCAAGGGGTCCGCTTCGGTCTCACAACCGAACGTGATCCCCACGGCTGCAATCAGAAACCAACGTGACACGCCTGAGGCGTGCCCCAGATGTGAGGTTGAACGCAAACCTTCCGCGCCAGCGGCCCACTCTCGACGCAGAAATCGGGGCTCCTCCCCCCTGATCCCACTCCCGGAGAGCGAACCCGAGGAAGCTGTTCCGGCACGAAAGAACTCCACGCGCTCGCCTGAATCTTTGGGAGGGTCGCCCAACGCGCGAGGAGCGGGTTATGTTAGGTGCCCTTTGAAAGCCCCCTCGGATCCCCTGCAGTACCTCAGCGTGCGCGGTGCGGAGCAGCACAACCTGACTCGGGTGGACTGCGACCTGCCTCGCAATCGCTTGGTCGTGATCACCGGTCCCAGTGGTTCCGGCAAGTCATCCCTCGCCTTTGACACGATCTACGCTGAGGGACAGCGACGCTATGTGGAGTCACTGAGCGCCTATGCACGCCAGTTTCTCGAGCAGCTGCCCAAGCCGAAGGTGGAGAGCATCGAAGGGCTCAGTCCGTCGATCGCCATCGAGCAAAAGGCGCTCGGCAAGAGTCCGCGCTCAACGGTCGGCACCGTCACCGAAATCGCGGATTACCTGCGGCTCTTGTTCGCGCGCATCGGCGTTCCTCACTGCCCAATTTCCGGACGCGTACTCCACGCCTACACCGTGCAGGAGATGGTCGACGCGATCCTCGCACGGGGCGACGGCAGCCGACTCGCGATCTTGGCGCCGATTCTCCGCCAAGCGACTGGAGACCTCGAAGAAGAGCTCGAGAGCCTGCGTCGTGAAGGCTTCGTGCGAGCCCGCTTGGACGGTGAGGCGGTGGACTTGGGCGACGACGTCCCACTGGATCCCAAAACGCCTCACGATCTCGACGTCGTCGTCGACCGCATCGTGGTCAAGGACAGCTCGAAGGGCCGCATCACCGACTCTGTAGAGCTAGCGCTCGACCTTGGAGACGGCACGCTCCTGATCGACGCCCTGGACGATAGCGAGCCGGAGGTGATGAGCGAGCGCTTGGTGAGCTGGGAGCACGGGATCACGCTGCCCCCACTCGAACCACGGTTGTTTAGTTTCAACAGCCCCCACGGAGCATGCCCCACCTGTGATGGGCTCGGCATGCGCTCGCGCATCGATCCCGCGCGCATCGTCATCGACGGAGCGCGGTCCCTGCGGGAAGGCGCGGTCACGGCCTTCGGTCGTCGAGGCAGTGTCGCGGCGGCCACCGAAGTGGACCGGGTAGTGAAAATGTTCGGCATCGACGCCGACGCAGAGTGGGATGCGCTCCCAGAGCAAGATCGCAACGCGATCCTGTTCGGCGGACCCGGTCGCGGTAAGCGCAAGGCGCAGCAATACGACGGTATCGTCCCACGACTGGAGGCGTGGCTCGAGAACGAAGACGACGCTCCGGACACCGACGACGAGCTCGACGAAGGCGCGCTGCGTCCCGAGGACGTGGGTCGCTACGTGGTTACTCGCATCTGTGACGAGTGCCACGGGAGCCGGCTCCGCAAAGAGGCGCTCGCGGTCAAGGTCCAGGAGCGAACACTAGCGGACCTGGGCTCGATGTCCCTGGGGGAGCTGCGGAGCTTCCTCAAAGAGCTGCGCGCGGACTTGAGCACCCGCGACATCGCCATCGCCGACCCACTTATCCGCGCGGTAACGGACCGACTTGGGTTCTTGATCGATGTCGGTCTTGGCTATCTATCGTTGGACCGCTCCGCGCGCACTCTCTCGGGGGGTGAGGGCCAGCGTATTCGCCTCGCGACCCAAATCGGGGCGAGCCTGATCGGCGTGCTCTACGTGCTCGACGAGCCAAGCGTCGGCCTACACGCACGTGACAACGAGCGGCTGCTCGAAGCGCTCCGGCGCCTGGTGGACAAAGGGAACAGCGTGCTGGTCGTGGAGCACGACCGAGAGGCGATCCTCGCCGCAGACTACGTGCTCGACATGGGGCCAGGCGCGGGCACGCTGGGCGGAAAGGTCGTCGCCGAGGGCACTCCGAGCGACCTGATGAAGGACCCGGACTCAGTTACCGGGCCCTACTTGTCGGGGGAAAAGCGGCTCCCGATCCCAAGCCAGCGTAAGCCTCGGGGCAAGCAGCAGCTCGAAGTGCGTGGCGCGCGCGCGCACAACCTGCAGGACGTTTCCGTGGAGATCCCGCTCGGGCTCATCACGGCGGTCACCGGAGTCAGCGGTTCGGGGAAGAGCAGCTTGATCGTGGACACGTTGCTCGCGGCTGCACGCTCCAAGCTCTACGGCGCGCGCAACTGGGTCGGGCCCTGCGACGACATCCTGGGCCTCGAACTCATCGACAAGGTGATCAGCATCGATCAAGCCCCGATCGGTCGCACTCCGCGCTCAAACCCCGCGACCTACACGGGGATCTTCACCCACCTGCGCGAACTCTACGCCACGCTGCCCGACGCGCGCGCGCGAGGCTACCGCGCCGGTCGCTTCTCCTTCAACGTGAAGGGCGGCCGCTGTGAGGCGTGCCAAGGCGATGGCGTTCTCCGCGTGGAAATGCACTTCCTGCCGGATGTGTACGTCACCTGCGACGCCTGCAACGGCAAGCGCTACAATCGGGAGACGCTTGAAATCCGCTACCGCGGCCTGTCCATCGCCGACGCTCTCGAGTTGACCGTGGACGACGCCTTCGAGCTCTTCGACGCCATCCCGAGGATCCGCCAGCGGCTGGCGGCGCTGAGGGAAGTTGGCCTCGGCTACATCCGCTTGGGGCAGCCGGCCACGACGCTGAGCGGTGGCGAGGCCCAACGCGTGAAGCTCGCCACGGAGCTCGCCCGCACCGCAACGGGCAGCACGCTCTACGTGCTCGACGAACCCACTACCGGCCTACACTTCCAGGACATCGAGCTCTTGAGCCACGCGTTGCTCGGGCTCAGGGACGCCGGGAACTCCATCCTGGTCATCGAGCACAACCTGGATCTGGTTGCCTGCGCGGACTGGGTCATCGACCTGGGCCCCGAGGGAGGCTCTGGCGGCGGACGTATCGTGGCGGCTGGCACGCCCGAAGACGTTGCCGCCACGGAAGGCAGTCACACCGGTCGCTTCCTCACCCAGGCGCTGGCCGAGCCCACGCCCTCCAAAGCAGCGAACGGCAAGCGTGGGAAGGCGGCACCGAAAACGCCATCGGCGGCGAAGACACCCCGCAGCAAGCCAGCGCCGAAAGAGAAACCTGCGGCGAAGACCGCAAAGAAGGCGAAGGCCAAGCCCAAGGCGCGGGTCGCCAAGGGCTGATCAGGGCGACGACAAAGCACGAAACGGCAGCACACCTCAGGTGCCTGCCGTTTGCGTTTTTTCAGGACGGCTGCGCTGCGCCGAGTCCTAGCGTGGAATTCGCGCCCGGGAGGCGCGAACAAGCAAACCAGTTCAGCCGAAGTCGCGCTCGACGCGCTCTTGGTCTTCCTTGCAGCGGATGCACAGCGTGGTCTCCGGGCGAGCCTCGAGGCGCTTTTCGCTGATGGGTTCCCCGCACTCCTCGCAATCGCCGAAGCTGCCGTCGTCGATTCGCTCCAGCGCCTTCTGGATCTTCTCCAAGAAGGTCTTCTCGCGACCACGCAGGCGGAACGTGAATGACTGCAGGTACTCGCTCGACGCGAGGTCCATCTCGTCCGGCAGGTCGTCCGCGTCCAGGGTCATGTCCTGGTCCAACGTCTGCCGAGCGCGCTGAACGATCTCATTGCGCTTGTCCTCGAGGAGCTGCTGGAACTTCTTCAGCTTGGCTTTGTTCATCTGTGTGACGACCCCTCCCCCTGCCCGTTCGTGGACTTGGGGGCCAGGCAAGATAGGGAGCGTATTCGCTTCCGTCAACGGTCGGTGGCGCTCGCCATCCCCCGACGGCTGATTCCAGAGTGTTTGCGGCACAGTTGCCCCGCCGGGTCGAGTGATCTGACCGCCCGACCTATGCCCGGACGGCGCGGATCTTGAAAGTTCGCGCCCGTGTGGCGCTGTGGAGCTGACCGCTGGTGAACGTGTGCTCGTTTCACGCCCGGGGGCGCTGGCGGCTGGTATAGCCACCTACCATGCTCGATCTCGACCCAAACCGAGAAGGCGTCATCCCTGTTCCCGCTGCGACGGTGATCATCGGCCGCCCCGCGCCGGGGGAGGAGCCCGGGGTGGAGGTGTTTTGCGTCAAGCGTCACCACAAGTCCGGCTTCCTCGGCGGCGCTATCGTCTTCCCGGGCGGCAAGGTGGACGCCGGAGATCTCAGTGCGGACTGGCGATCGAGTCTCACGCCCCTAGCGGCGCGCGCGGAGGCCCTGGGCGAAGCTGCTCTGGGATTCGCTGTGGCAGCCCTGCGCGAGACGCTGGAAGAGGCAGCGATCTTGCCGGTGGTCGGTGACTCGCTGAGCGCGAGCGACGCGCTCGAGCTGAGAGCGGAGCTCGCGAGGCGGGGCAAGGAGTCGGATGTGCCGGCCGGCGACATTTTCCGCACGCTAATCCAGGCTCGCGGTTGGGTATTGGATACCGCCCGCCTGACACCGCTCTGGCGTTGGACGACCCCCAAAGCGGAGAAGCGCCGTTTCGAGACTCCGTTCTACTGGCTCGACCTACCCGCTGGCCAAATCGGAGAAAGTGACCAGCACGAGACCACCCAGGGGTTCTGGTCAACGCCGGGGCGCCTGCTCGAGCGCTGGGCGGCCGGAGAAGTCTTTCTGGCGCCCCCCACCAGCCGCAGTCTCGAGCTCTTGGCTGAGCTATCGTCACCGGCAGAGGTCGCATCCCTGGCGGAGCGTCACTCACTGGACGCGATCTGCCCGGAGTTGGTGTTCGAAGGTGAAGCCACGATTCTGGCGCTACCCGGAGATCCACTGCATTCCCGCGCGGAACCGATTGGTGGTAGCGAGGAAGGCCCCACCCGCTTCGTGCTCGAGAGCGGGCGCTTCGTCGGTAAGCACGTACCGCGAGGCGCTTGAGCCCCGGCTCGAAGCTCCGCTCTCGAACCTACACGCCGTCACGATAGGCACGGATCGCGTTGACGATCGCGTCCGCCAGCTTCTGGCGGTAGTCGGCGCTATCGAGTCGTGCTTCTTCGGTGGGATTCGAGATGAACGAAGTCTCAAAGAGCACCGCGGGCATCTCGGCCCCAGCAAGCACGTAGAAGCCCGCGCTCTTGACACCCCGGTCGACCAGCCCTGGGTACTTACTCCCCAACGAGCTGAGCGCGGAACGCTGCAGCAGCCCCGCGAAGTGCTGGGACTCGAGGCGCGTCGCGCTTTGGATCCCACTCAAGACCCGAGCCAATTCGCTCGATGCGGCCACGCTAGCCGAGTTCTCGCGCGCGGCGATCGAGGACGCCAGCTTATCGTTGCTCGACGCGAGCACGAAAGACATCACCCCGTGACCAGTCGAGGACTCGGAGGAGTTGCAGTGCACACTCACAAACAAATCCGCACGGAATGCGTTCGCACGCGCCGTGCGTTCCGCGAGCGGGACATAGACATCCGAGTCGCGCGTGAGCAGTGTAGAAATCCCCAGCTCCCGCGCGATGAGCGGAGCGGCGCGGTGGGCGATGTCCAGGGTGACGTCCTTCTCCGCGAGGCCCATGCCACCGATCGCGCCGGGGTCGTTGCCACCGTGGCCAGGATCGATCACCACGCGTCGAACCGCGACGGGCCCGCGCGCGACGTCTCGCTGGGCGACGCGAGGGGCGTGCTTCGAGATATCGATGACCAGGCGAAAGGGCTCCGGAAGGTAGAACACCCGACGGTGAGCAGACTGAGCCAAATCGAGGACGACGCGCGTCCCGTTCTCCTGCTTTCCTAGGCGGACACGTTGAACGATCCCACCAACGTCGTAGCTACTCTTGCCCGAGTAGCTGGCCTTCGAGATATCGATGAAGAAGCGCGGTCCCTGGCTGCCTTCACCCGGGATGAAGCCGGTCTTGAACACCGCCGGTGCGCTGACCTGGACGACCACGCGCGCTGCGTCCTCAGAGCCGTAGCTCTCGATGGTACCGAGCTTGACCGGACCCGAGGCGCGAGGGGAGATCTCGGGCTGAACCTCCTGGGCGTTCGCAGGATCGCCAGGCTCGTGAGTCGCTGTCCGACTGCCGCCACCTTGAAGCTCCGCCAACGCTGCGTCCGCCGGTTTGAACGCTGCGAGCAGTCCCTGAGCGCGCTCGATGACCTTACGACACTCGGCTTGCTTGTGCGCGAGGCCCGCGGTGTAGAGACCACGATACCCCGTCGAAGGATCCCGAATCAGCTCCGCGTCCAGAACCGCGAGTTGCAGTGCCGCCTCGCACGCACCGTCCCACTCCTTTTCCGCACTGATACGCCACAGCTCGAGCGCTTCAAGCGCATCGACCCGCCGTCCCCAACGGCGCCACACGTCTCGCCGCAGCCGCGCGGCTTGATCGAGCTTCTTGGCTCCCTGGGGGCCGTCTTCTCGCTCGCCCTCCACCGCCAAACGATCTGCTTCGGCAACGAGCTCTGAGCGCGTGCGTGGGGGAGCAGCCAGCGTCGCAGAGCCTGACGCGCTGGGTTGCTGACCGCTCGGTTGCTTCGTCGAGCAGGCCACGACCCCAGCCAGCACGCAGCAAACCAGCGCGCTACGCCGGCGAATGCAGGGGGTGGCAGCGGGCCTCACAGCGCTGGGATAGCGGCCTAACGAGGGTTCACGCAAGGAAACCACGAGAACAGGGCATCCCGTGCCATCGAATTGTTTCAACCTCAACGAAAGTTGCCCCGACAACCAGCTGGCTCCCCGCGCCAACACACAGCTGGAGCGCGTCGCGAGCGGCCGAACTTCGGTAGAAAGATCGGCCGCGCGGTACTAGCCTCGATTGTATGGGCGAAAGTACTGGGACAGGCGGACCGGACTCGAAGTCCGACTGGGTCGGCGTAGATGGCCTCACTGCGGAGGAAGCCGAGCGGATGTCCGGAGACTTCCGCGCCGTCTGGGACGACGAGGGAGGCGATGACGCCCCAGCTGCCCCAGCCCCTAAGCAAACGCTCGTTGGCCTAAAGCCTTCCACGGTGACTCGGGACGAACCGAGCGCGGCCCCGCGTGTGGCCACTCTTGAGCGACCCGAGGAGTCAGCCAAAGCCGAGGCCCCGTCGGCTGCTCCCCCCGCGCCCAAGCAGACCATGTTGGGGCTCGGCGCTGTCAAACTTCCGCAGGGAGACGACAAGCCCAGGGAGGCCGAGCGCGATCCACGCAAGGACACCGCCAAGCACACGCCCCTCTCCAAGCAGACGCTGCTCGGGGTGGCGCCGCCCAGCGCGGGCAGCACCGCCCCCAAGGACGACGCAAAGGCCGACGCGCCCAGCGACACCGCCAGCGAGCCCAAAGAGGCCGAAGACGCGAAACCCGAGTCCCTCGCAGCGCCGGTGGTCACACCCAAAGCCGACCCGGATACCGCGGAAACAGCCCCTGAAGCAGAGGCCAAGCCCGAACCCAAGCCGGCCGAGGCGAGCGCACCCGCGGACGGCTCTGCTGACGACGAGGACGAAGACGAGGACGAAGACGAAGACGAGGCGGTCGCAGAGGCCCCCGCCGCAAAGCCCGCAGCCGCGAAGCCCGTCGCTGCAAAGCCAACCGAGGCCAAACCCAGCCCCGCCGCGGCAAGACCGGCGCCAGTCGCCGCGGAAGACAACGACGTCTTCGTTCCTCCGACGCAGTCCGCGGGCTCAGGCAGCAAGTTCGCGCTGATTGCGGTTGCGGCGGTGGTCGTGCTCGGGGCGGGCTACTTCCTGACGCGCGGCGGTGATGATAGCCCTGCGGAAAAACCAGCGACCACCAAAACCTCCACGCCAGAGCCGACGCAGACCGCCGCGGCCAGCACCGCGACCGCAGCCGAGCCTGCAGCAACCCAAGCTGAGCCAGCCGCGAAGCCCGATGAGCCTGCGACCCCGGAGCCGACCGCGACGGCGGAACCAGAGCCCCAGCCAGTCGCAGCACCCCAACCGACGGTAAAGACGCTGCCCCCCAAGCCGACTTCAGCCCCCAAGCCCAAACCGACCAGCACTCCGGCGGCGACCGCAAAACCCAAGCCCAAACCCACCACGGCCCCCGCTCCGAAACCCACCGCGCCCCCCGCCGGCAAGATCGTCCGCGACGCGCCGTTCTAAGGCTCACCCGCGGCAGCGAAGCCGCGAGGAATCCAAGGGAAGCTTGCAATTTTTGGCGCTCACGCCTATCGCCCGAAACCCGAGCCTTCAGCCTTCCATGCCTGAGGAAGTGTTCGCACCTACCCCACGCCGAACTGATTGAGGATCCGATGAGAACCCGCGCTTATACCCTCGCCTTCGCCCTTTCCTTGAGCGCCGCCAGTCCCCTATTGGTCGCTGGCTCCGCACAAGCGCAGTCGGCCGACGCCATGACGGAGATGGCGCGTCAGCGCTTTCAGGAAGGCGTCCAGTACTACGACGCCAAGGACTACGAGAAGGCGCGCGCCGCATTCCTTCAAGCCTATGCGTTGAAGAAGCACCCCTCGGTACTCCTCAATCTCGCGCAGAGCGAGCTAAGGTCCGGTCACGAAGCGGACGCGGCCCAGCACTTCGAGCAGTTCCTACGCGAGAACCCCGCCGTTTCGGCCGCCGAGAAGAGCGAGGCACAGAAGGGTTTCGAAGCCGCAAAGGCAAAGGTGGGCGAATTCCCGGTGACGGCGCCCTCCGGTGCGCAGGTGTTCGTCGACGGAGAGCCCGTTGGCACGGCTCCACTCCCCGCTCCGGTGTACCTTTCCCCGGGGAACCACAAGTTCGAGGCGCGCAAGGGCACGGACAGCGCGGTCGAAGACGTCAGCGCCGCGGCCGGCGCCTCCTCTCCGGTGAGCCTGAGCTTCGGTGGAGCGGGTGCAGTGGGCCCAGGGCCCGTCGTTGGTCCGGATCAGCCCCCCCCCGGAGAGGGCAACCCGGGCACCACGCCTCCCGGGGACACTGGGGGCGGGTTTCAAGTGAGCACCGACGGCGACCGTGAGCCATTCCTCGACTGGGCGCTGCAGAGCCCGGTCGCCTACGTGGGCGGTGGCTTGTTTGGGCTCGGCCTAATTGGCGGTGTCGCGTTCGCGTTGTCATCCAGCGCCAGCTACAGCGACGCGGACAACGTGCGCTCCGCGATCCTCGCGGAAGCTCAGAAGCCCCAGTTCAAGACCAGCGCGCCCTGTAATTCGTCGGACGGACAATACGAACACTTCCGGGATGCGTGCGCAACCTGGCAGGACCACGTCGACTCGGGCGATACGAAAAAGACGGTCTCGACCGTCAGCTTCGTCCTCGCCGCAGTTGGCGCTGGCGTGGTGGTTGGCGGGTATTTCCTCACGGCAGAGAAATCGCCGAGCGGAACCGCCAAGCAAGACAAGGGCAAGCGCGCACCCCGTACCTACGCGAGCCCCGTGGTCACCGACGACTTCAAGGGCTTCGCATTCGGCGGCAGCTTCTGAGCTGGCAACGCTCCCACTAGCGCTGAGGCCGCGCCCCGAAGGCGCGGCCTCTTGCATTTGGTCCCCTCAAGCGGCGCTGTGCTCTGCGCGCTCGAGCCAGGCGCGGAAGGTGCTCCGCGGTACTCTCAGGGCACGCGCGGCTGCGCTGACGTTGCCGCCGTGTTGCTTGAGGATCTGGACCGCGTCGACGGGCGAGGCAACCGGTTTGGCACGCTGGGAGGCTGAGCCGATCGCTTGGGCGACGTCGTCCGCCTCAATCATTCCTGCTTGTGCCATCAGCGCCGCCCGATAGAGCACACTGCCCAGTTGACGCACGTTCCCAGGCCAGTCGTAGCGCATCAAGCACGAGAGCGCGGCGTCGCTGAGGCAGAGTTCGCCGAACTCCCCGGAGTAGCGGGCGAGGAGCGATCGACTGAGCCCAGCGATATCCGACTTCCGCTGCCTGAGCGGCGGCAGCCGAACCACCAGGGTGGAGATCCGGTGCAGCAAATCCTCCCGGAACCGACCCTGGGTGGCTCGCTCGTTCAAGTCTGCCCAGGTCGCCGAGACCACCCGCACATCGACCTCGCGATACTCCGTCGATCCGAGCGCCCGTACCCGGCCGTCCTCGACCACGCGCAGCAACTTCACTTGAAGCGCTGGCGTGAGGTCCGCAATCTCGTCCAGAAAGAGCGTTCCCCCGTGAGCCAATGCGAACGCGCCGCTGCGCTGGGTGATGGCCCCGGTGAAAGCCCCTCGCGTGTGCCCAAACAAATCAGCGTCGGCGAGACCCTCGCTCAGTGTGCCCATGTTGAGGGGAACCAGCATCCCGGCTCGCCCCGAGAGCTGATGCAGCGCGGTCGCGACCAGGTCCTTACCCGTGCCCGTCTCACCCACCACCAGCACCGGCGCCCTGAGCGGCGCCGCGCGATGTATCTCCCCTGCCACGCGGCGCATCGCCGATGACCTGCCAACGAGACCCGGCACTTCGACCTGGGGCTCCTCCGTCTCTCGAGGGTCAGCGCCACGCAGCACGACGAGGGTACGCCCGAGCTGGAAGTGACTTCCCGACGCGACGAGCTTCGCGGCTCGAACCCGCGCGGAATCGAGATAGAGCCCATTCTTCGACTCGAGGTCGCACACCTCCAGGCCGTCCTCCGTCCAGCGCACTTCGGCGTGCCGCCCACTAACGGTGGGATCGGGAATCGACACCTCGCACGCCCCGGCGCTGCCCAATCGCAGGCGTTGGCCCTTCTCGATGCGCACCACGAAGGACTCGCTCGGCGCGGTCACTTCCATCAACCAAGCGCCGCTGGGGGCGCGGCACATCAGCTCCTGGGTCTCGTCCTGACTCATGCATGGACTGCTCGGACAAGGAGCCGTTCGGTTGCTTACAGACCGCACATTGCGCCGGACCTTCTCTGATGACTCTCAGAGCAGCGTGTGGTGCTCCGCGCTGCGGTGCCGCCTCCCCCCGAAAAACCCCGTCCAGAGGCGATCCGGAGCCACAAACGCCGCCCTCGGGCGCCAATCAGCGCGCGCCTTTCCAGGCTCCGTCAGGGCACATTCGGGCAAAAAGCGGTTGTCGCCCCGTGTCGCTCACGTGCTAACTGTGCCGCCTCATGACCGCCTTGGTACCCGCTCGCCAGTTCGTCCCCGCGCGTCCCCGTTTCGCGCTCGGCCTGCTGGCTTGCCTCGTTTGCTCGCTACCAGGCGCGGCGCTTGGGCAAGAGCCTGCAGCCCCAGCCAGCGACGTCGAAGAGCTCGACGGCTCGGCGAGCCTCGATCCGGGCTTGAACCGCGGCGGCGGTGAGGTCACCGAAGCACCCGCCGAAGACATCGAGGACGACGACGAACCCCCGCCACCAGACATTCCTCCTGCCGCTGATCAGCGCAGCGGGCACATCCTGGCCGGCGTGGGCGGCTTCTTGAGCTTGCCCTTCGGCAGCATCGAGTCTGGCGTCTACAGCAACGATCTCCTCAGCTCGGGTTGGGGGTTAGACGCGCAGCTTGCCTACGGGGTCCACCGGAACCTCGCCGTTGGTGTGTGGGGGCAGTGGAGCTCGTTCGGCGGCGACGACCCTGACTGCCCGGACTGCAAGCTCTCAGGCTACGCCGTTGGCGCATCCGCCAGCTACTTCCTGGTGCAAGGTCTGCGCTTCGATCCCTACGCGACCGCGGGGCTCGGCTATCGCAGCTCGAAGCTCGAGCTCGGCGATTCTTCAGTCTCGTACAGCGGCGTCGTCGCGCACTTGATGCTTGGCGGCGACTGGATGTTGGCCAAGCCCTTTGGCCTCGGACCATTCCTCGGCTTCGACATCACGCGCAACTTCAGCCGCTCCGACGGCGAGACCCCCGGTGGCGCCCTCGAGTGGCAGGCCATCTTCGGCTTCCGCGCGCGGCTCGACTTCCCCGGCCACTGAATCCTCGCGGTAACGTTCCGCGTGAGCGCTGGTGTCGGCCACGTGCTTGCACGCGCACGCTTGCGCCCAGATGCTCGGGCTCTGGGTGAGTGCAAGGCGCGTGGCTCGTCTCCAGACGCCAGCCACAAAAAGCCGAGGGCCGCGAGCTCCCGCTCGCGGCCCAGTGCCTTCACTTCGACTCTACACCGCCGCGACTCACCCGATCGCGATCCCCAGCGCGCTGCGCAGCTGGGCGTATTCCGCGCTCACACTGAAGAGCAGGAGCTCCTTGATCTTCTCCTCCGGGGAGAGATCCCCGGGTAGCGACGGCTCCATAGTGACGATCTTGCGGGCGATGCTCAGATCGCCGCAGACCAGGAGACCCGCGCGAAGCTGAGTCAACTCGGCCGCCTGCACCCAGCGCTTGATGTTCGCCTTGGCGCCCTCCTCGATGAAGCGCTTCACGACAGCGCGCAGGTGCTCCATCTGGACCGGATCCATGTACTTCGCCAGCTCCTGAGCCGTGTTGCGGATCTGAGTGGCGCCGTCCGGAGGCATCGGCGTGTTGGGTGCCGCGATCATCACACCCGCGAAGAGCATGATGGTGAGCTCGGCCTGCGTCGGGAAGAGATTCCGCATGTAAATCTCAGGCCGATACGAAGCCAGATGCTTGCCGCAGATGAACGTCAGCTCCTGAGGCTGGAACCCGGAGAGCACCGCCTTGCCCGCGACAGATGACGGAGGCAGATGCGGTACCGCGCGGATTGCGTCGTTCATGTCGCTGCGGACGTAGAGCTCCGGAGTGGAGAGCCCCAGCACCTGACCAGCCCAACCAAAGGTCTTGGCGAAGGTCACCGTCGAGGTCGCCGGATCCTGCTTGAAGCGAGGATCAATGGGCGACTGCTGACGGGCCATCATCGCGACCTTGGCCTTCAACGCGGCAGGCACGATCATCTCGAAGATCTTCGAGATGTAGAGGTTCAAGTCGGGGTGGAAGAGCTGGCGCGTCCAGAGGTCATTGGACAGCCGTCCCTTCACCTGCAGCATCCCCTGAGGACGGTAGTCCTCGTAGAACTGCATCTCTTCCTGATCCGCCTTGCCCATGAATGAGATCGCGGCGGCGAGGGTCCACGCCTCGTCGTAGCTGTGCTTGTGCAGGTACAGCCGGTAGAGAGCGCGGTAAGGATCGATGTCGAGCGGGTTGTGATCCAGGATCTTCCGCTGCTCTTCTATCGCCTCGTCGAAGCGCTCCGTGCTCTCGTAGAGCTCGCTCAGGATCTGGCGATCCAGGAGCGACTCAGGCTTCGTCGTTGACGCCATCTTGAAGGCGTCGACGGCGGACTCCATCTCCTGCAAGCGGTCGCGGTAGATGAGACCGAGCTGGTGCCACAAGGTGTACTCGAGATCCGCCTTATTCTTGTTGGTGATGCGGTGGATCATCTTGCGGTACTGGCGCTCGAGCTGCTTCCAGTTCTTCTCGCGGGTCAGGATCTTGTTGATGCGCTCGAAGGCCTTGAGGAAGTCAGGGTTGAGATCCAGTGCCTCGTTGAAGAGCTCAACGGCGCGATCCGGATCCTCGAGTTTGTCGCGGTAGAGCTGCGCCATGGTGTTGAAGCAGCGCGACTTGACCAGCGGGTTGTCGCTGATATCCGCGATGGCCTGGAGCGTATCGACCATCTTCGACCAGTCTTCGGCCTTCTGATACAGCTCGAGGATCTTGTGCAGGAGCGACGGATCTTGGGGCTTGAGCTCCAAGGCCTCTTCCAGGGCCTCGATGGCCTTGGGCGCGTTGTTCTCCTTGCCTGCCCAGACATCGGCGATGTCGTTGAGCATCACGAAGCGCTCTTCGCCGTCGAAGATGCCATCGAGGATCTGCCGCTTGTAGGCGGCGACTTGCTTGAAGTCGTTCGCTTGAGCGTAGACGTCGACCAGCGCTTCGAGCGTTGGGCGATGCTCCGAGTTTAGCGCGAGCGCCTTCTCGAAGTTGTTGATCGCTTGCTTTACCTGGCCCTGCTCACGCTTGATGCAACCCAAGCGGTAGTAGACGTCGGTGCGCTGATCAACTTCGTCCTCGCTGAGGGAAGTCAGCACCTTCTGGTAGTTCGTGAGCGCGCTGGGCCAGTCTTGCAGGCGGAACGACACGTCAGCGATGCCGCGAATCGTCTCCTGATCCGTCAGGTCGAGCTGGTGCGCGGCGTGGTACGCCTTGAGCGCCTTCTCGTCCTTGCCGACCGCTGACAGCACCTTGCCGAGCAAGTTGTTCAGCATGTGCTGCTCGTGACGCTCACGGTTGCGCCCCTTGCGCACCAAGAGCTCAGCCAGTGGCTCAGCCTCGGTGAAGCGATCGGTGCGCATGTACTCTTCGACCAACGGCAGCGCCGCCTCTTCGCAGTCGTCATCGCACTGCATCGCGAGCTGGTAGGCTTCGATGGCAGCGTCGTGCTCTCCGAGCATTTCGTCGCGCAACTTGCCGAGCTCCACGAGCAGCTTGGCGCGCTGACGAGGCATCTCGGTGTTGAGCTGCTCCTGGTCAAGGTAGCGAGCGGCACGATCCCAGTCCGCCTCGTCCATCGCGATGGTGCGCAGGGCAGCCAGCGACGGCAAGTGAGCCGGGTTGAGATCGAGAGCCATCTCGAAACGCTCTTGCGCCGTGATGCGATCCCCCAGCTGCTGCTCGAGTGCCGTACCGATGCGGTAGTACATCTCGACGCGCTGGGTGCCGTCCGTCGTCAGGTCGGCGACGCGGGTCATGTTCTCGATGGCCCGCGCCGGGTCCTCTTGCTTCTCGTACAGCCGGCTCAGAGCCTCGAGCGCCGGGATGTTGGTGTCATCCAGGTCAACGATGTTCTGGTAGGCATCGATGGCGCGATCCGTGTCACCGACTTCCTCGGCGTAGACCTGAGCGATCTGGCCGTAGAGCTCGATCTTGTCGTCGGTGGACGCCGCCTCACTGATGTGGCGCTCGTAGGTGTTGATGAGATCCAGCCACTGCTTGAGGCGCCGGTAGCAACGCTCGAGTGCGACGTAGGCGCGTGCATCCGCCGGGTCGATCTCGAGGGCCTGCTCCAAGCGCTGAGCCGCGACGTCGGCCTTGAGGAACTGCTCCTCTTGAATCAACGCCAGCTTGAGCAGCACGCTGACGCGCTCGCGCTCGGTCTCCACCACGTCCAGCTGACGCTCCAGAACGTCGACTAGCTCGTTCCAGTTCTGCGTCGCTTCGTAGATGCGCTCGAGTCCGCGCATGGCGAGCAAGTTGCCCCCATCGAGCTCCATTACCTCGCGGTACTGACGGCCTGCCTTGTTCAGGTCGCTCAGCGAAGACTCGTAGAGACCACCCATGCGCAGCTTGTGCTGTGCGATGCGGTCGGAGTCCTCCAGGGCTTGCACCTTGCGAGTCAGGATCTCCACCAGGTCCTGGTGATTGCCGCGCTCGTCGTAGATGCGCTCGAGTGCCTCGAGGGCAGGCATGCAGAGCGGATCGACTTCGAGTGCCCGCTTGTAGAAGGAGATGCCCTTGTCGGTCTCTCCCATGTGGCGCTCGAGCAACTCACCCAAGTCGCACAGGATGGCCTTACGGTCATCGCTGCTCACCGCGACATCCAGCGCGCGGGTCAGCATCTCACCCATCTTTTGCCACTGGGCACCAATGCGGTGGATGTTGGCCATCTGCCGCAAGACCTGAACGTTGTTCGGGTCGAGCTGCATGATCTGCGCGTAATAGGGCTTCGCGTAATCGAAGTGGCCGAGGTCTTCGCCGTACCACTTGCCGAGGCGCAGGCAGAGCAAGATCTTCTGCTGCGGGTCCTCGGTCTCTTGCAACCACTGGTTCGCGTTCTGGATCAGCTCGGGCCAGCGGTTGGTCTGCTGGGCCATGCGCTCGAGGTAACGCACCGTCTCGTCGTCGCCGTAGTTCTCTCCAAACGCCTCGAGCAAGCCGACGAAGGCCTGGTCGGGGTCGTGAAGCTGAACCTCGCAAACGTTGGCGATGCGACGCAGTAGCTCGCCGCGCTCGTCGACGTCTTCGCGAGTCTCTAGGCGGTTCAGGTAGAGCTCGATCAGAGGCTCCCAGCGGCCCGCTGCCGTGTGGAGACGCTCGAGCGCCTCGAAGGCCTCGGTGTGCGCGGGATCGATGCCGAGGATCTTCTCGAAGGCAGCCGTCGCTTGGTCGTAGTCGTTGACTTCCTTCTTCCAGATCTGGGTGACCTCGAGCAGCTCGCGGATCTTCTCCTCGGGCTCCTGCAACGCTTCGGCGCGCTGCATCTTGACGTCGACCACCTCTGGCCACTTCTCGTCCAGGCGGTGGATCTTCTCGAGTTCCGCCATCGCCTCGAAGTCGAAGGGATCGACCTCGAGCAGCTGACGCCAAGCGTCCGCAGCGTCGTACGGTTGCTCGAGCTTCACGCCGTAGGTCTGGCCGAGCTCGCGGTAGACCTCCTTGAGCTCTGCCGCCTCGAGGAGCGCCGCCGCGCGATCGATCATCGCGTGCAGGGAACTCACGAGTTCTTGAGCGTCTTCCCGAGTGCGCCAGATCTGAGCCACCGCCCGCAGAGCAGGCAGGTTCGCGTAGTCGATATCGAGCACGCGCTGCCAGGTCTCCAGCGCTTCGTCGTCGCGGCCGAGCTGCTCGATGAACAGCCGGGCGCGATTCGTGAGCACATTGACGCGCTCTTCGTCGTCGTCGGCGATATCGAACTGGCGCTCGAGCACATCCGTGAGCTCCGCCCACTGTCCGAGGTGCTGGTAGAGGCCCGCGAGTGCGCCAAGCGCCTCGGGATCTTCACCGCGCAGATCGAGCACGCGCTTCCAACCCTCAACGGCGTCGTCGATTCGGCCCAGGCGGTTTGCCGCCAGATGCGCCATCTTGGCGCGGATTTCGGCCTCGGCGACGTCGCCCACCGCGGTCTCCATCTCGCGCTCGTAGACCTTGTTCAGGGCTTCCCAGTCTTCGGTCTGCTCGTAGATGCGACCCAGGGCGGCGATCGCTTCCTCGTTACTGGGCTCGAGCTCGTCGAAGATCTTCCGGTAGGCTCGGATCGCGTCCGGGATGCGCTGGAGCGCCTCCTCGTAGACCTGACCCAGGCGACCCCAGAGCTCGACCTTCTCGTGCTCTTCAGCACCGACAGCGCGCTGCTCCAGAACGCCTGCAAGCTCCGCGTACTGCTCGAGCGACGAGTAGATGCGGTCGAGGTTGGCGAGCGAGTCTTGGTCACCCGGAGCGACCGACAGCACGTAGCGGTAGGTCTCTTCGGCCTTCGTGACGTCTGCGAGCTCCTCCTCGAAGACGCGCGCCAACCGCTTACCAACGGCTGCCTGCGTTTCCACAGGGAGCCCTTCGATGCCAAGCACGTCGGCATAGGCGTTCGCTAGCTGCTCCCAGCCACCGTCGATCATCGCCGCGAGGCGCTCGATCTCTTCGCCAGTGCGCTCGTCCAGCGGACGCTCCTTGATCGCACGCACGTAGACATTGAACGCCTGATAGGGATCCATCAGTCGCTCTTCCGCATCTTCCGCGATGCGGTAGTACATGTTCATGCGCTCATCGGCGTCTTGGGTGTGCGCCAGCTGCGCCTCGTGAACCCGGATCAACTTCTCCCACTCGGCCGTGGACTGGTAGAGCGGTTCGAGGATCTCGGCGACCTCGAGCTGCTTGGTACCCATCGCGAACAACGACTCAAGCGCTTCGAGTGTCTCCACGTGTTCCGGAGCCGCACCGATCACCTCGCGATAGGCGTCGATGGCGCGATCCAGATCGTTCAGACGAAGCTGGTACACCTGGCCCAAGCGATACTTGAACTCGAGGATTTCGTCCGGCGTCTGGCCAATCTCAGCTTCCCGCGTCAGCACGTCGGCCAAGTCAGCCCAGCGCTCCGCCTGGGAGAACAGCCGATCTAGGGAGCGCACCGCGCTCTGATTCTCGGGGTCCGCCTCCAGTACCTTGCGGTAACGGGAGATCGCGTTCTCCAGGTCCTCGAGCTGAACTTCATAGACCTGAGCGACGCGCAGTCCGAGCTCGACCAGGCGCTCTGGCTCATCGGTCAGCGTCGCGAGTTGACGATCGTAGAGTTCGGCAACTGCTGGCCAGCGCTCAATCGTCATCGCCAAGCGCTCGAGGGAACCGAGCGACTCTTCGTTCTGATTGTCAGCCGCAACGGCGCGGGCGTAGGTCTCGAACGCGTCGGCGTGTTGCCCGAGGTTCTCCTCGTACAAGCGCGCGATGCGGTGGAGTAGATCGACCTTGCTGAAGGGGTCCTCAGCAAAGCGCACCTGAACCTCGAGCACGCTGATCAGGCGAGCCCACTCACCCATCGCGTCGTACACGGGCTCAAGGACGCTGGACGCCAGGAGCGCCTCTTTGTCCCCGTTCTTGATGCCTTCCAAGGCGGCCAGGGTCGGCTCGTGATCCGGCTGAATGCCCAGGATGTCGCGGTAGAGTTCTACCGCCCGCGCCACGTCATCCAGGTGCTTTTCGTAAAGCTCGGCGATCCGGTACTGGTAGCTGATGGCTTCCGCTGGATCCGCCGTGAGTTCGCTCTCGTGGGTGAGCACGCTGAGCAACTCGGACCAGTTCTGCGTGCTCTGGTAGAGCACGTCCAAGCGACCGAGGGCGGTGAGATCGTCGGGGTCCAGTTCCAGCACCCGCTGATAGGTGTCGATCGCCCGCGTCACGTCTGAGAGCTCACGCTCGTAGACAGCACCAACCTGATAGTAGATGAGCTTGCGCTCCTCTGTATCCATGACCAGGTCGGCCTTCTTGCTGTAGACGCCGAGGAGTTCTTCCCAACGCGACAGCCCGAGGAACAGGTTGATCAGCGCATCGACGCTGCGCAGGTCTTCGGGGTCGATCTCGAGGATCTTTTGGTAAACGCCGATCGCGTTCTCTTTGCGGTCGAGCACTTCCTCTTCGAGGGTCGCCGACTGATAGAGCGCCTCCTTCTGCGCGTCCAGATCCTCGAGGATCTGCGCTTTGCGCTGAAGAATGAGCGACATATCAGAGTAGCGCTCGGTGCTGTGGAACAGCGTCTGGAGCGACTCCGCGGCCGCCAAGTTCATGGGATCGATGCTGAGTACCTTGCGGAATAGCTCGATACCGCGGTCGACGTCGCCGACGTCGTTCACGAACACGCGTGCAGCAAACGTGTACAGTTGGCTGCCAAGCTCCGGATCCTCTTGATTGGAGCCGAGTTCTTCGAACACTCGAGCCAGATCCGTGAAGCGCCCCGTGGTGCGCGCTAGGCGGTCGAGGCCTTCTTGGGTGAACTCGTGAGCGGGGTCCGCGGCGAGAGCACGCGCCAAGGTGTCAAAGGCCGCGTTGGAGTCCCCCGCGGCGTCCTCATACAGCTCGGCGATTTGATGCAGCAGCTCCACCCGACGGTTCACGTCGTCTGCGCGCCGCACCTGAACTTCGTGAACACCGATCAGCTTTTGGAAGTCGCCTTGCTGACGGTAGAGCGGTTCGAGGATCTCCGCGATCATCAGCTCGTGCGCCTGGTCACGCCCAAGCCGCTCGAGAGAGCTCAGCGCAGCCTGGTTCGACGGGTCACGCTCGAGCACCTCACGGTAGCCCTCGATAGCTGACTCGACGAGTCCCATCTGCTGCTCACGCAGTGCGGACAGCCGCAGCATGAGCGCGAGCTGCTCCTCCTCCGTTTCCGCGAGGCCAAGCTGAGTCTCGAGGTTCTCTGCGAGCTCGGGCCACATGCTCTGGCGGCTGAACAAGCCATCCAGAGCCCGCAGCGCTACATGGCTAGCGGGATCGAGCGCGAGCACCTCACGGTAGGCCCCGATCGCGTCTGCGGGCTGGCCGAGTCGCTCTTCATACACCTGAGCCATTTGCGCATACAGCGCCTCGCGCTCGCCGCCGTCCTGAGTCAGCTCGATGCGGCGACGGTAGACGCCGATCAGCTCACTCCACTTCTCGTGGCCGCGGTACAGGGCGTCCATTGCTTGGAGCGCCTCGGCGTCGCCGGGATCCAGCGCGAGCACGCGCTCGTATCCCTTGGCAGCCTCATCCACCTTGCCAAGCTGTTCCTCGATCGATGCGAGGCGCATCCAGTAGCTTCGAGCCAGATCCGAATCGGAGAGGCCGTCTGCCACTTCCGAGTAGATGGTCAGCAGCTGCTCCCAGGCATTCGCCTGCTGAGCCAAGCTCTCGAACTCGTAGCGCGCGTCTCCGTGCGCCGGGTCCGCCTTCACTGCTCGAGCTTGAGCGTCGAACGCCTTTTCGAGGTCGCCGAGCTGGTTCGCCGAAGTCTGAGCGATCCGTCGCAGTAGCTCGACCTGCCGATCGACGTCGGACGCCGCGAGCACGAGGATCTCAAGCGCATGAATGAGCTTGGTCCAGTCTCCGCGGGCTTCGTAGATCGCCTCGAGAATCGACGCGGCCTCACCTCGCAGGGTCTCGTGCTCGAGCAAGCCTTCGAGAGCGGCACGTGCGCCTTCATGATCCTGATTCAGGAACAGAATCTCTCGATAGTTCTCGAGCGCGGCCGCCGGATCCTCCAGCTGCTCGAGCTGGGTCTTTGCCAGGCGGAATTTGAGGTCGATAAGTTCGACCTCACCCACATCGAGTTCGATGCGGCGCGACAGGATCTCTGCGTAGGGACCCCAGTTCTCAGTTTGGCTGAAGAGGCGATCCAACGCTTCGAGAGCGGTGGTATCGACGGGATCATCCTCGAGCACTGCCTGGTAGGTCTCAATCGCAGAGTCCAGGGCGCTCAAGCGTTCCTCGTGAAGCCGAGCGATCCCGTACAGGATCTGCTTTCGCTCTTCGGGCTCGACGGCAAGATCACGCTTCTTGTTGTAGACCTCGAGCAGGTCGGACCAGCGCTCCGTTTGAGCGTAGAGGCCCTCGAGCGCGCTCAGAGCCTGAGCGTTCTCCGGCTCCAGCTCGTAAACGGCGCGGTACTCGACCAGGGCTTCATCGATGCGTTGGACCTCATCCACGAGCACGCGGCCGAGGCGTAGGCGCAGGTTGATCGCGCCCATCGCGTCGCCACTTTCGCTGAGGCTCTCGATTGCCGTGCGGTAACTGGTGATCAGCCCGTCCCAGCTACCAATGGCCTGCGCCGCGCGTTCAACATCGGCTTGGCACTGTTCGTCGGAAGGCTCGAGCTCGAAGGCTGCCAAGTAGCGCTCGAAAGCCTTGGCCTTGTCGTTGATCCGACCCTCGTACAGAGCCGCGACCTGGCGGAGCAAATCGAGGCGCTCCGCGGGGTTCTGCTCGTGAACGAGCTTGACCTCAATCGCTCCGCTCAAGCCCTTCGGGTTGTTTGCAGACTCGTAGATCGGGATCAGGCGCTGGGCTGCCTCCAGGTTCTGCTCATCGAGAGACAGAATCTTCTCGTAGGCGCGGGCGGCGCGATCGGGCTTGCCCTTTTGAGTCATCCAGAGCTCCGCGATCTTGATCAACATCGCGATGCTCTCTTGCGGGTCCTTCGTCTTGGACTCGTTGCTCTCTAGAACGCGGATGAACTCATCCCACTTGCCGCTCTCTTGATAGAACGTCTCGAGGTCGTCCCATCTCCCCAGGGAAACGTAACGCTTCTTGAGCTGCTCCTGAGCGCGACGGTCGTCGGGCTGCAAAGTGAGCAAGGTGCGGTAAGCTTCGACCGCGCGCTCGTCATCCTTGAGACGGTCACCCGTCACCTGGCCCAGCTTCGTCAGGATGTCGATCTTCTCCTTCGTGTCGAAGGTCAGATCGGCCTGCTTTTCCAGCACATCGGCGAGCTTCTCGTAGTCGCGGGCGCGCTCGTAGAGCTGGGCAAGCGACCCTAGTGCGTCGAGATCGTCAGCGTCGTTCTCGAGCACCACTGCCCACAGATCGATGCAGACGTCGGGCTTCTTTACGCGCTCGGTAGCGAGCTGCGCCATCTCCTTGAACGCTGCTGTACGCTCTGGTCCCGCGGGAAGGAAATCCGCTTGAGACTTCTGCAACGCGATGAGTTTCTCCCAGTCGCGACGCTTCTCGTACATGCCTCGGAGGTACTCGATGGCCCCGTCGTTCTGAGGGTCGACCTCGAGCACCTTCTCGTAGGTCCGTACCGCCTCCGCTTGGTTCACGAACTTGTTGACGTAGAGGTCCGCTGCTTCGGTGAACAGCTGCACCTTCTCCGCGGGGTCCGGAACTTCGTCACCCAGCTCGATGAGGGTCTTCACGTACTCGTGATAGCGCTTGGCCTCCTCCTGCTGGGCGAGCTGCTCGCGCAGCTCGGCGATCTTGGCGTCATTTGCTTCAGCCGGAGGGGCCGGTTCAGCCGCTTCAGCTTCCGGCTCGGCCTCGGCCGCTTCCGCGGGGATATCCTCGACGTCATCGACTACGGCTAGCTCCTCGCTAGACTCCTCCTCGATCTCGACGTCTGCGTCAGCCGCAGCCTCCTCGACTTCGATTTCCGCCGCAGGCGCCTCTGCCTCGGCAGACTCCTCAGCAGCGGGCGCATCACCAGGCGTGAGCGCCTCGCCGATCTGTGCCTCGAATGCCTTGAGCGCGGGATGGGTCGGCGAGACCCCGGCGAGCTGCTCGAAGTAGCCTCGAGCGCGAATCAGGTCACCCTGTTGCCGCCAGGCAATGCTACCGGCCGCGGCCAGTGCTGCGGCGTGGCTCACTCCGTTGGTGCTGGACGCGATCTGCTCTGCTAGCTCCAGATTGCGCGCCCAATTGCCCTCGGCGCCGTAGATCTCGCGCAAGCAGTTGAAGGCGTCATCACGCGTCGGGTCGGCCTTCAGCGCCTCCTCGAAGAGCTTTTTGGCCAGATCAAGGTTCTGGTGGCGAGTCGCCCAGCGCACGCCGAAGCGATACGCGATGCCCGCCTTGGTCGCCGCGTCCAGGTCAGCGTCCAACACCTTGCGCTGCGCCTCGACGATCGAATCGGTGCGCTCTTGGGAGACGAGGTACCCCTCGAACAGCGCTCCCGTTACGGTTCCGGACGGATCCGAGGCGTAGGCCTGACCGAGGATGCCCTCGACTTCTTCAGGCGCGAAGCGGTTCGCCACCCGAGATGCGCGAAGGAAGGCCATGGCCTTGCCTTCCGCGTCCGCCGCACCATGAGCTCCGCGCAACAACGATCCGATGTGGTCTTGCCACTGATCGGGTGCCACCTGAACGTCTTCCAGCATCTGGCTGGCGCGGCTCGGTTGCCCCGCGGCAAGCTGAAGCGCCTTGGCGTATGCTTCCGTTGCCCGATCGTAGTCGCCCTGATCCGTGAGCACGTCGCCCAGGAGCACGCAGAGTTCGGAACCCGCGGCGCCGTCTGAGGTGTTCTTCAGCTGCAGTTCGAGCAGCTTCTGCACCATGTTCAGCTTGCCGAGCTCCCAGTACACCGAACGCGCTTCTTCGAGCGCCTCGGTCAGGGTGTTGTTCAGCTTGAAAGCGTCCTGGAAATGCTTGAGCGCCTTCACGCCTTGCAAAAAGCGATCGCGCAACAAGCGACCCAACTTCAAGTGAAGCTGAGCTTTGACCCCATCGTCTTGGGCACTGGCGATTCCCTGTTCAAGGGCCTCGACCATGGCATGCCACTCGTGGGTGTTCTCCAGGTTATTGAGACGCGCCTCTAGATCCATGCTTCCTCGGGGGCACTATGCGGGAACGGAGCGATCGCGGGTTCCGCGTGCAGGGTGTTGGTGACAGCACAACTGTCGCACGAGACTACATCGAGCCTCGCGCCAAAAATACCGAACTTGTTTGGTTTGTTGGAGCTGGACCCAATCTGGCCCAATCTCCGCGTCCAAGCGCTCTGCTGGCTGGCCGGGGAGGCATGGCCAGATGGGCGCTCAGCGGGACGTTTCGCGAGGGAACAGCTCACAGCGACCGTGTGTGATGCCTGATCGGGCCGGCCCGACACACGCCGGACCCAAAGCGACGCGCCAACTTGGGGCGCACCGCCGCATCCGCCGAGCGCGTCAGCAGAGCCGCTGCAGTCAGCAGGGCCGCTGCAGTCAGCAGAGCCGCTGCAGTCAGCAGAGCCGCTGCAGTCAGCAGAGCCGCTGCAGTCAGCAGAGCCGCTGCAGCCGTGAGCGCGGGAGCGCGGGAAGTCGACGGCAACGCAAGAGCCGGACACGCTGGCTGCAACGAACTCCGGCGCCTGAATGGACGAGCGCCGGACGACGTCTGCGGCCCGGTTTGATCGGGATTTCAGACTTCGCCCGGCGGTCGCAACACGCAGTACGCCAGACTCGGGAGGTAATTCACACACGGAAAAACGTGTCAGTTGGTTCCCCCGAGCTTCTGGATGAGGTCCTGAGCTGCGGTGCACTGTTCCTTGAACTGCTTCGCCTTGGCGCCACGACACGAGGTCTTGCTGAAACTGTTCAGCAAACGCACCGCCTTCTCTTTGTCCGGCGGATCCTTGGTGGCGTACGCGGAGCCAAGGAAGAACTTGTCCTCGGGATGCTTGTCTCCACCGATCTCGCTTCCCTTCTCCAGCGAGGAGATCATGCCAGCCGTGTCGCCCTTGGCCTGAGCAACCTTCGCCAAAAGCACGTAGGAGGCGTGGAGGTAGTTCGCGTTCTGCTCCGTCGGTTGCAGGATGCGCGTCGCTTCCTTCAGCACCTTGTCCGCCTCGTCGTACAAGCGCAGCGTCACGTACACGTCGGCGAGAGGCGCGTAAAAGTAGCCAACCGTGGGGTCGTGCTCGATGGCCTTGGAGTAGTTCTCCACCGCGCCTTGCAGGTCATCGGTCCAGAGATCCGCCTCAGCGAGCTCGTGGTAGCACTCGGCGTAGTTCGGGTCCTTCTCGATGCACTTCTTCAGCGGCTCCTTCGCCTCGTCGTAGCGATCCTTGTCGCCGGCGCGCGCAAGCTGCATCAGCGCATAGCCGCGCTTGTACCAGTAGTTGGCGTGGTCGGGCGCGATCTGCACCGCGCGAGACGCAGTGGAAGCGACCTTGTCCCAGTCTTCCTTCTTCTCGTACGCACGCATCAAGCGCCACAGGATCCGGTGATTCGTCGGGTCCAGCTGAGTCGCCTGCTCGTACTTCGAGATCGCCCCTTCGACGTTGACCTTGAAAGCCTTGTCGCCTTCGTTGGAGAGGTTGATCGCCTCGATGTTGTCACGGTTGCAACCCAAACCCCCGAGCATGAGGCTGAGGCCCAACGCTCCCGCCGAGAACTTCGACACCAGTTTCATCGCAAGCTCACCCTTCTCTCTGTTCTTTCCCCACGCTTACCAACCAGCGAGGCCGAAGAGCAATACCCCGGCCTTGGAGCAACGCTGCACACGAACTTGTTGATCTGCGTGCGCGACACGCCGGCAGCGGCGTGAATCAAACCGATTCGCCTCCGCGAGGAGGCAACTCCCTCGGGCACTGACACGCTGGCTTCACGCCCTGTTATGGCGCTCATTCCCGCTCCAAGAGGGCCGAAGCATAGGCAGACGGCAGGAACGAAGTAAAGCCGGATCCGTCTAGGATCTCTGCAGGATCACAGGCTCAAACGGACTCTCGAGTAGCCTCGATCACACTTCAATTCCGCCCGGAGTAAGCTCTTCTGAGCACACTACCCAACACGCGTGATCCACACCTAACGCTGACCCCCGCCAGCGTGTTTCGATCCCACGTAGCGCGCGCGCTCGCACGCTGATCGACGCCTTGGATCGAGCAAGCAAATCACGGTCAACAGGGCGCTACGTCGAATCCTCCTCGCGCTTGTTTTGGGGGTGAGGAGCAACGTCTGTCAGGCGCTCCCTCTCCCCCAACCCCGTCCTCGATCACGCACCACAAAGCAAAAGCGGCGCGAGCTCTCGCTCACGCCGCCTTCGCTGTGTCCTATCAGAAGGGCAGCCCCGTCGAGGAATCAGCCGGGGCTGAACATGATGGGATACACGACGGTAACGATACCGCCTTCGGGCTGCGGGAAGGACAGACCGTAGTAGGCACGAACCACGCAACCCACGACGCCGCTGTCCGGAATATCCGAGCCACCGTTCGACACGTTCGACACAGCGCCGTCGCGGCCGATGACGAAGCGCACCGTTACGCGCCCCTCGAGGTTCGGGTTGTTACGTAGGCCGTTCTCGTAGCACATACGGAAACGACCATAGTTCTGACGCACGATACGCTGGATGACCTCTGGCGGAAGGCGACCCGACACGCTGGTGGCGCCCATGCGAACCTTGGGAGCGCGGGTGCTGTGAGAACCGCCGAGGCGTCCGTGACCCGAGCCGAAGCCCTGACCAGTGCCGGTGCCTGCGCCGTGACCAATGGTACCGATGGATCCGAGGCCGATACCCTCTCCGCGACCACCACCGCCCTCGCCGATACCTGAGAGGCCGAGGCCGCCAGCGCCGTAGGCGTCGCCGATCTCATCACCCCACATGTTACCCATCGCGCTGACTTCGTCGTTACCGAGCGACGTGTCGCGGCCCCACTCTGCGGTGGGGGCGTTGGGATCACCCGCGGCGCCGGTGTTGAGGAGACCGATGAGACCGAACTCCTGAGCCTCGCGCAGCGCCGCCTGACGGGCGATGTGCGGGTCCGGGTTGTCCTTGGGACCCTGAACTGCGTAGCGCTTGTTGGTGTCCTTACTGGTCTGCTTACCCATCGAGCCCTCTTCGCCCTTGGCGCGAGTGCCCGTGCCGCCTTCCTTGTTGTCGGCGTCTTGCTCGGTGACCTGCTCGGTCTCCTTCTCCTCTTCCTCGCGCTCTGCAGCCGCCTTGAGGTACTGCTGCATGAGGAAGAGCTGGTCCTTGTCGATGCCTTCGTCATCGAGCAAGCCCATGGGCGGGACGAAGAACGCCATCGCCGCGATCAGGCTGCCAACGGTGAAGAACGAGAGCGCGAAGTACATGAGCACCGCGACCTCGAGGCCAACCAGAATGCCTACGGGCATGGGCTTGCCAGCATTGACGGCCGCGACCTGGAAGACGAAGTCGCCCACCTCGACGCGAGCCTTGGCACCTCCGGGAAGCGCGAGCTGGTGCGCACCACTGAGTTCCGCACAAGGCTGAGCCTTGGCGCGGGCCTCGTCGAGGGTCATGCGAGGCTGGCCAGGGATCTCGACGAAGCCCTTCGCGCCTTGGGGCAGGACCACGCTGATCCCGCCGCCGCCCGCGAGTACCACCGGCATACGAGCAACCGACAGCGATTCCGCAGGGATGAAGAAGTCGCAGCCGATCGCCTTCCCTGCCTCTTCGCCGACGTAGAAGCTACGAGGCGGGGTCAGGTGCGAGACGTGGAGAACGTTGGTTCCCCAAAGAACCATCACCTCGACTGCCGCCGCGTGCGTCTCCACCTCGTCGGCGGGAACATCGGGGGCGCTCTTCACCAGCGTGTAGGTGTAGGTGCCGGGGGGCGCGTCGTCTGGTACCGCGAGCGCGGCGCGACGGGCAGCCTCGGATGCACCAGCGGCGAACGGGTTGGCAGGCGCGATGTCGAAGGGATTCGCTGCCGACGCGAACGGGTTCGAAGCTGCCGCGGAAGCAAACGGATTGGAGGAGCCGCCGCTTGCGAAGGGGTTATCCACCGCTGGGGCGGGAGCCGCTGGGGCCGCCGCTGGCGCGGGAGGCGGTGCCGCGACCGCGGGTGCGGGGGGCGCAGGAGCCGCCACCGCCGGCGCGGGAGCTGCCGCTGCCGGCTGAGCCTCCGCGGCCGCTGCCTCGGCGCTCTCGAGCACGATGCGCGTTCCACCGACCTCGATCTGGTCGCCGACGTAGATCTTGCACTTGTTCACCCGCGCTCCGTTCACCTGCGTGCCTGGGTCGTTGCCCAGGTCGATCAAGGTGATGTCGTCCGGGCCCCCAACCTCGATCACCGCGTGCATGCGGGACGCGAGCTCGTCGTCGACCTGCAGGTGACTCTTGGGGTCCTTGCCAACCTTGACGATGTCCTGGGTCACGGTCTCGCGACGCAGCAGCTCATCGCCTTTGTAGAGCGCAAATGTGAGAACAGCTTTCGACATATCGGGCGTTTCCTTGGTGCGGCGGCGCCGCGTGCAGCCCAAGTTTCCCTGGGCTGCGCTGAGGTCGTTCTCGCTATCGATGAGCGCTAGCGAGGGGCTGGTTTTCCGTGCGAAAAACTTAGAGGTTCTCGACCGACTTCAACATCTCCGGCACGAATGACGTGCGGGGACGAATCAGCGTGGTGCGAGCAGCACGCGGACGAACACGAATCGTCGCGTCGTTGGGTCCAAAGCCACCGGCGTTGAGCGGATCATCGTCGAACTCGTAGCCGTAGCCCTTGTCGTCATCTTTCTTGTCTTGAGCGAACACGTTGGGAGCGGTCAGAGCGATCGCAGCGCCTACGAGCACGGCAAAACGGATCTTCTTCGACATTCCAGCCTCCTCAGAACTTTGCGTTCGAATTACAGTGTCATTGTACTTGGCTCAGGGTCGAGCCGTCAACCGACTTCGGCCTGATCCCATCAACTCCGAAGAGCTGGTGAGGAGCGAAACCGTCATCGCCGCCCCCGGGGTTAGTCCCTGGGGCACCCTACTAACTACCACTGGGGCGCCCGGACGCGAATCACGATCCGTCGTCCGGAGCATCTCCATTGACGTGCTCACCACATCGCTCGCCGCGTCCGAAGCACTGGCGCCACGGAACACATCGAGCTCTGGAGTCAGCTGGGCGGAGTGTCGAAGCACGGCGAGCTAAGACAGCTCCTGAACACTCAGGTTCCGCGAGGAGTGATTTCCTTGGGAAGTTTCTTCCTCGAGGATCTTTCCGCGCGGGTTGGACTTCCTGCGCACACACTCGCACAGTGAAGGCCAAGCAGCGGGTCGCAGAAAGCAGCGGACAAAGCGCAACGGGCGACCCAGTTGGGTCGCCCGTGCATGTGGCGAAACGATGGCTCGCTTACTTCTTCTCTTCCGGGGGCGGAGGCGGGGGCGGCTCAGCCGCTGCCTTTTGCCCTTCCTCGATGAACTTGATCGTATCCGTGATGTCCGTCGAGCGGTCCTTGGCGATCTTCACCGCGGGCGCGAACGCCGCGTCGGCGCCAGCCTTGGCTACGAAGGTGTCGTAAATCGACGCAGCCTTCTTCAGCATCGGGATGGAGTTCTTCTCGTCCCCCTTTGCCTTGTACTCCTGCGTCAGGATCGCCTCGTTGTAGTAGGTCTCTGGACGGTTCGGCTCGAGCTTGCGGGCCGCATCCAGCTCCTTCTGCGCCTCAGCGATGTTCTTGTCGTAGTTCGCGTCGTTGATCTGACCGCGCAACGCCAGCGCGAGACCCAAATGAGCCTCATAGGTGTTGGGCTGCAGCTTGAGCGCCTCGCGGTACGCCTGCTCAGCCTCCCCGAAGCCGCGGAAGCCGAGGTTCACCGCCGCGTAGTTCATGTGGGCTTCGAAGAACTTGGGGTCGAGCGAGCGAGCTCGTTTGAAGCTCTGCACGGCACCGTTGTAGTTCTTCAACTGCACCTGGATCAGACCAGCGGTGTTGTGAATCGGCGCGTACTTGGGATTCTTGCGAATCGCTTGAGCCGCCACCAACGCCGCGAGATCGAGTTGCTGCTTGTTCACCTCGAGGCCTTGGTCCGACGCGACGACGAGGCCACCGCGCTTCTTGCCCTTGGCGGACTTCTTGTCCTTCTTTTCGGCGTCTCGCTTGGCGAGCTCGAGGTAGTACAGCGACAGCTGGTTGAACGCCGGCATGAAGCTGTCGTCGATGGCCAGGGCGCGCTGGATGTTCAGCTTCGCGCGCTCGAGATCGTTCGCACCGTCAGCGTTCTTGACGTCGTTTCCGCGTTCCATCTGCAACGCGGCGACGCTGACCAGGGCCTCTACGTTCTGGAACTTTGCGTCACGAATGATCTGCTCGAGCTTCTCAATCGTGGCGTCGAGGTTCTTAGAGGACTGGTACTCGTAGAGCGCGAGCTGGGCGCGGGCGCGGTGGAAGTCTTTCGACGCGTTCGCTGCAGCTTGGAACTGCGCCTTGGCCTTGTCGTCCTGACCGCAGCGCGCGTAGGCGAGACCTGCGTTGTACAGTGCCTCGGGGAAAGGCTTGCCTGAAGCGCCTTGCTGCTCCTTGGCCGAATTCAGGAACTCCCCAGCGACGCTGCCGCAGCTGGACTCGGACCAACTGCCCTTTTGGTCGTTGGAGACGAACTGATCAAGCGCGCGCTGAAAGCCCGCTGCCGCGGCTTTCGTGACGGCTTGGCCGCCCTTCGTGCGCTGACCGCTGTCGTCCTTAGGGCTGATGGCGCCCGGGCCGTTGCTTCCGCCACCGCAGGCCACACACACCAGCACGCCTAGAACTGAGAGATTAGTCAATTTCATGATGATTCTCCGTGAGATCTTCGAGGTCGGCTGGGCCAGCGGCAGTCTTACTCGGACGCTGCTGGCCCAGCCTGTTGACCTCACTCCTTGGAAGCTCCTGGCTTGTCAGCTTCCTCGGTTGCCGGCGGTGCGGTGACGAAGGGCTCACCCCCGATCGAGATCGGATAGGGGCGCTCCTTCAAGGTGCTGTTCACGAGGTTCGGAGAACCGCGGAACTCGTCGATGAGGTGGTACTCGTTCTTGTAGTTGTCAGCGAGCCACTCCTCGCAGGTACGCGAGAACTCGTCGAAGTACTGGTACTTGACCGAGTAGTCGAGGCAGGTGCGGTAGGCACCCTTGGCCATCTGCTTCTGAGGCTCGGAAGCGTCGTCGAGAGCACCGTAGTACGCCGTGCGCAGCTCGTAGTCCTGCTTCATCCAGGTCGGGATGGGTGCCGCGCGGAACTCCTTCACGAAGGTGCCCCACATGTCTCCCACTCGCGAACCGGCAGCGATGACCCACTTCGGCGGGGGGGCGGGAACCAAGTCGATGATCTTCTTGTACTCCGCCGTTGCGTCCTCGATCAGGGGGCGCTTCTTGGTGATCCAGGCCTTGACCTTGGTGTTGATGTGGTCCTTCACCGCCTGGGTGGTGCCAGCGCCCTTGTACTCAGGGAACTTCACCGCTTCGACCTTCGCACGCTTCTTCTCGGCGAAGTAGAACATCGCCTCGCCGACCGCCTCGAGGGCTCGACCGAGCTTACGAGCATCGCCGCCTTCCTTCTGGATTGACTCAGCCGCCTTGGCCGGGTCTTTCCATGTGGCAACGACTTTGCCGTACTCAGTATCGGCGTTGCGACCGCGATTCAGTTCCATGAAGGCGCGGCCCGCAAGAGCATGCGCCTGCACCTTCACGTCGAGGGCTGCCTTGCTGTCGATCAAGCGCATGGCTCCCTGCAGGCGCTTGGCAACCTGGCCCCAGTCCTTCTTTTCCGCGTAGTAAGCAGCAACCGCGAAGGCGACCTGCGCAGCCTGTTCGGCCTTACGTGCCCCGTAGTAGCGGTTGAACTTGTTCGCGTCGTCGATGGCCTGGTCTTCCTGACCAAGTCCCAAGCGAAGCACGACGGCGTCGCTGAGTGCCTGGTCGGCGAACTCGCCCTTGTACTTCGTGTCAGCTGCGTACTTCTCGTAGAAGTCCGCCGCCTTGTCGTACACAGCGATAGCCTGGTAGTTGCCGCCTATCTCGTAGGTGGCCTTCTGTGCGAGGTCGGTCTTGTTCATCCCGTAGCGCGGGTTGAGCAAGATCAAGCGAGCCTGAATCGACTTCGCCAACAGACGACCTGCCTGATAGGCCTTCGCCATGTTGTAGACGATCTCGTCCATCTGGCCGCACTGCGACTTCTGCCCGTCCTCTAGCTGCTTCTCACCGTAGGTGCGCCACAGCTCCAGGTAGGCGTCGCCGCCTTCCTTGTAGAGTTCGAGAGACTTACCCACGTCGCCCTTGCTCTGAGTCGAGTCCGCCAGTTCGACGGTCTTCTGAGCCTTGAGGCGCTGGATATCGCACTGGATGCGATTGAGGGTCTCGCACTGCTCCGCGTTGTCTTCAGCCTTCTTGCCGGAACAGAACGACTCGATGAACAGCGGAACGTCGGAGCCCATCGCGTCGAAGCACGAGGGACGCGGCGGATCTGCCTTGGCACCAAGCACGTTCACCGACTCGAGGTAGAGCTGAGCAGCGAACACTGATGACTCGTGATCCGCGTGGTTGATCGCGATGTCACGGAACGCCAGCGCTGCTTCCTCCCAGTGCTGAGACTCGAAGTAGGTACGAGCGCGGGCAAACTTGACGTCGACGTAGTTGTCGTACGCCTTGGCGTCACCCTTCGGTGGCTTGACGTAGCAGACGTAGCGATTGAAGGCGGTGACCATACCCTTCTGGGTCTCGGTGAACTCCTTCGGCTTCAGCTTCTCCCACTCGCTCTTGTCCTTGTCCTTGTCGGCAGTGCCGCCCTTCGGACCGAGACCCTTGCCCTTGCGGTCTGCGTCGCCCTTGTAAATCTGGTCGTACATCTTCTGGTAGCAGAGCACCGAAGCGAACGCGGCTTCTGCCGCATCGGGTCCGGTGGGGTTCTCTGCAACCACCGCGTCGAACGCAGGGCCACACTTGTCCCAGCGCTCCTGGAAGTAGAGCAAGTCCGCCATCGCGTACTTGATCTTGTACAGGTTCGGCCAGTCCTCCTTCACGATGCGCGGGAACTCGAACTTGGAGAACTCCTGCGAGGTGAAGTTGTCGGCGATCTTCTGGTAGAGGTACGCCGCAAGGTCCATCGTCTTCTTGTCGCCAGTACCACGCACGCCGCCGGAACCGACGGCTTCGAGGTGCCAGGACATCGCAGTTTCCGCGAGGAGACCAGCGGTGACGTTGGAGCACTCGAGCTTCGACTTGTCGCTATGGCTCTCCTTGACGTAGCCATTGCGCACCGTCAGCTGGCGATCCAGCTCCTTCTTGACGGAGTCCTTGTCCTTGCCGCTCAGCGCCATGACGGCACCGGTGATCTGTCCCTGGTAGAAGCACAGACGGTCACCCTTGTCGCGGCTCATCAAGTCTTTGTAGAGCGTGATTGCCTCGCGGTAATGACCGGTATCGAGGTACGCCAAGCCGAGCTCGTTGAGCATCTCGATGGTCTTGGTGTTCTCGCCGGCACCGTCACCGCTCAACCCCTTGAAGAAGTTGTAGGCGGTCTCCGGACGACCGCTCGCTGCGTAGACAGGGATCATGTCGCGGCGGGCGGACTTCGAGAGCTGCTTTGCGTTCGGGAGGCTGGCGTACTTGTCGCCGTACTGGATGACCTCCTTGAACTCCTGCAACGCCTTCGCGTACTCGCCCTGGTTCCAGTACACGTAGCCCAGCTTGTAGTGGGCGTAGCCGAACACCTTGTTGGTGGGCGGCGGGTACTCGGTCACCTTGCGGTACGACTGCTCCGCAAGCTCCCAAGCGCTCGGATCGGCTTGGGCCTCGAGGAAGAACAACTCACCGAAGGCCAAGTAGGCGTTCGGGATGTAGGGCGACTTGGGAGCCTTCTGGATCAGCTCGTAGTACACCGCACGGGCGTTCTTCAGGTCCTTCGCCTGCTCGTACTCGTAAGCGAGGTAGTAGAGCACCTCGTCGATCTTCGAGTAGCTCGGGTAGGCTGTCTTCATCAGCTTGTAGTAAGCGATGGCCTTTTTCCGCGCGGCATCGACGATCTTGCGAGCCTGGGCAGCTTCCTTGCGCGCCTTGTTGATTGCGGCGACCTTGCCCTTGCTTCGGCTGGACTTGAGGTCCTGAGCCTTGACCTCCGCCTCGATCTTGTCGCGGTTCGCCGCGCTCTCGAGCTCGACGTACGCTTCCGCGAGGCGACGGATCAGCTGGGGACGGTCAGGAGAACGCTTGCCCGTGCGCTTGAACAAGCGCTCGAGACCCTGGATCTCCGTGATGAGCAGGGCTCGGCCGCGCGCTTGTAGACGCGTCTTACGTGCGTCGCGCTGACCAGCCGCCATCTCCGTGTCCGGATTCTTCGGCTTGGCGTCTTTTTGCGCGTTCACTTCGCGCGGCGGAGGCGCGCTCTTGAACGCGGTACCGCGCTTCTGCTTGATTTCGAACGTCTTAGGCCCGCCAGGGCAAGCGTTGACTGCCTTCTCCGCCTCGGGGGCGACGCAGGAATTCGGCATCGGCTTTGCCGACTGCGCAGCCGAGCCACTGGCGCTGCTAAGCAGCAACCCCAGCAGCGCGGCCAGAACGGGAACGACTCGTGAAGAGTTCATGAGTTACCTTCTTACCTCCCACACGCGGACTCAACGACCTGGCGATAGAAGCCAAGCTCGTCGCGCCAATACTCACCGTCGAATGGCCAGAGGACGTGCTCCTCATCTGGCTTAACAACGCCGAAGATCTTCGCGTCCGCCTTCGACACCTGCCCACCCTTGAGCTTTTCGTCGAGCTTGTTGCGGAGCGCGTTCGTGATGTCGATGAGGATCTTCTCACCGTTACGAAGATGCTCGTCGAGCTCGTCCAGGTTACGCTGGTAGCGCTCCATGGCGAGTTCGCCTGCATTCTTCACCGCCTGCTGACGGGCGAACTTGACGACGTCCTGAACCTGCTGTCCGAGCTTGGAGCTCTTGAAGCTCGGCGGTGCCTGGCCGTAGCGAGAAAGCTCGTCGTCCAGCACACGCACGTACTGGATGTTGCGGAGCAGCGAGCGGTCGCTCAGCGCGTTCTTCACGATCGGCTGAATCTTCGGGCTCAGGTCTGCCTTGTCGTCCTGCACCTGCTTCAGAAACTTGAAGAAGGGCTCTTCTTGGTTCGGACCCTTGAAACGCTTCAGGGTCTTGTCCAGCTCGTCCTTGATGGGCTGGTACTTCTTGTTGAATCTCGCGACGATCGTCGTCGCACCCTCGTAGTTGCAGTTGGCGAAGTAAATGACCGCCTTGAGGATGTCCGCCTCCGGATAGAAGGAGTTCGGGAAGTACGGCGACTGGATCGTATGGATGTTGCCGAGGGCGCGCGGGTAGTCACCGGCCATGAAGTAGGCCCAGGACTGCTCGAACAGTGCGTCGAGCCAGTACTCACTGGAGGTCTCGATCAAGTTCCAGTACTTCACCGCCGCGCTCAGCTTGGTGCTGTTGACCGACGGGGTGTTGGTCTCAGCGTCGAGCTTGATGGATGCAGAGTAGTAGGTACGCGCCATCGACAGGTACGCCAGGTCGCGCATACGCGTCTCGTCCTCGACGCCCGCTGCACCGTCGTCGATTGCCTTCTCGACGCGCTGGAAGGACTTCACCGCGGGCACCGACTTGCGGAGCTGCACGTACGAGACGCCGCTGAAGAACTGCGACTTCACGTAGTACTCGCTGGTTGGATCCACCTTCTGGAACAGGCTGATCGCCTCAGCGAACTGGCGGTTGCGGTACTTGTAGCGGCCCAACATGTAGTTGAGCTGCCAGTACAGGTCGCGCTGCTGCGGGTTGTTGAAGCGCTCGAGCTCGGCGTTCGAGTACTTACCAACGCGCTCGATGATGTCCGCGGGCTCAGGTAGCTGCGTCGCTAGCTTCGCGAGCCAGAGCAGCGTCTCCTTGAACTTGAGGTGCGTCTTCTTGTCGGCGATCAAGCTGAAGATTGCGTAGCTCGACTGATAGAACTTCAGTCGGTACAGCGAAATCGCCAGGTAGTACTCGCCCAGCTCCCGGTTGCCCGGATCGTCGCCCGTCTCGCCATTCCATACGCGAAAGAGCGCGAGTGCCGCTTCGCTCCAGCGCTCCTTGTCGAACAGCTTCTTCGCCTGCGCTGCCTCTTCCGTCATCTGCCCAGCGACGGCGGGTCCAGTAGGCGCCTGTTCGCCACCTTCTTCATCGAGGTCGATGTCGACGTCGCCGTCTTTCTTGCCGGCCTTGGCGTCCTTCTTCTTGTCCTTGGCAGGAGTATCCTCATCCAGGTCGATGACCTCCTGCGCTCGCGCGTCGGAGCTGTAGACGCTACCGAACAAAAACACGGAGCTGAGAATGCAGGCTGCGGCAAAGCGCTTTCTCGACATCGGTCCTCTTTTCTTGAGTGGGCTGAGCACGCGCGTTCGATTGGGGGGAGCGGGACGACAGATCGCGACGTGCGAGCTGCGTTTGACCAGGTGCAATCGCCTAGGATTGCCCTAGAAAACTCTCATTCTGTCGCTGGCACCTGGAGCGCTTTCCCCCTCGGCGCCAAAAACGTAATGAGAATCAATAGATACCGGACGCGGCGTGGGCGATGTTAGAAAGGGGCGCCAAGCGTTGTCAAGCGCCTCCCCTTGCCCATCATCCCCAAAGTTTCCGGCTTCTATCTGCGTTTGATTAATCCTCTCACGCAGTAACAATCCCCCGACCGAATGCTTGGGTTTGGGGGGGAGGAGAAACGTCGTGACGACGTCCTCAATCGGGTGCGACGTGCGGCTGAGTTACCGCGCGGTGTCACCTCGCGCGCCAAACAAACCGCACCGTCCAACGAACTCGAGTGCAAGAGCGCTCAACTCGGCGTGTAGCGGCGACCCATCCATCATCCACCAGCACTCCAAGCGGTTGCTGGATGGTAGTGTCAGAGCAACCTTCCGAGGGCACTGTTTCGGAGCTGACCTCGCCGCCACAGCGCGTGCGTTTGCAGCCATAAACCCGCGTGCTCACACAGGAGCCAGGCTTTGAGACTACCATCATTCGGATTGACCTTTTGCTCACCACTCGACTAGCGTACGCGCCGAACACGAAGCCTCGAACGGGCGTGAGTTGCCCACCACGCTGACCCAAACGGGGCCCAGGTTCAGCTGATCCCAAACGGTTGTGCTCTAGCTTGGAGTCCTCTTTACCTGTTCCAATGACATGCCTCCCCCGAGAGGCGCGAATGGGTGAGACTCCGACGCTCTGAAGACGCGAAAGCAGGCGGAACACACGATGAAGACCATCTCCTCAGAATCTCGGCAGCGCAGTGGCTTGTTCATGCTGGCTATCGCCGCCCTCGGCTTCGTCGCCATGGGCTGTGAGAGCGGCGGCGTCGGTGACCCGTGCATTCCCGAGGACGAGTACAACCCGAACTTCGCCAGTTTCTCGAGCGAAGAGGTGAACGTCGAGAGCCGCTCGTTCCAGTGCGAGACCCGCGTTTGCCTCGTGAACAAGTTCCAGGGTCGCGTGAGCTGTCCGTACGGATCACCTGGCCTGCCCGACGGCGTAGCCCCCGCCGATGCGAATGCTGAGCAGATCAAGAACCTCTGCTCGATCCCTGGCACCGATCCAGGAAGCGGCTCTGTGCAGGACAAGGTCACCGCCGCGGTGACTGGCCAGCTGGTGGATCGCCGCGAAGACCGGGCGGTCTATTGCTCCTGCCGCTGCGCGAATGCCCAAGGCAACAAGGACGACGGAGCCACCTACTGCGACTGCCCCAGCGGCTTTAGCTGCGAGAAGCTGGTCGACGACGTGGGTCTGGGCGGTACGCAGCTCGCCGGTTCCTACTGCGTGAAGGAAGGCACCAACCAGGTCGGAACCGGAGCAACTTGCTCGGATACCCTGCAGAACTGCGACGCGAAGTACGACTACTGAGTCGTAGCAACGCTGCTCTGCAGCCCCGTCGAGCGCAACGCCCAGCCTTTTGGCTGGGCGTTCTGCGTTTGTGCGCGATCACCGCACTTCATGCAACTCGAGTCGCAGCCGTCCGACACCCTCAGGTGGAACGTCGGGACACGTTGTTGTGGCAAGAGGCGGAGCGCCTGGTGGCGGACTACCTTGAGCGCGTTGGGTTTCAGATCGTAGCCACGAACCTTCGCGTAGGACGCCTCGAGATCGACATCGTCGCGCGGCGCCGCGAGCTCATCGTCGTGGTTGAGGTTCGCACCCGCGGGGAAACGGCGTGGACTCGCGCCTTGGCCTCGATTGACTGGAAGAAGCGTGAGCGCGTCCGCAGAGCCGGGCAGCGACTCTGGGGTAGACGCTACCGTATGGATCCAAGCGCAGAGCGCCTGCGCTTCGACGTCGCGAGCGTTACCTTTGGCGTCGCGGGGGCCCAGATTGAGTATGTCCCTGCGGCGTTCTGAGGGAGCCCCCTCACCCCCAAAAGAAGAAGACCCCGGAGCACTTCGTCGTGTTCCGAGGTCTTGAGGTGAGGAGCCTCGGTAGAGCTCTCAGCCGAGGGCGTCCTGCATCTCCTTGCGGAGGTCTTCGAGGGGCTTGAGATCCTCGTCAGAGGCCTTGCCACGCAGGCTTTCGAGCGCCTCATCGAGCATCGCGATCTCCCCCTCTTGCCGCTTGCGCAGGTCGCGCACCATGTCGGCGAAGGTCTCGAAGAAGTGCACGAGTTCGTCGCCTTTCCGCAGGGCACTGGGGACCTTGAGGTGGCCCTCCCCAACTTCCCGCAGGTGACGCTTCATCTTGAAGATCGGGCCCGCCACGCGGTGAGTCACGATGATACCGGCGAGACCGATCAAGAGCACCAGGGCGATCAACACACCACCCAGCGCCCACGCCATCGTGCTGCGCTGCTGGGCGAGCTGCGTCGACTGTTCCTTTAGCCGGGACGCTTGCGCTTCAAGGTCCGCCTGCTGCTGATTCAGGCGTTCGTCTTGCTTCTTTGCATCCTCGTCGAAGGCATCGCGAAGGGCCGGGTTGTCCTTGTAGTCCGGGTCCTTCACGATGTTCATCTTGACGACCTGGCTGACCTTCTTGCTCTCGTCGACCACGTCGCGCCCGCGCTTGACCACCTCTTCACCGAGGGAAACGCTCTTCTGGCTCTGGCTGATCACCGCGTCGCTGGTGCGCCACAGGATGATGCCCAGCGCTGCTGATAGCGCGATCGCGATCAGCACCAGATAACCGGTGTATTTCAGCTGGAAATGCGGATCCAGCAGGTAGTTCTTGAAGCTTCGTTGGTGGCGACCGCCGGACATGCTGACTCCTCGTCCCGCTCACATGCGGGCATGGTGAGTACCAAGCTACAACTCGGCAGCGAATAGCGTACGGGTAGTCCGCCCGAGCGAGCAACTAAGCTTTCGTCAAAGCCGCCCGGGCTCCCGCTCTACACGCCCGCCTCATAGAAGGAGTTGTGTAAGCGTTACAGGGAAACCCGATGGCATGCTTCGACGCACCTCCGTGTTTCCACGCGGGGCTACTTGAAACGATCCGCGTTGTCCGCGAACTTTTCCGCAGCGCTGCGTCCTGCCTCACCCAAGAGTTCTTTTTGGGCTCCCTTGTCGCTCTCCTCGACATCGGGGAAGCCGACAGTGACGCTAAAGCTGCCCTTCAACGCCTTGTTTGGATAGGTGAAGACGCTAACCGAGAGCTTCACCTTCATGGTCCCGCCTGAGTAGGTGAGCTTCGCCTTGGCCATCAGATAGAAGCCGTCAACGCCCTTGTGCTTGGCCAGCAGCTTCTTCGCGTCGCTCAGCTTTTCGCCGGACGGCGCGACGGCAAAGCCACTCAACTTGGCGAGCTTTTTGACCAAGCCGCTGCGGACCTCCGTCTCCACCAGGTCGTCGGAGACGTCGCTGCTGTTCTTGATTTCGAGGGCTACGTAGAACTTCGTATCCGCGGTGATTTCGCCGCCGCCCTTCTTCAGCGCCTTCTTGATCTTCTTGATCGACTTCTTGATCACCGACTTCACCGAGGAGGAGCTCTCCTTCTTCAGTCGGTCTTCAAGGCACTCCACGCCACCCTTCTTGAGCTTGCCCAAGGCAGCTGCCGCCGCCGCTCGGACCGTGGTGTTGTCGTCGTCCAACCCACCACACAGGGGGTCGATGGCACGCTTGTCTTTGGTCGCACCCAGCGCCAGCGCAGCCTGCGTGCGAACGCGAAAGTCATCGCTTCCCTTCAACTGCTGAGCGAGCCGATCGACCTTGTCTTCGGCAAACGCGTGCGAGCTCGTGGTCAGCACCAACGAGAGGCACAAGAGCCAAGGCCACACTCGGGCGAACCACGAAGTCATTCCCCTCGAGAGTATCACGCCACCCCTCACCTTGGATCCTCGACATGAGCACGCGTACGCGGCGGCGTTTGACTACTTTTCCGCACCAGCCGCTCAGCCGTCCGCTCCCAGCGGCTGTGTTCCCAACAGCTGTGTTCCCAATCACGGCAGAGCAGCGAATGCGCGGAAACGGACCTGGACACGGAGTCGCAGAGTCCTGACATGAATGAGCACGAGCTGGGGAGGGAGTCAGGCATCAGTCGGACCAGTGGGGAACGCGGCGGCTGGTTCTGGTTGGACGACCCATCCGGTCATGTGTTCAAGGCGAAGCAGTGGATGTGCTTGAGCTCGGCCGCTTTGGTGTAGGCTGAGTCGTGCACAGCGAGTCCAAAATCCCGGTGACCTCGAGCGTCCAGAGCCGACGTCGGGCGCTCGCTGGCCCACGCAGAGACGTCGTCCTCGCGTGGTGGCTGGGTGTAGTCACTTGCTTGGTGTGTTGCCTCGCACCCAGGCCTGCACACGCGGTGAAGGTGCGTATCCGTGGGACCGCCTCGCTCGAAGCTCGGCTGATCCCGACGGAATCTGGCGTTGAACTGAGATCGCGCCTCACTGACGACACGGGCCGACCGATCGGGAAGGCGCATGTCCGCCTGCGGCTGAGCCCCGCGCAGCCCAAATTACCCGCGGCAACCGTCTGCGGAAACACTCCCCTCACGGCGCTTCATCGTTCCCTCGGCGAGTTCATCCTCGACAGCTCCGCGGAAGGCACTTTTTGCCTGCGAATTGTCGAGTTGAGTGACGACGCCAAGCTCCAGCTTACCTTCGACGGAGATGCTGACTACGACTCGCTGACCAAGCAAATCGAGATAGACAAGTCACGCACTCCCCTCGCCCTGCGCTTTCAGCCGATGCCGGCGACGCTGGCGCTCGAGCGCGAACAGCACTCGGTGTGGGTGGCTACCCGTTCCGACACGGATCTGGGTCTCGAACCTCAAAAAGCACAACTCAATCTTTTCCTCAAGGAATTTTCTGGGGAGGAGAGTCGCCTCGGGCAGGTGACCGTCAGCGTCGGGCAACGAGCGCAGTTCCTGGTGCCGACGGCGAGCCTAGGAGCGCCCGGTGCGGCTCAACTGATCGCGAGGTTCCCTGGAACGCGCGCGCTATCGCCGGCCGAAACCGAAGCGCCAGTCTTGCGCACCACCCAGGTTACGTTGAGCCTCGATGAAGCGCCGACCTCTGACACGGCTCGCGGAAGGCCGCTCGATCTGGCAGTCATGTCAACCGTCGGCCCAGTTCCGTCGGGAAGTGTCGAAGCGATCTATGACGGCCGTTCGATTGGTACCACACCCGTTCGGGATGGGCGTGCCTCCTTGGTGCTAGAGCTCGAGGGAGACGGAGGACCGGCACACTTGACGCTGCGGTTCCTGCCAAGCTCACCCGCGTGGGTCTCCTCGGGGAACCTCGAAATCGAGGTCCCTGTGCCTCCGCCGAGTCCCTGGGGGCGCATCGCGCTGATCACTGGCGCGCTGTTGATCACGGCTTGGCTGGTTCGCGCCTGGTATCGCCCCGGGCGCCATGAGACGAAGGAAACGGACGAGCGCAGGAGTATTCCGAGCGGCAAACCAGCGGTGGAGTTGCTTGAGCCTGCGGGGGCAGACGGGGGCTGGAGGGGCCGCGTCAGCGACGCGCACGAGGGGACGCCTGTCTCTGGAGCGACCATCACGTTGCTGATCCCGGCGTTCTCCTCTGACGGCGTGGCCGCACGCGCCACCACGGGTACAGACGGTCGCTTCGAATTGCAGCATGTGGACTTCGCCACGGCCGAAGGTTCGCGATTCAGAATCGAAGCGCCATGGCACAGCACCCTCGAGCGTCCGGTGCCCCGACCCGGGGCGATCGCGATTTCGATGGTCTCTCGAAGAAGGGCCTTGCTCGATCGTTTGGTGCAATGGACGGGACGCAAGGGACGGCCCTGGTCGTCGGATGGAGGTGCGACGCCAGGTCACGTGGCGAGTGTGGCGAAATCGAAGGGCCAAGCGGATGTCGCCGAGTGGGCCGCGGAGATCGAACGAGCCGCCTATGGGCCGATCGCGCCCGACGCTGACGCCGAACAGCGCATCGGCGAGCAGCAGCCCGGGCGTGCCGAAGCCGATTAGAGCCGCTCTTAGCGGTAATGAGCCGATAGAAAGCGGCGAAAGCGCCAGTTTGGCTTGCAGTCGTTGACGCCTCTGAACGCCGCTCCCTATAGTCCGCGGCGCCAGCGAATTCGGGACCCTCCGGTCTCGGACCATCGCCCGCTGAAAGCCAATGATCTACGTCATTATCGCAGTCGTCATCATTGCCGTCGTCGCCTTCTTCTTGATGAACAAGAAGGGCGAGCCGCAGGTTCCCGCGGCCCCGCAGCCACAGAAGCTGCCGGAGAAGGCACCCACCAAGTCGAAGCCTGCCGCGAAGGCCAAGCCTCCGGAGCCGGAGGACGACGAGGACGACGAAGAAGAAGAGGCTCCTCCCCCGAAGGCGAAGGCCGAAGCGCCGAAGCCCGAGCCCGAACCAGAACCTGAGCCGGAAGAGGAGGAACCCGTTGCTAGCGGCGATGGGCGTCCTTCCCTCACCTCGCGCCACGATATCAAGAGCCTCCGCAAGGGTCTCGCCAAGAGCCGTGAGAGCGAAGGTTTCTTCGGCCGGCTGAAGTCCCTCGTCACTGGGCGCAAGGAAATCGATGCGTCGATCGCCGAGGAAATCGAAGAAATCCTGCTGACGAGCGACGTCGGTGTGAAGACCACCGAGGCGTTACTCGAACGCATCAAGGATGGGCTGTCCAAGGGCGAGCTGAAGGACCCAGATGCGGTCTGGGACGCACTCCGCACGGAAGCGCTGCAGATCCTCGAGGCGGGTGACCCCGGCGCGTTCAAGATGATCGGGGCGCCAACGGTGGTGCTGCTGGTCGGCGTGAACGGCGCGGGAAAGACCACGACCATTGGTAAGCTCGCTACCCGGCTCTCGGCCGAGGGCAAGACGTGCGTGCTGGCGGCGGGAGACACGTTCCGCGCGGCGGCGGTGCAGCAGCTGATCGTCTGGGGTCAGCGCGTCGGTTGCGAAGTCGTCCGCGGGAAGGACGGCGCCGACCCAGGCAGCGTGATCTTCGACGCCGTGGAGAAGGCGAAAGAGCTGGGGGCGGACATCGTGCTCGCTGACACCGCTGGACGCCTCCACACCAAGACCAACCTGATGGTTGAGATGAAGAAGATCGCCAAGACAGCAGCAAAGGCCCTGGACGGCGCACCTCATGAGGTGCTGCTGGTGCTCGACTCGACGAACGGGCAGAACGCCCTCGCCCAGGCAAAAGAGTTCAAAGAAGCGCTGGACTTGACCGGTCTAGTTCTGACTAAACTCGACGGAACCGCCAAAGGCGGGATGATCTTGGGCATCTGCGACGAACTGAAGTTGCCGGTGCGTTTCGTTGGGCTCGGTGAACGACCTGACGACCTTCATGACTTTGTCCCTGCGGACTTCGTAGAAGCCCTGCTTGGCAGGGAGGAATCGAACTGATCGCTTCCCAGGCGTCTCGGTGCGGTTCTCTGAACGAGACAACTAGTCCCCCAACCCCAGAAGCCGGCGGTCCACTGCGTCGTCAGTCCGTGCCTAATGGCTTCCGTTCCTCGAATTTCCGCGCGCTACCCGAGCGGAAAGTTGGCTCTTCGAGGAACGCAATGTTCAGGACGCCGCTAATCGGCGCCATCCCTGAAGACTGGGAAGCTTCAGGATCTTCACGGAAATGAAACGAGCGTCGGCGATTCGGCGCGGAAACCAACAGACAGCTTGGGTCACCTCAGAGACCATCGGTTCAGCACAAGGTAAGTACGGCGGGTTGGTGCACCGCGGAAGCGATCCACCAACACTGTCAACCGACACCCTGGGCTGAGTTTTAGTGTGGATTCAACTTGGATATTGATCGCGCGAAATCCTGCGTGATATAGTCGCCCGGCACTTGCGACTGGCGGATTTCGTCAATCTTTTCACGCAGTTGCGCGACTTCAGTAGCGATGGTCCCTGAGGAGAGCGGAAGAGGCATCGGATGAAAAAACGTCCCATCGGGCTCCTCGTAGCAGCGGCGCTCTGCTTGTGTCCGGCCGGCGCATTCGCCCAGAAAAAGGGCGATGCGGAGGCTGCGGCACCCGCAGACGGGGAGGAAGCCGCCGCTGGCGAAGGAGAAGGCGGCGAGGCAGCTGAGGGTGAAGGCGAAGTCCCTGAAGGCGAATTGCCTGAGGGGGAGGTTCCCGGCGGCGACATCGGCGGCGAGGGACTGGGAGACATCTGCGAGATCGATCCCGCTGCCTGCCCCAAGCTCGACTTCGACAAGGAAGCAGCCAAGGATCTGAACGAACAGATCTACGCCGTGCAGCAGCTTTACGCGCTGCGCGTGCGACGTGTCGAGCTCCAGCCCTACTGGGCGACGAGCTTGAACGATCAGTTCGTAAACCACCCTGGCCCGGGCCTGGCGCTCAACTACTACATCACCAACGTGCTCGCGGTCGGAGCCAACTTCAACTACTACCGACCCTTCAACGCTGACAGCTCGTTCAACGCCCAGGTGCGTCGCGCTGCTCGCGTTGGTGTGCCGCTGAGTGAGTACGACTGGGGTGCGGCGCTGAACTTCACGTACGTGCCTGCGTACGGCAAGTTCGCCGGCTTCGGTGACTTCATCTTCCACTACGACGCGTACGTGGTGGGCGGTGTGGGAGCCATCAGCACCCGACCCATCCCGGTTATCGACCCGGACAACCGAACGTTCGATTTCGAACCCAAGTTGGCGTTCAACGCCGGCATCGGTTTCCGCGTGTTCTTCACTCGTTGGTTCGCGGCCATCCTGGAGGTGCGCGACTACATCTTCAGCGATCGCTTGGAGAACGACGACACGTCCGTGTTGGCGGCTCCGAACGACCCGCTCAACAAGGACAACTGGTACGGCGACAACTCGCTGACCAACGCTGTTCAGGCCCAGCTAGGGGTTGCCATTTTCTTGCCGTTCTCCTTCGAGTACCGGCTGCCGAAGTAGTCGAGGTCTGCACCCATGCGAAAGACGACGAAGAAAACGATGCGCCGGCTACTCGTAGGTTTGACGGCCGGCCTCGCCCTCGCGGCGGTGGGCGAGCAGACTGCTAGCGCCCAGGAAATTCTGCTGACTGGTCCGCTCGCGGGCGCTCCTGCCGTGCGGAAACTGCGACTGTACCGTGAAGGTCGTATCGAGGTGGCCCCGGCCATCTCCTTTACGCTCCTCGACGAGTACCAGCGCACGATGCTCTTCGGGGCGCGCATCAACTACAACTTCACCGACTGGCTCGCGCTAGGCGTGTGGGGTGGGTTTGGTGGCCTCAAGCTCAACACCGGGCTGACGGATCGCGTCCAGGACGTGAACGCCGAGCGTCGCACTCAAGAGCAGGCACGAACCGACGCGGGCCTCGGTCCGTCGGTCAGCCGGCGCCTGACGGCGACCAATATGGGGCCGAAGTTCGAAGACCAGATCGGCACCATCGACTGGATCGCCGCTCCCCAGATCACTGCGGTTCCCTTCCGCGGTAAGCTGGCGCTGTTCCAGAACATCTACCTCGACACGGACCTGTACTTCTTCGCTGGCCCCGCCTTCATCGGGGTGAGCGAACGCAAGGAGTGCGATCCCGACGCAGGAACGCCGTGCCAGGGAAGCAACCTGGACGACAAGACGCCTTATGAGCGTGAGAGCCGAGTGGCGATCGCACCGACCTTCGGTCTGGGCTTCACGTTCTACGTCAACAAGTGGAACGCAATCGGGTTCGAGTGGCGTGGTATTCCCTTCGCTCGTAACACCGGTGGCTTCGACAACCACGGCGGTGGTCCGGACTCGAAGTTCCCCGATCAGAAGGTCAACGCGGACGATCGCGACTTCAAGTTCAACCAGATGCTGACCCTCAGCTACAACTTCTACTTCCCGCAGCAGTACCGCGTCAGCGAGTAGCCCGGCGGCGTAGAACAACGCACCAAGCGCCCTTGGCTTTGCCAAGGGCGCTCGTGTTTTGTGCGCCCACCATTCGTGCGCGATGTCCCAGAACGCGCTTGGCGGCAGCTAGAGGCAGACGCCAAGTACTCCGTCTTCGTCGGCTTGCACGCACTGCTCGAAAGTCCCGCAGTCGTCTCCCGCTAGTCGGCAGAGGGCGTGACAGGTGTAGCTAGCCCCGCTGTCGGTTGACACACAGCCGCCGGTCGCACGATCACCGCTTGGAGCACAGAAGCCTGTTGCTGTGCACTGAGCTCCGAGCGGCGTGCTTTCCACCGAAACGGCTACACAGACGCCTGAGTAGACGCAGCGGTCTCCAGCGTTTGGACAGTTGCCCGGACCATTCCAGAAGTCACACAGGTGGCTGCAGGTTCCGTCAACGCACGCCAATCCCGGAGCGCAGTCTTGCCCGGGAAACGCCGACGTGCAGCTGGTGCCTGCGGCGCCCGAACCTGCGGGCACACAGACTCCGGAGCCATCGATTCTGGGAAAGCAGGAGTTGTTCGGCGGGCACTCATTGCCGCCCACCGTGCACTGGCGGTAGCAACCGCCGCTCGCCGAGCATGCTTCTCCGGCATCGCAGCTTCCTGCTGTGCAGGCAGCCGTGCACTGGAGGGTGACGGGGTCGCACACGTCGGGAGAGCAGTCAGCGTTCCGCCAGCAGCTGCCAGCACCCGAGCCCCCAGACCCGCTGCCTGAGCTCGCGCCGCTCCCTCCCCCACCCCCAGCGGAGCTGCCGCCTTGGGCTGAGCCGCCGCTCGCGGCGGAGCCGGCGTTGCCGCCGATGGCCGTGGACCCGGCGCTGCCTGCATTCCCTCCGGCGCCCTGACCGGCGCTGCCGCCATTCCCACCCGAAGCGAACTCGCAGCGCGGAGCCGCAGGAACACTGCCAGGGTCGGTCAACACGCCGAACACGCAGGCTAGCGTTTCCTCGGGGATTGCCTGACGTGCGATCACTTGCTGCGCGCAGTTGAGGAACGTCGCTGAGCAGGTCAGGCCTGACGCACACTCCTCCGCAACCTGATTCGCTAGTGCATCGCCGAACGGTAGAAACGCCAGCCCGATCCGCGCGTCGCCGCTGCCACCACTCGCCTCGCTACTGAAGAACAGCTCTTCGCAATGTGGCGCGCCCAAGGCGCACTTCTCGCAGAACTTCTGAGCCAAATCTCGATGGGCCTGAGTCGGTGTGAGCGCTGCGGCTCCCTTTGGCAAACAGGCGAAGGGCGATTCGCCAGCGCGAATGCACTGCTCCGTCGACGTCAGGAAATCGTCGGAGACGATCGACGCCACCGCAGCACAATCAGTGACCAGCGCCTCATCACACGGAGTAGTCGCCCCGCATTGATCGAGGTAGGCCCGAGCGGCAGAACACATTCGCTCGGCCGGCGTTTGCTGGTCCGAGGACGTACCGTCGCTTCCGCACGAAACCAACATTCCCAAGAACGCAAGGGCGCCAAAAGAGGCGCGCACAACCGTTTGGCGGACAATCCCATGACTAAGTCGTCGCTTCATGCGGCGGAACCTAGCGGCAACCCGAACAGCCTCACCTGAATTTTCACATGGCAATGCTCGCTTTCAAGACCGATCGCAACCGACCGTTGCGTCGTGCTCGCTGGTCACGGTTTCGCGCCCCACCCACCGCACGGTGGAGCCCAACTCTTGCACCCCCGGTTTCCGCGGCATTTCCAACTATTTCCGCCCGGCAATCCACAGTGAGCCGTGCCAGTAGGCGGGCGAGCTTTGCCGCGAGTCACGGAGATAGGACACTCGGCGCGCCGCGGCTGCCCCTCACCCCCAAAAAGAAACCGCGAGTAGACCCTGAGTTAGCTCAGGATCCACGCGCGGCATGAGCGCTCACGAGCGCTTGGTTAGCCGACTGCGACGACACACGACTGCGACGACACACGACTGCGACGACACACGACTGCGACGACGAGCGACGTGTAGTTAGTCGACGCGGCAATCAGCCGACGCGAACGACCTGCGCACCCTGGAGCTCGAACTCCTCGGGGAGCGCTTCCGCGCACTGCTCGCGCAGGGACTCTTCGATCTCCCAGCCAGCGTCTGCCAAGCGTTGAGCGATGCGGTTACGCACGCGCAGCGACTCGTCTTCGGCGAGCGCCGTGACCAGCGCAGGGATGCTCTCGGGGTTGTTCATCGCGAACACCGTGGCGACGGCGTGGAAGCGCACCGGCTCGCTCATATCCTCGAGGAAAGGTTCCACCGCGACGCGGACGTCTTCGGACTTGAACTCCTCCAAGGCGTTGATCAGCTGCACCTTGGGCTCGGCGTTGCGCACGTACTCGGTGTCGAACTGATCGAGGATCGTCAGCAGCTCATCAACCAGCGCTTCGTCAGCCAGGATCTGACGGAGGATCTTGATCGGCCAGGTCAGGCTCTCTGCCTTCGCACAGTACTTGCGGATGGGCTCCAGCGCCTCTTCCCCTATGGAAACGACACCTGCAACGGCCATCTCCTTCTCCTCTTGATCCGTGATCGACGGCTCCATGGAGAAGGTGAAGCGCCTGAGCAGACCCGCCGCAGCGTCAGCGGTGCCGATCTTCGTCAGCTCCTGGAGCGCCTCTTGGCGGTCGTAGTTCTGCGAGAGCTTGTCCCCGGCCACGCGGGTGAGCCGGTTGAGCTCGCGAGGAGTGGCGCGCTTACCGGCGCTGGATCCCGCCTCAGTCGAGGCCTCTTTCTTCTTGAAGATATCGAACAAGCCCATCGAATCTGCTCCAGGCTGACGGCGCAGGGTGGGTCAGCCGGGCGTGCTTATAGCTCGAATGACCGCGAAGTGCAGTTGATGGTCCAGAAAGCTCGCGAAATGCGCGGTTCCGGGGCTTTTGCCGCACTTCCAGGGAAAAAAAAGCGGCGCGTGAGTCATGTTCACGCGCCGCAGCGAACCTCAAGCGAAGTGCTCGCAGATCAACCGTAGTCGCCAGGCCCTGGAGGCGCTGACGGGCGGCCCTCATCGTCGGTCTCCGGTACACCCATCAGGGCGTTCAACAGCGAGTTCAGTCGATGCACCAACCCGCCGAGCTCTGCGTGCTCGATTTCGAAGCGGTAGTTGGCGTTGCCGTTGATGACCTGCAGCAAGCCCTCTTCCATTTCGCTGATGGGACCCTGGATGTAGTTGCCGAGCAAGAAGCCACCCACGACCACCAGCAGCACCCCGAGGCCGGTCACCGCGAACACGGGCCAGAGCAGCCCGTTGACTGACCCGACCAGTGATGCGGGCACCGTCGCGATCAACACCGCTCGCTTACCGTCGCCGTAACCAGCCAGGCTTTGGGTCGCGTACAGCTCACCGGGGAACGCGTCCTCGACCACCGTGATGTTACCCGAGTCCGCACTCGCTTTGCTTGCTGTGGTGGTCTTCTCACCTGCCCCCGCCTCGAGCATGGGACCTGAGACATCCGCGCTCTTCGCGACCAGCTCGAGCTTCTCCCCGCTCATCACACCGAGCATGAGCGCACGACCACTGGTCAGCTCGCTGGTGCGCGTCAGGCGCTCATCACTGAGCGGCGTGCCCACCACCAGTGCGCCCACCACCTTGCCATCTTCGCCGCGCACCGGCGCATAGCTCGCGAGCATCTGCTCTTGGCGCTGCTTGTTCATCCAGACGTCAGAACCCGTCTGACCGTCTTTCAGCGACTGCCCCAGGGTCGGGTAGATCTCCCCGAGCTTGTCACCGCGCATCAGCGCGGAGCCATTGCGGCCGAGTGCGACCCCCGTGTCGTCGACGAAGAGCACCAGAGACGGCGCCATGCGAGCGAACTGGGCGTCACCCACCGCCGCGTCCCGCAGCTTGTTGGCTTGCGCCGTGGCGGCCTCGCTCTTCGCCTTCTCGGTGCCAGCGGCGAAGACGCCCTGAACTTCCTTGGTGTCCGCCTGGGCGGCCAACCAACGCTCCAGGCGCAGCGCATCGAGCGCCAAGCGAGCGTTCGCGCTCTTGATGGCGCGCTCCACATCGCTCTTGCGATTCTGGGGGTTGGATACGACGTCCTTCAGCGCCGTTAGCAGGAGAAAGTAGGACAGCAGTCCTACGACCAGCACGATGCCTGCGTTGACGATGATGATCTTGCCCCGCATGACCTGTCGCCCCTTCCTGTTGCCCTTTTGCCGGACGGCTGGGAGATCCCTCTCCCCTGCAGCCCACCCTCGATGGGCCTAGACTCGGCGTCGTACCTGCGCGCACCTTCTGATGCGCCTAGAAGAACACAGTTCGCACCTTCGAGGCAGGAACTGCAAGCAATGTTCAAAACCGGCGAGCAGCCTATCATCCCGACTGCGGAGAACGAAACATGGTGACGACGCTAGCGGTGGTGGACGACGCGCTCTTCGATCAACATCGTGCACTCGATCGCTCGGGAGCACCCTCGCCCCATCCTGAGCGGCCAGAGCGCCTCCAAGCGGCGCGTCTAGCGGTCCGGCGGCTGAGTGAACGCTTTGGTGACGAAACACTCCGGGTAAGCCCGCTGAGCCCACGCGACGCCACTCACGACGAATTGAGCCGCGTGCATGACGCGGGTTATTTAAGTGAACTCGAGCAGGCCCGAGGCGGTACCGGGTACCTCGACGCCGACACGTACTACGCCCCGGAGTCGGTGGCCGCAGCGGTCAGGGCTTGCGGAGGCTCCCTTGCGTTGGTCGACGCGTTGCTAGACGGAAACGCAGACTATGGGGTCGCGTTGCTGCGGCCGCCTGGGCACCACGCCAGGCCTGGCGCTGCCATGGGGTTCTGCATGCTCAACAACGTCGCCGTCGCGGCGGCGCACGCCCGCGCGCGCGGAGTCGAGCGCGTGATGATCGTCGATTGGGACGTGCATCACGGCAACGGTACCCAAGAGATGTTCTTCAAGGACCCCTCGGTGCTCTTCGCTTCCTTGCATCAGTTTCCGTTCTATCCGGGCACCGGCGCAACCGACGAGGTCGGCAGCGCTGACGGCAAGGGCTACACCCTCAACGTTCCCCTCAGTGCAGGTGCGGGAGACGCGGCCTATCTAGAAACCGCGCGGCAATTATTGGCGCCCGTGATCGCGGAGTATGACCCGGAGCTGCTGCTGATCAGCGCCGGCTTCGATGCGCACGCTCGGGATCCATTGGCTGGCATGGCGCTCAGCGCCGAGAGCTACCCCCGCATGCTGAGGGAGCTGACCGGCGCATGGGGCCGAAGCGCGCGCGGTCGCTTGGGTCTGCTGCTCGAGGGCGGATACGACCTGACGGGCCTCGAGACCTCCCTCGAGGCGACATTGAGCGGTTTGGTCGATCCGCTCCCGGCTGGGCCGACAACGGAGCGCGCATCTTCGCGTCACGAATCGGAGCTCTGGTCGGCTCGGAGCGCCGCCAAGCGCTTCTGGAAAGTCTGAAGTTTCAAGCCTTCGCGGGCGGTTCCGGCCGCGAGAGCCAGCAAAAGCAAGAGCCATAGCCGGCGCAGCCAGCGGGACTAGTCGGCGAAAAAAGCAGTGGAGCGTGTTGCGCGTCCCCCACCCCGTGAGCTAAGACTCCGCGCTCTCGCGGGGACCCCTCCGCGGACCAACGCACCCGGATCGTCCCCGAGACGAACCAGGCACACGGTGGGTGTAGCTCAGTGGTAGAGCGCTGGATTGTGGCTCCAGTTGTCGTGGGTTCAATTCCCATCATCCACCCCGAATCTCGCTGAAGCGGCGTCGCCCAAAAGGTGACGCCGCGCTGCATTTAGCGCCCCGGGAGGCGCAGGGCACGACTCAAGCGCGCGACCGACCAAAGCGCGAAGAGCGTCTCTGCAAGATCTTCGGGTTTGGGGGTGAGGAGCACCGCGCCGGCGCCCGTGCCGCTTCGTGCGCTGCCCTGGTCTACACGCTCTGTGGTACAGGCAGCGTCATGCACTCGGACAAGCTGGGCCTCGACACCTTGGCAATCCACGCAGGGCAAGAACCCGACCCGAACCACGCGGCGGTCATGCAGCCCATCGTCTTGGCGAGTACCTTCGCTCAGGCAGAACCTGGCAAGCCCAAGCTGTTTGAGTACTCGCGCAGCGGCAACCCCACGCGCCAAGCGCTGGAGGCTTGCCTCGCGGCACTGGAGGGCGGCACTCACGGCTTTGCGTTCGCCAGCGGCAGCGCTGCCACGCTCACGCTGCTCCACACACTGAAGCCCGGGGACCATGTGGTCAGCGGCGACGACGTATACGGCGGCACGTTCCGGCTATTCGACAAGGTGTTGAAGCCGATGGGCGTCAACACCACCTTCGTGGATTTGCGAGATCCGGCTCGCCTGGATGCCGCGATCACGCCTCAGACCCGCCTGGTGTGGATGGAGACTCCCACGAACCCCATGCTGAAGCTCTTCGATATCGAGGCGATCGCCGCGCGCAGCAAGTCTCACGGCATTCCCCTGGCCGTGGACAACACCTTCGCGTCGCCCATCATTCAGCAGCCGCTCAAGCTAGGCGCGAGCATCGTGGTGCACTCGACCACCAAGTACATCAACGGTCACTCGGACGTGGTCGGAGGAGCGTTGATCACTTCCGACGACGCAATCGCCGAACGCGTCGGGTTCTACCAAAACGCCATCGGTGGTGTGCCTTCGCCATTCGACTGCTACATGGTTCTGCGCGGAATCAAGACGCTACCAGTGCGCATGCGCCATCAATGCCAGAGCGCCGCGCTGATCGCCCAGCGCCTCGAGGGCCGTAAAGGCGTGAATAAAGTCCACTACCCCGGCCTCGAGAGCCATCCGGATCACGCCCTCGCGAAGCGCCAAATGCGCCTCCCCGGCGCGATGGTCAGCGTGGACCTCAGCGCGAACGTGGACCAGGCGAAGCGCTTTCTGTCGGCACTGCGGATCTTCACCCTGGCTGAGAGCCTGGGCGGCGTCGAGTCACTGGCCGAGCATCCTGCCATCATGACGCACGCCTCCATCCCGAAGGAGACCCGCGACGCGATTGGCATCGGTGACGGCCTGGTCCGCCTGAGCGTGGGCCTCGAGGACGTTGAAGATCTCTGGGCTGATCTGGAAGGCGCTTTCGCCGCCGCCGGACTCTGATCGCGAAGCCGATTCTGCCCGCTGGCGAAGCCGGCCAGCGACGCGCGTCGGCCCCGGACCACGGTCAGCGCGGATAAAACTGAGTAGGAATTTGAGCCGTAGGAGCTTAATGTCTCGGCATGACTCTTGGGCTCTCTCTTGCTCCCCGTCGTGTGATGGTGCGCGCCGTTGCGCTGCTCCCGCTGAGCCTGCTGGGCGCCAGCGCGATCAGCTGTAGCGACCCGGTCCCCGTCGCCGCGCAGGGTAACTTCAGCTTTCAGCTCGGCACGAACGCAGCGGGGGCGCCAAGTCGCTGCCAGCTTCCGAATAAGGTGTTCGGTTTCGGTGAGCCCTCCACCGCCGACCCGGGCAAGCGCACGGCGGACGGCGAGAGCGGCGTCAGCGTGAGCTGCAAGGTGCGCAAGCAAGGCGACGCATACGTCGTAGAAGGCAACGTCAAGAAAGGCGCCGACACTTTCTACGTCAACAGCACCGACGTCGACGTGACGTCCGGTGTGGGTAGCGCACTGGTCGTCGCCAGCTCGGGGGCGTCGATCGGCTACGAGACGTGCACCCAGCTCAACTGCCCTGGAGTGACGGATCCTCCGTTCTGCACCTTCGAGGTGATCAGCGATCAAATCCGCTCCGGCGCCGTCTGGGCCAAGGTCAGTTGCCCAATGCTCGTTGCGCCGAGTGAGCAGAGCTACTGCACCGCCAGCGCGGTGTTCGTGCTCGAAAACTGCGAGGAATAGCCAGTTCCGCAGGGAACCAAATGGTTCAAGCAAAAAGAGGTCGGACCATCCGGTCCGGCCTCTCTGCGTTTGTACGCCTGTTGTCCCGTTCGAATCACGCGCCTTGCAAAAATCAGGCGCCTCGCGAATCTGCCTGTGAATCAGGTGCCGCCGCGAGAGCTCGGGGGCGCCATTTCGACTGCCGCGATCCCTGCAGGAGGCGTGGGCGCCGTTTCCTCGACGGTTGGCACGTCGTCATCGGCGCGGCTCTCGTCTCCACCCTGCCCCGGGATGGGCATGGTGTCTCCGAGAGAAATCGGGGCGTCGTCCTCGTCTAGCGCGAACACCTGAACCAACACGGCGGTGATGTTGTCCTCGCCCCCGTGTTCGTTGGCCAGCGTGATCAGGCGGCGGCACGCGAGCGTGAGATCCTCCGTCGAGGTGACCACCTCGCGGATCTCATCGTCGTCGATCATGCCGCTCAAACCGTCGGAGCACAGAACGTAGAGATCGCCGCTCTTCGCGTCGTCGCTCTGCAGATCGACCGTGACTTGGTCCTGCATGCCGAGGGCGCGGGTGATCACGTTCTTCGGAAGCTCGCTGCGCTGCTCTTCTGTGAGCTCCGGCATCGCGAGCAGGTAGTCATTCACTAGCGAGTGATCGCGGGTCATCTGGGTGATCTCGCCGTCGCGAATGCGGTAGGCACGGCTGTCACCCACGTGACCAATGAACATCTTCTTCTTCTTCTGGCTGAACAGCGCACCTACGACGGTGGTGCCCATGCCTTGGCACTCGCGGGACTGCAGACTGCGTTCGAAGATCTGACGATTCGCGAGACGAATCCCGGTGAGCAAGCGGTTCTCTTCTTCGCTCAGGCGTGAGTCGAAGTGGAACGGCCAGGTCACGTCCTCGTTTGCGGTTGCCCTGAAGAACTCGGCGATGGAATCCGTGGCGATGCGACTCGCAACGTCACCAGCGCGATGGCCCCCCATGCCATCGGCGACGATGAAGAGCTCGTGGTCATCGAGCACCGCGAAACTATCCTCGTTGTGCTCACGCTGGAGCCCGACGTCGCTGATGCCTGCAGCTTTTGCCCTCAACCGACCCACGCTACGCCCTCACCATCCCAAACGAGCATTCCCTATGCGGGTCTCGTGTTTGTCCGCGGCCAAGCGTGCCTACCTCGAGTGGACGAGACAGGGGGATGAACGCCCGCGACGGAATCACATCACACGATTTCACGTGGTCACCTCGAGTGTCAAGCATACACCAGCTCGCGCCAACCCCTCGGAAGAACCGCCGATGTCTTCAAAGCCGGATCTCTTCAAAGCCGGATCTCTTCAAAGCCGCAGTCCGGTTCGGCCGATCTCCAAAGCGCAAGCCGGGGCTCGGCGAGTCCGCAGTTGTTTCCACTCCCCCGACTCGGAGGGGCCGCTCATCGGACGGCATGGTCGACTCGCCACCTGGCCCGCGGTCGTGACACTGGCTGCCTGATTCGCGTCCCCCGGCGCTCAGGCTGCAGCAGCGCCCTCACACCTCCATGATGTCTTTTTCGCGGGCCGCGACAAACTGATCGACGCTCGCTACCCCCGCACTCACGACCTCTTCGACCTTCTTCTTGGCGCGCTCTTGGTCGTCCTCGCCGATCTCCCCCTCGTTCTTCAGGTCCGAGAGCATATCGATGGCGTCGTGGCGAGCTTTACGAATTGCGACCTTGCAATCCTCGCCGTTGCGCTTGGCGAGCTTGGCTAGGTCCCTGCGGCGCTCCTCGCTGAGCGGGGGGATGGGAATGCGAATGAGGTCACCATCGGTCTGCGGGTTGAAGCCGAGATCGCTCTCTCGGATGGCGCGCTCGATGGCCTGAACCTGGTTCTTCTCCCAGGGCTTCACGGTGATCATCCGCGGCTCAGGCACGGCGACCGATGCCATCTGGGAGATGGGGGTCGACTGGCCGTAGTAGTCGACTCGGATCCCTTCCAGCATTCCCGAGTTCGCGCGCCCGGTTCGCAGCTTCGCAAGGTCACGCTTCAGTGACTCGTGGGCCTTGGTGATGGCTACCGCCAGCTCGCTGAGCACATCGTCGATCATCCGATCCTCCAATGAGGCGAATCTGGGCGATTCGCCGATCAGCGCACACCCCGCTTGGGTGATGTTCGTTCAGTCCTGCGAAGGTGCGCGTCCTGGGCTCGCGCCGCCGTGGGCGCGCTGTATCTACTGCCCCGCACCTTCAGGGGCGCGAGGTGGCGAGGCTTATAACACCCTGATCCACATATCGCGAGCCGTTAGCGCGCGCCGCAACCGGGGTACAAAACCAGGCAAAAAGCCTGGGATCTTGCGCTTCGAGTAGCCCAAGATCGTGCACTGGGCGCGGCGGAGCGCGCGCCTGTGAGGTGCGCGCTTTGTCTGCGCTAGCTGAGGCGGTGCTTGTAGTCGGCGTACCCGAAGCGACGGACCACGCGGCGAGCGTCCCCATCCGCGAGGACGATACTTGGCAAGCGGACACCATTGAACGTGGTGTTCTTCACCATCGTGTAGTGGGCCATGTCGAGGAACACGAGCTTGGAGCCGACGACCAATGGCTCCGCGAAGGAGTAGTCTCCGATCACGTCTCCGGCCAGGCAGGTCAGCCCTCCAAGGCGAAAGTCGTGTGCGAGCACACCAGGACGCGCCCCGCCTCTTATTTCCGCACGGTAAGGCATCTCGAGCACGTCCGGCATGTGGGCCGTGGCGGAAGTATCGAGAATCGCGATCGGGGGCTCACCTGGGATGATGTCCAGCACCGACGCCACCAGCGTTCCGGTGTTGAGCCCGATCGCCTCCCCCGGTTCGAGGTAGACGTTGACGTTCCAGCGCTCTTTGAAGCCCTTGACCAGGCGGATCAGCAAGTCGACGTCGTAGTCAGGGCGCGTGATGTGGTGCCCTCCCCCGAAATTCACCCATTTGAGCTTGGGAATGAACTCGCCGAAGCGCTCCTCGAAAGCGGCCAGCGTGCGCTCGAGGGCGTCGGAGCCTAGCTCGCACAGCGTGTGGAAGTGGAGCCCGTCCAGGAGTTCGATGAGGTCGGGGGTGAGGGCGCTGCGGCGCGTACCGAGGCGCGAACCTGGAGCACACGGATCGTAGAGTGCCGTCTTCACCTCCGAGTGCTCCGGGTTCACCCGCAGACCCACTTCAATGCCCCGCGCGCGAGCCCGCGCGGCGAAAAGCCGGAGCTGAGTCGGCGAGTTGACCACCAGGTGGTCCACCAACGGCAAGAGCTCCTGAAAGTCGGCTTCGGAGTAGGCGGGAGCATACGCATGCACCTCCCCCCCAAATTCCTCTTTGCCGAGACGCGCCTCGTCCGGCGAGCTAGCCGTGATGCCGGGCAGCACCTTGCGGACCTCACTGAAGGTGGACCACGCCGCGAACCCCTTCAGCGCGAGCAAGATCTTGCAGCCGGCCTCGCGTTGAACGCGGCCGAGCACTTCGAGGTTTTGTCTCAGCTTGCCCAGATCGATGACGTAGGCGGGCGTCTCCACCTGGGAGACGTCAGTGCCAGGGTCGCAGGGCTGAGCCCAGGGGATGTCGCTCTCCCCCGCGTGAGTGTCTGCGCCCACGTCAGCGCTCCTCGACGTGCCACGGCAGCCCGTGCTTGCCCAGCGCCTCGAGGAAGGGCTCGGGATCCAGCTGCTCCATGTTGAACACGCCTTGGCCCTGCCACTTCTTGGTGAGCATCATCATCGCACCAACCATGGCAGGTACGCCGGTGGTGTAGCTGATGGCTTGAGAGCGTACCTCGCGGTAACACTCCGCGTGATCGCAGATGTTGTAGATGAAGACGCGCTTGGGCTTGCCGTCCTTCTTGCCCTCGATCAAGCAGCCAATGCTGGTCTTGCCCGTGTAGTTCTTCGCGAGCGACGCCGGGTCAGGTAGCAGCGCCTTCAGGAACTGGATGGGTACGATCTTCTGTCCCTGGAAATCGATGGGTTCGATGCTGGTCATGCCGACGTTCTGCAGCACGTTGAGGTGCGTGATGTACTTCTCGCCGAAGGTCATCCAGAAGCGGATCCGTTTCAGACCCTTGATGTTCTGGCACAGCGACTCTAATTCCTCGTGGTAAAGCACATAGGCGCGCCTCACCCCCACCCCCGGGAAATCGAAATCCTGGTGGATACTCAGAGGCGCGATCTCTTTCCACTCACCCGCCTCCCAGTAACGGCCGTTCTGGGTGATCTCGCGGATGTTGATCTCGGGGTTGAAGTTGGTCGCGAAGGCGTGACCATGGTCTCCACCATTGCAGTCGAGGATGTCGATGGTGTCGATCTCGTCGAACAGCTTCTTTTGCGCATAAGCGCAGAAGATGTTCGTCACCCCCGGATCGAAACCGCTCCCGAGCAGGGCCATGATGCCCGCCTCTTTGAAGCGATCCTGGTACGCCCACTGCCACTTGTATTCGAACTTGGCGACATCCGGCGGCTCGTAGTTCGCTGTGTCGAGGTAGTCGACCTTCCGCGCGAGGCAGGCGTCCATCAGCGCGAGGTCCTGATACGGCAGGGCGACGTTGAGCAGCAGATCCGGCTTGACCTCGTCGAGCAGCTTGATGGTGTTCTCCGGGTTGTCGGCATCCAGCGCGCGCACCTCGATGTCGCGCCCCGTGAGTTCCTTCACCTCGGCGGCAATCGCCTCGCAGCGCGAGAGAGTGCGGCTAGCCAGCACGATCTCGCTGAAGACCTCGGGGACCTGAGCACACTTGTGCACCACCACCTTGCCGACACCGCCTGCGCCGACGATCAGAACCTTGCTCATCGTTCCTCCACTGGATTCCTAGGGCCTTCCCTGGCTTCCGCTGTGCGCGAGCCTAGCGAGAAGACGGCCGCGGACATGCCACATGTTCGTGACGCGGTCGAGCCTTCAGCGGTGGCCAGACTTCAGGGCGCCAACACACATGCAGCGCCGAAGAACTCGCGGATCTCCTGGCTGCGAGCCAGAGCGTCTTTTCGCCCCAACTCGATCAAGCGCTCGGCGAAACCGCCATCGAACAACAGGTACGCGGCCCAGTCAGCCTGGGACCCACGCGCCACGCCAAGCAGCCAGCGCGGGATGCGCGACAGTCGCCAGGAATCCAAATGGCGGTGCAGGTGCTCGGTAGCGATTGCCCCTAGATCCTCCGAGGGGCTGAAGACCAACGTTTCGATGCGTCGATAGGGCGCGCCTCGGGAGTCGACCAACAGGCGCTCCACCTCAGCGAAGCTTTGGGCCGGGAGCGCCTGCTCCAGCACCGCGACCAAGTGATTGAAGCGTTTTAGCACCGCGAGGTCATACACGACCTGATCGAGCAACAGCGCGTTCATCACTTTTCCCGCAAGGAAAAATAGGCTCGGGTATTCGTTGATCTCTACCGGGGGTTCCAGGCCCTCTTCACGGGTACCGGAGAGCGTGATCACTACTAGCCGGTCGGAACCCGCACGAATCGCAGGTGAGATGGGCGTGTTGAAGCGCAGGCCACCATCGCAGTAGTAGGAGGCGCCGATGCGCCGGGCGGGGAACAACAGCGGGATCGCGGCAGATGCCAGCACGTGCTCATCACCGATCTGGCCTACTTCCGCACGGCGACGCGGGTCGCGAGAGGGGCGAAAATCTGCTGCGGGAGCGACCTCGGAGAAGATAGTGGTCTTGCCGGTGGCGACATCGAGGGCCGCGACCAAGAGCGCCAAGGTGCGCCCGGCGTCGACGTTGTCGTGGAGCGACTCCCACTCGATACTGCCTGCGATCATCGCCTCGAGCGGTCGCGGATCCAGCAGCGAGCGACCAAAGTGCTCCTGGTCTTGCCCTCCGTTGCTGCTGCGGCGCAGGCCCGCACGCAAAGAAAGAAAGCCCAGAGGATCGAACTGCAGATGGCGTTCGATCTCCAGGCTGGTCCAGGTGTGGCGCAAGCGCTCGATGTCTAGATCCGCGCGGTGAGTGTTGGCAGCGAGATAGGCCGCATTGATCGCGCCAACGCTGGTCCCCGCGAAGACGCGAAACGGAGACGGGCGGTGCACCGGCGTACGCAGCGCCTCGACAATGCCCTCGACGACCCCGACCTCGTAAGCGCCACGCATCCCACCGCCGCTCAGCACCAGACCAATGCGTGGCTCCTGCGCCACCGGCACGATGCTGGGACGCATGCTGCTGCGCGGACCAACGCTCGCCGGCGGCTCGCTCGTTTGAGCGAGTTTCGGCCGCGTGGAGGGAGGCGCGCTCACACCCTCTCCCAATCACCGCGAGTGCAGTTCCGCGCCCGAGCTCGTGGCTCTGTCGACCTCGATTGGTGCGACGCGCAGCGCATCCTTCGCATCATAGCCGAGGTACGGTTCGCTGCGCGCTGGTCATTAGTGGACATCGAGCGGTAATAGGAGACGTCGTGCCTGAAAGAGACGTGCCTGAAAGAGCCGCAGTGCCTGAAAGAGCCGCAGTGTCTGAAAGAGCCGCAGTGCCTGAAAGAGCCGCAGTGCCTGAAAGAGCTGCAGTGTCTGAAAGCGTGCCTAAAGGAGCTGCAGTGCCCGAGTCGCGCCATCAACTCTGGGTGTCCCACCGGGCTGAGAGCCGCCTCGCTCGTGCCCACGAGTGGTTGAACGGCCACGGTGAGGTAGCGAAGCTCTTACTGGTTGGCTCGCCGCTGGCGCTGTCGCGACTGGTACATCGGAGCCTGCGGGAACCGCGCTCTGAGCCAAGCACCCAGGACGGCAGGGCAAGCTTTGGCTGGCAGCGCCACAGCTTGGCGAGCCTCGCAGGCGTACTAGCGGAGGCGGACCTCGCAGCCCAGCAGCAGCTCCCCGCAACCGAGCTTGGACTCGAAGCGGCCGCCTGCCGTGTGATCGCGGAGCTGAGCACCGAGGGCCGTCTCGGGCGCTTCACTGGCGTGGGCCAGCGCCCGGGGCTGCCTCGAGCATTGGTTCGCACGTTCAATGACCTCGAACTCGGCAGGCTGAGTCTGAGCGAGCTCGAAGGGCCAGCGCCGGACCTCGTGAGGCTGTTGATGCGCCTCGAACAAGAACTCAAGAGGCTCTCCCTCGTGACCCGCGCTCAGGTGCTCGCCCTCGCGACCGAGGCCCTCGCCACCGCGCCACTCGAGTACGGCGCGGTGTTGCTGATCGATCCGAAGATCCACCACGCTGCGGAGGCCGAGCTGCTGCGTGCCTTGGGGGAGCGGCTCCCCTGCTGCGTTGTATTTCCCCACGGCGATAAGCAAACGGAGGACTGGCTTGTTGACGCGTTCGGGGTGTCCCCCGAGTATCTGGAGAGCGACGCGGCCGGCACGAGCCTCGACCGACTACAGCTCGAGCTCTTCAACCCGAGAGAGCTGCCGCTCGGCGAGATCGAGGCTGAGGTCAAGATCCTGAGCGCCCCTGGGGAGAACCGTGAATGCGTAGAGATCGCTCGGCAGATCCTCGAGTTCGCAGCCCAGGGAGTCGCGTTCGAGCGCGTCGCAGTGCTGCTCCGGAGCCCGCAGAATTACGCGCCACACATCAGCGAAGCGCTCACCCGCGCAGGTATCCCTCATCACCTGGCCCGCGGTCTCCAGCGGCCCGACCCGGCGGGGCGAGGCCTATTGGCCCTCCTCGCTTGCCGCGCGGAAGGGCTTAGCGCAGCGCGCTTCTCCGAGTACCTTTCCCTGGGGTGCGCCAGGCCTGCCACCACAGCCCAAGGCTTGGACACCTGGGCAGCGCCGGCCGACGAACACGGCTTGGCACCGAGCGCAGCGCCCCCTGACGCGGAACCGACCGAAGGTGAGCTGCTCGAAGCGGCCCGGGACCAAAACCTGGACGCCAGTGGGACACGCCCGGCGCCTCGCCGCTGGGAGCGACTGCTCAATGAAGCGGCGGTGATCGGCGGCGCCTCGCGCTGGAGGCGACGGCTCAAGGGTGAGGCAGAGCGACTGGAACTAGCCAGCGCCGAGAGTGAGCACGAAGCCGAACGCTCCCGGCTGTCCCGCGACGCAAAGTCCCTACGTGACTTGGCGGAGTTCGCGCTCCCGATCATCGATCTGTTGGAGGCGCTGCCTGACAGCGCCCGCTGGGGCGACTGGCTGGAGAAGCTACGTGAGCTGGCTGCGGGCGCGCTGGAAACCCCGACGCGCGTGCTGCAGCTGTTGTCTGAGCTGGATCCAATGGGCGCAGTTGGCCCGGTCTCGATTCATGAGGTTCAACTCGTGCTCGCCGCGCGCCTCGGTCAACTCGCGGGGCGCCCGGGCGGCTCGCCGGCGGGTAAGGTCTTCGTCTCGAGCGTCGACGATGCGCGCGGTTTGAGCTTTGAAGCGGTCTTCGTTCCCGGTCTAGCGGAGAAGCTCTTTCCGCACAAAGTCGCCGAGGATCCGCTCCTGCTCGATGCCGCGCGGCAACATCATCCCCAGCTAGCTAGAAACGAGCAGCGCGTCGGGGTCGAGCGCTCCATGTTGCACCTCGCCGTCGGCGCAGCGAGCCGCCGGGTCGTGTTCAGCTATCCTCGCGTGGACATGGAGCGCGCCCGCCCGCGGGTACCGTCGTTCTACGCACTGGAGGTCGTGCGTGCCGCTAGCGGTCACCTGCCTAGCTTTGAAGAGCTCGCCCAGCGCGCCCGGGACGCGTCTCACGGTCGCATGGGTTGGCCTGCCCCAGAGCGCCCGGAGCTGGCGATCGATGACGCGGAGTACGACCTCGCGCTGCTCGAGAGCTGTCTCGGCTCTCACGAGGCGGAAGCGCGCAAGGGTGCCGCGGGCTACTTGGTGAGCGCGAACCCTCACCTGGGACGCGCGCTGCGTTTCCGCGCGAGACGCTGGAACCTCAAGACCTGGCGCGGCGCGGACGGTCTGGTGGATCCGAGCCCGGCGGCGCGCGACGCGCTGGCGCTTCATCGAATCGAAGCACGTCCGTATTCTGCCACGGCGCTCGAGCACTTCTCGGCTTGCCCCTACCGCTTCTACTTGTCGGCGGTACTCCGCCTCTCGCCGCGGGAGACGGCAGCGCGAGCAGAGCGCCTTGATGCGTTGACTCGGGGCCGCCTGATCCACGAGGTACAGCAAGCGGTCGCCGAGACGTTGCGTTCGAGCGGACGCCTACCGCTGGTCCCCGAAAGGCTTCAAGAGGCGACGGAGCTGATGGAGGCCTCGCTCGCTCAAGCGGAGGCGCGCTACCGCGAGCAGCTCGCTCCCGCCATCGATCGAGTATGGGGCGACGGCATCGAAGAGATAGCGGGCGACTTGCGGGGCTGGCTAGAGCAGCTCGCCCTGGACCACGACTGGCAACCCATCCACTTCGAGTTGGCGTTCGGTATTCGCCGCTCCGATCGCGATCAAGGCAGCCGCCTCGAACCTGTCAAATTGAGCTGTGGGATCCTGCTTCGAGGCGCCATCGACAGCGTCGAGCGAGCTCGCGGGGGGGGAGAGGAAACGCTGCGCGCGACGGACTACAAGACGGGGGCCCCGTTGGACGTGCGCCGCACCGCGCTCCCGGAGAACCGCGGGCAGTTCGCGATCCGCGGCGGGCGGACGCTGCAGCCACTCCTCTACGCCGAAGCCCTCGAGCGACTGTTCCCGAAGGCACGAGTCTCCGGAGGACGCCTCGCGTACTCCACCCGACGCGGTGAGTACCGGACCTTCTTTGTCCCCTTGGACGACTACACCCGGCAGTCCGTCCAGCTGTTCAGTGACACGCTGAAGAGCCTGCTAGACGGCGCGTTTCTGCCCGCCGCACCCGAGCCTAGAGCCTGCGAATACTGTGACTTCAAGCATGTGTGTGGCCCCTACGAAGAGCAGCGGACCGCGCGCAAGACGGAACCGCATCCGCTGATCAAACAGCTGAAGCGTCTGCGGGAGGAGCCATGAACGAGCTTGCGGATGCAGAAGCGCGGAGACGTATCCGCGAGGATTTAAAATCGAGCTTCGTCGTCGAGGCAGCCGCTGGCACCGGCAAGACGACGCAACTGGTCGAGCGCATCACCACGTTGGTTGAGTCCGGAACGACTCAGCTTTCACACATCGTGGCGTTGACGTTCACGGAGAAGGCGGCGGGCGAAATGAAGCTCAGGCTGCGTGCGGAACTCGAACGCAGACGCCAGCAGACTCAGAAGAACTCCATTCAGCGAACCAACCTAAATCATGCATTGGAGCAGCTGGAGACGGCGCACATCGCGACGATTCACGCGTTTTGCGCCGACTTGCTGCGCGAGCGCCCGATCGAAGCCGACGTCGATCCGGACTTCCAAGTCATCGACGCCGAGGCCACTCAAGAGCACTTGGAGCAGGTGTTCTCCCTGTGGTTCGAGCAGAATCTGGAGAGCCCACCAGAGGGTCTGCGACGCATGCTGCGCCGGAAGCCGCTGCGCCATGGCGAGAGTCCCCGAGAGCTAATCCTGTGGGCAGCGGCCACACTAATCGACCACCGTGACTTCCCCGGTGTCTGGCAAGCGCCGCCAGACTTTTCGCGGGAGCCCGCGCTATTGGAGATGCTCGCCCGCCTGCGCGACCTCGCGAGCATCGCTGACGTCGCCTACGAGCCGAACGCCTATTTGGTGCAAGGCTTGAGTGAGCTCGGACGCCGGATTGAGCGCGTGGCCCCGCGTGGCAGCCAAGACGTTGACTTCGACGCGCTGGAGGCTCTGTTCTCGGAGCTACCCCGTGCCCGTTTCCGCACGGGTAAGAGGGCCTGGTGGGAGTACGCCGGTTCACCCCGAGATGTCGCGCCGGATCTGTCGATTCAAGAGCTGCGCGAGCGGCGCGCGCAGCTGGTGCAAGAACTGAAAGCCCTGAATCGGCTGCTTGATGCAGATCTCGCGGCGAAGCTTCAGCACGCGCTAGAGCCCGTCGTGCTCGGCTACGTGCAGCGTCTGAACAGCGCCGGCGTGCTGGACTTCTTGGACCTATTGCGCAGCGTGCGCGATTTGTTGGTGCGCAACGACGAGGTGCGGCGCGAGCTTTCGAGTCGCTTTACTCACCTATTCGTTGACGAGTTCCAGGACACGGATCCACTCCAGGCGGAAATCCTGTTGCTTCTCGCGGCGGACGATCTTGCCGAGGTGCGGCCGTCGCACATCCGCCCAAAGGCCGGCAAGCTCTTCGTGGTTGGCGATCCCAAGCAAGCGATCTACCGCTTTCGGCGCGCGGACATCATGCTCTACGAGCGAGTGAAGGAGCAGCTCCTGGGGAGCGGCGCAGAGCTGCTTCACCTGAGCACGAGCTTCCGCTCCCGGCCTGCCATCCAGAGCCTTGTCAACCACTGCTTCTCCGAGAGAATGACCGGCGGCGAGACTCAGGCCAGCTACGTTGCTCTGCAAAATTTCCGCACAGAATCCACAGATCAACCCAGTGTCGTTGTGCTGCCGATCCCGGCGCCGTACCCGCACTGGACGGCGACCCCACGGGTCACCTTGGGCCAACTCGAAGCGAGCTTGCCCGACGCAGTGGGCGCCTACGTCGATTGGTTGGTCACACAGAGCGGCTGGATGGTCGACGCGCCCGGCGGCGCGCGCCCGATCGCGGCGCGCGACGTTTGCTGCCTGTTTCGACGCTTCGTCAACTTCGGCGAGGACGTGACTCGCCCGTACGTCCGTGCGCTGGAGGCCCGTCGCTTGCCCCACGTGCTCGTGGGCGGGCGCTCATTCCACGGACGCGAGGAGGTCATGGCGTTGCGCACGGCACTGCAGGCGATTGAGTGGCCCGACGACGAGCTGATGGTCTACGCGACGCTTCGCGGCGCCTTCTTCGCGCTCTCCGATTCAGAGCTACTCGAGTTCAAGGCATTCATCGGTTCGCTCGCCGGAGACCAGCAGCGCCTTGGACGCCTTCATCCCCTGCGCCGCACACCTCGGGAACGCTTGCCGGAGAGTATCCAGGCGGTGGCCGACTCGTTGGACATTCTTGGCTCACTCCACGTCAGTCGAAACCGACGCCCCATCGCGGAAACGATCGGGCGCCTGCTTGCGGAGACTCGGGCGCATGCAGGCGTTGCTATCTGGCCCACTGGAGAACAAGCCCTGGCGAACGTCTTGTCGCTCATCGACAAGGCGCGTCGCTACGAGGCCCGCGGGGCGCTCTCGTTTCGCGGTTTCGTCGAGTGGCTGGAGCTAAGCGCCGAACGCGGACAGGGAAGCGAAGCACCAGTCATCGAAGAGGGTACGGATGGGGTTCGCCTGATGACCGTACACGGCGCGAAAGGCCTCGAGTTCCCCGTCGTCATCCTCTGCGAGCCGGGCGCACCGCTGGAAACCAACCGCCCTTCGCGCTTCATCGACCCGGACGCGGGGCTGTGGGCCCAAGGCTTGTGCGGCCTGATGCCATATGAGCTGCTAGCGCACGAAGATCAGATCAAGGCGCAAGACGACGCAGAAGTGATCCGCCTCGGCTACGTCGCGGCCACGCGCGCTCGCGACTTGCTCGTGGTGCCTGGCATCGGCGATGGTCCCTACCCCGAGGAACGCTGGAGTAGCATCTTCCACCCAGCGATTTACCCCGAGAAACAGTTCCGCGGGGTATCACAACGCGCCTCCGGATGCCCGGATTTCAAGCCTGACAGCGTCTATCAGCGGCCGTTTGGCCCGGATCTCCTGGATCGAGTACCAGTCAAACCGGGTTGGCATCCGGAGCTCGCCGGGGGGGCGGGGGCGGTGTGGTGGTCGCCAGCGGATCTCGAGCTGAATCGCCACGAACGCGGGGGAATTCGCCAGCAAGAGATCTTGGTGGCCGACGGTGAAGCGAGCGCCGCCAAGGCCGCACATCAGGCGTGGTCCGAGGAACGGAAGGCACGTCTCACCCGAGGCGCGACGTCGGGCGCTCATTCGCGCAGCGTGACTCAGGTAGCACACGCCGTCGAGGCACGGGCCCAGGGCGAGCCGGCACCGCTTGCGGAACTGAGCGCCGACGCGGCGCGCGCCCTCGCCTCGAAATATTTCCCTGAAGAAATACTCACGCTGGCAGACGCTGTGCGGGTCGAGGCACCGATCGCGCGCAGCAGCGGACGACCTCGGGGTGCGCGCTTCGGCACGTTGGTCCACGCGCTCCTCGAGCGGACGGAGTTCGATACGTCTGCGAAGGGTGCGGCGAACCTGGCCTCGCTCGCGGCGCTCCTCGCCCGGCAGCTCGGGGCTACTGAGCGGGAACTGCTCGCAGCGCGAGACGCCTGCGCGAATGCATTGAACCACCCGCTGATGCGACACGCACAGACAGCCGAGGACGTGAGGCGCGAGCACTCCTTGAGCTACGTGCGTCCAGATGGCGAGCTCTGGGAAGGCGTGGTCGACTTGGCGTTCCTGGCCGATGGCGCTTGGTGCGTGGTGGACTTCAAGACGGATGTGATCAACGACGCGCCGTACGCCTATCGGCTGCAAGTCGCCATCTACTGTCACGCCATCAGCTTGGCGACGGGCAAACCGACAGCGGGGGTGCTGCTAGGGGTCTGACAACGCAACGCATTATGCGTCCCGCTACCCCACCCAGCGTTGCGCGTTGCGTCAGGTCGTGAACGACGACCTCGTACGTATGGGTTGGAACTTCACATTCAAAGTACCCGAATCGACCAGACCGCTGGCATGCCGTCGGCCGGCGCTGGCCGTGAGCCCAACAAACACCAATATCCACGAGGTTTTCCAGTTCGAAGCCTGGCATCGAGTGAGCTTCGGGCGGATACTCGCTGCCTCGAACTCGTGCGAAGTGGAGGCTCTTGGAAGCGACCCGCCTCGATCCCCCCTGCGGGCGGCTCGAGGAGCGGGGTCAGGCTGCTGCCCAGCAATCGGCGCTGGGGCCAGTATGAGGCGATCTGCGAGCTGGCCGATGGGGGTATGGCGAGCGTACACCTCGCGCGTCGGGTCGGTTCCGAAGGAGACTCCGGGCTTGTCGCGGTCAAGGTGCTTCACGGCCACCTGCAGGACGACGAAGAACATCGCGTTCTATTCCGTAGGGAAGCAGACCTGATCGCACATATCCGTCACCCCAACGTCGCGTCGCTGATCGAGTTCGGCGAGGAGGCCGGGGAGCCCTACCTGGTGATGGAATACGTCGAGGGCTCAACCCTTGGCACGCTTCAAGCACACACCGCCCGCACCGGGAGCTGGCTCAGCCGAAGCGCCGCCCTCACCATTTGCATCGACGCTCTCGCCGGCTTGCACTCTGCACACACCCTGAAGGACGCAGCTGGGAATTCCGCAGGCATCGTGCACCGCGACGTATCCCCACAGAACATCCTGGTCGGGGTCAGCGGTCAGGCGAAGGTCGTGGATTTCGGCATCGCCCACGCATCGGATCTCGATTCGAAGGACAACGATTCGGTGCGGGGACGCCTGGCATACATGTCGCCTGAACACATGCGGGGCGAGGATATCGACCGCCGGGCAGACGTCTACGCTCTGGGAATCGTGCTCTGGGAGCTGCTGACCGCGAAGCGTCTCTTCAAGCACCGCCACGACGGCGCGCAGATCGACGTGATCGAAGCCGTCCCGCGTGTCCGCAGCATCAAGTCTGACCTACCGCAGGACCTAGACGAGTGCGTCGCCAGAGCGCTCGCGCCTCGCCGCGAAGACCGCTTCGACACCTGCGAGGCATTCGCAGACGCGCTAGAAGCAGCGGTAGAAAAAGCGGGCCTGGAGCTGTCCCGCAAAGAAGTCTCTGAGTTGGTGCTTGGAGCGTCTGGGCGCGAGCTCGAGCTGCGTCGAGCGAGCGCTCGTGCCGCCGCAACAGCGGAGTCGGGTCCGCAGTGGAGTGCCCCTTCGGATCCGGCGCCGCAACCGGTGGGATCGAGTGCATCACGGCTGCCGCTTCCCCGCGGCAACTTCTCGACTCCAGGTAGCGAGGCGATGAGCCAAACGCCTCCCCCAGTGGCGGTGGACCTGCCGCGTGCGTCGCACCCGAGCATCCATCCGAGCTACGTGGGCCCTCCACCGGGTGGCAGCGTGCCCCCACCCATGCTGTCGGATATGTCCCGGGCTTCTTACGTCCCTGGGGCCATCCCGGGTGGCCAGCACAGCGTGCCACCTCAGACGACGAGTCGCGCTTGGCAGTGGGTGCTGGTGCTCGGTTTGGCGGCGCTTGTGGGCACCCTGTTGGTGGTCGCCTGGCAGCGCGCCCACCCACCAGAAACCACGGTCATCAGCCCCAACGCGAACGCTGAAACGCCAGAAAAGAAGCCACAAAGCAGCGAAAAGGCGCGCCTCACCCCCGACCCCACGAGCAAGCCAGGGGACGGCGCACTCAGCGTCGACGATATTCCCGTATGGCAAAGCCGACCTCGCACGGCGAGCGAGCGAGCCAAAGCTCAGAGCGGCAGCTCGGATCCCACCCCCGCGGCGACCACCGAGTCGAAGCCGTCCGAGCCGACGCCGCCGAAGAAGCGACCGTCCGACGTCGACCTCGCCAACCCCTACCGCTGAGGCCTTCTGCGTAGGGACGCAGCGACGGACGCCAGCAGAGGGATGTCCGCGGGCGCCCAGTCCAGAGCATGAATCTCATCGGCTGACAGCCAGCGTAGCTCCGCGTGTTCGCGCGCCGTGGGCTGCCCAGCCTCTAGCTGGCAGGCTAATAGCTCCAACTGGACGTCCCCGACTCGCGAGACACCGAGCCGTTCACCGACCTGGACGCTGACACCAAGTTCTTCCTCGATCTCGCGCCGGAGCGCTTGCGCGGGGGTCTCTGGCGGCTCAATTTTTCCTCCAGGAAATTCCCATTTCAGCGGTTCTCGCATCTGCGTGCCCCGCCTTGCAGCGAGCACTCGTGTGTCTAGAAAGATCGCAGCTGCGACGACATGTAGGCGACTCACCCTCATAGACTAAACCGAGACAGGCTACGCCGGGTGCTGCACAGACGCGCCCTGATTGGCTCAAGGAACGCTGCCGTCTGCCGATCTGCGGTTTGTTCGCGCCTTCTAGTGCGCGGCCCGCCCGATTTCCAAGCCGGGCGACGGTGCCCCATCGGGGGCGTGGAGGACGAGTCTGATGTTGCGCATCCGTGGTCGACACATTTTGCCGTTGAGCTGTCTGGCTTTGATTGGCTGTGGATCCGAAGATCCAACCCCCAAGAGCGGGACCGGAGAAGCGGCGGGCGGTAACGGCCACGCGGGAGCTGCGGTTGGCGGACAGGCGGGAAGCCTGAATCCGGGAGGAACGGGGGGACAGCCAACAGGCGGCGCAGGTGGCCAGTCAACTGGCGGTGTTGGTGGGACGACGGGCGGCGCCGCTGGGACTGGCAGTACCGGAGCGGTCGGGGGCGCCGCGGGTACGGCGGGAGCGGCCGGTGCAGCGGGGGTCGGCGCCGCCGCGGGTGTGGGAGGCGTTGCCGGAGTGGCAGGCGTTGGCGGCGTGGCGGGAGCGCTGGTCTGCAACACGTTGTTTTATCGCGATGCGGACTCAGACGGCTGGGGCGCGGCGAATGACACGGTCACGGACTGCAACGCTCCCACGGGCTACGTTGATGTCGCTGGGGACTGCAACGATGCCGACCCGAACAACTGGGTCTCGTGCGCTAGCTGCCGCGATCGAGACGCCGATGGCCACTTCGCTGGTTGCGACGCCTACATCACGATCAAGGGCCTGGACTGCGATGACCTGCGACCTTGGATAAACAAGGATATGGTGGATGCTCCCCCACTCTTCACGGGCGACACGGAAGACTGGGATTGCAACGGCGTGGACGTCAGCGTGGACGAGAGCGTCGGCGCCTTCGTGTCTCCGCAAGGAGACGACGCCAACAACGGCACTCGTTCCGCGCCCGTACGCACCTTGCGACGCGGGATCGAACTAGCGGAGAGCCACCAGCTGTATGCCGTGTTCGTCGCGGCCGGCAGCTACTCCGAGGATGTCCACACCAGCGTTAGCCTATTCGGAGGCTACGACCCCGACACATGGGAACGCGATGCGCTGACCCACGTCACGCGCCTCGTCGCACCAAGCGATGGCGCCGTCCACGTGGACTCAGGTTCTAAGCTCGCGCTGCAGGGGTTTGAGGTCCAAGGCGCGAGTGTGACGACGGCCACGAGCTCTTCGCCCGTGCGCGCGACGAACGCGACCGTCGTGGTCCACAGCGTGCGGATCTCTGGCGGGAACAACAACACAGCTTGGGGTGAGGTTGCGGCGTTTACCGCCAACAACACGAACGCGTTCATCGTGAAGAGCGACGTCTACAGCGGCACCGCAGGCAAGGGCACCTTCGGAGTGCGCGCCACGAGTGGCTGGGTGTACCTAGAGGCCAGTAGCGTGAGCATGAGTCAGGTGACCCCAGCAACTACGAGTGCAGGAGTTTCGATCGCGGGCGGGCGCGGAACTTTCTGGGCGTCTAGTGTAATCGGAGGCCGAGCCGTCTCAACCTATGGAATCCTCGCGGAATCATCCAAGGGCCTCGACGTTCGCGAGAGTTCGGTGCACAGCGGGACGAGCCTCAGCGAGTGGACCGGACAGGACGCCACCCCCGCGGGCTGCGTCGGACTCAAAGTCTCCGGCGGAACGACCAGCGTCACGTCCAGTGTGGTCATGAGCGCCGAGACGGGCACCCAATGCTATGCCAGTCGCGCGATCGATAGCGCGAGCAGCATCGCATTGATCAACGCCTTGGTTCACGCGGGGACCGCCGACAGTGGGGCGGGCTTGCGACAGACCAGCGGGCAGAGCCTGATCGTCGGTTCGACACTCATCGCAAACGATGGCCCGTCGGGTTCTGCTTGGGAGCTGGGGACGGGCAGCATCGGGATCGCCCTCAACAGCATCTTTCAATTCCATGCGGATACTGGAATCAGCGCGAGCGGCACCGTCCAGAGTCTCTTCAACGACATCTGGAGCCCCACGAGCAATTGCCTCGTCAAGGGCGCCAGCTCAGCTTGCGCGCAGACCGCGCAGGCAGTGGATTCGAGCTACTGCTTGCTCGCGACCTGTGGAAACATCTCGCAGGATCCGGAGTTCGACAGCAGCCTGCAAATCAGCGACGACAGTCCGTGCGTCAACGCGGGACTGGACCCGACGCCTTGGTTCTCCGGCCCCATCGTCGACCTCAACGGTCAGCTGCGTCCGCTTGGGGGCCGCTACGACCAGGGCGCGTTCGAAGTGAAGTGAGTTAGGGTGTCGCGCTGGCAGACGTGCTCGGGTTCAAGAGGATGATTCCGTCGTCATCGTTCGCTTCGATTGGACCGCGCATGAACATCATGGCGATCACCCAAACGCCGATGATTGCGACCAACACCAAGAACCACCACCAGAGCGAGGAGCCCGCTTGCACCGACCGAAGCGGAGGTAATTCCTTGGGAGCGGTCTCTGACGGGACCTCACCTGAGGCTTCTCCGGACCCCGGATCGGGTTGAATCGCTGACACGCTGGAGCCGTACCAGACCAACTCGTCTACGTCACGCCAGGCGCCTGCGGCCGCCGGTCGCAGCGTGAGCGTCTGATGGATTTCTAGCGGTGCGCGAACTCAACTCAAGGGGCACGCAGCGTGAGCTGTACGGATTCGGCCAACGCGAACAGACGCTCGCGGTCGAGAGGACAGGGTCCGCGTTGCTCGGTGCTCAGGCCCGCAGCCACACTCGCGAGGCGGACAGCCTGCTCAAGCTCTAGGTTCTGTGCGAGGGTGGCCATCAGCGCGCCAGCGAAGACGTCCCCCGCCCCCGTGGTATCGCACACGGAAGCGTCGATGACTCCAACGTCCAGCCGTCGATCTTGAACGTAAACCGAGGCACCCTGTGCACCTCGAGTGACGGCGAGGCACCGGCACACACCCCGCAAACGGTCGAACGCACTCGGCTCTGCTTGGACCTCTGCTTCGCTCAAGCAAACACAATCGAGGGTCACTCCCAGGTGCACCGCAAGCGCCGCCAGCTCTACAAGCCGTCGGCGCGGAGCGATCTCGAACGGTCGACTCCCCACGGCCCCCGTTCGAAGCCAGCCCTGAGGCATCAAACAGCGACCGCCAGCGGAGAGGCCAGCGACCCAGGACAGCGCGGCCTCGAGCTCTAGCTCATCGAAGACTGGCGCGAGTACGACCCATCCCGCCGGGTTCCAATCGTGGTTCTGGATCTCTGCGAAGCTCAGATGTCCACAGCGCTCCCACAGCCATTGCCTTCTGAGGTCGCCGAGCTCCAGATTCTCGAACTCTGTGGTGCACTGACAGCGCTGGTGCTGCCAGCTCCACTTGGCGGTGCATGCTGGAGCGACGAAGTCCTCCGCGTGAGCGGTCACGACCCGCACGGCGCATCCCAAGCTCTCTGCGGAAACGCCGCCATAGAGAACAGCGCCGCCCGGCACCCAGGATGACGAGGACAGGCGGTCGCGAGTCACCGCTCCCACCAAGGTCAACTCGCCCATCACCAAACGCTAGCAGTTGTTGAGCGCCGAGTTTTCAACAGGCTGCCGGCAGCCTGATTTGTGTTGTAGCTCTCGCCTTCTGAGCGTCCGAAGATCAAACGCGAAGCACCGCGGCGCCCCAATGCAGTCCGGCGCCAAGCGCCAACATGCAGACCGTCTGTCCCGCCCTCAAGCGACCGTCTCGCCGCATCTCATCCATCAAGATCGGGATCGTCGCCGCTGAAGTGTTGCCGTAACGCGAGATGTTGGACGGCACCCTCTCCGCAGGCACTCCAAGGCGCTCACGCACTGCATCGTTGATGCGCTGGTTCGCTTGATGCGCGATGAACCAATCCACGTTCTCCAGCTTGACCTGCGCCTGATTACAAGCCCTGCGTACGCTATCGGGCAGTCGACTCACTGCCGTTCGAAAGACGTCTCGCCCCTCCATCGCCGGAATCATCAAATCCTCATCGACCGTCCGCTGAGACACGAACGGCCTCGAGCGAAAGCCCGCAGGGATATACAGCTTGTGGGCGTGGCGCCCGTCGCTGTGAACATCGAGCGAGAGCAAGCCAGCAGCCTTCTCCTCCGTAGCTTCCACGAGCAATGCTCCGGCACCGTCACCGAACAGGATCGCGAGTCCACGATGGCGCGTTGCGCGTTCCCAGTCTTCCCCGGAGGGCTTGCGGTCTGCACCGTCCAGGATGTCCCAGTCCCGCCAGGGCATGAACCCCGCGTGGGCCTCCGCCCCGACGATCAACACGCGGCGTGCCGCGCCGCTGGCGATGAGTGAACCCGCGAGCTGAAAGCTGTAGATCATGGCTGCGCACTGGGTGCGAATGTCGAGCGCGGGTACGCCAGGACAGCCGAGAGCCGCCCCGAGCAGGGGCCCACTCCCCGGAAACACGTGATCCGGCGTCATCGTGTTGAACAGGATGTAGTCGAGTTCTTCCGGGGTACGCCCCGCGTCCTCCAGGGCTTTCCGCGCGGCAGGAAGCGCGAGTTCACTGACACCTACGCCTTCGGGGCAGTAGTGCCGCTGGGCTATACCCGTGCGCTTCCGGATCCACTCATCGCTGGTCTCCATGACCCGCGCAAGGTCATCGTTCGTATACGGGCGCCCGGGCAGGTAACGGCCGCTGCCCGTGATCTCGAATCCAATCATCTGTTCTCCGAATCGCGCTCACGGTCCGGGCGCGACGGGGCAAGGTCTAGTGCAGTTTCAGGGGCAGCGTCACGCCAACAAATCACTGCATAGCTGCTCACCTCACTCTACGGAACGGCTTTGACGACCAGCCAACCGGTGGCTCAACCTGTTGTTTCCGCCGGTATTCAGCTCAGGCGGCTTCTCGACCACCGTGAGCATCCTTCGAACTGCGGAGTACGACTCAACGGCGACTGGGTGACCTTCAGTGAATCCGCGCCTCGATGGGCAGCGCTGCGACAATCTCCGCCTCACGCTCCGCCAGTTGGTCGAGACGAGCTTCGCACTGCTCACTCCCGAATTCTTCGCTAGCGAGGCGAACGAATAACGTCGCGTGTCCCGCTTCTGAGATCTGCAAGCGACGAAACTGAGCCGCGAGACGCTCCTCGCCCCGCGCCTCGAGCTCGGCCCTCAACAGGGAGAAGCGCTCGCAGGAGCGCTCCTCGATCAGCGCGGCAACGAGCAACCGATCGAGCTTCCGCTCCTTGGGGTGAGAGCGTAGCAGCTTGAACAGCGCCTTCGCGTAGGGGTCTCCTGGGTCTCGCCCGAGTCGCACCCCACGCTCCAAGAGCAAATCGTATACCTCGCGGAAATGTCTCATCTCCTCCTCCGCGAGCTTGCTCATGGCACGGACCAACCCGGTGTCATCCGGGTAGTCGTTGATCAACGCGATCGCGCTGACGCTGGCCTTCTTCTCGCAGTGGGCATGATCACAAAGCGTTGCGTCGAGCGCATCCACCGCCTGCGAGGCCCAACCTGTGTCAGTTGCCAACTTGAGAATGCGCGAGTCCATCGGGACTCTGCCTAGCGTCGCCGGGGGGAACGTTCAAGTTCGTCCCGGCGACAGGCGAATCCCCGTCCTGGCTGGTGACCTCCTGAAACGAGGCTATGCTGCGCCCACCATGCTGCTCAAAGGCCTAACTCAGGTCCCTACATCGAGGCTCGAACGGTTGCTGAAGTTGTTGCATCAGGAACAGGTGGGCCTCCCGTTGTCCGGGGCCAGCTTGATGACCGCAGGCATGAGCGACATCGCCGACGACGTCGCGCTCCTCAAAGGGCTCGAGCGCGGAGCGGTTCAGGCGGTGTTGGTCGCGGTCATCGCGGAGCGCAGGCGCAAGCGACCAGCGATTGACTGAAGGCTGCTCGCGCGCCACCAGGCGGCGGCATCCGACGAGCGCGAAGGCTCAGCGGCGCTTTGCGGCCTGTTTCAGTGCTTTGGCGAGTGTGTCGAGCTGCCCTCGCAGCGCGTTGACGCGATCCACCATCTCGTTCAGTGCCGCGGGCTCCAAGCTCGACGCACTCTCGAGATCGCCAAGCAAGTCCTCTCGACCATCTGCAAAGCGATCCAGTTGGCGGATCGCCTTTGCAAACCGGGGCAGCGGCTTGCGACCTTTGCGTGCCTTCCGCGTGGCGCGTAATCGCGTCGCTTCGGTACGCAGCTTTTCCACGGACCAGCGTTGCTTTTCAGTTTGGCTCACGAGGCGCCGCTGCTGAGCCGCAGACAGACCGAGCACCAAGCTGAGGTGACTCATGCCGACGTGCTCCCAGTCGGGTTGCATGCCGAGATCGCGACACATCTCGTAGATTGCGGCGCAGCGATACAACGCTTGAGCGCTCATGCGCCCTTCGAGCTCAGACGCGATCTTGCGGAAGGTGGTCCGGCCGCGTCGACCGTGTTCCGGGCGTTCCCCGGCGTACAGATCTTCCACGATCAGCCTTCCGACTGCGTAGGCATCCTCCGGTCGTAACTTTCCGCGACGCGTGTCGAAGACCGCCTCCGGCCAGGCGATGTCACGCGGCTTGGCGGCAGAGACCTTGTTATCGGACTTGTTCGTGCGCCGACCTGCGCGTGATTTTACCCGCATAAGACCATGGATTAGCCCAGAGTTCACGTTCGTTCAACGGTGTTTCCGTAAGGGATTGTCGTTTGCGCGCAGCGGCTGTCGTTTGCAGCGGCTGTCGTTTGCAGCCGCTGTCGTTTGCAGCCGCTGTCGTTTGCAGCGGCTGTCGTTTGCTGCCGCTGTCGTTTGCTGCGGCTGTCGTTTGCTGCGGCTGTCGTTCGCGCCATGTTTTTCCGCAAGCGTGATTCGTGTGTGGTGACGCTGGTTCCCCGAGGTTTCGCTGCGTTGAATTTCTTGCTGCGTCGATTGTTTCGCTGCGTTGAATTTCTTGCTGCGTTGATTTTCTCGCCGCAGTGTTTCGCTGCGTTGATTTTCTCGCCGCAGTGCAGGACCCGAACGGTTGCGAGTCCATCGACCTCGAAGACTCAACGCACCTAGAACCGCCGGGTTGACGGACCTCCAGGCAAATCACCTTGTGTGGCAGATCCACACAAGACGCCACCCACGCCCCTTGATTGCCCCCAACTGAATCCAGTCAGTGTAGCGAACCAACACGAGATCCAGCAAATGCATCGATCTGCCTGGATACCGTGGTGGCTCAGTTCGCGCCTGGGAGGCGCGAACGAACAACAATTCCCCCTTGTCGTAGCCGCCCATTTCACCAGAGCAGCAGCCATGCTGCTTGCAACTGGCCGTTTCGGAGCCGCTTCGGCTCGGCGGACGCTACCGCCGTTGCGGCGGCAGTGTGCTGTCACGGTGCTTTCAGATCGTTCACTGGGCAATCGCGCTGCGCTGCCAGCTCGCTCACTGAGACCACCGTGCGTGTGTGGTCGCGCCTCTTCGCTTTCCCTACGGTGAAGCCTCGCCCGGTTGGCAGACCTCAGCTTCGTTGCTCCCCTGAATCCGGTACTGGTTGAAGGTTGTGGTTGGTCCGGTGTTTCCGGACAGTGGTCGAATCGTATGAGTATTACGCAGTAGATTCTCTGACTCGTGCTGACCGACAGTCTTGAGTATCCGCGCGCAGAAGGAGACCCACCATCCCTTGGTTGGGTTAGATGTCTTGGATTCTCATGGCAGTTGAGGCGAGATTGCTTCGCTGACCAAGAACTCCGCCCGGTTGCTCGGTTTGACCATGCTCACTTAAACCGGAGCGGGGTGAGCGAGGTCGCTGCGTGAGTTCGGTTGGGCCCTCGTGGGTCGAGGCGGGAAACCGTGGGGTACCCGCGCTGCGCGGAAACCACTTCTGCGAAAGTGTTTCCGCGTTGAACAGTGCGGCCCTCAGCACCCGGTCCTCGCCCCACCTCTTCTTGCAGCACCCCACGAGCCACCGAAATCCAAAACAATTTCAGGGCACTGGACTGGCCTAGGTCTTTCGGAGCGGTCGCCAAAGTCATCCTCAAGAACGACCAGCAGGTCCGCAGACTTGAGTGTTCCCATGAAGTATTTGGCGTTTGCTCCCGACTCTCGGGCGCGCGGTGCTGCTCGTTCGCGAGACGCTTGGCTCGTCCCACCGCGGGTGAGCTACGACGACGTATGCGTAGTCCGCGCGGATCCGAGCCAGCGCTCCATACGCATTGGCACACTGCCGGGACGAGGGAAGCCAGCTGGTACCCGCGCGCTGGATTTCGTTGCCCAGTACAACGTCGGCCCTGGAGCGCTCGCGCGGAGGTAGCGCATGACGCAGGCGGCGCTCTTGGCAGAGTAGGTCGTGTCCAAGACCATGTCAGGCAATCCGCTCCGCCAGACCTCGATTGCTTGACGGCCCGATTCGGTTGGCTCCCCGTAGCCGCCGCCGAAGAACGCCGTTTCAACACGAAATTTCCGCGACAACTCTTCCCGGCTGCAAACCAAAGCCGCTTCCCCGGTGAGCGCGGCGAGGTGTTGTGACGTCTGAACGGCTAGATCGAGGATCCTCCACGGCGCGGTCACCGGCCAAGGCGTGACACGAACGCTGTGCAGCTGCGGAATGGTATCCCGAAATGCGACACCCAGGCGTGCGGCGAGCTGCAGGCCCACCAGGAGGCCCGCCGAAGTACAACACGACCCGACGCCGACGACGATACGACGGGGAGCGGGACACTCGCCGCGAGCCACTTGCTCCGCCAACTCGAGGCCCGCGGAAACGTACGCGAGGGCGCCAAGGGGAGTGGCGCCCCCGGGCACCATCACCTCCGCCACGCCCCCACGCCGCCGCTCAGCGCGGCGCGCCAGAACGATCCCCAACGGCAACGCCGACCAGTGTGGGAGACAGATCACGTCGGGCTCGAGGCTCAGGATCCACTTCAGATTCTCGTGCGCGGCATCCGACTGGGGCTGCGGATACAATACCACGCCGCCCTCCAGCCCAAGCCTCGCTCCGTGGAGTAGGGCTGCGACGGCATGGTTCGAGCCAAAGGCTCCCGTTGAGTAGACTCGCGTCGCCCCGTGCTTCCGCGCGGACCCGAGAAGCACTTCGAGGGTGCGTACCTTGTTGCCGCCATAGATCGGATGCGACAGGTCGTCCCGCTTCAGCCACAAGTCACCAGTACCCGTCGGCGCGATCTCTCGAGCGAGCTCCCCCGCGGACACCACTGGAGTTGGGAAGAGCCCCAACGCGGTCCAACCCGTGTCGAGCAAGCGCGGGAAGCGAGCAATGAGGGGCCGCGAGTCGATTGCCGACGCGTTGGCAACCCTGGTCCCGTCAGCCTGGCTCACACCGCACAGGGTAGCCCCTGAGCGCGGCTGGCCGAAGCTCTATTCGAGGTCGTCTTCCGCCCCGTCACTCGGGCGAGGCTCCAGAGGCGCCTGGTCTTCACCCTCTGGGGCCCCCGCGTCGGGCTCTTCGGGCTCCGGGCAGCGATCCCCGGTGTAGCCCTCGAAGCCCTTCGGGATCTTGCACGGGTGAACCTTCACGATGCGGGTGCGCGGCTTGTAGACAACCTTGCGGCCTTCCTCGTTCTTTTTTCCGTCAGGATACGTGATGATACGCGTAGCCACGACGGACCACCCGTCCATTCCCCCGTAGAGGACTTTCTCCTTCTCGGGGTCCAGCTTGTCATCGGCCTCGTACTCCACGTCAGGCTTCACGATGTCGAAGCGACGACTGACGATCCTCCGCACCTTCCGGCCGCCGTTGTCGCCGAAGATCTTCACGCGAATGAATGTGGACCCATACTCGGTCTTGATGAGCATGCCGGCCTGAGTGTCATTCCTGAAGATCAGGTCCGGCACGGGGAACGAGAGCGTTGCCTCGTGACCCTCCGGATAGCGCGTGAAATAGTAGCTATGAGGCTGACGCTGGATGATCTCATACGCTCCGTCGAGCACGGCGTTGAACATCGTGGTCGCGAACTGCGAAATCCCGCCGCCGTAGCTATCCACCATTTCCCCACGAGAAATCGTCGGAGCCTCGACGAAGCCTTTGCCGTGGGTACGCGGGCCAATGTACTCGTTCACGCTGAAGCGCTCTCCCGGCTTGACGATCGTGTCGTTCAGCAGGTCAGCGATCAGGTGGATGTTCTGCACGCGTTTCTGGCAACACGCATGGTACGTCGTGAAGCTCGAGACGAGTCCCTTGATGCCCAGCGCCTCAGCGTCTTGGGTGGTGAACGAAGGTGGCGCGCTACGCTGAATGGGTAGTTTACCAGTGTCCTGCCCCGCCCGCGCCGCAGCTTCGAGTTCCCGAGCAACCGCAGTCGCGTCGAGCAAGGTACCCGGCCGTGAGGGTTCGATCTTCACCCGATCCCCTTCGGCGACAAACCGCGCGTTCTTGGGCTCATCCTCGAGATTCTTGCGTAGTGGCTCGAGTTTCTTCTCCACTGCGGTTGGATCGAAGTAGACCTCGAGGCCCCCCGCCGACGCCGGTCGGGTGCGAACGCTCGACTTGAGTTCCCGTACGGTAAATTTTACCTCAGCATCTTCCTCGGTGTTTTCCAGACGGATTGGCTGCTTGACCAGCGAGTTCGCCAGCGCCAGCGCCGCGTCAACCTCTGCGGCGGTCACCTTCGCCTCCCGCCGCACGAGCTCCGCCCTGGCGAAGCGCGCGCCGTGCGCGGAGCCATCAGCTAGCGCCTCCAACACGGCTTCACGGGTCGCGGCGTGGTCGACCACCCAACCCGCAGCAGGCGGCTTGCTCACCAGTCGATCGCCTTGGAGCACGATCGCGCCCTCGAAGGGCGGCTGGGCAAGCGCTGCCTGCTCGAGACGGGTCAGCTCAGCGTCGAAGCGCGCGTCATCCAGGCTGACCACGAGGTTCACAGAGTGCCCCTTGGCGAAAGAGCCGAGCCACCAGACGAACTGCGAGCCCACGCCCCCGGAACGCCCGGCGGCCAGCGCTTGATCCACGCTCTGTTCCAGATCACAGCGGGCGCCGATCGCCTCAGCATCCAGCTCCAAGAGATTCGCTCCAATCCCGAGCTTGAGCTGACCTTGCTCGACGCGCTTTCCCAGAGGCTCCACCTGGGCCTTCGCTTCGCCTCGATCGAGCCCCGAGAGCGCCACGGACCCGAGGCTCACTCCTCGCTGAACCTCTCCTAGACTGAACAGGCGGTCGACACCGAACCCCAGGAGCGGGATCACGCAAGGCAGAACACCCAGCGCGAGCCACAGCCAACGTCGGCGGGGGCGCACAGCCACGGGCAGCGGCTCCGCCGCGGAACTCACCTCGGGCGAGTCTGCGCTCGGTTCTAGCGTCGGCGCATCGCCTTCTGAAGCGGACACGGCCCGTTTATAGCGGCAGATGCGCTGAAGCCAAGCTCCACGGGCAATTCGCGCCCGGGAGGGCGCGCCCGGGAGGCGCGAACAAACAATCAGGGCGCGCCCGGGAGGCGCGAACAAACAACCAGGGCGCCTGGAAAGTCCCAAAGCGAGGCATCTCGCGACGGCGTCCCGGCCCCGGCGCACGCGAGACTTGCTCGTGAATTGCCTGCCTGGTCTATAGTCGGGCGGAGCTATGCAGCGAGGAAGGAACCAAGCCATGAGTCAGGCAACGGCCGGGGGCCAGGGCAGCGGAATGATCGCCAAAGAGCGTGGATGGGTGCGTGCAACGCGATGGCTCCTCCTGGGAGGTGTCGCCGCCGCGACCGTGCTGGTTTCAGGCTGTTCCCAGAAGAACCAGGACAAGTGCAACGAAGCGCTTCAGGTGACTCGCCAGAGCATCACGTCCAAGGACTTCAACCTCGCGCGCCAGTGGCGCGAGCGTGCCTACACCTACTGTGAAGCAGCGTCCGCGAGCGCTCTGGACGGTGAGATCACCGCCGCAGAAAAGGCCGAGCTCGACGCAGAGGCAAAGAAGAAGGCGCGTCAAGCAACGGCGGACGCCATCACCGCGCTGGTGAAGCAGCTCGCTGAACAGGGCAAGGACGACGCGAGCAAGATCGCCAAGAGCGCAACTTGCCCTGACAAGAAAGAGAAGAAGGAAGGCTGGTGCGACGCCACGCGTACCGCCGCCGGCGACCCCACGCCGATCAAGGTCAAGTACTGGAACGAAGAGCCCAAGGCCTTCATCCTCTCGACGAAGCCTGCGGGCCCTGCAAGCTGCGACGCGCTGGGCCCGAACACCGTGGTCCGAACCTTCGGTAGCACGGTGGACGGCAAGGTGGCGGAGTTCAAGCACTGCAACCTGAGCGGCGGCCTCGGCGGACTGCAAGCTCTGGTCGGCAGTAGCGAAGAACTCAGCTTGGTGCAGGTGTTCACCGCCGAGTACCTCGCGCGCGACCCGAAGCTCGCCAAGCGCCTCAAGGGCAGTTGAGCATCAGTCCCAGATCAGCTGTCCACGATTGACCCACTCCAGCACCAATTCGAGGTGCTGCGGGTGGGTTAACTCTTTTTGGAGCGTCGCAGTCGGCAACGCGAGCTGATTGGTGATGGCAGCGGCGAAACCGAAGCTCTCAGCGCCAAGCTCGTGGAGCTCTCCGTCTACCGAGATGCGGACCACCGCTCCCCTCACCCCCCGAACGAACAACCAGCGCGACGCCGGGTGCTGACGCAAGCGCGCCCCACCGGCCAGGCGCGACAGCAGCGCTGCGGCGTCCAGGTCGCTCTCGGGCGGCTCGACGTATTGGCTCTCTTTTGGTTCCGTGAGAAAACGCGCCAGAGAAACGTCAATCAGCTCGTCCAGCTCTTCGGGCGGTAACGCGAGGAGTGCCCTCACCTGCGCCCGGTAGCGCTGCAGGGTCTCCGGTGTGAGTTCGCCCGGGTTTGGGGGGGAGGACACGAGTCCATCCAAGTATCCGTTCCGCCCGAGCGGCGGCGCGCGGCGGAGCCACGCCTCAGAGAGCTCAGCAGCGAGGGAGCCCGTGCTGAGCAGCTCGGAGGCCTCAACCGCACGGAAACCGACTGAAAACGTCATGCACTCCTCGAGCGCAACGCCGTCATGGCCGACCGCCGCGGGCAGATACAGGCAGTCTCCCGGAGCGAGTTCGAAGCTCTCCTCTGCCTCGAAATGCCGGAGCACCTTGAGCTCGCACTCCTGGCACAAAGCCTCGGCGTCCACGTTCGAGCTCAGCTGCCAACGGCGTCGCCCCAAGGCCTGACACAGGAAGACGTCGTACGAGTCGATGTGCGGCCCCACGCCGCCGCCAGGGGCAGCGTAGCTGACCATCAAGTCATCGAGTCTCCAGCGCGGGACGAAGTCAAACCCCTCCAAGAACGCGTGCGCCGCCGCGAGGTGCTTGTCCACATCCTGCACGAGCAACGTCCAACCAGAGGCCGGCAGCTTGGAGAAATCCCGTGCAGAAAATGGACCTTGGCGCAGAACGAAGTGGTCGCCCCTTTGCTGCACGAGGCGGCTCTCGACGTGGGGCTCGCAAGCGAGCCCGGCGAGCTCGTCCGCGTCGATGATCGTGGTCAAGTCACCGCAGAGCTGTGGCAAGCGCTTCGCACGTTGCTGCCAGATGGTCGTAACGAACTCGTCGATGTCTGACACACCAGCGCAGCTGAGGAGCCGCTCGCGAAACTCCGATCCCGTGGGCCCGTCGCTCAAGCAGCGCCCTTTGCGGGCTGAGACGCCGCCTTGGGCTTGAGAACCTTGGTCACCACGAACCCTGCGAGCAGGCCCACGAGAGCGGCAATCAACGCGGCGATCATCAAGCCAAACACGCCATCGTAGGGACGTTCTGGGTCCACGAGCTCCGGCGCGTACGCAGCAAACGTCAGCGCAATCGCGACCCCGGTGGCGACCGGAGCGCGCAGCCCGCGCCGCGCGACCATCGCCTGCACGATCACCGCCAACGCCAGGAGACCGATCAGCGCAGCCTTCGGCAGCTTCGGGTAGATCGGCGGAGGCAACAACTCGACGCCAATCGGCTGCTTGATGTCGCTGTCCGCATGGCTCACCGCCACCTGCACCGGGCCCTCGCCTTCCAGATTCAGGCGCTCACGCCACGCATGCTGAACGGAGACCTGACCCTGCTTGCCCACCACATGACGTTCGAAGGAGTGCTCTAAGGTCTGCTCGTGGCCGGCCCGACTCACCGTCAACGCCAGGCGGCCTTTATCCGCACGGAGAACCTTCCCGTGCACCACAAGCTCGACGTCATGGCGCGCGTCGGGGACACTGAGCGCGCGCGGCGCCTTGTCGGTGAGATCTCCCGAAGCCAAGGGTGCGCGGACTTGGAACAACCCGTAGCCCACCCACACCGCAGCCAAGAGGCTCACTCCGCTCAGCGCGAGCCCCACGTTCTTCAGCGTTGGGTGCGTGTCCAAGAGCCCGACCGAGGTGTAGAGCACCGCGAGGAGAGGCACCCCGAACACGATGGCGCGCGCGGTGAACGGTCGAATGTCCTCGAGCTTGCCCGCCGCAGTCATCAAGACGATCGCAACGAGCACCAGCGGGATCCTCAGCTTGTCGAGTAGGTCGCGGGCGCTTTCAGCGGACGAAGATTCGGTCATGGGGGGTTCTGGGCGGACCATACGCCTCGCGGCGCAAAGTGCAATCGCGCCCGGAGCGCGCGTGCAAACAACCTTGCAGCGGATGGCTCGCGATGGCGGAGCCTGATGAGCCCTGTCAGCCCTTGCGACTGAAAAACTCCATGGCCGCTCGCACGTTCTCGTCGGATCCGTAGCAGCTCTGAAGCACCCCATCCTCCGCCGCCAAGCAAGCGCTCCACTCCGCCGTCTGCTCCCCTTGGCGGATGAGCGCCTTGGTCTTCTGCACGCCGCCCGGAGGTAGCCTCGCGATGTCCTGGGCGATTTCCAAGGCGCTCTGGAACAGCGAGTCATGGGGGAAGAGCCGCGTGACGAGCCCCCACCGCTCAGCCGTCTGCGCATCGATGGGTTTCGCGCGCAGCATCAGCTCATTGGTGCGCTGGCGTCCAATCAACCGGGGCAGCGAGAACGAACTCCCGAACTCGAGCACCAACCCCAGCTTCACGAACGGACAATCGAAGCTCGCGCGCTCCGACGCGTAGACCAGGTCGAAATGGGGGAGCAACGTGACGCCCATGCCAACGGCCTTGCCTGCGACCACCGCGATCAAAGGCGTACGACATGCTTGAAGGCACTCATGAACGCGGTCAGGGGCGGTTAGGGAGTCCGGCCCGCGTTCTCCGACATCAGGACTCTGACCAAGAAACAGGCTGAGATCCGCACCCGCGCTGAACACATCGCCCTGGGCGGTTACGAGGATGGCGCGCACCTCGCTCAACTCGTCCGCTTGCCGTACGGCAAGAGCTAGGTCGCTCGCCAAGCCGACTGAAAATGCGTTCTTCTTCGCTGGGCGCGCGAGCCGAAGCTCGCGAACCAAGGCGTCCGAATCCGGGAGCCGATGATCGACAACCTCGATGTCAGAAAACTCCATCGCTGGAGTCTAGCGAAACTTCGCCCCCGAGAGAGCTACTCCGAGTCGCCGGACGAAGGCGCGGGGGCTGGCACTGGAGCGGCGCTCGCGCTCGTCGGGGGCTTGGCCGTGCTGGGAGCGGTCGGCGGAGGCGTAGCGCTGCTAGTTGCAGTGCCGCTCGCCGTCGGCAACTCCTGAAACTCGGGTTCGTCGAGCTCAACCCAGTCGTCGGGTGGCCCAGCGTCGGGCACCGCTGTCTTGCCGAGAGCAGCGTCCAGGTCCATCCCCGCATCGGGCACAGGGACGGCGGGCTTTGCGCCGGGGATGGCTTGAAGTTCCACCACGACGCGCCGGCGCTTCCCCTGGAGGGTCAGCGTCTTCGAGTGAAACCCGTCGCGCCTCACCTCGACCTGGACCTTTTCCCCAGGGATCACATGGATGGTGATGGGCATCGCGCCCAAGTCGCGTCCCTGACGAAACACGTGAGCGTCGATGGGAGCGATCACCAGCGCGACGGGAACGGCGTTGCTGCGCACGACGGGCTCCGGTTCTTCGCTCGCAACGGCTGGGGAGGACGCCGTGGCTGACGCCTCGGTGTCCTCAGGCTCGGGTCCCAAGCTGGGCCGCGTGAGGACCACGGCGCCCACGCCAACGAGCAGCGCGAGGACCGCCACCAGGATCACGCGGCCGGCGCCGCCTCGCCTGCCGAAGCGCTCCCTCGCCCAGCTTTCGTCCAGCTTGAACCGCTCGGGGTGCCGGCGCAGCTCGTCCAGGCACTGAGGATCGACGCCCTTTGCCAGGAACTCCAGTTCGAGTCCCAGCGCGGGCATGCTGCCGAAGCGGTGTTCCGACTCTTTCGCCAGGCACTTGAGGATCACCGCCTCGAGCCCGGGGGAAATTTCCGGATTGAAGCGACTGGGCGGTGGCGGCGGGGTGAACATGTGCTGGGTCAAGAGCCCCATCGGGCTGTCGGCGTCGAATGGCACCTCGCCGGTCGCCATCTCGTACAACAAGATCCCCAGGGAATAGACGTCACTCTGCGCGTCCACGTCGGCCCCTGACGCCTGCTCGGGCGACATGTAGTGGGGCGTGCCGAAGATGGTCCCGGCGCGGGTGATCTTGTTCTGCCCGCGCGCGACCTTGGCGATACCGAAATCGAGCACCTTGACGTAGTCAGGGCCGTTGTCGCCATCGAGCAGGAAGATGTTGTCGGGTTTGAGATCGCGGTGGACGATCTGAGCGGCGTGCGCCGCGCCGAGCGCACGCGCGATCTGCTGACCGATGTGCACGATGCGCGCTTGGGAGAGCGGCGCTTGGTCCCGAATCACACGCCCGAGCGGGTGACCATCCAGATACTCCATGACGAAGTAGGTGGACCCGTCGGGCAGCTCGCCGAAGTCGTTGATGTCAACGATGTGGCTATTTCCGATGGCCGAGGCCGAGCGTGCCTCGGTAACGAAGCGCTCGGTAACCTCCGGATCCGTCGCGAAATTCGGCAACAGAATCTTCACGGCGATCAGCTTGTCGATGACCTGATGGCGCGCCCGATACACCACGCCCATGCCACCTTTGCCGAGCACCGACTCGATCGCGTAGCGATCGTCGATGACACAGCCGATATACGCCTGTGCGGGGTCGCTCGGCGGCTCTGCGGTATCTCCTGGGCGCATCAGGGTAACGCGCTTCAACGCTTGCCGCGCGGCACCGATGTCTTGTTCTGTGGGGCGCAGACTCATCACCGCGGGGTCGTCCGAGTCTCTGCGCGTAGCAGGCGCGATCGCCACCAGCGTGTTCAGCGCCTTCGGGTCCGGTTCGGTGTCTGGAGCCGGAGGCGGCTCCGCGCCCGAGCGAGCCGTAGGCGGCGGGCCATCAGGTGACGTGGGTTCGACGCCGGACGCTGCACCCGCGCTGTCCTGCTCCCCCTCGTCTGGCAGGTTTTTCTGCTCCTCCTGGCTCATGCTGCTGACGGACCCTGAAGCGAGCGCACTGCTCACGCTCCTCGGCGGGTGTGTAGCATGCAAGCGGTCAAAAACAGGTAACCGCCTGCACGCTATCCGTTCAGAAGTCTCGGCCGCTCAGCTCAGCAGCCTTGGGCGGCGTAGCTCGGCTCAACGATGCCACGCCCCAAGAGCTCGGTTAGCGTTGACGCGCTCTCTTCGGCCAACTCGGTGCCAATCCCCTCTGCCTGCATCTGCCCGTCGACGAACATCCGCGCCACTCCGTAGATCATGGCGTTCGCAGCCAACATGATGCTCTCCGGGTCGCCTTGGATGATCGCCCCACGGCCTTGTGCAGCCACAATCAGTGCCTTCAGCTGATCACGGCCGCGGCGCAGACCGTCACGCAGGGCTTGTGAGTAAGCAGCGTATTCGGGCACGCAAATCACCCGGAAGTGTGCGGGATGCGCCACTGCGAAGCGCACGTACGCCAATCCTGCCTGACGAAACGCCTCCAGCGGGTCGCGCTCGGCCAGGTCACCGATCGCCGCTTCGGTCACCTCATTGAGGCGTTTCACGCCTTCCTCAGCGACGGCCGCCATCAGCGCGTACTTGTCGGGAAAATGTCGGAACGGAGCACCGCTAGACACCCCCGCCCGTCGGGCAACCTCTCGCACGCTCACCGCCGCGGGCCCCACTTCTTCCACCAGCTCCAGGGTCGCTTGAACCAATGCCTCTCGCAGCGGCGGCTTTTTCCCGGTGACGTGGCTTGGACTGGCGGTGGAGGTGGGAGTGGCGATTTGCGGTTCTGGATTGGTCACGGGGGCTCCAAGCTCGCCACTGGGGGTGGCGTCTCAATGCGCAGTCACGCTGCGTCGGGTACTAGGCAGCTCACGCCAGCAGGGCGTGAGCGCGGTCTTTCGTTTTCTCAGCTGATGGGAGATCGTTCGGGGGGTGGGGGTGAGGGAAGCACCGCTCACATTCGTCAATCTAGCAGTTGACGGACTCCCACCAGGCACTATGTGAGCACCGCTTTCGTAAGCACTGCTCTCACTGAGGAAGAATCGATGATGCAACCGAGCACCCCTCTCAGTCATTCCCGCTTTGTGCCGCACGGTCCCGGCAGCGACGCGCCCCAGGAGGCCCAACGTCTTGAAATTCCTCGGGCTCAGCGCCGCTCATTGGCGCGAGAGCACGGCTTTGAATCGCTGCTCACAGAGGGCCGACTCCCTGAAGGCCTGCGCGGAACACTGGTGCGCAACGGACCAGGTCTCTTCGAGTCCTTCGGCGTGCCCTACCCCCATCTGTTCGAGGCGGACGGGGCGCCGAGCGCGGTGCGCTTGGAGAACGCTGGGGCGTTTGGAGCACAACGCCTGGTGCAGAGCGCGGAGCTTCAGGAAGAGCGTGTCTCTGGCAAGCCGCTGTACGGCAGCGTCGCCGCTTGGCCGCGGCGGTTGGTGAACGGCCTGAAGATGCGCACCAAGAACACCGCGAACACCAGCGTGATGAGCTGGCAGGGCCGACTACTCGGCCTGATGGAAGCCGCGCCGCCCACGGAGCTTGATCCGACGGACCTCAGCACCCTCGGAGTCACTCGCTTGGGGGACGTCGTGCGCGGACCGTTCTCCGCGCACCCGCATCGCGTCGTGGGTCGGCGCGCTAGCTACAACTTTGGGGTCTCGTACGGCCGCGAGGTCCACCTCGACATCTACGAGCTGCCAGACATCGGCGACGCGCGGCACCTCGCGCGCCTGCCTCTTCCGCGCCCGGTGATGCTCCACGACTTCATCGCCACCGAGAATCACTTGGTGTTCCTGGTCGCGCCGGCGGAGGTTCAGGTTTGGCGCGCGCTGCTCGGCATCGGCAGCTTTTCGAAGTTCTTCGAGTGGCACCCCGAGCATGGCACGGAGGTGATCGTCGTCCCCATCGATCGACCCTCCGAAGCCAAACGTTTCCGCACAGAAGCGTTTTACCAGTGGCACTTCGCCGGGGCATTCGAGCGCTCGGGGAAGCTCTTGTTGGACCTGGTTGCGTACCCCGACTTCGGAAGCTTCGCGGATCTAGAACAGGGTACCATCAGCGAGCCCGGGTACTATGAGCGGGTGATCGTCGACCCAAGCGAGGCCACCCTGCGCAGGGAACGGCTGTGCTCGGTGCCTTGCGAGTTCCCACGCATCGACCCGCGTTACGAAGGCCGAGAGTTTTCCCAGGCCTGGGTCGTGACGGCGCGTGGCGAGCAGACCGGGCTCGCGCGTATCCAGACGGCAACCGGAGCGTGTGAAGAGTACCTCTTTCCGAAGGGCGTTTTCGCTTCCGAAGGGATCCTCGTGCCGCGCAGCACGGGAGCGCCCGAAGGCGATGGTTGGCTATTGAGCTTGGTCTACGAAGAGTCGACGGATCGCAGCCACCTCGCGGTGTTCGACACCCGAGAGCTATGTGCGGGCCCCGTGTTTCGCGCCTTCTTTGATCACCATGTGCCGGTCACATTTCACGGGATCTGGATCGGGGAAGCGGCGGCGTGAGGCTCATACCCTAGGCAAACGTTGTCACTCAGCGGACGGCTATGGCACGGTCCGCGCCGATGCCCACGCTGCGAATCGAAGACGCCTCGAACACCGGAGGCGTACCCCTCGAACTCTACTACGAAGCCTTCGGCGAGCCGGGTCGGGAGCTGCTGCTCTCGATCATGGGCCTCGGAGCGCAATGCGTGCAATGGGACGAGGACTACTGTCGCTTGCTGGCAAGCCACGGCTACTACGTGGTGCGCTTCGACAACCGTGACATCGGTTTGTCGAGTCACCTCGATCATCTGTCGACGCCGCGCGTCTTCGAGCTGATCGAGAAGGTGAGCGCTGGTGAGTCGCCGAAGGTGGACTACACACTCACCGACATGGCGAGGGACGCCGTCTCTCTGATCCAAGGCCTGGGCTACGAGCAAGCGCACATCGTTGGCGCCAGCATGGGCGGGATGATCGCCCAACGCTTGGCCATACACTTTCCCGAACGCGTCCAGAGCCTCACCAGCATCATGTCGACGACGGGTCACCCTTCCCTTCCCTCGGGGAAACGTGAGGCGTTCATGGCGCTGATCGCCCCGCCACCGCCCGAACGCGAGGCGTTCATCGACTACAGCGAGAAGCTCTGGCGCGTGATCGGGAGCCCCGGGTTGGTGGGCCCAGAGCGGGCACGCAAGACGGCGGGGCGCGTCTTTGATCGAGGAACCCACCCAGCTGGCTTCGTGCGGCAGTTTTCCGCTGTCATCGTTGACGGGAGCCGACGCGAGGCGCTCGCTCAGGTGAACGCGCCGAGCCTCGTGATCCACGGCAGCGCGGACCCGCTGATCCCCGTGGAAGGCGGAAGAGACACCGCGGAAGCTATCCGAGGTGCCTCCTTGCTCGAACTACCTGGCATGGGACACGATCTACCCGAACCGCTGTGGGAGACGATCGCCGAAGCCATCGCCGCCATCGCGCGCCGCGCCCCGCGGGACTGAGTGCGATCTCAGCGCGCGCCCCAGCCACCATCCACGTCGATCACCTGACCGCTCAAGTACGCCGCCTGCTCCGAGAGCAGGAAGCGAACGCAGTTCGCCACGTCTGCCGGCTCCCCAACCCGACCAAGCGGTACTTCCGCCCCGTAGGCCGTCAGTTCGGCTTCAGTCATGTGTGCGGTCATATCCGTTCGAATCAGCCCGGGGGCGACGGCGTTCACCCGGATCCGACGGGGCCCCAGCTCGCCGCACAGCTGCTTGACCGCGCCTTCGAGCCCGGCTTTGGCAGCGGCATAGCCCACATGGCCAACCAAGGCGTGACGCACCAAGTTGCTGCTGATGAAGACCAGCGCCGCGCCGTCAGCGACCAACCCCGCCTCGAGCAGCCCACGGAGCAGGAGGAGCGGGGCCTCCAAGTTGGAGCGCAGCTCGGAGAGCAGCGGGTCGGGGCTCTGCCCTGAGCTTCCGACGAAGGGACTGTAGTGCGCCACGCCTGCGTTGAGTACAACCCCGCGGAAATGCGCTGCGCGAGCCACCAGGCTTTCGAGAAGTAAGCTCCGCGAATCCGCATCACACAGATCGCAGGGGACGGCGCCGAATGTATGAGGCGCAGCAGCAAGGGCATCCGCGAGGCTCTGAGCCGCTGTGTGGTTTTGCCGAAACACTCCAAACACGTCGGTCTGAGCGATCAGCTGCTCCGCCACCGCGCGTCCTATCCCGCGGCTTACTCCGGTGACGAGAACGCTCACGCCTCAGCCTTGGAGGGTGAAGTCTGCACCTCGATTTCATCGCTCGGGATGAACGCCGGAACGTCGCAGCAGAACAAAGTTGCCCAGTCGCTTCCAAGGTTCTTGTAGTGGTGGACCTGCCCTTTCTGCCAAGAGACCGGGGCCAAGCCGCGAATGCGCTGGCCGTCGCGAGCCAGTTTGCCTCGGACGCGCCACTCGAGCTCACGCATCTGTTCGTGCCGGTGCGCCGAAATCTCCGCTCCGGGCGCGACGTGCAGCAGGTACAGCCCCGCCTCGCCGGTCTCCAACAAGACCTCCACCCGCCCGAAGCGTGCGGTCTCTTCTCCCCGAGGAAATTGCTCCCGGCGACGATGGAGTTCAACCTCGGCGACCGATGCGCGGCCGACAAGCGCCTGCGGCTTCTTGATGCGAATGCGCACGTCTTCCAGGCTCGGCTGCACACCGAAGAGCATCGCCGCTAGCTCCTCCCCCGCGTTCTCCAGCAAGCGGTAACGCCTGAAGCTGAGCAGGCTGATCACCTGGTCCGTGACCCGATCGTAGTCCAGCGTGTCTGCGATGCGGCCGCTCCGGCCGGCGGTGCTGAGGTCGAGACCCAGCTCGAGATCCACGATGAGCGGTTGGTTTTGATTGCGCTCGTGAGGGTAGATCCCCACCACGCACTCGAGCTCGATACCGTGAACGCGGATCCAGTCGCTAGCCATGGCCTTCCTATAACGCTTAGCCCGAAGTGTAACCAGCGGGAGAGTGCTCCGTACCCCTTGCGTGTCCGACTCGAAAGCAGCTTCTTTGAGCCGCCGCGCCTGGCTCGGCGGCGCACTAGCCCTCGCCTGTTCGAGAGCCACCGAGGCGCCGGCGGAGGTGTCCGCAGAGACTGCCGGCGCAGCGCATGGCGGCGACGCACTTGGTGGCACCGAACGCAGCAACCAGCGACCCGCAAAGGCAGAGGCCGCCGGCTCTGGATTCGCCGTGGTCGAGCTCTTCACCTCTCAAGGCTGCTCGAGCTGCCCTCCGGCGGACCGCGTCTTGCGGACACTGACCGACGACGCAGACCAGTCCGTGCTCACCCTGAGCTTCCACGTCGACTACTGGAACTACCTCGGCTGGGCGGATCCGTATAGCAGCGCCCGTTACTCAGCGCGCCAGCGCAGCTACGCCTCGAGGCTCAGCGGTGGTCGCGTTTTCACGCCTCAGGCCATCGTCAATGGGCGCCACTCAGCGCTCGGCTCCGCCCAGGGCGAAATCGAGGACTTGATCCGCATGGAAAAGAAAGTCGCGTCGCTGGCGCGGCTAGATCTCGAATATGTCGCGGGCACGCTGAGCTACCGCGCCGGTGCATTGCGAGGCGGAATCAGCGGTGGCTTGAAGTTGGCGCTGCTGCTGCTCCAGAACTCGGTGCACAACCCAGTGCCGCGCGGCGAGAACAGTGGCGAGGACCTGAGTCACGTGCACGTGGTGCGAGCCCTGCTCGAGCGCGAAATGGCACTCGAAGACGACGGTACGGCCACGGGAAACTGGAAGCTGGACCTGGCGGGCCTCACCCCCAAACCCGCGGCTAGTCCCAGCAACTTGAGCGCAGCGGCGTTGATCAGCGATCCCAGCGGGGCGATCGTCGGCGCAACGCTCATCGGCCTCAGCTAGATCCTTTTTTCCGCGTGGTCTCAGTCGACGACCTTCGCTCCGAGTTCGAAGCCGGTCAACGTGCGGGGCTCGCCCTTGTCCAGGTCAATGAACGTGACCCTACCCTCTGGGTGCTCTTGAGCGACGAAGCCGCGGCGCGCTCCGGCCACCATACCCGCGGCGAGCGGCGGGCTCGCGAGGGTGAAGTAGTCCACCTGAAGACTCGGGATCTGCACCAGGTACACCCCGTACAGGTGCTTGTCGTCCGAGCGCACGGTGATCAGCGCTCGATCCGAGTTAGGGCTGAGGGCCACACTCATCGGCGCCGCGTCGGTGCCCACGATCTTTGGGGCGCGCAGCTCCGCCGCGGGGACGATGGAGAAACCGCCGACCTTGGTCGAGCCTGGGGCTTGGCCTTGCAACACGACGGCGTGGGTGCCATCGGGTGTCGCGAAGACGGCCTTCACCGGCGCCTTGAGATCGACCGTACGCAGAGTCAGCGTTTGGGTGTCCGCGATGGACAAGGTGTTCGACGAAACGGCGTTCGTGTAGAGCAACGCGGGGTTGTCAGTCGGCGACAGGCTGACGCTGCCGAAGTACTCCGTCGACTCGAGGGTGCTCGCCAAACTTGAATCCGTGAGGATCCCCGGTAGGGGCAGGAGCACCATCTGGGACTTATGCTCTTGCTGACCACCACTGCCGGCCGCGCCGCTTGCGCCTGCAGATCCTGCTCCGCCACCCGCGCCCGCTACGCTGCCAGTGCCGGCTGCGCCACTCGTACCCGCTGCGCCACTGGTGCCCGCTGCGCCACTGGTGCCCGCTGCGCCACTGGTGCCCGCTGCGCCACTCGTACCCGCTGCACCGCTGGTACCCGCTGCGCCACTCGTGCCGGCCACGCCGCCAACCCCAGCGCCGCCGGCCGTGCCGCCGCTCCCACCAGCTGCCGCGCCGCCGCTGCTGGCCCCTGCAGCACCACCCATCCCCGCGGAACCGCCGGCTCCTCCGGAGCCACCAGTCAGCCCTGCCTCGCGCACAACCGCCACGGCCAGCGAACCGGACGCGCTCAGGTCGAGATCCGTGACGTTGCCTGCGAGCTCGATCTGCGAAGAGCTGCCATCATCCAGGTTCACGAAGCGTACAGCTGGACTCAAGTCGCGCCGCACGAGCGCCACGCTGCCATCGGAGGTGATGGTGACGTCACGCGAGGCTGGATTCTCCAAGGGGTCGTCAGTGACTTCGACCTGTCGGGTCACCCGTGGACCAAGCTCGTCCAGTTCGATCACGCTGATCCCCGGCTCGCTGATCACGAACGCGCGGCTCTCGTCGTCGCTGAAAAAGATGCGCTCCGGACGGTAGCCAACGCTGAGACGGGTTGCGCTCTCAGAGCCAGAGGTCAGGCGCAGCACAGTGATGTCTTGGAAGCTTTGAGTGACGTCGGCGTTCGGCACGTTGCGCGCGTTGGTCCAGGCGACGCCCCATTTGCCAGCGCTCGACAGCGCCCAGGCGTTTGCGCCGTCATGGGTTGGCAAGCTCACGCCAGAGACGCCCTCAGGCGTCGCGCGCAGCAACGTGGCGTCCCGACTGCCCGTGTTCAGCACGACCGCAGTGTCACTTCCGCCCGGCACCGCTGCGAGGTAGGTCGGGTTCAAGCCAGCCTCGACGATCCGTACCTCGAAGGTCAGCGCATCGACCAGCGCGACTCGACCGCTGTCAGGGTTCGCCGTCCAGATCAGCTTGCCCGTGGAGACCGGGCTCTGGAAGCTGCTCTCGAGCTCTTGCTCTGGCGGTGTTCCGGCGGTTCCTCCGCCGCCGCCGGCGCCCGAGCCACCGCTTGCGTTGCCGCTACCGCCATTGGCTCCAGGCGTCCCGAGCCCGCCTTCGGCCTCCCCATCCGCGGAACAGTGAATGAGACCGAGCGTCGCCGCCAACAGCCCCAACAGAGACAGCCTCGAACCCCAAGTCGTGACGCGGCGTTGCCCCTCGCCGCGCGCTCCCCAAGCAAGCCAACCCATCGCCGGACTCGCTGTGCAAACCACGCGCCAAGCAAGCAAACGCGGAACGTCTCGGCAGATCCGCGGGAAATCGCCAAGCTTCAGCGGAGTGAGGCGTGGCTCAACTCGTGGCTGGTGTCTGCGTACCCTGACTTCGCTGTCCCGGCGCCGAGCGCGCTGCCAACGCTCTCGAGTCCGTGGCGCGGCGACGCCGCGAGATCGAGCTGCTCCGCTGGGAGCTCCAGCAGGAAGCGCTCACTCACCCTCAGAAATTCATCGAGTGACTGAGTCCGTCGGACATCCTTCAGGAATCCAGCGCCTCCCAGGATCCCCCGGGAGACGAAGGTGCAGAGCTCTTTCAGCTTTCCGAGCACACCTTGCCCGCGCACGTGCCGAAAGACCGGAACGTAGCGCTGCGAAGTACGCTGGAGGTACTCGAGGACATCGAGCGGCGTCGGATCGAATGCGGCTTGCCCGGCGCGCAGCTCCGCGAGCTGACGAAAGATCCAAGGGTTGCGAATCGCCGGCCTGCCGATCATGACCGCTGCACAGCCTGTTTCCGCCTGGAGACGCAGCGCGCTCTCGGCGTACCACAAGTCGCCGTTGCCAATCACCGGCACCGACAAGTGCCGCGCGAGCAGACCGACAATGCGCCAGTCCGCAACGCCGGAGTAGAAGTCCGCACGCCGACGCGGATGGACGCTGATGAAATCCACCCCCGCGCGCTGCACCGTCTCCGCGATTTGGAGCACGTGCTCCGCATCGTCGAACCCGGCGCGGATCTTTGCTGATAGCAGGCCGGGGGTGGCTTCTCGCATCTGACTCAGCACCTCGAACAACACCTGCGGTTGCTTGAGCATCGCGGCGCCGACGCCCTTCTTGACAATGCGCGGCATCGGGCAGCCGAGGTTCACGTCGATCACGGCGGCGCCGGCCTCGGATACGTAGCGCGCGGCCTCCGCCATGCGGTCCGCGTCGTTGCCCATCACCTGCACACTCAGCGCGACGCCAGGCGACGGCTGGATCGCGCGCCGAATCACTTCTGGGTTCATCGGTGACGAGGTCACGCGCACGAACTCGGTGCACACCAGGTCGAGGCCACCCTCTGCGACGATGGCGTGGCGAAACGCCGGGTGCCCCACGCCCTCCATCGGCGCCAGTACGTTGCGCCACGGCAGGCGCTCGTGGGGCGCGTGATGAGCTGGGGGCTTCAACTTGGGATTCACGGGGACGCCCCGGCTTGACCCAAAGCGCTGCTGCCCGCAAGCGTCCACTCTCGAGGACGCGCGTGCTACGGGAACCAGCATGAAGCCGCGTCTGGTGGTGCTCGATGGACACACGCTAAACCCAGGGGATCTGAGCTGGTCTGCGTTCGAGGACGGCGTCACGCTGGAGCTTCACGCACGCAGTGGGGATGCGACCGTGGAACGCGCCAAGGGCGCAACCCTCGTACTCACGAATAAAGAGTACCTGAACCGCGCGCGCCTCGAGCAGCTCCCGGACCTGCGCTACATCGGCGTCCTCGCGACGGGGGTGAACGTGGTGGACCTGGAAGCGGCGCGTGAGCGCGGCATCGCAGTCACCAACGTACCTGGCTACGGCGCTGCCAGCGTCGCCCAGCATGTCTTTGCCCTGCTCCTCGAGCTGAGCAACCGGAGCTACCAGCACTCCATTGCCGCGCGGCAAGGTCACTGGGCCAGTTGCCCAGACTTTTGCTTCACCCTCGCAAGCCTCCCGGAGCTGGAGGGGAAGCAACTCGGGATCGTGGGGTTAGGCGCGATAGGGGCCCGTGTGGCCCGCATCGCCACCGCGCTTGGCCTGCGGGTAGCCGTGGCAGATACTCAGCAAAGTCGCCCGGAGGTGCCTGGCGTCGACCTCAGGTGGCTCGGGCTCGACGAGCTGTTCGAAACCAGCCATGTCGTGAGCTTGCACTGCCCCCTCACCCCGGAGACTCGAGACCTCGTGGACACCAAGCGGCTCGAGTTGATGCGACCTGGCGCGTTCCTGATCAACAGCGGACGCGGACACCTGCTGGACGAAGCGGCGTTGCTCGGCGCCCTCGAGCGAGGAGATCTCGGCGGCGCCGCACTAGACGTCCTACGAAAGGAGCCGCCTCCCGCGGATCATCCGCTGATCGCCTACGCCGCGCGGGCGGGGGATGACGCGCGGAAGACACCGCTGATCATCACGCCACATATCGCATGGGCGACGAGGGAGGCGCGCGCTCGACTGATGGATATTGCCGCACGGAACCTGAAGGCGTTCCTGAGGGGCGAACGCCTGAACCGCGTCGACTGAATCAGCGTGTTGGGGGCAGCAGCGGGTCGGTGGCAAAGAGCACCGACTTTTTCAGGGCGTCAGTGCGCAAGTGTGAGATCGCCTGGTACTCGTGGCTCTGCACCATATCCAGCAACGCCGCGCGCTTCGGGTACTCGATGAGCGCCACGAGGTCCCAGCGCTGGTCATCAGAGCCGAGCAGCAGTTCGGCGCCGCGTCCCATGTAAATCGCGCGGCCGCCCCGAGCGCTCAACATCGGCTCCACTGCGCGCGCGTACTTCGCGTAAAGCTCCGCGCCGCCTTCACAGAACCTGAGCAGGTTGAGCATGCACACGGGGCCTTCATCCGCCCGCTGGGCGAAGCGCGAGAGGTCGTCAGGGTTCATTGGGACGCGGTACGCCGTCAGCGCCCAGCGCACAAGGCAGGAACCAGCGAATGGCGGGGCGGGTCAGGCGTCCGGGTCGATCAGGGTCGGGGCGCGCTCAGGTCGATCGGCACGTCGAAACTGAGCCAGGAAGCGAGAACTTGGAACTCCTCGCAGTCCCCCGGGTCCTGGCAGAGCTGGCTCGCAGCACCTTGGAGCCAGCCCCCAACTTGGTCCGTTGGAACCCGGTACAAAACCGAGCAGCCTACCTGTTGCACGATGTTGATCATGTTGCCCGCGCCGAGCTGCGGGTCCACGTCGAAGTCGCTCTTCTTTGGCGCCTTCGGACATTGCTCTTTCGCGAAGTCGTACGCCGCGCCGTCCGTCGGATTGAATCCCCCGGGAATCGAATGGTACAGAAACTGCGGCGCGATCTGGTCCAGGCCGTCCATGCAGGCGAAGCCCTTCAGGCTGCAGTAGCCCGGCCGCCCTGGATACCCAAAAGGCTGGGCGCTCACGATATCCAGGCGCCCGTCCTTGTCAGCGTCGGTGAAGCGAGCAACGGGCGCGGTGTCTACCCGCTGGACCTCAGCCGCGCGGGCCGGATCGGGCTGCGCCACGCCAAAGAGGTCGCACTGCGAGATGGGCTGCGGCACATAGAAGTTTGGGCCACGGTACTCCTCGCCTGTCGCCCGCACGCACAACGCGATTTCGGTTTGGGCGTCGGCGCTCAAGTCCTGCACGGCTTCGATATCGAGGCTGACGGAACCCCGGGCAAAGCCTGCAAAGTAGGGATTGAAAGCCGGTAGCTCCACGCGTGCCTCGCGTCCTGCCGGGTCGATGTGTACGAGCTCGAGCGTGACGACCACCAGCTCGGGTTCACTCACGTCGGTGCGCCGCCCCGCGCTCTTCAGGTCCAGCGCCCACGCCCCACCCAGCGCCCCGTGACACTTACCCAGATTTTCCCAAGGGAAATCATCCTCGGCCAGGGGCGCGAGCTTCGCATCTGGATCGTCGAGCTCTGGCAGCGGAACCTTCCCCGGTTGATTGCGCTCGGCGAGCGCCTTACACGCGTCTCTTACGGAGACCTGCATCACGGGCGCGGTCACAGGCTGATCCACTGGCTCAGCAACGCTTGCGCTGGTCGCTGGCGCGGCGGACGACGCCGTGGGTGCAGGCGCCGCGCCACCACAGCTCACAGCCAACCAAAGACTACCTCCCCCCCAAACCCATCTCATGCTCATCCCCCGATGCCTGAACCAACTCAGTCTTTGGGCGCGACCGGCGGAGGGCGCACGGAGACTGGATTGAGATCGTGAAGCCCAACCTGCTCGAGATCGATGCGGTTCACCACGCGAGAAAAGGCCAGGGTCGCTGCCAGCGTGTGGGTGCTGGCCGCCCAGCGCGGGACGTAGAGCGGCTCCTGAATCCAGCCAGCTTCGAAGGCCTCCTCCAGGTCCAGCACGTCGGCCAAGCTGAGGCGCCCGGCGAACACCCTCCGCACCAGCGCGAGGCGATGCTCCGCTATTGCCTTACGGAAAAACGTATGAACACTAAACAGACCGTGGAGGTAGACGGCGTCCTTGGTAAACACGACCTTGCCGCGGACGTCTCCGCCGCGGAAGACGCGCATGGCGGAGCGCACGCTCTCCATTTCGGTCTGCCCCTGATCCATGAAGAAGCGGAACGTGTCGATGAAATCGGCGCCGTTGAGCGCGTTGTGCACCGCGACCGTGCGCAACGCGAGGCGACGCAGCCGAGCCAGATCGATCGCCCCCGTCAACACCTCCGCCAGCGTGGCTAGGCCCTCCTGGGTCGACGTCGTGCGCGGAGCACCGAGCCCGAGCGCGCCTACGATGGGTTGCGCGCGGCCGTTGAGGGCGGTCGCGCTATGCACGAAAGCTTCGTGCTCGAGGAGCTGCGCTAGATCTTCGTGACTGAAGCAGGTGCGACCCCGAATGCGGATCCGGGTCGCGCTGGCTGCGGCCTTGCTCGCCAGCGACTCATCGATCACCACCTCGACCTGATGTTGCGTGAAGAAGCTACTCATGCGCTGCTCGAGCTCGGCACGCACGTACTCCGCGGTGAGGCAGTAGTCGGCGGCGTCTGGACCGATGCTCTCCGCCAGCGGCCCAGTCGTGTCGAGCAGAGTCTGTGCGGCATCCAAGTACGAAGCGTTGGTCCCCGGCATGCGGGAACTCGGATCACCGTACAGATTGCGACTCAGTTCGAGAAAGCCGCGAGTACCTGCTGCAGTGACCAAGCGCGCGGCGTCCAGGTAAGAAGCTGCTGTTGCCGCAAGGTAACGCCCCAAGGGGTGTCCAAGGTCGAACTCCTCGAGCAGCGCTTCCAGGCCGTCGATTTGCGCGCTGAGATCCACCTGAGGGGGAGTCACGACTGGTAGCTCGCGCTGCCCCTTGTGCCAGCCTTCCACGAAGGCGTCTACGACATCGCTTGGCCAGGTGAGCATGCCAAGCACCTGGATCCCTCGCGCCATCTCCACCAAGCGCGTGCTCTGCTCCTGGATGCGGTCGAGAGCGCTGGTCATCGTCCGAACGATACCGCGAATCCGAGCATTCAGTCCCCTATCCTCTCGGACAATCAGCTCGCGCGATGCGCTGTCTTCCCGCTCAATGCCCTATCCGGCTCAATGCTCTATCATCCTGCCCAATGCCCTCCAGGTTGTTTGGCGCGCTAGATCTCGATCCAACCCAGGAAGCCGCGCTGGTTTCCCCCGATGGCGGCATGCTGTTGAGCTACGCCGAGCTCGAAGGTCGCGTTTGGGCTTTCGCCGCACTGCTCCAGCATCCCGAGCAGCTAGCGCCCGACCTGGAAGGTGGCGACGCGCTCCGCCAGCTCGCAGGCCTGCCTCTCGACAGTCTCGCGCTGTCTGTCGGCAGTCTCATTCGGCCCCTCGACAATCTCGCGCTGCTCTCGAAGAATCGCGCTGAGTATCTGGAGGTGGTCCTCGGCGCCATCGCGGGTGGCGCCTGGCTCACCCCGCTGAACTGGCATTTGTCATCCAGGGAGGTGGCGTATATCCTCACGGATTCGGGCTCGCGCCTGGTCATCGTCGATCCGGAACTCGAGGGCCTTTTGCCTGAGGGGTTTCCGCGGCTGATCTTGGGCGAACGCTACGAGCAAGCGCTGGACCGAGGCTCCCGCGTCGCACGCGAAGCGCCGATGAACGGCAAGCCCGGTGGCACTCGCATCTACACGAGCGGCACGAGCGGGCGCCCCAAGGGCGTCGAACGCCAGCGCGCGACCGATCTCGATGCTGCCTGGGAGGCGCTGCGGGCTGCCGGTCGCGCCCTTGGGCTTGAAGGTCGGCGCGGGGATGGCACGCCGCACACCCACCTGATCACCGGCCCGATGTACCACGCGGCTCCACTGATGTTCGCGGTCTATGACTTGATGAACGGCGCGCGCGTCAGTGTCTTGCCACGCTTCTCCGAGCAGGCGTTCAGCGAGGCTGTGTCTGCCCTCAGGGTAAGCCACACCCACGTCGTCCCGACGATGTGCGTGCGCCTGTTGCGCCTCGATGCCGACGCGCGCCGCGCCCTCGATACATCGAGCTTGGAGCTGGTGTTGCATGGCGCCGCTCCCATCAGCCCCGGGATCAAGCGCCAGATGATCGAGTGGTGGGGTCCACTGCTCGTCGAGTACTGGGGGGCAACGGAAGGCGGCGTCTACACGCTGATCGACTCGCAAGACTGGCTGGAGCATCCCGGTAGCGTTGGCAAGCCGCTCCCGAAATTCGAAGTGTTCGCCCTGGACGATGAGCTGCAGCGCATGCCACCCGGCAGCGTGGGTACCCTGTACTGTCGTCACCGAGAACTACCGACGCCGTTCGTCTATCACCGGGCAGAAGACAAGACACGCGCTTGCTACCTGGAGCCCCACGTCTTCACCGCCGGCGACCTAGGGCATGTGGATGAGGACGGCTATGTGTTTCTCTCCGCGCGCCGCAGCAACCTGATCTTGAGCGGAGGCGTAAACATTTACCCAGCGGAAATCGAAGGAGCGTTCCTCGAGTCACCCTGGGTCGGCGACGTGGCGGCCTACGGCGTGCCCGACGAAGAGTGGGGAGAGCGCGCGTGCGTCGCCATCGAGCTCAGTGAAGCTGGGGCGAGCGAGCGAAACCGCATCGGGGACCAGGCGCTCAGTGACGCCCTGCTAGCGAGCCTGGACGGGCACTTGGCGCGCTACAAGTGGCCTCGAGAGCTGCGAATCGTGGACGCTTTGCCGCGATTGCCCACGGGTAAGATCCGCCACGAGGCGCTGCGAGCGCTTGGGTCGAGCTGAGCGGGAGCGCCCCGAAGACGTGAGCCCTGCGGGAGGCCTTTGCGCGAGACGCCCTCGGGGGCCTCGGATAGGGTGTGGCGTATGTTCGACAAGAACCAGCTCAGCCCGGAAGATCGCGCCTTTCTGGAGAAGGCAGCGGCCCAGGCGCGCCAGAAGCGGATGGAGTACGTGATGACGATGCTGCCGGCGATGGGCGTGCTGATCTTCATTGGCTTCGGACCAACGTTGGGGCTCTTGGCGCTCGGGCTGTTCAGCATCCGCATCACGATCATCACCTTCGTGGCCGGCGTTGCCCTGAGCGGCCTTTTGTATCGCAAGCTCCAGCGTTGAGCGGTTGAACACGCGATTGCTGCTCCCCCGCTGACCCGAGCCCGCTAGTATCGCCGGGATGTCGAACCTCTACGCTCCTCCTCAAGAGCCAGCTCCTGGAACCGCTCCCGCGATGACGGGGACCGAGCCGAAGAGCATGAACACGGTGTTGGTGCTGCTGCTCGTGCTTTCGGCGCTAGGTCTTCTGGGCGCGCTGCTCGGCATGCTTTCGAACCTCACCGGCCTGGGGCAAAGCCCTCCGCCGCCTCAACCCGGCATGCCGCCCGGCTTCGTGGAAGCGCAAGCCAAGATGTATGAGGAACTCCAGGCCGCCTCGATGAAGGGCCCGGCCACGCTGGTCTCTCTGATCGCGGCAGGCGTCGAGGGCTATGTGTTGGCCATGGCGTGGAGTGCGAAGCAGTACAAGAACGCTGCGCGAGAGGCGCTGGTTCGCACGGCGCTGCCAGCGATCATGGTCTTCACGATTCTCAAGCTGATCTGGGGCCTGATCGTCGCGATGCGCACCTACACGGTCTTCACGAACTTCATGGACCGCCTCGAAGCTTCCTTGCCGAGTAGCTCCGCCGGCACGTCAGCGATGAACATCATGAAGGCTGCAGTCCTTGGTGGGACGATTGGCGGGACAATCTTCGCAATCGTCTGGGGGATCGGCTTGACCGTGTTCTACAACTGGAGCCGGAAAGTGCTCGCCCGCCCAGATGTAGAAGCCTACTACGCCGCTCGCGCGGTCTAGCAAGGTGCGGTTGCCCATTCGCGCGCGGCCCTTCTTAGGGCGCCGCGCGGATCACTGATCCGCTGGGATCAGAGTACCCGACGTGGACACCCAGAAGGGTAACGCCGGCTGCTCACCGGGAGCCGGCTTGTCCGCTACTCGAGTCAGCCGGGGATGCAGCCAAAGCTTCACGCGGCCATCCCCCGTGACTGCCCACGCCACGGCGTTCTGGGTGAGGGCAACACTGGGCAACGGCGCCAGCCCCTGAGGCGTGTCCAGCACGAGGTTCAAGACGTTGGGATCCCCACCGACCCCAGGCAGTGCGACCAGCGCGCGCCCTCCTGCCAGTGCCTTCGCGGCGATTGCTTCCGCGGGGAGACTGCGCCAGCGCCCTGCCCCCGGCTGAGCGGGACTGCGCAAGAAGTGGCGCGTCTTGCCGTCGAGCTCCACTTCGACGACCAAGGTGCCGTCCGCGGCGTAGGTGTGCCCGTGCAGCCGCTCGACCTTGGTCCCTGGTAGCGCGACCTCGCTCTGCAAACCCGTCGCGCCCACTACGCCAAAGGACACCGTCTTTTGTTCGGGGTTGCGGCAGGCAAACAGACCGAGACCAATCGCGGTGCTCACCGACTCGAGATGACATCCCGGCGTGACGGGTACGACGTTGAGACCGCTCGACGTCACGAGGGCCACGCTGCCCCAGCGCTTGAGCTTCGCGTCTTGCTTGCACACGCGGTACTTGTGCGTCTCTTCGTGGCTCTGCTTGTCGGCTCCGGTGCCGAGCACCGTGTACTTCTCCACCCGCTCTTCACTGTCTGTGGGGCTGCACGCGGCATCTCCGAGGGCGACCGCCACGCGCTTCCCCGTCGGGAGCGAGGACTCTGACCACTCGAGTGCGAATGCACCACGGGGCGCGGTGCGCCCTGAGAGCACTCCAAGCAGTCCGCCGACGCAGTCCGACTTGCTGACCTTGCTAGCCGCTGTTGGCACCTTGGGCAGCGTGGGCTCGACGACTTCGCCGGGCCAGGCGGTCACCAACCTGCTGTGGAATGGCGCGCTATCCATCCAGTTCCACATGGATTTAGCCATGGTCTTCTCCGGGCAACCATAGCCCGCGACGATGGCGTCCCCCCAGCGCTCCAGCACGCCGCGCTCTGCCAGGAACTCGCGGTTCTCACCGGTCTCTGGCGGCTTGAGCTTGGCCTCGGCGAACGGGCGCCAGCCGTCGCTGACCCAAATCTTGAAGTCGTGCACCTCGACCGCCATGACCCCGTCCCGTCGCACGACGATCTTGCGCACGTCTGGTGGGAGCGCCGGCCCTTCGCGGAACGTCTTGCCCTGGTCCTGGGAGATCCAGAGCTTGTCGTTTTCGCCCTGCTCACCCTTGATGACCACGAACTTGCCGCGCGCGTCCCAGAACTGCGCGCCTGCGGTTGTGCTCAAGAGCTCGAACTCGCCCTTGACCGCGGCGTCCAAGTCCTTCGCACGATAGAGCTCGCCCTCATCGTTCGCGAGCAGCGGCGTGCTGCCGTCGCCCACCAACAGGGCAGCGGCCACATTTCCCTTTGGAATTTTTATCAAACCTCGCATGCCTCGCTCGAGATCCAGCGCGAGGACTCCGTAGGCCGTCAGCGCCAGGTAGGCCTTCTCACTCCACGCGCTGCGCTCGGGTTCTAGCGCCAGCCAGCCGGATTTCGGCTCCCCGGGCGTGGTCAGATCGAGCCAAGGGGGCGGCTGTGCGGGCGCCGCCGCCGCGGGCACGCGCAGGAAGTTATCCGCTGTTGGGGGCGGCGCGGGAGGCGGCGCATAGACGGGGGGCGGCGCCGCCTTCGGCTCATGCGCACAGCTCACCAGTGAAAGCAGCCCCAGGCCACTGACCAACCCGCTGAGTCCCCGACGCAGCGTATGCCCCGACATCCCCAACGAAACGCTCAAGCCAAACATGGCGGGACGCTAACCGAAGCGCCGCGGCTTTGCCCAGGGGCGACGCACTTTGCTCACTCGGAGCGTTGGATCCAGCTCAACTTGGTCACGAATTGCCCGGAATCCACGCAGTCGAGCAGGCGCGTCGCATCCCCGGTGCCGTCTGCCGCCCGAACTTCGATATGAGAGCACTGCGTTGGATCCGGCATCAAGTAGGCAACCCGTGTCCCGTCAGGCGACCAAACCGGATTCGTCACGTCGGCAGCCACGATCGAAACCGGAGTTCCTCCGCTGACATCGCGAACGTACAGGCCGCGAGGCGCGACGCGAGAGCGGTACAAGAACCGCTTTCCGTCGGGCGAGACGACGGGGTTGTCAGCATCCGCCAAGAAGCCCTCGCTGCTGCCATCGCTGACCTGCATGCGGCGGATTTCCCGGACCTGAGTGTTTGGGGGGGTGAGAGTGATGCGGGTAAACAACAGCTCGCTCACGTCTTGTCCTGCAGCTGCTGGGAGCAGCGGCGCCGGATTGAGCTCGAACACGTTGTCTTGGAGCGCGCCGTAGGCCTGATACGTTCCGCAGCCGAAATCGATCCGCCCGAGCTGCCAACCCTTGAAATGGCCCCCGGAACTATCCTCGGCGAAGTCGAAGCGACGACAGACATACAGGCCTGTCCCGTCCGGCGCGAACAAGTGGCACTCATCATTGATATTTCCGTGCGAAACCAGCTCAACCTGCTGCGTCGACGAGTCGTAGAGCCAGGTGTGCTGGATCGAGTCAAGGAAGTTGAGCCCGTAGTTGGTCTCTTGAGCTGGATCTGTTGCGGAGAAAGCGATACGGGCGCCTCCAGGCTCCACGCCCATGCTCCAAACCCTGAGCGCCGTGAACAGCAGGCTCTGCTCGCTGCCGTCCGGACGCATCGCCCGCACGGCGTTGGGCGTGCCCCAGTCGTTGTAGACGATGCTCTCTCCCTGCGGTAACGGATTCTTTGCACTGAACTGAATCGCCGCGGCCGTTGGCCTGGGGAAGCTATCATCCAACGCGGGCGCTCCGACGCAGCCGCCCGCGGCTCCGGCGCCGCCGACCCCGGCGCTGCCTGCCGCGCCGCCCGAGCCAGCAGTGCCTGCTACGCCGGCTCCGCCACCCCCAGCGCCAGCGACACCCGCCGTAGCACCGGCGCCTCCCTCTCCCCCTGATCCCTCGTCCGAACCACACGCGACAAGAAGACAGGCCAAACCAATGCAAGCCAAGCGAACGCGCATGCCTTGCGTGAACCACAGTCCTTTCCCGCACGCAATCCGTGCGGTTGGTTCAGCAACAAAACGCACCGCTGGAGGTGGGACAAACCCCGGGTTGCGCGCGTCGACGGTCCTTGGGATAGATGCCCCATGGGATTCATCCAAGCGCCGCCAGAGCTCGCCCCCCAGTTCGAAGACGACCGCGTGTTGCGCCGATTCCTCGAGCGGCAAGTGCCCGCGGAGGTGCTGAGTGAGATCACACCCAGCCTGAAGGAAATGGGCGAGCTCGCCGCGGGTCGGCTGTATGAGCTCGCGATCCGCCATCGCAACGAGGAGCCGCAGCTCACTTCGTGGGATCCCTGGGGCAATCGCATCGACCACCTCGAGGTGAATACCGCGTGGAAAGAGTACGCGAAGGTCGCCGCGGAAAAGGGTGTGGTTGGTACCGCGTACGAGCGCAAGCACGGCGCCTACTCGCGCATCCATCAGTTTGCGCTGATGTACCTCTTCGCCCCCTCGACGCAGGTCTACACCTGCCCCCTCGCCATGACCGACGGCGCGGCGCGCACCTTGGAGACGCTCGCCAAGCCGGAGCTGCGAGACCGCGTGTTGCCCCGTTTGATCCACAGGGATCCAGCTCAGGCCTGGACCAGTGGCCAGTGGATGACCGAGCGCACCGGTGGCTCCGACGTCGGATTGAGCGAAACCGTCGCCAAGGAGAGCGCCGACGGCTGGCGCCTCTACGGAACGAAGTGGTTCACCTCTGCGGTGACGAGCGAGGTCACGCTCACGTTGGCGCGCCCTGAGGGCAATCCGAGCGGCGGCAAAGGGCTCGCGCTCTTCTTCGTGGAGCTGAAGAACGACCAAGGGCGGCTGAATCACATCTTGGTCAACCGCCTCAAGGAAAAGCTCGGCACGAAGAACCTGCCAACCGCCGAGCTCACGCTCGACGGAACCCTCGCACAGCCCGTGGTCGGCCTCGACAACGGGATCCGCAACATGGCCAACATGCTGAACATCACGCGCACCTGGAACGCGGTGGTCGCCGTCTCGAGCATGCGTCGTGGGCTCGCGTTGGCGCGGGACTACGCCAAGCGCCGCGTGGCGTTCGGTGCGCCGCTAAGCGAGAAGCCCCTGCACCTCGACACGCTGGCTGGCCTTGCCGCCGAGTACGAAGCAGCGTTTCAGTTGGTGTTCGAAGAGGTGCGGCTGATGGGTCGCGCGGAGCTCGGCGAAATCACCGAGGAAGAGCAGCGTGCGCTGTACGCGATTCAGCCGCTCACGAAGCTGATGACGGGCAAGCAGGCGGTGGCTCACGCGAGCGAGGTGCTCGAGTGCTTCGGCGGCGCCGGGTACGTAGAAGACACCGGGCTGCCGGTGTTGCTCCGCGACGCACAGGTCCTGAGCATCTGGGAGGGCACGACGAACGTGCTCAGCTTGGAGACTTTCCGGGCGCTGCAGCGCGAGAACACCTGGGGTCTGTTGTCGGAGAAGATCAAGCGCCACGCGACCTCCGCCAACGACTCGCGCCTCAAAAACCTCGCGGAAACGACCCTGAAGGCGACTGGCCATGCCCTGGAGTGGGTGAGCCGCACGGGCCCCAACGATCCGAGGGCCTTTGAAGCCGGTGCGCGGCGCTGCGCGCTGACGCTGGGCCGAGCGCTGGCCTCTAGCCTGCTCATCGAGCACGCTCAGTGGGAGCTCGATCACGGCGGAGATCCGCGGAGCCTGTACGCCGCGCGGCGCTTCGCCGAGCACGGTATCGACCTGGTGCTGGACAGCTCGGAGCTCGAGGCCAACGCCGCGCTCGCCCTCGGCTGAGCGCGCAATCACGAAGCTTCCTGGCGGCCGCTCGGTCTACAGCGCGGCGGCGTCACCCAAGGTGGCCTTGAGCTTGCCGTCTTTCGGATCGAACAAACAGAGCCCTTTGCCGACCTGGACGTAGACGGCGTCCTTGGATGCCGAGACACCACTCGTCACCAGCAGGTTCGCCGTCGTGTTCTTCCACAGCTGCGTTCCGGTCTTCGCGTCGTAGGCCGTCAGCGCTGGGGGCGTCGCGAAATTGCTGACCACGTACGCGCGGCCCTCGGCTAGCGCCACCCAGGGAGGCGTTGTTCCCGGATAGGTTTGACTCCACAAATGCGCTCCGGCTTGGTCTTGGGCGATCAGCACGGGCGAGGGACCACCAGAAGAAGTCTTGAGCCCAGTGAAGAAGCGGTTGCCCGCCTCGTCCTCGAGGATGCGCGCACTGGCGTTCATGCCCTCGGGCGGCGTCACACCAGAAAGGCGCTTGCCGACCCCTGGTATCATCTGCGCCCCGCACCAGGACGCGTCCCCTGCTGCGGTACCGAGATCGACCAAACTGAGCTGAGTCACCTGGTTGTAGTTTCGCAGGACGACGTTTGGCTTTCCCGACGGATCCGGACAGAACTCACGGATCGCGTGGGGTGCCTGAGCCCGCTGGAGCTCCTTTCCGCTCTTGAGTTCGACCAACACGAGATCCTGGGGGTAGCCGACGATCAGCACGTTCTCCGACGTGGTGTAGAGCGTCGGTCCCATCCCAAACTTGATCGGGCCAACCCGCCACAGCACGTTACCGGTCTTGCCGTCAAACGCCCCCAGGTAGTCCCCGCTCGGGTCGAAGCCACGGTAGCCGCCGAGGAAATCGACAGCACCGTCTCCGTTGAGCTCGATGGGCAGCGCTCGCCCAGGATCCCCCTTGAGCCAGAACTCGGCGGTGTTGAGCCGCGCCTTGGCGTCCGCTTCTTTTCCACCCAGTAATTCGTAGCGGATCTTGGTCCCCACCCAATAGATGCCGTAAATCAAGCCGCAGAGCAGCACGATCCCGTACGTCCAGAAGATCTGATAGCGCTTCTTCGAGTACTTGTTGAGGAAGCGCCCTGCCTTCTTGGAACTCCGCTTGAGGTCTCGCTTGGTGTGCTTGACGAGATCGGAGCCCTTGGGTTTCGGAGCGGACACTCAAACAGTCTACCCAGCGGGAGGGAGATGCATGGCGTGTTTCCTACGGAAAATCTCCGAACCGGGAGAATCGCCTCGTCAGTCGCTCTAAAAGGCCCAGCCGAGGATGATATCCACCTGCGGATACACGCCCTTCACGCCCGCCTTCTTCTGGGAACCGGTCTCATACGCCCAGTACTGCGCGCCAGCTCCGAGCCGCAGCAAGATGCGGTCGTAGTTGAACATCCAGCCGTACCCAGCCGTGGCGCCAACGCTCCACACCGGATTCGATTCCGTCTTGTCGAGCCCATCTTTGGCGTAGCCGATGCCCGCCCGGCCGAACGGCGAGAGGTAGAGCCCCTTCATTCCGGTTCCGAAGGGAAAGATAAAAGGCCGCAGCTCCACTGCCCAAGCGTACGCGTCGGTGTCGGGTCCACCCCAAGTCTCGGTGTACCAGGGCTTGTTGTACTGCAGCGTCAGTCGAAGCGAGAGATGCTTGACGAGGCGTTGCTCGTAGCCCACGCCGAGCACACCGCTGCCGAGGTCTGCTTGGAGGCTATTGGTTGGATCCGGATCGGCGCAGGAAGCGACTTGGTAGGGCGGATCGTCTTCATCCGCGAGCGCCGGCACCGCGACGACGCACAGCGAGACACCCACGAAGCAACCGATCCCTGCGCTCTTCAGCCTACCCATGCTGCGGAGCTACCACGACCTGAGGCCCGACTGGTACCTGACTGGCCTCACCCAAAGAAAACGAGTACATCGCGCGCCATGGTCTCCCCCGCTGAGCGCGCGGCGCTCGAAGAGCTGTTCAAGAGCGTGCGCGGAGCCTCTACCGCGCGCAACTGGAGTCGCGGCGTGGAGATGGCGCGGGCAGGCCACGTGTTTGGCGCTGAGCAAGACGAAGACTCCGTCAGCCTCAAGGTGACCGACCCGAAGCTGCGCATCGCGCCGGTGGCCACGCTCTACGTCGAAGACGCCGAGTGGGACTGCAGCTGCGGTGGCGACGATCCGTGTGCCCACGTAGCGGCCGCGACCATCGCGCTGAAGCGCGCCCGCGAAGAAGGCCAAGCGTTGCCCGAGCCGCCACGCAACCTGGGTGAGCTGGTGTACCGCCTGAAGACCCTGCCGGAACGGGCAGAGCCAGGGGAACAAGTGCTCTTGATCCGCGTCAAGCGCGTCGGCGATCAAGAGACGCTGGTCGACGGCTCCATCGCCGCGCTGCTCAAGAACGACAGCGGCGCGCAGGCGTTGGATATCGAGCAAGCCGATCTGCAGCTCGATCGCGCGCTCTCGGGACGGCCGAACGGCACCCTGCCGCCGGACTTCTTCCAAGGGCTACTACGTTCCCTCGCGGAAGTAAAACACCTCGAGCTCAACGGCAAGCCCTGCCGCGCCTCGGGGGACAGCATCGCACCGCGGGCGCGCGTGGAAGCGACGAAGGCAGGCTTTCGCGTCACCATCGAGCGCCACCCCGACGTGCTCGCCGTGGTGTTGCCTGGGGTTGCCCTGGTGCGCGACGGCGAGGGCGCGGTGCTGAAATCCCTGCGCGGCACCGAGCTGACCGGCAAGCGCCTACAGAACCTGCCGAGCACCCGGGAGTACCCCAAGGCCAAGAGCGCCGAGCTCATCACAACCATCTTGCCCGCGCTGCGCGAGAAGATGGACGTCGACGTACTCACCGACGAGCTGCCCCAGGCGGCGCGCCACCTGAGGCCTCGCGCCGAAGTACAGATCACCCAGGAAGGCGGCAGCATCAGCGCGTTTGCAGTGCTGGTCTATGGCGATCCGCCGGTCGCGCGCATCGACAACGACGAGCTGGTGATCCTGGGTGGCGCCGTACCGGTGCGGGACACCGGCGAAGAAAAGCAGGTCGCGGACCGCCTGCGTGAGGATTTGGGGCTGATCCCTGGTCGCCGCCAGCACTTCCACGCGGAAGCAGCTACCGAGTTTGCCACGCGGCTCGATCGTTACCGCGCGCGCGCAGGGCGCGTGACCGGCGACGCGCCCGAGCGCTTCCTGCGCAAGGCGTCGCTCAGCCCGCAGCTGTCGATCAGCGGCAGCGACTTCTCCCTGGAGTTCTCTGGCACCGCGGACGACGGCAAGGCGGTGAGCGCCGACGCCAACGCAGTGCTCAAGGCGTGGCAACAAGGCCTCGACCTGGTGCCGCTCAGCGATGGTGGCTTCGCTCCCTTGCCGGCGGACTTCTTGAGTCAACACGGCCACCGCGTACTGATGCTGCTGTCCGCGAAGGAACAAAAGGACGAGCTGGCGGCGTACGCAAAGCCGCAGCTGCTCCAGCTGTGCCGCGACCTCGACTACCCCGCGCCGCCTGAGCTTGCTGCGCTGGCTCCGCTGGTCGATGGCTTCGAGGGCCTGCCTGAAGCCAAGCTGCCAAAGACGCTCAACGCGACCCTTAGGCACTACCAAGAGGCCGGCGTCTCCTGGCTCGGCTTCTTGCGTCAGGCAGGCCTCGGCGGCGTGCTGGCAGACGACATGGGCTTGGGCAAGACACTGCAGGCCCTGGCGAGTCTACCTGAGGTCACTACGAAGCAGCGCAAGCGCACTCTGGTCGTGTGTCCGACCAGTGTGCTGATGAACTGGCGCCGCGAAGCCAATAAATTCCGTCCGGATTTAACAGTTTGTGTGTACCACGGTGCGAAGCGCGAGCTCGACAAGCAGGCCGACCTGGTGCTCACGAGCTACGCGCTCTTGCGCCTCGACCGCGACGCGCTGGCCGCCGAGACCTGGAACACGTTGATCCTCGACGAAGCCCAGACCATCAAGAACCCCGACAGCCAAGTGGCTCAAGCGGCGTTTTCAATCCCCGCGGAATTCCGCCTGTCCCTGAGCGGTACGCCCGTCGAAAACCGCCTGGACGAGCTGTGGAGCCAGCTCCACTTCAGCAATCCCGGGCTACTCGGCGGTCGGGCCGACTTCGACAACCGCTTTGCGAAGCCCATCGCAGAGGGCCAGAGCGGCGCGGCCCAGCGCCTGCGCAGCCGCATCGCGCCGTTCCTGCTGCGGCGCCTGAAGCGCGACGTGGCCCCGGAGCTGCCCCCGCGCACCGACGTGACGCTGTATGTCGAGCTGACGGACACGGAGCGAGCCACCTACGACGCCGTGCGAGCGGCGACGGAGAAGGAGCTCGCAAGCCAGCTGGGAGCCGGCAGCAGCGTGCTCGCGGCGCTGGAGGCGCTGCTCCGGTTGCGTCAGGCGTGCTGTCATCCGGCGCTCTTGCCTGGTCACAGCGGCAGCCCTGCGGATACGCCGCCCTCGTCGAAGGTCACGCTGCTGGTCGATCACTTGGAGCGCGCCGCAGCGGAGAACCACAAGAGCCTGGTGTTCTCCCAGTGGACGAGCCTGCTCGACTTGGTGGAGCCCGCGCTGCGCGGCGCTGGGCTCGACTTCGTGCGCCTCGACGGCAGCACCGCCAATCGCGACGCAGTCGTGCAAACTTTCCAGGCGGAATCTGGTCCGCCGGTCATGCTCATCTCTCTGAAGGCGGGCGGCACCGGCTTGAACCTGACCGCAGCGGATCACGTCTTCCTGCTGGATCCCTGGTGGAACCCGGCGGTTGAAGACCAAGCCGCCGATCGCGCCCACCGCATCGGCCAGGAGCGCCCGGTGATCGTGCACCGCATGGTGGCTGAGGACAGTGTGGAGGAGCGCATCCTCGCGCTCCAGGAGCAGAAGCGGGCCATCGCGGATGCGGCCCTTGGGGAAGCCGACAAGGCCCTCAGTCTGACCCGGGAAGACTTGCTTGGCTTGCTTGGTTGACAGCGCCTGGGAATGCCTGCGCCGGTACAACGTACAACGCTCGTGAACAAGACCCCCGCGAGTTGGCCCCTGGGTGTTTCCGCGTTGATTTGCGCGTGCGCCGCTGGCTCCGAGCGCGCCGCGACGCCAGGGGTGACACCCCAGCTCGCATCCTCGACCACGGCAACGGTCGGCACCAACCGACCGGAACCCGCACCGGCACCGCGCACTCATTTCCCGGGGGACTCAATCAGCACCCCCCGAGGCAGTGACGGCGGCCAGGTACTAGCTCTGGACCACTACTTGTACTGGCTCGGCGGCACCACGGGCTGGCCGGACTCGCGGGTGCGGCGCTTCGATACCCGTACGAAAACCTGGGCGGGGATGCCACCGATGCGAGACGGGCGGATGCACTTCGGCGCGACCTCGCTGGGGAGCCGCCTGCTGGTGGTCGGCGGGATGGAAAGCGACTACCGCGACAGCGCCGAGTGGTACGATATCGCCCACGGACTCTGGACGCGCGCTGCAAGGCTTCCAGAGCCCCTCGGTGGCCCTGCCGTGGCTGCGGTCGGCGAATCCATCTACGTCTTCGGTGGCAGCCGCCGCGTCAGCCCGCTCGTCACCGAGTCCGTCCAAACTGCTTACCTTCTTCGAGGAAGCGAGTTCACGCGACTGCCGGACCTACCCAACGCGAGAAGCGGCAGCGCGCCGGTCGTCGTTGGCGACAAGATCTACTTGCTCGGCGGCCGAGTCTTTCGACGCGATGTCGACAACCCAACGGGCGCCGCGGCTCGGGACGTGACGGTCTTTGACACGCGCCTCGGCAAGTGGAGCGAAGCGCCGAGGATGCTGGACGGTGGACAGGGCTGCGCAGTCAGCAGCCAGGGCAAGCTCGTGTTCTTCGAGGAGCACATGGAGCGGAGCCCGAACGTCTACGACCTAGCACGCAAAGGGTGGATCCGTGGGGCAAAGCGCGACCGCGACCGCTTCGGCGACACCGTCGAGGGCTGCGCTGTGATCGACAAGCAAATCTACGTGATCAGCGATCGCGTTCCGGCCTACGGTCCCAAGCTACCCCTCGTGCTCACCTACGATCCGAAGCACGACGCCTGGGAAGTGGTCTATGAGGCCACCAAGCGTGGGGATCGCGATCGCCTTCCCGAGCCCACACCTGAAGCTCCCCCGCCACCCGCGGCAAGCAAGCAGGAGGCCCGCTGCGGTGCCGCATTCGATCACATGCAGCGTGTCTCGCAGCAAGAGCTCGAAGCGTTGCCCCTCGACCAGCGCCCGTCGGCTTCCGCACTCGCCAACATGAAGAAGAGCGACGCCGAACGCCGACGCAAGTTCATCGAGCGCTGTGAGCAAGGCAGCATCGACGTCGCCTGCATCCTGAAGTCAAACGACACCGTCGCCTACATCAAGTGCCTCGCGCCCAAGCGCTGACCAGGCGCCCCGCGTTTCCCCATGGTTTGTGGGTGAGGAGCACCCGCGCTGACGGCTAGCTGCTCATCAAGGGCACACGCTAGCAAAGCCTTGATCCAGGCGACCACCCAAGAAAGCTTCCATCTGGGAGTCACGGGCGCCCGCCTTCACCCGCACAGGCGCGTATTGGAACGAAGCTTCTGCCTCCGCCGGGAAATAACCAAGGTACTCGCACGTGATGGCAGTCGACTGCCCCTGGGCGTCGTTCACGTAGCTGTAGTACGTTCCCACGCACTCGGCGTTGGCGCTGCACGCAGCGGTGCACAGGTCGAACCCGTAGATCGTGGTGTTCTGCGTGTCGGTGAAAATCTTCGGGAACTTCTGCGTGCCGATCACGTAGGCGTTTTTCGCGACGAGCGAGTAGTCGCCGTTGCTCTCGAGGCGCCACGCCCACAGATCACAACCATCTTGTAGCGGGTCGATGGTGCCGGTCGCGTAGCTATAGACTTCCAGGTACTGCGGCGACCCGACGGCGTACGAGCCAAAGTGCTCTCGTGGGGCGCTAGTGGGCGTGGAAGCACCGACCACGCAATCGAGCACGTTGACCACGCCGTCTTGATTGGTGTCTTCCGCCTCCAGGTCTTTGGCGCCGTTCTCGTTGAGGTCCCAGCAGCTCTGCCCGCTCGCGCCCTGTTCGCCTGTCGCGCCCTGTTCACCCGTCGCGCCCTGTTCACCCGTCGCGCCCTGTTCGCCTGAAACGCCTTCGTCACCGCGGGAGCCGTCCGCTCCGGAGCATCCAAACAAGGCGAAAGGCTACAGGCAGCAGACGGCGAGGTTCTTCATCGGTTTCCCCTGGGAACGCTAGGCAAGGTCGCGTGTGCGGCTCCCGCACCGAAGAACGGCAGCTTGGTGAAAAGCTGGAGCGGTTACGGAACCCCGCTACCGCAGCCGCTCAAAATGGGTGGCGCGCCGCCAGTCTCGGATTAATATTCCCTAGTCCGGGAATATTTATGGCTCAGGATGCTCTTACCGCGAATGAGGTTGCTGCCGTCTTCGGGATCCCCGAGTTCCGGGTACGCAAGGAGCTCGAACGGGGTGTCCTCCCCAAACGCAAGCTGCCTCGCTTTACGCGCACAGACGTCGTGTACCTACGCGTGGAACAAGAGCTTGGCCTCGACATTGGGGTGGCGGACCGCAAGCGTCTCTACAAGCTGGTCGCCAAGGCCGTCGCACAGCCGGTCGAGCCTGAGCAAGTAGAGCTCGGGAAGCGCCTGGTCCTCAAGCTCGGAGATCAGATCCGCGAGGTCGCGAAGCGCTTCGACTTTGCTGAATGGCGCTCGCGACTAACGATCGACCCCAATATTTTGGGCGGAGAACCGGCATTTCCGGGCACGCGCCTTGCCGTGAGGAACGTCGGCGGCCAACTGAATCGAGGTGTGTCACGAGCTGACCTACTCGAAGACTATCCTTACCTCACGGAGACAGACTTGGACTACGCTCTCGTCTACACGCAGGCTCACCCGCGGCGTGGACGGCCCCGTGCACGTCAAGCTACTCCTCGATGAGAATTTGTCTCCACGTGTGACGTTGGCCTTACAAGCTGACGGGGTCGACGCGTGCAGCGTTCGCGATCGAGGAATGAACGGCGCGACGGACCCCGAGGTTCTCGACCTTGCGTTCCGCGAGGATCGCACCTCGTGACCAAGAACGTAGACGACTTTGCGCGCCTCGCCAATCAGGTGGAGATCCACGCTGGCATGGTGTTTTTCGAGGACGGCAATCTGACCCCGACGGAACAGCTCACGCTGCTGAGGGAAGCGCTGGGGCTCATCGAGAGTCGGGGCGGTACTCACCACATGGTCAACACGGTGCTGACAATTGACTTAGCGGGCCAACCAAAATTTGAGGAAGCCTCATGATCCGCGACGCCTGGCTAGACTCAGAGGGGCACCCATGCCTTTGGCTCTCCGTGCGCGTGGCGCGCTATCACGGTCACCGCGTGCTTCTCGAACCGTACTGACGGAATCTGCAAGCAGCCCCGACTGGAATCCCCCTCCGCCCGGCGCGCGAGCGTTTAGCGAGTCGCGCCCGGCGCCGGGAGGGGGAGCGTCCGAGCTACGCCACAGGCGTGTCTCGGACGCGGGGGGAGGCAGCCCTTCCCCCTCTGGAGTGTTTGCTCTACATCTCAAGGATCGCAGGCCGACTGGGAAAACCAGCGGCGAGCAGCCGTGAGGCGAGAAGGAGATCCGAAGATGACCGACACGAAGCAGAACGAGCGCATTGGGCTCGTGGCGTTCTGGAAGAACTACGACCGCAAGCTGAACCTACGCGCGGCGCAGCTCGCCGATGAGCTGGGGTACGACTCCTTCTGGCTGCCCGAGGCGTGGGGTTACGAGATCTTCAGTCTCCTCACGGAAATGGCCGTGCACACCAAGAATATCAAGCTCGGCACAGGCATCGTGAATGCTTACTCGCGCACGCCGGGTCTACTTGCGATGCACGCGGCGACCCTGGACGAAGTCAGCGAGGGCCGCTTCATCATGGGCCTCGGCACCAGCGGCAAGCGGGTGATCGAAGGCTTCCACGGCCGCCCCTTCGACAAGCCACTGACCCAGGTGCGCGACGTGATCCGCGTGGTACGGGCGCTGCTGGCGGGTGAGAAGCTGTCAGACGCCGGAGCCAAGCTGAACGACTACCGGCCCTTCGAGCTCGCGATGACCCCCGTGCGCAAGACGGTGCCGATCTACGTTGCCGCGCTGAAACAGAAGAGCATCGAGAGCATCGGTGAGCTGGCGGACGGCTGGATCCCGACGTTTTGGCCTTACCAGGAGTTCAAGACCGGCATGCAATGGATCGAGAACGGCGCCAAGAAGGCCGGTCGCGATCCGAAAGAGATCACCGTCGCGCCCTTCACTACCGTGATCCCAACCGGCGGTGAGATGGCGAAGGCCCAAGCCAAGCAGATCATCAGCTTCTACATCGGCGGCATGGGCGACTACTACAAGGAGCTCCTGAGCGGCTTCGGCTTCAAGGACGAGTGCGAGAAGGTCGACAGCCTCTACAAGGACAAGGCGACTCGCAGCCAAGCGGCAGACGCCGTGACCGACGCGATGATCGACGCGCTCGCGGTGACCGGCGACCCCAAGGAGTGCGTCGCTGAGCTGCGCCGCCGCCGCGAGTTTGGCATCGGACTGCCGATCTTGAACCTGCCCAACGGCATGCCCTTCGAGATGGTCGAAATGTTCATTCGCGCCATGGCGCCGAACCAGTAGCCGCATCATCGAGCCTCGAGCGCGAAAGGCGTCAATTCATGCAGCTCGCCCCCAAGCAGCGTCGTTCGCTCTTCGCGGACATTCAGCACCGCCCAAGCCATCGCCTAAGGCACCGCGTCGCCACGGGCGATGGCTGGCACATCGCGCTCTACGAATATTCCCCAGGGAAAAATGTCGCCAAGAGCGATTTGCCCCCTGTCGTGCTCTGCCACGGCGCGTTCAGTCGCTTTCACATCTACGACTGGGGCGGGGGTGGGGGACTGGCACCGTACCTCGCCGGGCTAGGCCGCCGGGTGTTCGCCGTGGAGCTGCGCGGCCGGGGAGACTCCCTCCCCCGCTCTCCTCGCGGTCGTAAGCGCCAGTACAAGCAAGGCTGGACCATCGACGATCTCTTGAACCACGACGTGCCCGCCACCCTCGACTTCGTCACCCGCCACACCGGCGCAGGTCAAGTCGACTGGGTCGGGCATTCGATGGGCGGCATGTTGATGCTGGCGCACCTGAGCCAGGCAGAAGACCCGCGGGTGCGCCGTGTGGTGACCGTGGGCTCCGCTGACTTTCGATTCCTTGGGGAAAATGACAAGGCCGGCAGCCACGACCCCCGTAAGGGCGAGCGCCGCCGCGTCGATTTGGCTCAACTGATGAGCCCGATCACCCGGCGCTTGCCCGTGATCCCAGCGCGCCCCTTCATGCGCGGCCTGGCAGTGGCAGCGCCCTGGGTGCCCGCAAAGTACAAGGCAACGGCGTACCACGCACCGAACGTCGAGCGCGGCCTCGAGCGGCGCTACCTGTGGCACGGGTTCACCAACGTGTCGTCACGGAAGTTCCGCGAGTTCATTCGGCTGCCCGATCCCGAAGGCCTGTCGCGCTATCAACACCCGACGCTGTTCATCGCGGGGGAGCGCGACCTCCTGGTACCGCCACGCCTGGTTCAGCGCACGTTCGAACGCGCTGGCTCCGCGGACAAGCGCTACCTCTTGTTCTCGAAGGACCAGGGTCACAGCGCCGACTACGGCCACGGCGACTTGCTGATCGGCAAGCAGGCTCCACAAGAGGTGTTCCCACACATCGCGCAGTTTCTGTCCCAAGAAGCGGGAGCCGTCTCCAGGCGTGAGGGCACGGCGCCAACTCACGAGGTGCGCTCGTTTCCGTTGCCCCACGGTATCACCTTGGTGGGCGACGCCTACGGCGACCAGCGCGCGTACAAAGCAGGCAAGGCGCCTGGAGTATTGCTGCTTCACGGTGGCGGTCAGACTCGCCACGCCTGGGGAGGCAGCGCGGAGGCGCTGGCGCGCGCCGGATTCTACGCCATCGCCCTCGACCTGCGCGGCCACGGGGACAGCTCCTTCGCTCCGAACGGCGAGTACCACACTGATCACTTCGTCCAAGATCTGCGCGCGCTGCTCGAGCTCTTGCCCCATAGGCCAGCCCTCGTCGGCGCCTCCCTCGGCGGCATCACGTCTTTGGCAACGCAGGACTTGGAGGCCGCTCAAGGCGCAGACGCTTGCAGCGCCATTGTGCTCGTGGACATCACGCCCAAGATGGAAGTCGACGGCATCCGTCGCATCCTCGAGTTCATGGACGCGCGCCCTGACGGCTTCGCCGATCTGGAAGAAGCCGCAGACTTCATCGCGGAGTTCCTGCCCCACAGAAAGCGCCCGAGTAACCTGAACGGCCTGAAAAAGAACCTACGCCAGCACCCCGACGGCCGCTGGCGCTGGCACTGGGACCCGAAGCTGATGCGCACCTGGGACCCGAACAGCTTCGACCCGACGGAGGGCCCTAAGATCCACGCGGAAAGGCTCGCCCAGGCCCGCCGCCTGAAGGTCCCCACCTTGCTCATCCGCGGCAAGCAGAGCGACGTGGTCAGCGAAGCCGGCGCTCGGGAGTTCCTCGAAGCCTGCCCCCACGCCGAGTTCGTCGACCTCACCGGCGCGACCCACATGGTCGCCGGCGATGTGAACGACCACTTCAGCAGCGCAGTGGTCGACTTCTTGAACCGCGCAACCCGGCGGGCATGAGCGACTGGTTACGCGACACGCGGGCCCTCCTCGCACACCTTTCAGAGTCCTTGCTCGGCTATCCTCCGGGATTGAATGAGGTGCTGGAGCCGGAGCACCAGGAAGCGGACGATCTCACAGCAATCTACAGTCGGTGCGGTGGAGCGAGCTTGCCCGATGTGTGGAATGGCTACTTCATCGATACGCCGGCGCGAGCTCGCACTGCGTCAGCGAGGGCGGAACCGCTGAGCATCGACGGAGAGCGGGCGATTTCAGTGTTCGGCAGTGACGGCGGCGGCGGCCGCTTCGCCATCGCACGGGACACGGGCGCAGTGCTCTACCTGCCGTCAGGCGGCGCGGTTTCTAAGTCTACGTACTGGCAAGACGAGAGGAACGAAGTGCGCGAGGTCGCGTCATCAGGCAACGAATTCCTCGACCGTCTTCAGCGAGACATCGAGGCGTTCATCAAGGGCGATAGCGATCACAAGTACCTCTAGCGCGAGCAATCGCCCGCACCGGCGCTACGCACGTGAGCTATACTACCTGACACTGCTAACCGATGCGCTCTCCGAGCAGGAACTCCTAGAAGCGCTGAGCGAGGCACCGCCCGAGGCAAAGGAAGCGATCATGTCATTGGCAGAACAATGGATGGCCAGAGGCCGGGCGGAGGGCGAAGCCAGAGGCCGAGCGGAAGGCGAGCGCCGGGTGCTGGAGCGCCAGCTGCGGCGCAAGTTCGGTGATGCCGCCGTGGATGAGTCGGTTTTGAATCGCCTCGCGGCAGCGGTGGAGGCGCAGTTGGTCGAATGGACTGAGCGCGTCCTCGACGCCGAGTCGCTGGATGCTGTCTTTCGCTGACTCGGCGCTTTTCCTCACGGTATTTCTCCAGGCATCGCTCTTGCTCGTGATTGGTGGCTGTACACCTCACGACGAGCGAGCGGAGAAGATCCTCGACTGCAATCTGATTGGGTAGCTGCGCTAGCCGTACCGCTTTGCGATCGCCGTGAGGTTCAAGCCGCCGAGTCCCGCATCACTTGCCGCACGGAACACCTCGTGGGCCTGGGCGGTCAACGGTGCGTCCCCAGCTTGGCTTGAAGCATAGCCCAGGTCCTTCGCGACCAGGTCGATGGGGAACATGGGGTCGAAGGCGGCGGCCAGCATGCCGCGCAGCGCGCCGAGGGCTGCGGGGCTGAGGACGGGCAGGCGCTCGAGGGCGGCTTGTATTGGGGGGGAGAGGAGCGGCGCTCGGTCGCTTGCGGTGCTGTGAGGCGGGGCAAGGGTCGGTAGCAGTTCGGCCAGAGTGGCGACTTGGATGGCGAAGAGGGCGTTCGCGACCAGCTTCAGCCGCGCGCCTGCACCTGGTTGTCCTAGTGGATAGTGGGCGCTGCCGCAGACTTCGAAAATAGGCTCCGCGCGACTCAGACTCGTGCCCTCACCCCCAACCAAGAAGATCAATTGGCCGGCTTCGGCTTGGGGTCGGGAGCCGAGCACCGGGGCATCCAGGAAGGCTCCGCCGGCGCCCTCAACGGCGGCGCCGAGCTCGAGCGCCCAGTCGGGGGTGACCGTGCTGCACTCGAGCACCAGCGTATCCTTGCGGATCGACTCCAGCGCGCCGTGCTCTGAGTCGAGCCACAGCTCGCGCGAGGCAGCGTCGTCGCGCACCATCGAGAGCACGATGTCCGCTTCGGCGACCGCTTGGCGCGCGTCGGAGCGAAACGTCGACGCGAGGGAGTCGCAGTCAGCGGGCAGGCCGGAGCGACTCCAGGTGGCGAGGGGGAAGCCCGCCGAGAGCAGGCGCTGAGCCATGCGTCGGCCCATGGCCCCCAACCCGAGCAGCGCGATGCGCGGCTGACTTTGCGAAGTGTCTGGAATGAACTTGGGCATGGCTTCTCCTTTTGCGCTGCTCGAAGTGGCAGGCTCGGCGCTTGCGTCGCGCCGGTGAGTTGATTTGTATGCATTCCAAGTTCGGGTGACAGCACCGGCTTCATGTTAGGATTCATTCCAAAAGGGGAATCAATGGATCGCATCGAAGCCATGCGCTTGTTCACGCGGCTCGTGGAGCGCGGCAGCTTTTCGGCTGCGGCGAAGGACCTGAAGGTGAAGCAAAGCACCGCCAGCAAGTGGGTCGCGGAGCTGGAAGAGCAACTTGGGGTCAGCTTGGTGGAGCGCACCACGCGGGCAATCCGCATCACGGATGCGGGGCGGCGCTTTCACGCAGGCTGCCAGGCGGTGCTCGGCACCTTTGACGAGTTGAGCGCCGAACTCCGAGATCAGAGTCTGGAGCCGAGCGGCCACTTGCGCGTGAGCCTACCGGTGACCTTCGGCACCTGGTTCGCCGCGCCGCTGGTTGCGGACTACCTCACGTGTTTCCCCAAGGTAAGCATCGAGATCTTGCTGAGCGACCGCTACGTGAACCTCGTGGAGGAAGGCATCGACCTGGCGCTACGCGTGGGCGTGCCCGTAGACACCAGCGCCCGGGGTAGGCGTTTGCTCGACGGCGGACGCCGCTTGGTGGCTGCTCCGGACTATCTGAAGCGGCACGCAAAGCCGAAGGCCCCCGAAGATCTGGCGCAGCACACGTGCCTCCGCTTCAGCGAGGTGGGCACGGGCCCGGTGTGGAGTTTCACGGACGAGGATGGCACGCAGCACACAGTTAGCGTGAGAGGCCCGCACGCAACCAACAACGCGGAGGTGCTGCTCCTGATGGCGAAGCGCGGCATGGGGATCACGCTGCTCGCCGACTGGCTGGTGCGAGACGCCATCAAGCGCAAAGAACTGGTGGCGTTACTGCCAAACTTCGCGCCGCCGCCAGCGCCGATCTACGCGCTCACTCCCGGCAACCGCTACGTCAGCATTGCCGTGCGGTCATTGATCGCCCATCTGGAAGCGGGGCTACGCCGCGAGCTCAGGGGCGCCTAGCCTTGCGCGCCAGCTTGAGCAGCGTGTCGCCTTGAGCGCTCACGATGGGGTCTGAATGCGCCTTCAGCGCTTTCGCGGTGGCTTGGCCCACCAGGAGCTGCCGGCCGAGCAGCACCTGCAGACACGACTTGAGCGCATCCACCGCGCCGGCTCCGCTGGCCAGCTCTTCGGCTAGCGGGATCAGCTCCTCGGCCACTTGGAGCGGAGCGTACTTCGCGTCGCTCAGGTAGGACACGAGCTGCATACGGAACGACTGCATCTGGTCGAGAGGCGGTCGTAGCATCGCGCGAGCGATGTCGGTGTGCCCAGCCTCGGCGGCGACCAACACCCGCACCGCATTGATCAGCTCCGAGTCTTCTGCATCACTTCGCAGCAGATCCAGCGCTGCCGCCACCGCGGTCTCTTGGTCGAGCTGGCGGAGGAGGCGCAGCGCAGCCTCACTCATCCAGGGCGGGTCTTGGCGCCGGATCGCCAGCAGCAACGCTTTACCGTCGGGAAACGCCTGTTCAACGGGAACCGATTCCAAGAGCGAGATGGAGAAGTGCCCGCCCTGGGCGACCAACGCGCGAAGCACCACCTCGGGCTCGAAGCACTCAAAGGCAGCGACCACTCGCTGACGGATCGGCGCGACAGGAGTGAAGCTGCCGGACGGCGCGGCGACCGGCTCGTGTCGCGGGAACGACGCGACATACAGTTCGGAAGCCTGCTCGGAGAGCGGCAGATCCCGAAGCGCGCCAAGGGCATCGGCGTCCAAGCTCGCGCAGCTGCTCCCTCCGGCGTGCACGCGGATCTCATAGCCGTACTCCTCTCCGACCTGCACGACGTATAGCTCTCCCTCCGCTCCAACGCTCGATGCGACACGGAAGGCGGTGACCAGTTCGGTGACGAGCCAGCTGAAGCTCTGTTCCTTCAAGAAGCCTGACCAGCTGACGAGGCGCCCTCGGGTCTCGAGCAGCACCCTGGCGTCGCCGTGACTCGACTTGGGGTATGCCGCGATCCGCTTCAAGAGCTGCGCGACCGGCGCGCCGTCGCCGGAGCTGCCGTGTCCGAGATCGTCCGGCCAGTCGTCGAATGCTTCGGCATCCACGAGGAGCTTACGCCACGCGCTGACTCCACGGGCAGGGAAGCTCAGGCTTCCGAACACGAGGACGTGGGACTCCATGCACTCGTACTAGGCCAGCGCTTTCCTCCCGGCAATGGTCAGGGAAGCCCCGACGCGAGCCGCGGGCAAACGCCTCGTCGGGCAACGCGCGGCGTCGCCGGCCCGGGGTCCCACGCACGCAGCTGGTTTGGCGCCAAGACCGGGCTGAACCTGGGAATCCGACGCACTGCGCACGGCTTGCTGGCACGAAAGCTCACGCGCGAACATTGCGCATTTTGAAGGGATTGCAGGTTCCGCGGGAGTCCTGGACCCGCTGTTGGTCGAAACGAAACTGCAGTAAAGATTGGAGCCGTCATGTGGTGGCTCCAACGGATCGGCAGGCTCGGTGCGCCCGCCACAGCGGTCGTGCTGTGGTCCGTGGTCGCCAGCGCCGAGCCTGCGGATGGTCGCTACCACCCAGACCGCTTTACCCTGGTCGCGAAGAGCGAAAGCCACGTCGGACTTTTCCAACGGGCGCTGTTGCCTGGACCCCGCGGCACGTTGATCACCACGGAAACGGTCGTCCCCCTCGAGGAGTACGTGCTGCTCGACGCGCGCGGGCTCGATACGGGCTGGGACGAGGACAGCGTCGACATCGAGCTATCAGCGTACGGGCAAGTCGCCTTGGGGGCGCTAGAAGACGAACAGCGCCTGGACGGTGACATCCAGACGTTCTTCGTTCGCTATCGCAAGGGCCCCGCAGCGCTGCAGCTCGGTCGGCAAATCGCGGTCTCTCCCGCCGCGCGCTATGTGCGCTTCGACGGGGCGGCAGTGGACGCGGACCTGGGGCTTGGGCTCGACGTGAATGCGTATGGGGGCTTCACAGTGCTGCCCCGCTGGAATCGCACACCGGGCTATGCCTCGCTGGGCGGGCTTCCCGAAGCGCGGGTGGAAGATCCTCGCGTGCTGGAGACGGTGTCACGCAGCGGCTACTGGCTGGCCGGCACCCGGGTTGGCTACTCCCAGGAGTTCATCGGCGGTGGCCTGTCCTTTCACGAGCAGCGGGAAGACAGCGAACTCGCGCGTCGCAACTTGGGCTTGGACTTCCGCGCTGGACCTTGGAAGAGCGCCAGCTTGGGCAGCAACGCGCTCTTCGACACCGACGCCACGCGCTTCGCCGACGCGCGGGTGTGGATCGACGCCGAGCCGTGGGAACCGCTCGACTTGTCCATCGAATATCTCCACACGGAACCAGCCTTGTTGCTCTCGCGGCAGTCGGTGTTGTCAGTGTTCGGTGGCTCTGGGTATGAGGAGGTGAGCGGCAGCGCCGAGCTCGACGTCACTCCCGCGCTCAGCCTTGAAGGCCAAGCAGCCTTCGAGGTGTATGACGAAGGACACCCGGGCTCCCGGGGTGAGCTCGGTGCGCGCTTCCTCGCTGATCGGCTGAGCCACGTCGTGGTGCGCGTGAGCTACGCCCGCTTGATCGCCCCGGATAACGGCTACCAGAGCCTGCGCGGCGGGCTCTCCAGCAAGTTGATGCCTCGCCTCTCCGGCACCGCGGAGGTCTACGCCTACTTCTACGATGAGGCGATCCGCGGCTACCACGTCTCGACGGTGTATGCCGGCACCCTTGGCTACCAAGCGACGGACGCCCTCGACTTGCTTTGGGGTGGGTCCGTCGCGCGCTCGCCATACGCCGCTCTCGATGCGCAGACTCAGCTGCGGTTGCGCTACCTGTTCGACTCCACGCTGGAGGCGCGGCGATGACGACCAGCGGACCCACGCGTTCGAGCCAGAGCCTCACGTGGCTGTTCTGGGCTGCGCTGGTGTTCGCGGCAGTCTTTGCTGCGTGTAGCACGCCTCCCCCCCCGCCCCGCTTTCCGCACGAAAAGCACTTGGAGGAGCTGCCCTGTGGCGGCCCGGGTCAACGCGCGTGCTTGAACTGCAACACCTGTCACACCGTCTCGGAGACCCGCCGCGACGATAAGTTGCCGGAGCCGGTGCTCTGCGAGACCTGCCACCAAAAAGACGCCCAGACGGCGGTGCAGGCGCTCAAGGCGATCCCCGAGCGGCCATACGGAGAGATCCTCTTCAACCACGACCAGCACCTCGCGCTGCCGAAGCTGAACGGCCAGTGTGTGGGCTGCCACTCTGGCATCGTGGAAGGTGCCAAGCGCAACATCCCCGCGATGAGCGAGTGCTTCAAGTGCCACGAGCACCAAGCGGAGTGGGACCGCGGCGAGTGCGTGCCGTGTCACGCGAAGTCGGATCTCAAGCGCATCACGCCTCAGAGCTTCTTGCGCCACGACGCGAGCTTCCTCAAGCACCACGGCGTGGAGGCGGTGCAACAAAAGCAGCTCTGCCAGAGCTGTCACGCGAAGCAAGACTGCGAAGGCTGCCACGACGCCTCTCAAGACTTGAGCATCGAGCGGCGCCGGCCGGAGGCGCTTGGGTCACGCTTCGTGCATCGCGGGGACTTCATCAGTCGCCACGCCATCGAAGCGCAAGCCTCCCCGGCGAAGTGCCAGCGCTGCCACGAGCCCTCGACCTGTGACGCGTGTCACACGCGGCGCGGCGTCAGCGCCAACAGCCGTTCCTCGCGGAACCCGCATCCGCCGGAGTGGGTCGGCAACAGCGCCAGCATCAAGAGCCTGCATGGTAAGGCCGCGCGACGCGATCTCTTGAGCTGCGCGAGCTGCCACGAGCAAGGGCCTGCGACCAACTGCATCCGCTGCCACAAGGTCGGTGCCTACGGCGGCAATCCCCACCCCGGTGGCTGGCGTAGCAGCCGTGGCGAGACCACAGGAATGTGCGGGTACTGCCATGAGTGAGCGCCGCCAACGCCTGCTGTTGCTTGGCAGCCTGAGCGGCGCCTTGCTCCTCGGCTTGATGCCGAGCTGCCTGGAGCGCCATGAAGAGCGCGCCATCGACTCGGATGTCACGCGCTGTGCTTCTTGCCACGGGGATCCAACGCGTGGCGGCGACTACCTGCAGCGCTCAGCGCCCCCAATCAACCTGATCGGGACGACGGACGTCAGCTACCCCAGCGTTGGCGCGCATCAGTTTCACGTCTATGGCAGCGAGACCCATGGTCCCGTCGCCTGTAGCGAGTGCCACGTCGTCCCAGAGCGGGTCGACGACCCGGGTCACGCCGACTCCGAAGGTCCCGCCGAAATCAGCTTCGGCACACTGGCGAGCTCCGACGACCACAATCCAGCCTGGAGCCCGAAGACGCGGCGCTGCAGCGACAGCTACTGCCACGGCCCGAAGTCGCCCTCCTGGACGCAGCCAAAGCCCTCGGATGAAGCTTGCGGCACCTGTCACGGACTGCCCCCGGCGCCCCCTCACCCCCAATCCGAGCGCTGCTCCGCTTGTCATACGGGGATCGACGCTGACAACCATTTCCCCGAGGCAAGACTTCACGTCAACGGCGAGGTCGAGTACCTGCTCGGCAAGTGCAACGCCTGCCACGGCAACGCGGACTCTCCCGCTCCGCCGGTGGACACCCACGGCAACACGGATCCCACATCGCCTGGCGTGGGCGCGCACGCGGTGCACCTCGCAGGCGGCAACGTGAGCCGCCCCGTGGAGTGTCAGGAGTGCCATCAAGTGCCTGACACCTCGGATCTGACGCACCCCAACGGCCAGTCAGAGCTGGTTTTTTCGGGGGTGAGCCAAGCCAGCGCAGACGCTCCAAGCTACGACTCGGCGGCGCAGAGCTGCACGGTCTACTGCCACGCCCCGAGCGCCAGCGACCCCCACGCCTCTCCCAGCTGGACCGACGCCCAGGCGCTTGCCTGCACCAGCTGCCACGGCGCGCCGCCTCCAGCCCCACACCCGCAGATGACCGACTGCAACCGTTGCCACGCGGCAACAGTTGCAGCAGACAACGTGACCATCGTGGACCGCGCGCTTCACGTCAACGGCAAGGTGGAAGTCGACTTCGACGGCAGCTGCAACGCCTGCCACGGCAGCACCAACGACGCCCCTCCCTTCGATTTGAGCGGCAACACGGCGACCAGCTTCCCCGGAGTGGGCGCTCACCAAGTGCACCTCGCTGGCAGCAGCAGCTTCCGCGCCGTGGCCTGCAGCGACTGCCACCAGGTCCCAACCGAGGTCACGACTCCAGGACACACCGACTCCGCGCTGCCAGCGGAGGTGGTGTTCTCCGGCGTGGGCGCGGCGTTCGGCGCAACTCCGACGTACTCCGGCAGCAGCTGTCAGGGCACCCCCTGCCACGGCGGTCGCTTCCCAGACGGGCATCGCTCGGGTGGCACGCAAACCGAGCCCGTCTGGACGCAGGTCGACGGCAGCCAAGTGGTCTGCGGCAGCTGTCATAGCTTGCCGCCGCCTCCGCCGCACCCCTACCCGACGGACTGCAGCCAGTGTCACAAGAACATCTCGAGTGACAACCAGAGCTTCATCCGCGGGGATCTGCACGCGGACGGCGTCGTGACCTTCGAGCTACCCTAGTCGCCCCGAGCTGCCCGAGTCGCCCGTTCTGGACGCCCGCGCCTGCGCAAGGTCAGGGAGCGTGGAGCACTACTTGGTTGGGTTGAACAGGTGGCAGCTCGTGCAGGTCGGCGCGTCGGGGAAGTGATCTTCGCGCTTCTCGTGGCACTTCGTGCACGCCGCGCGGTCTAGCGCCTGCACCACAGCACCCGTCGAGGCGAGCATCTCACCGTGTCCAGTGTGGCAGTTGCTGCAGGTTTCATGTTGCTTCAGGCGATGCAGTCCGGGCAGCTGCTTCGGTTCGTGGCAGCTGGTGCAACCAGGCGGCGTGGTCACGCCGGATGGCCCATGGGGGCGGTGGCAGCTCGCGCAGTCGGCGCTGATCTTTCCGTGGGGCGTCTTCGCCGGCTCAGCGTGGCAGCTCGCGCAAGCCTTCGGGTTCTTGCCGCTGTGCGGCTCGTGGCAGTTGGCGCACGCCAGGTGACCCGCAGGTGCGGTGTTCTTCTCTTGGCGATGGCAATTGCCGCAAGTCTGCGGGACATCGCCACGTACCAGCTTGCCGCCGTGGGGCTCGTGGCAGCCCTGACACTCCTGATGTCCTTTCCGCACGGTTCCGCCCTGGGCTTCGTGGCAGCTCTTGCAATCGGCGCGCAGCGCCTTGGGCTGGTGGGGCAGCCCGCGATGGCAGCCTTGGCAGTTCTGGTGCCCCGCACCGGTGGCGCTCTTGGTTCCGCCGCTGGCGATGACAGACGCCAGCGTCACCTGTTGCGAGTGACAGCGCGTGCAGAGCGGCTTCTGGTCTAGCCCGGCCAGCACGAAGCGATGAGGCTGGTGGCAGCTCTTGCACTCCACGCGCTCGTGGAAGGCCTTGTCGCTCGCCGCCTTCTGGTGGCAGTCGCTACAGCTCCGCGCGAAGACCTGGGCGCTCTCTTTCGCTGGGTGCGGGTTGTGGCAGTTCACGCACTGGCCGACGCCAGCTTTCACGGGATGGTTCGGGTGTACGTCCTGATGACACTTGGCGCAGGCCTTTGCAGGGCTCTCCCGTACGGCGTGGGGCGAGTGGCAGGCGGTGCACTCTTGGTGCGCCTTGATGCGCTTGCCGCCGAGCAGATTCATTTCCGCATGGCATGAACGACAGGACGTCGCGTCTTGCTTTTCGAAGGCGTGGGGCTGGTGGCAGCCAACGCACGCGCGGTGTCCCCCCTCGAAGAGCGCCGTCGCGGGAACGATGGGTTCCTGCTTCTGATGACATCCGGCGCAGGTGTCGAGGGCGTCTTTGGCGCGGGCGTGCTGGTGCTGGTGGCAAGTAGTGCACACCTGAACGACGCCCTGAGTGCCGAGCCCATGGCTCACCGGAGCCTGGGTGAGCTCCTGATGACACTCGCTGCAGGGTGTGACGTTTACCTTCTGGTCACCGTGAGGTCGATGACAGCTGAGGCAAGGCGCCGAGCTGTGCACCTCCACCGCTGGCGTATCGCCCTGCGTTTCCGCGTGACAGCGAAAGCAGTCTTTGGGTCGGTACGAGCCGGCCTGGGTCAAGTCCGGCGGCGGCAGGTCCGGAGCCGACTCTCCGTTCGCTTCGGGCGCACCTTTCGAAGCCTCATGCAGGCGAAATACATGGCAGGTGGTGCAGTCCGCTTTGGCGGTGGCCCCGAAGCGTTCGTGCGCCTCGGCTTCGGCGTGCACGATCGTGGCTTGTTTCTCGTGGCAGGCGGCGCAGCGCTCGGGAGTGAAGCTCCCCATGCTGTCCTTGCCCATGGTGTGGCAGGCGGAGCACGCGATGTGTTGATCGACGACGTGGGTTTGATGGCCGGCTTGTGCTCGAGCCTGTTGCCACTGAGTCCCGATGTAGATCCCGTTTCCGAGCGGACCCGGCTCTGCTTCGTCGGAACAGCCGACGATCCACGCCACACACAGCGCGATCAGCAGCCACACGACGGGCAAGCCTCTCTTGGGGAGCGAACGGGCCAACGCGCCCATCATATAGCCTGAAGCGCGGGTCGCGCGCGCGATGGATCCGCGGAGGATCGACGGGTGGTGATCGACCACGGAAACACGCAACGCTTGCGCCGGCCCGCGAACACTGCGGGACTTCTCACCAACAACCCTCTAGCGAGACGCGCGTTGGCCCCCTATCCTGCCGGACGTGGCCCATTCGTCGCCGCTCACCGCGCTGACCCTGGTGTGCGCACTGATCGCGGCATCCATCTGCCTTCACTACCTGGTGAAGCGGCCGCCGCTGATCCTGGCGACCAAGCTCCAGCTCTTGCTTGGTCTCGGCGTTTTTCCCTCCTTGGCGGCAGTGACCTCCACCGTCACCGGGATGGAAGCCACGACCCATCGTGAGTTCTGCGGCTCGTGTCACGTGATGGGCGCGCACTACGCAAACGCAACGGATCCCAACGCTCAGTCGCTCGCGGCCCGGCACTCGCGTAACCCGTTCTTTGGCGATCGCAGCTGTTACGTCTGTCATGCCGACTACGGCATGTACGGCTACGCGATGACCAAGGCGGGCGGGATGCGCCACGTCTACGAGTACTACCTCGGCGGCTACAAGGACATGACCCTCGAGGAAGCAGAGAAAAAGATCCACCTGCGCAAGCCGTACGACAACACCAACTGTCGGCAGTGCCACACCACCACGGCGAGCGTGTGGCGCTCGGTTCCCGATCACGTCTCCCTGGCGAGTGAGCTCAAGACGAACCAGGTCAGCTGCACCAGCGCCGGCTGCCACGGCTACGCCCACCCGTTCACCAAAGCGTCGCAGGAAGGCAGCGGAGGGACGCAGACGGTCCCCTCCACGTCACTGAGCCCATCACCAGCGCCTTCAGGTGCGCCCTCTGCAGCAACTGCAAGCTCTGCAGCTGTCCCAGCTTCCAGCGCAGGAGGTGCGCCGTGAGCCGGGTTGGCCACTGGCTGGTCCACCAGTCCGTAACGCACCTGCTGCGGATGGCCTGCGTCGCGGCGCTGATCGCCCTGAGCCTGATGTCCTACTCGGTCATCTCGCTGAAACCTTTGCCGGTGATCTTCGCGATGAGCGTGGGCCACGGCATCGGGATCTTCGCCTTCCTGTGTTACCTGCTCGCGGTGATCCTCGACACCCGACGGAGCGCCCCGCGGACGAGCGCTGCCCCCTCTCCCCCAAAAAAGAAGCCGAGCGAAGCAGCACGGGCGGACGCTGCAGAGGACGAGGACAGCGAGGAAGCGCACGCAGACTCAGAGGACGAAGACGGCGACGAGGCCAACCGTCACTGAGCTGTTCCGCACGGCGACAGCCTGAGCGACCGAAAAATCTTCCGCCCCTGGAACCCCCGCGCGTTCTTTTCGCGAATCGGGCCAAGTCGCAAAACCAGCAAAAGTTTCCGGCATTTTTGCGGGTGAGGAGCTTCGTCGTCGGCGACGCCGGCTGCTATAAACAGGCCGTTCGAAAGGGTTGCTGGCTATGAAAAAAACGTCCCTCGTCCTGATATTGGCGGGTGCCTTTGGCGCCGCTGTGGCTTGTTCCGGAGATGATGGTGCCGATGGAAAGCAAGGTCCCCAAGGGGAACCTGGCGAACAAGGCGATCCCGGGACCCAAGGCGATCCGGGTATCCCCGGGGAAGCGGGCGTACCGGGTGAAGCGGGAACGAACGGCGAAGCGGGCACCACGCCGGAAGGCGGACTCACCGCCTCTTGCCTCGGCCCCTGCCACGGCTTCACGGGCATCGTGGAGCAGTGGAAGTCCAGCACCCACTACGCGACGTACATCGCGAACCTCGGTGGCGAAGAGGTCGAGACCTGGACCGGCGAGCGCGCGTGCGGCAACTGCCACGCGATCGACGCGATTGAGCAGCGCGTCGCCGGCAACGTGTTGGCTCCCGGCGGAAGCGCCCCAACCCACGCCGCCAACGGCCAGCTGAACTACCTCAAGGGTAGCGCGGTGACCGAGTCCAACTACGGCGGCCACGCAAGCGTCGCGGTCGTCCACTGCACGACCTGCCACGACTCGAGTCCGCAGAACGATCCTCACCGCACCGGCAAGCAAGTCTACGAAGCAGGCGACTTCCCGCTACGTGGACCGACGGGACCGACGGACCAGACGTACATCGAGAAGAGCTCCGCCGTGGGCGTGTCGGACGGCACCGAGGCCGGCACCTACAACAAGGGCAACGCCTGCATCTGGTGTCACAAGTCGCGCAAGGACGTGACCAACTACATCACCGCGAGCAACCGCTTCTCCGCCTACTGGGGTCCGCATGAAGGCCCGCAGTCGGACATCTACACTGGCAAGGGCGGCTATCAGTACAGCGGTCAGACGTACACCTCGTCGTCGCACCAGGCGTTCACCAACGGCTGCGTCGATTGCCACATGGCCCCCGTCGCAACCAACGGCGATATCGGAGATCACTCCTTCCGGCCGCAGCTGTCCACGTGCCAGTCCGCAGGCTGCCACGTCGCTGCGACCAGCTTCGACGTAGCCGGCGGCCAGAGCGCGATGAAGGAAGGCATTCGTGAGCTGCGCACGGCCCTCAACGACAAGGGCTACCTGTCCCGTGAAGGCGTGGCCCCCCTCACCGCAGCTCAGCTGGCCGACAACTTCTTCATCGAAGACCAGCCAGCCAGCGTGAGCAACGTCCCCGCAGACGACGCCGGCGCCATGTACAACTACCTGCTCCTCGCCCGAGGCAGCGGCTACGGCGTCCACAACCCGGTCTACACCCGTCAGCTGATCTACGACTCCGTGTTCTCGCTGACGGGCGCCGCACCGGCGACCATCCCAACCCGCCCGCAGTGATCTGAGCGCTGGTTGAAACACGGGGCGTCCCTTGGGGCGCCCCGTTTTTTTGTTGCCTCCCCCCGCGCCGCGCGTTGCCGCGCGGCACGCCCCCTCCCGGCGCCGGCGCTAACGCGCGCGGGCGGAGGGGGATGAGCTACAGCGCAAACCCCGCGCGCACGCCGAGCCAGTTGGCGTTCCAGAGTATCGACTTGCAGGTGTCTTCTAGCTCCACGCGGCTGCCGTCGGCGTTCTCACGGTGGAAATCGTAGAAGCAGCCGGTGGACCACTGGTACTGCACCCCCAAGCGCACACCAGAGACGGGCGCGAAGTCGTAGCCGATCCCGGCGCGCACGAAGTCGGCGCCGTTGGCGACCAAGCGATCGGGACCGCTCGACTCCTCGTGGCGGCGATAGCCCGCACCGAAGGTCACGATCAGCTCACCCACCGGAGTGAACACCACGTGCCAGCGCGCTTGCGCCCCGACTGAGAAACCATCGCGCTCTTTCTCAGAGCCGCCCGTCTCCGCAAACACGGATGGGTTCAGCCACTGCACGTAGCCCCCGAAGGACCAACGCTTGTGCGGACGAAACGCAGCATCGAGGCCATAGCCGGTGACAGGCCCTGCAAGGACTCGGTCGTCGAGCTCCAGCCCGACGATGGCGTTCCCCCCGAACTCGAAACCGTAGCCGTAGTCAGGTGGCCTGTCTTTATCGTGCGGAGCTTGCTCCTCCGGCGATCCGGTGGCCACGACGTTGGAGTTTGGCGCCGCCTGAGCGACACACGGAATGAATAAGCCCCCAATAAGTAAAGGAGCAGCACACAGCCGCATGGCTGAAAGCTAGCTCAACCAGAGCAGGCTCGCAGCTCTCTGTGCGGAGAGTTGTATGGGGTAGCTCGGGTGGCTGAGCGGCGTTCCTCACCCCCTGCCCCCGAGCAATCGGTCGTTCACGCTTCAACCGAAGGCTTTGAGCAGGCTCTCGGCGATGCGCTCGGCGGTTTTTCCGTCCCAGAATTTGGGGATGCGGCCGTCGAGCTTACGGCTCATCACCTCTTTGTAGGCGGGCAGGATGGTTTCGCGGCGGCTGCCGGCGAGCACGTTGGTGCCTTCCTCGATCGTGCACGGGCGCTCGGTGTTCTCCCGCAGGGTGACGCAAGGCGTTCCAAGCACAGTCGTTTCCTCCTGGATCCCACCGGAGTCGCTGAGCACGACCTTGGCTGAGGCCATCAGGCGCAAGAAGTCCAGGTAGCCGAGGGGCTCGACCAGCTTCCAGCGGGCGCTGTCGAGCTCGAGGCCCATGTCCTTGAGGCGCGCACGGGTGCGCGGGTGAACCGGGAACACCAGAGGCTGGTCGTGAGAGACGTCATCGAGCACGCCCAGCAGGTGCTTCAGCTGCTCGGGCTCATCGACGTTGCTCGGGCGGTGCAGCGTGACCAAGCCGTAGCCGCGCTCAGTCAAATCGAGGCGCTGCATGATGTCCGACTGCATCGCCTTCTGCTTGGCGTAGAGCAGCGTGTCGATCATCACGTTGCCGACGTACTCGACGCGCTCGTCAGCGACGCCCTCCGCCTTGAGGTTCGTCATGCCCGCCGGGTCCGACACGTAGAGCACGTCGCTCAACACGTCGGTCACCTTGCGGTTGGTCTCCTCCGGCATGTCGTCGTCGAAGGAGCGGAGCCCCGCCTCGACGTGCACCATCACCGGGCGCTTGCGCGCTTTCCCGCGGAAACGGAACTCCTCGGACAGGAAGTGCTTGGCAGTGACCAGTGCGCAGCCGGCGGTAGAGTTCACGTCGCCCACCACGATCACGACGTGGGGGTTCTCGGCCTGAATCACCGTCTCGAAGCGCTTCATGATCTCGGCGGTCTGCACCGCGTGAGACGCCGAGCCAACCTCCAGGTCCATATCAGGCTTGGGGATCGCCAGGTCTTCGAAGAAGACCTTCGCGAGCTTCTCGTCGTAGTGCTGTCCGGTGTTGACCAGCTTGACCTGGAACTGCTCCGGGCGCGCGTTGAAGGCGCGCATCAACGGCGCGATCTTGGGGAAGTTCGGGCGGGCGCCCGCGACGCACAAGACTTTGATGATCACGGCCCCGGAATAGCCAGAAAGCCATTCCGGGGCAACCATGGGCTCAGGGCAGCGGAACCAGGATGAAATTCCGCGTCGTCGAGCCACCGTTTGAGATGTCGGCCATCGCTACGGCGTCTTGGTAACCGGCCTTGCGCACACGAATTTCCCACGCAGTCCCCGCAACTGCTGAGTTGAAGTTGTAATTGCCGGTGGTGTTGGTGGTCTGACTCGAGAGACCACGGTTGATCTGCACCGTCGCGCCGCTGACCGGCTGTGACTGGTCGTCGACCACCTGTCCGAGCAGCACGCCAGCGCCGGGATCCGCGCCGATGCGCACCTGATAGTGACCCGCTTGCTTGGTGAGGTAGCCCTGAGTGTCGACGCTGACCACGTGGAAGAAGTGGATGCCAGCGCTCAAGTTCGACTGAATCAGCTGCTTGTTCGTGACCGGCAGGAAGTTGTCGGCACTGGTGGGCACCGTATCCGCGTAGACATCGCGCACCCAGTAGGCCCCGACGAGGTTGCTGTCCGCCACGGGGAACGTCCACGAGTAGAACGCGGTGGTGTTGCTCGACCAGCTGGTCTGGCTCGGGTGACTCGAGGAGGCCATGCTGGGCGGCGTGGTGTTGACCTGGATCTGGAACCAGGACTGCACCGTGCTCACCGCAGAGTTCCCGTCGATACTTGCCACATGGAAATAGTTGGTCCCTGCGACGAACTCGCTGCGCGGCAGGGTGATGCTCTCGGTGTCGAGGAAGTTCGCGTTGGACGGCGAGGGCACCGTGGTCGCCGAGGTGTTCGTCAGCTCGTAGTAGCCAAGCGCCGAGGGGAACGGACGATTCCAGGTGACATAGGCCTCCGGGAAGTCGTCGTTGTAGATCCGCGCCGGTTGGGGGTGAGATGCGCTGGTGAGCGTCAGCGGAGGCAAAATGCCTGACGTGAGCGTGGCCCCGCTAGTGCTGCCGCTGATGGTGTTGGTGAGCCCATAGAGTCGCTTCACGCGGCCGTTGCCGCCCTTGCCGCCCGGCAATGCGTCATTGCTTCCGCCCTTGGCTCCGCCGGCTCCACCAGACACGTTTATCGAACCCCCAACGGTGAGGTTGTCCGCGGCCAACAAGATCCCGCCACCAGATCCTCCACCACCGCCCCCGGCGTAGTAGGACAACGCCGGAGCGCCATCCTGACCCGTAGCACTCACGGTGCCATTCATCGTGATGGTCGGTGCAATCAGTCGGAGCACGCCGCCGCCGACGCCTCCGGTTCCGGGGTTGTTGTAGCCCGCCCCACCGCGAGAGCCCTTGGTGACAAACCCATCGGAGGTCTGACCGTGTGCAGGCCCCCCCGCCCCGCAAGAGCCACTGCTCCCGCCGCGCGTCCCACTGCTGCCATACCCTCCTCCGCCGCCACCATTGTACGCGTAGCAGGGAGAAGCGTACGCCGGCCCGATCGCACCCGCGCCAAGAGGATTGTCCCCCGTGGGCGCGACGGCGATCGACCCACCGTTCTCCACCACGATCTGATCCGCGATGATCGTCAGGTCACCGCTGGGCGAGTTCAGCGTCGCGCCAGAACGCACGACCAACGCCGCGGGGACAGGCGGCAGCCGTGCCGCCGCTGCCTCACTGGCGCGAACCTCTCTCCTGCCGACCCGTCCGGTGTGGCGTCACTTTCGGTGCCACTCGGCGCCGGGGGATACTCCCCGAACTCACCCTTCGGCGCAACGACCGGACGGCAAAAAGTTGACTGATATCAATATGTTACAACCCAACAGGCAGACCGATCGATGTTTTACGCTTAAAGCATTTCAGATCTCCCCCAGCGCGAGCAGCAGCACACCGTTAAGCTCGCCCCGAACACCCCGTAGCGTCGCGGGATCAGACGAATAGGCGCATGGAAAAGCGACGTGGCGTGTTCACTCAGTGGGTGAGACAGAGCACCCACCGGTCAGGGGAAAATGGATCACGACGAGGAAACGCTCGCAGAGCCGCGACCGCGCTATCCAAGTCGCCCAGATGAACTGGGTGACTTGCCGTCCGCCATGAGCGGAATGGAGCGCGAGCTCGGCAGCGATCCAACCGTGAGCACTGGCTTTCCCCGAAGCGAGTCCTTGCCGCCACGACCCCTCAGCGAACCACCCGCGAGCGGCGTGACCACTCACTCATCGCTCACCACCACACTCGTACGTCGAAGAGAGGAAGCCGAGCGCGCCAGGGCACTGAGCGTGGTGGCTGGCATCGGCGCCCTCGGCACCATCGCCGCGCTGTTGATCGGTGACCGCGCGTCCCCTTCGCTGTGGGTCGCCGTCGCCTGGTTGACCTTCACGGCCCTCGGCTCCGTGGTTGGCTACGTGATGGACCGCATGGGGTACCCCATCGGTCCGCGCCGCCTGCTCACCATGGGCTTGCTCGCTACCGTCGGTGTCCTCGCGCTGATCGTGCACATCGGCGTCTTTTCCTTGGCGGTCGTGCCGCTCTTCGTCGGCACCTACTACTTCGGCATGACCGACGCCCAACGGGATGGCTGGGCGTTCTTTGGCGTCGGGGCAGGCGGCTACTCGGTGCTCGTCGTGCTCAGCATGTTAGGCGTGCTGGATCCGGCGAGCGCACTCCTTTCCCTGCGGGAACCGCCAGACCGCACAGCGGGCAGCATCGCTGTGGTGATCGTCGGCTTCCTTGGACTCACCTTCTGGCTGGCGCGGCGGACGCGAGCGGCAACCCTGGAAGCCATGGCTCGGGTCGAACGCGCCCAGCGCCAGCTCCGTGGGCGCGAGGCGCTGCTCAACGAGGCGCGCGCCGACCTTGGGCGAGCGCTGGAACATGCGCGCCTCGGACGCTTCAGCGGACACGAGATCGACGGCTACGTGCTCGGCGATGTGATTGGTCGGGGCGGGATGGGTGAGGTATACCGCGCGGAATCAATTGACGGCGGCATCCCTGTCGCCTTCAAGGTGCTGCATGCGTTTGCCGCCGCCGACCCAGCGCACGTCGAGCGGCTGATGCGCGAATGCGAAATCACTCGGGGCATGGACTCCAAGCACATCGTGCGCGTGCTTGGCTCTGGCACCGCCAGCGACGGCACCCCGTATTTGATCATGGAGCTGCTTCACGGACGGGATTTGGGGGAGCTGCTCCGCGAGACACGCCGCTTGTCGCTGCAGCAGACGCTGGAGCTGACTGAGCACGTGGCAGAGGCGCTGAACGTCGCGCGCGCCCACGGCGTGGTGCACCGGGACCTCAAGCCCCAGAACCTATTCCGCACGGAAGAGGACGGCGGCGCCTACTGGAAGGTGCTCGACTTCGGCGTCTCCAAGCTCCAGGGCTCCAACGCGACGCTTACCCGCGGCTCGACCATCGGCACCCCGAGCTACATGGCGCCGGAGCAAGCCAGAGGGCGCGACGTGGACCACCGCGCGGACATCTTCGCGCTGGGCGTCAACGTGTATCGCGCCCTGACGGGCCGCCCCGCCTTCACCGGGCCCGACATGATGGCGACGCTCTACAACGTCGTGCATGTACAACCCGTTCGCCCGTCGGACGTCGTGCGTCTGGGCACTCCAGAGCAGGAGCGCGCCTTGGATTTCGTGTTGGCCCTGGCGCTTGCAAAAGACCCAGCTCGCCGCTTCTCCAGCGCGACGCTGTTCGCCGCAGCGCTTCGCGACGCGAGCCAAGGCCGCCTCGACCAGCGCCTGGAAGTCGACGCGCAAGCGCTCATCCAGGCGCAGCCCTGGGGGCGGGACGTGTCGGAGCCCACGGAGAGCGTGCCTCCCGAAGCGTGAATGCTTAGGCGGTGCTTACGGAATGGGCACGCCAGGACTACGCAAGCGCTTCCACACCCCACGCCCGAAACCGAGGGCGACCAGCACGCTGAAACTAGCCACGAACACTCCCGACTCACCCACGAACGAGCCTTGGCCCTGGGTGGCTCCGTCGAACGCGCCCTGGATGATTGAATTCCACGCGGAATGCATCAAGATCGCCGGCCACACGCTGCCAGACTCCAGCCGCAGCCGCGCAACGAAGTAGCCTGCGGCGACGATCGACACCATGAACAGCAGCGCAGACAGCATGGGGTGAGGCCCCGAGGCGTATTGCCCGCTCAAGATCAGCGGCAGGTGCCAAAAGCCCCAAATGAGTCCGCTGCTCAGCACCGGCTTCGGTATCCGGGCTTCGATCAGGCGAGTGAGCAAGTAGCCTCGCCAGCCGATTTCCTCACCTGCAGCCGAGATCGCTGACAAGACGACGCCAACCGAGCACGTCAGCGCTAGCAGCACGAAGAAGCGCGTGCTGGGAGCGAGCGCGGACAGCGCAGTGTCCCGCGCCGGAAAGCCGAAGTGGGCCAGACCAGTCGCCCAAGCCAGCCCATAGGCGGCTCCGCCAATCACCAGCGGATAGACCCACGCGAGCAGCGACCAGCGCACGCCGCGCCAGCCACCGAGACGAAAGGACACGTCCGCGAACCCCTCGCGCAGCGCCAGGCGCAGGCCAAGCGACACCAGGCCAGGAGTCCACATCAGGCCCAACACGAGCCCAACGTGCTTCTCGATAGGATCCCCGGTCCGCAGCAGCAGCCATTGAAACACGCCTGAGATCAGGAACGTCAGGGTCAGGAATGCGCTCACGGTGAAACGCGCGCGCGCCACACGCGCCGACTGTGACGCCGGCTGAGGTACGGCCTCGGAGACGGGTGAACTCAACATCCTGCTTACTTCGAGCTGTAGCCCGATTTATTTCAGCGGCGAGGTGCGATGGACCAACGGTCCGTGAGGCGGACGAGTGTGCACCGCTCGCCCTTGAACGCAGCGCCGGGACTCAGAGGGCGTAGCGAACGAACAGCTGAGCTTGAGCAGCGAAATCCGACTGGGTCTCGATGCGACCACCGCCACTCACCGTCGTGTCGTTCCACTTCCAGCTGCCATCACCCTGAGACTCGCCGTAGACGGGGAGCGTCGTAGCGAGCATGCGAAACGCCCCTCCGAGCTTCAAGTTGTCAGTCGCGTTGATCTCCAACCCAAAGCCGATGTATCCGACCGGATACACGGCGGAGTGGCTCATCACCGCCTCACCGTCCTGAAGCGCTTCGATGCGCGTGAGCTCCACGCCACCACCGAGCTCCGCGTACGGGCTCACGATGAAGTCTGGCAGCATGCGAAAGCCGACACCCAAGGTGCCGTGGGTGGAGACTCGATCCAGCCCCTGTTCGTTGGTCTCTGGCGCCGCGCTGTAGAAGTCGAGCCCCACCTCGCCGAACACATGGCGGTTGAGGTCCAGCGTTCCGAAGACACCCACCCCGTTCATACGGCAGTTGTCCCAAACGCCCTCGCCGTCTGCGTGGCGGAAACCGTAGCCCCCAACCCGCGCTCCAAAGCCAGGTCGCAAGAAGCCGTTGGGATGGCTCTCGTCCGAGGTTGCCTGATCCTGCGCGCCCGGCGCCTTCGCAGTCTCCGCTGCGGGTTCCGCGCTGACCGCCCCAGCCGTTGCCACCAACACCCCGCACACACACATCGTTGCCAATCGCTTCATCTCGTCCTCCTGATCCCTGACCGTGGCTCGTCCCGTGGCGGGCCAGCTCAACTGAAGATGCGCACTCGACTCTGGGCGTGCGCTATCGCTGCCAGCGCCTAGAGCAATCGCTATGCCGGTCAGCCCGAGAGACTTCCTGCGCGGAAATTGGGGCCGGAGGTCTGCCAGTGCGAACCGCTCGCTACACCGCCACCCGAGACGCCGGTTCACGCACGAAGGCCTACAAAAATAGGACAAATGCCTTTTCGGAAATTCGCCGTCGGGGATTGAACAGTCCACGGCGGAGCGGCAACCAACGGGGTCGATTCTGGGTTCTGTCAGGGTCCAGGACCCCGGCAGCTGGCAAAGCTGGTGGCAGACCAGCGCGTCGTGTACTCAGACGCGGTGGAGTCCAGCACAGCGCTCGCACCGGGCAGCCCAACACCTACGTCGCCCCGCCCCATCCCGCGCAGCGTCTGGGTATGCGCCCTGCTGTCCGCAGCCGCGCGCTTCGCGCCACTCCCGTTTCTCGATGATTTGATCATCGGTCGCATCCAGCGCCACTTGGTTGCCACGGCCCTGGTGCGGCACGGGCGCAGCCTGGATCGCCATCAGGTGGCGCCCCTCTACGAGGACCCTCAAGGTTGCGTCGCGGGCTGCCTGGCACTGGCCATCCAGCTACCGCTGGCGATCTTGCTTTTTCCCATACGCAAAATCTGGGGGATCGTCAAGGCCATCCGCAGCTTCTCCAAGGACGTCGCGGACACGCTGCTGCTCGCGAGGTGCATCGACCACAGCCTGGAGCGCCCGTTGATGGTGGACGGCGCGCCCAAGGAACGCTTGCTGTTCGAAGCTGCGGCGGTACGCCGCGCGCACTTCGAGGCAATCGCAGGCACCGACCTCGAGCTCCTGAAGAGCACCTTGCAAGGCGTGTTTCGGCGCACCGGCGCGCCCCGCCTTGCCCAGCGCCTGCTGCGAAAGGTGCGGCGCCAAGATCGAGAAGTGGAGTCGCCAGAGGCCCTCCTGGAGTCGGACCCCGACCTCAAGTCAGGACTCGAGGAGCTCGACGCGGCAATGAAAAGCGACGAACTCAGAGCCCTGTTTCAGGCCTTCGATCAGCGTTTCGAGGCTGCGCTGCAGCGCCAATTGGCCATGCCCTCCCGCTAACCCACTCGCAGCCGCTTGCCGGACTCGATATACCGGATCCATGCAGGTGAACGGCTGTGAGCTCTACGTGCAGGACACGGGGCGCGGAGTCCCCATCGTCTTCTCCCATGGGCTGTTGTGGTCGGCGCGCATGTACAACGCGCAGATCGCTGCGCTCGCCGATCGCTACCGCTGCGTCGCCTACGACCACCGCGGACAAGGACGCAGTGAGAGCCCCCACGGCGACATCTTGGATGGCCACGGCATCAGCATCGAACAGGTGTACCTAGACGCGGTCAGCTTGATCGAGGCGTTGAAGCTCGCGCCTTGTCACTTCGTTGGCTTGTCGATGGGTGGCTTCGTCGGACAACGCATCGCAGCGCGCAGGCCCGATCTGCTGCGTTCACTGGTGTTGCTGGAGACCGCCGCCGATCCCGAACCGAGGCACAACGTGCCGAAGTATCGCACGCTGAACAAGATCGCGCGCTTTGGCGGGCTCAGCTTCGTCGCCGGACAAGTCATGCCGATCATGTTCGGCGATAGTTTCCTCAAGGATCCAAAACGCAAGAAGCAGCGCGCCGAGTGCGAACGCCAGCTCAAGAACAACGGGCGCGGCATCTACAAGGCCGTCAATGGCGTGATCGAGCGTGAGGACTTCGAGCCGGAGCTTGGCAAGATCGAGGTACCCACGCTCATCGTGCACGGTGAAGAGGACCGCGCCATCGTTCGCGAGCGCGCGGAACGCTTGCACGGTGGCATCCGTGGGTCCGAGTTCGTGCTGCTACCTCGAGGTGGACACAGCTCGACGATGGAAGAGCCCGAGCTGGTAAACGCCGAGCTACAGCGCTTCCTCGCTGCCCACTGAGGCTCAGCCCAGCTGCTTGATCAGAGCGCGCGCGCGGTCGCGTCCCATCGCCACACCTTCACGCACCTTCCCTGGATCCCGCGTGAGGCGCGAAAGGGGCATCCCCTTGGGCGGATCCACAAGGATCACCTCCCCCCGGTCCACCGCGTCTCGCAGTCGGCCCATCACGCCGTTGTGCAAGTGGTGCTGGTTCAGCGAAAGATCCCGGATCGACCGAGGCACGATCAGACGCACCGCCAGGCGCTCCCAGAGCACGGGTGGTGGTTTCGCCGTCTGCATTGGGCGGGTGAGCACAACGACCACGGGCCCTTTCACGTCGACGTCAATGGGCTCTTCGAAGCAAGCAGGGCAGCTGACGCCACCGTCGATGTAGCCCCGCCCGCTCACCTCAACCACGCGGTTGTACCCGACGGGCAAAGCCAACGCGGCGCGCAGCCACTCAATCAAGTTGTCCGCGTTGGGGCGCACCAAGCGCATCTTGGCATCGGCCACGTCTGTTACCGTGAGGAATAGCGCAGGAGCGCCCTGAGTGGCCCGCTCGAGGTCCAACAGCTTGCCCTGGGTGATGACATTGTCGAGCATGTCATCGACCCCCAACCCAGGCGCGCCCCAGGGAGTGAACTGCCGACGCCAGCTGATGAAGCGCGAGCTGGGCACGTGTTCCGACCAGAGGTCCACGGCGGTGTCCATCTGACGCGATGCGAAGAACGCGGCATTGATAGCGCCGGACGAGGAACCAATCACAGCGTCCACGGGCACGTCCGCGCGCTCCAGCTCCTGGAGTAGCCCTGCCGCGTAAGCCGCTCGCACCCCGCCACCTTCCAGCACCAACCGCATGGCGGGTGAAGCTACTGAGGGGGCTGCGACGGCGGCAATCGAAAACACACCGACCAACTGTCCGTTTGGTAACAAGACTGGTAGGTTTGCGCCGTGGCGACGGCTTTCCCCTGTGGCTCGATCGCGCGACGCGTCGGCCTTCTGTGTGCGCTGGGCAGCGCTTTGCTGAGCGCGCCAGCGGGCGCTCAAGGTGTTCCCAATCTCAGCTACCAGCCGGCTGAGATCGGGACGGTGCTTTCACGCATCGACTCGAACCTGGGCGCGCCCCGAGGTCACGGCAACGTGATGATCCACCGCGGCTACCTGACGGTGATCTTCAGCCGCGACTCGGGCAAAGGAGACGGTGGCTTCGCCTTCTTCGACATTTCCGACCCGCGCGCACCGCAGTTGGTGTTTGCGAAGGACGACGACGAGACCGAGGACATCCGCGAGTCCCACGGCTACGGCGTGGTGCGCTTCGAGGGGCGCGATCTGTTTTTCATGCAGGCGAGCTTCGGCCTCCAGGTGTGGGACTTCACCGATGTGACCGCGCCCTTTCGCGTGAACTACCTGAAGCTTCCGGGCATCACCGACTCGGACTACGGCACTGGCGCTTGGTTCGCTTTTCCACAGTGGCCGTACCTGTACCTCGGAGGCAGCAGCAACGGGCTCTACGTGATCGACATCCACGATCCCGCTGCGCCTTTCCTCGTGGATCGCGGAGAGTTCCCGAATCCCATCCCGCCGACGCTGCTTGGCGACTTCAAGACTGGGCCGGTTTATGCCGCGGGGAACCTACTGACGATCACCGGCATGGACCAGCCTGGCTACGCGACGCTGGACATCGGGCGCCCGGAGCAGCCCTTGCTGCTGACCACGCGTCGCGACGGGCTCGACTCCATCTACTCCGGGCTGTTCAACGGCGGCTTCCTGTACGGCGCAGGGACACAGAACCGCGTCACGGTGCATGATGTCCGCGATCCGCTGAAGATCCTCGACTACTCCAAGTCTCCTGAAGTCAGCGGTCGTGGCGGCTACCTCAGTGTTCAAGATGGCCGGGTACACTGCGGCGAATCGGAGCACTTCGTGGTCGTCGACTTCAACGACCCGAAGGCTCCAAAGATCCTCCTCGATGCGACGAGCGGCGTCGAAGGCCGAGACGAGGACTTCGCCACGACGATCGGCAACTTGACCATCGTGAGCGACGACCACGGCAACGGCTCCTTCATCATCCCCCACGACACCGCGCCTGACACGACGCCGCCGCGGGTGAACTTCCTGAGTCCCGCGAATGGCTCCGTGGGGCAGTCCCTCGATTTGCGCGTCGGCTTGACGTTCAGTGACGCGATCGACTTTCAGAGCGTCGACGAGGGCTCTGTCAGCTTGCGCGTCGCAGGCGGCGCGGCGGTGCCCGGCTACTTCAGTTACCAAGCCGGTGTCTTGAATTTTGGCCCCAAGGCTCCCCTCACCCCGAACACGACCTACGAGATCGAAGTACCGGTGGGTGGAGTGCGCGACGTTGCAGGCAACCCAATTGCCGAGCCGTTGGTCGCTATATTTTCCACAGGGCAACTTGCTGAGAACCCAGGCTGCAAGCTCAGCTCCGCGGGCCCCACGGAGCTCGGCAAGGACACTGAGCTCGCCGTTGAGGCCGCGGGCGATGCGTTCGCCTGGGATTTCGGCGATGGGTCGGGAGCATCGGCCCCCGAGGCGAGCAAGAGCGCGACGCACCGCTTTGCGGCTCCCGGTCACTACAGCGTGATCGCCTACGCCTACACGGGCGGCGCGCTGACCACGACTTGCACGCTGACGCAGACGGTTCATCGCCCCGTGAAGGGACGGGCGCCGAAGAGCGGCAGCATCGTATTCGACCCGGCGCGTGAACGCGTCTGGAGTGTGAACAAAGATCAGAGCACGCTCAGCGTGCTCGACGCCAAACAGAACAGCTTGCTCAAGGAGCTGGCCGTCGCCCCCGAGCCGCGCGCGTTGGCGCTGGGTGCGAGCGCTGATGGCTCGAAGAGTGAAGTCTGGGTGGTGAGCGACGAAGGTCGCAGCTTGCAGGTGTTCGACGCGGAAAGCCTGGAGTCCGTGGCGGAACTCAAGTTTCCCTGGGGATCTCGACCAAGTGGAGTCCTGCTCCCGGAGAGCGGCCCTGGCTTCGTCACGTTGCGCGGCACCGGAGAGGTAGTCAGCATTGATCGCGCGACCCACGAACGGTCCGCGTCCCTCGGCTTGCCCGCTGAACCCTTTGGTTTGGCTCTGGACCCCGAGGGGCAACGCCTGTTCGTCAGTCACTTCATCTCGCCGCAGACCCACGGCTTGCTGAGCGTGATCCAGCTCCCGGGTTTCGAGCTGGGCGAGCCCTTGGAGCTCGCAGAAGATCTGGGCCCTGACACCGAGAGCAGCAGCCGTGGGGTCCCAAACTACCTGCGGGCCCTCGCCCTGAGCCCAGACCGCACGGACCTGTGGTTGGTGGGCAAGAAGGACAACACGAGTCGCGGTTGGTGGCGAGACGGCGAGGCGCTCACCCATGAATCGACCGTACGCTCCATCGCCCTGCGCATCGACTCGAGCACGCTGACGGAGGATCCGACGCGGCGCCTGGACCTCGACGACCGCAACCTGCCGAGCGCGGTCGAGTTGAGTCCCCTGGGAGATATCGCCTTCGTCGCCACCGAGGGTTCGAACACCATCGAGGTGCTCGACGCCTACTCAGGACGTCGCATCAGCTCCATCGACCACGCAACCCAGGCTCCGGAAGGACTGTGGCTCGACGAACGCACGTCGCGACTCTACGTCCAAGGTTTCCTGAGCCGCAGCGTCGCCGTCTACGACGTGAGCTTGTTGATCAACTCCGGTAGTAACCGCGCGGAACTAATCAGCGAAGTCCCGACCACCACGAGCGAAGCCCTTGCACCAGACGTGCTCGCGGGCAAGCGCATCTTCTACGACTCGAGCGACATCCGCATGAGCCGCGACAACTACCTGAGCTGCGCCACCTGCCACCTGGACGGCGAGCACGACGGGCGCGTGTGGGACTTCACGAATCGTGGTGAGGGCTTGCGCAATACCACCACGCTGCGCGGCAAGCGCGGCGGCCAGGGACGCCTACACTGGAGCGGAAACTTCGACGAGGTACAGGATTTCGAGCACGACATCCGCGGCGCCTTTGGCGGCCTGGGCTTCATGCAGGACAGCGATTTCGAGGCCGGTCGTGACACTCCGCTCGGCGAAAAGAAGGCCGGCGTGAGCCAGGAGCTCGACCAGCTGAGCGCGTATCTGGAGAGCCTCGAGAAGGTGCCTGACAGCCCGTTCCGCACGGAATATGGCAGTATGAGCAAGCTGGCCAAGCAGGGGCAACGGCTCTTCGACCGACTCGAGTGCGGATCCTGCCACTCGGGGGAGGCCTTCACCAATAGCGGAGATGACACGCTGTACGACGTGGGTACGCTCTCGCCCTCCAGCGGCCAGCGGCTCGGAGACACCTTGACCGGTGTTGACACGCCGACGCTGCTTGGTCTGTGGACCACGGCGCCCTACCTGCACGATGGCAGCGCGCAAACCTTGGATGAAGTGCTAGAGCGCGCCGCGAAGAGCGGGAAGCACGGTGACATTCAGAGCCTCAGCGCGGATGAGCGCAAGGCGCTGGTGCAGTACCTGCTCGAGCTGGACCAGAGCGAGGCGGAGCCGCAGCCAGAGGCCGCTCCTGAAGACTCCGGTTGCGCCTGCCATGTTACCTCACGGAACCGACCCGGTTTGGGGGTGAGCCTCACTGGGTTACTCCTGGGGCTACTCCTGGGACGGCGCCGCAGATCCGGGCGCAGGCGCTAGTCAGGCGCTCCCTCACCCCCGAGAGCGAGTGCTCCAGCTAGCCGAAGGTCAGGCGCATGCCTTCGCGGGCCACCGTCGCGCCATCCCACATCGCCCGAGCGTCCGCTTCGACGCGGCGCATGAAGTCGTCTTCGTGCTCGGGATCGTGATGGAAGATGGCGAGCTTTTTCACGTCCGCTTGGGTGCAGAGGCGAACCGCCTCCTGCCAAGTCGAGTGACCCCAGCCCACCTTGGCGGGAAACTCGTCGTCGGTGTAGGTCGAGTCGTAGATCACCAGATCAGCACCCTCGATCAAGCTCAGTACGTTCTGATCGGGCTGCCCGGGGATGTGCTCGGTGTCGGTGACGTAGCAGACGCTCTTGCCGTTGCCCTCGATGCGGTAACCCGTCGCCCCGTTGGGGTGGTTCAACGGTACCGTGCGGATCTTGAGGTCGTTCTCGAGGGTGAAGGTATCACCGGCGTGAAAGTCCGAAAACGAGAGGGTGGCCTTCATCGCATCGAGGGGCACCGGGAAGGTGGGCTGCGCCATCTGCCCGGCGAAGACCTCACGCAGCCCCCCGGGCCCCAAGTGACCCGCCATGATCTCGAAATGGTGCCCCGCCTGAAACCCAGGCTCGAAGAACGGGAAGCCGTTGATGTGATCCCAGTGGGTGTGGGTCAACAGGATGTGAGCGCGCTTGACGCCGCTCTCCATGAATGCACGGCCGAGACCACGGATCCCCGTGCCGGCATCCAGCACCAACCGGTGCTCTCCGCAGAACACTTCGATACAGCTGGTGTTCCCACCGAACACGACATGCTGTGGCGAGGGGCACGCGATGCTCCCGCGCACCCCCCAGAACTGAACTCCAACCGCCATGACCGTTGCGACTCGCTCCTCGTACCCTACTCCAATCGCGCCCGGGGCGGCGCGAACAAATGATGCACGCCTTCACGAGGGGCATGAAGAAGTAGCAAATCCGCGCTGATCTCCGCCGAAAGCCCCGGCGCCTCGCAGCCGCGGGACCTGACCACATACGGCGAGAGGCTCGCAGATCTCCCGCCCTGGAGCCCGTTCCGGAGCCCGGGTTGCGACATCACGTCGAGCATGTTGAAGATGGGAGCATGCTCAAGCTCGACGAATTCGAGAGCGTCTTCAAGTCGGCGGCGAAGGAGCGCTTCGAGTTTTCCGTAGTGCCCATTCGACGAGTCGCCGTCTTCACGGATCTCGGTCCCGACGAAGCCCGGCTGTTTGGTCGCGACGCGGCGGAGTTTTTGAGTTGCTTGGGTGAGATCGAGCTCGAGACCGTCTCCGGAGATCGCTTTGGTGACGTGGGCTCGCTACTCGATGTGGTGGAAGGGCTGCGCCCCGACCTGATCGTGTCGTATCGAAATCTCCACGGCCGCGCGCGAAACTTCCCCTTCAGCTTGGGATCCCACATCGACGTGCTCACCCAGGCGACCTCGACGCCCGTGATGCTCTTGCCTGCGCCAACGCCGGAAGGTCGTCTGGACGCGAGCTGTCGCCATATCGAGCGGGTCATGGTGCTGACCGATCACCTGACTGGTTCCGCGCGGCTCGTAAACTACGGGCTCGCGATGACGCCTCGTGGGGGAACCTTGGTGCTCGCCCACCTGGAGGATGACACGATCTTCAAGCGTTATGTGGACGTCATCTCGAAGATCCCGAGCATCGACACCTCCGACGCGGAGAGCGGCATCAAGCGCCAACTGCTCAAGGAGCCCCACGACTACATCTCGAGTTGCCGAGAGGAGCTGCTCGGTCAGTCACAGTTGGACCTGCAGGTGCTCGAAGAAGTCCGCATGGGACACCACGTGGCGGATTGCCGAGAACTGGTGTCGACTCACAGCGTCGAACTCATCGTCATGAACACCAAGGATGACGAACAGCTAGCCATGCACGGTCTGGCTTACCCCCTGGCCGTCGAACTCAGGGATGTCCCGCTGCTCCTGCTGTGAAGCGCTCCGCACCAACGCAGTCAGCCTAGCAAAACATGCGCGATCTACTCTTGTTGGCCAACGCCGAAGCCCACCCCCATCACGCGCCGTCCACCGGCGTGACGCTGCTCTTCGCGGGGATCCTCACGGCAATGATTCTATGCCTCGCGCTGGAAGAGAAGCTCCACGCAAAGAAGTCGGTGATCGTCGGCTTCTTCGCGGTGGTGAGCCTCTTTCTAGGAGACGCGCTGGGGGTGCTGCCGCTGGATCGTGATGGACACTTCTGGATGGACAACCCCCTTGGCGAACGCATCAACTTGCCGGTCTACATCCCGGCGATCGACTGGGGCGTGATCGCGATCATCCTTGGGGCGAGCCTGTTCGTCGACGTCACCAGCAAGAGCGGTCTGTTCTCGTGGATCGCGATCAAGCTCACGAAGGCATCGGGCGGGGATCCGCTCAAGCTGTTGATCTACTACGGCTGCCTGACGGTGTTGTTCTCGGCGGTGCTGAACAACGTGACGGCGATGTTGATCATCGGCTCGCTGACTGCTGTCTCCCTGAAGAAGCTGAAGCGAAATCAGCTGCTCCTCGGCTTCTTGCTGGTGGAAGGCTTGCTCACGAATGTGGGTGGCTTGCTGACACTCATCAGCAGCGTGCCCAACATCATCGTAGGCAACGCCGCGAAGATCGGCTTCATGGAGTTCTTCGTGAAGGCCACGCCCTACGTGGTCGTTGCGACTGCGCTGACGCTGCTCTTGGCGGTGAAGCTGTTCAAGATCCCGCGGCTCCGCAGTGAACAAGAGAAGAAGGACGCTCAGCGCCTGGTGAACAGCTTCGACGAGAACGATGGCATCGAGAGCCGGGGCTTCTTCTGGTTCTCTACGGCCATGTTCGTGTTGTTCATCTTGACCCTGGCGACCACGAGCATCTTGCCCGTGATCAAAGATCTCGAGATGGGCTACGTGGCGATGGCCTTCGCGGTGATCATGTTGATCCGCTTCAAGGCTACCGCGGGGAAATTCTACAAGGCCCTCGATTGGGACCTCTTGCTGTTCTTCGCGTTCTTGTTCGTGGTGATCAACGTGATGGAGCACGCCAGAGTGCTCGAGGGGATCGGCAAGGGCCTGGCCGCGATCACCGGTCTCGGTCCCAAGGTGGGCGGCGCCGGGCTCCTGGCGGCATCGGCCGGCGCAAGCGCGGTGACCGACAACATTCCCCTCGCGGCGATGCTGGCGAAGATCCTCGGAGCATCAGGCGACGCGCCCATGAGCCAGTGGTGGGCGGTGGTGTTCGGCGCAAACCTTGGCGGCAACCTCACACCCATCGGCTCGGCTTCCACGGTGGTCGCGGTGACCATCATGACGCGCTACGAGCTGGCAGTTGGTTTCGCGCGCTTCGTTCGTCTCGCATTGCCCTTCGCGTTGATGCAAATCGCGCTGGCGATCGTCTACGTCTTGATTGCGATCTAGGCGCACGCGCCTACCCGCGGAATCCGAATCCAGCGCTTTGGTCCTGACGCCGCCGTTTGAGTACGGAAACCCCGACCAGCTGTCGGGGCTGCAGAGCGCGAGGTGGATTGACCACGAAGGATTCCCACGGCTTGCTTTTTTGGGGGAGGGAGCGCGGCAAAAGTGCCGCGTGCATCTCAAGTCAAACCGCCTGAACAAACCGAAGGTATTCCTTCCACAAAGCGCGCGGAGTGATTCAACCTTTGCACCCTGAGGCTGGAGCTCCGCGGCGAGCTCTACAGCGAACGCAAGAGGGAAGAATGAGCTTCGAGAACACGGATCTGCTGGCCACCGCAACCCACACGGGCGACCCCGAACCCTTCTACGAGTGGCATCGCGAACAGACGCCGCTCTACTGGGATCCAGTCAACGAGCTGTGGTCCGTCGCGCGCTACGAAGACGTGATCTTCGTTTCGAAGAACCCGCAGCTGTTCTGCTCAGGCCAAGGCGTGGTGCCGAAGTTGACGCTCGATGACTGGCCCGAGGAGGCGATGATCAACAAGGACGGCGACGCGCACACCAAGCAGCGTGGCCTGGTCAGCAAGGGCTTCACTCCCCGCCGTGTTGGCTGCATGGCGGAGCGTGCGGTCGAAATCGTCAATGAGCTGATCGACGCCTTCATCGACAAAGGCGAAGCAGATCTGGTCAGGGGCTACGCACGCCCACTACCCATGTACATCATCGGAGAGATGCTTGGGTATCCGCGAGATCGCATGGACGAGGTTCTGGATTGGACTGACGTCTACGTGGATGCCGGCTCCGGGCCCGAACACATCACCGAAGAAGTACAAGAGGCCTTCGCGAACTTTGTCGAGTTCCACGAGGAAATACTCGAGCAGCGCAAGCAGCAACGCGGCGATGACCTGATCAGCGTATGGCTCGATGCAGAACTCGACGGCGAGAAGCTCAGCGAAGACATGCTGATGTTCGAGCACAACCTGTTGCTCGTGGGTGGCAGCGAGACGACGCGCAACGCGATTTCCATCGGCTTGTGGCAGCTGATGAAGCATCCGGATCAGCTGGCCTGGCTCAGCGACAACCTGGACGACTCCGACGCCGTCGCGACTGCGGTGGAGGAAATGATCCGCTTCGCCTCGCCCTTCGTACGCATGCGCCGCACGGCGACTCAGGACTACGAGTGGTACGGCAAGACCATCAAAGAAGGCGATGAGATCTTGATGCTCTACCCCGCGGCGAACCGCGACCCCCGGGTCTTCCCGGAACCACAAAAGTTCGACATCAAGCGACAGAACGAGCAACCGCCGCTCAGTTTCGGCTACGGCAAGCACTTCTGTTTGGGTGCATCCCTCGCCCGCCTCGAAGCGCGCACCGCGATCAAGCAGCTGCTGAGTCGTGTCAAAGACCTGGAGCTCGCGGGCGAGCCGCGCCTGCATCCTTCGAGCTTCACCAATGGGCTCGAATACCTCCCCGTGCGTTTCAACAAGCGCTGAGTCCGGCGTTCGCGGACTCGCGTAGGTTCCAAACGCACACTCAGAATCGGAAGGTCGCCGCTTGGCGACCTTTCGACTTTGAAACACCGCCCGTCTCGAGATGAGACGAGAGGCAGCGCATTCGCGTGCTGCACACCCCGCGAAATGCGGGCTTCGGGCTAAACGAGTCGCGAACCCGGTCGTATGATCTGCGGATCTCCAACTCGATTGCGGCCCGGCCCTTGCAAAGCCCCCGAGCATGCCGGTCCTCGCGCGTATGGCTCGAATCACGAACTCGCTTGTGAAGCTCGAGGCGAATAATCAGCCCGTGCGCTCAGGCGCGCCTGAAGGGCTCAGCGCCTATCGTGCCGTGTTCGAGACGGCGACCGACGCGATCTTGGTGGCGGAGTGGACGAGCGCGTGTTTCCGCGAGGCGAACAGTGCCGCGGAGCGGCTGTTCGGCTACTCTGCTGAGGAGTGGCCGCGGCTAAGTGGACGCATGTTGGCCCCAGACGCGGCAATCGCGGACACGCGGGCACTCAGTGCAGAGCTCGAGGCGACCGGATCCGCGCGCCGCACTCGGTGGCGTTTTCGTCGCCGCGACGGCAGCCGGTTCTGGGGGGATGTGAGTGTCAGCGTGTTCGACGCCGGTGGTCAGCGCTTCATGGTCAACATGATCCGCGACGTGTCGGAAGCCGTGGAACGCGAAGCCGAACTCGAGCGCAGTTACGCGTCGCTCAAGGAGACCCGCGCCAAGCTAGCTCATGCGGACCGCCTCGCGTTGATCGGGCAGATCGCGGCCGGCGTCGCCCACGAAATCAACAATCCGGCGGCCTACATCAGCGCGAACTTGGACACTCTCGAGCACGAGCTGGCTCACCTCACGCTCGAAACTCGGAAGCGCGACTCGCTGCTCGAGATCGTCCGCGAGAGCCAGGCCGGCGTGTCTCGCATCACCTCGATCACGCGAGAGCTACGGGCGTTCTCGCGTATGTCCCAAGACGCCATCGTCGACCTCGACTTGAACGACGTGGTGCAAGCGGCCAGCAAGATGACCGGCAACGAGATCCGTCACCGAGCTCGGCTCGAACTGCGCCTGAGCCCGTTGCCGTCAATCACCGGGCATGCGGATCGCCTGACCCAGGTCATCACGAATCTGCTTCTGAACGCCGCACAGGCGATCCGAGAAGGAGAAGCGAGTCTCAACCGCATCTTGGTGGAGACTCGCGAGGCCGATGACTCGCTCTTCGTCAGCGTCAGCGACACTGGGAGCGGTATCGCACCCAATCATGTCTCGCAGCTGTTCGAGCCGTTCTTCACCACCAAGGGCGCAGGGGAAGGCACCGGGCTGGGCCTGGCGCTATGCGCTGATATCGTGCATCGACACGGGGGCGAGATCAGCGTGGAGAGCGCGAAGGGCAAGGGCAGCCGCTTCACCATTCGCTTCCCGAAGGATACAGGACTCAAGCGTAGCCCGGTGCACTCCCGGCCTCCTCAAGGCGCTGCGGCGCGGCGCTTGCGCCTCTTGATCATCGATGACGAGCCGCTGTTGCTGCGTGCCTACGAGCGCATGCTCGCGCGCACCCACGACGTGGAGGTCGCGCTCGGCGGCGAGGCAGGCCTCAAGGTCTTGCGCGCACGCCAGGACTTCGACTTGATACTCTGCGACCTGATGATGCCCGACTGTGATGGTCCGTCGGTGTATCAAGCGCTGAGCCAAGAGGCGCCCGAGTTGCTCGAACGGCTACACTTCTGCAGCGGCGGCGCCTTCACCCAACGCGTCACCGACTTCCTGACGCGCGTCGGGCGCCCCGTGCTGGAGAAGCCGCTCAACCAAGCTCGCTTGAGCCGCTTGTTGGACGAGCGCGGAAACACCTAGGCGTCGGTGTTCCCACGGAGACAGCGGCGCGGATACATCAGTACAGAGAGCGCGCGTTTTCGCGGTTCCAACACTCACCGACCAAATCCCGACGTCGCGCTGGCGAAGATCCCCTAGGCTCAGCCCATGAGCACCGAGCTGGAAGCACTCGAGGCAGCCGTCGTGTCCGCTCCGTCGTCCCTGGAGGCACGCGCTGCGCTTCGGGATCGACTGAATGAGCTGGGAGATCCGCGGGGCGAGCACATGGCGCTGTCCCTCGAGCTCGACCAATTGCACGTGTGGGAGGACCGCTTTCACGAAGTGAAGCGTCGGGTAGCCGAACTCGAAGCAGAGCACAGCCGCACTTGGCTGGCTGAGATCGCGCAAGCGACACGACAAGAGGCGGGCCGACCATGGGGAAACACGAGATTTTGCTTTCGTCGCGGAGCGCTCGAGCGCCTCGAAGGCGACATTCAGGATCTGGCCCATCAGCTCTCCGCAACCACTGAACTCGCGCCCGTGGTCGAGCTAGTGGAACTCGATAATGTCACCACCCAGCCGATTGAGCGCCTCGCGGAGACGCCCGCCCTGAAGCGCGTCCGTAAACTGACGCTGCGGACTGGATCTCGTGTGATGTGGAAGGACCCACTCATCTCCCCGCTGCTCGAGTCGCCGCACTTGGAACGCCTCGACAAGCTGACGATCAACCTCTCCCGCACCTCCACTAAGATCAAATGGGATGACGAGGTGCGACGGCTCACCGAGTGCCCCGCGTTAGCCGGACTCGAGGAACTGGGTCTCTTGGATCACGCTGGGAAGATCACCCCCGCCGGAGTCGAGACGCTGATGGCCGCTCCCTTCATGTCGAACCTGCGCAAGCTGGGGCTGAAGATTGGGGAAGAGGAACGGCTCTTCCAAGCGGTCGCCCAACTTCGCGGGCTCGAGGAGCTGTCCTTGGGCGGCGTCAACGCACGGGGACTCGACGCCATCTCGGACCTCGCTTGCAAGGACACGCTGCTCAGCTTGAGCCTCCGCGAGAGTAGCGAGACGCCCAATCACCCCATCACCTTGACCCTGCCAGAACTCCGAGCGTTGTCCGTCACAGGGTTCGGGCTCGACGAGGCGAAGATGATGCAGCTCCTCGACGATAGCAACCTTGGGAAGCTGCGAGTGCTCACGCTCAGCGCCGGACGAGAAGATGGTGTGGTGAAGGCTCTAGCCAAGCGCTGGCGGTGGGGGAGTCTGCGAGAGCTCAATCTGCTAGGCGTCGAAAGCGCAGAAGCCCTCGCGGCGCTGCTTGCCAGTCCCATCGCCAGCGAACTCAAGCGCCTTGGACTGGCTGGGCTCGGAACGGCTGCTTGGGATGCGTTGCTTGCCTGGCCCGGACTCGCCCAGCTCGAGGCGTTGGATGTTCGGCACCTGGGGTCTACCGACGATTCACCCCTCACCCCCCGCCGAGCCCACACCCTCTTTGACGCGCTAGCCGCAGTTCATGAGCTGGATCTGCGTGGCCAGCTACAAGGCGCCGACCCGATTCGCTCCCTCGCTCGGGCCAACGGGCTGACGAAGCTGCGACGTCTCAGCATCCTGACGGGGGACCCTTCGGGCATCGTGCGTCTCGCACACTCCCGAGTCGGCGCCCAGCTCGAAGCTTTGCGCCTTCCTAACAAGCGGCTCGAGCTCGAGACGGCCGAAGCACTCGCTCAGATGCCACACCTCGCTCGACTCCAATTTCCAACGGGATATTTCGATGCCCCCTTCGCGTGCTTGCTCGAGCGCTTCGGTCCCGGGTTCCTCTCGGGCAACCCCGAGGTCCCTGTCGAGAACGCGTTCGACTAACTTCCTGGAACGGCGCGACGCACGCGTGGAGGAGAAGACATGTCACTGCAGGTAAGCATCGGCCTAGAGAGCCACTACATTGGACGCGAAGACGAACAGCTTCACCGCGACGCCCTGGTGGCGTTGATCGAGACCAAGCTCGTGGTGCGAGTGTGCGACTTCATCGGAGACGGCATCTACGAGGCGTGGCGCCGAGCGGACGGCAGCGTGGGTCAGGGCTGGCTCGACGACCCAACGTCGAAACGCGTCCGAGATGAATACGCAGCCCTCGAAGGAACCAGCGCAGAGTTCGAGTACGACGCCCTGGCCGGCTCCGCGCTCATGGAGCTCGGCTTACCCGACGCGGACATCCCGGTCTACGAGCACCGCGACGTGAAGATCCCCACGGCAACAAGCAGCGCTCAGAAGCTGCGCGCCACCTCGCTGGAAACGTCGGGCAAGTGCTTCGGGTCCCGGGGCAAGAACTGGAACGTCGCCCGCGCGCTCGTGGACTTTGCGCAGACGAATTTCATGATCCTGCATAGCGCGTGACGCAAAGCGGAAGGTAAGGCCCTCCGCGGTGCGCTTCGTCGCATGCGATTGAGCGCCGCTCTGCGCACTTTGTCGCAAATACGTGACCACCTGGCGTCGCGGGTTAACCCGCACGTTTCTCTCTCGTTACTTATTCACCCGAATGTCACACAAGCCACCAACGGGTTCTCTACCTTCCGCCGCCGATGACGCCCTTCACCGCTCTCGGTCGACTCCGTTTCCGTGCCGGCTCCGCTGGCGCGTCCTCCAAGCTGCTTCCGCTGGCCAGCGCGCTGGCCATTTCCACACTGGCAAGCAGCAGCTTCGCTCAAAGCTCCGATCTCCAGCCTGAATCCGAGAAGGCGGCTCTCGAGCCACGACCCGTCGAGGGCGTGGAGTTCAAGCCGGGCAAGGGGCTGTCGGCAAGCAGCACGGACGGCGACTTCTCCATTCACATCGGGATCCGCAACCAGTTCCGAGCAACGATCGAGAAGGAGCATCCAGAACAAGGCGACGCCCCGGACGCCACCCTCGGCTTCCAAATCCGGCGTTCGCGCGTTTCGATCAAGGGCAACGTCTTCGACAAGAAGACCAAGTACGAGCTGCAGCTGGGTCTGGCCTCCAAGGACGTGAGCGCTGGCGCCGCAGGCCCGACGACCTCGCCGTTGCTCGACGCGGTCGTGAAGTTCGAACAGCTCAGGGACCTGAGCCTGCGGGTTGGGCAATACAAGGCGCCCTACCTGCGCGAACAGATCATGAGCGACGGGAAGCTGGAGCTGGTCGATCGTAGCCTCCTCAACTCCCGCTTCACCGTGGATCGAGATATCGGACTGGATTTCTACTCCAATGAGCTCTTCGGTCTCGAACAGCTCCACTACAACCTCGGCGTCTTCACGGGTGAAGGCCGCAACAGCTTCCAACAACAGAGCTTTGGGCTGATGTACCTGGCTCGTGTCGAGGTCCTACCCCTGGGCGACTTTGATGGCCTCAGCGAAGGCGACTTCGAGCGCAGCGCGCCGAAGGTAAGCATCGGCGCAGCCTACGGCTATCACAGCCGGGCTCAGTTCAGCGGAGGCACCCGAGGTGGCGCGTTCGCGGACGGTGGCACGGCGAGCTACAAGCTCGCAACAGGAGACCTGATGTTCAAGGCCATGGGGTTGACCCTGATCGGCGCGGTGGCGTGGCGCGACGGCACTCGGGCGCAGGGAACCGCCCAAGACGCCACCGGCAACCCGATTGCTGAAGAACCAGCCAGCAACGGCTGGGGGTTCTTTGCTCAAGCAGGCTACTTGATCCCCACGACGGGCTTAGACGTCGCTGCTCGCTACTCTCAGGTGCGCGGAACTGGCGGGGATGACGCCACCCTGGCAGACGAGAACGAGGCAGGCTTCGGCGTCGGCTACTTCTTCGCCCAGCACCTGCTCAAGCTGCAGGCCGACGCCTTCCGTATCTGGGAGAAATCAGCTGGTTTCTCCCACGGAACCGACGAGGTCCGACTGCAACTGCAAGTCTCGCTCTGAGGCGCCGTTTTTTCGCATTTGCCCGAGAGCGAAGCACCGCTCTCGGGCACTCACGCATGCGCCAGCCGCGACACCCGTTTGTCACACAAGCGTCTTACTCGAACCGACCCTGACACATCAGCGTCACACAATCGTTGCCCGACTGTCCCATCGAGCATGGCCTCCGGTTGCTAAGTACCCCGGCGAAATGAAAGCCAAAGCTCCCCGGTTTGCGCGACGACTGCTTTTGCCCGTCGTCGTTACCTTCGTCGCATTCTTGCTCGCAGCCTGCAAGGGATCCGGGGAGGGGAGCGGCGGGGAGAAGGCCAACGCCACGACGGGTGACGTCAGCTTGAATGGCGCCGGCGCGACGTTTCCGTACCCCCTCTATTCCAAGTGGATGAGCGAGTACAACAAGCAGAACCCGAACGTGAAGATCAACTACCAGAGCATCGGTTCTGGCGGTGGCATTCGCCAGATCCTCGCGGGAACGGTGGACTTCGGCGCCAGCGACGCGCCGATGAGCGACGATGAGATGAAGAAGGCGCCTCACGCCCTCCATCACATCCCCGCGACCCTCGGTGGCGTCGCGATCGCGTACAACTTGGAGGGAGTGAAGGACCTCAAGCTCTCCTCGGAGGCGCTCGCCGGGATCTACCTCGGCACGATCACCAAGTGGAACGACGCGAAGATCGCGGAAACGAACGACGGCGTCACGCTCCCGGACCAGGACATCACTGTCGCGTATCGAAGTGACGGCAGCGGCACGACTGCCGTATTCAGCGACTACCTCGCGAAGGTGTCCAGTGAATGGAAAGACAAGGTCGGCGTTGGCAAGAGCCTGAAGTGGCCCAGGGGTCTCGGAGCCAAGGGTAACGAAGGCGTCACCGGGCAGGTGAAGACCACCAAGGGAGCCATCGGTTACGTCGAGCTTGCCTACGCGATCACCAGCAAGCTCGAAGTCGCTGCGCTCAAGAACAAGAGCGGCGAGTTCCTGAAGCCCTCCATCGATGCCATCACCGCCGCGGCGGCAGGTGAAGCTCTACCCGATAGCCTCACGACCTCGATCACCGACAGCCCCGGCAAGGGTGCTTATCCGATCTCCAGCTACAGCTACCTGCTCGCGTACGAAGACACGAAGGACACCACCAAGGGCGAAGCCCTCGCGAAGTTCATGTGGTGGGCGATTCACGACGGCCAGAAGCTGGCCGCGGACCTGCACTACGCGCCGCTTCCGGACGCCGTCGTCAAGCAGGTGGAAGCTCGGCTGAAGCAGCTCAAGTCGGGTGAAAAGAAGCTGCTCCCCTGAGCGTTCAACTGAACTCCGAGCCGAGAGGTGTAGTCCGTGCCTGAGGCAAGAGCGACAGCCATCACCCGCAAGCCACCACGCTGGTTGGCTTGGCTTGGAGGCAAGAGCAACCCTGGAGACACCGTCTTTCGCGGTGCCTCCAGGTTCTTTGCGCTGCTGGTCGTCGCGCTGCTCGTGGCGATGGCCTACGAGATGGCGCAGGCGTCCAGCCTCTCCTTCAAGGAGTTCGGCTGGCGCTTCATCATCAGCCGCGACTGGGACCCGGTCAGTGAACAGTTCGGCGCCCTACCCTTCATCTACGGCACCGTGGTGTCGTCGCTTGTGGCGCTCTTCATCGCCGTCCCCGTCGCCCTCGGCATCGCGATCTACCTCTCGGAGTTGGCACCGCTCTGGCTGAGGAAGCCAGTTGGTTTCCTTGTGGAATTGTTGGCTGCGGTACCATCTGTCGTCTACGGCCTCTGGGGGATCTTCGTACTCGCCCCGCTGATGGCAGAGACGGTGGAACCTGCACTCCGCCGCACCCTCGGCTTCCTGCCGCTGTTCTCTGGGCCGAATCAAGGCTTCGGCATGCTGAGCGGTGGCCTGATCCTCGCGATCATGATCTTGCCGACCATTTCCAGCGTCAGCCGCGAGGTGCTCCAGGCGGTACCAAACAACCTGCGAGAGGGAGCCACCGCGCTCGGCGCGACCCGCTGGGAGGTCGTGCGAGTTGGGGTCCTCCCCTACGCGCGCTCGGGACTCGTTGGAGCCATCATCTTGGGCCTCGGGCGAGCCCTCGGTGAAACCATGGCGATCACCATGCTGATTGGTAACCGACCGGAGATCAGCAGCTCTCTGTTCGCGCCGTCCTACACCATGGCGAGCGTCATCGCGAATGAGTTCACCGAAGCGACTGCGGACGTCCACCTGGCGGCACTCGCCGAGATCGCCTTCTTGCTGTTTGGCGTCACGCTGCTGCTGAACATCATCGCGCGCCTCCTGGTTTGGCAGGTGTCGCGGCACGAAGCCAAGGGGGCGAGATGAGCAGCTCCAAACTGACCGCAAACGACGCGACGTACAAGGTACGCAAGATCAAGGATCTCGCGATCCGCGGCCTGTGCGTGCTGTTCACGTTGCTCGCGCTGGTGCCCTTGTTCAGCGTCCTCTATTACCTCACGGTAAGGGGTATCGGCGGTGTGAACCTGGCCTTCTTCACCGAGCTACCCAAACCGGTGGGTGAAGAAGGTGGTGGCATGGCCAACGCCATCGTTGGCACGCTGGAGCTGGTGGGCCTCGCTTGCTTGTTCGGCATCCCCCCTGGGGCGATGGCGGGCATCTACTTGGCGGAATTCCAGGAAAGCAAGCTCTCCCGCCTCGTGCGCTTCAGTGCCGACGTGCTCTCCGGGGTGCCGTCGATCACCGTCGGCGTGTTCATTTACGGGATCTTCGTGCTGACGATGAAGCGCTTCAGCATGGTCGCTGGCGCCGTGGCGCTCGCGGTGCTGATGCTTCCGACTGTGACTCGCACCACCGAAGAGCTGATGCGCCTGGTCCCCGTGCAGCTCCGTGAGGCAGGGCTCGGGCTTGGGTTGCCGCGCTGGCGAGTGACGCTCAAGATCATCTTCCGCACGGCACTGCCCGGGATCGTCACAGGCATCATGCTGGCCGTAGCGCGAGTGGCGGGTGAGACCGCGCCGCTGCTGTTCACGGCGCTATCGAACCGCTTCTGGAACGACGGCATCGATCAGCCCGTCGCGTCCCTCCCCGTTCAGATCTACACCTACGCGGTGTCTCCTTTCGAGGACTGGCACCGTCAAGCCTGGGCCGCTGCTCTCATGCTGGTGGTCTTCATCCTGATCCTCAACGTGACCGCCCGCTTGATGGTGCGTCACCGGGTGAAAGCACGATGAACCTAGAGTCAGCCACCGCCACCGAATCGCCGGCCAAGGCGACCGTAAGCAGCGCGCAGAACGAACGCCCCCTGGACGAAATGGATGCCACGGAGCGCCGTCAAACCGAGGTCAAGCTCTCCGCTGAAGGGCTGCGCGCTCTGTTCGGCAAGAGCGAGGTCCTCAAGGGCATCAGCTTGCCCATTCGGGGGCGCAACGTGACCGCGGTGATTGGCCCGTCCGGCTGCGGCAAGTCCACCTTCGTTCGCTGCCTGAACCGCATGCACGAGGTCGTCCCTGGCGCGACCGTCCAGGGGCGTGTGCTGCTCGACGGCCAAGACATCTACGCGTCGAACGTCGATCCCGTGCTCGTGCGTCGCCGGGTGGGCATGGTGTTTCAGAAGCCCAATCCGTTCCCGACGATGAACATTCGAGACAACGTGCTCGCGGGACTGAAGCTCAACGGCGCAAGGGTGAAGAACGCAGCGGAAGAGGTCGAGAAGCGACTCCGCCAGGTGGCGCTCTGGGACGAGGTCAAGGATGGCCTCGAGCGCTCAGGTACCAGCCTTTCCGGCGGTCAGCAGCAGCGCTTGTGCATCGCCCGTAGTCTCGCTCTGGAACCCGAGATCCTGCTGATGGACGAGCCGTGTTCGGCGCTCGACCCGATCGCTACGGCTCGCGTGGAGGAGCTGATCCACGAGCTGCGAGAGCAGTACACGATCGTCATTGTGACTCACAACATGCAGCAGGCCGCGCGCGTGGCAGACACGACGGCGTTCTTCTACATGGGTGAGCTCATCGAGTACGACGAAACCGACGTGATCTTCACGCGGCCGAAGCAGCAAAAGACTGAAGACTACATCACGGGACGCTTCGGCTGAACGAAGCGGGCCCGTTGGTTCACAGGACAAGCGTACGGAGCAAGCTGTTCCGCACGGTACCGATCTAAGATGCTCGAGGGTGGGGAGCGGCCAACCTAGGCCATGGTGACGACATGAATCGGCACACCGATCGAGAATACGAACGCGAGCTGCGCGAACTGCGCGACAGTATCCTGCACATGGGCTCCAAGGTGGAGGCGATGGTCGACACCGCCATGCAGGCGTTCGACTCTCGCGACGCGAACCTCGCCCGGCGGACGATGCTGATCGACCAAGAGGTGGACCGCCTCGAGCTGGAGATCGACCATCGCTGCCTACGTCTGCTCGCTCGGCGCCAGCCCGTTGCAAGCGACCTTCGCTTCATCACTACCAGCCTGAAGCTCGTCACCGATCTCGAACGCTCCGGGGACCTCGCGGCGAACATCTGCGAGCGAACACTCGAGTTGATCGAGTATCCGCCGGCACTGATCGATCCACGCCTGCCGCGGATGGCAGCGCTTGCTCGAGAGATGCTCGAGGACGCTCTGAACAGCTTCGTGAACAAAGACTCCGCGCGCGCCCGAAGCGTGGTCGAGCGGGATTCCATAGTCGACGCTTGCTACGCGGAGACCTTTCCCGCGTTGGGCGCGCGTATGGGGAGCGAGCCGGAGACCGCTCAACGCCTGCTCTCCGTGGGACGCTACCTGGAGCGAATTGCGGACCACGCCACCAACATCGCTGAGATGGTGGTGTTCATGGTGGAGGGAAAAGACGTTCGCCACACCTTCCAGATGGGCCCGGTGGGCAACGCCTGAGGCTCAGACGCCTCGCTGAGGACAGCGGCTGAGGCGAAGTGCACCTCTCCCCCCAAACTCCCCGCCCCCGCTCCCTAGAGCTCGCGACCCCAAAGAAAGGGCTGGCGGACGCGCGGGGACAGCCTGCGGACCGTGGAAAAACACCTGAATCGCCGCTGACGCCCGCGGACAGTTCGGACGGCCACTTTCGTCCCGCTATACTGAGCTGCTGTCCGGAGACCGGGCGGGAGGAATGGTGGAGGCCCACGCATGAGTACAGGGACCAGCGACGAGGGCGCGAACAGCGCGCTGCTCGAACGCGCGACCCTAGACAAGGCCGAGCGGATGGAACTGCTCCATCGCGTCGGTATCGCGCTGACCGCCGAGAAGAACCGAGACCGTCTGGTCGAGATGATCCTCCTCGAAGCGAAGCAGCTGTGCAACGCCGACGGCGGAACGCTGTATATGCGCACGGAAACGGATACGTTGCGGTTCGCGATCATGCGCACCGACTCCCTCGCGATCGCCCTGGGAGGGACGACGGGGCGCAAAATCGAGCTCCCGGAAATGCCTCTCTATGACTCGGAGACTGGCGAGCCGAACCTCAAGAACGTCGCCACCGCGGCAGCCATCCTCAAAGAGTCGATCAACATACCCGACGCGTACGATGCCGAGGGCTTCGACTTCACTGGCACCAAGAGCTTCGATGAGCGCAACAACTACCGCTCGCGGTCGTTCCTGACCATCCCGCTGTTCAACACCGAAGGCCGCGTGATCGCCGTCCTTCAGCTGCTGAACGCGCGCGACGCCGAAGGCTCGGTCATTGCCTTTAGTACCGAGGTCGAGCGCGTCGTTGAAGCCCTCGCGTCCCAAGCCGGCATCGCCTTGGACAACCAGATGTTGCTCGAGGGTCAGCGCAAGCTACTCGAGGCCTTCATCAAGCTCATCGCGGCTGCGATCGACGCCAAGAGCCCCTACACCGGCGGACACTGCGAGCGCGTGCCGGTGTTGACGGAAATGATCGCCCAAAGCCTGTGCGAGACACGGGGCGGACCCTTCGCTGAGTTCGATCTCAACGACGACGAGTGGTACGAGCTGCGAATTGCCGCGTGGCTTCATGACTGCGGCAAGGTCACGACGCCAGTCCATGTGATGGACAAAGCCACCAAGCTCGAGACCATCGTGGACCGCATCTCGATCGTACGGGCCCGCTTCGAGTCGTTGAGGCGTGGCGCTGAGATCGCCATGCTGAAGGCCAAGCTCGACGGACGGGAGCCGAGTGAGGCGATTGAGGAGCGCTACCAGGCCGAACTGAAGCGCCTCGACGACGATCTCAAGTTCCTCGAGCACGCGAACGTCGGAGGCGAGTTCCTTCCCCCTGAGCACCAAGCTCGCATCCGAGAGATTGGCCTGCGACGCTACTCCGAAAATGGTGAGGAGCGACAGCTGCTGAGTGAAGACGAGATTGAAAACCTCTCGATCTCACGCGGCACGTTGACCGAGCCAGAGCGACTCGTGATCAACGGGCACATGGTGCAGACCGTGCGCATGCTCGAGGCGCTCCCCTTCCCACGCAACCTGGCCCGCGTGCCCGAGTACGCAGCCGGCCATCACGAGAAAATGGATGGCGGAGGATATCCGCGCGGCATTTTTGCTGGGGACATGAGCGTCCCGGCGCGCATCATGGCAATCGCCGACGTGTTCGAGGCCCTGACCGCAGACGATCGCCCTTACAAAAAGGCCAAGCGACTCTCCGAGGCGATGGGCATCATGGGCGCGATGAAGCGCTTCAATCACCTGGACCCGCAGCTCTTCGATCACTTCGTACAGAGCGGCGTGTACCTGGAGTATGCGCGCAAGTTCCTCTCGGAAGGCCTGATAGACGAGGTCGACGAGGCCAAGCTGCTAGCTATCAAGCCGGAGCCCTTCAACTTGCCGGATACAGAGCTGCGCAAGCTGCGCTGGAGGGATTTCCTCCCTGCCTATCGCAACCAGTCGCGCTGAGCGCGTTGAGCCGAGCCACCTGAGCGCGCGCTAGCTGCGTCCGTACACCGGTAGTGCGACGCCGCTGATGTCACGAGCGGCGTCCGAAAGCAGGAAGCCGATCGTTTCCGCGAGGGACCTGGGGCTGACCCAGCGAGAGGCGTCGGCGCTTGGCATCGCGCTGCGGTTGGCCGGCGTGTCGATGGTGCTCGGCAGGACGGCGTTCACACGCACACCCGTCTCGAGCAGCTCCGCCGCCACGGCCTTCGCCAGTGCTACGACGCCAGCCTTGCTCGCGGTGTACGCCGCGGCCTTCGCGCCCAGCTCTGGATGAACCGCGTTCTTCGAGCCGATGACCACCAGACTTCCATCTCCGCGCTGGACCATGGGCTTGAGCAATGCCTGCATGGAGACTCCGGCGCTCACCAAATTTAGCGACAGCTGGGTTGCGAGCTGGTCGCCGGGCGCTTCGTGAAATGGGGTGCCTCCCGCCCAGCCTCCAGCGACCAGCACGGCACCCGACAAGTCGTTCAGTTCACCGCTCTCGGCGAGGCCCGCCCAAGCCGCGTGGTCAGCGACATCCAGTTCCGCGTGCCGGCACCCCAGGTCTTTCGCGAGCGCCTCCAGACGTCCGTGGGATGCCGCGCGATCAACCGCTATGAGGTCTGCCCCGGCGTCGACCAGCGTCCGACAGAGAGCAGCGCCAAGAGCCCCAGCAGCACCCGTTACAGCGATCCTACGTCCTTCGAGCAAGCCTTGAGTAGTCACGCGCCTGAGCGTGTTGGAAAACCCGCCCGGAAGCAACCGGCAGAGGCCGCTGCCGCGTCAGGAGCATTCCCAGGTGGTGACGTTGCAGTAGCAGCTCACCCCTCCGTAGGTGCAGGTCTGGAGGAACAGCGAGCAGGCGCTGCCGTTCGTCGGCTGAACCCCCGGGCACTGACTCGAGTTGAGGGGCAGACTCGCCGAACCCACACTCCAGTCCGACGCCAGGAAGTTCGGCGCGCTGCCGCTAGAGGCGACCCGCAGGTAGGCGGAGTTGTCTTCCAGAGCGGTCGAGTTGATGCCGGTGAGGGCGCCAGGCGTGAAGTTGATTCCCGACGGAACCGTCGTCGGGCGAGAGGTGAAGACGACCGCGTCGATTACGTTTGAAGCGCTGCAGATCACATCCTGACAAAGCAGCGCAGCACCATCGGACCCGTAGATCCAGCTGATGCTCCCATTTACGTAGAGATCGCCCGACTCGCCGCTACCGTCGCTCTCCAGAACGCGGATGGAGGCGCCGGGGGCCAGCGTGTGACTCGGGAGCGCGAAGTTCGTGGCAGCCGACGCATTACTGGTCAACGCCGCGAGGGTAACGCCCTGGAGCTGCGCGCTGCAGGTGGTGCTTTGGTTCTTGATCACCACGTAGTCGCCGCTGCCGAGGTACACCTCGGTGAGCCGCAGCTGGCGCACGGCGGAGCCAGGAGCGCACGCCTGGCAAGCACCATCGACGCAGCTCTTGCCGGAGGCCGCGCAGTTGGTTCCGCCCGCTGCGTAGCCACTCCCGAGAGCGTTGCACGTCGTGGCAACTTCACCGTTGCAGGTCGGCTGATTCGGAGAGCAAACCTGGGTCTTGCAGGTCGCACTGACGTTGTCGCAGTACTCCGACGAGGTGCAGTCATCGACGAGGCTCGAGGCGCTCCCGGTGCTATTGCAGAGCTTCACGTCCCCCGCGTCGCAGTAGAACTCGTCTGCCGCGCAGACCTTGGCGGAACACGCCCCGCCCACACAGTTGAGACCTTGGCTCGCGCAGTCCTCGACGGAGCTGGAGGAGAGACCATCGGCGGCGCATTTGCGATGATCGGTGCCATCGCAGTAGTCGCTGTTAGGAGAGCACTCGAGGGCCGCGCAGCTTGCTTGGGCGCCGGCTTGGACGCACGTCGAATCCCCAGTGCAGGTCACCGGCGGGCCCCAGCCAACCCCGTCCGGAAGACAGCTCTCGATCGCGTTGCCGCTACAGCGGCTGCTCCCCTCGGCGCAGGCGTCCAGCGCACAGCCGCCGCCGGAGCAGTGATAAGCAGCCGGGCAGTCGCTGTTCTTCAAGCAGTCGACACAAACTCCGAGGGTCTTGTCGCACAGCTGGCCAAGCGGGGTGCATTGATTGTCCGACTGACAGCCGACGAGCGTCTTGCACTCGCTAGCCACACACGTCTCACCTTCGTCGCAGTCCGCGCTCTCGATGCACTCCACGCACCGCTCGAGGGTTGGGTCGCAAACCTGCCCGGCGTCGCAGTCGAGGCTGTTGGTGCACGAGGTGAAGGCCACACAGCGGTGGTCCACACAATCGGCGGTTCCATCACAGTCGCTGGGTTCGACGCACTCCTCGCAAGTGGACGTAGCTGGATCGCAGATGGGTCCGGTGGGTGCATCAACGCAGTCGAGGCTGTTGACGCACTGGGTGTCGGCCACGCAGTGCTTGTCTGTGCAGCGCTGGTCAGCGCCGCAGTCGGTCTGGAAGAGGCACTCGACGCACTCCCCAGCGATCTCGTCACACACGCCCGAGGCACAGTCGTCACTCGACTCGCAGGGGCCACCGACGGATCCGCCATTGCCGCCATTGCCGCCATTGCCACCCGAGGCGCCAGCGCCTCCGACTCCTGCAGTTCCCCCGGTGCCACCGGTCCCGAGACCGCTGCCGTCACCGCCGCCGCACGCCGCGACGCTCAGCGCCGCACACAACACCCCAACCCACCGAATTTCGCGCATCATACTGCAGCCTCACACCCCTAGTTCGCGCGTATGCTACGCCAAACGACCGTTCGACCTCCCTGATTCGCGCTGAATTGTTGAAGCCTAAACGGTCAGCGTCCGATTCGCCCTCCGCGGGCGCCCAGATCTCAGCGCGCCTTGCGAGCCGCGGCAAGTGCTGCGGCCTCGTCGGGGATTACGCCGCTGAACGGAGCTTTCACTGGATTGCCGTGCTCGGCGATGAGCGCTCGGACCTGGCTCGGCTTGAGCTTGGGATTCACGCTCAGGATCTTCGCCGCGAGGTTGGCAGCGTTGGGAGACGCCATCGAGGTTCCGCTCAGTGGAACGGTCTCTCCAGAGGGGATCAGGCTCGGTACTTCAACGCCAAAGTCGAAGACCTTCACCCCCTCCCCGGAGTTCGTGAAGCTCGCCCAGTTGCCCCAGCGGTCCACGGCGCCGACCACCAGCAAGTTGTCGCGCTGGATACCCGCGGGGACCACGCCATACTCCACGACGTCCTGATTCGAGTTCCCCGCGGCAACAATGAAGAGCGTATTCGGACACGCGTCGAAGACGCGCGCCCAGTTCTCGCGTCGCTGGTCCAAGACTGCCTTCGCCCGCGAGCGAACTGCCGCGTCATCCTGGTACTTCGCCTTCTGGTAGCGGAGCTCCGCTTCCAGGTAGTCCTGGCTGAAACCCAGGGAGGCGTTCACCACACGCACCTTGTGGCGGTTGATGAACGCCGCAACTGCGTCCATGTTCTTGCGCTCGCCAGCGAGTTCTTCGTCGGTCGGCCCACGGTGATGATAGGGGCGCGCTTCACCTGCCCACGCGGAGCGAAACACCACGAGCTGCGCCTTTGGAATGCCCGCAAGCAGGAGTCCGGCGACGTGAGTGCCGTGCGCCCACTCGCCGATGGCGTCCAGGGATTGTTCGAGGCGTTCAAGCTCCTTCGCGTTCGACACACCTCGCATCAGAGCGAGCACCTTCTGCGCAGCTTCGCTATTTGCGATTCCCGCCCGCAGATCCATGATTCCGCGGAGAAATGGTTTGTACTCCTCGAGCACCTTGGGGTCAGGCTCGAACAACAGCTTGGTGTTCGGGGCCTCATCGACGAGCCCACCTAGGTCATCGACTTGACCGTTCCCGTCGTCGTCCTTGCCGTTGGCAAGCTCTGCGCGGTTCTTGAACAGCTGTTTCTTGAAGAGCTCCGTATTGGTGCCAAGGTCCCAAACGCCGACGACCACCGGTTTGCTGTCACGCGCCTTCGCGAGATCGACGGTCTTGAAATCGAAGTCAGGCTCGGGTGGGAGCGCTTGTTGGTTCTTCCTCACCCCTTCGACCGCCTCCAGAAACGCCGCGCGGCCGCGCACCACATCGGGCAGAACCTGGCTAAAGACGAGCGCGCTGCTCGCGGAATCTAGGCTCAAGAGGCCTTGCTTCAGCTGTTCGACGCGCGCGTCCAGCTGCTTTTGCTCCTGAAAGACCTGGAACACCACCGTCGCGCTGCCGAGTCGGGCGCGGGGGAGTTCGGCGAGCACTGGCTTGATCGCCTCGACCTGCACCTGACGGTCGTCCCCCGCGCGGCGCTTGGCGATCACGCAGAGGAGCGTCGTGCCCGTGAACGCCGAGTTGCGATTCTTGGCGCGGACCCTCACCCAGCGCACGAGCCCCTCCGCAGCGTCCAGCTCACCCCGAGAGAGCTTCACCACCGCCAGGTTCAACACCTGCTCGCTGGCGCGTCCGCTGAGCTCGGGCGCAGAATCGGGCTGCTTGGCGTACTCGGCGAAGCGCGCGGTTTGTAGATCCGGCGCCACCTCGGCGAGGCGAGCAATCGCCTGCGCCTCCACGTAACCCGCTAGCCCCTGGGGATCCAGATTCTCCCAGGTCGGAACGAAAGGGGCCGGCTCGCTGACGACAGTTGGGAGCGGCGGTGGAGGCGGCGGGACCTGAGGATTCGACGGCTCACCGCATGCAGAGAGCAAACCCAACGTCACCGCCCAGCCCCAGTACCACGCCACCCGACCCATGGCCTCGGGGTTAGTGCCCAAGCCTCGCGAGCGCAACCCAGAGCCGCCAACGTTTTGCTATACGCTGCGCCGAGTCGGTGATGGTGGAGGCTGTTTCCAAGCCGCAAAGGCTAAGACAACGATTGGGGGCGCTGATCCGCGTACCGACCCCGCTCGAGTGGCTCTTGCTGTTCGCCGGCCTCACCCTGACCTGGCGCTACTTCTGGTTCATGGACGATGCGTTCGTCTACTTCCGCTACGTCGACAACTGCGTCTTTCTGAAGCGCGGCCTGGTGTTCAACCCGGGAGAGTACGTCGAGGGCTACTCGAGCCCACTGTGGCTCCTCCTGTTGCTGCCGATCCGGGCCACCCACGCCGACTGGTACACCTCGCTCAGAGTCCTCGCACTGGTTTTCTGCGCGGCATTTTGGGTCACCAGCGTGTGGATGAACCGAGAGTTCAGTCGGGGCCCGACGGGTGAAGCACGGCCGCGCGCCTCGTTCGGCACTGCCTTCGCCATGACACATTATGGAGTGCTGGCGTACTTTTCCTCGGGCCTCGAGACCCCGCTGGTCGAGCTCGCAGCTTGTGCCTTCGCCCTTGCCCTTTTGCGCCCGAGGCGCCGGCTGTTTCAGGTCCTGGTGGGTCTCACTCCACTAATCCGCCCGGAACTAACCATGCCCTGCGTGGTGCTGATCGGGGTGCTCTGGCTGCGGGAACGACGCTTCCCCCGTTGGCTCGTCGGCTCCAGCTTGGGTTTCGGCGTCGCGTGGCTGATGTTCCGCGTCTACTACTACGCGGATTTGTTCCCCAACACGTACTACCTCAAAGACGAGACCAACTTCACCCAAGGCTATCACTACCTCGCGTACAGCTTCGGCTCGCACCACTTGCTGGTCGTGCTCGGCGTGATGCTGGCTTTCGCCGCGATCGAGACCTGGCTCCGTCGCCGCAGGGATCCACAGGCCCCGAGCGGCCGCCCCCGCTTCGTGCGACTCGCGCTCCTCGCCTGCGCGGTCTCCGCGATGGTGTATCCCCTCAAAGTCGGGGGAGACATGGTCTATTACCGCTTCATGGCCTTCCCGATTTGCGTGGGCTTCCTCGCCTGCGCCGGAGTCGTCGAAGCGCCGCTCTTGCGCCTTCCGAATGCGCGGCGCTACCTGCGCTGGGTGCTACCCGCCATGGGTTTGGCGACAGCAACCCTCAGCGCCTTGGCCTACCCCAGCAAGCTCACCAAGCACCCAGCAACCCTCGAAGCCAAAGTCCCGCACTATCACGGCATCGCGGACAGCGCCTGGCATCGGCAGATCGCTGATCTGCGTCCGAGCGCCGAGCGCGGGCGCTACGACGCCGAGCGCCTGGAACATTACCGCAAGGCAACGCCAGCTCAGCTCGCGGGGGTGAGGGTCGACACCGGAGGTTGGTGCGTCGCCGACTATCGGCGCTGGGACCGAACGGTGGTTCACGAGTGGGGCCTGACGGAGCCAGTGCTCGCGCGCGCAACCGTGAAGAGCGACCGCCCAGGGCACAAGACTGGGCTCAAGACCCTAGCGCGTGGACTGCTCTCGCTGCGTCGGAAGGCGACCGCGAACGGCAGCCTGGGACGCGGGATGTATCGCCGCGCCGTGGAGGAACACTACGCGCCTCGCTGGGTGGCCGCGAACCTCGACGCCATCGAAGTGATCGAGCAGAAGGCCTACAACCGGCACCATTTCCTGGAGAACTTCCGGTTGGCGCTGCAGCGCCCCAAAGTTCAGATCCCGGCGCCGAGTGGAGCGCCGGGCCGCCCCTGAGCGATTTCTGGAGCGTTCGCCGCCGGGTGCTCAGGCTGCTTGAACTCCCCGCCTCAGCTGCTTGAATAGCCGCCGTGTCAGCCGTCCACTATCGCTCAACCAAGACCTTCAGCGACTTGCCGTGCGCCCACCGCCAGCATCTCCACCAGGGGCACTGCCGCTTCGTACATGGTTATAGCCGCACGGTAACACTCGTGTTCGCTGCCAAGCAGCTCGACGAGAACCACTTCGTCGTCGACTTTTCGTCGCTCAAGCCGCTCAAGGCCTGGCTGGAAGAGATGTTCGACCACACGTTGCTCCTGAACCACGACGATCCAGAGCTCGAAACGTTTCGCGAGCTCCATGAGCGCGGCGTGGTCAAGCTGCAGGTCGTGCCGAACGTCAGCATGGAGGCCACCGCCAAGCTGGTGTTCGACTTCGCAGATGATCTGGTGCGTTCGCAGACCTCGGGCCGCGCGTGGGTGGAGCAGGTCGAGATGCGCGAGAACGCGAAGAACTCCGCGTGGTATCGCCCAGGCTCGGCCTACGTCTCGACCTGAGCGGCGACCCGAGTAGCGACTTCAGTCGCGGCGCCACTCCACGCGAGCGAAAGCCGCGTGGTTGTGGATGCTCTCTTGATTTTCCGCGTGGACTTCGAACCAGGCCACGCGCGGGTCCTCCCGCAGCGCGACCGCGACGTTGCGCACCATGTCTTCGACGAACACCGGGTTATCGTAGGCTTGCATGGTGACGTGGCGCTCGTCTGCGCGCTTGAGCAGCGGATAGACCGGTGCGCTGGCTGAGCGCTCTCCGAGCTCCACCAGCTCCTCGATCCAGATCATCGAGCGCTCCTCTAGATCTACGCTGCGCACCCGCATGGTCAGCGCCGAGCGCTGGTTGTGCGCGCCGTAGTCGCTGATCGCTTTGGAGCAGGGGCAGAGGCTGGTCACCGGCACGGTGACCTCGAGCACGAAATCCTCTTCGTTTCCCTGGGGATTCGCCTTCGAGCGACCCTCGAAGCAGGAGTGGTAGTCCATGAGGGCGCTGGCGCCGCTGACAGGAGCTGAACGCTCGAGAAAGTAGGGGAACTCGAGGCGAATGCGCGCGTGCTCCGCGTCCAGCTTCTGCCGCAGGTCCGCGACGATGCGGGGCAACGTGTGCAAGCTCACCTCTCCCCGATTCTGCTCGAGGACCTCGATGAAACGGCTCATATGCGTGCCCTTGAACTCGTGGGGCAATGCAACGCTCATCTGAATCGTCGCCACGGTCTGCTGCCGCTCGCGCGCGCGATCCCACACGATAATCGGATAGCGCAGTCCGCTCACGCCCACCTCGTCGAGGGGTACGCCGCGGTCGTCGCGATGGCTCTGTAGGTCTTCCATGGGCTCGGTTTACGCCGGCGGCGTTGAGTGGTCGCGGCGGGTGGGGCGAATCTGAACGACGAACGCTGGATCGTCCAGTGTGCGGGGGCGCTCCTCTCCCCCAAAAAACCGCGAGGATCGAGACACGACGCGGGAAGGGGCGCTGGGGATGACCACGAATCGCGCCGTTCCATCAGAAAATAGGCCACTTTTGCCTATGGGACGCGCGCTGTGTAGGGTCGCAGGATGCTGAGCGACTTCGGGCTCCGACCAGGAACCGCGATCTACCTGGGTGCGATTCTGGTAGGCGGGATCCTGCTGTTGATGCGCGCGCTCTTCTGGCTGCGCGTGACTCAGACTCAGCGCACGGAGCGCTTACAGCAGCGGCGCTACCTCGAAGCGATCAAGACCTCTTCGCCCCTCGAGGACTCGACCGCTACGGCCAAGGCGCGGGGACTCGAGAGCATCGACAAGCACACCACGGTGACTCGGCGGGTCGTGGTGCCGCTGGTGATCGGGTTGATGGCGATCCTCGCGGCACTGCCGTTCTTGGGGCAGCTACCAGCAGCCCTCCTGAGCGTGATGGTCGCCGCGGTGACGGTGTTTCTCGGCATGGCGGCGCGCCCCACGGTGGAGAACGCGTTCGCCGGGCTCGCGCTCGCGTGGTCGAAGCAGATCAACATCGGCGACACCGTGATGCTCGACGAGCTCTACGGAACCGTCGAAGACATCACGGTGACTCACACCACGCTGCGCGTGTGGGACTGGCGACGCTATGTGGTGCCGAACAGCCGCATGATGCAGAGCAACGTGATCAACTACTCGCTGAACGATCGCTACCTGTGGGCCTGCATCGAGTTCTGGGTGGCCCACGACAGCGATCTCGATCTGGTCGAGCAGCTCGCCCTCGAAGCGCCCATCGGGAGCACGAACTTCGTCCCCCACGAGGGTCCGTCCTTTTGGCTGATGGACATCAAGGAGACCGGCATCCAGTGCTGGCTCGCAGCGTGGGCGGACACACCGAGCAGCGCCTGGAACCTGAAGCACGACATGCGCCGCGCCCTGCTGGCTGCGTTCCGCAAGCATGGGATCAAGACCCATGGTTACCGCCTGGAACCGAGCGGCGGGTCCCCTCCCCTACTGGAAACAGAAGCACGGAAACCCGCTGAGGGCGACAAGCCAGCGTAGCCTAGCCCCACGCAGAGGAACGAGGCGCTTTTCCCCACGGCGGTTCTCCGATAGAAACACGAACATGGGGCTTGTTGGATCCGCGCGAGAAAGACGTCGACGGTTCGTTGCTCGGAACAAGAGGGTTTGGGGGTTAGGTCAGGCGTTGGTCTTCGTGGCGGCGCTGCTGGGCACTTGGCTGAGCCCAGGTGAAGCCAAAGCCTGGCTCTTTCATGAGCACCACGAGCTAGGTCTGTACAGCGTCTACCGTCTCGCGCCGAGCCGGCGAGCCCAAATCGAGAAGCTCTGGAAGGAGTGGCGAGAGCACGTCAATCGCGGCAACCGGCTGTGCAAGAGCGCGGCAGCAGGCAAGAGCCGCAAGCTCTGTTCAGGAGCCGACTGCGCCACGGTGCCCGGCACCGAAGACGACGTCGGTGACTGCGTCGACTTCGCGATGCTCCCCGCCATCGCTGCGGATCACTCCTGTACACCGGACGAGCTGACGCAGACCGTGTTGAACGCCGACTGGCTGCGTGAGATCGTGCGCATCGCGTTCCGCACCCGCGCGCTGATCGAGCAAGCGAAGGACTCCGACGCCCGGCTCGACGCGTGGCACGGGACCCACATCAAAAACGAGATGGCGGACGACAAGTACTTGAGCCGCGCGGACGCCAACAACGCCCACTTCATGTTGGTGCGCAAGACGGCGGACACCCTCGACACGTACTTGGCGCGCAGCGTCGACCCAGCGCAACCCGTAAACTCCGTCGCTCTGTACGTGCTCTACCACCGCGCCGCCCTCGAGCTCGGGCTCTCGCTCAGCAAGATGACCCCAAGCGAGGCCGGGTACTTCGACCTGTTGGCGCAGGCGATGATGAGCGAGGCTTTTGCCCTGCATTTCCTCGAGGATTCGTTCTCCGCGGGACACATCGTCGGCACCTGGGGCATCAGCCCGGAGCGCATGGGCACTCACGACTACTACTGTGAAAACGGCATCGACGCCCACACCTGGGACGGCAGTCGCTACACCGCCAAGGGCGACGGCAACATGCAGCCCAAGGACGTGAACCACAGTGTTCCTGCCCTGACGGAGAGCCTGAGCCAGTTCGTGGACGCGACGCTCGGGGACTACAGCATCCGGGACGGAGCGCCTCACATCTCCAAGGCTGAGGCGCTGCGCTTGATGCGCATCGACTCGTGTACGGCGACTCAGCTTCCAAGCGGCCAGGAAGACTTCGCGCTCAGCTCGCTGAGCTCGGCGGTGCTGGTCCAAACCATCGAACCGGGGCTTGGACCGAAGGACGCGTACCTGCCGCGCTTCCGCAACGAAGTGGGTGCGTTTGCACGCTTCTACTCCGGATTCCGCTTGGGAGGGAACTTCGGTGGCTATCAGAGCCCGGCCCCGTTCTACGCGCCGCGCCCCCGCGGGGATCTCGAGGTGGGCTTCGGTGTTGGCTACGGCTTCGAGGGCATCGTGACACGTTCCACTGATGGCGTTGTGTTCGCTCAGCTGACGGGGATCGCGCAGTCCAAAGAAAAGGACCTAGTGTGTCCTGACCCGTGTGAGGACGACCGCACCCTCGCTGGTGATGGCGATCGAGTGCCGTCGCGCCTTGGGCTCGGGATCCGCCTCCGCGTCCCTAACCTGCTGTTTCCTGGGGACTCACTGATCGCAGTCCCGCTGACCATGCTGTTCGATTTCCACGCGGGGAAACGCCTCGCGCTGAAGGCGGCGGACGGCGGCGTGGGCGGTCTGTGGCGCCGCTCAGGCAAGGGTCAGTTCGTGCTATTCCGCGAGGTTGGCGTGAACATCTACGGGCTTCTGTTCGGGACTCCGGTGTTTCGCCGCAGTGATGGTGTGCGCGAGGAGTTCACTTCCGTGGAGGTGGACCTGCCTTGGTACGAGTACCGGCCGCTGCGCCGCTTCAATACGGATCAGACCTCCACCTTGATGCTCCAGGTCGGAACTTCTGGGGACTTCAACCGCTACGGTCACGCTTTCTTGCTGTACGCGAGGGTCGGCTTCGACGGCCGGGTGTACTTCTAGCCGCGAACCTGTGACAGGATGGGCCGGAGTGTCGGTGATCCCCATCCACCCAGCGGACGAGCGGCTCGAGGGGCTGATCGGCCACAGCGTGCCTTCGGGGTTACCGAACACCCAGTACCAGGTGGTGCGGATCCTCGGCAGCGGTGGGATGGCTGTCGTCGTGCTCGCGCTCCGTCACGACCCGTTTGGCGTGGCACCCGCGGTGCTCAAGATCCTCACACCGCGCTTCGTGGGGAACGCGGGGAACACCGCCACGCTATCGCTACTCAAGGAGGCGCAGGCCCTGAGCGCACTCAACGAGCAAGTGCCGCCGACTCCCTACGTCGTGAGGTTGCTCGACACGGGGACGCTACACATCTCCCTGACTCAGCACCCAAGCCAACCCGGCACGGTGCTCGAGCTCGGATGGCTGGCCCTCGAGTATATCCATGGGGATGCAGAAGGCACGACGCTGGGGGAGCGGGTGCGCTACAGCCTCGAACGCACCCGGGCGGCGTTCGATCCGTTGCGCGCAGCGGACTGTCTGAACGACATCAGCCAAGGTCTGAGCGCGGTGCACGCCATGGGGATCCTTCACCGCGACGTGAAGCCCAACAACGTGTTGTGTTCGGGCTTCGGCGACCGCGAGAGCTTCAAGATCGCTGACTTCGGCATCAGCCGCAGCGAGGACGCGGGCACCTTCGTCAGCGCGGGCGTTGGAACACCTGGCTACACCGCGCCGGAGCAGCTCTACACCCAGGGAGCGAAGCTCGGCCCCGCGAGCGACGTGTTTGGGCTCGCAGGCATCGCCTACTTCGTGCTGACCGGCAGGGATATGTTCCGCTTCGAGACCATGGTCGACATGGTGCGCACCATTTCCTCCCCGGCACGGCCGAGCATCCGGGAGAGTGAGCACCTCGCCCAAGACCTGAAGCGCTCCACGGCAGCGTGCGACGCCATCGACGCATTGCTCGCGCGCAGTACCTCGGCGAAGCCGAGCGAGCGGCCGCAAACCACTTTAGAGTTCGCGGAGGAAGTCCGCCGCGCACTCCACATCCCCACCGGCTTGGGCCGTACCACGATGAGCCGTATGCCAGCGCACGCGGAGCACGCGGCTCCGTCGAGGGTTGGCTGGCAGTGGCTCACGCGTCAGCGCGGCTTCACGGATCCGTACGGTAACGTGAGCGACGAGTACGTGATCAGCGCCGCATTCGACGGTGCCCAAGGCTGCCTTTCGACGACGAACCGGAGCCTCGTCTACTGGGATGGTCGACTTTGGCGCGGTGTCCCGGCGCGTGGAGGCGCAGGCCTCGATGCGGTCCACTGCATGGGCGCTGGCGAGTGGCTCGTGGCGAGCCGCGACGGCGGAGTGCACCGGTTCACCTATCAGGGTCTGGAAGAGATCGTTCGGGGAACCGGACAGCGTTACGAGCGCCTGTGCGGGGTGATGCGCCAGGTGATTGTCCTGGTGAGCCAGGAGCGGTCACGCTTCGCGCCCCCCGGGCCACCGGTGCTGCACCGCCTCACGCGTCACGGCATGCTCGAGCCCTTCCCCTTGGAGCACTTCGCGTGCGTGAACGACATCGCGCGCTTGGATACCATGCGCTGGCTCGTCGTCGGCCGAGGGCACCAGGGTCAAGGGCTGGTGGCGATCTTTCATCCGATGGCAGGCCACCTCGACTGGGTCGAGGCGCCCGCCAACACCGCGTACCTCGCCTGTGCGACGAATCCCGACCACGGCCGCGGCATCGTCGTTGGAACCCAGGGCTGCGTGGTGATCATCGACGAGGACGATATCCGCGCGGAACGGATGGGCACCCCAGCACCGCTTTCCGTGGCCTGCTTCGATCCGAGCGGTGGAGCTTGGACGGCGACCGCTGGCAGCCTCTACTACCTGGCGCCAGACCCTCGCTCTCGCTGGCAGTGTCCGTGGCACGACCCGGCGTGGACCGCACCATTCGCGAGTATCCACGCGAGCGGCGGCGTGGTGCTTGCGTTGACTGCCGACGGCTCAATCCTCGAGGGCCTGGGCAACCTGCGTTAGCACTGGATTGCAAGGCTCGACGCGACGCTGGGCCGGTCTTAAGCCCCGCTCAGTGAAGCGCACGCTGTTCTTCGTTGGCCCGTGGGACCTGAACCGGGAGTTGCCGTGTGTCCCGCGAGAGGCGAACGAGGGCCGTGTGCTCCTCGTGGAGTCCGAGGCAAAGGGTAGCGCGCTGCCCTATCACCGCCAGAAGCTGGTGTTGGTGCTTTCCGCGATGCACCACTTCGCAAAGGAGCTGCGGGCCGACGGCTACACGGCGCGGGTCACGCGCGCGGAGAGCTACGTGGCAGCACTCCGCGCGGAAATTGAGATAACCAAAGCAGAGCGCGTGGTCGCGCTGCGCCCCCGAGAGTGGGGCCTTGAGCGTGCCCTCGAGGCAGCTCGGGACTCGCTGGGCGCACCCCTGGAGCTCTTCGATGACGGCGGCGAGGGTAGCCACTTCTTGCTGTCTCGGGAGGAGTTCCGTGCCTGGGCGGACGGCAAGCGGCAGCTCAGGATGCACGATTTCTATGTCTGGATGCGCAAGCGCACCGGCTACCTGATGGATGGCAACCAACCCATTGGCGGCCAGTGGTCATTCGACGCCAAGAATCGCCAACACGCCCGAGGCACCCAGCCACCTCGTGTTCCGCGCCACACGCCGGACCCTCTCACTCAGCAAATCATGAAACGGGTGGCGCGTTGGCCGAATCACTGGGGCAGCGTCGAAGGCTTCGGCTGGCCGGTCACTCGCGCGGCCGCCATCGAAGAACTCGACCACTTCTTTCAATTCCGCGCGGAGAGCTTTGGGCGCTACCAGGACGCCATGCTGCAAGGCGAAGCCTTCCTCTGGCACTCGCTGATTTCCCCAAGCATCAACCTGAGCTTGCTCTCACCTCGGGAGGTCTGCGAGCGCATCCAGCTCGAATTCACACGCGGCTCACTCCCGATCGAAAGCGCCGAAGGCCTGCTACGCCAGGTGCTGGGCTGGCGCGAGTTCATCCGCGGGATTTACTGGCGACGCATGCCCGAGCTACGCACGGCGAACCTGCTCGGCGCGACCCGTCCCCTGCCCGACTTCTTCTGGGAGCCGGAGAAGACGGACCTCGAGTGCCTGCGTCAGAGCGTCGGGCACGTCCGCGATCACGGCTACGCACACCACATCCAGCGCCTGATGGTGCAAGGCAACTTCGCACTGCTCGCTGGAGTCGACCCGTTGCAAATCTCCCACTGGTTCTGGGCGGCCTTCGTCGACGCCTATGAATGGGTGGAGCTACCCAATGTAGTCGGCATGGCCGTGTACGCCGACGACACCTTCACCACCAAGCCGTACGCTGCATCAGGGAACTACATCGCGAAGATGAGCGACTACTGCAAGTCTTGCCCCTACGACGTGAAGCAGCGAAGCGGGCCAGAAGCTTGCCCTTACAACTCACTGTTCTGGTCGTTCATGCAGCGGCATCGCGCGCGGCTGAGCCAGAACCCGCGGCTCGCAGTGCTCTACAAGAGCTGGGACAAGCTGCCTCAAGACGAGCAACGCGCCACGCTGAGCACCGCCGAGCGTTTCCTCGCGGCACTGCAACCGCCAGAGGCAGCGTGGAGCTTCGATGACGATGCGTGTTAGCCTCGCCGACGCTCAAGCCAGCGTCGGAACCAGACCAGTAGCAACACGCCTGACGCGAACGCAATCACCCAGCCTTCGAAGCGCTTGACCTCGGCGAATACCAGCTCGAGCGACTGCCCAAACACGTAACCCAGCGCCCCGACCACGAGCGCCCAGAGCGCAGCCCCGACAACGTTGTAGCGAGCGAAGACTGCAGGCTTGATCCCGCTCGCACCGACGAGCAGCGGCGTCACGCTGCGCACCCCGTAGACGAAACGAAACCCAAGCAGTACCGCTGCTCGCCGCTTTTCAAGCAAGCGCGCGACCCGTTCCGTTCGTGCCCTGAGCCGTGGCCGCCGTTCAATCCACTCGTGTCCGGCGTAGCGCCCGAAGAAGAAGGCGATCTGATCCCCGAGGAGACTGCCGACGAACGCGCACAGCATCACGAGCGGCAACGACAGGTAGCCCCGGTGTGCAAAGTACGCTCCGACTATCAGCACCGTCTCTCCCTCGAGCATCGCGCCAACGAGCACCGCCCAGTAGCCGTAGCTCGAGACCCAGTGTTCAATCATCTCGTCGGTGAGGGCTCCGTGAGCTTCACTCCTCGAGAGGCTCCACCGAGCGCAGGCCAATCACGGATCGACCATGATTCTCCAGCTCGATGGAGAGAGCGGTGTCGTCGGTGAGGAATAGCGGCAGCGGCCTCCCCAGCATGAGCTGACTCGAATCCGCAAGCCCAAGTCGATCGAACCACCTGGTGGGCGCGATGGACTTTGCTGGCATCGATTTCTCCTTGGCCTTGGCAATGTAGAGGCGGAATGCGGTGGTCAACTCTCGCCGAAGGTGTTCAGGCGCCTTGGAGATAAAGTAACTCATCTCCGTGAGGATATGAGGAGTCGTTATCCAACGCGTGACCTTGTCGCATGCCAGGTTGACCAGCTCGCGATGCAATGGCCCGCGACGATCCTTGGTCAGTCGCCAGTCGGCCGGAGTCCTGTGGCTAGGAAGTATTAGGAAGCCGAGAGCGTTCGTGTCCAATACGACGCCGGACTGCTGATGACGTTGCACGATACGCAAGAAATCTCGCCGCGAGAGGAACTCTGCCACCATCACTCTCCCTGGTGTGGTCGGTAGAGTTGCATTCGCCTGACCTGTCCGTCGGACCGAACGACGAAGGCCTTGAGCACCCGCTCCACCTTCGTCTTGGCGGTCAGAGGACTCTTGATGGCTCGCTCGACCAGCGACTCCGGTTCCACGACCTCCTCCACATGGCTAAGCGTCACGCGAAAGTCCTCGGTCTCGCTCTCCGGCGGGAAGAGCTCCTCGACGCGGACGCCTGACGCGGGCTGCGGCAGGGACTCATTGAGGTAACGAATGGCAGCGTTCACCGCTTCTCGCTTAGAGATCATCAGGTTCAATGTACTTGCTCCGTTCCGCACGCCCAAACGCGCGAGCAGGTATCGGCCCGCAGGCTCCCGGATTGACTCAGGGTTTTGGGGGGAGGCGCGCTTCGAGCCCAACGCGGTCCACTCGCCCCTTGCGAAATCGCCAAGTTTGCTGAAGGTTATGCTCCCCTTACGTAGTAGCACTCAACACTGGAATGGGAGCGCCACACCAAGCACCAGCGGGCTCCTAGGGCGCCTCTTGACGACGACGCCACGCCGGCGCGTCCTGCCCTCTCCCCCAAAAAACCAAGGCCGCGCCGGAGACGGACGAAGGCCAGCAACGACCAGCACTGTTTCAACCTACCGAGGGTCTTCGGGTCCTCGCCGAGCGAGTAACCGAGCTCCGCATGGGGCTCCAACCAAGGACGAATGCATGAGTGAACCGATCCGGCGCGTAGGCGTCATCGGCGCAGGTGTGATGGGCAGCGGCATCGCCGCTCACCTCGCGAACGCGGGTGTGAGTGTGCTGCTGATCGACATCGTGCCGCCGAACCTTTCCGACGCGGAAAAGAAAGATCCCAAGGCACGCAATCGCTTCTCCGAGGGAGGCCTGCAGAACGCCCTAAAGGCGAAGCCGGCAGCCTTCTTCCACAAGAGCCGCGCGGCGCTGGTCGACACCGGCAACCTGGAAGACGACTTCGACAAACTCGGCGAGTGTGACCTGATCATCGAGGCGATCATCGAGCGCCTGGACATCAAGCGCTCGCTCTTCGAGCGCCTGGAGAAGGTCGTGAAGCCGACGACGGTCGTCGCCAGCAACACGTCTGGCCTACGCATCCACGACATGGTCGAAGGCCGCAGCGTGGGGTTCAAAGAGAACTTCCTCGTGATGCACTTCTTCAACCCGGTTCGCTACATGAAGCTCCTCGAGCTGGTGGCGGGTCCAGAGACCCACGCAGCGACCATGGATCGCATCGCGAAGTTCGGCGCCGAGAGCCTCGGTAAGGGCATCGTGATCGCCAAGGACACGCCGAACTTCGTCGGCAACCGTATCGGCACCCACGCCATGATGCTCGGCATCCAGCAGATGGTGGCGGACAAGCTCGCCCCGGAAGACATCGACGCGATCACGGGACCGCCGATGGCCCACCCGCGCAGCGCAAGTTTCCGCACGGCAGATATGGTCGGCCTCGACACCTTGGTTCACGTGGCGGACAACTGCTACAAGGCGCTCGAGAACGACCCGGAGCGCGAAGTGTTCAAGGTCCCGGACTACGTCCGCGGCATGATCGAGAAGAAGCTCCTTGGCAACAAGACCAAGCAAGGCTTCTACAAGAAGACCAAAGAAGGCATCGAGACGTACGACCCCTACACCGGGGAGTACCGCGCCAAGGGCGGCGACGGGGACATCAAGAGCAAGTGCAAGAGCATCAGCTCCGAAGAAGATCCCGCGAAGCGCGTGAAGAAGCTGTTTGAAGACGACGGCCCTGCGGGCCAGTTCGCCTGGAAGGTGAACAGCCGGGCGCTGATCTACGCGGCGCGCATGACCGGCGAGATCTGCGACAGCATCACCGCCATCGATGACGCCATGCGCTGGGGTTACAACTGGGAGCTCGGCCCGTTCGAGACCTGGGACGCCATGGGCTTCGAAGCAGTGCTTTCCCGTATGGAGAAAGACGGCCTCGACATCCCCGAGAGCGTGAAGAAGATGAAGGCCGCTGGCGCCACCTCGTTCTACAAGGACGGCCAGGTCTTCGAGCTGACTCAAGGCAAGTATGTCGATCAGGGCACCGACGAGCGCACCCTGCCGCTCGTGAAGGTACGCCAGGGCAACTCCGCGGTGCTGCGCAACAGCGGCGCCGAGGCCTGGGACCTAGGCGACGGCGTCTTGGGGCTGACCTACACCAGCAAAGCGAACAGCGTCGATCCCGATGTGATCGCGATGTTGGGTGAGGCCACGGAGCGTGCGGAGAAAGACTTCCGCGCGCTGGTGATCACGAATCAAGGCGATCACTTCTCCGTCGGAGCCAACCTGTTCGGCGTCGTGATGGCCGCCCAGCAGAAGCAGTGGGACAGCCTGGACAAGATGATCCACGGCTTCCAGCAGGCCTGTCAGAAGCTCAAGTACGCCAAGATCCCCGTCGTCGCGGCTCCGTACGGAATGACCGTCGGCGGTGGCCTCGAGGTGTGCCTGGGTGCGGACGCAGTGCAAGCTTACGCCGAGACCTATGCGGGCTTGGTGGAGGTCGGCGTCGGGCTCATCCCCGGCGGCGGAGGTTGCTTGAACCTCACCTGGCGCGCGCTCGAGAATCTCCCCGAGGGTGCTGATGTGATCATCGATCCGTTGGTCGCTCAGGTGTTCAAGAACATCGCCATGGCCAACGTCGCAACCAGCGCGATGATGGCTCAGCAGTACGGCTATTTCCGCCAGGGAGACGGCATCAGCTACGACAAGGCCCGTCAGCTGTATGAAGCCAAGCGTCGGGCGATCGCGATGGCGGAGACGGGCTACCACCCGCCGGCGCCCCGCGCACACAAGCTGCTCGGTGAGAGCGGCATCGCAACCATCAGTATGCTGGTGGACACCTTGGTCGCCGGTGGGTTCGCCACCGAGTACGACGGCTTCATCGCGCGCAAGCTGGCTTACGTGCTGTGCGGCGGTCAGGGCGGAGCAGCGGCCCCCGTCACCGAGCAGCAGATGCTCGACCTGGAGCGCGAGGTCTTCCTCAGCCTGTGCGGCGAGCAGAAGAGCCAAGAGCGCATGCAGTACATGCTGATGAACAACAAACCCCTGCGGAACTAAGCGAGAGGACACAAAGACCATGGCAGACATTGCAATCATCGATGCCGTGCGCTCAGCGGTTGGCCGTGCGCACAAAGGCTCCCTCGCGAACAAGCGCCCCGACGAGCTCGCCGGGGAAGTCATCGCGGGACTCCTCGCTCGGAACCCCGGCCTCAAGCCGGAGCTCGTGGAGGACTTGATCTTGGGCTGCGCAATGCCGGAAGGCGAGCAAGGCCTCAACGTGGCACGCCCCGCGGGCCTGCTCGGCGGCTTGTCCGTCGACAGCGGCGGAATCACCATCAACCGCTTCTGCTCGAGTGGCCTCCAGGCGATGGCCCTCGCAGCGGGCGCGCTCGCCATCGGCTCCTACGAGGTGGTGGTCGCAGGCGGCGTGGAGAGCATGAGCATGGTGCCCATGACGGGCTTCAAGATCAGCGCCTCTCCGCGGGTGATGGAGACGATGCCCACCACCTACACCCCCATGGGCATCACCGCTGAGAACGTAGCCAAGCGCTTCGAGATCAGCCGTGAGGACCAGGACGCCTTCGCGGCCAAGAGCCACGAGAAGGCCGTCGCAGCCGTCAAGGCGAACCGCTTCGACAGCGAAGTGGTGACGGTCAAGGGTGTGCGCTACGTCAAGGGCAAGCACGAGGAGTTCGACTTCCGCACGGAAGAGCTCATTCGTGAAGGCACCACGGCGGAGGGCCTCGCGGCGCTGCGCCCCGTGTTCAGCACCACCGGTAGCGTGACGGCGGGCAATAGCTCTCCGCTCAGCGACGGCGCCGCGGCGGCCATTCTGATGACCAAGCAGAAGGCCGAAGAGCTGGGCCTCAAGCCCAAGGCGTGGTTCCGCCACTTCACCACCGTGGGTTGCGACCCGGCGATCATGGGCATTGGACCCGTACCCGCCGTAAACAAGCTGTTCAAGCAGACCGGTTTGTCGATGAAGGACATCGACGTGGTCGAGCTGAACGAAGCGTTCGCGTCGCAGTCCGTCTACGTTCAGCGTCAGCTCGGGATCCCCGATGAGAAGCTGAACCCGAACGGTGGCGCCATCGCCCTGGGTCACCCCCTCGGCTGCACCGGCGCGAAGCTCGTGGCGACGATCATTCCGGAGCTCCAGCGTCGCGGCGGCAAGCGCGGCATCGTCACCATGTGCATCGGCGGGGGCATGGGCGCCGCGGGCATCATCGAGCTCGCCTGATAGCTAGCAGAACACTAGCGCCCCATCGGTTCCTCCGGGAACTGATGGGGCGTTGGCGTTTTGTGCGCCAGCGCAGTGACGCTGCATTCAGCCTAGCGACGCCGCGCTCTCGGCGATTATCTCCAATGAACGGAAACGCGCGGCCGGGTCGAATACATCGGAGACGACCATCAGCTCCTGGACCTGGGTGCGCTCGACGAACTGCGCGATCCCAGTGCGCAGCTTGTCGGCGTCTCCCACGACGCTACAGCTCAGCATGCGCATCACGTGGACACGCTCTGCCGGACTCCAGTAGCTCTCGATGTCATCGATGGGAGGCTGAGACAGACCACGCTGGCCGCGGATCAGGTTCGTGACGCTCATCTGTTGGGTCGTGGCCAGGCGCCTAGCCTCGGCGTTGGTGTCCGCGCCGATGAGGCCAATGCCAGCCATCGCGTAAGGCTCGCTCAAGGTCTTCGAAGGCTTGAAGCGGCTGCGGTAGATCTCGAGGGCGTCCATCAGGAGCTGGGGCGCGAAGTGAGAGGCAAAGCCAAACGGTAGTCCCAGCTCCGCGGCCAGCTCAGCGCCGAACAGGCTCGAGCCAAGGATCCAGAGCGGCACCTCCGTGCCTGAACCCGGCACCGCCTCGATAGCTTGCCCATCCCGCGGCGCCGCCAGAAAGTGCTGCAGCTCGAGTACATCCTCGGGGAAGCGGTCGGCGCTGCGAGGATCTCGACGAAGCGCCTTGAGGGTCAACTGATCAGTCCCCGGCGCACGACCCAAGCCGAGGTCGATGCGCCCTGGAAACAGCTCCGCCAAGGTTCCAAACTGCTCGGCGATCACATACGGGGTGTGATTGGGCAGCATCACGCCTCCCGCGCCCACCCGAATGCGCTCGGTACCGCCTGCGATGTGCGCGATCACGACGGGGGTGGCTGCAGTGCTCACGCCCCGCATGTTGTGATGCTCAGCCACCCAGAAACGCTCAAAGCCGAGGTTCTCGGCATGGCGTGCGAGGTCCCGCGCTGCGTCCAGGGCGCCGCGGCGGTCCGAACCTTCACGCACACGCCCGAGCTCCAGTATCGATAGCTTCACTCTCTGACCCTAAGACATCCCGGGCCTGGCGCCAGCCGCTGAGTGGTCCAAAGAGACGGCCTGGATGGTCGTTGCGCTTCGCCTCAGTCTCACTCAAGTCGCGCTGCTTGGCTTGCTCAGCACGGCCTGCGCGACCCGCGTGCAGGATGTGGAGTCGCCGTATCTGCCCCGGTTGGAAGCACTCGAACGACGCCTCGGAGCGCGCTTGCCCCAAGCTCCAACACCCGTTGTCGGAGCTCGCTTCACCCCGACGGGGCTGTACGTCGAGGACGACGTGGTCTGGGTCTACTCTTCTGCACAGCCAAAGCAGCTCGGGTTCAGGCTCGATGGATCTCGGGGCTTCGTTCCCGCGGGCACGCGACTTGGCCCAAGAGAGACTGTACGCTGCGTCGTCGGCCAGGCTCAATTCGCAGGGCGCACGCTGTGTGTCGGGCGCAGTGAAGCGGGTGGCCTCAACGTGGTCTCAGGGCCTTCTTTCCCCACGGTACTAGAAGGTCGCGCAGGCTACCGCGACGTCGCTCAAGTCGGTACGGACCGACTCGTCGTCGTTGATGATCTACGGCAGCGCCTGGTCACACTCGGACCTGACGGAGCCGTCGTTCACACGAGTTCCATTCCTTCGGGGAGCTATCGAGTCGGAAGTCTTGGGCAAGGCAAGAGCTTCGTGCTGAGCGCAACACGTCCGCACCTGAGCACTTACTCTGCGAACGGCACGCGCATCTTCGCCTCGCCACGGGTGGCGCCGCTCAGGAACGCGAGCTTCGATATTGGCAGCAATCTGCTCTTGAGCGTCGGCCCAGAAGACGCGCTCGTGAGGCGCTACAACGGTCCCATCCAACACCTCACCCACGAGCTCCGTCTGTCCAAGGTGGGCGGCGACGGGGCGCTCGAGCTGAAACAGCGCCTAGACCTGGGCAAGTTGGGACTCACCGACCCCACGAGCGCCGCGCAAAACGCCGGAGTCACGGCGGTGACCCTCGCAGGCAGCGACCGGGTGCTGCTGTATCGGGGCCAGGCTGAGCCCGAGGTTCAGGCGGTGCTCGGAGCACCCTGGAGCGTCGTCGCCTATGGCAGCGGCTTCGTCGGAGTAAGTCGCCTGGACGACCGACTGTGGTACCTCCCGGCAACGAACGACGAGGCGCGCCATGAAGTCGCGCTGAGTCAGTCATCCAAGGCGAGCCCGGAGTCCCTCGGAGAGCGCTTGTTCTATGGCTCGGCGCTCTGGCAGCAAAATGCCAGCTCCCGTGCCCCCTACACCTGCAACAGTTGCCACTGGGAGACGGAGAGCGACGGGCGCCGCCACCCAGGCTTTCTCGAGCGGCGCTGGGAGATCACGCGGAGCCTCGCCGGGATCGGCAGCGTGCGTCCGATCTTCAGCACGGGCGGCGCCAAGTCCCTTTCGCGCGCCCTCGAGGGTTTGATCCGCGGGCTCGATGAACGCATGTGGAGCGAAGGCGCGACAGGCTACTGGGACGAGCCACTGACCCTCGAAACCAGCGTGGGCCCCCAGACGCTCTCGGCCTTCGAGGTGCGCGAGGCGCTGCTGACCTTCTTGATGAAACTGCCGGTGCGTCCCGGTCCCCTTGCCTACAGCGGAGGCGAACCCTGGCGGGTGCAGCGCACCCGTGGCGGCGCCCTGTTTGCCCGTGACTGCGCCTCCTGCCATCTCCCCGCGGCATCGATGCGCCGACCCACCGAGCTTCAAGACTTGAGTCGCTGGCTCGAGCGCGGCGGAGCAACACGCACCCCGCTCAGCTTCGGCGCAGCGGCGTTTGCCGACACTGGGGGCGGCGCGCGGTTCACGCCGAACGGTAACCGCATCTCTCCGCTCTGGGGAGTTGGGCGGCGCGCGCGGCTTTACGTGACGGGACGCGCGCGCAATCTCAGGCAGCTGGTCCGCGAGCTGCGCCCAGGGAGCGCAGCCGTGCATGGCGGTGCCGGCCTCACCCCCTACTCCAACGAAGAAGAACAAGCGCTCTGGGTGTTCTTGAACAGCCTTTGAGGCACACCACTCGACGTCGCCGCCGCTTTGCCTATACTGCGATGCGAGGTGGCTCGGGGCTGCCTCCTCCGCTGAGAGCCGTAGCGCACCCCGAGTTCGCCGCAGTGGCGAATGGATCGTCATCTCACGGAGTGTTCTTGGAAGAACCTCGGGTCCCGTCGAGCGGAGCGGACCGACCTGGAGGCTCCTATGAACGAACCCGTAGTGATTGCGCGAGAACTGCTCGCGAGCATCGGCGTAGCCGCCGCTCAACCCGAGCTGACCCCGATGCATGGCGGACGCTCCGGCGCCCTGACCTTCCGTGTGGAAGTCGGCTCCCAGGCGTACGCGCTAAGGATTCAGCCTGAAGAGCGCTTCACGAAGCACTTTTCTCAGCTGGCAGAGCTGCAAAGCTTGGCTGGGGAGGCAGGAGTCGCTCCCGCCGTGCTGGCAGTGGACGACCGGCGTCGCGCCATGCTCTCAGAGCATATCCCCACGGAACCTTTGATTGGAACTCTACGCTCGAGCCGGGGGCTCGAGCTGCTCAGTCGCATTGGGCAGCAGCTTGGGATCCTGCACGAGCTGACACCGCCTCAGTCCCTCGCGGATCGCTGTCCCACGGTGCGCACGCGCGAGTTGTTGCAGGAGCTATGCTCGGACGGTCCAGAGTTCGTGAGGCGAGCGGCTGTCAGCGTCACCTCCTTGGAACCGGGCCCCAAGAAGGCCGTCTGCCACCTCGACCTGAACCCGACCAATATCCTGTTCGACGGCGAAGGTGTGCGCTTCGTCGACTGGGAGACGGCAGGCATCAGCGACCCAGCTTTCGACCTAGCAACAGTGATCAACCTCCTGATGCTCGACTCGGCGTCCCGAGGGGCGTTGCTCCGCGGATACGCGCGCAGCACCACACCGCCGACGGAGGCGCGGCTCGAAGCGGCACGGCGCCACGTGTACCTGGGCTACGGAGCTGAGTTCTTGCGCCTGGCCGGAGCCCCCGCCCCTGACTGGAAGAGCGAGGAGCTACCGGCGTTGGCGGAGGCTTACGGGGAGATCGCCCTCGGCAAGCTAGACATGGCTACCCAGCATGGTCAGTGGCGCCTCGGCGCAGCGTACCTCGGCGAGTTGTTTCGCATGGGCCGTGAGCCTCTGGGCAACCTCAGCGGAGTTCGTTAATCGTTCCGCTGGGGCAGCCCTGGGTCTTGCTCCGGATATCCATGCGGACAATCAAGCGATCCGTGGTGTTGCAAGGCGCGCACTGCACATCGGTCGACTTGAGTAGGCACGCCTTCTGGTTCTTGCTGCGCAATCCGGGGACGACGTCACGCATCACCAGATCCGCAGCGACTTCCATGGCGACATGGCGCTCGTCGTTCTTGAGCTGCGTGGTGCACTTGTAGTCTCGGTCCACTCGACCTGTAGCTCCGCCCGACTTGCTGCGCAGGCTGCATGCCTTCGCGACGTCGCTCACCCGCGAATACGGTGACATCTCCACGGTACCTTGCAGGAACGAGTAGAGCGGTACCGAGCGACTGAACTTCTCTCCCCAGCCCCAGTTCGCGTCCACCATCCACTCTACAGAACCGGCGCTCACCCATTTTTTTCCGCTCGGATCCCAGCGCCGCGGTGTGACGCTACGGATCCCGAAGCCGACGGGATAGTGATTGTGCATGCCGATGGCGATGGGCTGGCGCCGCGTGCGCAGCGTGTGCAGCACCTTGCTGGTCCCCGCGCTCGTGCTGACCAAGAGTCCATCGTAGTCCGCAATGACTCGCCCAGGCACGCGGCCCCAGAAGTACTGGTTCGACTGCGCCATGATCGACGGATGCGTGAAGCGTTCGCCGTTGGGCGCACAACCGGACACCCCCCAGTCGTTCATGGCATCGCGGATTTCCACGGTCATGTTCTTCACGCCGCGATCGTTGAACTCCGGTGCGAGCGCGTTCACCGCGAAGCGCCCGCGGCCGCCCTGACTGAGATAGCTGCGATCGAAGGGTCGATACTTCGAGACCCCTTGAGAACCCGCGTAGTCGACATAGCCGATCAACATGGCCCAAGCGGTGGCGCCACAGCCGCTCGCGCAGGGTGAGCGATTGGGCGAGGTATTGCCGTCGATCTGCTCGTACTTGCGCTGGTAGCTCCACGCGGTGGCTTCATCCTTCAGATCGGCGAAGTAGACCGGGGGCGCCGGCGGATTGCACGCCACCTGGAAACGCTCCCATGTCGACGCGACGTCACGGTCTACGGTCACCACGTCGCCGCCGCCATTCTTTGCGGAAACGTACTTCCCATTGCTACTGCGCAGCGCAAACGTCCCGCCAGGCTGGGAGACCAGCTTGAACCAACCGAAGGAGCCAATGTCACGCAATATCAACGAGCTGCCCCCCCCAGCAACAGCCGACACGTAGCGGTTCGCCGGGCCAGCCCGCAACGCGATGGTGCCGTCGGATTTCTGGGTGAGGTCAAACGTCTCCCAAACCCCGACCTTGTCTGCTCGCGCGTCGATTTCGCCTTTGCGTTCCAGCGCGCGCAGGTAATTGCCCTTCACCGACGTGCGCAACGCCACCGTCTTGCACGACGCGGGGAGCAACGCCTTGCCTTTGCTCGGAGCACCGAGCACCGGGGCGATCGCGAAACCCAGTAGCTCCCGCTCTCCGCTGCCGTAGCTCAGGGTGATCTTCACATCACCCACTCCGCTCTCCGGAGCGCTCAACGTGCGCACCCGCAGCCACTCCTCCCCCGCAGGCCCGCTCTCTCGCGTGACCTCGACGCGATCCGCATCAGTACCGGCGACCTCGAAGGTCGCCTTCCCACGCTGCAGCACCTGAATCCGCGCGGCATCGTCCACGTGCAGTTCTTGGGCCGTGCGCCCCACTTGGCGCTCGCTCTGCCAGAACGGCGCCGCGTTGCGCTCGACGATGGCTTGCTCCAGACGGCTCTGTCCGCCCATGACCCGCTTGTAGTCTTCCCAGGAAGCAAACGGACGCATGCTGAGTCCCGCGAGAGCACTCGGCTTGTGCACCACCGGCGCTTCGCCCCCTTGAACCACACTTGAACCGTGGCGAGCGCTCTCTGGCAGGTCGATCGCCGAGGCGTCCACGCCCTCCATGCGTTCGGGCAGCGAACCCAGACGAGCCACCTCGCGCCCCTCGGCGTTCTCTGCAACGAAGACGAAGGGCGCGGGCGCCCAGATGCGCGCGACGCTTTCGCCGCTCACCGAGGCCATGCGGGCCAGCTGAACACTCGGCGCCTCACCGCCACGTGCCGCTCCGACCACGGGAAAGTCGTGTTCCCCCGTGGAAACAAGGATATAGCCGAGCGCTTCTCCGCCAGCGCCCTCGACCGGCACCTCCCAGTACGCGGCGCCCTGCACCCCCGGACGCAGCATCGAGGTCGCTCGGCCCGCCAAGTGAGCGTCGAACCAATTGGAGTCCGATGTCAGCCGAATCGCCTCGAAGTAGCGCGCCGCGCGACGGTGCAGCTCGAGGGGGACCCGCGCGATCGGCTGCGCCTCCAGCCCAGCTGGTGTCAGCGCCTGCACCTCGACGGTCGGGGCTGCCGCAGCCTCCGACCCGTGTGGCATCGCGCACGTCGCGACGCCAAGCCCAATCAGCCACCGTGTTTCCCAACTCCCAATTGCCATGCTCAGCCTCCGGCTGCACGCGGGACTGTCCCACGGCTGGGAGCATGAGCGAGGCGCGCGTGGCGAACTTGAGCGCTGCCTCAGCAGATCTTGAAGAAGCCCTTACCAGTACTCGTTGTCCTCGTTGTAGACGGCTTCGACGTCGGCGCTTCCGTCGGGCTTCACGGTGACCGTATTGTCCTTTTCCGGCTGGATCTTCACCGGCGTCTGCTTGCCGTTGCTCTCCAAGGTCACGTTTCCGTAGCTGTCGAAGCCGAGCTTCTCGAACTCCGTGGTGGTGTTGGGAGCGACCGATCCGTACTCGACTTGGTCCTCTCCGCTCATCAGCTTCACGTTGATGGGTTCACTCCCGCCGTTCTTGATCGCGGCGCGAGTGTTCACCCCACAACCTACGAGACACACCGCAGCGAGCAGCGCGCTCAGCATCAGGCGGGTACGCGGGGTTTGGGGGTGAGGAGCGTGGTTCGTCAGGCCGTGCTGTTTCATCAACGCGGCTGATTGGCCCAGCACTTACAAACGTCAAGGGCACGCGGCAAGGCGTGCCCTTGGAGGGAAAGCGTGGGCGGCCGAAGCGCGCCGCTGCTTGAGACTACCAGACCGAGCAGCGGTTCTCCGGGTTCATCGGAGTACCCGACTTGCACTCGAAGGCTTGCGCGAACTCCGGCAAGTTCGAGAGCGGCCCGTTGACGCGATAGCGCGGCGCCGAGTGCGGATCGTTCACCACCTGCATGCGCGCCGCTTCCTCGCGGTACTTCGCGCACCAGATCTGGCCGTTGGAGATGAAGAACTGCTGGTCCTCGGTGAAGCCGTCCGCTTGGACGTGCTCCGGGGCATCTTTGCGCAGCGAGCGATAGGCCGCAAACGCCAGCTTCAGGCCACCCATGTCGGCGATGTTCTCGCCCAGGGTGAGCTTGCCGTTGATCTTCACACCGGGCAGCACCTCGTAGCTCGAGTACTGCTCGGCCACGCAGGCGGTCTTGCCCTTGAAGGTCTTCTCCACCGGTGGCTCCCACCAGTTCTTCAGGTTGCCGTCCTTGTCGAACTGCGAACCCTCGTCGTCGAAGCCGTGCGTCAGCTCGTGTCCGACCACCATGCCCATGGCCCCCAGGTTGACCGGCACCGCAGCCTTCACGTCGTAGAACGGCGGCTGCAGGATTCCAGCGGGAAACACCATGTGGTTCTTGTTCGGGTGATAGTACGCGTTCACCGTGGGCGGGCTCATCTCCCAGCGCTCGCGATCCACCGGCTTACCCAGCTGAGAGAGATCATCCTTCAGCTTCCACTTCTCCGCACCGAGTACGTTGGCCGCAAACTCCTTGCCAACGGTGAAGTCGTAGCTCTTCCACTTGCTCGGGTAGCCGATCAGGTAGGCCATCGCCTTCAGCTTCTGCTTGGCGCGTTGGCGCGTCGTCGCGTCCATCCAGTCGAGGTTGTCGACCTCCTTGTCGAAGGCAGCAGCGATCGCGTGGACGTAGCTCTCTGCAGCGGACTTGCTCTCCCCACCGAAGTGCTCAGCGACGAAGGGCTGCGCTAGCGCCTCACCCAGCGCGTCGTCGGTGAAGGCCACGCAGCGCTTCCAGCGCGCCTCGATCTCTTCTTGACCTGTGAGCAGCTTGTTCAGCTTGAAGTTCTCGTCGACGAACGCCTTGCTCAAGGTAGGCGCCATGTTGTGGAGCACCTGCCAGGTCAGGTAGTTCTTCCACTGCGCCGGCTTGAACTTCGGGAGGATGTCATTCACTCCCGCGAAGAACTCCTTGCTGGTGATGCTGATGTCCTTGAGCTCCGGGGCCCCGATGGCCGCGAAGTAGCTCTTCCAGTCGAAGCGCGGCAGCGTCTTCTCGACGCCCTCGAGGTCGACCTTGTTGTAGAGCTTCTTTGGGTCGCGCCGCTCCACCTTGGTCTTGGAGACTTCTGCCAGGGCGGTCTCGATCTTCAACACGTCCTTCGCGGCCGCCTTGGCGGCGGGCGCCTTCATGCCCCCAAGCTCGAGCATGCGCGCGACGTGAGCTTCGTAGTCGGCGAGCAGCTTCTTCTTCTTCTCGAGCGCCTCCAGGGCCTCCTTGGTCGGAGGCGCTGCCTTCGCCTCGCTCGGGTGCTTCGCCGGGTCACTCGTGTGCTTGGGCAGCGCAGCAGGCTCCAGAATGTAGTAGTCGCGGTCCGGTAGGCCGAGACCGTTCTGATCCATGAAGCCGATCATCTTGGTGGCGTCGGCGAAATCTTGCTGCGCGGAAATATCGAAGAGGGCCCAGATGCGGTGCTCGTGCAGCTTGGTCACCGCGGCGATCAAGCTTTTTTGATCGCGGACGCCCTGGATCTGCTTGAGCAGCGGCTGCAGAGGCTTGGTGCCCTCCCCCTCGATGGCCTTCTCGTCCATGCAGGCTGCGTAGTAGGAGCCGAGGGCCTTCTTCACCGGCTCGGCGTCGGTCGCCTTGCCTGCCTCCTCGAGGATGCGCCGCAGCTCCTTCTCATTCTCCTCGTGGATCACCGAGAAGGAGCGCACCCAGCGCGCCTTGTCCGAGGGGATCTGTGTGTTCTTGATCCAGCCGCCGCAGGCGAAGCTGTAGAAGTCCGTACAGGGGTCGACGCTCTTGTCCATCGCCGCAGCGTCCAGGCCCACTTCCGCGAGGGAACGCTGGACCGTCGGCTTGCCCGGGGGCTCTGGGGGGACCGGGGGCGCCGTGTCAGGCGGCGCCTCAGTGGCAGCTCCACCGCCACAGGCGACGAAGCAACCCGCAACGAGCGCACCAGCGAGGGGCGCACGCACCAGGTGAGCGAAAGAGCGGACGGGGTTCTGTCGAGGGTCTTGCTTGGGGTAGGACATTGGCGCCGGGGACACTACCAAAGAAGCCCGGAGCGCCAAACGCCGGGAACCCGGTAAGTTTGCCAAAAGGCAGAAGGCACAACGGATCTCGCGCTTTGCGCCAGCGGTCCCTTGCTAGAGTCAGCGGCTATGTCAGCCACCCGTGTTGGTCCCGGCTCTGCCCTGGGTGCCGCCCTGCTGTTGGTCCTGGTGAGCCTTGCTTGCAAGTCCAAGCAAGCCTGTGACGACCACGCCCTGCCCGGTGGGCCAAGCCTGCGTGAGTGGCGCCTGCGTAGCGGCGACACCAGTGACGCCGCTAGCGCCCGCGACCCCACCCAGTCCGACCCAGGCAGGCAACGGCGCGGCTCCCGGTTTAGTGCGAGGCCGCTCGACCAGCGCGGGCGACCCATCTCTATTTCCGTATGGCTATTTTGATGTCAGCGGACGAGGCGCAAAGAACGACTTCTGCCAGGTGGTGCGCTCCACGCGCACCTTACAGTGCGACACGGGCAGCATGACCTTCCAGTCGAGCGCGAACTTGGACCTCGGCTACAACCGCACTGGGCGCATGGAGGACGCTAACGGCGACGGAAAGGAAGACTTCTGTCGCTGCGTTGGGGACTCACCCAATGTCCACTACGCGTGCCTGATCTCAAACGGGAACTCCTTCGCCAGCGATCAATTCGGCCTCAAGCCACCGGGGCGTACCAACTGCGACTTCTTGAACGCCCAGGCGGCACCCGCCGCGACGCTACCTCCCGCGCCGCCGCCCGTTGCTGCCGCACCCACCGACGATTGCGGCGGCAAGTGCGCAAAGTTCGAGGGCACGCGCTGCGTTAGCGGCTCCTGCATGCTCGGTCCGAACGAACTTTGGGTGGTCGCCCCGATCGCCGTCCGGGTCTACGAAGGCCGGTCTTGCGGCGGACGCTGCAACACCAGCATCTGTCTGTCGGACACGAACGGCCAGGATAAGCACTGCACCCCGAACTTCGCGTTCGAAAAAGGTAGCAAAGGCGTGAGCGACAACCGGGGCCGCTACCGTCTAGGGGTCTTCCCGGGCAACTCGGGCGGCAAGATCGTCAGCACCGAACAGCTATTGAGGGATGGCATCCAGGTGGAGTTCGTGGACGGCACGCGCTTGGTGGAGCGCTTTCCCCGAGTCGCGCGCTTCGACGGCATCTCGGCGGGAGATCTGCTGTTCAAGGGAGGCCTCGTGCTGCGCCTGCAGGGGAACCTGTTCTACTCGATCACGGTTTCGATCAAGCACCACATCGAAGGCGACTAGGCGGGCGCTCCTCCCCCAAAAATCCTCACGGAATTCTAGAGGCGGGCGAGTTTTGCCGCGAACTACCACGACAGGACTCTACCAGGGGCTAGTGCTTGGCTTCGAATCGGTAGATGTCTCCGCGGCTGTAGTCTGCCAGGTAGATCTCGCCTTTGGCGTCCTGACCAAAGGTGCTGATCAAGTAGGGCCATTGGCCCAAGCTCTGTAGCGGCAGCATGGGCTCGCCGGGGTCGAGTTCCTTCGGCAAGGCGACGGACCAGACGCGGCCGTCCACGAAGTCGCCGAATACGTAGTGGCCAGCGAGCTCCGGGAGCTTCTGTCCGTGGTAGACGAAGCCGCCAGTGATGCTCTTGCCGAGCTCGTGATTGTACTCGGTGATCGGATCGACGAGGCCGGCGGTGGTGCAGTCGTCGTCGCTGGCAAAGCAGTGACGCCCCTCCCGAGTGTTCCACCCGAGATTGTCGCCGGCGCGCACGTAGTCGACCTCTTCCCAGGTGTTCTGTCCGACATCGGCGACCAGCGCGCGCCCTTGGGGGTCGAAGCTGAAGCGCCAGGGGTTTCTGAGGCCGTAGGCCCAAATCTCCGGGCGAGCGTCGCTCTGGCTGAGGAACGGGTTGTCCTTGGGGACCGCGTATTCCTTGCCCTCGTCCTTGTGGTCGACGTCGATGCGCAGGAGCTTCCCGAGCAGCGTCTTGAGGCTTTGACCGTTACCGTGGGGATCATTCTTGAAGCCGCCATCTCCGGTGGCAACGTAGAGGTAACCGTCCGGCCCAAACGCTAGCTGACCCCCATCGTGGTTCTCATAGGGTTGCTCGAAATCGAGCAACACTCGGGTCTCCTTGGCGGGTCGCTTGCCAAGCTCCGCGACGGGTAAATGCCACTCGGAAACGATGGTGCGGAGCTCGCCGGCCTTGGGGTTGTAGTTGAGGTAGAACAGCCCGTTCTCCCCGTACTTGGGATGAAACGCCAATCCCAGGAGGCCCAGCTCGGAGTTGGTTCGCACCTCCAGCTTGACCACCAGCGGCGCTTTCTCCGCATCGATTGCCTCACCGGACTCGGGCACCTCGACGTAGCGAGCAGTGCCCCCCTTCTCCAGGAACACCGCGTGGTCCGCCTGGCCAGGCACGAACTGGATGTCCGTCGGCTCCGACAGACCCGTCACGACTTGCACCAGTTGAACGCCCGACGCCGCGCGACTTGCCGCTCCGGCGGAGTCCACGCTCGGCGGCGAATACCCCGTATCGAAGGCCCGCACCAAGCCGCGGCGGATGGTTCGCCCTCCAAAGGTCAGACCGAGCGCAATCAGCGCGAGGGCACCGAGGGCGATCCAGTAGCGGCGCTTCATGCCATCTCATATCGCGCTTCTGGGGACGCGTGGCTACGGCACACGACAAAAAAAGAGCGGCGGCGCGCCACACCCGGGTGACTCGCCGCCGAAAGGTCTACTCGAAGGACTCGGACTCAGAAGCCGAAGGAGCCCTTCACGCCGAGCGTCAGCCACTGGTGCATGGCGGTCTCCTCGATGTCGGCGTCTTTGCCCGCCGAGTCGGTCGTCTTCGAGTACTGGCCCAGCGCGAACGACACGTAGGGTCCGACACCGATGCCATCCGCGACCTGGAAGTCAGCCCCACCGTTGAGCGAGATGAACTCGAGGCCGCTCAGGCTGAAGTCTTGGGACTGACCACCGGCTTCGCGACTCATCGAGATGTCTTCGAAACCAAATCCGAGTCCGAACCAGGGGTCCAGATTTTCCCCACGGGAAAGGTGATACTGCGCCTGGATACCGTAGCGCAGCTGGTTCGCGCTGCAGTCCACGCCCGAGGGGCACGCATCGTCCGCGACGCTCAAGACCGCATAGCCGAAGTAGGCCCCCAGCATGATCTCGGGCGTCACGAAGTAGCCGGCGTCGAGCTGCAATGCTGGAAAGGCACTCGACACGGTGTCGGAGAGCTTGAACTCCGTCGTCTGTCCAGCCACGGTGACGTCATCCTGCACCTTGCCCATGGGGATACCGTACCCAGCGCGCAGGCCGAGGCTGATCGGCTTGTCTTGCGCCATGGCGGTGGAAGAGAACAGGCCAAGCAGAGTTGCAGCGCCAGCGGCGCTCACGAGCAGCTTCTTCATACTAGCTCCTTTGGGGTGGCGGATGACGCAGCACCCATCTTAGATATTCAAATCAATCGTTCAGGCCTGGCGCTGCTTAGGGGATCGAGGTTTGGGTCAAGCAGGCCAGGTCAAGCAGCTCGGCAGTGTTGCCGATGTGACTCCACATACGGCGCGCCCTGGATTTCCCTCCCTGATATCGGGCCCGATTTCCTGACATTGGACTCCGCTGCGCACCCCCATTCGCAGAGCGTCAGAAAAAGCAAAGTCATCCTCGGTTTCCGTGAGCGAAAACCAGTCCAAGCACCGTCTAAGCGGCCTCGAACAGCGGCCGCAGCGCTCGAGGTCGCTTTCCTGAGTCGCGAGAACACGAATTTCCGCACAGATTCGCCAGTAGGTCAGGTTCGCTTCCCAGCGCCGAGCCTCCACCAACCAGACGGGCGTTTGGCGGTTCCGCGGTGATCCGACCTGCAGCAAAGTGCGGCTCGGCCCGCCGCAGCGGGCCCTCTCCAGCACCGAAGCGGCGCTTTCGCCAGGCTGGGCGCTGCTAACCAGCTGCTTGGCGGGCCGTGGCTGGCGCCGGGGCCGCGGATCTGCTTTACCGGAGTCGCCCCCCCATGCTGAAACACTTACAGAAGCGGCTCGGGAGCCCTCTGGGCCTCTTGAGCATCTCCGCTTTGATTATTGCTGGGATCGCCTTGGTTCGACCCGGTGTGGCGAAAAAGCCCGTTACCAAAGAAGCCCCGGAGGTGGTGGCCGAGGCGCCCCGCGCCGAACCGGTCAAGCTGGCTCAGCTGAAAGCCGAGCCGCTGAACGACCAGCTGCGCCTCAAGGGCTTCCACGAGTGCAACCCCCACGACCCGATAGGGCTCGGGCCGTACGCGGCGTACCGCAAGCTGCGCATGGGACAGATCGCCATTCCGCAGAAAGGCGGGCACACCAACGACTTCGGCTACGACGTGCTGATCCACTTCCACGGCCACGAACCGATTCGCAAGACCCTGGTTCAGGTGGCTCACGGCATCACCTACGTGGGCGTCGATCGCGGGACCGGCAGCGGCCCATACACCAAAGCGTTCGAAGATCCTGAGCGCTTCCCGCGGCTGCTCAGGTCGATCCAAAAGAACCTTCAGGCGTACTCCAACGACCCGCGCGCCCACATCCGACACCTGGCCATTTCCGCATGGAGCGCAGGCTACGGAGCGGTGAATCGGATCTTGAAGCACAGTGCGGACAAGGTGGACGCGGTCGTGCTGCTGGATGGACTCCATGGCGGCTGGAAGCCCGGCGCCGCGCACCATTCAAAGCCGAGCGACGTCGATCCAGCGTTCATTCAACCCATCTTCGACTACGCCAAGAACGCGAAGGCTGGGCGCGGGATCTTCTACCTCACCCACTCCCAAGTCGAACCCGAGGGCGGCTACCCATCCGTTCGCCTGACGACCGCGCTCTTGCTCGAGCAGCTTGGGCTCAGCCTCGAAAAGCGCGATGCAGGCGACTCAGAGTTTGGTTTGTTGGGGGAGGTGCACTCCGGCAACCTGCACGTGCTGTCCTACGCCGGACACCGTGAATACGCCCATTGCTCGCACATCTCCCACATCACCGAGGCGCTCTACCTCCTCGAATCCACGTGGAAAACTCCTCCCTTCGACCGCTCCGTCGAGAACACACCGGCCCCGAAGCTTGGCACCCCTCAAGCGGAGACCGACGACGAAGACAGCGACGACTCCTCTGACGATTCAGCTGACGAGGTTGACGAGCCCACACCGGACGCCGAGGAAGCACCAGCGGGCGAGGCAGCCCCTCAAGACCCCGAGGCTGCCGAAGCGAAGCCCAGCGCCCCGACCGCGCCAAGCGGTTCACCGACCAGCAAGCCGAGCGGCGCTACACCAACGCCAGACAAGCCGAGCGCGCCGGCCCCGACCCCAACGGCGAAGCCAGCCCAGCCTCAGCAGCCGGCGGAACAACCCGCGCCCTGACGCCGCCGCCCGCTACTCGTCCTTCAGATTCTGCGCGAGGTACTCGACCTCTTCTTTGGCGAGCATCGCGCTAACCTTGAAGTGCTGGCGATAGAGGTCGACGGCACGCGCCTTCTCCCCAGCGCGCAGCAGCGCGACTACCTGAGCCTTCGGGTCGCCTGAAGGAGGCGCGGCGCCAACAGGTGCTGCAGTTGGCAGCGAGGCGCTGGTTGGCAGACCGACCGGGGCAGAACCGCCGGGCGTCGTCGGTACCGCAGAGCTGGGACTCCCCGAAATGGGCGCCCCGGGCACGGCCGGCGGAGGCCCTTGAGGCGGCCCAAAGCCGGCTTGAGGTCCTGGTGCAGCTTGATTTCCTGACGGTGCCGGAGCACCGGCCGGCGGGCCCCAGCCAGCTGGGGGCGACGGAGCACCGGCCGCTGGCGGACCCCACCCCGCAGGCGGCGCAGCCGCTGTTCCCTGCGGATTCGGCTGTGCACCCGTTGGCTGGGAGGCAACCTGAGCCGTGATGGCCGGCGCAAACTGGGTTGGCCCCGTCGCGTCGGCCCCCGCCGCAGGAGCGCCGCTCAGCTGCCCGGCGCGCGCACGCACTTGGTCGAGGATGGGTGGCGGGATCTGTTGCCACGCCGAGGGGACGGCAGCCCGCCCCTGTTGGAGCAAAGCCTGGAGCGGCTGAGCTTCCTCCGTCGGAGGAATTCCAGGCCCGCTATCCCAAATCCACACCAAGCGGTCCCCACGGATCTCCACCGCATACTGGTAAGGCAGCTCAGCCACCCGCCAGGTCCAACGATCAGGCATGGGCGGAACGATAGCCTCCCTCTCCAGGAGCCGAATACTGAACACTTTTTCCGTGTTATTGTTCGTCCTACCTGGGCTTTCCTCCCACAGTAGTTTAAGCGCCTTGCTCGTGCCGAGCGGAACCCGCCACGGTCCTTCGGAGCCGCACGGCGTCTGTCCCTCCCCCCCAACCCTGCCTGACCCCTATGCCCCGGCGCCTGTTCGTCTATCGCAGCAATCACGCGGAGCAGCTCGCGAAGAGCCTCGCGGAGGTGCTGCGGGTGCCTGTCGCGGATCCGATGCGCGCGGAGCGGGTGGTGGTTCAGGGCCGCGGGATGGCGACGTGGCTCAGTCAGCAGCTCGCCCTCGAGCTGGGCGTCTTCACGAACGGTGAGTTCCTTTACCCACGGAACTTCGTTTCACAAATCTATGCGGAAACGTTCTCCCGACCAGATCTCTCGAGCCACTCTCGCGAGGGACTGTTTTGGGGGCTGTACTCGAGCCTGGCGACGTTGCCCGCAGAGTTCGCGGGACTCGAGCCGAGCCCGGATCGTGAAGCTCTAGAGAGCGTCCTCGGCTACCTCGCGGGCGGCGCGCTGGACCTCAAGACCCAGCAGCTCGCCGCGCGAGTGACTCGCGCCTTCGATGGTTACTTGGTTTTCCGCCCGGAACTAATAGCCGCATGGGAAGCGGGGAAAAGCGGAGACCTGCCGCCGCGACTCGAGAGCTCCGCTGCCTGGCAGGCCGCGCTGTGGCGGCGATTGCCAGAAGCGCTGCGAAAGCACCACCTAGCTTACCTCGAGCGTGACTTCGATCAGCGCGTCCGAGAGCTTGCAGAGCTCCCTGCAGACGTCGCCGCTAGTCAGCACCAGCTGCCGGAACGCGTGTGCTTGTTCGGTCTCTCGAGCCTACCCCCGCTCTACCTGAGGAGCGTCGCGCGCCTGGCCGACTTGATCGACGTGCACTTGTTCGTGCTCTCGCCTTCGCGAGGCTGGTTCGCGGATCAAGCTGCCCCTCGCCAGCGGGCGAAGCTCATCGAGCAGGGGCAAGCACTCGAAGAGCCCCACGAGTTACTCGCGGCTCTTGGCGTCGCGGGTGCGCACTTCCAGCAGCTGCTCGAAGAACTCGGGGCTGGCTATCAAGAGCCCCTCGAGCTGTATCGCGACCCGACCGAGGGGAAGGCGGAGCCCAACCTGCTGGCAAGGGTACAGAAGAGCCTGCTGGAGCTAGACGATGCCCTCGAGCCAAGCCTCCCGACGAGCGACCAGTCCATCGCCGTGCACTCGTGTCATGGCCCAATGCGAGAAGTCGAGGTCCTACACGATCTGCTGCTCGACCTACTCGAGAGCGATCCGACGCTTGCCCCCCAGGACATCATCGTCATGGCGCCCGATATCGAGCGCTACGCTCCGCTCATCGAAGCGGTCTTCGATCGACCTCAAGCGGATCGAACCGCCAGCAGTGACTCCGCGCGGCAACAGAGTGCAGCGTCACGCAAGGAGCGCCGCGGCGGGATCCCGTATCGAATCGCCGACCGGTCCGTACGCCACGACGCACCCGTGCTCGAAGGGCTATTTCGGGTGTTGTCGCTGGTGGGTGGACGTCACAGCGCGAGCCAGCTCCTCGACTTGCTGAACCTCGCGCCGATCGCGGAGCGCTTTCAAATCCAAGTCGCCGAACTCGACTCGATCGCCGAGTGGGTGCGCGAGACGGGGATCCGTTGGGCGATCGACGAACAGGATCGCGTCAGGCATGGCCAACCGGAGATCCGCCAGAACACCTGGCGCTTCGGCCTGGACCGCTTGCTCGTCGGCTACGCTCTGCCCGGCCAAGACCGGCGACGCTTTCACGGTTGCCTCCCCTACGACGAGGTCGAGGGTCAGGCTGCGGAGCTCGCTGGGAAGCTCGCGTCGTTCGCCGAGACGCTGTTCAAGAGCTTGGACACTCTGGATCAGTCGAAGAGCCTCGCGGAGTGGCAGGCTGCGCTCGCGCGGGTGGTGGGACTCTTGTTCGCAACGGAAGGCGACTACGCGTGGCAGCACCAGCGAGTGCTGAGTGCCCTCGAGCAGATCCGCAGCGCCGCTGAGAGCGTGGGCTTCGGCTCCAAGATCGGCCTCAAGGTCTTGATGCCCTTGCTCGCTGAGCAACTGGACGAGTCGCAACCTGCCAAGAGCTTCCTCACCGGCGGCGTGACGTTCTGCGCGATGGTTCCCATGCGCTCCATCCCTTTCCGCGTGGTCTGCTTGATGGGCATGGACGAAGATGCGTTTCCGCGGAGAGATAGCCAGGTTGACTTCGACTTGGCCAGCGCCTTGCCACGGCCCGGCGATCGTTCGCGGAGCCAGGACGACCGCTATCTCTTCCTCGAGGCGCTGCTCTCCACCCGAGATAGGCTGATCATCACGTACAACGGCCAGAGCATTCACGACAACTCCAAGCGTCCGCCGAGCGTCGCGGTGGAGGAGCTACTCGACCATCTGGAGCGACAGCTCAGCCCTGCGTCACCGCAAGTCGAAGTCGACCTCGCCGAGAACGAGCCTGCGCTCGACGTTCGCCAGCGGCTGATCACGGAGCACCCGCTGCAACCCTTCAGTCGCCGCTACTTCGACGGTCAGGAGCCAAGCCTGTTCAGCTTCCGCCAAGAGCTGTGTCGAGGAGCCGCCACGGCGCGCAGCAGCCGTCACCAGCCAACGCCCATTTTCGAGGGTCGCCTGCCGAGCTTGGAAGGCCCCCCGCGCTTCGGTCTACGCGACCTGTTGCTCTTCGTATCGGCGCCCCAGCAGTACCTCTTCGAGCGCCGGCTCGGCTTGTTCCTTCGGGAGGAAAGCGCGGAGCTCCTCGACCGAGAGCCGATCGAGCTTTCTGCGCTGGAGAAGTACTCCGTAGGCAACGTCTTGCTTCAGCTCGGCCTCGAAGGTGTGGACGACGACGAGAGCCTGATGGTGCTCCGCGCGAGCGGAAAGTTGCCGTTCGGCACCAGCGGTTCGGTCACTCGCGACGTGCTCCAAGCGGAGACGGACGCGATGAAACAGGCCCTACTCGGTGCCATGGCTGGCCACCCAGCCCAGAGCCATCATGTTTCCCTACGGATGCCATGCGGCGTTCAGCTAGAAGGCAACCTGGACGACGTGTACGGCGGGCGGATGATCCGCGCAAACTTCATGCGGCCGCGACCCAAGCGCCAGCTGCGCGCCTGGGCAGAGCACCTGATTTGGTGCGCCCACGTGGAACAACGCGCCAGCGCGCCGGATAGCTCACGCCTGAAGAAGCCGAGCCAGCTGCCGCGGGAGGTCGCGAGGTCGTACGTGTTTTTGCGCCCGCAGCCGGGCAAGTCCCGCATCACGCGCTACGAGCTGCGAGCACCGGAGGACGCGACTCGCGAGCTTGACGTACTGTGTCGGCTCCTGCTCCTCGGGCTAGACGAGCCGCTCTATTTTTTCCCTGAGGCATCGCGCGCATTCGTCGACGCGCTGGAGAGCGGAAAGGAACACCCCCACGCGGTGGCGAGCGCGGCGCTCGCCGACGACACTCGCTTCGATCCTTACGCGAGTCGCGTCGTCGGGAACAGCAGCGACGTCCGGGCTCTACCGCCCATTCCCGACACGCGGGCTCCGGGTTTTGACGAGCTCGCACAGACGATTTGGCAGCCCCTCTTGGCGCACCTGGAGGAGACCTAGTGCGCCCCTTCGACGCCAGCACGATCGAGCTCGCAGGTTTCAACTTGGTGGAAGCCAGCGCGGGCACCGGTAAGACTCACGCCATCACCAGCCTGGTGACTCGTCTGGTGTGCGAGCGGGGCCTGGGTATTGAACGCATTTTGGTGGTTACGTTCACCGAAGCGGCAGCGGCGGAGCTACGAGATCGCGTCCGAGCCAGGCTTAGCCATCTGCTAAGGGGGCTGGAGGTCGGCCGAACGCGCCTCGATCAAGCGGACACCGCATTGCTCGCGCGCCTGCGCTCTGTGCTGCCGGACGACGCGCTGAAGCCGCGGCTCGAGCTCGCCTTAGGGCGCTTCGACGAGGCGGCGATCTCGACCATCCACGGGTTCTGCCACCGCTGCCTCACGGAAATCGCGTTCGAGAGCGGCGGTCTGTTCGAGTCGGAACTCGTGCCGGACTTGAGCGTGTTGCGTGACGAGGTCGTGCGGGACTACTGGACCCTGGAGACCCACGCCGCCCCGGCAGAGTTTCTCCAGCAACTCGCCGCGCACAAGCTCGACTTGAAGGCCTGCCAGCGCCTGGCCGACCGCGTCGTCTCGAACCCGGAACTCCTGGTGTTGCCTCGAGCTGAGCAAGCGCCGATGCCTAACCGCAAGGCGCTCGAGCGTGCGGTGGACCGCGCGCGAGACGTCTACGACCGGGCAGAGCTCGATCGCATCCTGCGCCGAAAGGGCGTGAACCAAGTGAAGCTCAAGCTGCTCTTCGTCGATCAGCTACTCGACGATCTCGAGGATTTCTTGGGGGTGAGGGAGCGCCGGGGCGCCCTCGCTGACACGCTGCCAGAGCGCTCGATACACCTGGCCCAGTCGCGCTTCCCGATGAACAAAGGCCAACCGATACCGCGTCACGCGTTCTTCGAGCGCTGGGAGACGGTGGTCGAGGAACACGAGGCCCTTACCGAGGCGTGGCGAGGGCGCCTGGCGGCGTTCGTCACTGGGCTCGTCGAATACGCACGCCGGGAGATCCCGAAACGTAAGCTCGAGCGAGGGCTGATTTCCTTCGACGACCTCTTGCAGCAGCTGGACGCCGCGCTCATCAGCTCGCGCGGACCTCAACTAGCAGACCGCATTCGGCGTCGTTTCCCCGCGGCACTCATCGACGAGTTCCAGGACACGGACAGCATCCAATGGCGGATCTTTCAGCGGCTCTACGTCGAGCCGCTGTCTGCTTCTCCTGGCTCCGCTGCTCCGAGCGCTGCTTCGCCGAATCTCCCGGTAAACGCAGACAGCGTGGGGCCGCTGTTCGTGATCGGGGACCCCAAGCAGGCCATCTATAGCTTTCGCGGTGCAGACCTCGGCGTCTATCTGCGGGCCGCGCGGGGCACGGCGAGCGAGCGCCAGTACACCATGGGCACGAACTGGCGCACAGACCCGGCGCTACTCGAGGCGCTGAACGGTCTGTACGATGCCGAGCGACTGCATGTGCCCTTCTTGGTCTCGGGCATCGCGTTTCCCCACATCGCTCCGAAGCCTGGCGCGACTGAGCGCCTCGCGACGATCGAGGGTGAGCCCCAAGGCGGCCTTAGCTTGGCGTTCGTCGACGCCGAGCTGAGTCAAGAGCTGGGGATCGCTGAGCTATGTGCGCGTGAGGTGCGCCACACGCTTGCGTCAGGTTTACACATCCTCGAGCAACCGCTGAGCGCTGGAGACATTGCGGTACTGACGCGCACCAACGCTCAAGCCTTCGAGGTGCAGCACGCGTTGAACGGCCACGGGATCCCAAGCGTCGTGCTCGGCGATCAAAGCGTCTTTTTGTCGGTGGAGGCGCGCGAGCTTGGGCAACTGCTCAGCGCCGTCGCGGAGCCGACCCAAGTTCGGGCGCTGAAGGCTGCACTGACCACGGAGTTGATTGGGGTCAGCGCAAACGCCTTGGACGCGCTGGAGCGCGATGATCGGGAGTGGGACCTCTGGACCGCCCGCTTCCGCACCTGGAACCAGCTGTGGATGCAGCGCGGATTCGTGCAGATGATCCAGCGAGTGCTGGCGGAGCTTGGAAGCTTCGAACACCTGCTCGCGTTGACCGATGGCGAGCGGCGCCTCACCAATGTGCTCCACCTGATCGAGCTGATCCATGCGGCAGCGCGCGGTCTTCACCTTGGCCCGGCTGGCATCCTCGCGTGGCTCAGCGTTCAGCGACTCGACAACAGTCAGCGTGTGGAGAACGTCCAGGTGCGGTTGGAGAGTGACGAGCGCGCGGTCAAAATCACCACGGTGCACAAGAGCAAGGGCCTCGAGTATCCAGTCGTCTTCTGCCCGTATGCGCACGCGGGCTCTGGACTCCACCCCGATGACAGCCGCCAGCCCGTCTTTCACGACGACGAGGGGAAGTTGACGCTGTCGCTCCTGTTCGAGAACGACAGCAAGCACCCACACAAGCAGCGGGCAGTGAACGAGAGCCTCGAGGAGGCATTGCGCTTGCTGTACGTCGCGCTGACGCGCGCGAAGCACATGACCCACGTGTTCTGGGGCCCGATTGGGCACAAGCACCAGAGACCCTACGCCTACTCCGCGCTAGGCTATCTGCTGCACCCGCCAGATCAGGGACGCATGGCGTGTGACGTGGATCGCCTCAAGGCCCACTTCAAGGACAAGTCCGCGGATGACCTACTACGCGAAGTCGCCGATCTGGCGAGTCGCATCCCCGGCCTCACACTACGTCGACTCGATGGGTCCATGCCCGGGACGCCGGTCCTCGGCGGCGCTCGGGAACACGCACTCAGCGCTCGCGCCCGGGAGCGCAGCATCGACCAATATTTCCGCACGGCTAGTTTCTCCGGTCTCGCTGCCCAAGCAGAGAAGCTCGAACTGGATCCGGATGAAGGTCGTGACCGCGACCAAGGTGGAGATCTGAGCGACGCCGAGGCAGACTTCTTGACGCCACAGCTGGAGCTCGTCCCATTTCCACGCGGTTCCAAGGCGGGCAACTTCTTTCACGATGTACTCGAGCACCACGACTTTACGCGGGACGAGGCCGCGCTAAAGGAGCTGGTGAAGCGCAAGCTCGCAACCCATGGTTACCCGACGGATCTGAGTGACGGCGCGACGAGCGGTATTCAGCGCGCCCTCGTCACGCCCCTGTTTCGCGTACCTGAGGGGCGAAGCCGCGCACCGTCCCCGAGCGCGGAGGCAGGTCCCGACGTCGATCTATGTCTCGCGGCGCTCAGCCGTCGAGACCGCCTAGACGAGCTCGAGTTCCACTTTCCCGTGGCGATGACCCCCGGCGCCGAACGCCTGCACTCCCAGCACCTCGCGGCGGTGTTTCGAGATCACCCGAGCGCAGCGCTCGCGCCGAGCTACGCCGACCGCATTCAGCAGCTTGGGTTCGCCCCACTCACGGGCTTTCTGAAGGGCTACGTCGACCTGATCTTCCGCAGCCCGAACTCCACAGCGGAGGGGACACGGCGCTTCTACTTGGTGGACTACAAGACGAACTTCCTGGGGGACGCCGCAGTCCATTACGGTGCTCGCCGCTTGCAGGAGGCGATGAGTCACGGGCACTACTACCTGCAGTATCATCTGTATACGCTGGCGCTGCACCGCTACCTGTCGTCACGCATGCCGGGCTATCGCTACGACGTAGATTTTGGTGGAGTGCTGTATCTTTTTCTGCGCGGAATGGCGCCTGAGCTGGGCAACCTGAGCGGCGTCTTCTTCGAGAAGCCACCGGAGAGCCGTATCCAAGCCTTGTCGAATGTGATGGACGGCTTGGGTGGCCCGGGGCCCGCACTGGAGGCGAGTTCCTGATGGCGAGATCTCTACCCGAGGCGCTGCTCGGGCTGCACTCCGCTGGCGTCTTGGGGGCGCTCGACGTGGAATTCGCGCGGGTGCTGGATCGCATCCAACCGAGCAACGCGCACGTCTTGCTGGGGGCGGCGCTCGCCAGCCGCGCGGTACAGCGAGGGCATGTTTGCTTGGACCTGCGAGGGCTGGACAAGCGGGTGCTCCTCGACGACGACGAGCAGCCAGTCGAGGTCGAGCTACCCCCGCTGCAGGGTTGGTTGCGTGAACTCGGCCAGAGTCCCCTCGTTGCTACGCCAGCAACCTGCCTCGAACCGTTGCCTGCAGATCACCGGCCCCTGGTCCTCGATGCTCGAGGTCGCTTGTATCTTTGGCGCTACTACGACTATCAGACGCGCCTCGCAGCGGACCTCCTCGAACGGCTGGGTCGGGATGTGATCGTCGAGGAGCAGCGACTCGGAGAGAGCTTGACGCGGCTCTTCGCTGGCAGCACAGAGGACCCCGATCTACAGCGCGTCGCTGCTTTGGTGTCCGCGAGCTCGGCGTTCTCGGTGATCAGCGGCGGACCAGGCACCGGCAAGACCACGACGGTGGTACGCATCCTGGCTACGCTCGTCGAACAGTCCCAGGCCCTCGGCAAGGATCCTCCGCGGATCTTGCTGTTGGCACCCACGGGGAAGGCAGCGCAACGCCTCGCGGAAGCCATCACCGAACAGAAGGCGAAGCTCGCGTGCGACGCTTGGGTAGCCGAATCAATCCCCACGGAATCGCTGACGATCCACCGAGCGCTGGGCTACCAGCCGCACTCCCCCACCCGCTTCCGCTACGGCGCGAGCGAGCCTCTATCCGCAGACTGCGTGCTGGTCGACGAGAGCAGCATGGTCGATCTGGCCTTGCTAGCCAAGTTGGTCGAAGCAGTGCCAAAGCACGCGCAGCTGATCTTGATCGGCGACAAAGATCAGCTCTCTAGCGTTGAGACCGGCGCGATCCTCGGAGATGTCTTCAACCCCTCCACGCTGAATGGCTACTCCCCGGCCCTGGTGAGCCGCATCGCGAGGCTCAGCGGGGATCGCCTGGCAAAGCCGAAGAAAGCGCGCGGCATCCCTGAAGGGCGAGCAGCCCTCGCAGACTGCATGGTGCATCTGACAAAGAGCTATCGCTACTCGAGTCAGGGTGGCATCGGCGCGCTCGCCCGAGCCATCAACGCCGGTGATGGACGCGCTGCCTGGGATAGTTGCCACGGCTCGGCAGGTGCCGCGTTCATCGCTGGCGACCCAGACGAGTTGGAGCCCAAGCTCGGCGCGCTCGCCGTCCAAGGCTTTCGCGCCTACCTCGAAGCAACCGACCCGGGGCTCAAGCTCGACCGGTTGGCGCGGTTTCGTTTGCTGACCGCACACCGCCGCGGCCGCTTGGGCGTCGAACAACTCAACCAGACGTGCGAACGTGCGCTCGCAGAAGCGGGGCTGATCCGGCTGTTTTCTGGCTTTGAACAGCGAGCCAACTGGTATCCGGGGCAGCCGATCATGGTGACTCAAAACGACTATCAGCTGGGGCTCTTCAACGGTGACGTCGGTGTGGTCACGCGGGGAGAGGATGGGCGGCTCCGGGCGTGGTTCCTGAGCCCTGCGGCGCCTGGTGAGGCACCCAGCTTGCGAGGCATCCTTCCAGCGCGACTGCCTCCTCACGAGACGGTGTACGCCATGACCGTCCACAAGAGTCAGGGCTCTGAGTTCGAAGAAGTAGCGTTGGTCCTCCCCCCCAAACCCTCACCCATTCTGACACGGGAGTTGATCTACACCGCGGTCACGCGCGCGAAACGTCAGGTCACCCTCCTGGGGCAACGGGCGGTGCTCGAAGCCGGCGTAGCAGCGCGTATCCGGCGAGCTTCGGGCCTGTCCGAGATGCTTTGGGGGTTCGAGCTCCCGGAGGACGGCGGGGTGTCGCTCCCCACGGCGGCGCGGCGCGCAGAGCAGCTCAAGCTCCCTTTCTAGTGTCCTGTCTCCGTAGTTCGCAGCAGAACTCTTGAGACGAGGAAACGCTGTGGTGACTTGTTCAGCGAATCACCGATTCGCCTCACGAGTCGCAGCCAGCGCGCCTGGCGTGTCCGCTGCAACACGCGCTGTGGGTGAGATCACCACGGCCAGATGACAGAGCCGGCTGTTTCAGCACGGATCCAGACTGGCACGGGGCTTGTTTAAGACGGCCCGTGCTGCGCGGGTTGAAACAATCGCTGTGGGGGAGTGAAAACAGCGGGAATAGGGCTTGGCGTTGGAGCGTCCGCTGCGCGCTGTTGGGGCTGTGCGCCTGGCTCGTAGTCCAGCGCCTGAACTACCCCAACGAACGCCTTGCCTACACCGCTCTGGAGTCCACTCGCTATGTGTCGAGCGACGGCGAGCTGCTCTACGAGGCGCGCTCTGAGCGTGGCGGCTATCAGCGCCCGGTCCCCTTGCGCGATGTGTCCGCGTACCTGGTCTCGGCTACCGTCTCGAGCGAAGATCGATACTTCTGGAGCCATCCCGGCGTCGATCCGATCGCGGTGGCACGGGCTGCCTGGCTGAACCTCGAGCGCGGCCGCGTGGCCTTTGGCGGCTCGACGATCACCCAGCAGCTCGCGGGCTTGATCGAAGCCCGTCCTCGTACGTTTCCGGGCAAGGCAGCTGAGGCGCTCGACGCCCTCGGGCTCGAGCTTCGACTGTCCAAGAGCGAGATCCTCGAACAGTACTTGAACCGCGCCTACTACGGCCGCCTGGCGTACGGCGTCGAAGCGGCAGCCAATCAGTTCTTTGGCAAGTCGGCGAAGGACTTGACCCTGGATGAGGCTGCGCTGCTCGCGGTGCTGCCGCGGGCGCCTAGCTACTACGACCCGGACAAGCACCCGGCGCATGCCCTCGAGCGCCGACGCTATGTACTGGGGAACATGGCGGCCCGAGGCTGGATCAGTCGCGCGAGCGCCGAAACGGCGGCCAGCCAGCCCCTTCGCATCATTCCGCGCGGCAAATTTCGACACGCACCGCACGCCCTCGACTACCTCGCGCAGCACAGCTCCACCGCACCACGCGAGGTGAAAACGAGCTTGGATCTGCAGCTGCAGCGCACGAGCGTCATCCGGCTGCGTCAGCACTTGAGCAATCTGGAAGCGGACGGGGCGACCCAAGGGGCGGTGGTGGTGATCGAAAACTCGACCCGCCGTGTGCTGGCCCTGGTTGGCTCTCGGGATTATGAGCAGCGTGAGCTCGCCGGCGCGGTGAACGGCGCGCTGAGCCCTCGGCCCCCAGGGTCGACGCTCAAACCTTTCGTGTATGCCCTCGCGCTCGAGAGCGGCGCGACGCCCGACAGCCCGGTGCTGGACGCTCCGCTCCATTTTGACGGTTACGCTCCGCGGAGCGCCTCCGGGGAGCACCACGGTTGGGTACGCTTGGACCAAGCGCTCGGAAGTTCCCTCAACACGCCAGCGGTGTTGGTAGCCCAGCGGGTTGGCGCCAGGACGCTCAAGCGGCGGCTGGTGGATCTAGATCTGATCCCTGAGGATACAGAGCCTAGCCTCGCGCTGGCCCTCGGTGGCTCGAGCGTGCGCTTGCTCGATCTCACGAACGCCTACGCCACCCTTGCCCAAGACGGACAGCATCAGACCTGGACGCTGCTCCGTGCAGACTCCGGGAGGCCAACTCGAACGGTGTTCTCTCCCCGGGTCGCCCGCGGCGTGCTCGCTATGCTTTCCGACGCGAAAACCCGGGAACTCGAGTTTGGAGTCGAGACACCCCTCGGTAGCGAATCCAGCGACCAGGTACTTGCGGGCAAGACCGGAACGTCGCAGTCGTTCTGCGACAACTGGGCGGTGATCGTGACTCCGCGTTTCAGCGTGGGCGTCTGGATCGGAAACTTCGACGGAGAGCCGTTGCGGGGCCTGCTCGCGATGCGTGGGGCTGCTCCGCTGGCGCGCGCGATCGCGCTCTCGTTGCCGGCCGGGTCAGCCCCCCCCTGGCGTCGACTGCCGCCCTCCACGCCTTCGGCGTGGTCGGTGCTAGCAGGCAGACCGCTACTCGAGCAGCCCAGCCAAGGAGCGCGCTTTCGCATGGATCCGCTCCTGCCGCGCGCCGCCCTCGCCCTCGAGCTTAGAGCCACACCTCGGGCCGGCCTGCGCGCGCGCTTCGAGGTCGACGGCCAGCGCGTCGAGGGCGACCAGTACCGCGCCAGCTGGCCTCTGACTCCAGGCGATCACGTCGCTCGCGTCGAGCTACTCGACGACGAAGGACACATCGTCGAAAGCTCCCAGGACCATGATTTCCACGTGGAAGGAACATGAACATGAGAACCCATAGGTTGTTGCCACTGAGCCTTGCGCTCTGCTTCTTTGGTTGTGAGACACAGCCGACGCAGGAGCTGCTCTTGTCAGCGCAGGAAGAGCTCCTACCTGGCACCAATCAGGTGCAGAACCTGCCCCCGCCGAGCATCAACATGCCAACGGGGCAGGTCGTGCTCGGGCCCGCGGGCAAGCTGCCAGTCGTGATCAAAGGGGTGGAGAGCGCGCGCCTGCGGGTCGTGCCGATCAGCGCCAGCGAGTTCGCGTTGGCGAGCAAATATGCCGGGTTCCATCCTCCAGAGCAGGACGTCCTCGACCAGGTGGCACACGGCTTCGCGGCACGCGCCACGACGCGCTTCGTCGCTGCGGAAGACCCAGCCAAGGACAGCCGCATCGAGCTCGACCCCTTCGTCGCGGTAAAAGAGGCTGGCGGGAAACGGGCCGAGCTGCTGTTCGTCGTGCTCGACACACCCGGGACCTATAGCCGCGCGAGTGTGGTTCAGCGTGGTGGTCTCGCGAGCCTGCTAAAGCTCGGGGCGGAGAGTGGCGTGGCATGGGTCACGCGAACGACCGACGGCAAGCCTCAGGCCAATGCACGAGTGACGCTGACTCAAGGCTCCAGCGTACGCTTCTCTGGGTTCACGGACCCTTCGGGGATCCTGAAGCTACCCAGCCGCTCGAAGCTGTATTTGCCCAGCGCTGCCAAGGACGCCGAAGAGCCTCTCATTCTCCGCGCGGAATCACAAGGTGCACTCGCGCTGCAGACCGAACGCTGGAACGACGGCGTCGACAGCTGGAGCTACGGTCTACCAACGGCGTACTACGAATCTGGAGATGCGCTGCGGGGCATGGTCACTGCGGAGCGCGGTATCTTCCGTCCGGGCGAGACCGTCAACCTCTTGGGCATCCTGCGCCAGAGGGACGCAAAAGGCAAGCTCCAGGTAGCCCGAGGCTCCTACCAGTTGAGCGTGCGTGATCCTGACGGAAACGAGATCCTGAGCCAGAAGTTGCAACCAACACGCTTCGGGACGCTGCGCTCCGAGCTCAAGCTGCCCACCAGCTCACGACTCGGCAGCTATCGGGTGCGCCTCGCCTCGGGCAAGGGTGACCTGAGCAGCAGCTTCGAGGTTGGCAAGTATCGCGCTGCGCGCTTCGAGGTGAAGCTCGGCGCCGCCGTCGCAGACGGCGAAGGTGGCGGCCTCGTCATTCCGGTGAGCGCCAACTACCTCTGGGGTGCTCCCGTCAAGCAGGGCAAGGTGCACTACTCCGTGAGCACCCGGGCACACCGCGCGTACAACGACGCGGGCTTCGATTTTGGTAACAGTCGGGGCAGCAGCTACTACGAGCACATCGACTCCGACCTCGAGCTCGACGAGCATGGCAACGGCAAGATCCCGGTCACGGCGAACTTGATCCGCGGGGAACAAAGTGCCCAAACCGTCGACCTGATGGTCAACGCAGATGTGAGCGATGTCGGAGGTGACAGCATCAGCACCCAAGCCGCGGTTCCGCGTGCAACGACGAGCGCCGCGGTTGGCCTACGCAACACGAGCTGGGCAGTGGATCCGAACCGCGGTTGGGATATCGACGTGATGGCAGAGCTCCCCGACGGCAAGCCGACCCAGAAGAACGTCGAGCTCACGCTGCATCGTCGCTACTGGAAGAGCTACACCGAAGAGACCAGCTATGGCAGCCGCTACCGCGGGGGCTGGGAAGACGACGAGGTAGAAACGAAGCGCGTGAGCACTCAGGTGGGTGGCTCACGGGTTCACTTCGCGTTGCCCTCAGGGGGCCAGTACCGCATCGAGGCACGAGTCGAGGGTGAGCAGGCCTATGCAGAAGCACGCGTTTGGGCCTACGGAGGTGGCGCCTACGGAGCGGCGGACAACAACCCGCGCATGGACATCAAGGCAGACAAGCAGAGCTACGACCCGGGAGATACGGCCAAGCTCTTCGTCGCATCGCCTTACGCGAAGTCCACGGCGCTAGTCACCCTGGAGCGCGAAGGGATCCTCAGCGCGTACACGACGGAGCTCGACGGTGCCTCTCGGCCCGTCGAAGTCCCCCTCACCGATACTCACCTTCCCAACGTCTTCGTCTCCGTGGCCACCGTGCCAAACGGCTTGGACCGTGGGGGCCCCTCAGCGGGAACACCTTTCCGCATGGGATATACCAACTTGGAGGTGAGCCCAAGAGAGCGCCGGCTCGCGGTGGAGCTCCGCCCGGCGAAGCAGATCTACGAGCCGGGACAGGAAGCCCTGGTGGACGTGCTGGTCAAAGATCAGTCCGGTCGCCCTGCCTCCGCCGAAGTCACACTGTGGGCCGCAGACGAGGGCGTGTTGATGCTCACCGGCTATAAAACCCCAGATCCGTTCGCACCGCTCTACGCGGAGCACGTGATTGACGTGAACACGTCGAGCAGCTTGATGCGCTTCGTCTCGCCCGATCCCCTGTACTGGGACGCAACCGGTGGTGACTCTGAGCCAGGCGCGGAGAGCGCATTCCGCTCGCGCTTCCTCGGGACGGCCTTCTTCTCCAAGCGCGGCGTCGTCACGGATCAGAGCGGCAAGGCTCGAGTCAAACTCCCGTTGCCGGACAACCTCACCCGTTGGCGGCTGATGGCGGCCGTGGCAGATGCCGGCCAGCGCTTCGGCCGCGGCGAGGCCAGCATCACGACGAAGAAGCACGTCCAGGTCGTGCCGGCGCTACCCCGCTTCCTCACGGCAGGAGACACCGTAGACCTTGGCTTCGTGGTGCACGAGCAAACGGGCAAGGGGCGCCAGGCAAAGCTGCGAGTCAGCCTCGAGTCTACAGACAAGGGCAAGACGCCGGCGCGCTTGGATGGCGACGCAACTCGCGAGTTCGATCTCACGCCAGACGGTCAAATGGCCCTCAAATTTCGCGTGAAGGCCGAAGAGCCTGGCGAGCTGGTGGTCAAGGCGAGCCTGACCGCGGGGAACGACAGCGACGCCGTCAAGCTGACACTCCCCGTGCACCCCAAGCTGCCCTACACCAAGCGCATGGTCGGCGATGGGCGGATCAACAAGTCAGCCAGCATCGCGGTGAAGCTCCCTGACAGCGCGCAGGCCGGGGTGGGCAGCCTGGAGCTGTCGCTCTCCTCGTCGGTGCTGGCGTCCTTGCAAGGCGGCATCGACTCACTCCTCGACTATCCGCACGGATGCGTAGAACAGACGACATCGCGACTCATTCCCCTCGTGATGCTCGAGGAGTTGATGCGGCGCTCAGGTGACTCAAGGCTTTCCGGAAAGGCGCATCACCGGCGGATGGACGCAGCGATCGCGCACGTACTCGAGCATCAGAACACCGATGGCGGGTTTGGGCTCTGGCCCGACTCCGACTCGGAAGGGTTCCTCACCGCCTATGCGCTCTGGGGCCTCACGACTGCGAAGAGCCACGGTTACGCAGTGCCCGGCGGTAGCGTGGAACGCGGCTTCAGCTACCTGAAGCAGCACCTCGAAGATGGCGACGACATGCACGGGCAGTTCTCGAGTCTCGAGACCAAACCGTTCGCAGCATTCGTCCTCGCGGACGCTGCGCGCGAAGACGCAGGCCTTGGCAAGCGCCTCGCGGGGACCCAAGGACTCTCCCGCTTCGCGAGCGGGCTCCTCGGCGCGGCGCTGACCAGCAAGCCAGAAGGCACCACGTTGCTCAAGGCGCTCGAGCAGGCGAAGCAACCCCTGGATGGCGGCGGAGCCGTCGTGCCCGAGCTGAAGAGCCTCGACACGTTTGCATACGGAAAAGACCTACGGTCGACTGCGGTCAGCGTGCGCGCGTTGGTCGACGCAGGCAAGCAGGCTGAAGCCGAACCGCTCGTCCTTGGAGTGCTAAGCCAACGCGCGCCGGACGGCAGCTGGGGCACGACGTACAACAACCTCTGGGCCCTCTACGCCTTGACCAGCTACGCCGAGAAGGCGACAGGAGACGGCTACGGACAGGTGAACGTCTTCCTGGGAGACAAGCGCATCGGCAGCGCAACGCTTGACGCAGCGCATCCGACCAAGCGCTTCGAAATCAACGCGAAGGATCTACCAGCACCGGGCCAATCGCTCGCACTGCGGCTCGAGACGCGCGGCGGCTCGCCACGCTACAGCGCGCTCCTACGCTACGTGGACACGGACCTCGGCAAACAACCGGAAGAACACGGGCTGACCGTCACTCGCAGCTTGCTCGACGCTGAAACGTCACTTCCCGTCACGGAAGTGAAGCAAGGCCAGCTTCTGAAGGTTCGCCTGTCCGTCTCGAGCCCCGAGCCTCGCGCGCAAATCGCAGTTCAGGACGCGCTGCCAGCTGGCTTCGAGGCGATCGACACGCGGCTCAAGACGGCGACGCAGAGTGCGGACACGGACAGCAGCTATGTTTGGAACTGGCGCGAGCTGCACGACGAACGGGTGACCTTCTTCGCTGACTGGCTGCCTGCGGGAACTCGCACCGCCGAGTACCTGGTACGCGCCACCCGGAGCGGGAGCTTCATCCGCCCGCCGGCTCGTGCTGAGGCAATGTACGACCCGGCGGTGTGGGCGTTCTCAACGTCTCAGAGCCAAGTCGTCCGCTGAGGGTCGAAGGGATCGACAAGCTCGGCCATGGGTACTAGCGTCCTCCCCGCGTCCACTTGTGGGTCGCGGGGAAGCGAGCGCTGGAATACGCGCTGGATTAACAGCGCCGTTGTTGGGGAACCATGGCCCGGAGTGACGCGAAACAAGTAGTTGGCTGGCGCGAGTACGTGGCGCTTCCGGACTGGGATATCGGCGGCGTCCTGGCCAAGGTCGACACCGGCGCCCGGACCAGCTCGCTGCACGTGGAAAACATTCGAGAACTGCCGAGCGGCCGCTTGGCCTTCGATGTGGTGCTGGATCGATCGGGTCGTTCCAAACACGTGATCGCCACGCCGGTTCGGGTGAGTCGGGTCCGCCCCTCTACGGGCCAGCTCCAACAACGCCACGTGGTGCTCACCACGCTGCGCCTCGGAAATGTGACGAAGCAGATCGAACTCTCCCTCGTCTCCCGAGGTGACATGTTGTGCCGCATGCTGATTGGTCGGACGGCGCTCGAACGCGACTTTCTGGTCGACGTCTCGAAACGCTACCTATGCGGCAAGCCGAGCGGTATGAAGCGCGTCCCTCACCCCCAAAAGAAAAAAGCTCCCTAGCTTCTGCACCGAGACTCGGTGCTCAATAAGGCAAAAGAAGCACCTCGCTGAGGCACCACAACATCCACAGGTGAGTTCGCGCGAAGGTCGCACGAACCCCCGACAGTCCCGACGCGCCGATGGAGTTCAACGCCCGGCGCAGCTACTTCCAAACGTCGCCAAGGTCAGCCGCGATGAAGATCGCCATCCTCTCTCGAGCCAAGGACTCATACAGCACGCGTCGTCTGAAGCTTGCCGCGCAGCAGCGCGGTCACAAGACGCTGGTGCTGGACACGACGAACTTCGCCATCTCCCTGGAGCGCGAACACCCCGAGCTGTATTTTCGAAGTAAGCGGCTGTCGACCTACGACGCCGTGATCCCGCGTATCGGCGCGAGCATCACCTACTTCGGTACCGCCGTCGTGCGCCAGTTCGAGCAAATGGGCCTGTTTTGCCTGAACTCGAGCAACGGCATCAGCAACAGCCGCGACAAGTTGCGGTCATTGCAGATGCTGAGTCGCCACGACATCGGCATTCCGCCGACGACCTTCGTGCGCGACCGCAGCGACATCTTGCCGGCCATCGTGCGGGTCGGCGGTGCGCCGGTCATCATCAAGCTGCTGGAGGGCACTCAAGGCGTCGGTGTGATCCTTGCGGAAACAATGAAGGTCGCAGAGGCGATCATCGAGACGCTGCACAGCGCCAAGCAAAACGTCTTGATCCAGGGCTTTGTCTCCGAGAGCCGCGGCCGGGACATCCGGGCCTTTGTGGTGGGCGACCGCGTCGTGGCTGCCATGCGCCGGGTCGCCCAAGGTGGAGAGTTCCGAAGCAACGTGCACCGGGGCGGCAAGGCAGAGCTGGTTGAGCTCGAACCGGAGTACGAACGCACCGCGGTACGCGCCGCGCAGATCATGGGCTTGAAGATGGCCGGCGTGGACATGTTGGAGTCCAACGAGGGCCCCAAGGTGATGGAGGTCAACTCCTCCCCCGGGCTGCAAGGCATCGAGACTGCGACCAACCTCGACATCGCTGACAGCATCATTCAGTACATCGAGGATCAGGTCGCTTTCCCAGAGCTCGACCTGCGGCAACGCCTCACGGTCACTAAAGGGTACGGCGTGGCCGAGCTGATGGTCCCCAAGGATTCCGACCTGGTGGGTAAAGCCATCTCTGACTGCGGGCTGCGGGAGAAGGACATCGTCGTGCTCAAGCTCGAGCGTCGAGACAAGATCATCCCGAATCCCAAGGGGAGCCGCGAACTGCGCGCGCACGACCGCCTGCTGTGCTTCGGCAAGCTCGAGGAGATGCGGGCGCTGTTGCCCAAGCGCAAGCGCCGGCGCTCCCGCAAGCTGCGCAAGCAAGATCTCCCCCCGTCGATCGTGCCGCCGCCAGTCGACATCGAGAGCGACGACCGCTGATTCTCGCTCGGCCGATCAGAGCCAGTGGCGCCTGCGGAAGTAGAACAGCAGCCCCAGGCTCACCGTAAGCATCGCGCCGAGCGCAGCGAAGTAGCCCCAGCGCCAGTGCAGCTCCGGCATGTAGTCGAAGTTCATTCCGTAGAGGCCCGCGATGAAGGACAGCGGAATGAACACGGTGCTGATGATGGTCAGGAGCTTCATCACCTCGTTCAGGCGCTGACCCTGGATGCTGTGGCCAAGCTCCACCAGGCCATCGGCGTTCTCTCGCAAAGACTCGATGAGATCCAACACTCGCGCGACGTGGTCCTGCAAGTCGCGGAGATAGGGATTCAGCGCGTCTCCGATCAGGTCCACTTCGTCACGGGCCAACGCAGCCGCTACCTCGCGCAGCGGCCACACCACCCGCCGCTGAGTCACTAGCTCACGCCGAATCGCATACACCTGCTGGATCGCCGATCCTGTGGCCGTCTTTTGCACGGTTTCTTCGAGCTGGTCGATCTGATCGTCCATATCCGCAAGGATATCGAAGTAGCCGTCCACCGTGACGTCGATCAAGCGATACGCCAGGTAGTCTGCGCCGTGCTGACGAATGCGTCCGCGGTCGGTGCGGATGCGCTCCCGCAGCGCGTCGAAGACGTCTCCTTGGTGCTCTTGAAAGGTGAGCACGAAACCGCGACCGAGGACGATGGACAGCTGCTCATCGATCACCCCGAAGTCGGCCTGTCGGTGCAGCATACGCAAGACGATATACGCATAGTCGTCGTAGCCTTCGAACTTCGGCCGCTGCCCCACGGATGCGATATCCTCGAGCACGAGGTCGTGCAATCCGAAGCACTTCCCCATCTCCTGCAAGAGTTCGACATCGTGGACGCCTTCCACGTCGACCCAGAGCACCTTGTCTGGGTTGCGACGCAGGCGACTCACCGCCTCCGGGCTGACCTGGCGCTCCGTGTGTCGCTTTTCGTCGAACTCGAAGATACGGACACGAACGGGTTCGTCCCGGTCTTCACCTGTGTAGACGATGGTGCCCGGCGGTAGCCCGCGCTTGGTTTCGCTGGGCTCCGCGTCACCGCTGAGGTTCAGTCCTCGACCAACTCGCTTGGCGAGCTCTCGTACCCACCGGCCTTGTCCTCGATTCCCCATTCCTTCAGACGGTACTGTATCGTGCGCCGGCTGATATCCAACACCCGAGCAGCCCGGCTGGTGGATCCATCGACGGCTTTCAAGGTCTGAAGGATGGCGTAGCGCTCGATCTCGGCCATCGTGACCCCAGGGATCATCAGCTTGAGGGCGTTGTCCTGGGTGTTTGGCAAGCTGAGGGGCAAGTCGGTCGCGCTGAGCGTGTCCCCCTCGGCGAGTACCACCGCCTGCTCGATTGCGTTCTCGAGTTCACGAACGTTCCCTGGCCACGGATAGTCCACGAGCACGCGCCGCGCCGCCTCGTCGAAGGCCGCCACGTGACGCTCGTTCTCTTCGGCGAAGCGCCGCAAGAAGTGCTCCGCGAGCAGCAAGATGTCGCTTGGTCGCGCACGCAGTGGCGGCACGTCGAGGCGCACGACGTTGAGGCGATAGTATAGATCCTCACGGAACTTGCCGTCGCTGACGAGCGCCTTCAGGTCACGGTTGGTGGCGCCCACGATGCGCACGTCCACCTTCAGGGTCTCGTTCCCGCCAACCCGCTCGAACTCCCGCTCCTGAAGGAAGCGCAAGAGCTTCACCTGGAGCGGCATCGGGATCTCGCTCACCTCATCAAGAAAGAGCGTGCCGTTGTCCGCCTGCTTGAAGCGACCTTCCCGGCGGGCGATCGCCCCGGTGAAGGCGCCCTTCTCGTGGCCGAAGAGCTCGCTTTCCAGCACGGAATCGGCCAGCGCTGCGCAGTTCAAGCGCACGAAGGGTCCCTCGCGGCGTCGCGAGTTGAAGTGAAGCGCGCTGGCGATCAGCTCTTTTCCAGTTCCGCTTTCCCCGTGGATCAGCACCGTGGAGCGCGTGGGTGCGACGTGGGCCACCTTGGTCAGCAGCTGTTGCATCAACGGGTGGTTTCCCAGGATGCGCTCGAAGGAAGCGAGGCTGAGTGTCTCTTGTGCAACCCGCTCGAGGCGCGCCGCGCGACGGGTGGCGCGCACCTTGTCAAAAGCGCGCGACACCATGAAGTCCAAGCACTCGATGGCGTTCGCGCTATCGACGAAGACGTCAGCACCAGCCTCCAGGGCTGCGCGCGGTTGGGCCCCGTCTGCCAGCAGCGCGATGAACCCCGCGCCTGGGCAACGCCGACGTGCAGCCCGCAACGTCTGGAGGCCCGGGTCGCCCAGCGCGCCCAGGTCGATCACGAGCACCTCGGGGTCCAGTTGCTCGATACCCGACGCGAGGTGGTCATCACGTTCGAGTGATGTGACGTCATGGGCATCTAGGCTCTGCGCCACCTCCGGGGATGTCCCGACGGCGACCACACGAATCGCGCTCATCTCCTCCCCACTATGCCGAGAGCGGGACGCAAATGACCACGAGTTCGTGTCTTCAGCCTGATTTCCGGGTGAAGGAGGCTCTTCGACGCCTTCGATCAGTGGCAACTCAGCTCCCGCGCTTGCTGCGGAGTGCGGTCGGCCGTGCTCGCGGGGCGCGCGGCAAGGCAGGCTGAGGCTCGAGCCCGGACGGCTGGTCCTCTTCCACCGCCTCGAGAACCGCATCGACGAGCCCTAGGGTGTTGTCGAGAGCGCAGCCAAGCTCTTCGGCGCGCGTCAGTGTGCGCGAAGGGTCACCCGCTCGCGCCGCGTCGAGCACGCCGTCGCGCAAGCGCTTGAGGCGCGTGAGTTCGACGCGAATGCGTTGCGCCACATCCAGTGAGATGATCATGCGATGGTCCTCGGCCTGGCTGCGGAGGTCCTCCCCCCAAAAGCAACCGCTCCGGAAAGCACCAAGCAGGTTCCGTGCCGCAGGCGAGCCTGGTGGGAAGAGATGGAAACGCGCCACAAGCGGGCAGTGCGCTCCGTGGAGCACTCGACGCCTGCGCACGCGGTGCACGCCATGCGCAACGCCTGTGTTCTGCGCTGAGTCAGGCCTTACCGGCGCGCCGAAACAACACGAACGACAGATCGTCGGGCTTGCCAGGGAGGTCGGCGTCAGTCACCTGCATGCGCTGAGCACACAGCTCAATCAGCGCCTCCCCGCAATGGCCCAGCGCACCAGCCCGCACGTGGCTCGCAACCTCTTGTTGGCGGAGATTGTCGAACAGGCCGTCACTCGCGACCACCACCGTATCGAAGCGATTCAACGGACGCCGCGGCCCGATCTCGATGCGAAGATCCGCGAATCCAATCAGGTTGTTCACGACGTTTAGATCGCGATGAATCAGCGCGTCTTCCTCGTCGATGAATCCCGCTTCGACGGCGTACGCAACCGGTGCGTGGCTGAGCGTCACGAGCTTGAGTTTGCCCAAACGGCCTGTAACCAACACCCCTGAGTCCCCGGCGTGGTAGCTGCGGACCCAATCGCGTCCGACCTCGGCGACGGCCAACGTCGTCGCGGCGCCAATACCCAAATTCATTACCGCGCGGTTAGCGGCTTCGAAGCCATCCAGGATCGCGTCGCGGCGATTGCCTTCGCGGGACTTCTCGAGGGCGCTGGTCAGCGCACGTACCGCGGCCTTGGAAGCGTCTGCGCCACCGGGGTGCCCACCCGCCCCGTCGGCCACCGCAAGCACGATGGGGCCCGCCTCGTCATCGAAGACCAGCATGCTGTCTTCGTTGATGCGGTCGGCAGGCACTGGACTCGGCTGGGTGAAGGCGCAAGCGACACCATGACTGAGCGAGAACCCGACTACGGCCTTCAACACCTCCGCGGTGTAGAGGCAGCGGGTGGTCACCTGCGTTTCCTCCCGCACCAGGGACAAAAATCCCAATAGTCGTCGAGTACTCCCCAGCCGCAGCCTTTGCAGCGATTCCCCGCCTGAACCTCCCACTCTTGGGTCACCTTGCGATGGCACCAAGGGCAGTAGCGCATGAACGGCATCAAACCGCCGGCGCAGTGCTCACAATGTGCGGAGTAGCGCTTGTCTGAATACTTCCTCTCGGAAACATCTCGGAATGCAGGTCCCCAACAGAACGCGCAGTAGCGCCAGTCGGGCTTGCGACCGCGACCGCAACGTTGGCAGCGAGCCTTGAACTCTGATGGTCCCGCGTACTTCGCTCGCGCCTTACCGCACCAAGGGCACCACAACATGCTCTCGGCCGTCGGCCCGTGGCACTGCTCGCAGGTTGCTCGCGTCATCAGCGGTTTGCCGTAGCGCCGCATGAACTCCTTGAGGCGTACCGTGCGCCAAGCGCTGGGCGTCCCCAGCTTGCTCGACATGCGCTTCTTCTTCACCCCTGGCTTGAGCGCACGAGACCGCAGGCGACGGAACGCCGCGAGCACCTTGGTCGCGTCCGCTGGGCGCTTCTTCTCGTCGACCTCGAGGCAGCGGCGCAACAGCTCGGCAAAGTCCGGATGAATCGTAGCCCTGAGCTTGGCGATGCCTGGAGGAGGCCACTTGAAGGGCCACTCCGGCAGCTCCCCCGTGAACATCTGGTACGCCATCAACGCCAGGGAGAACACGTCGCTACGTAGGCTTGGGCGCCCCAGAGCTTGCTCCGGAGCGATGTACCCGATGGTCCCCGAGCCGCTCAGAGAGCGCGTCGCCAGGGCGATCTTCGCGATGCCAAAGTCCGTCAGACGCACTCGATCCCCGCGGAACAGAATGAAGTTCTCAGGCTTCAGGTCGCAGTGGATGACCTTGTTCTTGTGAGCGTGAGCCACGGCCTCGAGCATCTGCTCGAAGTACTCGAGGGCTCGCTTCGCCGACATGCGGCTCGCCATGCGATCGCCGAGGGTCTTTTCGCCCAGCGGATAGGCGATCACGAAGACGCCGTCGATGGACTGCGCGTTCTTCACCGGGAGCACATTGGGGTGATCTAGTCGCGCCGCCAGCCGCACCTCGTGGGTCACCTGCGCCTCGCGCCCGGTCACCAGCTCAGCCCGCGGCACCTTGAGCGCCACCCGGATCCCTTCGACGGTATCCATCGCGCGGTACACCGTCGCGAAGCCCCCCTCTGCGAGCTGACGCTCGATGCGGTACTTACCCAGGCGTTGGCGCGATCTCAGAGTGCCTTTGGCGGTCACTCCCACGTTCATACCATTCGTTGCGGGTGGGCGTGGCTGCTTTCGCGCTTGCGACCAAGGATCCGCAGGCCAACGTCGAGTCGCAAGAACGCAAACATGGCGAGACCCACCGCCACGATCACCCCGACGACCAGGCGCTCGTCGTACTCGGCCCTGACGAATACCCTGGAAACGCCCACCTGCGGCGTCTGTTGGGGTGGTACGGGCAAGCCGTAGCGCTCGGCGATCACCTTGACGTTCGAGAGGTGGATCACCGGAACTCCGTCTTCGGCGAAGCGCAACATCACGGAGTCGATCGCGCCATAGGGGACCTCGGTGTTGAGTCCCGGCTTGAATAGCTTCTTGCCGACGTGAGTGCCGGTGGAAGCCGCGCCACCACCGATGTTGATGTACGCCTTGATCGGTCGATCGCCGGCCTGCTCCTGATAGATCTGCATGCGCTGATCCACGGAGTCGGTGAGGTTTTTGGGGGTGAGCTTGCGCTGTCCGTGACGCTCGATGAGTGAGTCGATCAGGTGACGACCCTCGGGAGACAAGCCAAAGCCCCGATCGTCGATGCCTCCTCTGGAAGCCGCAAAGGCGCGGAAACTGACGAGCTTGGAGTCGAACAACACCTGCTCCATGTCGAGCCACATCAGCTCGACGTCGTTCGCTCCCCACTCCGACGAAGCCGCGCTGGCGATCAGGATCGGCTTCAGCTTCAGCACCTCGAGCGCTGCGTAGGTGGACACGTTGAGGCCGGGGAAAGAGCCGCTCAGCCCAACCGCGACCACATCGCCACTCTCGACCCCTGCGCGTTTGAGGAGGTGGACCACCACCGCAGCGAAGTTCGGGTTCGTACTGGTCTGCTTGCTCTCGATGTAGCCTGTGTTGGAGGTCACTGGCGTGACCGAGTGTCCGATCATACCAGTTCCGAGCGGATCTGATTCGTTGTCGATGGAGATGCCCCTCCGCTGCTTCTCCTCCTTGATGCGATTCATCGCGACTCGCGCGAGCTGAGCAGCAGCGATCTTCTCCTTGTAGAAAGACTGCTTTCGCTCCTGGGGAAAGGTCTCCACCAGGCTCAACCCGACCAGCGCAACCGCTGCAATCAGTGCAAGCGCAGCACGAGAGATGCTCGGCGGCCGCCAATAGATCTTCTTCACGTGCCCAGCTCCAGTCCAAGCAGGATCAGAGTCATGCGTACCAAGACGCTCGCAACTGTCATCGCAGACAACGTCTCGACCACGCCCTGACGGTCGAGCCAGATCGCGATCAGACCGGGAATGATGTAGCCGACCGCGCGTCCCTCGATGCCGTGGATGAAGCTCAACTGCGGAGCAACCCGGCTAACCAAGAGCCCCATGAGGAAGCCCACCAAGATCATCGTCACGGTGCGTCGCCGGCCAAAGATCATCACGAACGCACTGGCCGTGTGAACCACGAGGTAGGTCGCAAAAGCAGCGACCAACGTGAGGAGGATGTCCATCGGTCGTGTGATGTGCAGTGCGATGTAGCCAGGCACAATCATGCCGCCTGCAGCGATGCCGAAGAGCTCGGCGAGCAGCAAACTCACGAACAGACCGACCCCAATCGAAAGGGGTAGAAACTCTTCCATCTAGCTAGCTTCCATTGACCGCATCCGACGGCGGCGCGCGATTGGCAAAGAAGGAGACGAGCGGCAGCCCCTGACCGCCGATGTTGCCCATGCCCACGATCAGGGCGGAGCGACCGGAAAGGCCGATCACTCGCTCGAAGATCTCTTCCGTACGGTACCCCTCGACGAACACGACCTTGGCCGCGTCGCCGTGACGCTCAAATGAGCGAGCGAACGCATAGGTTCCGCTACCCATCAGCACCAGGTGATTCGGGGCGGTCCAGTCTCGGAGCGCCTCAGCGAGTTGCAGCGAGCGATCGGCGCGATCCGAACGACAGTTGAAGATGGCGACCCGGGTGTCCACATCAGGGAAGCGCTGCACCATGAGGTGCCAGAGCTGCCCGGTGCTGACAGGGTCGTTGGCGGCGAACGCGTTGACGAACACGATGCGCCGTCCGAAGAAGTCCAGCTCGTGCACCGTGAGCGCGCCCGGATCGGGTTGCGTCTTCGTCATGCCCCGCAGCGCAACTTCCCGACTGACCCCCACCGACTGAGCGACGCTGAGCGCCAGCGCAACGTTCTCGCGGTGCTCCGTGTAGCTGAACTGCGCGAGTGTCTCGTCGGGGATCTGCTCGACGGTGCTGTCATCGACGGCGATCAGCTCCGTCTGGCGGTCCTTTGCCGCCCGTTCGAGAACATCGAGGTTCTGCTGCTCGCGCGTAAATAGCTTGCCGCGCACTGGTGTCATCCCGGCGAGTGCTAGCGCGACGTCTCGCGGGCCTGGACCCATCACGTCCAGATGGTCCGGCCGTGCGTTGGTGATCACGCCGTGGGTCGCACGCACCAATCCCCGTTCGCTCAACACCTGGAGCTCGGGCTGCAACGCCATGCACTCGATGACCAGCGCATCCGCGCGGTAAGCAAGCGCAGTGGCAACGATGCGCTTCTGCTCCATGATGTTCGCCCCCGCCGGTCGGAATACAGGGAGCTCACTGCCGTCCGGCAGGATCACCCGGGCGAGCGTACCCGTCGTCTTGGCGAAGGTACGGAGACCGCCCTCGCGCAGCGCCGCGGCGATCAGCCGGGTCACGCTGGACTTGCCGCGAGTGCCATTCACGTGGATGCGGATCGGGATGCGCGCGAGGTTCCTGCGGTGGAGCAGGACCTCGACCACCCCAAGCCCGAACAGGACGCTGCTGGCTCCGCCAATGACGGTGGGCAGGCTCAAGGCCCAAGTGGACATACGTATCGGCTTTCCAGACTCCAACCCAGCTCCGGCCCGAGCGGCGGGTCGGAGGCGTGGCGTCGGCTGCTGAGCAGAGAGCGTGCCAGGCCGCAGTCGCCTCGCCCCGCAACGCAGAAAGGCGTTGCCAAAAGGGCTGCTTGGTTCCGTCCGGTGCCAAGCTGACGCTGCTCACGCCCGCCGGTTGACTAGGTCGAGCGCAGACCCTGCGCGGGGCCTCGGGCAAATGGTGCACGAGGCCTCCGCGAGGCCCGCGGCGAACGCCTCTAGCGCGTGGCACGGAAACTGCTCTACTACGCGCATCGTGCAGAAGAGCCTGTGCTGGTTCGTGGTCCTGAGTGGGTGCGCTTGCGCGCCCACGGTGCGCTCGACTCCTGTGTCCGAGCCCGACACCCCGGCCGTTTCGCAGCCGAGCTACGTCAAGCGCTCAGCGAGCCGTGACCCCGCGTTGCTGCGGGGCGACTGGGAGGCGCCGAGCACGCTGCTCATCGGCTGGGACTCCGATTGGTCGGAAGCCGTCGAGACCATCGTCGCCGCGGGGTCGAAGGAAGTTCAGGTGGACGTGCTGTTCGGCGAGGACCCGCCGGACGACGGCTATGAAAAGGAGCTTTCTGCGCTCGGAGCGAATGTGATCCACCTCGACCTGGACACGCCCTGGGTGCGCGACTATGGGCCACTTCAAATCCATACGGCAACGGGGGAAAGCCGCTGGCTCGACGCGCACTACTCGTTCGAGCGCGCTCGGGACGACCAGGTACCCCAGCTACTCGCACCTGGTTTTTCCGCCATTGTCGAGAGCATGCCCCTGGAGGTCGATGGCGGAGCGGTGATTGGCAGTGGAGACGGACTCTGCGCGATCACGGATCGCAGCCTGGCAGACGCCGGCCTGAGCGCGGACGACCCGGACATGGACGCGCTGCTGCACACCATGGGCTGTGACACGTTGGCTGTGCTTCCGAACCTCGCGGACGAAACCACGGGCCATGCGGACGTCATGGCGCAGTTCACCGCACCGGACCGCGTGATGGTGAGCGAGGTCGACGCCCAGCGCTACCCCACCGATGCGGCGGTGCTGGACGAGGCGGTGCGCGTGCTCCAAGAGGCCGCCGCGAGTCGCGCCAAGCCCTTGGCCGTCGTGCGCGTGCCCATGCACATCAACGGCAAGCGCTACTATTCCTACGTGAACGGCACGCCGCTCAAGGGCCACTACCTCGCACCGAGCTTTAGAACGCTCTCGTTGGACTTCGAGGCGAAGGCGCTAGCGGCGCTCGGTAGGGCGGTTTCCCCACGCAAGCTCGTCACCGTGCCTGCGGACGCCATGGTGCATCGCGGAGGGGTCATCCACTGCATCACCCTGGGTCTCAAGGAAGCGAACGCCGTGCGGGAACTGGACGTTTCCCCAGGGGACGTCGAAGAGCAGCAACCGCTCTAGCGTCGAGTCGTCGCCCAGCGATCAGCGTGTGGCGACCGTCGGCTTCGGCGTTGGAGCGGGCCGGGGAAACAGCGGACTACCCACCAAGTGGTCCAACATGCCGAGCAGCGCTGCGCTCTCCTGCTGGGACACATCCGTTGCCTCAGGGTCCGCGTCGTCCAGGCGATGCACCTCGGGGACGCCGCTCTCTAGAGGTACAACCAGCTTGAGGCGTCGGTCCGGGTCGATCACCCCGATGCGCAGGCGATCGGTCTTGTACCAAGCCTCCATCAGGATCGGCAGCCGACGCGCAGGCGGCTGCGGAAGGGCGTGTACCAGCAGATCTTCACCGTGATAGCCGGCGAGAGAGCGCGTCGGCTCGAGCGATCGCACGAGCGTGGGCGCCAAGTCGGCGAGGGAGATGGGCTGCGCGACCCTCTTGGGCGTTACCCCGGGGATACGAACTGCCAGCGGGACGTGGACCAGGCCCTCCCACAGAAACGTTGAGTGCACCCAGAACCCGTGGCGGCCAAGCGCCTCACCGTGGTCGGCCATGATGACCACCAGGGTGTTGTCCTTGAGCCCGCGCTTGTCGAGCTCCCGCATCAATCGCCCGAACTCTTCGTCAACGGCGCGCGCCACCACGCGGTAGCGCCAGATTGGGTCTTCCTTGTCGCCAACACCAAGCGTGGTTGCGCGCTCATTGACGTAGGCCTCATCGAGCTCACGCCAGTTGTGGACGTCGAAGTTGAAGATCCAGCCAAAGAACGGCTGCTCGGCGCGATCCAGGGCCTCGCGGCCCAAGCCCTCACGCCCCAGCCCAGGGGGGTTCGTCGCGCCAGGGCGTTTGAGTTCTTGTGTGGGCGCGGTCAAAGCGCGGTCCGCTGAGGGCAGTGGGGACTTCCCTTCCCCGTCGAGTAGCGTCGCGACAGCGCGATCAACGAGCTTGCCTGCCGTCGGCTGGGTCGCGCCGTAACCCCAGACCTGTTCACCGGGGTTGTAATCCGCGACGGTCTCCATGCGGTTGAACTTGAACGATGGCAGCTCGCGACCGAGGAACTCCCCCGCGCTCCGCGGGATGATCAACGTGGTCTCCCGCCCCGTGTTTTCGGCTTGTCCCAGCACCGTCGGCGCGTGCTTGTTGGGCCCGTCGAAACGCCCGCCCAGAACCACCGGGAGCGTGCTCACCGTGTCGCTGGCGGGGCTATAGGCGCGCTCAAAGCACAGAGATTCCTCACAGAAATGCACGAAGTTCGGCATGACCTTGGGATCGCTGGCGATATCTGCGCGCAACGTGTCCACGTAGTAGACGAGGACGTTCAACTTCTCTGAGTCGGGGCGCAGCTCGGCCAGCGCCGCCTCCGTCTCCTTCGGCAGCGCTGGCGGCGTGGACCACTCGGGCTTCTCGGCGGTGACGGTCAAGTCGTAGGTCCGCTTGAGACGCTTGACCCCAGGTGCGTCCGCCGACTCTTCACCAAGCAGGTCCTCCTCGACGGTCTGTACCCGCGCCATCAAACGGCCGACGTAGACGGGTTCGCGCCAGGCAGGACGCAGCTCATCGAAGAGGCGCGTGCGCCAGAACGGAAACGCCAGCAAGCTCACGGCAGCCACGCCCGCGATTACGTTCAGTGCCTGGCCCACCCGCCGGGCATCGCGCTCGAGCGCGGTGAGCAGGCACCACGCGGCGCCAATCAGCGCGAGCAGCGCGGTGGCTTCGAAGAGCGCATGCAGGGACGCGTAGAGGGAGATCAGGACCGTCAGGTCGAGGCCCATCGCAAGCACCGCGATCGCGAACAGCAGTCCGGCGAAGACCAGAGGGGTGCGGGGGCTGGCGCTGCGAGTCACCCGGAGGATGAGCCAGCGCGCGAGCACCACGGAGGAACCAAGCAGGAGCCCGACCGGCCATGCAAAGCGCGCGAGTCGCGCGGCTTTGCCATGACTCACGAGGGGCATGATCAGCGAGTGGGCGCCCCAGGCAGCGAGCAAGACCAGCAGCACGACTGGGAGCCAGCGCCCCAACCGGAGCGCGTTCCCTGCGCGGGTCTTGCGCAGCCCCTTCGCCACTTGCGACGAAACCAACTCGAGCAACAACAGGCCGACGCCAACGCCTACGCCCCAGGCTACGTACAGCGCAGTCGATGCACCCAGATGCCAACCCAGGTTGACTTGCTGCCAATCGTGGCGCGCCCAGACGTCGGCCAGCACGAAACACAGCCCGGCAAGCGCGCTCGCCGCCACCAAACGGCGGGCGCTACGGAACCAGCTGGGCCAAGAACGAGACTGATCGACGGACATGAGTGAGGGGCGGTGAAGCACCGCGTATGCCAAACGTTCCGGAACTGTAACAGAGGAGACTGGACTTTTTGGAGCGAGTCGTGCGTGGCACCTCAACCCGCCGCCAGCGGATTTGGGGGTGAGGTCCCCCGCTCAGAAACGCGAAACGCCGCGAACCTCGAAAGGCTGCGCGGCGTTGCGGAAACACCTCACTTGAGTGGGCGAATCACCCCAATTGTCCATGAGCCGCGGCGGATCTGCCCCAGCCCGTAACAAAGGAGGCTCTCTCAGTCGGCGAGGCGGACGTCGACGCGGCGGTCCGCCGCGTAGCTCGATTCGTCGCTGCCCGTGGCATCGAGCTCCCCGCGAGACGAGGTGGTCACCTGCTTCCCGCTGAGCTTACGCGCCACGAGCACGCTCTTGACGCCACCTGCACGGCGTCCGCCGAGCGTCATGTTGTACTCCTCATCGCCTCGCGAGTCCGCGTGTCCGACGAGCAACATCTGCTTGCCTTTCAACGGACCGGTGGAGAAGCAGTTCGCGAGCTTCGTCAGCACCGGGTAGTCACCCTGCTTCACGTTGGCCGAGTTGAAGTCGAAGTGGGCCTCCGAAGACGCGATCCCACACGCCTTGAGGATCTTGTCGTCGATGGCCAGCTGGGTGGGCGCGCTCTCGTCGTCGCCTGAGGCCTTGGGGCCCGCAACGCTCGACTGGGCGTCGCCTTGGGTCGCACCGCTCGGGGCGACGGCAGGATGAGGATCGGAGCCGCACGCCATCGCGAACAGCCCTAGGGTGGTGGCAAGGAGTAGATGCTTCATATCGTTGAGTTCTGGCTGAAAAACGGGGACTCTTGATTCCCCGCGGCATCGACCGAGGTCGCTGCACTGATGTCGGGAGTGAGCGTCGAGGCTCGAACGCTCCTTAAGCACTTCGCGTGCCGACCGTAAGGCTTGGCCGAGAGCCGGGAAATCCCTCGAAACCTCGGAGCTCACCGAAGACAGCGCGCAAAACCGTCGCCGCGCTCGCCAGCCGCCGCGCACCGGGTGCACCGGGGGGCTGCTGGGCCGACGCTCTCTTTCGCAGAGGCCCAGCGGTATTCAAACTAGGAGAGCGCGTCAGCCAACGCGTGCTCCAGCGCAGTGCTCAGCCTGGGCACTCCACGCTCGCCAACGAAGGCTTGATTCAGTTCGAGTTCGAGGCCGGCGTAGGCGGCTCCAACACGTTTACGCAATGCGGTCGGCAGCCCGTCCGCGACACCGCGATACGGATAGTTCAGGCGTACTCGGCAGCCAGCGCCCGACAGGTCAGTCTTGAGGCGCGCGGCAAGCTCCCGCTCGAGCTGGCGGCTCGGGTCGTAGAGCAGTCCGATGTCAGCATTGCGTCGCTCTCCGTCTAGCTCGGGAGTGAACGAGTGCACGGCGACGTGGAACACGCGAGGGCCCCAAGCCAGCACTCCCTCGAGGTGGTGCACCACTTGCGCCCAGTGGGCGGCGTGGAGAGCTAAGAGTCGCTGTCGCTGAGCCGCATGAAGCGGCTTGCTCCAGGGGGAAAACAAGCGTGGGTGGTGGGCGCTGCGATTCAGATCGATCACCAAGCGGGAGAAGCGACCCGCGACCAGCGGCACCTCGAAGACGCGACTCAAGTGGCGCGCGACCTGGAGCGCTCCCGGATCCCAGCCGCGGTGACTGCGGAGCACTGCCTCAGCTCCGCGAAACGCTACCTCAAGCGACTTTGGAACAGCATGGCTCGCATGCTCGCAGCTCAGCACGAGCGGGAGCCCTCGTGTTCGAATCGAAGAAAGGCGCGTCCCACTCAAGAAAAGGCGCGTCCCTCGCGCAGGCACTCGCAGAGCTGGCGATACACCTCACCCAACGCGGCCCGGGTGACACCGCCTTGCAAACGCGCAACGATGCGCTCTGCAAGGCTCCCCTGGCTGACCAGGAGCTCCACACCCGAGGCGACTTCTGCTGGGAGCGGGAGCGCTTCGGCGAGCCTCCCCCAAACCCGACGCGCGGTCATCGCCGGGCTCTGCAAGCCGAACAGTTCGAGGTACTCCGCGTGATCGAGGTACGCCTCCGATCCGCGCTCCGCGCAGGCGAGGAAGATCTCCTCCAGGGCGGGCGCTTCCCAGGCCCTTTGTTCCGCGTAGCTGGACCAACGCTCCTCCACCATGCCCCGCACGAGCTCGGTAACCAAGCTGGCGACGGCCAGGTCTTGCGCGGGGCACTCCTGAAGATCGAGCACGCGGATCTCGATACTGTCGCGCACGAAGCGCGCAATCGCGCCGCGAGCATTCACCCACTCCGGCTCGAGAACTTCATCAGCCTTCTGCTGAGCGAGATCTCTCGCGATGACCCCGAGGATGCGCTCGCGATACGCGGCCTCGTCGAAGACAGGCTCCGGGATCACGCGCCCAGTAACCGAGCGGATACTGCTGGCGTTCCGACGATAGAACTCGAGGCGGTTGTCCGCGAAGCCCGTGAGCTTGGCCTCAACGACCGGCGACGATGCGGCCAGTGCAGGCAGCAGTGGCAGCACCACGCGGATCGCTGCGTGCAAGCGACCGAACTCATCGTCCCCCTGAAAGGGCAGGTTGATGTGCATGCTCTGCAAATTCGACCAGCCGTGCCCTTTGCAGCCGAACAGGCGATCGAAAGCACGATAGATGTCGTTCTGTTCATGAGGCCAGAGCTTGGTCTCCTTCAGCGGATCCATCCAAGGATGCATCGCAGTGGGCATCAATCTGGCGCCGAGCGGAGCCAAGAAGCCCTGCATCGCATCAATTTCCTTCTGGAATTGATCCGCGAGTCCGACCAGGCTCGCTACCGGACGGGACGTCTTGAGTTCCACGACGTGCAAGGCCAGCTCGTTCGACCAGCTGATTTCGCCGCGCTCGACCTCGACCTCAGCACGGCCCGTGGCTGCCTCGAAGAGCCGATCGCAAATCGGCCGCACGGCGAGGTTCGCTCGGTCGACAATCATGTACTCGAGTTCGATGCCAAAGCCCTCGAAGAGGTGGAGCCCCGGTGAGCGATCCGAAAACTCGGTCATGAGTTGTCCTCGATTCCGCTCGGTACTCCGCGCTGTCGCGCCTCGAGGCGCTTCAGGAATACACCCATGATGCGGTCGTAGAGCTCATCGCCGAGCAGTTTGTCCTCGTAGGGCGACTCGATGGACGGATTGTCATTGACCTCCATCACGACCACGCGGCGTCCGAGCTGCTTCAAATCGACGCCGTAGAGGCCGTCGCCGATCGCACGCGCCGCCTTGAGCGCAGTCTTCACCACGCCGGGGGGAGCCTCGTCGACGGGCACTGAGACCACGCGACCCGAGCGTCGGCGACCGCTCTTCAGCGTCGCGGTGACCTGCCAGTGTTTCGGGGCCATGAAGTACTTGCAAACGTACAGCGGCTGACCGTCGAAGATCCCGACTCGCCAGTCGTACTCGGTTGGCGTGTATTCCTGTGCGACGATCAGCTCCGACTTCTCGAGCAGGCGGGCCGCCATCTCACGAAACTCCGCCTCGGTTTCAGCCTTCATTACCCCCTGACAGAACGCGCTGTCAGGCTGCTTCAGGATGCACGGCAGGCCGAGCTGAGGGATCACGTCGTTGATGTTCTGTTTGTGCACAACCAGGGTGCGCGGTGTGCCGACGCCGACCCGGTCCATCAGTTCCGCGAGGTACACTTTATTGGTGCAACGCAAGATCGACTCTGGATCGTCGACGACCACCAGCCCCTCCGCCTGAGCGCGCAGCGCGAAGCGGAAGGTGTGGTGGTGGACGTTGGTGGTCTCCCGGATGAACAGCGCGTCGAACTCGCCGAGCCGGGCGTATTCGTCGCGGTGCACGATCCACGGGGTGATGTCGTGGCGCCGCGCAGCCCGCATGAACTTCTCGATGGCGCGGGGATTGGACGGAGGCTCTGCTTCGTCTGGATTGACCAAGATCGCGAGATCGAAGCGCCCCGGCTTACGGCTCCGGTGTCGCTTCGGGGAACCGAAGTACTCCTTCGCTGCTTGCTCCACGAATTGCTTGTGGCCCTCAGGGATCTCCGCCGCCGCGATGGTGGAGAGCCGCACCAAGCGCCACTCTCCTTCCTCCGTGCGTTCGAAGCGCGCCCGCATCAGCGGCGTGTGGAACACTCGAAACAAGTGCGCTGCCAGGCGATCATAGCGCTTAGCGAGGTTCTTGCCGAAGTAGATGGAGAGCACGAACTCCGTCGCTCGGATGGGCTTCAGCGCCTGCTGGATCAGGTCCTCGAGCTCGTCGGAGCGGATACGCACGACCTCGTTGCTCTTGAGGTCCTGGATGGTCGCCATGCTGGGCACCGGCTTGTGTCCGCGAGCCGCCGCGAGCAGCGAGACGTAGTAGCCGGCGCTCTGGTAGCGGTAGGAACGACACAGATTGAAGACTCGCAGTCCCCGCTGCGCAAATCGATCCGCCCGCGTGATGTATTCACGCGCGGAAACGACATCAACTGATGGGATATCAAAGGACCAGTTGTCACTACGGTCCACTACGACCAACGATTTCACTTGGGATCCTCTCGTTTGACGGATACCGGTAACTTTCGCTCGCTCTCCCGCACCTTCTTGGTCGCGTGAGGCGGCGGCTCCAGGATCAACAGATTGGCGTCGTAGGTGACGATGCCAAGCAAGATCGAGTTGAGCACACGCCCAATGTCGACCCAGTAGTTCGGATCTGGCGAGACGGGATTCGGGTGCCACGGATCGGCCACGTGCACCTCGCGTTGGTCCGCGTGATAGCCGTGAAGCACCACGAAGTGCCCCACCGGGCCGCCAGCAACGTCGTCCACCCCGCCAGCGTCCAGCTCCCGCGCGCAGCGGTAAAGATAGGTCGAGCTGAGCCCCGTAAGTACGGGGATTTCCCGCTTGAGGTAGCGTCGCAAGAGCGCCCCCGTCAGCTCCTCGAAGCGCACCTCCCCCCCAAGCTCGAGGAACTCGAGGTAGTGATCCGTCGCCCCGCGGAGCTTTGCGTTGCGCTTCGCGCTGCGCTGCGCTCGGAGCTTCGCAGCCAGATCAACCTCAGGTGCAAACCAGGTTGGGTCGAAGACCTGCAGGTTGTACGTGAAAAGCTTGGCCTTGTAGCCGCGACGGAGCGCATGCAGCGCCAGAGTGACGGCGAGTGTGCCGCCCAAGGGTAGCTCGGGGACTTCGTCTACGACCTGACGCAGCGGCAGCGGATCACCGAAGTAGTCGTACACAGCGTGAAGACAGGTTGCGCCACAGGATGAGTCGCTTGGTTGTCGCCGGATCCCAACGGGGAGTCGAATGTGCACAGCTAGCCTCGATCGCCTTCGGAGAGAATCGCACTGGCGCCTAGCATCCGACGTGCCGAACCGACGTCCAGCGCAGTCGCTGCTAGTTGGCTCCGAGAATACTAGAGCTCGAGTTGCGGATCTCGGCGACCCGTTCAGCGAGTGGCGATCGCCTGTTGCGCAGGGCCATCGCGCCACGCGAGGGACGCCGCGCAGGACTTGCACACCCCTGTGGGCTGGACTTGGCCGCGTGGATGGTGTCAGTGTGGTCAATCAAGCGTGGGAAGTTCGAAGTCCACATCTGTCAAATCGTCCCCTGAGGCGAGCCCTCGGCCGAGCACGAGACCGCGACGCTCATCGCCCAACGCCAGTATCCCGCCGGGAAAGGCATCCGGCCGAGGCACCAAATCGGCGAGCACGCCGCCGCCACGAGCGGAGCGCCCCCCATTCGAGCTCGGGGATCACGCGATCGCCGCCGGGACGCTCGAGCACCTGGAGCTGCCGGTCGCGCGGCTACCCACGGGCACCCAGCTCTCACTCCCAGTAGCCGTGGCCCACGGCATCGAGCCAGGTCCCGTAGTGTGGGTGAGTTCTGCTATCCACGGCGACGAGCTCAACGGGCTCGCTGTCATCCGCAGCATCTTGCGGCAGCTGAATCCACGCGCTCTGCGGGGCACGCTGATCGCGGTGAGCGTGGTGAACGTGTTCGGCATCATCAACGCTTCCCGCTACCTCCCGGATCGGCGTGATCTGAACCGCAGCTTCCCGGGCTCCCCGCGGGGACCGTTGGCTGGCCAGCTCGCGCACTTGTTCATCGAACAGGTGGCGCGGCGCTCCAACGTCGGCATCGATTTGCACACTGGGTCCGACGGCCGCACGAACCTGCCGCAGATCCGCTGTGACCTGGAGGATCCGGAGACGCGTCGCTTGGCGCGAGCCTTCGGCGCGCCGGTGATCCTCCACGCATCGCTACGAGACGGTTCGCTCCGCGCCGCGGGGCGCGAGCTCGGCGTCCCGGTGTTGCTGTACGAAGGCGGCGAAGCGCATCGTTTCGATCGCGCGGCGATCGAGGTCGGAGCGCGCGGCGTGCTCAGGGTATTCGCCAGCCTGGGCATGCTTGAAGAAGCCTTGCCGGATCTGCGGCTCCAACCTGTAGAGGCGCACAAGAGCAGCTGGATCCGCGCCCGTCAGGCTGGCTTCTGCGAGCTCCAGGTCGAGCTCGGTCAACGCATTGCCCGCGACCAAGCTGTCGCGACCATTTTCGATGCCTCGGGGAAACGCGAGCATCGCGTCAAGAGCAAGCTGGAGGGGATCGTGATCGGGCGCTTGCAACAGGCGCTGGTTCACCGTGGCGACGCGTTGCTCAACGTCGCTCAGATCGATGGTGCGGAGTTACCGCGCACATTCTAGTGAGGAGAATCTCACGGACGCCGGTATGGGTTCTGCTTGTTGATCCCCGGTTCGCCGGTGCCAGCGGGTGCCCCGGTCTTGGCCGGGACTGACGTCGTCGGCGGCGCTGCAGTCTCGACCGGCGCGGCGGTCTCAGTCGGTGCGGCCGCTTCTACCGGAGCGGCAGTCTTTGGCGGAGCAGTGGTCCGGGGCGGCGCCGCTTTCCCTCGGGGGTTCTGAGATTCAGTTTCCGAGTTGGTGGCCGAAGCCGCTGGAGGCAGAGATCCTCCACCGCCAGCATCCGCATTTTCGTCAACGGCGCTGGACGGCGGCCGAGGAGCGTCCCCTAGCGCAGCTGAGTTTGCGGTCGGCTCTGGGGCGGCACTCACTCCTCCGCGAAGCCAGAGCAAGGCCACCAGGCCAAGCGCGGAGACACTGACAAGCAGCGCGGCGATCCACCACCGACCGCCGTTCAGTGGCAAAAGAGGAGGTGCCTCATCCCGCGCGAAGCGGCGCTCCTGGACCAGCGGCACCGGCGCCGTGAGCTCTCGCGTCACTGCTTCCCCAGGGATCTGCCCCTCGATGTCACTGTTGGTGGCCGCAGCGACGCTTCCGCTCGCCACAAGCGAACCACTGGGCTCGGGAAGGCTCTCCGGCGTTTCATCCGCCGGGTCGCGCAGGCGATTCTCAGCTGAGATGCGCCCCCGGCGACGCTCGAGGTCGACACCGCAGTGCGCCTCGACCAGCGCTGCGACGTCTCGATGGGTGGCCAACCAGCCGGTAGCTCGATCGAGAGCTTCGATCGCTTCGATCATTTGCAGCGCGTCGACGAAGCGGTCTTCCTGCTTGATCGCCGTGGCTCGCGCAATCAAGTCATCGATCGCCGCGGGGACCTGCCGCTTCGTGGAGACTCGGGGCACCCCCTTCAGCGTGATCTCCGTAACCAGCTGGCCTTCCGTTGCGCCGGGCCAGGGAGACTCGCCAGTGAGCGCAACCCACAAGCTGATCCCCAACGCATACACATCTAGCGCCGCGCTGGTCGGAGCTCGCGCCAGATACTCCGGCGCCATGAACATCAACTTCCCCACCAAGTAGTTCTGATCCGTCGTGACGCTGGCGATGGCGCTCTTTGCGATGCCGAAGTCGAGCACACGGGTGACGCCGTCCCGGCCCACGAGCAGGTTCTCTGGGGAGATGTCCCGATGCAGGATCCCGAGCGAGTTCCCAGCGTGGTCTCGCGCGGTGTGCGCGGCGTGGAGCCCGTTCAGCGCGTCTAACCCGATCCTCAACATCACCGGGATCGGCATTTGAGTCATGCGCAGCTCGACACGGTCGACGAGCTCATCGAGCGCCGCGCCTTCGACGTAGTCGTAGACGATGTAGTAACCCTGCTCATCGCGCCCGGAGTGTTGAACCCCGACGATGTTCGAGTGGTGCAGGACCGCGGCGACCTTTGCTTCCCCGAGGAACCTCTTGATCGCGTCTGGATGCTCCATCAGGTGGGGCAAGAGGCGCTTGATCACCACCAAGCGCTCGAAGCCTTCCGCCCCAAGCGCACGCGCGAGATGCGCGGAGCCCATCCCGCCCCGCCCCAGCTCGAACAGGTGCTGGTAGCCCGCGCCCGTCATATCACTTCGATCCTCGGCACTGACTGCGCAGCATAGCCCAGAGAGCAGCAGCGCTCGAACCCGCGCAGGCCAAGGCGACGAGCCTGCTAAAAACGCCCTCGCAGCTGCACCCACCCGAGACTGGCGCTCACCTCAGCGTCGCCCCAGTCGACCGCAAACAACCCGAGATAGAGCGTCGCGGCCACGCTCACCGCGGTGGCGCCTACGAGGATATCCGTGCGGTGGATCTTGTCCAGTGCGGCGTCTCGATCCTCTTCTCGTGGTGCGCGCCCAAGGTCGTTCTTGGCGGCGAGCGCATCCAGACCGCTCCAGGTGGTGACCCCTAGCAACACCACGCTTAGAGCCGCACCCGTATAGAAGGTCCACGGCGGCAGCCCCCCGCCCACGGAGTCAGGTTGGCGATCGAAGCGATTCTTGCGATCGAGCGAGCCTGCCTCCACTGGCTTCACCGCCGCTCCCTGTTGCTGACTGCTGAGCTCGAGCAGCTGCTCCCCTGCCTTGGCATCGGTTGTGCGAATCAGCACGCGGTACCTCGTGCCTGCAACCAGATCGAGTTGCTTTTGATTGCGTTGACCGTCACCCGCGATCGCAACCAGCTCGTGATTCCCCGGCAACACGTAGCGGGCACCAGCGGTTACGACTTCACCATCTAGCGCGATTCCACAGGGCAATGGCTCACAGCTAAGGTCGAGCTGCGCAAGCTTACTGCCCGCAAAAGCCAACGCCCGGCGCGCACGCGTGACGAGCTTGGGGTCCGTACCCTGGCGCGCAATCGCCCGCTGCGCGGCCTGGGTCACCATCAAGTGCTCCCCGCCGCGTACCCCAGCGGTGATCGCATTCGACAGGGCCTCGTCACTCGGAATGAGCGAGTCCGCGCGCAGAAACGCGACCACTGCGCGCTTGTACTCGGCGCGGTCGAACGCCTCGACACCCTCGTCGTAAGCGGCCGCCGCAGCATCCAACGCCTGTTCGTTCGCAGGTTTGGCCTGTGCGTGCGCCACCGAGGGAGCGCCACCAGATGCCACTGCGAAAGCGCTCACTAGGACGATAGAGGAGAATGCGTGGCGAGAATGCATGTGGAGAGGCAGTGACACGAAGGAGAGCGCCAGCTTTCCAGCGAGGAGGGGCTATATTCGCAGCTACCATGCCTCGCGTCCGCTTGCTTGTGTTGTTGGTCTCGTTGGTGGCACTGCCGAGCGCCTGTTCTTTAGTGGTGGGCGACATCCCCGAGGCGAGGAAGTCAGACGCGGGTGCGAGTGGCGGCTCCGCCGGGTCCGCATCGACAGGCGGGATTGGGGGTGAGGGCGCGACGGGTGGTGCCGGGAGCGACGCAGGCGCGGCGGCGGGCGCTGGCGGCGCAAGCGGCAGCAGTGCAGGGACTGGTGGCAGTGCTGCAAGCGGAGGCAGTGCTGCAAGCGGAGGCAGTGCGGGAAGTGGCGGCAGCGCTGGCGCTGGGTGCGTGCAGGAATGCGACTGCGATGACGACGGGCAGCAGTCGACCAAGTGTGGTGGGGACGATTGCGACGACAACGACAAGCGCGTGTTCAAGGGACAGACGGAGTACTTCACCGAAGCCTCCAGCAACGCCGCAGTGCTCTTCGACTTCAACTGCAGTGGCCAGATTGAGCGCAAGCCCGACTTGGATCACGAGGTGAGCTGCGGACTCTTGAGCTTGACGGGCTGCTCGGGCCAGGGCTTCTCAGTCAACGCGCCAACCTGTGGCAACGAAGCGGACTGGGGCGAGTGCCGCTCGAACGGCCTCGCGTGTAAGCACGTCCCGCTGAGCAAGCGCGTGATGGCGTGCCACTAGCGCGCTGACGGCTCGGCCGGTCGCGACTGGGCGTGCTCAGTCGTTTTGCTCAGCCTCGACGGCGATGCGCACAGCATGGAGCAGCGCCAAGGGCTCGATGGGCTTCTGCAACAACACACGCTCCGTGCGCGCGACCTCGCGTTCGATGTCGGGCGAGAGAATGCCACCGCTGCAAAACAGAAGGCGCGACGCGAGCTCCGGCTTGTTGTCGAGCAGCCAACGGTAGAGATCCACCCCGCCAAGCCCCGGCATGCTGATGTCGCACACCACAGCGTCGAACTCACTCTGCTCCAGCACGCTGAGCGCTGCTTCAACGGAGCCTGCAACTTCGATCTCGCAGTGCTGGTTCAGCGCGCGCTTGAAGGCCCTCAAGATCTGAGGCTCATCGTCCACCAGCAGGAAGCGAACGCGCCGCCCCTCCGTCTGGCGCTCGCCGTTTTCGGCCGGCTCAGGCCGCGCAACGGTCAGTCCCGTCTCGAACGGCAGTTCCATCACGAAGCAGGCGCCTCCGAGACTCGAATCTTCGACCCAGAGCTGACCGGAGTGGCGGCGCACATACTCGCGGCACAGCGCCAACCCCAACCCCAACCCCGCGGTTCGCGAAGTGAAAAACGGCTCGAAGACGCGCTCCCGCATGTCCAGCGGAATACCGGGCCCTGAGTCCTCGACGCGCACCTGGACCCGCCCCGATAATTTCTGCGTGGCAATACGCACGACCCCCTGAGCACCGACCGCCTTTGCGGCGTTGTCCAGGAGGTTGACGAGCACCTGTAACAGCTTGCTGCGATCGGCAACCACCTGCTGCTTGAACTCGAAGCGTGTCTCGACGCTCGCGTGCAGCCGCATGGTACCGGCCAGCAGCCGGATGGCGGCGTTGATCACCTCCTCCAGCTGCACCGGTTGTGGGTCCAATGGGCGCATCCGCGAGAACCGATGCATCTCGCGTACGATGTCCGCGATGCGCCGAACGCCCTCCAGGCTATCCTTGCACAGGGCGAGGAGCTCCCTCCCCTCCTCGCCGTCCGCTTGATTCGCAAGGCGCTCCTCGAGCTGACCAAGATTCACCAACACGAAGTTTGCGGGATTGTTGATCTCGTGAGCGACCCCAGCTGCGAGCTGACCAAGCGCCGCAAGGCGCTCAGACTGCTCCAGGCGCTGCTCCAGACGCAGGCTATGAGCTCGCTCCAGGGCAAGACCGATGACCCGCGCCAGCTCCGTTCCGACCAGAGCCTGCTGCTTGGAAATGTAGTCGGAGGCGCCAGCCTTCATCGCAGAGACGGCCAACCCCTCATCACCTCGCCCGGTGAGGATGATCAACGGCAAGTCGCAGGCCGCGTAGCGCTCCCGCAGCATGCGCACCAGCTCGATGCCATCGGCCCCTGGCAGGCCGTAGTCGATCAATGCGCAGCTCGGCAGCTCCTGCTCACACTCGCTGATGGCTTCGTCCGCGGTGCTTGCCTCACGGATACGCAGAGCTAGGCCACCGATCAGCTCGGAGTACAACTCGCGGTCACCGGGGTTGTCATCGACGATGAGCACGGTGGAGCGTTGCGCTCGCGATGTGGGACCGCCCTCGGAGTCGGGGACTCGCATCCGGCTCTGGGACTGGGCCGGGTGCTCAGCGGTGTTGGACAGTGCGGCGGCCATGGCGTTGGGCCCAGCGAGCGTATCATGGGTGCGCGGGGTGAACTCAACTGGCTTTCTCTCACTCCTCGGCTGGCGCGGAATCGATACCGCGCGGAGACTCGTCTGGCTGACCGTGGGAGATGGAACTCGGCGGCCTTGGCCCATGCTCGCTGAAGCGGGGCCAGGTTGATTGGGGTCGGGGTGTCTACTGCGCTTGGCTTTCACAGCATGTTTCGACTGCGGCGGTGCTCACGCCGCTTCTTCATGACTCTGGATCGTTCGGCACCGCAGCCACTTTCGAGAAGCATCTTCTAGCGATCGCGACCAGGCTGACCGAAGAATTAAGGCGTCGACGCGCGAAACAGCGATCGGTTTTGCGCTTTGTAGAGTTATTCCGGTTCCTGCTCGCAACCGTTGCGTGTGCGCCGTCCCAACTCAGGGGGTGGCCATTTTCGCCAGCCCTGAACTGCGGTGCGCAATCCAAGCTGTCTCCGGCTGGCGCGAAGTGTCACCGAGTCACTATTGCGATGGGAGACTCAGGATGAGTTGCGCGATGGCATCTTGCCCCGGCTGGTTCACCAGCTCGGTTCCCAGCGGAGGCATGGCCTCCAGGTCCCGGAGCCCGCTCCGCACCCAAAGCTGGCTCTGCGCCGGTTGTCCGGGAACCACGATGATGGTCGTCCCACCGATCGTGTGCTTGGCCGGTACCCCCGGAGCACTCGCGGCGAAGTCCGTCTGGGCGAAGGACGTGTCGCTGCTTCGCAACCCCAGGTGCAGTCCAAGCTTCTGCCCGAGCGGATGCTCTGCTCGGTGGCAGTGCCCGCAGTTTCCGTGAAGATACCCGAGCCCCGAAGCTTGCTCGCTAGTCCCTGGCGCGTGGTACTCCGCAGGTGGCGCAGCGTTGAACGCCCCGGTAGCGGCGAAGCGCTGTAGCTCGCTCTGGCTTCCGGCGGTCGAAAGCTGCACCAAGCTCAAGCCCAGGAAGTAGTCATGAGAGTTCGTGTGGCACTCTAGACACTGCGACTCCGAAGGTACGTCATGCGCCGTCCCGGACGCGTTCTCGAGGCCCTGGGGCGCCACGTCGGCGTCGCTCCCATCCGGCCGCCAAATGTACGCCACCGTGTCGAACCCGGCGACGGTCTTCTTCACGATGCGCGTCTCGATCAGCTTTCCATCGCGCTCGAACTGCTTCCACGCCGTAGCGCCAACCGGGAATACCCAGTGGTCAGGATCCGACACGTCGATTGTGGTTCCCGGAGGCAACATAAAGTAGCGGGTCTTCACGCTGCCATCGGACCACAGCGGATACTGCACCCCGTAGGTCACGACGCCCTCCGCCAACTCACGCGTGCCGATATCCCTGTAGAGACCAGTCTCCGACAGCAGCTGCGGGCCCTGGTAGTCGCCACCCGTGCCCCCCGTCGGCGTCGTTCCTGCGCTGCCTCCCACCTCGGCTCCGCCAGCGCCAGCTCCAGCCGCACCGGCCATCGCCCCAGCACCGCCGACCAGCGAGCCGCCAAACCCCGCGCTGCCGCCGGTCCCTGACGCCCCGGGTGTGGCTTCGCCGCCACTGCAGGCGCCGAGCACCAGGCTCATCAGCCAAGCCGCCGCTGGTATCTGCTTCCGCATGGTAATGTCGTTCAGTGTCCTGAGTGGCTCGGGGCTGGGTCGCTTGGGGCACTGCCCATGGACTTCCTGGGGGAGAGGGATAGCGTCGGGAGCCCCCCAGCAAGCAACTGTTCCAGCTCGGAGTGTAGCATCCAGTAGCTGCCGAGCGCTCGCACCGCCCGAACGCCCGCCGCAAACTCCGCCCTGCGAGCCGCCATCAACTCGAACACCCCGACACTCATCGCGTTGTACGCGAGCAACGTCTCGGCTGAGATCTTGCGGCGTAGCGGCAGCACCACGTCCTGGTAGTGACGTGCGAGATCACGAGCCAGCGCGAGCTGCGCGCGCACTCGGCGAACTGCCGAACGAACATCCGCCGCGGTAGCGCTGCTGTCTGCCCGAGCGCGCCGGCGCTCGCTCTCGGCTCGCCCCAGTGCGCCTTGGCCTTGATCGAACAACGGGATCTCCAAATGGACCGCCGGTCCGACGCCCCACTCATCATCCTGACGCTCGACACCGACGCCAGCGCTCACATCCGGTAGCGCGCCGCTCAGTCGAGCCGCATTGGATTTCCCAGTCGCTTCCGCGTAGCGCGCGCGACCGACGCTCAGCTCCACACTGGCTTCGAGTGCAGCTTTCTCCGCCGCAGGTTCGCTCAGGCGCTCGGCGGCGGAAGGCGGAGGCAGCGCGGGCAGCTGCCCACGCACTTGAAAGTCGGTTCCCAGTTGCCAAAAGCCGAGTAGGCGCCCGAGCTCGAGCTTCGCGCCGCGCTCGCCAAGCTCGGCCTCAGCCACGGCTAGCCGCGCTTCTTCGTACGCCGCTTGCTCCGTCGCGAGCTCCAAGTCGTTCAGGTTGCCCGCCTCATGCAGGCGCTTCGCCGCCACATAACTGGCGTTGCTTGCACCCGTTTGCTTGCGCAACAACCCGAGGACGCTGCGCTCGATTTGAAACTGGATCACCGCGCGCCGCACCCCGTAGCTCAGGTCGAGCGTCGCTCCGAGGACTTCGAGCCGCGCGCGGTCGAGGCCCGCATCAGCGGCGTCGGTGCGACTCGGAAGCGTGAGCAAACGTGTCAGGCTCATCGTCACATCGAACTTGAGTTCGGGATCGCTTTCGTTGCCGTAGAACGTAGCGTCGGCACCCAAGCGAGGATTGGGCAGCTTCCATGCGGATACTAAATCCGCACGCGCCATTCCGATGCGCTCGAACTCCGCCTGTATCCGAGGGTTGTTCAAGAGCGCGATTTGCACCGCTGCTTCTTGATCTAGGGGCTGCTTGACCAGCTCCCGGATGCGCTGCTCCGCTGCTTTGGTCCCGTCGAGATGGTACCAGCGCACCTCCTTTCCGGTGCGCGTTCGAACGTCTTGCTTGAGGTCGCCGTAGCCCGCTTGCTGAGACACGCAGCCCACCAGGGACAGGCAGCTCAAGAGCACTGTGAGTGCACGCTTCACTTCGCTCCTCCATGGGCGGCTGGTGCGGCGTCGCCAGGTGTCGGGGAGTGAGTCTCATGCCCGCTAGCATCCGGCGTGGAACCAGCGGTTTCCGGCGTGGGCTTGGCGGAGGACGCAGGCTGCGCAGTGGAGGATGGCGCAGCGGTTGAAGATGGCTGCGCGGTTGAAGATGGCACAGCGTGGCCACCATGCATGTGATGCTGGTGCCCTTCTGCGTCCCCCCCGCGGAGCTCTGGATACGCCACAAACGGGTCGAAGTCCTCGGCGAGGGCGCTCGGCGGCGGTTGCTCCTCACGGATTGCTGCGCTGGGGTCAGCCGCGCTCCCTGACACCACCGGCAGCTGCGAACTCGAGCACCCCGAGACGACCAAGCTCATCCCAAGCCAAGAGGCAGCTTGCACTGCCGCACGGAATCCGATTCCGGGCCTCATTTCTTGATCCCGTCTCGGCGTAGCTCGTCCAAGCTGGCTGGTCTCGCCTGGGTTCCAGCGGGCAACACGTACCACCCGGGGTCTTTGTCGTAGGAGGCGAGGTCGTCCCGCACCTTGAGGATCGTGAACATGCCGCCCATCGTGATGTAGTCGTAAGGTCCCTTGCCACCGACCATTGGGATGCTGTTCTTCGGCACAGGCATGCCCATCGTGCCCATATCCCCCATGCCGTCTTGCCCCATCGTCATGTAGCCCGGCGAGACCTTGCCCGCGCGCTTGTCCAGGTCGCCCTTCTTCACTCCAACCAAGCTCGGAACGCCGTGCCCCATCTGGTTCATCACGTGGTGGGTCATGTGGCAGTGCATGGCCCAGTCCCCGGGGGCGTCTGCAATGAACTCGACGTCACGGGTCGCGCCGGTCGGCACCAAGACGGTGGTCTGGGGCGTCTGAGCCTCTACCGGGATCTGCCCACCGTCGGTAGCCACTACCTTGAAATGGAATCCGTGTAGGTGGATCGGATGATGATCCATCGCGCTCAAGTTGCCGAAGCGGATGCGCACTCGATCCCCAGTCTTCACGACCAGTGGCTGCGTGCCAGGGTAACAACGAGCGTTCATCGTCAACACGTTGAAGTCGCTCATGGCGTTGGGATCAGGGCGCTTGCGCCCAGGCTTGATCGCCCACTCCGAGAGCATGATGGCGAAGTCTCTATCCACGCGGTAACCTGTGCTTGGCTTGCGAGGGTGTACGACGATCATGCCGATCATGCCCATCGCCATCTGGGTCATCTCGTCGTGGTGAGAGTGGTACATGAAGGTGCCGTGCTGACGGAACGTCCACTCGTAGCGGAACGTCTCCCCCGGCTTGATCGCCGCCTGATTCAGCCCACCGACTCCATCCATGCCATTCGGCAAATACACACCGTGCCAGTGCACCGTGGTCGGGGCCGATAGGCGATTGGTGACGTAGATGCGCACCCGGTCGCCTTCCACCGCCTCGATCGTCGGCCCGTGCACGCGACCGTTGTAGCCCCAGCACTTCGCCTTCAGCCCCGGCGCGAACTCGTGCTCGACTTCCTCGGCGATCAGGTGGAAGACCTTCACACCGTCCACGATGGTCCACGGCAGCGCCGCGCCGTTCGGTGTGATGACTGGCTTGTAGTCCTTGCCTGGCTGCCCCGGAGCTTGCGCTTGCTCCGGGCCGCCACTGTAGGACCGCTCCCAGCCTCCGCCGCGTGCATCGAGCTGCGATGCCTTGCTGGCGCGACTCACAAGGGCTGCGCCCCCCAGGGCGGCAGCGCCACTGACGAGGAGTTTTCGTCGACTGACCATGCACGCTTCCTCGTCAGATCCGGCGCCGCCGTCAACTAGCGACATTGCCACGCTGAGGCGTCGATCCCGCAGCGATCGTGCTGATCCGCAGCAAACTCAGCCCAAAACCAACCCTGGACCAAACCACAGACCTTGGCTCCGTTTTCTGCCAACCCTGTTGTTTCATACGGGCTCCTCCAGGCATTGTCAGGCCGCATTGCTGATGCATGCTGAGCGGCGTCCCGCAGGTCGTGCGCGAACCCGCACAGGACCAACAGAGAAATCCCGCCGGCAATCCGGCGCGAATTTCGCAGGTGGATCCGTGGAAATGAACGCCAAGCACTCGTGTTGTCACTCACCCCCTGCCCTCGAGCCCGAGGCGCCCCCGAAGCCGTGCTGCAAGAGTAAGCACAACACACGCTCCGCGGAGCCGTTGGTCGAGGCCGAAGCGCCGCACCAGAGCGAGCACACCCCAGCTTGCGAGCACCACGCCAAGAAGGCGGAAGCGCATCAGCACCACGGGCCGGCCTGCCACGCGGACCGAGCCCTGGTGTCAGCTCCCGAGCCAGCTCCAGATGCTTCCGCGGGGCACTGTTGTCACACGCACACCCCGCAAAAGCCGAAGTCGGCGGCCGAGGCCGCTCGCCTAGCTGACGTCGAGCACATCTGTCCCATGCACCCCGAGGTGCGCCAAATGGGGCCCGGCACCTGTCCCAAATGCGGCATGGCACTTGAGCCCGTCGCGTTCAGCCTGAGCGACGAAGAGGACCCGGAGCTCGTGGACATGCGGCGGCGCTTCTGGCTGAGCTTGGTGTTCTCCGTGCCGCTGCTCGTGCTCGCCATGGGGCCGATGTTGATTCCGAGTCTCAGCCACAGCGCGCCCACATTATTTTCCCCATGGATTCAGCTAGCGTTGGCTACCCCCGTCGTGCTCTGGGCCGGTGCGCCGTTCTTCCAGCGCGGCTGGCAAAGCGTGCGTTCGCGCCATCTGAATATGTTCACGCTGATTGCCCTGGGTACCGGGTCCGCATTCGTGTTCAGCGCGCTGACGACGCTCGTCCCTGGGCTCTTCCCGGATTCCATCCGTGACGAGCACGGTATGTTGCCGGTCTACTTCGAGTCCGCGGCGGTGATCATCAGCCTTGTGTTGTTGGGGCAGGTGCTCGAGCTCCGGGCGCGTCAGCGCACAGGCGCCGCGATTCGTGAGTTGCTCGAGCTCGCCCCCAGCACCGCCGTCCGCATCAGCAAGCAGGGCGTGGACGAAGAAGTCGAGATCAGCGAAATCACTCACGGCGATCGCCTGCGAGTGCGCCCCGGCGAGAAGCTGCCGGTCGACGGCGTCGTCGAGAGCGGCAAGAGCCAAATCGACGAGTCGATGCTCACTGGCGAGCCAATCCCCGTGCTGAAGTCGGCAGGCGACAGCGTGGTCGCCGGCACTCTCAACGGGCAGGGCGCGCTCGTCATCGAGGCCACCGCGGTGGGTTCTGAGACGCTCTTGAGCCGCATCGTCCAGCTAGTGGGTGATGCGCAGCGCAGTCGCGCTCCCAGTCAAAAGCTCGCAGACTCCGTTGCCGCGTGGTTTGTCCCGGGCGTCGTCGCGGTCAGCGTAGCCACGTTCGTGCTCTGGTTCTTCTTCGGGCCGGATCCGCATTTCACCCACGCCATCGTGAACGCGGTGGCGGTGCTGATCATCGCCTGCCCGTGTGCCCTGGGCCTGGCAACTCCCACGTCGATCACCGTGGCGATGGGGCGCGGCGCGCACCTGGGTGTGTTGTTCAAGAACGCCGAGTCGCTGGAGGCGCTCGCTCAGATCGATACGTTGGTGGTCGACAAGACAGGCACGCTCACCGAAGGCAAGCCTCGCCTGCACGATCTGCAGCTCGCAGATAGCTTCGCAGAAGCGGATGTCCTACGCTGGGCCGCTAGCCTCGAACGCGAGAGCGAGCATCCCCTGTCTCGGGCGGTACTTGCTGAAGCCGAGGAGCGAAACCTCGAGCTCTTCAACGCGCAAGACTTCGAGGCGGTCCTCGGGCGCGGCGTGTCCGGTCGAGTCGATGGGCGTGCGGTACTCGTCGGAAACGTGGAGTTTCTGCGGGAGCGCGACATCGATCCCGGCGCGCTGATCGAGGCCGCCGAGCGCAAGCAAACCGATGGGCGGGGCGCGCTGTTCGTTGCCGTGGACGGGCGCGCTGCAGGTGTGCTCCTGGTCGAGGATCCCATCAAGCAGAGCTCGGCTGAGGCGGTGCGGGTGCTCCAGGAACGCGGCGTGCGGGTCGTGATGCTCACCGGGGACAACGAGCGCACCGCGAAAGCCGTTGCCGCACGGCTAGGCATCGAAGAGGTTCACGCGGACGCCCGCCCAGAAGACAAGCAGCGCGTGGTGTCGGAGCTGCAGCAGAGCGGCCGCGTCGTCGCGATGGCCGGCGACGGAGTCAACGACGCCCCGGCTTTGGCTCGCGCGAACGTCGGCATCGCCATGGGCACCGGAACCGGCGTGGCAATCGAGAGCGCCGGAGTCACTCTGGTGAAGAGCGACCTCTCAGCGATTCAGCGCGCGATCGCCCTGTCCAAGGCGACCCGGCGCAACATCCGCCAGAACCTGTGGTTCGCGTTCGGATACAACAGCATCGGCGTGCCGCTGGCCGCCGGGATCCTGTTTCCGTTCTTCGGGCTCCTGCTGTCTCCCATGCTGGCAGGCGCCGCCATGAGCCTCAGCTCCGTCAGCGTCATCACGAACGCGCTTCGGCTGCGCCGCGCTCATGTCTGAGTCAGCGCGACGTGAGTCCTGAGTAACGAGCAACCGAGCGAGGCACCATTTCAGTGCCTCGCTCGATTTCTTTTTGGGGGGAGAGTAGCGACGGTGCGTTACTCGGCCGGCACGGGTGTCACCTCACGCTGGGTGCGTCGCACGCCCACGGCAACCACCAGCCATACCAGCGTGAGCATGCCAGCCCCGAACGTGATCGGAGAAAGGCTCTCCCCGTAGCCCTCCATTGGAATCCTCGCGGAACCGTCCCAGTCCTTGAGGCCGGAGACGTAATAGAACACCGTGGAGAGGTCCATGGCCATGGCGGTGAGGCTCGCGAAGCAGGTCGCGGTGCTCAAAGCGCGAATCAAGACCAGGCGCCGCTCCGAAGGATTCACGCTGAAGAGCACCGCGTTGATCAAGGCCGCCATGCTAAGCGCCAGTACCACCCACATGCCCCAGCCACCCGCACGGAAAAAGTCCACCATGTCTGCCTCCAAGTTCGCTAAGTCGCGCCAAGCAACGCGACGGTTGTCGGAGTCGCACGAGCGACCCAGAAGCACTGCGCAGACGCTTGGCGACGCCTGCTGACCGCGCTTCCTCACCCCAAACGAACTGGCGGCGTGAACGTGACCGCCCTGCTGCCTTTTTTTCAGGTGTCGCTCGCGAAACGAATATTTCGGGACCTTTTTCGGGGGTTCTGGTGTCTGCTGGCTCCGAACCACGGCCTGACTGAGCTCTGACCCCATGCCCACCGAACTGACCAGCGACGAGATGCGTCGCCTCGTGGCCGGCTTGCAAAGCGGTCGGCGTGAAGCCCTCGACCAGGCGTTCGACAGCTACCGACCGCGGGTGTTTTCGTTACTGGTGCGCATGACCAAAGATAGCGCGCTTGCGGAGGACCTCACCCAGGAGGCGTTCATTCGCCTGGCTCGCTCTGCACCCAAGTTGCTGCCAGACACGCGCCTCGATGCTTGGTTGATGACGGTCGCTCGCAACCTCGCACTGGACCACTTCCGCTGGCGCCGCATGCACCGCGCCCTGACCAGTGACACGAGCGTAGGTGAGAGTTTCGCAAAACCGGAAACACCGTTCGCCAGGGTTGCGCTGTCGCAGACTCAGCGCCGCGTGGAGCAGGCACTCGGGCTCTTGAACGATGAGGAACGAGAACTCTTGCTGAGCGTCGGCGTATCGGGGTCGACTCCAAGCGAATTGGCGCGCACACTAGGCTTGAGCGCGGGGGTCGTGCGTAAGCGACTGAGCCGCGCCCGAGCGAGGCTCCTGGCGCTGCTGGAGCAAACGGCATGACTGGCGACCGCGATTTTGAAACCCTTTCAGAGCTCGCTGACGAGCGTTTCCTCGCGGCGCTCGAGCACGAGGTGGACGAATCGGGAGATCCGCTGGTCGCACTGTGCGCGGCGCTGCCCGCCTACGACTTACCCCAGGCCAACGTCGCAAAGATGCGGGCTCGCCTGCACGCCGAGTTCGAGCTGAGCCATGCGGGCGCAGAGCAAGCCACGCGGCGCGAGCGCCTTGGCAGAGCGGGCAGACTGATCGAGTTCGCCGTGGTCGCCTCGGTATGCGTCATTCAGATCGTGTGGCTCTTCAGCATGCTGTCGCACCACTGAGCCCGCTGACGCCTCACAATTTCCTCAAGGGAATAGCGCCTAACCCTCGGGGCGCAGCAAGAACAACGCGCCCAGGACAACGAACAACACTCCGGCGCCGCGTCGCAACCACACGGGCGACACGTAGCGAGCGACGACGTCGCCCGCGAGCACCGCGAGGGCGCTGGTTGCGATCAGCGCGAGGGCTGCTCCAAAGAACACCGCCCAGCGAGAACGTCCTCCACCCGCAAGGGCCATCGTGGCGAGCTGCGTCTTGTCCCCAAGCTCTGCGAGAAAGACGGCGGCGAAGGTCGAACCAAGGAGCTTCCAGTCCATGGCGCTCCGTAGCACGCCCCAAGGCTTGCGTCGGCTAGCTCGACCACGGGGCCACGACCTCGGGGGGCGTGACAAACTCCGACGGCGCGCGACCCAAACAGGCGCGGAACGTACGCGTCATGTGCGCGTGATCCGCGAAGCCCGCTGCTTGGGCCACACTCGCTAGATTCCCACCAGGCAGGGTGAGCGCGCGTAAGAGACGGCCCCAGAGCACGTGTCGCCGGAGCACCAACCCCGTCTCGCGCCTCACCAAACGCGAAAGATGATCCAGGCTCACGCCGCAGTCACGAGCCAGCGCGCCAAGCCCTTTGCCTGGGTCAGCCTGCAGTGCACGCAAGCAGTGCGCCACCCGCGAGTCGACATTTTCTACTCCTCGCGGAAACAACTCTTCGGCACACAGCTCGACCACTTCCGAGCCTTGTCTGCCGTCCGCCGTGTCGAGGGGTAGACTGAGGAGGCGATCCACCATCCGGCCATCAAGCAACCGTGGACGCGCGTCGTCGCGCCAAGGCGCGTGACGACTGCCCGGCGCGAAGAACACGGCGATCGACCCGCCCACAGCGCCAGTCGAGTGGCTGAGATTGGGTGGGATCAGGATTCCGCGCACGCCTGCAGCCGGTGGAAGCTTCAGCTCGGGGCAATTCAACCAAACCGGCGCGTCGAGACCGAGATGCAGCTTCCACGCGTAGTGGGCGTGGGTCGTTGTGCGCTCTCCGCGACTCAAGTGAAGAGCCGCTTGAGAAAAGACGCGCGCCACGCCCGCTTCCCCGGAAACGTTCAAGCCGGCGGGGAGCGGATTTGCCATGCCTCCACTATGGCTCGCGATGCTCTCGCTGCCTACACGCTTTGTGTGGGCCTCCTGGTGTTGAAGTTCTTCATGACCATCTCGGTTCAAGCCTGGGTGCGCATGCGGACAAAGCGCTTCCAGTATCCAGAGGATGCCCGCGCGTTCAGAGGCGAGCTGGCGCCCGAAGAGGCCGACAGCGTGGTGCGCGCCCAGCGCGTGCTACGCAATGACGGAGAGAGTCAGCCATTCTTTCTGGCGGTGGCTGGTCTGTACGTGGTGTGCGGCGCCTGGCCCAGCGGAGCTTGGTTCTACTTCGGCACCTATGCGCTAAGCCGTTGGGTACATACTTTGTGCCTGCTGCGCCCAACGCAGCCGCTCAGAAACTTCGCGTTTGGCTGCGGCATCTTGTGCTTGTTCGCGATGCTGATCCACGTCGGGGTGACCCTTTGTTTCCGCGCGGCTTAGCGTTGCACGGTTCAGCTCAGCCAAATCAACGGCTCGCCAACGGAGTAGCCATCGTCTGTCGTGATGAAGCGCGTCGGCTTGCTGGGGTTATCCTCGATGGCACGGCGTAGCTTGCGCACCGCGGCCTGCAGGCGATTGTCATGACGCAGCGGGTGATACTCCCGCTCACCCCACGCCTCGAGCACGAGCTGTTCCTTGCTAGCCCGACCGCCATGGCTAACGAGCACCTGCAGCAGTCTGCCAAGCAGCTCCCTCTTGCTCAGGTCGACGACGCGGCCATCTGGCAGAGTGACCATCAAGGACTGGGCCCACATCCCCCACGCCTGCTCCCAGCGAATATCCTGCTGGTCACAAACCACGCGGATACGCTCCGCGTGCTGAAGCGCGCGGATGGCCTCCACGATCAGCTGGTCGTACGCGTCTAGCTCCACGCTCGCACCCAGCAAGGCGCGCACCCGGCGACTCGTCGCGGGCGAGACCAGCGATTCGCTCGCCAAGCGCCGCCAGAGCGCGATGTCCGGCTGATCGCTACGAGCGACTGCTGCGAAGAACTCCGCGTCGGACTGGCAGCGTTGAGAGCCGAGGCGGTCGGCGACCACCGACAGACGGCGGGCTTCTGCCGCGAGCTCGCCCACCCTCCCCAACACGCAGAGCACTTCACAGCGCCCAGCGCGCGTCGACCCGAGCGCCACCCCGAGATCGAGCTCCAGCGCCAGCTCGATGGCTTCGTCCACCAACTCGAGCGCGCGCTCCCCTCGCCCTGCGAGCAGCGCGGCCTCCGCCGCAACCCCCAGATTGACGACACCGACTTTGGGAAACTCCGCGCGCTGCACCCGCTGCAGAATGTCCGCGACAGTTGCGTCATCCGGCACCAGCCGCAGCGCGGCAACCTCCGGATCCCCAACAGCAACCGCAATGTGCAGCTGAGCCCGCAGCCTGTAGAGATGGAACATGCGCGCGTTCAAGCTCTGAGGGTCCGCGACAGGACACTCTCGCGTGACGACCTGCCCGGCGCGACCGAGGTCGACGGCCAACAGCAGTCGATAGTTCTCTGCGACGCAGCTCAAATTACTCGCACCGACACGCTTTCCGTAGGCACTCACCTCACTCAGCGCGTCGTCGAGACCATCTAGTTCCCCAAGGAAATACCTGCAACGCGCATCCAGCAACGACATATGCGGGCGCAGCATGCTCACGCTTCCGACGAAGGGCCAGAGCATCGCGAGGATATCCCGGCAGTCGTCCAGGTCCCCTCGCGCGTGCTCGATGCTCGCCCGCGCGAACAGGGCTTGTCGACCTTGCTCGCTGTAGAGCGCTGGGGCAGGACCAGCGTCGACTTCGTCCATGAGCTTGGACGCCTCGCTCACCCGACCCACTTCGTAGAGCGCCGACGCCAATCCGCACTTCGTCTCTGCCTGCAACTCGGCTGGCAACTTCGGCAGCAGGGTGGTCAGCGCCTCGAGTTCCCCTTCGGCTGCCGCGCGCTCGCCTGCGAGTGTCCAACTCCGAGCGAGTAGCAGTGACCGCCTTGCGCGGCTCGCAGGATCGTGCCCAGGGAAGGCTTTGAACGCTTCAGCGGCCTTCCCCCACTGAGCGGTGTTCGCGTAGCACCCTGCCAAGAGTAGCGCGGCCTCGAAGCCCAGTTCGGCACGCTGCTGGGAGCTTGCTTCGGAACTGGTGAGTTCCTGCATGACCGCAGCGGCGATCTCCAACGCGTCCTCGAACTGGCCGCGCCTAAACAAGACGCGCCCCCAGAGCAGCCGATCTTGGAGGTCGTGACTGCCAGGCGGGGAAAGCACCACCAGTTCCTTCGCGGAGGCCGCTTCGACAGCCACCCGCAAGCGCCAGCGCTCCAGATGCGGGCCGCTGGCTCCTTCGAGGAGCTGCCACAGGCTGCGGCCGTAGCCCTGTTGGATCCAGGTTTGCCCACGGCGCTCCAAAACGCCTGCAATCCGGGCGTCGAGACCGAGTTCATTCATCAAGCGAAGCGCTGCTAGCGCCGCCTCGGGATCCTCCGCATCGATCAGCGCCGCGGCGACTTGCCAATCGAACGCGGAGTCCGGCGCGCAGACCTTGGAGCGCTGAAGCTCCTCGCGCACCAACTCATGCACTCGGAAGCCATCCCCCTGGCGCTCGAGCATGCCCCGATCCTGGAGGCGCGAAAGGCTTTCCTCCCCGCAATCAATACCCATGCTCTCGAGCTGAGCGTCCGTTAGAGGCACTGCCGCACGGCACAGCGCGAGAAGCAGAGCGCGATCCGCCCCCGCCAGCTGCAACAAGTTACTCCCGGACTCGAGCGCCACACCCTCTTCCGCAGCCACCAGCTCCTGCTGCAAACGCCACGGCGATCCCTGCGCGGCAGACACAAGGCGTTCCCGTGCGCCCGCGTCGAGGGCTGGCGCGCGAAGCTCCAGGATTTGTTCGAGCTCCGGGCGGGTCAACTCGAGGAGTCGGACGGCTTCGGCGCCGAGCCGTGCGTCGAAGCCAGCGTCGTCGTGAAGGATCAGCCAACGACTGCGACTCGCGTAGCGCAGCAACAGGTGTGCGAACTCCCGCAGGGACGTCGGCTCCGCGCGCTGCGCGTCATCAACCACGATGCACAGCTCATGGGCCTCCGTGAGGTCGAGCAGCACGGCGCTCACGGCGTCCAGATCATTGAGCGCGCTGCGCCAAGTCTGCTCGTCGAGAATTCCCATGCGGAAAAACGCACTCCCGAGCACCAGCCTCAGGTCCTCCGCAGGCCGCGTCGCGGGAACCGGAACGTAGATAGCGGGTCCGCGAGTGGGAATTGCCTCATGCAGCGCGCGCGAGACCAGCGCGGTCTTGCCCATTCCCGGAGCGCCGAGCAGGAGTGTGAGAGGGTACGTGCCCAAGCGGAGAGCGAGGCGCCTGAGTTCGACATCACGCCCCGCGAACACCGGAGGGGGATTCGGCACGCGATACCGCAGCGGAATCCGCGGCAGCGGGGGGAGCGTCGAACGCGGTGGCTGGGAGAGCGTCTCCACCATCGAGATTGAGAGTAGGACCGCAGGGCCCCCCGCACAATCGCCCTGGCGCCGCTATCTGGCGCCACGACTGTGAGAGCCGGGCGGGCGTCGCCTCACATCAGACGTGTGATGACTGCGTCGGCCCGCAGCCATTCGGCGGGCGGAATGCGCACCCGCCCGAGGTCCAGCGGAAGCGCGGGAATGGAGCTATTCGCCGTTTCCTTCTCAACCCCAGTGAGGCTCCCCTGCTCTGGAACCCCCTCGAGCATCCCTGCTTGCAGCGCTCGCCTGACCGCGCGCTCGCGATCCTCGCCAAGCGTGAGCTGAAGCTCACGCAGCGTCGCACCGAGATCCAGCCCTTCGCGCAAGCGCAAGCCGAGCATCAGGCGCTCGGAGAGCAGCGTCTCCGCATGCAGCGGCTCAAGCTCACGCACGCCTTCTCCAACCGAGAACGCGCGGCCGAAGCCGGCCGCGAGGTAGCGCTCTGCTGACGGTTGATTGCGATACCGTACGGCGAGTGCCCCCTCCTCGAGTTCGCTTCCCCACGGTAGCTGGCTCCGCCCCAGGGCCAACGTTCCCCATGCTCCGCAACCAAGCCCCAGGTACGCGCTCCCACGCCAGTACCCCAGGTTGTGTCGCGACTCACAGCCGGGCTGCGCGTAGTTGCTGATCTCGTAGTGAACGAAGCCGCGCCGCGCGAGCTCGGCCTCCACCTCCAGATACGCCTCCGCCACCAAGTCATCGGGCAACTGCGGCAGGCGGCCCTTGCGCGCCAGGGCGCCGAACTGGGTCCCGGGCTCGATGGTCAGTGAATAGGCGCTTAGGTGCTCCACACCTAAGTCCGCAACCTGCGCAACTTCTTGGCGCGCCTCCGCCGGCGTCTGCCCAGCCACCCCGAAAATCAGATCGCCACTCACGCGCGGCACCCGGGAGGCGACCGCCTGAGCGAGAGCAGACAGCCCAGCCTCAGCGTCATGCAGGCGGCCAAGGAACTTCAACCGCTGATCATCCGTGCCTTGGATGCCGAGGCTCAAGCGATTCACCCCCACGTCCGCGAGGCGATTGGCGTGATCCAGGTCGAGGCTCGTCGGGTTGCACTCGACGGTGATTTCGCAGCGCTCGTGGTGAGGAAAGCGCTCCAGGATCCCCACCAGGACGCGCCCGAGGGCGCTCGGGTCCCACAAGGACGGGGTCCCCCCGCCGAAGAACACCGAACCTACGTTGCAGCCTCGGAGTTCCCCGAAACCCTGGTCCAAGCGCGCATCCAGCTCTCGCAGCACCTGGTCCGCGTAGCTCTCGTGGGGCAGTACGCTCCGGTCCGGCTGGGCCAGGCTGAGAAAGTCACAGTACGGACACTTCTTCAAGCACCACGGAAAGTGCACGTAGATGCCGAGCGCTGAAGCCACGCCGCGGGATGTAGCACTCGGTTCAGCGGGCGGGCCAGTTGGCCAGCCCGTGGGGCGGTGTTAGATTGTGACTTCGCGCAATCCTTGCGATGAAACCGCGCCCCTGGCGCATCCAACGACCCCGGCGGACCGCCTGGGGCACCCCGGCAAAAACCCAGTGCTAGCCGCACAAGACCTCGTCGAACGCGTCACCCACTACCACCCCAACGCCGACAGCGACCTGATTCGGCGCGCGTACGACTTCGCGCAGTGGGCCCACCGGGACCAAACCCGGAAGAGCGGGGACCCCTACTTCATCCACCCGGCGTCGGTGGCGGGCATCATCGCGGAACTTCGCCTGGACACCGCGAGCGTGATCGCCGGGTTGTTGCATGACGTCGTCGAGGACACAGAGACTTCCACTGCGGAAATTGCGCGAGATTTCGGCGACGAAGTCGCAGACCTGGTCGACGGTGTCACGAAGCTTGGCAAGATCAACTTCACCTCGAAGGAGGATCGCCAAGCGGAGAACTTCCGCAAGATGGTGGTCGCGATGTCGAAAGACATCCGCGTGTTGCTGGTCAAGCTGTGCGACCGTCTGGACAACATGCGCACCCTCGAGCACATGAAGCCCGAGAGCCAAGAGCGTATCGCCAGGGAAACGATGGAAATCTACGCACCCCTGGCGAACCGCCTGGGCATGCACGCGATCAAGAGCGAACTAGAAGACCTCTCGTTCCGCTACACCGAAGCCGTCGCCTTCGACGACATCAAGGGCAAGCTCTACAAGAGCCGTCGCGAGCGAGAGCGCTACATCGAGGGCGTCTGTCGCACCATCCAGTCGCGTTTGGCCGAGCAAGGCTTTGGCGCCGACGTCAGCGGCCGGGCGAAGCACGTCTACTCCATCTACCGCAAACTCAAGCAGCACAACTGCGACTTCGACAAGCTCTACGACCTCATCGGTTTCCGCATCTGCGTCGAGAGCGTCGCAGACTGCTACGCGACCCTTGGCGTGATTCACTCGAAGTGGACGCCCATCCCGGGTCGCTTCAAGGACTACATCGCGCTGCCGAAGCCCAATATGTACCAGTCGCTGCACACCACGGTGATCGGCCCGGGTCGGCAGCGCATCGAGGTGCAGATCCGCACCCACGAGATGAACCGGGTCGCTGAGCTGGGCGTCGCCGCGCACTGGCAGTACAAGGAACGCCTCTCCGGCGGCATCGACCCCAAGGATGCAGCCAAATTTGGCTGGCTGCGCGAGCTCGCCGACTACCAGCGGAACCTAAAGGATCCCGCCGAGTTCCTGGAGAGCGTGAAGATCGATCTCTTCCCCGATGAGGTCTATGTCTTCACGCCAAAGGGCGACGTCGAGGTGTTTCCACGCGGAGCCACTCCCATCGACTTCGCCTACTCGATCCACACCGAGGTGGGGCACCACATCTCCGGGGCCCGTGCCAACGGGCAGATCGTCCCCATCCGGTACAAGCTGCGATCCGGCGACGTCATGGAGATCATGACGTCACCGTCTCAACAGCCCAGCAAGGACTGGCTCGACGCCTGCGTCACCACCCGCGCCCGCACCCGCATCCGCAGCTACCTTCGCTCAGAGCAGCGCACGCGTAGCCTCGCCCTCGGCCGCGAGCTACTCGAGACCGAGCTCCACTCCGGCGGCATGAGCTTGACCAAGCTCCTCAAGAACGAGACCGAAGTGCGACGCCTGGTCGACCACTACAAGATGGGCAACCGAGACGAGCTGCTGCTGGCAATCGGCTACGGGAAGATCCAGGCCTACGACGTCGTCCAAAACATCAAGGCGCGCCAACCAGGCGTGGTGGAGGCCCCTCGGGAACTCAAGACCAGCATGGTCGAGAACCTGGTGCGCAAGGTCACCCGGCGCGACGCAACCGGCATTCGTGTCAGCGGCATCGACGACATCCTGATCCGCTACGCGAAGTGCTGTAACCCCGTCGCCGGCGATCCGATCATCGGCTTCATCACCCGCGGCCGCGGAGTGACGATCCACCGTAGGGACTGCATCAAGGCATTCGATACAGACCCGGAGCGCCGCATCGATGTGAGCTGGGACACCCGCACCGGAGTGCAGCGCCCGGTGCAGGTGCGCGTCACCACCCAGAACGAACCCGGGATCTTGGCGACGGTCAGCGAGACCTTCAGCGCACAGAAGATCAACATCAGCGAAGCCAACTGCCGCGCGACAGATGACGGTCGCGCTCAGAACGTGTTCACCTTCATGGTGGGCGATCTGGAACAGCTGAAGCGGGTGATGAAGGCGCTGCAGCGAGTGAAGGGCGTCGTGGGCGTCGAGCGCGTTTGAGCTGGCGGGCCCGTCTCCCACAAAGCAGCCCTCTCCCCCAAGAAGAACGCCCTCCCCTAGAACAGAACTCGAGGGGGCGCTAGATCAGCGAGCGGCACTCTAGGTGGTCGCTGATCACGCATATCCTCCCGGCATCACCGGTAAACGCGATACCGGTGATGGGCGCAGACACGGAGAACTCGGTCAGCTGCTCCTGGGAGTCTGCCTTGGCGACCTCCACATGCTTGCTCCGGGCAACCGCCAGTAGCTTGCCGTCAGGCGACAGCCTCGCGAAGGCGAACAGCGGCAACTTCAACTCCTGCGCCTTGCCTTTGACTCCACCAATATGCACCGCCTGCCCGCCGCATACCGCGAGGTAACGCTTGCCATCGCGGCTGAGACCAAGCTGGACCCCGCAGTTGTTGTCGCCAAAGCTCGAGTGACCATCGCGAAGCGGCTCCCAGCGCACGAAGCCTCCCGCTTGCTCGCCGGCGATTGCGTGATGCAGCAGTGCCTCGGTGCTTTCCCAGGCCATGGCACCACCGTCGAGTCCTGGTTGGTCGCGGCGCTTGACCAGACTCGCGTCGTTGACACGCCTGACCTCGGCGCTGCCCTCGCCGACCCCTAGCAGCAGGCGACCCGAGTCACCCAGGGCGACGTCGACGTAGTCGGCAGCGAAATGTCGCATGATACTGTGAGTGCCTACGTCCAAGAGCACGACAAAGCCTTTGCCCTGGTCCGATCGGTAAGCAACGGCGAGCACTCCGTCATCTGCTCCAACGGCCATGTCCTCGACGCGCGCGGGCTGTTCCGGACCCAGATTACTGAAGTCGAGCCGAACCAGCTTTTCCGGCTTTTTACTATCCGCAAGGAAAACTTCATGGGAAGAGTTCCGCAACGCGAGCCAGTGGTCCCCCGCGACCAGCTGCAATAGCTTGGGCTCCGCGTTCTCCTCGATCTCCGGCTTCACGGGAGGCGGAGGTCCAGGATCCACGTGCTTTTCCTCGCGGGAACAAGCAAGCAAGAGCAGCGCGATGACGAGCAACGTCCAGCTGGTGGAAGGGCAGGCTCCACGGAGCATGCGTACAGACTACCAGGCGTAGAAACGGACCTTCGAGTAACTCTGCTGACAGGAGGCTGTCAGCAGGGGGTCCGTAGAATAGCAGCATGAAAACCGTCACTTCGACCCAAGCTCAGCTCTTCCCATCAATCGACACACACATCACCGCACCCCCGCTCTCTCTGGCTCCATCCGCCAAGGCATGGGTCGGCGTGGTCTCGAAGGACCATGTGATGCTTGCTCTGCAAGGTGGCTTCGCCCAGGTGTGTCGTGGCAAGCGGGCTCCCCTCGCGCGGCTCAAGCCAGGCGATCTCATCACCTACTACTCTCCCCGCACCGAGATGTTTGGCGGGGGTGAGGCGGTGCAGTCGTTCACGGCCATCGGTCGCGTCGTCGATGATCACATCTTCCCTTTTCAGATGCCCGATGGTCGCGTCCCGTTTCGTCGGCGCCTGAACTTTCTGACGATTGCTCACGAACTCCCCGTCGCGCACGTGAACAAGCAGCTGGCATTCACTCAAGGGAATTGGGGGCTGCTGGCTCGGAGGGGCTTGTTCGAAATTAGTCACTCGGACATGCAGATCATTGCGGCAGGTTTGGGGGTGAGGGACACAACGGTGAGAGACGACACGGCGCTACAAGTCAGCGCGTGAACCGCAGGGAGCATCCAGCGGAGCCAACGTGTTTCCATGGGAGATCGTGTAGACTCCCCCCATGCGCTCCCGAATGCTCTCGCATCCACTGGTCCTGTTGTGCGTCACCTCCCTCGTTGCCTTGTCGGGGGTCACCGCCTGTGGAGATGACGACTCCGGCGGCAGCGGTGGCAGCGGTGGAACCGGCGGCAGCGGGGGACAACAGTCCGGCGGCAGCAGCGGAGCCGCAGCAACGGGCGGAACCAACACCAGTGGAGGCTCGCAGAGCGGCGGCAGCGGCGGCTCGACCGCAGGGAGCGGTGGTTCCGCAGGGCAGTCCGGCAGCGGTGGAACCGGCGGCAGCGGCGCAGGTCGCGGCTACTACTCGACGGATCGCAGCGAGTTCTTCGGGGCGCCTCGGTGCGCCGACCTGGAGGTCGATCTCTGCGACGACTTCGAGGCAGCCTCCCTCGACACCAACACCTGGACTGCCCGGGGCACCGTGACCTTGGACAACACCTTGGCCGCCCGAGGTAGTCAGTCGGCGCACTTCCACGCGGAAGGCAACGGCTTCGCGTACATCAGTGAAACCAAGACGTTTCCTGCAACGAACAATAGCTTCTGGGGGCGCATGTTCTTCTACATCGATGCACTCCCGGTGACTCCCGACTACGCCCACTTCACGCTGATCGAAGGCACCGGGACAGGCGACACGTCCCGGGTTCGTGTCGGCGGCCAGTATCGCAAGTTCGGCGTTGGGAGCGACGGCGGCCCCACGGGCGACTGGACCAACATCGACAAAGATCCGACCCAGCAGAGCGCCAAAGAAGTCCCCGAAAAGGAGTGGGTCTGCATCGAGTGGCAGTACGACGGCTCGAAGGACGAAACCCACTTCTTCTGGGACGGCGTGGAGCACCCGTCCCTCGCCACCTACCCCGCTGTGCCCCACGGGGGAAACTCTGGGGCGCAGTACCTGTTGCCCGACTTCAACGAGGTGTGGGTCGGCTGGTGGATGTATCAGGGCGGCTCGACGCCCGACCACTTCGACGTGTGGATCGACGAAGTGGCCATCGACGGCGAGCGCATCGGCTGCAGCCTGTAGCTCCGGTCGCTTCAGCAGTGCGCGCGAATCAGGCGTGCCGTCGCCTGCGGAGGGCCAAGATACTCATTGCCGCGAGGATCCACACGCCGTGGGCGGGGCCACCGCCGCTCGGGGTGCGGCAACCGCAGCCGGAGTCGCGAGTCGCGACTCCGCTACCATCGAGCATGTCACTGCCAGCGGAGCCACCTGTTGCAGGGGCGCCGGCGCCACCACCGTTACTGCTCGAGCCTCCCGAGCCGCTAGGCGTACAGTCTTCGTCAACCTCACCGTCGCAGTCATCGTCCAAGCCGTTGCAGATCTCGTCGCTGCACCCCGCTGCTTCCGACGCAGGGCCCGAGCTGAGCAGCGTCGCGCGATACTCCAACGCATCCCAGCCCCCTTGATCGGTGAACTCCTGCAACGTCCACTCACCCTCGAAGCCTGCGCCGGTGCTCAATCCGCAGCGCCACCCGAGCACCCCGCGCCCGCACCAGTCTGCGAGGCCATCTCCGTTCACATCGGCGAGGGCAAAACTCGAGTAGTACGCTTCACCCTTCCATTCAGCATCGTCGCTCCACGCGGGGCCGTCGATTTTCTCGAAGGTGCCGTTGTGGAAGACGTGACAGCGCACGCCGGCGTTCGCGCGGATGCATAGGTCCTGTCGTCCGTCGCCGTCGATGTCGCCAACGCGCAAGGTGGAGAAGTTCGACGGGTCGGACCAGCCACTTTCGTCGGTGTAGCCAGCTACTTGGATCTCGGGGTCAAAGCCGTTGCCGTTCGAAAACGCGCAGCTGAGCGAGGTCGCGCTCTTGCCGCATAGATCTGCCTTACCGTCGCCGTTCACGTCTGCGAGGCGCAGGGTGGACCAAGCCGAGAGCTTGTCCCACCCCTGATCGTTGCTCCAAGCCGGACCATCAATCTTATCCGTAGAGAAACCAGTGTCTGCCGCGAGCCAGCACACCACGCCCGCATTCGCACGGGCACACACGTCGCTCTTCCCGTCGCCGTTCAGATCGCCCATGCGAATCGTGCCGTAGTTGCGAGCGTGGTCCCAGCCGCTGTCGTCGGAGAGCGCCGGCCCCGGGAACTGGGTCCCGAAGCTCTTGCCATCACTCAGATGACACTCGAAGCTCGTCGCTGAGCGACCGCATAGATCTTCCATCCCGTCACCGTTGACGTCGGCGAGGCGCAGCGTGGTGTAGAACTTCGGGCGGTTCCAGGAGCCCGCGTCCGCCATGCCGTCATACCAGCGCCCGCTCCCGGGTGCGTCGAGCCCTTCAGCTGAGCCCAGGGAGCACTCCACGCCGTCGTTTGAACGGGCACACAGGTCAGCGAAACCGTCTCCGTTGATGTCGCCCATGCGGAACGTGGAGAAGTTGCTCACGTCATCCCAGCCTTGAGCGTTCCCCCAGCCTGGCTTCGTCTCGGTCTTGGCCGCCCAGCCGCTGTCTTGGGCGAAGTGACACCACACCCCCGAGTAGCCACGGCCACATACATCCGCCTGGCCATCTCCGTTCACGTCAGTAGTGGAGGGAGGCGCATAGGCTCCCGGCTCGTTCTGCAGCAAGCCGACTTCGCAAACGTCTCCTTCGTCGATCTCTCCGTTGCAGTTGTCGTCCTTGCCGTTGCAAGTCTCCGTCGCCGCGTTGCAGCAGCCGCCGCAGCCGCACTGGACGTACTCCATGAACTTCTTCCAGTCCCATCCAGCACCAGGATCGGTGTGATCGGAGCAATCGGGCGTCTCGCCGTGGCCGCGGATATGGGCGCGGTCACACGGAATATTGTTGCGGTCGCAGATCGACTTCACGAGCTTGGCGCTCGAGCAGTACATGGCGTCGGTGAACCACTTGTTGGGATCATCGACGAACCCTTCGTGCTCGATTCCAACAGAGTGCGTGTTGAAACACGCATCGTGGTAGGCGACGTCGTTCTCTTCTACGAGCTGCACTACCTCGCCGCCGGAAGACACCACGTAGTGCGCGCTGACTCCAGACGCGCAGTTCTTGAGCCAGCCCCAGCAGCCAGAGAAACCTCCCTGACAGGTGTGGATCACGATGTCCGTGATGTCCGAAGCACCACGATTGGAGGCGCTGTAGTTTCCGCTGCACGCCGGGCCAACCCAATTCGCTCCACTGTAGTCCGGCTTGAGTTCTGCACTCTGTTGCCCGAGGGATTCACCGCCGGAGTAAGCACCATCGAAAACGATGCTGAGGCCGTCGCTGTCCGTGCCGCGCACCCCATCCACGGCCACGCGAACCACGCGCCTCGCAAACTCAACACCGGCGTCCGGGTTCACCTCACCTGGCCCGAATGCTTGCAGCGCGGCCTCCCACGAGCCCTGACGTTCCCGCAGGTCAGCGAGAACGAGAGCCGCGCCGTAGATGTTGGCTTCGGCGTCATCACTCAGATCGTCCTCGCTCAGGCCCGAGAGTCGCGCTGCGCTGGTGAGGCTCTGCCGCTCGACCAGCTGCATCAAGCCGTGGCCACCCCAAGCAGACGGCTCCGAATGGCGCGTGGAAAAGCGCGTCTGCACGTAGGCAACACCCACGAGGTACTCCACGGGCACTCCGGTTTGCTCCGACACCCGTTGGAACGACGCCACCAACGGAGACGACCCGCGCAGCGCTCGCTGCGACGCGGAGCTGCTCGGCGCTGGGCTCTCCCCCGCGCTACAGGCACCGAGCGCGCCTGCGGAGAGCAACGTGAGACTCAACCCAAATACTGCGCTGCGAGCGCGCTTCCAAGAATGCACAACCAAGGCCATTGCCCGCCACGACTGCAGTTAGGGTGCCAAACCCGAGGAGCCGGCGCGCACTACACCCCGAACGTCGCTTGCTGCTGAGCTTGGAAGCTAGCGCCTGAGAACGGGCGAAACGGCGCAAGAATGCCCATAGCCGCTGGGTGGCCGGCCGCCTTCGCCGAGAGCGTTGTGCAAGCGCTTGTGCAAGTCGTGCAGGGATTTGTGCGCCGAGTGAATCCCCGCGGCACGAACGCCTATGTCTGTTCGGCCGGCCAGGTGAAATGGAATCGCGCTCCGCTGCCGAGCTCCGAGTCGACCGAGACGCGTCCCCCCGCGGCCTCCACGAGCTTCTTCACGATGGCCAGTCCAATTCCGGTGCCGTCCTCGGTGTCACCGCTCAGCGTCTGGAAGATCACCCAGATCCGCTCGTGGTGTCGTGGGTCGATGCCAGGGCCGTTGTCACTGACGGTGAAATGGACCGCCTTCCCTTCGAGTTCCGCGCTGACTTTGACCTCGGGAGCGGTTGGATTCGCGAACTTCGTGGCGTTGCTGATCAGGTTCAACAGCACTTGCTCGAGGGGCAGGCGTTGGGCGGAGATCTCGATGGCTGCGGGGACGGCCACCTCCACGTCCTTTCCCGACGGAACCATCTCGCAAACTTCAGCGATCAGGCGGGCAACGTCCAAGCTCTGATACTCGTGGGTCTGGCGTCCTGCGCGGCTGAAATCCAGCACGCCGTTGATCAGTCCTTCCATACGGGCCACGCGCTTCTTCATCAGCAAGAGATGTTCCTCGATCTTCTCGAAGTTGCCCTCACGTCGTTCCTCTTCGATCCACTCAGACAGCATCGAGATCCCGCGCAGCGGCGCTTTGAGGTCGTGGCTGACCACGTAGGCGAACTGGTCAAGCTCGCGGTTCTTGCGCTCGAGCTGACGGATCAGGCGGTCGTGCTCCTCCTGCAGACGCTTCTGCGCGTCGATGTTCGTGTTGGTGCCAAACCAGCGCAGGATGCGGCCATCGGCGTTACGGAGCGGCGCGACGCGGGTAAGAAACCAGCGGTACTCCCCGTCAGCGCCTTTGAGCAGGAACTCCATCTCGAACGGTTCCCCTGTTTCGAGACAACGATTCCAGCGTGCCAGCGCCTCTTCCAACAGGCTGGGGTGGTGCAGGTCCCTCCAACCCCAACCGGCAACGTCATCGAAGGTCTTGCCGGTATACTCGTAGAAGCGGCGATTGTAGAAGTCGATGTATCCGTCCGGTAACGCAGACCAAGCAAGGGCCGGGACGTTTTCCACTACCGCCCTGAACTGCTCTTCGCTGGCACGAGCTTGTTCGAGCAGCTCCTCTCGCTCCGCTTCCGTGCGCTTCTGTTCGTCGATGTCCGTACACGTACCGAACCACTTGACGATACGCCCCCGTGAGTCCCGCACGGCGACTGCACGAGCCAAGAACCAGTGATAGACACCGTCCCTCCGACGCCTCAGGTACTCCATCTGGAACGGCTCTCCGCTCGCGAAGCACATCTGCCACTGACGTTCGGCGTTTTCCCGGTGGTCCGGATGCAGGCTCTCAGCCCACTGCGTGGCGGCAGGGGCGTCCTCTGAGTAGCCGGTGTATTGATACCAACGCCGATTGAAGTAGTCGTGCACGCCGTTCGGCTCGGCCATCCACACCAGGTTCGGGATCGTTTCCGCAAGCAAACGATATTGGTGTTCTGAACCCTCCTCCAACCAGAAGCGCTCCACGCCGATGCTGAGCTGAGTCGCAAGGGACATCAGCGTCTCGAGCGAGCTCGGAGGCAGAGGGCGAGCCGTCCAAACCAAGAGCACGCCCACAGCGCGCTCTTCGACGGCCATTGGGAAGACTGATGCCGTGGAGATCACCGTACTCCCCAGGTGGATGCTCTCGTTGAGCAGCGGCCGACGTCGCTCCATCGAGCGCTTGAGCCAGTCCTCTAGCCCGAGCCGCTGGGGCGCCTCCGAGTTAGCACCTGGCGCTAGATGGGCCGCCTCCAGCACCAGCTCCGTTTCGGACTCGAAGGTCCAGACCGCGGCGCCCTCCGCCGCCAACCGCAAGCCGATCGCTCGGCAGCTGCTCGACAGCGCCGACTCGAGCGTCAGGGACTCCGAGAGCGCCACGCCCACGTCACCCGCCAGCGCCGCCGCCGCTTCGCTCTGCTTGCGCTCCGTTACGTCCAGTACCGTACCGATGAAGCGCAGCGGGGTGTCACTCACCACGCGACCACTGGCGGACAGCCAGTGCATTCGCCCCGCGTGCCCGAAGGTACGGTAGTCGATGTCGTACTCGCCGCCCTTGCCGGCTTGAAGCGCCGCCTGCACCGCGGAATCGACGCGCTCTCGATCCTCCGGGTGCACGCGCTCGAGGAACCGCGCGTAGCTCACCGCAGAGTCCGCCGTGAGTCCAAAGAGCTCTCGCGTGCGAGCGTCCCAGTTGAGCACCTCAGTGGAGACGTTGTAGTCCCAAATCCCGATACCAGAGGCCAACGTGGCCAGCTGCAAGCGCTCAGCGAGGTGCTCGCTGCGCGCCCGAGCAGCTCGCTGACGCTCGTAGAGCAACGCGTTGTCCAGAGCCATGGCACAGCGACTCGCGAGCTCTTCAGCGACGCGCAACGTACCCTGGCCGTGGCGTCGGCTAGAACCCCCGTACACCAGCGTAAGCACCCCGAGCACGTTTCCGTGTGAGACCAGCGGAACACGCGCCAGTGAGTCCACACCCAACGCTTGCAAGAGCTGCAGATGCTGTACGTCACCAGCTGCTGACTCCAGAACATCGCGGGGTACTTCGATGTTGAGCGCCGAGACGCCGCTCTGGGCGACCTCGTCGGCGCTCTTCATGCACGCCGGCGCAGCGCGGCAGTGGAGCAGGAGTTCGTCTGCCAGTCGCTGAAGCCCTGGGTCGCGGTGATGCACGACGACTCGTTCGAGGGCACCGCCGTCGACCACGAGGTCAAGCACGCTCCAGTCGCCCAGGCTCGGCACCACGAGGCGTGCGATCTTGCCCAGCGTAGCGCGGAAGTCCGTCGCGCCAGCGAGCAGCGCACCTGCTTCCAGCAGCAGGTTGAACGCGTCGGGCGGCTCATCGGAGGTGCGGGGGTCAGCCAGGGGACTTCTCCTTGAGGCTGTCGAGCAGCGTCATGAAGGCTTCGCGGGCTGCCTCCACGGTGTTCTTCGGCCCCGTGAGCTTCAGGAAGTAGTTCCCCGAGGATTTGGTCTGAGCGATCGCTCCAATCATCGCAAAGCCCGGCTTCGGCGGCTTGGGGGCCATCGGTCGCCCTGGCTGGTACGTCCCTTCAATGTCGAAGAGCGTGAGCTCGATCGCTCCCAGCGTTTTCTTGCTCTGCTTGCCGTCGGCGACGCTCTTGCCGAACTGCCCGGCCCAGCGCTTGAGGTTGGGGTCGGTGCCACCGCCCATGCTGGGACCGAAGTAGAAGACGCCGAGCTCTGCGTCTTCTGCGTCACCTGCTTGCTTCGGGTAGCGGTAGGCAGCGCGGCGCACGTCCCGCGCCTGGAGGGTTTCTACGATCCAGGGACTCGGTGCCTCCCACGCGATCTTCAGCTCCACGCGTGGGGCGCCGACGCCGCTCTTGCCGGAAGTTGGAGTGGTCACTGCAGTGGCGCTTGGCGCGCTGCTCACCGCCGCTCGGTTGGTTCCCCCTTGATCGTCGGTTCGCTCACAGGAACAACACTCCAGCAGCACGATGAGCGCTACTAGGCGCCGAGGTTCGAACATGGGGGAGAGTCTGAAGACGCCCGCGAGTTCGGTCCAGCGCATTGCGTCGTAGGCGCTGCAAGACGCTGGCTGGGACGCACGCGCGTATGGGCAGCGGCGCAAACGCCACGCTCCCTGCAGCATGTTGCGGCCGTCTCTTGCAGGAGAGACCTGTCCCGAAATCCTAAGCGGCGTCGCTTCATTTCCTTGTGGTTAGAAGGTGAACTGGCGACGCTGGGGCATGTCACGCCTCTCCTCCCCGCTCGCCGTTTTGCTTGGAGCCGCGGCTGTCTTCTCGTGCTCGACCTCCGAGTCAACACCCGAAGGCGATCCGAACCAGCTCATCGTGCAATCCGACGCCGTGACGGTGCCCGCCGGGAGTGAGCGCTACATGTGCTACGCGCACACGCTCACCGAAGACGTCTACGTCGACCGCTTCGAGTACAGCGCGCGACCGGTGGTGCATCACTTCCTGCTGGCGAAGACCCTCACCCCCGAACCCGAGGGTCTAACCGACTGCAGCGACGTGCTATTCCGCTTCAGCTGGCTTCCGCTATTTGGAGCTGGAAAAGGTGACTCGCAACTCCAGCTCCCTGACGACAGCGCCGTGGTACTGCCGAAAGGCACGCAGGTACTGCTCCAGCTGCACTTGCTCAACACGACGAACAAAGAAGTCACCGATCGCCCACAGATCACCCTACGCAAGACCCAGGACAAAAGCCGCATGCCTGCCGGCATCTACGCTTTTGGCACGGACAAGATCGCGCTTGGCGCCAACGCCAAGGGCAGCGTGGTGGACAACTGCACGATGACGGAAGACATCGAGCTTTTTGGGTTGCTCGCTCACATGCACTACCTCGGAGAGAACCTGACCTTCGAGACGGCCTCGAGTGGCGGGCAGCTCGAGCAGCGTTACCGCAAGGATCCATGGAACTTCGATGCGCAGATCATCGAACCGATTTCCTTGAAGCTCAAGGCGGGGGACCAAACCCGGGTGACATGTAACTACGACAACAGCACCCCAGGGGAAGTGGGCTTCGGGGAGAGCTCCAACGACGAGATGTGCTTCCTGGTGGGTTTCGCCAAGAACCGTACGTCCCTAGACGGCTGCTTGACCTTTGGTGGTGGCGGGGACCAGGACGCCGGGGTGCCCCCAGATCCCGATGCTGGGGTATGCGGAGAGCAGCAAGAGAACCCCACGGGAATCGGCCGCGCTTGCAGCAAAGGCGGAGGTGAGTGCGCCGACGGGCATGTCTGCTCCTCGGATCAGGGCCAGACCCCTGACGGGGCGCCCGGCTTCTGCCTGAAGATCGGCTGCGCCGACACGGCGGCTTGTGGCGGCGGCGGCGCGACCTGCTGTGCCCCGGCCGAGGGCGGAGGCGTGATCAAGATCTGCGTGCCTGAAGCCTGCCGCCCCGCGGATTGTATCCCCGCGGAATAAACTTCAAGTAAGCTACACCATCAGGGGCTGCAGACCATGCCGACGCTCACGTTGTCGAAGCGTCCGGTATACTGACCGCTACAGTTTCCGATGCAGCCCGCTTGGAAGTACGGTCCGCTGTAGTTCAGCGCCTCCCCGGTGTACGTGCCATCGACGGCTGTACTCGAGAACCCGTAGCTCCCCGACTTCGGATCGGCGAAGCTCGACCCGTCGTTGCGCGCCTCGAGGCGCCAGGCGTTGGTGCCCGCGGTGTAGGTCACGCGCGCGCTGAGATAGCTCTCGGTGCCAAACGTCCCGCTCTCAATCAGGCGCGTGATACTGCCGTTACGCAAGCCGTTGACGAACCGCACGAGCTGCACCCGCGGCGAGCTTGAGCTCCCAGGGGCAAAGATCACCGCGTAACCCTTGGAGGTCGCGCTCGCACTACACGTGGTGTGGCTCGCATCGAGTCCCGTCGCGGAGTCCGTGGCGAGCACGTACGCGAGACCGACGGTGACGCCGTTCTGGCTGCTCGCGGTGGAACAGCTGAAGCCGCCGTTCGTCGTGGTGCTGGGATTGCTACGCTGGAAGTTGAAGCTCCAGACGACGTCTTGGCCGGAGTTGGCGGACAACACCGAGTTGTAGAGCGAGGTGTCGTAAGCCGCGCCCGTGCCCGCAGTAGCGACGTAAGCGTAGCCTTGGCCGTGGTTGCCGTGACTACTCAACACCTCGAAGCGTCCGGAGTAGATGCGATCTCCGAAACCGGAGCGGGTGATCGCGCGCCAGGGGCTACCGCTGATCGGAACATCGGAGCCCGAGGTGTAGCTACTGGAAGAAGGCGTGGAGAACGCGTCGGCGAATACGCTGGTGAGCGTGGTCGGGCACGGCGGACGGCAGCTACCGTTTGTGTCACACGTGTCTCCAGGACTGCAGTCGTTCGACGAGAGGCACTCAACACAAGCGGAGCTCGTACCGAGGTCTTTGCAGTGCGGCGTCCCAACACCACATGCGGTGCAGCTGTCACCGCAGGCCGCATCCGACTTGCAAACCTGGCAAGCACCAGCGCTGCATTGCTGATTGCTTCCGCACGGCATACACGAGGCACCGCAGAAGGCGTTCGACGTGCAGGCCTGGCAGCTTCCGGAGACGCAACGCTTGCCGCTACCACACTGGGCGTTCGTCAGGCACTCCACGCAGGCGAAACTCGTTTGGTCGCAGTACTCCCCAGCAGCCTGGCAGTCACTGCAGGAAGCGCCGCAGTGGGTGTCGGTGTCACACACCGTGCAGCTTCCGGTCTCACAGTAGTTGCCGCTCCCGCAGCTTTGGTCCGTGGAGCAGTCGAGGCAGCGCGCGCCGCTGCAACCAAAGCTGCAGGTTTCGTCGGTGTACCCGTAGTCGCAAGTCCCGCCGCTGCAGGTACCCGTGGCGTCGTAGCGCCGAAGCGCGTTCGCCGACGCGCAGCTGTCAGCTGGCGGATTCGCGCAGCTCACGCCGGCGCACGGATCGTTGACGCAAGCGCCCGCAGAGCAGCCGTCTGCGCAAGTGAGCGTCATCGACGTGTAGTCACAGCTACCCCCGTTGCAGGTTCCCTGGGGATCGTACGCAACCAAGTCGTTCCCGCTACATTGGTTCGCTGGAGGAGTGTTGCAGGTCACTCCCACGCAGGGATCCCCGACGCAGGCATCATCGGCGCAACCATCACTACAAGGAACGCGTTGTTCGCTGTAGCTGCACGCTCCGTTGTCGCAAGTCCCTGGGACCTCATACGTGATGAGGTAGCTCGCGTCCGCAGGGTCGCAGTGGTTCTTGGGCGGCAGCGTGCAGGTGACTCCTTCGCAAGAATAGGTCGCGCCAGAGTTTCCCTCTCCCCCAACCCCGCTCGTCCCTCCCGCTCCACCTACGGAACCGCCTGAGCCTGCGTTGGCGCCCGTCCCCGCCGCGCCCCCGGCGCCGCCTTGGCCGTTCGGCGAATTAGAAGACGCAGCGCTGCACGCGCCCAGCAACGTCAGGCACAAGAAGCCAAGCAACCGTTTGGTCATCCCGCCATCCTAACAGAGGCCGGGCGGCCGGATTAGAGCCTTCTAACCAGCGGAGATGCTTGAAATATTTGGGAAACCTGGCGACAGGCTAGCGCACCTTGAGAACACCTAGCTCTTGGCCCCAGCGCAGCACGTGCTCCGACTCTCCGAGCCCGTCGTGGGAAATCCGCTTGGCGTAGTGGGGCAGACGTCGCGCCACCGCGGCCATCTCCGGGTGCTCCCCGCCAAGTCGCGGACGACTCAGGAGGCGAGAGCGCGAGATGGAGAGCTGCGGGAGCACCGGGGGCGGCGCAGGGTTCTCGAGATAGTACGGGTCGATGCACGCAGAGAAGTCGTTGGTCACCGCCACGCGATCGTTCAGGTAAGGGATCCCGAAGCGGGTAGACAGCGTCTTCGCGACTGAAGAGTGCTCGAGTTGCGCGCTCACGACGCATCCGCGCCGAACATGGGGCCCGAGCACCAGGCTCGGTACGCGGAACCCCAGCTGCTCGAACTCCGAGCGCTCATCGGTGGTCTTCGGAGGCGGAACGTGATCGTAGAAGCCGCCGTGCTCGTCATACGTGATCACGAACAAGCACTTATTCCACAGGGAACTGGAAGCGAGCGCCGCAACGATGGTTGAGATCAGCGCCTGCCCGAGCTGCACGTCGTGGTCCGGGTGATCGTCGTTGGCGCCTGCACCGAAGAACTGCGGGTCGATGAGCGAGAACTGGGGCAGCGTTCCCATCACGCAGGCCTCGAAAAACTTCGAGATCGAAGCATTGCCCGAAGTCTTTCCCAGGCCGCCGAGGGCCCACGCGAGATCGTGGTAATAGTTGGTGTTGGAGATGTTCGCGTCGTTGAGCCGCGCCCAGATCGATTTCGAATTCAGACCAAATTGAGGCAGATTCGACTTGCCACCGTTGGCTGAACCCGCGTGCAAGTAAAAGCGATTCGGCCACGTCGGCCCCATCACCGATGCGTAGTAGCGATCGCAAATCGCTCCCGCATCCGCCAGGGCGTAGGTGGTCGGGATCTGGCTCCGCACGTGATAGCCCATCACGTCCTCTTGGGAGCTGCCCGCGTGTTCCAACACGAAGCCGTCGTTCAGGCCACCGTTGAACTGGTTGTGACACGCATCCCAGCCGTGAGGCGGATCCTCCGGAGTGAAGTCGTCGAGCTGGTGAACGAATACCTGGCCACCGTTGGGAGCCGGGTTCGTTTCCGTGCCCGTGAGCCCGTCCACACTCATCCCCTCGAGGAATTTCAAGGAGCCCAGGTAGTGATCGAAGGAGCGGTTCTCCATGCACAGCACGACCACGTGGTCGATCTTCGAGAGCAGCTGGGAGGGCGTCAGGCCATTGGTCGCCGTGCAGCTCGGCTCTCCGCCTTCACCACCCGTACCACCAGTTCCCGCTTCGCCCGCGCTACCCGCAGAGCCGGCTTCACCACCTGCTCCACCGTTTCCGCCGGGATTCGTGCCACCGCTAGCTCCGATGCCCCCGTTGCCCGCGGTCGCACCGCCCACGCCTGCGGTGCCGCCGGACGTGCCTCCAGCGCCGCCCGCCCCGGTGTTGGCCGTGGTGGACTCCCCGTCAGAACCGCAGCCGACCACGCTGCCGCTCACTGTTGCCCCGATGCCCGCCAGCACCGTGCGTCGTGTGATCCCTCGCTTGCTCTTGCTCATGCCTCTCCTCACACGCCGTCTGTCGGCGTCTCCCGCACGGAAAGTATACTGACACCACGTGCACCGTGAGCACGCGTTCGCACTCGTCTCTTAGCGGCCCACGCACACCCCCGCCTGACACACGGCTTCCCGCAGGTACGGAGACCACAGGACGTCACCGCAGTGCTGCGCTTCCCAAGCGTCTTCGAGGGGACGCATCGCCCGAGCCGACGACTTCGCAACGGCGTCCGGACAGGTGCGCGCGAGGGCGTTCGGGCATTCGTGTCCCCCGTAAAGATCGCAGTCTGCGTCGCTGTCACAGGTTTGGGGGAGCTTCGCCAAGCGCGCCTGCTCACGCCGCACGTCTTGACGGATCTGCTCGCAAGACGCGCCAGGCGACGCCGATACAGTGGGCCGTGCGGCACTCGGCGCTGGCTCCGGCGCCTGCTGACAAGCGACGATCGCCACCGCCAGCATCGGAAGTCCCCACGCGCGCATGCGTCAGTTTACGTCGCCGCGCCGTCCCCGCTGCCTCCGGGTTTGGGGGTGAGGCGCGGCGCACAGTCCCCCGGGACCAGCCCAAAGCAACCGCTCGGCTCAGCACCGGCCACGCGCCCCGGACGCACCGCACAGAAATGTTTCGAGTCGCCTTGACAGATCCGCCGCCGGCCAATACAAGTTCGCTCCCTCCTCAACGAGGGACCGCTTGCGGGAGTAACTCAGCGGTAGAGTGCAACCTTGCCAAGGTTGACGTCGAGGGTTCGAATCCCTTCTCCCGCTCTATTGAAAAGAAGCCCCATTCGGGGCTTTTTTCGTTTTGTCAGGGTTCTCTGACCTCGGGTACGCGAGCAAAGCTCGCGCAGACTCCCTCGGTTTCGAATCCCTTCTCCCGCTCTATTGAAAGAAAGCCCCTTCGGGGGCTTTTTTCGTTCCATCAGGGTTCTCTGACCTCGGGAGCGCCAAGCCTTCGGCTTGGACGCAGACTCCCTCGGTTTCGAATCCCTTCTCCCGCTCATAGTCGGACGCTGAAGCGTCCTCCCAAGGTCAGGGAATCGACCTCCGCGCATCACGGCAGCTTCGCTGCCGCGGAAGCACGCCGTCTCGACTTCCAGGCGCGTCCACGCACCGGGTTGACATCGACGCGAGCCCAGTATCCCCAATCCTTGGCGCTCTTGGCGTCCTTGGCGGTTCGTCCCGAAGCCGCCACTCCTCCGCATCCATGCGGATACACCAGAGCTCAGCACTGGAGTTCGCTTGATCCTTTCGATAGAGTGGACTACATCCAATTCATGTCCTTCCAGGCGTACATCGACAACATCCAGGCGAAGACGGGGCTGACGCCCGAGCAGTTTCGGAAAGCGGCGGAGAAGCGCGGCCTGCTGGGGGACGTGCGCGCGACCCAGTTCACCGACTGGCTCGCCGCGGACTATGATCTGGGCCTGGGGCACGCCCGGGCGCTGTGGGCGTACTTCAAGAACCAGGGCTGGGTCGGCGCGGCAGGCGCGGTGACCAAGGCGGCGAAGGCAAGCAAGACGGCGAAAGCCACCCAGACGGCCAAGCCAGCGAAGACCGCCAAGCCAGCAAAGACCGCCAAGCCAAAGCAGGCGAAGGCCAAGTGACGACTCAGGCAATTCGCGCCCGGGAGGCGCGAACAAGTAACAATCCTCCCGGATGCGGAAACTGAAGAAGCGAGCGTATTCGTCCCCTCTGCGTGAAGAAGGCCGAGCGCAGACCCAGCGCCAAATCCTGGACGCGACGCGCGATCTGCTCGGCAAGCAGAGCCTCGAGCAGGCCACCATCGCCGACATCGCGGAGGCCGCGGGCGTAGGGACCTCCACGGTCTACGCCGCCTTCAAGTCGAAGGACGGCATCGTGCGTCAACTATTCGAAGAGGCGCTATTTGGTCCGAAGTTCAAGGCGGCGTTTGCGCGCCTGGAAACGGCGAGCGATCCCATCGACGCCGTCGCAGCCACCGCGCAGGTCGCTCGGAGCATCTACGATGGCGAGCGAGCAGCTCTGGGGGACTTGCGGGCGCACGCTGCGGGCTCTGCGGCACTTCACGAGCTCGACCAACGCTTCGAAGAGCTTCGCTTCGAGATGCAGCGCGCTCGCGTCGAGCGCTTGGCAAAAGCCGGGCTCTTGCGCCCCCCATTGAAGCGGCTGGAGGCACGGCGAATCGCTTGGATGTACACGGGCCGCCCCGTGTACACGATGCTCGCCGTCGAGAGCGGCTGGGGTTCCAAGCGCTACGCCCAGTGGTTGGAACAGACGCTACTCGAAGCGCTGGTGTGTCCCCAGGCCCTGGCGGAGTGGCGCGAGAAGCGCTAGCCAGCGACTCCTGCATCCCCGTGGATACGCATAGGGAGCGCACTGGCGTTCTCTCCCGCGCCGAACTAGGGTGCAGCCGCGATGAGTGCAGTGGGACGCAGCGGAACGATTGAGGCACTGGACAGCGATGGTCTAGGCTGGATCGCGCTCGACGGCGGCGGACGGCTCCGCTTCGGCGCGTCGGCTTGTGGATTCGCGCCACGGGTCGGACAGCGAGTCACGGTGCTGGAACAGAAGGGCGGGCTGCTGCGCAGCAAACGGGCAACGAAGCTGCGCCTCGACAGCGCGGAGGCAGCAGAACCGCCAGCGGCGCGGCCATCGAGCATTGACGCCATCGAAGCCCTGGGCGTCACCATCGACGAAGATCTGCGGCGGGTGCTGGCGCGCTGCGACGAAGACGACCAACTCTTCAGTGACTTCGCGACCGTGCTGTTCGACGTCGAACCCTTCCCCGCGACGGAAATCGACTGCCACAATCCGTGGCTGTTGGTGATAGCCATGAACGGCGGCGGCAGCGCCTACGGCCTGTACCTCCACCCGGACGCGGGAACGGAAGCCGGCGCGCCCTGGGTGTTCTGGGAGCACGAGGACGGCACCGTGTACTCCCTCGCCGCGAGCACTCGAGAGTTCTTCGAGAGATTGCTCAGCAGCGCAGACTTCCTCGACGACCAAGCGCCGGTGGAGCGCCTCCGCGGCGCGCTTCTTGAGCTGGGTCTTACGTGCAACGAGCGCGCGCCACGCTTCGACACGGACCAGCTCGCGCCCTGGCTGCCGCCGGCCAACGCGGACCTCTTGTCCCTCGATGACTACGTCACGCTTGCCAGCGACGATCCCGCGCAAGCCGAACAGGGTCTGCTGGGACACCTGGGCGCTGAGAACGAACCCGAGGCACTCGAGATCCTGGAAGCACTATATCGCCAGCGCGGTTGGTCGCTGCCTTTCCAAGCTTAGCGCGCACGCAAGCCTTCAGCGCCTACGCATCGTCCGTTCAGTCCGTGTGTTTCCGTGTGGTTTGTTCTCTCCCCCAAAAACCCGCTCGGAGGGCTGGGGCGTGGCAAAGTCGCTGCCAACGCCCCGTGTCAAAGAGCGCCGGGTTGTCACGATCGCCGCCCTTCAAACTCGCAAGGGTTCCCTGTAGTCTGAAACCAGGAGGCGGAGCCGGAACGCGGCGGAAACTCGGATGAAACGTGAGTCGATGGCACAAGCAGAGGAGGTGAAGGTCCCCATCTTCTCAAACTACGAACCCCTCCCCGGCGCTCACGACGAGCTGTTCGAAGCCCGAGGCGAACCCTGGCCGAGCATCGCGCCCATCATCGGCGGGCTCGAGAGCCTGGGCGCCGCGCGCATGGAGCGTCGCCAGCGACTGGCTGACAACACCTTCCTCAAGGGCGGCGTGACCTTCTCGGTCTACTCCGACAATCGAGGGGGTGAGCGCATCTTCCCCTTCGACTTGGTCCCCCGGGTGGTCACCGCAGACGACTGGGAGCTGGTCGAGCGCGGGCTCCTGCAACGCGTGACGGCCCTGAATCATTTCCTCGGGGATGTCTACGGCGAGGGGCGCATTCTCAAAGAGAAGGTCGTCCCCGCGGAGCTCGTCCACGGAGGCACTGGATACCTGAAGCAGGTCCACGGCATTCGCCCTCGCGACGGCGTGTACGTGCAGATCGCCGGTATCGACCTGGTGCGCGACGGGAAGGGGCGCTTCCTGGTGCTGGAAGACAACCTGCGCTGCCCTTCTGGGGTGTCGTATGTGCTGTCGAACCGCAACGTCCTCAAGAAGGTGCTACCGAAGATGTTCCGCACGGCGACCGTGCGGAGCGTCGACGAGTACCCGACACGCCTGCGGGAGCGCTTGAGTGAGCTGGCGCCGCCGCGCGGTGACTCGCCCCGCGTCGTGGTGCTGACCCCTGGGGCCTTCAACTCCGCCTACTTCGAGCACGGCTTCCTGGCGCGACGCATGGGCGTCGACTTGGTGCAGGCGAGCGACCTCTTCGTGCACGACGATCGCGTCTACGTGAAGACCACCCGGGGCCCAGAGCCCGTCGACGTGATCTACCGGCGCATCGACGATGAGTTCATCGACCCCGAAGTGTTCCGCCCGGATAGCCTCCTCGGCGTGCCCGGCCTGGTACGCGCCTACGCCAAGGGCAACGTCACCCTGGCTAACGCGATCGGAAACGGCGTCGCTGACGACAAAGCGGTCTACCCCTACGTCCCCGACATGATCCGCTTCTACCTCAGCGAAGAGCCGATCCTCGGTCAGGTGGAGACGTTCTTCTGTGGCGAGGCGAGCCATCGTAGCCACGTGTTGGAGAACCTGAGCAAGATGGTGGTCAAGGCGGTGGACGCCTCCGGCGGCTACGGCATGCTGATCGGCCCCCGCTCCACGGCTGAACAGATCAGCGAGTTCCGCGAGCGCATCACGAACAAACCTCGCGGATACATCGCCCAGCCGGTGGTGGAGCTCTCCACTTGCCCGACCTGGCTCGACGGCAAAGCTCGACCGCGCCGCGTCGACCTGCGGCCCTTCATCTTGACCGGCAAGAGCAGCTGGGTGCTCCCCGGCGGCTTGACCCGCGTGGCGCTGGTGGAAGGCAGCTACGTAGTCAACAGCAGCCAAGGTGGCGGCTCGAAGGACACCTGGGTGCTCGGCCACCACGCGGACGACGCCAGCAGCAAGCACCGCATCGAGAGCGCACCCCTCGCCTCTCGCCCCAGCCCCCCGGAGGGTGACCAATGATTTCCCGCGTCGCGGAGACTTGTTTCTGGCTCGGTCGCCAAGTGGAGCGGTCCGAAAACCTGGCTCGGCTGTTGTCCGTCAATCAGTCCTTCGTGCTCGACGTCGAGCTCGATCCCCCGCAGCGTTGGCAGCCGGTCATGGTGGTGAGCGGCGAGCTACCGCGCTTCAAGGAGCGCTTCCCCGAGGAAGCAATCTTGGATGGTGAGGTGGTCCAGCGCTACTTGACCTGGGATCAGGACAACCCCGTGAGCCTGGTTAGCGCCGCGTACTGGGCGCGGGAGAACGCGCGCACCATCCGCGAAGTAATTAGCCTCGAGCTCTGGGAGGCTCTGAACGAGTTCTGGCGCTGGCTGATGGATGGCCCGGGCAAGCGCCTGTATCGCTCGGATCGCGAGGCGTTCTACAGCCGCTTCAAGGAGATGGCCGCGCTGACCCACGGCGTAGCCAGCGCGACGATGCTGCACGAGGAGCCCCTCACCTTCATGCAGCTCGGCTGGCACCTGGAGCGCGCACAGCAGACAGCACGCATCGTCGACATCAAGTACCACACGCTTGGGCCGACTAGCTCCCGGGAGACACCTCTGGAAGCCGCTCAGTGGCTCGCGCTGTTGCGCTCCTGTTCGGCCACGGAGCCTTACTACAAGTGTCACAAGAACCCGCCCAACGGCCTCGCCATCGTCGACTTCCTGTTGCGCTACCCCACTTTCCCGCGCTCCATCCTCTACTCACTCAAAGCGTCGCAGGTCGATCTGCAACGCATCCGTGCGGCAACTACCGAGCGTGGCGAGGAGTGTGAGGTGCGCGTGCAGAGACTGCTCGACTACCTCGAAGCAGGCAAGAGCGCCGACCTCAGTGGCGGCGGTGTCCACGCCGCGCTGACGCGCGTAGTCGACGAAACGTCGGAAATCTGCAACCTCCTGCACTCGATCTACTTCGATCCGAGCATGCCTGAAGCGCCGGCCGCTGAATGACGCGGCCTACGCCCACCTACACCTTCAACGCACGGCGTCAGCTGTAGATCAGCCGGATCTGGCTCAAGGGTTGGGGGTGAGGAGCGCCGATCGGGCGCCACAGGCGCCAAAAGCGCGCCGTTGAAACCTGTCTGTCGTTGGCTTGTGTCGTCAACGCAAGCTAAACGTGTCGCTTGGGTTAGCCGTGGAACATCCACGTCAACCTCCCCCCCAAACTCGCGACAGCTCCCAGCGCCGGCACGACATGGACGACTCGCCCCACTCGACACACCTACTCGGCTTGTCCTTCGACAGTCCGGCGTCTCCAGGGCTCCAGCTGCATCGTCCCAAAGAAGAGACCGAAGCGCTGCAAGTCCCAGGCTGGGGGATCGGCTGGTACCCGCCGGACGAAGTGGCGAGCGTGGTGGTGAAGGAGCCTGAGCCACGTGACGAGGAGTCGTTCCGCTCACTCGTTGACAGTTGGCAGCGCTTCCGCTCGGCGACCTTCGTCTGCCATCTGCGCGGAACCACGAAGCGCGTGAACCAGGCGGACGCGCAACCGTTCTCGCGGACTTACGCCGGCCGCGATTGGTTGTTCGCGCACCAGGGCACGCTGAACCAGGGTGAGCTGCGCGCGCTGTCACTGGGTTTCCGCCCGGTATTCGAGCCGGTTGGCTTGAGCGACTCGGAGCGGGCGTTTTGCTGGTTGCTCACACAGATCCGCGCTCAAGGTTGTCGCACCATCGGTGACCTCGACTTGCTCGAGGTGCGGCGCTGGCTGCGCGACTTGAACGAGCTAGGCAGCGCGAACTTCCTGCTTTCCGACGGCATGGACCTCCTGGCCTACGCCGACGTGAAAGGCTTCAAGAACCCGCACTACGCGCGCATCGTCCCGCCCCACGAGGACATCGAGCTATCGAACCACGTGCTCGACCTCGACATCGACAACCCCCTCGACTCTTCTCGCACGTTGACCGTCGTCGCGACGCGGCCGCTGTCGAACAGTGGCTGGAAGCAGGTACCGAAGGGCGAGCTGATCGTCGTGCGGCGCGGCGTGGTGCTGTTCGAGAGTTCCCAGTTCCCCGAGGAACAGGACACAGCGCACCACATCGGTCCGAGCCGCGGCTTTGGTCCCATGCAGCAGCCTCCACCGGGGCCACGTGGCGCCGCGGGTGGGGCGCCCCAGCTGGCCCAGACGCGGCTGGCTGAGAGCGACGGCGCCGAGCCCACGAGCGATCGCGACGCGAGCGGCCTCCATCGCGTGAGCAGCAACGAGGAGCCGACAGACGTCGCGCCCCGCAACGCGCCGGCTTCGGTGCCCGCACCGCGCCCCGAGTGGGTCACGATGCGCGTGCGCCACCTCACGGCCTACAGCTACGAGGAGCCAGTCGAGCTGAGCTCTCACGTGTTGCGTCTGAGCCCTGTGCAAGACGCCGAGCAGCGACTGATCGAGCACCGGCTGGTGGTGGAGCCGACCACCCCCGGCAGCGACTTCGAGGACGTGTTTGGCAACCGCTCGCGACGCATGCGCCTCGAGAAGCCGTACACCAAGCTCAGCGTGCTGAGCGAGTCCATCATCCAGGTCAAGCAGCCGCCCGTGCTGCACTCCCCCCAGCGCCGGATGACCATCCCGCTGGTGTGGATGCCCTGGCAGCGCCAGATGATGCTGCCCTACTTGCTCCCCATGGAGCTGCCGGAGACGCAGCTCAGAGAGCTGTCCGAGTTCGCGATGAGCTTTGCCGAGCGTCAGGACTTCGACCTGGTCGAGACGCTCGTCGACATGAATCAGACCATCTACCGCGACTTCGCCTACGTCCCCGGCTCGACCAATATCGAGACAACGCCGTTCGACGTCTACACAAAGCGGCGCGGCGTGTGTCAGGACTTCGCGAACTTGTTCATCTGCCTCGCGCGGCTCTTGAACATTGCCGCGCGGTACCGCGTTGGGTACATCTACACTGGCGCCGACTACGCCAACCAGGTGCAGTCTGAAGCGTCCCACGCCTGGGTGGAGCTCTACCTACCGTGGACGGGCTGGCGCGGCTTCGACCCCACGAACGGCATCCTCGCCGGCACGGACCACATCCGCGTCGCTTGTGGCCGCAACTACCGCGACGCGACGCCAACCTCCGGGACGCTCTACAAGGGCGGCGGCGGGGAGCGCCTCAAGGTGTCCGTGCGCGTTGAGCCCATCGACCTCCCCGAGTGACATCGGGCGACAGGGCGGCAAGCAACTCAGCGCGTTGACAGTTGCTTGTTTGGTAACGAACAGCAAACAATCGGTTTCACGGGGAAACGCTCTAGAACCCTGGATGACACGGCGTGTCGGACGGTTCGACCTGTGGCGAAACAGGTTGAGACAACCTTCCCGTGCGGATCCGAGGTGAGTTTTCCAGCGCCTGTGCCACGCTTCCGCTAGCAGCGTTTTCGCGGGCAAAACGCCGGCCGCTTTGCTTGTGCAGTGACAACGCTGCTCGTCATAGTGGCCGAATGCAGCGTCCTCCCCGAGTCACGCAGCTCTGGAACTGGCTCCCCGCGTTTCGCGCCGTAGCTGAAACGCAGCACCTTCCGAGCGCGAGCAGCGCGGCGCATTTGAGCCCCTCCGCGCTCTCTCGCTCGGTAAAACAGCTGGAAGACGAGCTCGGGGTGGAGCTCTTCAAGCGCGTGGGTCGCACCCTGGTGCTCAGCCCCGCGGGAGAGGATTTGCTCCGCGCGGTGCGTGAGGCGATGCAGCGGGTCGAGGAAGGCGTTCGACTGGCGACCGACGACTGCTTCTCCGGCACCCTGAAGCTCTCCGCGCCGAGTCCCCTGATGGCGACGTTCGTGCTGCCAGCCCTCGCGAAGGTGCGGGAACAGCACCCGCGCCTCGTGCCCGATCTGATCGAGCTGAGCAACGAAGCAACGCGAGATGCACTACTGAACGGCGGCTTGGATCTGGCGATCGTCGACGCAACGGAGCAAGAGCCTGGCCTCCACGTCACTTGCCTGGGCGTGATCACGCGTGGCGTGTACTGCGGCGAGGGGCATCCGCTGTACAGCGACCCGGAGCCCACTCTCGACAAGCTCTTGGCACACCGCTTCGTGGCGCCCAGCAACCCTCGAGAAGAACACTGGCCCCAGCAGTACAAACGCCAAATCGCCATGCGCACTCAACGCGTGGACCTCGCGCTGCGGATCTGCGCCGACGGCGAGCTGCTCAGCTTGCTGCCCGATTTGGTGGCGCAGGTCTACTCAGGCCCGGGCAGCCTGCACCGCATTCCTCTCGAACTCTGCGAGCCGACCGCGCTGTACGCGGTTCAGCGAGCGTCAGCGAGCGACCTGGCTCGCCAGCGGGTGCGCAGCGAGCCTCCGGCGAGCAGCAGTCGCCCCAGCGTCCCTCGCCCCACCCCGCGGAAACACGACTCAGAGCCTGAGATCGGCGCCGTGAGCGTGGTGCTCGCCGCAATCCGTCAGGAGTTCGCTCGAGCGGCCCGACGCTCGAACCCCTACATCAACTTGGCGAGTCATCCGCAGGGGTTCGAGGCTTTGGGCAACTGACCCTGAATCAGGGTTCGTAGTACGTGACCTTCAGGTCGTAGCTCGAAGCCGCGTAGCCATACACCAGGATCCCGGCTTGGCTCACCCCAGCCGGCACCGTCAAGTCACACACCTCGGCCGAGCCGTCGAGGTAAGGCCGGCACACGTACTGCGTGAGCGTTGGCGAAGCGTCCCAGCGCACGTATAGATCCGCGTCCCCGCTGCCCGAAAGCTCGACCTGGAGGCGCGTGCCCGACGCCACGGGCAAGAGCTGGTAGCTCTGGGACTGTCCTTGCCCCACGGAACCAGACGCCTGACCGACGCTGGGTGACGACGTGCCGCCGCCCGAGCCACCACTGCCGCCCGAGCCACCACTGCCGCCCGAGCCACCACTGCCGCCCGAGCCACCACTGCCGCCCGAGCCACCACTGCCGCCGGCTCCAGCCGTCCACGCGACGCTCAGGTCGTAACTCGCAGCCTGATAGCCGCGCACCATGACGTACGCCTGGCTAGCACCGCCCGGCACGTCCAAGGAGCAGGTCTCGTTGGATCCATTGAGGTACGGTCGGCAGTCGTAGGCCGTCGTGGTGGGCTGGCCCCCAAAGCGCACGTACAGATCCGCATCGCCCGTCCCAGTGATGCTCGCGTCAAAGCGCGTCCCCGGTGCCACCGAGTAGGGCCCATACACGTCGCTGGCGTTCTGAGCGACGCTGCCGCTCTGGGAGTCGGACTGGTTGCTGCCCCCGCTCGGCGGTGGTGTCGAGCCGCCCGGGGCGCCGTACAGCGCCGCAGCACCTTGAGCGTCGTAGTTCGTGATCGCGAAGCCGGTGTTCACGCCGTTGCACTGTGGGTAGTGCATCACGCTCTGACGATCGTAAGGCGTCAGCTCGCGCCAGTTGTTGTCTTCGAAGCAGGCTCCGGACTCGGGGCGTGTGTGTTCGTGGCGAAAACCCAAGGTGTGCCCCAGCTCGTGACGCAACACCCCGGCGGCGCTCACGCCGGAGCTCCAAGTGCTGCTGTCGATCAGCACGTTCCGCGAGGATCGGCTCTGCCCCGGGAAGAAAGCGCGTGCAAGGTAGCCCTGTCCGCTGACCGGGCTCACGTCGAACACCACGTTCCCGTTGCTGCCATTGCAGCTGGCGTCCTGGGCGGAGACGTAGATGAAGTCGACGTCGGCGACCGCTTCCCACGCCCCCGTCGCCTGCTCCATCGCACTCACCACTTGGCTCTTGCGGGAGCCAAAGTTGTTGCTGACGCAGTAGGTGATGTTCTTCTTCTGGGTGGAGTTCCACTTGGCGTCGGTCGAACCATTGCGCTGAACGATCAGGCGCTCCCCTGAGGCGACGTAGTCCCGCCAGAACTCGTAGAGCTGCTTCTCGTTCTCGATCGGCGTGTCGCCGTTCACGATGAAGACGCCGCCCTCGAAGTCCTCGTGGTAGGTGCCAGCGAGGAACTCCTCAAAGCTCACGCCCGCGTTGGTGTCGCTCAGTGGCTCGGGCTGTTCGGAGTCTGGGTGTGCCGAGCAAGCGGCGAGCAACAAGCAGGCAGTGAACATTCCACGGCGCGGCGTGAGCCAGTGGACCAGGTTGGGGTTACGAAACCTCACGGCGAGATACCTTTCTCTACGAGCGATGCTCGTGGCGCGGGGACGCGCCTGGTTGGTCGACCGCACTCGAGCGCGATCAGGGGACGAACGAACCAGCGCACAGCGATGTGCGCACGCAAACCTCCCAGCCGCGTCCGCCTGTGACGCGCTGCCCCATCATCCTTGCTGTTGTTCCGCGCGAAAACGTTCGTTTGGTGAGCCGTGCGGCTCCTACTGCGGGCTCGTTGGGGCGTCGGAGCGGCTTTGGGCAAAGCAGCGCCTCAGCCCCGGGTGTTCTGGGCTTGTTATCGTCTGCGCGGAAAGTTCTTCGCGTCTGGGATCGCGAACGAACAGCCAGTGGGCTGAGCCGCGCGTGAGCCGCGCGGCTACTCGATGCGGCCTCGGTCGGGGGACGAACGCGGCCGGAAGTTTCGCGTAGTGGATAGCTACCGAGGACGGCGTTCTAGGTCCATCGCGAAAAGCGCAACGTCGCGTGAGCACACGCGCAACGAACGGCCTTTGTGCGGCGTTTTACGCCTTTTTCTTTGGGGGAGAGGGACACCCACATCCTCCCACAAAGAATCCGTACGGCAATATTCGCAACCCAAACGTCAGCGCATCTGGGCGGCGCTAGCGAGCAAACCATCCACATCGAGGTAGCGCTCGAGGTCTTGCGCAATCGCGTCCAACGCCTGCTCCACCTGAACGTCATACGCGAAGCCAGCACCCGCCACACCCAGTTCCTCGAGGAACCGACCTCTGAACGCATCACTCGCGAACAGGCCGTGCAGGTAGCACCCGCTCACTTGGCCGTCGCGGGAGCGGGCTCCGTCCAGGTGCAAGTCATCGCCTGCCTCGCTGCGTAGCTCGAGGAGTGGCGCGTCCGTCGCTGGGCCGCTGGTGCGCCCGACATGCATCTCGTAACCCGTTACGGCTGCGCCCGTTGGCAAATGGCTGCCGCCAGCCGCGCGCAGCGTCTTGTCCGGTAGCAGCTCCGTCGAGACGTCGAGCCACCCCAAGCCACTGGCGCTGCGCGGAGCGCCCTCAATCCCCAGCGGGTCGGCGATGTGGCGACCGAGCAGCTGATAGCCCCCACAGATCCCGAGCACTTGGCCTCCACGGCGCAAATGCGCTTCCAGATCGACGTCCCAACCCTGGGCTCTCAGGAAGTCGAGATCCCCAAGCGTCGCCTTGGTTCCAGGCAAGATCACGAGTCGCGCGTCGCCGGGCAGCGCCTGGCCCGGCGGCACCATCACCAAATCCACGTCTGGCTCCTGGGCCAGCGGATCGAAGTCATCGAAGTTCGAGATCCGGCTCAGCATCGGTACCGCGATCTTCACGCCCGCACCGCGGCTCCGTGTGCGCTCGAGCGCCACGGCGTCCTCTGCGGGCAAGCGCGCCGCCAGCGGCAGCCAGGGCACCACGCCGAAGCTCGGCCAGCCGCTGCGAGCTTCGATCGCCCGCAGCCCGCCGTCGAAGAGGCGAATATCCCCGCGGAACTTGTTGATGATGAAGCCCACCACCAAGTCTCGCTCTTCGGCAGGCAAGAGCTGCTGGGTACCGACCAGCGCCGCGATCACGCCACCGCGATCGATGTCGCCGATCAGCGCTACCGGCACCCTTCGCGGCAGTGCGAAGCCCATGTTCGCGATGTCCCCCGCTCGCAGGTTGATCTCCGCCGGCGAGCCCGCACCTTCAACCAACACCAGGTCATGCTCCGCGCACAATCGCTCGAAGGACTCCAGCACGGCGCCCAGTAGCTGCGACTTCATGCCCTGGTAGCCCGCGGCGGCAGCGTTTCCGATCACCTTCCCCTGCACCACGACCTGGGCGCCGACATCCGACTGGGGCTTTAGCAGGACCGGGTTCATGTCGACGTGAGGCTCGACCCGCGCGGCACGCGCCTGTAATGCCTGAGCGCGACCGATCTCACCGCCGCTCGGGCAAACCGCCGCGTTGTTCGACATATTCTGCGGCTTGAACGGCGCCACCCTGAGGCCCCGATTACTTGCCACACGGCAAAGACCGGCGACGAGCAGGGACTTGCCCACATCGGAGCCTGTCCCCTGGAACATCAGCGCGCGAGCCACTAGCTCACTCGGCGCTGGTCGAGCCCGATGCCGAAGCGGAGTCCGCGTAAGGCGTCGCGTGGGCCTTCACGAAAGCTTGCAAGTCGTCGAGGGCTCGATCGGCCATGGCTTGGTAGCGGTCGCGCTTCTTCAAGCGCTTGCCCTTGGCGTCTCGCCCCTCGAACGCAGCGAAGTGGCTGAAGGTGATGTTCGACGGCTGATAGTCTTCAGGATTACGACTGAGCTGCGTCAACAGCCCGGCGTGGGCTGTGGTCTCCGGAGGTAGCGTCGGCTCACGTCCTTGCAGGCGCTCAGCGATGAAGTGTGCTGCGAGCCAGCCGCCCGCGGCACTCTCCACATAGCCCTCGGTGCCGCTGATTTGACCGGCGAAGTAGATCCCGGGGTGACCGTTCAGTTGCATCGTTTCATCGAGGAAACGCGGCGCGCAGATGAAGGTATTGCGATGCACCGCGCCGAAGCGCTGAAACTCAGCTTGCTCGAGTCCGGGGATCATGCGAAACACGCGCTGTTGCTCAGGCCACGCCATGCGCGACTGAAAGCCGACCAGGTTGTAGGCGGAGCCCGCTTCGTCTTCTTTACGTAGCTGCACCACGGCATAGGGCCAGCGCCCAGTCCGCGGATCCGTGAGGCCAGCGGGCTTCATTGGACCAAACGCCAGCGTCTTGATGCCGCGCTCCGCCATCACCTCGATGGGCAGGCAGCCCTCGAAGTAGCGCACCTTCTCGAATTGCTTCGGCTCAACTTTCCGCGCGGCAACAATCTCAGCCACGAAGCTCTCGTACTGTTCCTTGTTGAAGGGGCAGTTGACGTACGCCTTCTGGTCAGCCTCCGTATCGCCCTTGTCCCAGCGCGACGCGATGAATACCTTATCCCAGTCGATGGTGTCAGCGCTGATGATCGGGGCGATGGCGTCGTAGTAGGCCAGGCTCCCTTCGCCGAGCAGCGCCTCGAGCGAGCCCGCCAGGGCATCGCTCGTCAGCGGCCCTGTGGCGATGATCAGCGGCCGCTCTTCCGGCAGCCCTCCGACCTCGCCGTGCACGATCTCGATCTTGGGCTCTGCCTGCAGACGCCTGGTCATTTCTGCAGAGAATTTTTCCCGATCGACGGCTAGCGCGCCGCCAGCTGGCACCTTCGAGAGCTCGGCGGCTTGCATCACCTCGGAGCCGAGGCGGCGCATCTCCTCCTTGAGCAGCCCGACGGCGTTCGTCAGGTGCGCGCCGCGAAACGAGTTCGAGCACACCAGCTCGCAAAGTGAGTCGCTGCTCTGCGCCGGAGTGCGCTTCTCCGGCTTTTGCTCGAGCAAGCGCACCCCAAAGCCGCGCCGGGCGAGCTGCAGTGCGGCCTCAGAACCAGCCAATCCAGCGCCGATGATCGTGACGTCTGACATGTTTCCGGCTGGCTATCGCACCCGGAGCGAGGCGTCGCAAGTCGCTGCGCTCGATCACCATCAAGCCAGCCGAAAGCGACCCCGGCGGTCACGCTCGATGCGCCCTTCCAGCATGAGTTGCACCAACGCGCGCTCGACGACGCTCCGTGACCATTCCAGCGCCTCCGCCAGCTCGCTGCCGCTCCGGGGCCCCCCTTCCAAGGCCCCGAGTAGCTGCGACGGGTTTTGCCGAGAGACGTCCCGAGTGAGCGGCCGCACGCTGGACTCGAAGGGCGCCTCCCCCCCAAACCAACCGGCAGACTCAAACGCCTTGGACGAGTCCTCAGCAGGCTCCCCAATTTTCGGGGGTGAGGGTGCGGCGTCGGCCACTTCGAACTCCCAAAGACTCTCGAAGTCGAGCTGCGCAGCGGCGGCGCCGGGCAAGCCGTAGAGCCGCTGCGCCGCCAAGCACCCCAGCACATCCCGCGCATCGAACAGCGGCGTGACCCCACCCAAGCGATACTCTGCCGCGAAGCCACTGCGCTTCTTGTCCCAAGGCGACGCGGGAGGCCAAAACACCGGGCGCCCCAGCTTGCGGGCACGAGACGTGGTGTTGCGCGTGCCGCTGCGCACCGTCGACTCGATGGCCACGACGACATGCGCGAGCGCCGCCATCACCGAATTGCGCCGAAAGAAGCCCCACGGCTCAGCAACATTGCCGTCCGGAACCACGCTCAGGTACCCACCGCCATGACCCAGCACCCGCTTGAACAGCGCTGCGTGCTCGTCAGGGTACGGGCGCTCGAAGCTACCAGGCGCGACCACCAGCGTCTGTCCAGATGCCTCCAGAGTCGCCTCGTGCGCCGTTTGATCGATGCCGACGGCGCCACCACTCAAGATGGTCACTCCACGCCGCGCTAGATCACGCACCAAGCGTTCTGCGAACTCCCTACCCTGCGCCGTTGGCTTTCGGGTACCGACGACAGCAACCATGGGACCACTCGGCAATTCGCCGCGCAGCCAGAGGCGCTCAGGCGGATCCTCGAGGTCGCGCAGGCGGGGAGGCAGGGAGGCGCCCTCGAGGATGCGAGAAGGCGATGCAGGCAGGCGACGCGTCACCGCCCGCTGTCGGTGAGAGCAGCGGGCGGTTGCTTGTTTTGTGCGCGCCGTAAGGGGGCAGCGCCTACTTCATGAACACTTGGGCCGCGACGGGGCCCGCGCCCCGCGTTGCCTTGAGGATCACCTTGCCGGGGATCCCGCTTGGCAGCACGTTCTTCACGCAGGGGGTGATGGCGGCTTCTGGACCGCCGGTGCTGTCCACCGCGAAGGTGGGATTGATGGGCAGCGGGAGATTCGGGATCGGCTCGAGCTTGATCTCGATGTCGAGCTCGGTGATGCCCGGCCCGCCTTGGGCGATCACCGAGTAGCACTTGCCCCCCGCGACCATCAGCGGAACCTCATAGGTTTGCCCCTCAGCCAGCACGGCGCCAAACGGCTGATCCACCGCCTTCATCGGGTAAGGCGCCTGCTTGGTCACACGCTTCTTGATCGCCTTGCCGAGGTCCTCGAGGGTCAACGGATCGAGCGCCACCGGCTGCGGAGGCGCGGTTGGAGCGGCGCTCGGAGTCGCGCTGGCGGTGGGCACGGTGTTGGTAGGCGGCGCGGTCGCCGTCTGCGTCGCCGTGGCGCTCGCGCTGGGATTCGGCGGTGGATACTCCACCTCCTCCTTCTTGCGACAGCCCACGACGACCAACGCGCCGATGCCTAGCCAAGCGCCGACGCTCAGCAGCTGCTTTGCCCCACGGAACCGACTGTTCGGAGACGGAGACTTTGAGTGCTCGTGCATGTATTCGCTCACTTGGAGTAGGCCTGCGCGCCCACCATGCCCTGGCCCTTCACCACGTGCATATCGACAGTGACCGGCATCGCGATTGGGCTCGGGCTACGCAGACACTGCTCGTTGGGGCCGACGACGGGCTGGTTGCCAGCGCCAGGTGCGCTCTGAGCCAGCACCTGTGGAGGCAAGGGTGGCGCGGTTGTGATGTTGATCTGGAACTCGAAGACACCGAGGCCACCAAAGCCGATGAAGGTGTAGCACTTGCCTGGCATCAGCGTGAATGTCGCCTGGGCGTGTCCATCTTGCTGGAGCTTGGCGCTCATCAGCTCTCCGTCGGCGCGCGCGCCCTTCGCGGAGGTGCCGGCGTTCATCTGAATGCCACTCTGCACTGGGCCGAGCTCACCACCGGTGACAGCGCCGAGCGTGGCCTGACCACCGGCGAGAGCGCCCGACAAGATCCCTTGCAGCGCGTTCGGATCACTGAAGATGGCGCCGAGCGGGTTGGCTGGCGGCGCCGCGGTCGCGCTTGGTTGCGCAGTGGGCTGCTGACCGTACGGCTGCTGCCCGTAAGGCTGCTGCTGCTGGTAGGCCGACTGAGGCTCCTGTTCCTCTTCCTTCTTGCGACATCCAACCTGAATCAGAGAAACCGCAACCGCTGCCACCAAGAATTTCGTTGTCCGACGCATGGTCCATTGCCTCCCCCCGAAGCGTGGACGCGGCGCTGTCGACGCAACCGAATCCACATGGGGCTTTAGAAACCGAGAACGTACGCGAGCTTACAAGAGCAAAAGGGGATTGTGTCCCCTGTTCAGACGAGACCTGGAGTGTTTTGAGTCAGCGGACGGAGCCTGCGGATGCGAGTCTAGGTCGGGTGCCCCAATGTGGGACATCGTGCTACAGGGGCCGAGTGGTTGCCCCCTCCCCCAAGGTCCTCGTCGCGACCCATGGCCACTGCTTCGACGGCTTGGCGAGCGCGGCGCTCTTCACCCACTTGCTGAGCTCCATCGAGGGTGGGGCGCTGCGCTTCAACTACCTGGCGTGCGGCTATGGCCATGGTCAGCGGCGGCCCGACTCGGCCCTCGGTGGGGCCGATATCAGCGCGATCCTCGACTACCGCTACAGCGCGTCCTCGCACCTGACCTGGTTCTTTGACCACCACCCCACCGCCTTCGAGTCTGCTGCCGCACGGCAAGACTACGAGCGTCGGGCCGTGGACGAGGCGGAGCGGATGTTCTACGACCCCGGAGCTGGTTCGTGTTCGCGCTTGATCGCGGACACAGCGAGCGATCGCTTCGGTCTCGATCTGACTCACCTGCGGCCGCTCATCGATTGGGCGGATCGCGTGGATACGGCGAGCTTCGAGTCCGCAGAGCAGGCGGTCGACCGGGGCAGCCCGGTGATGCAGCTGGTGAGCGTGGTGGAGCACTACGGTGACGACCGCATGCTGAAGCGCTTGGTCCCGAGGCTGCTCAACGAAGAGCTGGTCGACGTCGCCAAGAGCGCAGACATCCAACGTCTGCACGCTCCTATTGCCTCACGGCAACAAGATTTTCAAGCGCGGGTGAAGCACCGCGCAGAGCGGCGGGGGCGCGTGGTCCTGGTGGACTTGACCGACAAGCCCCTCGAGGTGATCGGCAAGTTCGTGACCTACGCGCTGTATCCGGACTCGACGTACTCAGTGGTCGTGGGCCTGCTGAAGACGGGCGTGAAGATCTCCGTCGGCTACAACCCCTGGTCCGGACGTAGCCTCGACACGGACATCTCCAAGATCTGCGCGAGGTTCGGGGGGGGAGGACATCCCGTCGTCGGCGGGATCGCGTTTGCGTCGAACGAGCTAGAAAGGGCGCGTGAAGTCGCTCGCGAGATCGCGGAGGAGCTTCAGTGAGTCCGGCAGACGTCTATGCGAGCTGGCGCCGCACCATCGGTTGCCCGCCGTTCATCTTGGGGCACCGCGGTGCCCGGCATGCCGCGCCGGAGAACACCCTCGCGGCGTTCGAGCTCGCGCGGGACGAAGGCGCAGACGGCATCGAGCTCGACGTGCGGCTCAGCGGCGACGGCAACGTGGTGGTCGTCCACGACGCCACCCTCGAGCGAGTGTCCCAAGGTCGTGACGTGCGACGCGTGGATCAGCTGACTCGGGCTGAGCTCGATGCGATTGACGTCGGAGACGGTGAGCGAGTCCCCAATCTGCGACGGGTGTTGAGCTTCTGCCAGGAGCACTCGCTGCGGGTGAACGTTGAGCTGAAGAGCGATCTGAGTCCGGACCTCCGCGCCCAGGCCATCCAGCACCTACGCCTGGTGCAGGGCTGTGCCGCGCTGGTGAAGGATCTGCAGTCGCCAGGCGAGTTCGTGCTGTTCTCGAGCTTCAACCCGCTGCTGGTTGCGATGCTTCGGCGCCTGGTCCCCGACGTCCCGGGTGCGTGGCTCGTCCACCAGGGGCAGGCACGCATGCTGCGGGCGGTCAAGCAACGCGCCGCTCGATCCGCGCTCAAGCTGAACGCCGTGCATCCCCAGGGAAAAGTCACAGATGCCGAACTCGTGAGCGCGTTGCACGCCCAGGGTAGCTTGGTCAACGTGTGGACCGTGAATGACAGCGAAGACGCGCGACGCCTCGATGCCTTGGGAGTCGACGCGCTAATCAGCGATTGTCCCGGTCAGCTCCGTCAGAGCTTGAACGGCTGACGGCCCCGGGCGCGGCGCCAAGCGGTGCGCTCTCCCCCGAAAAAAACACAGAAGGAGCTTCACTTGTCTTCGCAGTAAGACTGCTGGACTTTCATGCCGCCTGAGGGCGCCTGGATGAAGGTGCCAGCGATCAGTGGCGGATTGTGCTCGATCGACTTGATGCGCATCGTCAGGTCCTTGTCCTGCTCGGGGACTTCGATGCGTACGCTCCGCGGAAGCTCCGCGTCGCACTTGGGACCACTCGGAGGGATGTCGGCGCTAAGCCCGTCCGGATCAACGAATGGCTTCGCGGTGTGAGCGGGCTCGTAGTCTTTGAGGATGGCTTCGTAGAGCACGTAGTCGCGCTGCTGGACCTTCACCTCCACGACCCGCAAACGCTGCTCCTTCCACGGCTTCTCCCAGTCCGCTTCGTAGGGCTCGAGGCGGATGATCTGCGTCGCCTCGTGCTTCGAGCGAATGCTGATCTCGTAGGCGCCGCCACCCAGGAAGGCGCCGTCCCACTCGATGCTCGCCTGAGCAGGCTCATGAACCAACACGGGAGCTTCGCCCCCCATCATGGTCACGAGCGCGTGAGGTGGCACCGGCACCTGGGTGAAGCGCTCGACGTTGCACGTCCGCGCCGGACCATTGAGGAAGATGCCGTTCAGCTTGTCGGCGAGCGCGAAGCGCTCACCGTCTGACGTGAGAATCAGCGCCATCCCGAGGTTGCTTGGAGCCAGCACGTCGAAGCGCAGGCTCTCTGGGCGTACAGCGAAGAACAGCGCGCTCGTGCGCACTCGACCTTCGTCGCCAAAGTAGTCGATCTTCGCGTCGGCGCGCACCCCGAGGCTGCAGCTCTGGGTCGCGCGCATGCGCTCGAGCGCGGCGTCCGCCGTGGGGAACTGGGAGGGCGGTGGGCCACCGCAAGCAACCGCGAGCATCGACGCACAGATCCCAATCCAGGATCCGCGCGGCAAGACGTGCGTTGACAGTCGCTTCACCGCCCTCACCTCTCAGTTGCCCTTCAAGGCGTCAAAGAGCTCAAGGTCCACGACAGGCAACGTGATGCGGGTGTGTTGCACGCCGATCCCGTGCTGCTCGCACAGCGCTGCGAGGCCAAAGCCATCGAGCAGCATCACCGGCGCTGCCCCGCTAACCTGTGCCTCTTCGCGCGCGCCGCTCAGCACCTGCCCAGTGGTAAGCATGAAGCCTGCATGGGCGGGGCCGTAGTGGTGCAGCGAACCGCGCAACTCGGTGACGCGCTCGCGGCCGACTTCCTTGCCGTCCTTGCGCACGACGATTGCCGTTTGCACCCCGCCAGCGAAGTCAGGCGCCTTCGCCGAGAGGTGAATTTCGTTTCCGCCAGGACGCCGCACGTGGCTGATATTGGTGTAGCCAAGGCGCTCGAACAGCAGGGCGATGAGATCGCCCAGCGCACGCTGCGGGAGGTCCTGGAAGCGGCGCAGCAGCTGACGGCGGACCTGCTCCTGGTAGCGCAAGACCTTGCCCTGGATCTCCTCTTCCAGGCGCCGCAGGTCACCGTCCAGGCTCCCGTCCGTGCACGCTACGCGCCCTGAAGAGAAGCGGAAACGCTGACGCTCGCCGCGGGCGGCGCGCTTGAGGTTGTCAGCGCGCAACATCGCGTTGACCAGGCCCATGGCCTGGCCGACGTCCTGAGCTAGATTGTGCTTCCGCGAGGCAGTGTCCGCGATCTGCTTGATCGCGACGAAGCCGCCTCGGCGATCGATGTTGGTGATGATCGAGGCGAGCACCTCGATCACGTCGCCTTCGTCGTCACTGCGACGCTTGTCTCTGCCGCGGTCTCCGCGGTCCCGATCCCGATCTCGGTCGCGATCCCCGCGATCCCGGTCACGCTCACTGCGGTCGCGGTCGCGGTCACCGCGATCCCGATCGCGATCGCCGCGATCGCGGTCATTGCGATCCCGATCACCGCGGTCGCGGTCATTGCGATCCCGGTCACTGCGATCCCGGTCACTGCGATCCCGGTCACCGCGATCCCGGTCACCGCGTTCACGATCCCGGTCACCGCGCTCGCGTGAGCGTGGCTCCCGAGGCTCTTCCTCGTCCTCGATGCCGAGATCGAGATCCAGCGGCGCGTCCGAAACGGTGTAGCTCGGGAGATCGTCCCCGCCACTGGACTCGTTCCCCTTGCCGTTGCGGCGGCGGCGCCGGCGGCGCCCGCGGCCTCCGCGCGGATCTTCGTCGGACTCGGGTGCCTCTTCTGCCTCCTCCTCGGAGCCAAGAATCGGTTCGTCATCGTCCTCTTCGACGTCGAAGAACTCTCGTGCGTGGGCTGCCATCTCGGCGCGCTGCAACTCCGCAGCGTCCCTCGGCGCGTCCTCATCGGACACCGCCACCGGGCTCGACGCGAGGACGGTCTCAGAGTCGTCCGCTTCGCCGTTCGTCTCGCGCTTGGAGAGGTACTCGAGGGCCGGCGTGCGATCCGCCAGGCCACGATCGATGGTGGCTTGATCCCAATCGCGCAGGGCGAACACGCCAGGCTTCACGCGCACGAGCGGGGTGGTCTCGTCTTCTTTTTTGACGACGGCAGCGAGCCGCGCCCCCATCGTCACCTCGGGGCTCTTGCCCACGTGGCTCAACAGGTTCTTCTCGATCGCGACGTCCGTGATCTCTTTGTAGTGGAGCGGCTTACCAACTAGGCGCAGCACTTGGGCCGCGGCTTCTGTGAAAGTCATCGGATGCATTCCTCCGCCGCGCCGTTCCAGCGCAGCCGAATCGAGACTCATGGGTCTCCGTGTGGATCCGGGACTTCTCACCTATTGCGAACATCAACTGCGTGGCCTGAAGTCGCCAACCCAGGCCTTCGCCCGCATAGTCTTCGGGGGCTCCGAATGCTGACACCGGGACTCCTGGAGGAGACCACAGCGGCTCAGAGCCCGGACGAAGCCGGGGAGAGGGTGACTGACTGGCGACTGTTGAGCGTGAGTCCGAGCGCGGCGCATGTGACGCTCGCGACTCGGGACTTCCAATCCAGGCTAACGCTGAATTGATGAGTTCGACGACTGCTTGCTCTGCCCCTCCGTCATCGGCCGCCGCCTGCCACGCCACGAGTCGCGCGGGCTGAACGCCGCGGGACGTTTCCGTAGGGTTCGCCGTGAGCGGGCGAAGCCAGACGGGTGGCAGTGACTCAAGCATGGGAGCGAGGACGCGAGAGCGCAGAAGCAGAGGTGTGAAAATTCCCGTAGAGGGCCTTGTCGGGAGCGATTTGTTTCATGCTCCGAGTCGTGGCGGCGCAGCGTAGGAGGCGCGGGAGGCGCTCCCTCGAGTTGCAGCCCGAGTGGACGACAGAGTCCTTCTGTGGAGCGAGCTAGCACAGCCACCCGCCCGCTGCGCTCACAAAGCGTGCCCATCGCGCTCCAAAAACGACCCGGAGTGCAATGGGTTCAATGTTTTTAGATACTTAGCGGCGAGGCGTTGGGATGCGTTGGCGCCTCGAGGAACGACCCGGAGTGTTCGGGTCGATGCTAAACTCGAGGCGTGAGCGCTGCGTCGACGCCTGAACCTGACGAGCACGAAGTGCTCTTTCAGGAGCTGGTGGGCGTCGCCCGGTCTCTCGGCCTGGAGGTTCGCAGCGAGCGGTTCCAGAACAGCGGGCCGGTCTCCGGTGCGCTCTGCCGGCTCCGCGGGAAGCAGATCATCCTGCTCGACCAGAGCGCCCCGAGCTACGAGCGAGCCCACACGGTCGCGGCAGTGTTGAGTCGCTACGCCGACGCGCCGCTCGCACTCGGCAGTGCCGCCTGGCGCCTGGTTCGCAAGGCTGGCCGTGAGCGGAAAGCCGGCGAGGTTCGCGTCCCAGTGATCGAGTTCATGCAGCCCCCGATCCCGCGCAAGCGCGGCAAGCCGGGCATCCGTGCCTGCTCGTCAGGCATCGAACCACCGAAGTCGCGGAAGACGCGGCCCCGACGCTGACACCTCATGTTACGAGCGGCAGGTGACTGAAACCCTTGCACGCAGCACCACGCTCGGCGTCGGCGGCCGGCCACTGCGCTCGGTCCGCGTGTCCAGCGATCACGAGCTCGAGCTAGCGGTGGCGGAAGCACAGCGCGCAGGTCTTCCGGTGTTGGTGCTCGGCGGAGGCAGCAACTTGGTCGTCGCAGACGACCAGATCAACGGCTGCGTGGTCGAGATGCGGATCCAAGGTTTGACCTTTGGCTCCTCCCCCCCAAACCTCCAGTCCCCTACGGAAACAGTCATCGTGGGAGCAGGCGAAGTTTGGGATGACTTTGTGGCGGCGGCCTGCGCGCGAGATCTATCGGGAGTGGAGTGTTTGAGCGGCATCCCGGGCTCCGTGGGAGCCACTCCGATCCAGAACGTCGGCGCGTATGGTCAGGAGGTGGCGGACACCATCAAGTGGGTTGAGGCGTTCGATTTGCAAAGCAGCCGCTTCGAGCAGATCCCGGCAAGCGCGTGCGAGTTTGCCTACAGATCCAGTCGCTTCAAGCACCGCGAGGCGGGGCGTTGGGTCGTCACCCGTGTCGCTTTCGAGCTGGTGCGCGGCGGAGCCCCCAAGCTGAGCTATGGCGAGCTCCAGCGCGCTGCGGACAAGCTGCCTGAGCTCACCCTTGCTTCCGTGCGACAACTGGTGATCGAGCTGCGCCGCGGAAAGAGCATGGTGCTCGACACGAAAGACCCCAACGGGCGGAGCTGCGGCTCGTTCTTCACGAACCCCATCGTTGCTGACGAGCTCGCACTCAGCATAGCAGACAGGGCCGCAACACTCGGATACGGGAAGCCGCCATCGTTTCCTCAGGGGAATGGCATGAGCAAGCTCTCCGCCGGATGGTTGATCGAACGCGCAGGGCTCGCAAAAGGTACGCGCGAGGGCAACGTGGGTCTCTCCACCAAGCATACGCTGGCCATCGTCGCGCATGCTGACGCGAGCGCCGCCGAAGTCGTGCGGTTTGCCTGGCGAGTACGCGAGACGGTCGAAGCCTTCTGGGGCGTGCGTCTCGTCCCAGAGCCCGTCTTTTGGGGGTTTGGCACGCTGGAAGACGGTCTCCCCCAGCGCTAGGTCAGCCGCCGACGGTCAGGGCGCGGTGGTTTGCTCGACCACGCTGTAGAGGCTCTCGATCGCGGCGCCGAGCTGGGTGACGTCGGTTCCCCCAGCCTGAGCCATATCGGGACGTCCGCCTCCAGAACCACCGACCTTCTCGGCGACGCTCTTGATCAGATTTCCCGCCTGGAAACGTGATGTGAGGCTCTTGGACACGGTGAGCACGAGCTGCGCCTTGCCTTCAGCCGCGCTGCCCACGAGCACCACGCTGTCGCCCAAGCGGTCACGCAGCTTCTCTGCGAGCTCGCGGAGCGCACCGCGATCGGTGATCTCCGTCTGAACGCTGAGCACCTTGGCGCCCCCGACGTCGCGCGCGCTGGCCAACAGGGCATCCATCCCGCCCGAGCCGCCGCCCTCCATCAGCTTGCGTTGCAGCTCCTCGATCTTCTTCTCGAGCTGCTTGTCGTGAGCCAAGATGCGCTCGATCTTCTCAGCGAGATCGCCGCCACCGCTCTTCGCGACCTTCGCCGCACGGCTGAGCTGATCCTCTAGGGCACGCACGTGAGCGACCGCGTTCATGCCGGTCGCGGCTTCGATACGTCGAACGCCCGCGGCGACACCCGACTCGCTGAGGATCTTGAAGAGCCCGATGTCGCCGGTGTTCTTCGCGTGAGTGCCGCCACAGAGTTCGAGGCTGTCAGCAATGCTGAGCAAGCGCACGGTGTCCCCGTACTTCTCCTCGAAGATCATCATGGCGCCGCGCTCCTTCGCCTGCTCCATGCTGAGCACTTCGGTCTGAATCGGGGCGCTCCACTGTACGCGCTCGTTCACGATGTCTTCGATCTCGCGGATCTGTTCCAGCGTGAGGGGTTCGCCGTGAGTGAAATCGAAGCGCAGTCGATCCGGGCCAACTAGTGAACCCTTCTGCTGCGCATGCTCCCCGAGCACCCGGCGCAGAGCGAGATGCAAGAGGTGGGTCGCGGAGTGATTTTTCCGCGTGGCATCTCGCTTGGCGCTATCAACCTTCAGCTCGAACTCTGAGCCGACCGCAAGCGCACCCTGCTCGAGGGTACCCTTGTGAACAACCAGGCCGGTCATCGGACGCTGTGTGTCGTGAACCTCGAAACGCATGCCGTCGGCGACGATGACTCCGCTGTCTCCCGCCTGACCGCCGCTCTCCGCATAGAAGGGTGTGCTTGCGAAGACGAGCTCCACACCCTCGAGCGCGCTGCCGTCCAGCTGATCGAACAGCGCGCCATCCTTGAGGATCGCCAGCAGCTTGGAGCGCTCTTCGCTGCGCTCGTAGCCGATGAAGCGCACGCCGCCTTCAGGCAACTTGGCGGTCGCGTCTCGGTAGACGTCGGTGATGGCCTTTTCTTGGCCGGCCCACTGGCTCTGCTCTTTGGCTTTCTGCAGGGCCGTCTCATAGCCGTCCTTGTCGACCTCGTAGCCGCGCTCTGCGCAGATCACCTCGGTCAAATCCAGAGGGAAACCGAAGGTGTCGTAGAGCTTGAAGGCATCGTCTCCAGCGAGTGTCTTCTGCTGGGCGTCATCCATCGCGGAGAAGCGTTCGTCCAAGAGACCCAAGCCACGCTGAATGGTGCGACGGAAGCGCACCTCTTCTTGCTCGGCAACGCTCGCGATCAAGTCACGCCGTTCGTTGAGTTGCGGGTACTGCTCCCCCATCAGTTCGGCGACTTTGAGGGCTACCTTGTGCAGGAACGGCTGCTCGATCCCGAGACGATGACCGTGACGAATCGCGCGCCGCATCACGCGTCGCAACACGTATGGGCGCCCGTCACGATCAGGAAGGATCCCTTCGGAAATGAGGAACGCCGTCAAGCGGGAATGATCCGCGATGACCCGCATGCTGACGTCATCCGGCGCCATGGTGTGGCCGTAGGGCTTGCTAGAGATCTCCGCTGCGCACTCCACCAGCTCACGCAGCAGATCGATGTCGTAGTTGTTCGTCTTGCCCTGGATCACGCAGGCGAGACGCTCGAGACCCGCACCAGTGTCGATGCTTGGCTTCGGAAGAGGCTGCAAATCAGCGTCTTTGGAGGTGCGATCGTACTGCATGAACACGAGGTTCCACAGCTCCATCCAGCCGACGCCTTCGGGAGTTTGCTCGTCGCCGAAGCTGCCGAAGTCGATGTCTCCGCTGCCACCTTGGTAGATGTGAATCTCGCTCGACGGACCGCAGGGCCCGGTGTCTCCCGCCTGCCAGAAGTTGTCTGCTTTACCCAGTCCGATGATGCGGTCGTCACCGAAGCCGGTGAGTTTCTTCCAAAGGTCGCGCGCTTCCGTATCCGCAGGGATCCCGTCTTCACCACCAAAGTAGGTGCAGACGAGGCGATCCTTCGGCAGCCCGAGAGTCCCCGTGAGGAAGTCCCAGGCGTACACGATGGCTTCTTCCTTGAAGTAGTCGCCAAAGCTGAAGTTCCCGAGCATCTCGAAGAACGTGTGGTGCCGCGGCGATGGGCCCACAGCCTCCAGGTCGTTGTGCTTGCCGCTGATGCGGATGCACTTCTGCGCGGTCGTAGCGCGGGCGTAGTCGCGCGTCTCTTTGCCAGTGAAGAGGTCCTTGAACTGCACCATGCCCGCGTTGGCGAACATCAAGGACGGGTCGTTCGGCGGCACGAGAGGGCCGCTCTCGACCACGCGATGCTCCCGTGCGGCGAAGAAGTCCAAAAACGCGCTTCGGATGTCGCTGGCTGTCTGAGACATGGGCCGGCTTCTCTAGCACGCCGCGCCGCCCCCAAGCACTACACTCCGGGTCCATTCGCAGCGGGCGATCTATGCGGAGATTTGGCGCTCGATCCACCGGGCCCGAGTACCGACCGCACACTCCGGGTGGTTTTTCGGTTGGCACACGCCGCCGGCCGCCGCCCACAGCCACACCGCGGCGCACACTCCGGGTCGTTCCCAATGCACTCCGGGTCGTTCCTCGCGCGTCGTTGATCGCGAGGGAGTGGGGATGCGCGCTAGAGAGCCCAGTCCTCGATGCAGTGTCCGCCGGTACAAGTCGTGTTGGCCGGACAATCACTCTGCATGGTGCAGTCCTGGCGCGCGCAACGGTTGGTGGCACCACAGGTGAACATCGGGAGGGGGCACATGCCACCAGAACAGGCCATGATCAGGCAGCGACCGGTGCCGGTCGCGCACTCCATCCCCCACGGACAATCGTCCGTGGTTGAACACTCGATGATGCAACCGATGCCTGGCTCGTTCACCGAACCGGGTGGACAGCCACCGCCCTGACACTGCCCGCCGGGCACCGTGTGGCTGCAAATGTTGCCGGGACAGTCCGCGTCGTTCGTGCACTGGCCCTTCGGCCGCGTCCCAGGATCGAAGCCACCCGTTCCTCCGGCGGACGTTCCGCCAGCTCCGCCAGTAGTGGCGCCCGAGGTTCCACCCGTAGCCGCACCGGAGCTTCCGCCGGAAGCCGCGCCAGAGGTTCCACCCGCGGCCGCACCAGAAGTCCCTCCCGCGGCTGCGCCTGCCATTCCGCCCGTGGACGCGCCAGCGCTTCCACCGGTAGTTGAGCCGGAACTTCCGCCTACACCAGCAGCGCCGGTCCCGCCGCTTCCGGCGGCCGACCCTCCGCTTCCACCGGCTCCAGCACCACCGCTCCCTGCGCTTCCCCCGCTCGCGCCGACGCCTCCGGTTGCTCCAGAACCACCGCCAGGCGAGTCGCTCTCTGAGCACCCAACGGAGAGCAACAACAACGGGATCATCCAGGTCAGCGCACGGGTCATAGGAGTCTCTCTTCTTGGTAGGACCGCCGGGGCGGAGGGCGGCTCCTACCCGCTCCTACATCGTCCGTCAATGGCGCAAGCCCTGGATATCTGGCCCCTTGATGCACTCCGGGTCGATCTCGCCGGGTTCGCAACCTACCGAACTTAGAGTCCTTTTTACACTCCGGGTCGGTTTTCGCTAAGGTGGAGGGATGGCGGATGTCGTCGCAGCCTACCTGGATGAGCAGGAGCTCGGACGTCCCCTCGCCCGCGTCGAACTCAAGGGCAAGCTCGCACCAAACCAGTCGGCGAAGCGCGTGGTCCTGTGCAGGACCACCAAAGGTCTCTGGCTTGTGGCCGCCAGCTCGCGCAAGGACGGTCGCTACCTCGACGTTCTCGCTCGTAGCGCGCTCAGCTACCGCGTGGGTCGCGTCGCCGATTACCTCGACCTCGGCGGCCTGGCGTTCCGGATCCCAGCGGGGCGAGGTGCGGAAGCCCGCGAGCAGATAAGACTCGCCCGCCTGACCCGCGATGCCAACGACGCGCCACCAGCCCAGCTCGACTTCACCGCGGGGGAGCTGGTTCCTAGCGTGAACGAGGAGGAGCGCCTCGCGCTCCAGAGTCGCCTCGAACCACAGGAACTCCTCCTTGCGTGGCTCCCCACGGCAACGAACATCGCGATTCGCTCCCCCGTGCTCGAAGATGCCGAAGGCACTGCCCACTTCCTGCTCACGGATCAACGTGCCGCGTTGATCGCGATTTCGAGCGTTGGCGACATCAAGCTTGAGAACGTCGAGCGTGGTCGGCTGGAGATCCTGGAGAAAGGCCGCGAGCTAACGCTCCGGTCGGCGCACAACGAGTGGAAGATCGCCAACTCACACAAGCGCCACTACGCAGCCCTGGAGCGCGCATTCCAAACCATCGGAGATCAACGCATCCTCCGCGTCGCTCAAGCTGAATGGGAGCTCTCGAATCGCTCGAGTGCGCCTCGCAGCGAGCGACTGCTCCGTCACCTCAAAAAAGAGGGCACACACACCAACAGGCTCGAGGCGAGCGTAGCCCTGGGGTTTCTCGAACTCGCGCGAGATCGACCGTTCGAGGTCCAAGACCTGGCAACCAGCCTCACCGCGGCGCCCGCTGAGTTCGAAGTTGCCGCGAGGATTTGGCGAGGTTGGGAGTTCAACGTGGAGAGCGCTCGAGCGCTTCTCGCTCAGCTCGATCGGTCGCAAGATCGACTCGCTCCGTGGGCGCTCGCGCTGCACCGGGAGGTACATCGGAGCGTGCTCAAGGCCCACAAGGCTCGTGACGACCAGGACCAACCAGCGCTAGCTGACGTCGAGCTCGCTCAGCACTTGCTAGACGCTGGCGAGGGGCGGGAGGCCGAAGCGCTCCTCAGTGCGCGCCTCGAGCGCCTGCCGAGCGAGGAGCTTGACGACCTGCTCCCCGCGCCAGATGCCGATCTCACCCGTGGAGCAGGAGGTCAGACGGTCCACATTCGGCTGTATGAGCTGCTCGCGAGGGCCCGCGAAAATACGCCGGAGGCGGCGGAAGCGATCGCGGAGCTTGCCCGCCTGCAACCGTTGGTTCCCGCCCGTTTGCGGGCGCTTTCCGCAAGCGCCGGCGCGTCTCTCGCGGCACGTTCGAACGACGCGCTCGAGTGCTTGGGCCCCGGAGGCCTCGCGCCGGGGGACCGCACGGAAACAGTCGAGGTCCTCGCGCTTCCGAGACACCTGGTCGAGGGCGTACTCCCTCACCCGCTCGCCCGCACGGGATCCGCGCTTGTCAGCCGTCTCCAATCCTTGCTTGCGCAGGTCGAGGTTCCGGATCTTGGCGTGCTGCGTGACTACTGCGAACGCATTAGCAGCAAGGAAACCGACGCCTCGCGCGCGCTTCAAGCAGCGTCGACTGCGCTCGGGATCGCTGGGGTAGAAGGCTACATCTCACGGGGCAAGAAGAGCATCGGAACCCGAGCCTACGAAGGCAGTCCCTCGTTCGTGCTGGTCGGAGGAAGGCATCTCGAAACCGATCCAGCGTTCCGCCTCTCGCCCCTAGAGCTTCGCTTTGCGCTGGGAGCCGAAGTCGCTCACCTCCGCTACGAGCATACCCGGGTCACCTCCAGCGAACTCTGGGCCGGTGCACTGGACGCTGGCAAGCAGAGTCTGGACCTGGCGCTCGGCGTCTTGCCATTTCTGCGCGGCATAGGTGTCGCCGGTCGCATCGGACAGCTAGCGAGGCGCTTCCAAATGGAGGATGTGCAAAAGGTCATCAGTGGTGCCCGGGCGGTGGATCGACTGCGAACGTCCTACATCACTGGCAAGCCTCCCGCGCCCGAACCAGAGGTGGACACGTCGGTCATCACCGCCCCCAATGAGGCACTCATTGCCGCGCATCGCGTCATGCAGCTGACTGCCGACCGCGCGGGATTGGTGCTTGCCGGTGACCTTCGAGCGGCTCTAAGGGCGATGTTTCTCGTTCGCCCTGATTTCCGCGCAGAATTAAACAGCGTTGAACAACATGGTCTTGCGGACGTTCTAGGCAGGCGGACAGAGGACGGCAGCATGGCGTATCAGGACCTCGCAGTGCGCATCGCCGCACTGATCACCTTCTATCTCTCCGAAGACTACGCAAGGCTCCGTGGAGCGCTCACGGGACGCAGCAACTTGGTGCCCCAGCTCACGCAGTAGCCGTACCGCGCGTTCTCTTTTTTTTGGGGGGAGGTTCAGAAGCGCGGCTCAGGGCGCTTCTGTACGGACTGCAGGGCATCGGACAGGTCGTTCCCGGAACGCAAGCAAGGGTAACAATCTCCAAGCTTCAGGAAGCCGCAGCCCTTCTTCACTGCCAGCTTCTGCAGCACGCGGGTCGAGCGCGTATCGCCGTGTAGCGTGGCCTCAGGCAGTAGCTTCTTGTAGTCGTTGCACGCCCGCGCGTCGCGCAACGACATTGCGACGCGCAGCGCTGGTGAGAATTTTGCCTTCATCTCCGGGCTCTCGAGCAGCGATTTGGCTAGCGTCGTCTGCTCGTTCTTGGCTTTCGTCGCGACCCAGATGTCGTAGAGCATGTCCGCCCCAACGCTCCCGAGGTGACGCTCAGCGATGGATATGGCGAGGTTGCCCGTTTCCGCATGGTTGGCACCGGCTCGTACGTGGCCGATGATCGAGCGATTCTTCGCGAGCTTGCTGTCGAGCTTCAGGGCCCGGTCGTACGCCTCCAGGCCTTCCTTCGCGCGGTTGTTCGCGGTGTAGCCTTGGCCTAGCGCCAACCACTCCTGCGCGGAGCGATCGTCGGCGGGACGCTGCTCGAGCTTCTTGATGGCGTTGATGTCGCCGGTGGAAGCGCTAGCGAGCAACGCCCTGACGTCGGGATCCACCTTGGCGGTCGCCGTCGCGGTGCCCCCGTCGATGTCACCTTCTGGGTTGCCAGCGGCAGAACGGCCCGAGGAGGGCCGGGCGGCGATGAAGATGATGCTCGCGAGGAAGGCTCCGAGAAAGAGTAACCCTAACCCCCCAACCCCAAGTACGACGAAGGGGACTCGTACCCCGGGCATTCCCCGCACCCGATCCACGAGGCTCATGGGGCGGCCGACTGGATGGTTCAGTACGGTCTGGGCGGAGGTCTGCGCGGCGACGCTCGACGGAGGAATGAGCGAGAAAGACGCGGACATCGGCGGCACGCTGGCGTGCAGGATTGATGAAGGGTCCTGCATCAGGCGCCCCAGAATGGAGTCTAGTTCCGCGAGGAAATCCTCTGCGCTCTGCAAGCGATCATCAGCATTCTTCTCCAGCTGGCGCGCGACCAGCGCGCGGAGCTGGGGGTCGATGTGCGCCGGCAACGGATCGGGGACGACAGTGATCTGCTTGGCCAGGATGGCGCCAATCTCGTCACCATCGAATGGCAGCGTGCCGCTCAACATTTCGTAGAGCATCATGCCGACGGTGTAGAGATCCGCGCGGCGGTCCACCGTCTGCCCAGCAGCCTGCTCGGGTGCCATGTACTGCGGCGTACCAAACACCGTTCCGAGCTGAGTAAGCGCGGGGCCCCCCTTGCCCGTGTCTAGCTTGGCGATGCCGAAATCGAGCACCTTCACGTGCTCGATGCCCGTACCGCGGTCGATGAGCATCACATTGTCGGGCTTTAGATCGCGATGAACGATCCCCGCGGAATGCGCGGCGGCGAGCGCGTCGACGATTTGCCGCGCTATCACCAACGCGCGCTCTTGAGGAAACGGGCGCTGAAGCTCGAGAGCCCTCGAGAGACTTTGGCCCTCGACGTACTCAAGCACGAGAAAGAAGCTGCCGTCGACGAGTCGCCCGAAGTCGGTTGCCTTGGCAACGTTCGGATGATCGATGAGGCCCGCTGCGACTGCCTCTCGCTCGAAGCGAGCAACGACCTCTGAGATGACCGTCAGTTCGCGGTGCAACACCTTCACCGCAAACGGCTTCTTCATGTGCACGTGTTCCGCGAGGTACACCGCGCCCATACCGCCTTCGCCGAGCAGCTTCATGATCCGATAGCGCTCGGCGACGATCGACCCGATCAGCGATTGTGCTTCGGCTTCTGAGTCGAATGAGGTGAACGAGCCGCGGAAGCTCTCGATGGCTTCGCCGGAGTCGGGGATCGACACAGGCGCGCTCTGCAAGCTCTCCGGGGCACCCTCGTCACTCATCATTCCGACCCTATTCCGCAGGTTCAGGCCGTCAAGCGCAGCGCGCGCTCGTACAGAAGCTCATACTGCTGAGCCACCCGGCGGGCCGAAAATCGCTCTCGGACTTCGCCCTTCGCCTTCTCGATCAACTCGATTCGACACTCCGGGTTGTTCGTAAGGCCAACACACGCCTGCACCAACGCATGGGGATCACGAGGCGGTACCTGACAGACGCTCTCCAGGTCATCGAGGGGACCGCCGGAAGCAACGACAATCGGAACTCCAAGCGCCATCGCCTCCAGCAGGACGATGGGCAAGTCCACCTTCCCCCTCAAGTCGTCCACTGGGAACAGCACCGCACTGCTCGTCGCGATCAGCGGCAAAATCGACTTCAGCTCGCCAGCAAAACGCACCCGGAGTGTTTGGAGGCGGCGTTTCATCGCAAGTTCGATGTGTTTGGCCGCCGCTGACTTCTGGCGGCAAGCGAACACAACGAACGCGTCTGGAACACTCCGGGTCAATTCTTGAGCAGCCTCCGCCACCACCTCTGCGCCGCTGCTGGTCTCCCAGTCGCCCGGGTAGACGAAAAGCGGGGCGCTCGCGGGTACGTCCAACTCCAAACGCATCTCGGCTTGAGCCTCGCGGGACACCTGGGCGATCGCCCCAACGCAGGGAGGCACGACCTCCACCCTAGGCGCCCTGGCTTCTGCCATCAGGCGCTTCGCGGTCCACGTGGACTGGGCCACGACAATGTCGCCGAACAGCCACTCGGACGCCCCGCGAAAGCGTTGGGGCGGTGATGCCACGGTCTGGACCGTCGGGATCCCCCGCACGCGTCGGGCAACTCTACCCACACCGCTGCTGAGCGCGTTTGGGGCAAAAACGAAGTGCCAAACGTCGGCAGCACTGCTCCTAAGCAGGTGGACAGCTGCACGCGCGTTGTCTGCGAACGGAGGCGAAAACCCGCCAGCGCCTCGATACACGGGAACCGTCACCACGCCCGCACGCTCGTACACTCCGGGTTGCCCCATCACCAAGGGTTTGAAGGCCTGAAGCTCGCCGGACAGGTCCCGCACGAGACACTTGGTGCCGTCATGGAACGGCGGGGCAATGGGCTTGGAAACGAACAGAACTTGGCGCACGAACTCTTCTAGCGGCTCAAGCTTTCCGCTCCAACCCTGGAACCCGGAGTGTGAGGCTAGTCGTTCGCAGCTGCATCCAACGCCTCTGGCGCACGTCGCATCGCGCTTTCCACCGCGGCCATCAGGACCTCACGCCGGAAGCGCGACATCGCCCGCTTGTTTTTGACTTCGCTGGCGGCGACGCGCGCGGTGGCGCTGCCGGAGATCTTCCCCCGGATCGAGCGACCGGGCATCGTGTGCATGATGTATTCGACCTTCACGGTCACCACGACTTGAGAGCCCTCGTTGTGCTTCTTCATCGTCGCGAGCCGTCCACTGACGAGGACTTGAGGCAGCTTCGATGATTGCTTGCTGCCGTCTTCCTCGATCAACACTCCGGGAAGGGCGGCGAATTTCTCCCGGCTCGCAAGGTCAAGCTGCTTCATGACCGATCGGGACCGTGTGGAACTGCCGTTGGTCATCTTCCCGATGCTGACCATCACGCGTGGCTTGTTGGCGCGGCTCTTCTTCGCGTCCCGGAGTGCGTCGATGGCAGCCTTGATGGCGCTTCGGACAGCGGCCGACTTGTCCTTTTGATGCTTGGTCAGCGCGGGAATTGCGTCAGCATCGCCGAGCACCTTCAGCGCCGCCGCTGCCGCCGCTCGTACCGCAGCGTTGCCATCGTCCAACGCCTCTTCCAAATGCGGACGGGCCTCGGTGTTCTTGGTCTTGCCGAGCTCAAGGGCAGCTTGTACTCGTACGCGGAAGTCGCTTCCGTTGTGCAGCCGCTCGGCGAGGCGGTCGATATCCGAGTCGGCGAGCGCTGAGATACTCAGGCTCAGGATCATCAACAGCGGCGCAAACAGGCGGAGGAACTTCACGAACGTGGGAGGGAGCAAGTGGGTTGGTGGGCTCACAGCACCCTAGACGGCAGGGGGCGCCATGGGTTCAGTCCAGGTTACGTAAGCCTAAGCTGAGCATCCCCAAATCCCGAGGCAATTTCCCCGCCCGGGGGTCAAGTTTCTCCCACAGCTGCACTACTCTCGTACACTGGGATCCGGAGCCAATCGGAGTCGTTCGGCCCCCCAAGACCTACACGACCTCACCCATTTCCGTGCGTAAATAGGGAGCCCCAAATGCAGAAAGTCCCGAAGCACTCTGCACTCCGGGACCTTCAGCGGGCTGGACGATCGAGCCTCAGAACATGATGCCCATGTACCAGCGAAGGGCCTGCGCCGTGCTCGTATCAGCCGCGCCCGAGTTCTGCAGACTGTCGCGCAGCGTGTCCGCCTCGAGTTCCTGATAGCCGAGTCCGGCGAGCGGGAACAGAACGCCCCACTCGAGCATGGTGTAGAAGCCACCCATCTTGTCCGGATCGTCGTTGAGCGCACCGTCCTTGGACTGGAAGTAGAGCTTCAGATCGAGCTCGACCCCGAGATCTCGAGCGTGGCCCGGCGTCTGCACGAACTCGCTGGCACGCGTCCAGATGACGGCTGCCCCGCCGCCAAGCTTTTGGCCGCTCGGCTTGCGCATGAAGTCGTAGTCCACGCTTGGGCGGAAGTAGTAGCTCCCCTGAACCCGACTCAGGATGTTGCGGTTCAGGATCAGGTCGATCTTGTAGTTGGGGTGGAAGCGAAACGTGCTGATCGTGTCGTCGCCGAATTGGGGCTGGAGGCCCTTCGCGATTGGACTGATGCCCTTCACGTCCGGATCGCCACTCGCCCAACCAAACTTGAACTGCAGTCGCAAGCGATCCTCGACCAGTTTCTGCTCGAGTTCGGTCGCCAGGCCCCACATGTTGATGCTCTGGGCGGAGCCACCATCGGCGGCTTGATTGCTGTCGATGTCACCTTGGATGGTTACGAGTTCGCCCTCGAATCGGAACTTCTTGTAGAGCAGCTGTACCCAAAAGTCGGGGATCCAGGTCACCGCGCCTCGACGGACGAATCCGCTGTTGGCGCGTTCATCCGCGGAGCGGTCCAGCGCGTTTACGTTGGGCGTCGTTCCAGACAGGTCGTTCGCTAGCACCTGACGCCGGTGAACCACGTAGGCACCACCGTTGAGAACCAACTTGCCCTGAGCGAGCTGCAACTTCTGAAGTTCCGGATTCGTCTTGCGCACCAGGACGAACACGTACTGATCCACGTCGTCGAGCTGCCCCAGATCGTAGGGCTGCCCCTCCGGGTTGCCGAGCGTCTCGCTCGTTGCACCTTCGTTCGTAAAGTCCCAAGCGCCAGCCAGATACAGGTCGATCGACTTCAGACCCGTGAGGAACATGATGCGGTCAGACGTGGACTGATAGTCATCGTCGTACCCGTCGCCAGCGTTGGCCGAGATCCCTAGACCCCATTGGCTGGGCATCCGCCCAAAACGCAACATGCCCACGGGGGTGAGGTACTCGCCCCAAACGCGCTTCACGCGGATGGAATCGCGGAGGCTGTTTACCCCTGCTGACGGCGGCTCCTGTGTGTTGTCGAACGCTCCGAGAGGAGCGTATCCGCTGCGCTGGTACACGCCGCCGGTGGAGTCGACGGCGTAGCCGTTGGGCGTAGAGCCGAGAACGAGGTTATCGAGAAGATCAACCTGGCTCATGATCCGCAGGTTGTCCGAGATGTGAAGCTCAGGGTTCAACCTGAACCTCATGTTTGCTCCGGCCTGCGTCTTGTTTTTGCAGGGGTACGTCGCGTCGGTACTTGTCCCGCCGGAACTCTCCGGCGATTCCTCTGCTGTACAGAGCGCCGGACCATACTCGTTCGACGTTGTGACGTAGTGGTTGTCGATGGGCATCGGCCACATCGCAAAGTTAGGTTGATCGATTCGACCCAGGCTGAAGTTGTGGAACAGTTCCGCGCGCAAACGGTAGTAGCCGTGTAGCTCCAAGACGGGACGCGCGTGAGACCACCAATCTTCCGCGTAGACTTCCTCTCCGTCAGGCCCTGCGGAAGCCTTCGGCTTCGTCTTGGCGGTGGGACGCTGGGAGCCCTGGGCGCGAAGCGCGCTCGCGTCACCTTGCGGGCGTGGGAACACCGATAGCGGCGATGGGGCAGGTGCAGCGGGAGCGTCTTGCCCGGGTTGCGCATCGCCGTCGTCGCCAACGTCATCCCCCTCGTCGGCATCGTCGGCGTCCGCTTTGGGATCCGTTTCATCCGCATCATCTTCGTCGCCGTCGGTGGCGCCGGCAGTTGGCGGCTTGGGCTGCGCAGTAGCAACGGCCGGCAGCATCGCCGCGTCCAAAGCGAACCAGCCGAGGGCTGCGACGAGGCTAAGAAGCGAAGCTTTGCCGAACCGAGAAACTCTGTGCGTCGGGGCGTGCATCAACGCGGATCTCCAGGAAAAAAGGTGGACGTGGCTATTGCACGCGCGGCTTCGGAGTGTCAACGCGCATCCCGCACCGGAGCACTCCGGGTTGGTGGGGGAGTACCTTGGCGCCCACTTCTGCTCGCAGAAGTGCACTCCGGGTCGTCTGGCGGGCCGCTATTCTGGGGGTTCTGGGGGCTTTTCCCCCCGAGAGCTCTCGCCTGAGCCGTACGCGGCGAACATTGCAGTCCGGAGTTCCTCACCCTCGGCTCCACCCATCTTGGGGAGCGGCTGAGTACCCATGGGGCCTCCCAACTTGCCCGCTGACTCCTTGCTCGGAGGAGGCGTCGCTTCCAGCTGCTTGCTGAGCGCGCGTGCGTGGCGAGCGAAGTCCTGCTGAACCTCCCACCCTGCGCTGTCCAGCCCAAGTGCCTCCCGAAACGCCTCGCCGAGTTCAATCGCAGACGCGAATCTCAACGCCTTGTCCTTGGCCAGGGCGCGGGCCATCAGCACATCCAGGACCGGTGGGGCCGATGCGACGTGATGGCTGACCGGGGCGGGTGTTTCTTCGAGCTGGGCCGTTCGGATCATGATCTCGTTTCGCTCGGGCCGATCGAAGGGAGTGGTGCCCGTCAACATTTCGTAGAGCACGATGCCCGCACTGTAGAGGTCGCTCCGCGCGTCAATATCCCCGGCTGTGACCTGCTCCGGCGACATATACGCCCCGGTTCCTGGTGCCATCCCACCGGTCTTCCTGGCTTCATCAGCCGGCACGCGAGCGATCCCAAAGTCCGTCAACTTGACCATCCCGTCGCGGCGGATGAGCACGTTTGCGGGTTTGACGTCGCGGTGGATGATCCCCAGTGCGTGGATGCTCGCAAGCGCGCCGAGCAACTGCGAGAAGTAATGCCACGCTCGAGCGAACGGCAGGCACGGCAGCCTCGAGTTGCGCTCCTTCAGCAGGCGTCGTGCGATGATCTCGCTCAGCGCCTGGCCTTCCACGAGTTCGATCACGATCGCCAACTGCTGCCCGTCATCAACGAGTCCGAAGAAGTGGACGATGTTCGGGTGGTTGAGGCGCTCGAGTGCCATCGCCTCCCCGAGGAAAAGCTGCCGGGGCCGCTCTCGGCCGCGCAGCATGGGATGGAGTGCTTTGACAGCGACCGGATGAGGGTGAGCCCCTCCCTGCGGACCGTCGGGGTTGTAGTAGAGCCAGCCCCGATGCACGACGCCCATTCCGCCCTCACCGAGGCGCTCTCCAACGATGGCCTTTGCCCATCCAAGATCGAGCTCGGTGCCGTTCGAGATGCGACCAGTTGTGTCGGGCTTGGTTAGCGCGAGACCACAGTGTGGGCAGAACTGACCGTTCGCATCCACGACACTCCGGCACCTCGCACAGACAGCCACGGCCCTACGATACCCGTTTGGTGCTCGACAGAGTAGAGATGCCCCCTCGGCGCTTTGTGAATGAATTCAGAAGAGCGTTGCTACCGGATGGAGGACTGGCCTAGCCTAGTCTCTAACTAGAATCATATCCTCTGGCCGGAATCTCGAGAACATGCGTGATTTGCTCCCTGCTCCCCCCGCGACCTCCCCGTCCCTGAAGCTCGCGTCCCACGTCACCATCGCACTAGCGATGTCTGGCGCTTGTGTACTATCGGCGCCCACCGCCTACGCACAGTCGACGGATGGCGAATTCTCGATTCAGCGCTTCAACCCCGCGCCGGGTCCCAGAAACTATTTCACGACCCGGGGAGCCCGCGTCGACGGGGAAATGGCCTGGAGCGCTGGTCTCTTCGCGAACTATGCCTACCAACCCTTCGTGGTTCGCAGTTGCCGCAGTGAAACGGACTGCGACTCCGCCAACGCGGTGTTGCAGGACGACGTGAAGGTCGTGGAGAACCTCTTCACCGCGGACTTCATGGGCAGCCTCACCCCCATCCCCAGACTCCAGTTGGGTCTGCGAGTGCCCGTCACCTACGTTAAGGGACAGGGCATTGGCGACAATGGGGGCGCGAGCGATGATGGGCTGAGCGCGGTGGGAATGGGTGACCTCGAAATCGAGGCCAAGGCGCGCGCATATGGGGAGGTGAAGGACCCGTTTGTGGTGGGTGCCTCGCTCTTCGGCACAGTCAACACGGGGAGCATTACTGCCGAGGGAAATTACATCGGAGACAACACGCCCACCGTGGGCATTCGTGGGATCTTCGACGGCTCGGAAGGTCCTTTTTCCTTCGGTGGCAACCTCGCGGCGGTGTACCGGGGAACCGGTCGCGTTGGCTCGACGGAGCTTGGCCCTGAGTTTCGCTACGGAATTGCCGGAGGCTTCAAAGTCAGCCCAGTCCTGCGAATCATCTTGGATGGGTTTGGCGGTACGAAGTTCAGCGCCAAGAACGGAACCAACTCGTTGGAGGTCGATGGCGGAATTCAGGTCACGCCGCTCTCCTCGAACATCGCTATCTCGGCGGGCGCTGGCACGGGGCTGATACAGGGGATCGGCGTACCTGCGGTGCGCGGCTTTCTTGGCTTCACGTTCATCCAGGAGATGAGCGACAAGGACGGCGACGGTATTCGAGACGAAGATGATCAGTGCCCCACGGTACCGGAGGACCTGGACGGCAAAGAGGACACCGATGGCTGTCCGGATGGAGACAACGACGGAGACACGATCGCTGACGCGCAAGACAAGTGCCCCACGGTACCGGAAGACCCGGACGGTTTCGAGGACACGGATGGCTGTCCGGAAGACGACAACGATAAGGATGGCATCAAGGACGACGCAGATCGCTGCCCGAACGAGCCAGAAACCAAGAATGGCTACAAGGACGAGGACGGCTGTCCAGACGTGCCTGACACGGACAACGACGGTGTGCCGGACACCAAGGACAAGTGTCCGAACGAGCCCGAGGACACCGATGGCTTCCAAGACACGGACGGCTGCCCCGACCCGGACAACGACGGCGATGGCATCCCGGACAATGCAGACGAGTGCGTCGATCAGCCAGAAACGAAGAATGGATTCCAGGACGAGGATGGGTGTCCTGATGAGGCCGAGGATAAGAAGGGTAAGAAGAAGTAGTCCTTCGGCGCCGCCAACCCCACTCCGGGTCGTGTCGGCCGCCGCGCTCGGCCGAAATCGCACTCCGGGTCGTTCTTTGGAGTAGGCTATCCAGATGAAACACTCGGTCTTCTTCCTCCTCGCCGCCCTCGCCGTCAGTTCGAACGGCTGTGTCAAAGGCGGCCCCGATGCTGAGAGCGCTTCTGCCGACCACCCTCTACTGGGCTCCGAGGCACCGGCATTTCAGCTGAAGCGGTTCAACGGGGCTGAGTCGCTCAGCCCTGGCGCCAGCAGGGGGAAGGTCACGATCGTTGATTTCTGGGCAACCTGGTGCGCGCCCTGCAAGGAGTCGTTCCCCGCATACGAGGCGATAGCGAAAGAGCATCCCGAAGACGTCGTGGTGATTGCAATCAGCGAGGACGAGAAATCAGATGGGATCGCTGCGTTCGTTGCGGAAACGGGAGTCACCTTCCCAGTCGCTTGGGACGAGGGGCAACAGGTCGCGAGCCAGTACGACCCCTCAACGATGCCCACCAGCTATATCCTCGATCGGAATGGTATCGTTCGGTACGTCCACGTCGGCTTCAACTCAGGTGACGAAGAGACACTGCGAGCGCAGGTCGTGTCACTCCTAGAGTAGGCGACCCGCGGCTGGCGGAACGGAGCACTCCGGGTGGAAGACTGAGGAGTGGTTCTGGCATGGCGCACGCCGGCCTTCGCCGCTGGCGGCCACCCACCAATACTCCCTACCGGCGCTGGCATCGGATGCTACCGGGTTGGCACGTCGTTTGGAGATGCCTGAGCGTGACTACCCCCCGAATCGTGTGCGAAGGCGATGTTGTGTTCGCATCCGCGCGTTGCGTTCAGCGCCAGTTCCTGCTTCGCCCCGACCCGCGTCTTACCGCAGGGATACGATACCTACTTGGCCACTACGCGAACAAGCATGGAGTGCAACTATACGCCGCATGCGTAATGTCTTCCCATCTCCATCTGGTATACCGAGACCAACGCGCCCGAGGGCCGTATTTCCTCAGAGATTTTAACCGAGGAGTAGCGCTACTGGTCCAAGCCTTGTACGACTGGCGCGGTGGAGTTTTCGAGCATAGGCCCTCGCAAGTACGGCTGCTCACGCCTGAATCGGTTCTTGCGAAGATCGCCTACACGCTTGCGAACCCCGTTGAATCCGGCGGCGTTTCGCGAGCCGCAAAGTGGCCAGGGCTCTGGATCCCTTCCGGAAGTAGAACCGCAGAAGTTACTCGTCCGTCTACGTTCTCCCCAACGAGTCGGCTTCCCGAACGCACCAGACTTGAAGCACGAGTCCCCGATGCTCTTGTCGAGGCATACGGCGAGTCGGTCGCAAGGCGGCAGCTGTCGCTCGCGTTGGCGCGCGCGGAGAAGCACAACAGGCGCAAGGTCGCGGCAACCGGCGGGACGTTCCGGTCGCCACGCCTTTGCACGCGGTTGCCGCCCACGTCCCGATCGGCGCGACGCGAAGCAAAAGGCAGGCGAAAGCCGGGCTACTCCGCACTCGGGGCCAGTGAGGATCGGTTGCAAGCCATTCAGGACGACAACCGCGTTTTCCGCCGGCGCTACGCCGAGGCGCTCGCTCGTTTCCGCGCGGGTGAGCGCGACCACCTCTTTCCGACTGGAACCTTCGCGATGAGGTGGTCATTGGCGGTGGCTATCGAAGGCGAGCGACAGATAGCAGGTGACGATGAACGTCTGCTTCGGCAGGATGCTGCCGATGGAATCCCTTTGGACGTCAGACGACGAAGCGGCCTACATTCGGCGCTACGCGGCCACGGGCTGCCCACCTGAGCTCGCTACCAGGGTTTATACATCTCACCTGCTCGGTCGTCGCCCGGATCTTGTTCTTCACGGTGGCGGTAACACCAGCGTCAAAGCGACCGCTCAGGAAGTCGACGGTCGGATGTGCGAAGTCCTGTTCGTGAAGGGCAGCGGCTGGGACCTTGCGTCGATCGAGCCAACTGGCTTTCCCGCGTGTCGACTCGAGCCGCTGCTGCGACTCTGTGAACTCGCAGAATTGTCCGACGACGACATGGTCAAGGCGCTGAGATCGCAGATGCTCGACGCCAATAGCCCCACGCCGAGTGTGGAAGCGCTCCTCCACGCGCTTATTCCTGGCAAGTACGTCGACCACACTCATGCAGATGCGGCGCTGGCCCTTCTGGACAGACCCAACGGACGCGAGCTCGCAACGGAGGTCTGGGGTACCGAAGCGCTCGTGTTGCCCTACGTCATGCCTGGGTTCGTGCTTGCCCGCGCCGTCCATGCACTCCGGGATGATCCTGGGCTGCCAGCGGCTGGCTGCCTCGTTTTGGACAAGCATGGTGTCTTCACCTGGGATCAAACCGCTCGGGCGAGCTACGACCGCATGATCGAAGCGATATCCAAGGCCGAAGCACGACTGGAAGTTGAAGCGCGGGCGCGGACCTCGAGAAGCGCGGAGGTGCCACACGGAAGTGCGAGCGTGCGAAACCGCATCTCCGTGAGTGTCCGAGGCGAGATCCTTCGCCAGCATCCTGATTACCCAACAGTTGGTACCTGGCTGTGTGAAGGTGCTCCCCTAGCATTGGCAAACCACCCCGAGGGCCCCAGCATTACTGTCGGTCCCCTCACCCCCGACCACGTGATTCGCACGAAACCGTGGCCCCTCTGGCTGCCAATCGATGAAGGCAAACCTCTTCGATCACAGGTGGAAGCCGCGCTCCGCGACTACGCGCTTCGCTACAAGCGATACTTCGACGCAAACGTCGACGGCCGCGAGTTGCGCCGACTCCGGGCGACTCCCCATGTAGTCTTAGTTCCTGGCCATGGGGCCTTCTGCATCGGCACGAGTGTTCGCGATGCCAAGATTGTAGCCGACATCTATACCCACACGGCGCGAACCGTATTGCGCGTGGTGGAGGTCGCAAAGTTCGAACCAGTCCCCGAGAGCGAGCTGTTCGAACTGGAGTACTGGAGCTTAGAGCAGGCAAAACTGGGCAAGCGATCGTCCGGTCGTCTGGGAGGCCGGGTTGCCGTCGTGACAGGCGCGGCTGGTGGGATCGGAGAGGCGACGGCGAGGGCCCTTCTGCTCCTGGGATGTCACGTCCTGCTCAGCGACCGCGACGAATCGAGGCTGGCTGAATGCCTAGGCGCACTCCGGGTCGAATTCGGTGAGAGGGTGGCGGGATGGATGTGCGACGTGACGCTCGCGGAACAAGCTGAGGAGCTGATTTCGCATTGCATCGAGACCTTCGGGGCTCTCGACTTCGTGGTGAGCAACGCGGGCTTCGCTCCGACGGGGTTTCTTCACGAGCCCACCGGCGACCGTAACCTTCACAAATCACTCCGGGTGAATCTGTTGGGACATCAGAACGTGGCTAGCGCCGCTACCCGGTGGCTGATCGAACAGGGGGCGGGTGGTTGTTTGTTGTTCAACGCGTCCAAGGCTGCGTTCGCACCTGGACCAGGCTTTGGCCCCTATGCGGTCGCTAAGAGCGCGTTGGTGGCTCTGATGCGTCAGTACGCCATCGACGCCGGACAGCATGGAATCCGCGTAAACGCTGTGAACGCGGACCGCATCCGGACGGGGCTCTTCGGTGGCGGAGTGCTGGAGCAGCGAGCCGCGGCGCGCGGGCTCACCCCCGCCCAGTACTTCCAACAGAACCTTCTGCATCGCGAAACACTCGCCACGGATGTTGCGGACGCGTTCGCCTGGCTCTGCCAAGCCAAGGCGACAACGGGCGCTGTGATAACGGTAGACGGTGGAAATCCGGCAGCTTTCCCTCGATAGAGCCCCCGGCGATCGAACCATTGGCCTGGCTACCCGTAGGCCCTTTCCGATCGTTGAGTCAGACTGGACAGGTACTTGCTCTCGGCGGACGTCCGGGGGACTCGACCCAACATCTCGTGTTGAGTATGGGACGAAGGTGTTTGAGCGGAGCGCACTCCGGGAGAGTGTGCGGCACAGGAGGAATGATGAACCGCATCGCAATCTTGGTTTGGCTTACGGCAGGAGCCCTCGCGGGTTGCTCGAGCGACGGGGGCAACGAAGCCTCGGGCGGTAGCAGCGGTTCTGGCGGGAGCGGAGCTGCGGCGGGTAGCACCTCCGGAGGCACGGGTGGAGCAGGTGCCACGGGCGGAGCCGGCGGGTCCGCAGGTGGAGTCGGAGGTTCCGGGGGCTCGACGCCGCAGTGTGCAGACGGCCCCGGCTACGCGACAAACCCGACGCCCTCGCGCGTTGATCAAGTCCTCGCCAAGGTGGTGAATCCGCAGGGCGCACCAGTTGCCGATCTCTTGGCTCAAGTCTGTGGAACTGACTTCTGCGTCAACGGCAAGACGGACGCGACGGGCGCCGTGGTCACCTGTCAATCGGGAGGGCAGATCTGCACTCCGGGTATCAACCCTGGGCAGGACATGACGCTGCCAGCATTCAAGTACGGTGCGGGCCTAAACTTCGTGAAGTTTGCGTACCCGTTGCCGTCCGGCACAACCCAGTTCGATCTTGGGACCCTAGCCATTGTCCCGCTCGGTCCTCCCGGATCAGGCCAAACGCTGACCTCCGGCGCGACGGTCACTTCCAACGAAGTAGAGCTAACGCTTGCGGAGAACACGGCCGTCAAAATCGACCAGCTCACATACTTGACAGAGGATGAGCAACAGTTCCGCGCGGTGGTATTCGACCCCGCCGACGCGCCGGACGCGGTGGACCCGAGCCTCAACCTCGAGCTCCTCGTCGGGACCACTCCGATCGAAACTGAATTCTGTCCCGCGGCCACACTCAGCCTTCCCAACAGCAAAGGCTGGGCCGCGGACGCAGACGTCGAATTCTTCGTTCACGGGGTGTCGATCGAGGAGGAGTGGGCGCCCTACGCGGGCTGGGCGAAGGTATCTGACGGGAAAGTTTCATCGGATGGCACCAAAGTGGTCACGAACGACGGTGAAGGCATCCCTCATCTAAGCGTCATCGGCGTGCGCCTGAAGCCATGAGAATCGCGATTGCGATAGTCGCACTGGCGGTGGCGACGCCACTTGGTTGTGGCTCGAACACGCCGGAAATCCCGCAAGAATACCTCTCCGGGTCTGGCGGAACTGGCACGACCACCACCTATCCCGCGGGACCGTACGGAAGCGAGGAGGGGGACACCGTCAGCAACCTCAGCTTCTCCGCAGGCTGGAGCAATCCCAAGGCGGTTGGCTACGACCTGGCTCAACTGGACGCAACACCGCTGAGCCTCTCGGATTTCTACAACCCGGAGAGTGATCCTGACCTGCCGGAGGTGCTCCTCCTCAACACCGCCGCCCTATGGTGCCAAGCTTGCCGAATTGAGCATGAAGAGCTCGACACGAAGCTCGCCGAGTTTGGCGCGCGTGGCCTGGTGATATTCAGCACGCTCTTTCAGGACCTTCAGAGCCAGCCTGCCCAGCCGATCCACCTCCAGATCTGGGCTGAGCAGTTCGAGGTGGCGTTCCCGTTCTTCCTCGACCCGGAGTATCAAATGGGCGCGTTCGCCCGTGCCGAAACGGCACCGCTCAACCTGCTGATCGATCTACGCACGATGAAGATCCTCAAGAAAGTCACGGGCGAAGGTGGCTCGGTGATCTGGCCTCTCGTCGACGAAACCCTCACTGCCCGCGGCCGGTAGCGTCCAGCATGACAACCAGACACCGGAGCACCCGGAGTGTTGGACACCCGAGGTTCCCGCTACCCGCGTCCGCGAGAAAATGCTCCCGGAGTGTGATCCCCACCAGAAAATGCTCCCGGAGTGTGATGGTTGGGGTGGGAGCGATGGTGTTGCTCGGATCCGGCGAGGCAGCGGCGTTCGAAGCAGGGACGCTGGATGAAGAACCCGTCCAGGTTGACGTTACGAACGCCGCCAGCGTCCTCTACAACGCAAACAACCGCGACTCGCGTCCCAACGACGTCACCCGTGCAGCGAACGACGACTGGGGTCTTTTCTACAACCGTCTCAACCTGCAGGCGGCCAGTGGCAAGTGGCAGCTAGGCCTGCGCCTCGACACCGCGTGGTTTTATACGAGCCCAAACGCTGTAGAAATCGCGACAGATCTCGAGCGGGCCCGCCCCCGTCCACTCACTCCGGGTTCACTTTCGCCGCCCGACTACTTCCGTCAGCGCTTCTACGAGGCGGGTGGAGAACTCTCGAACCGCTACATCAACTGGACGTATCCGGCGAAATACTACGTTGGCTACACGTCGCGAGACGTCGAGCTCACCTTGGGAGACTTCTACGCGCAGTTCGGCCGCGGTTTGGTCCTGAGCGTCCGCAAGCTGGACGAGCTCTCGAGCGACATCACAATCCGCGGCGTCCGCTGGACCAGTCACCTGGACATCGACGACGCGCGCATGAAGCTGACGCTACTCGGGGGGGAGATGAACCCGCTCCGCTTGGACGAGGCGAGCGGTCGCTATCTCGGCGTGACCAGCGACGTGACCCCCGGCTTCCTCACGGTTACGGAGGCAGGCATGCCTCGACAAGTCGAGACGGACTTCATTCCGTCTGCGTCCGCCACCTATGCACCTGATCGGATCGTCGGTGCACAGGTCGAAGCTGGGCCGAATCAGTTCACGTTGGGCACCCAGGGTGTCGTGCTGTTTCGCCAGGATGCACTCAACGCGGACACGGTCCGCACTGCCAAGACCATCTTCGTCGGGTCCCAGTCGCTCGACATCCCGCAGGTGGGTGACTTTGGCGCGGCGTACGTCGAAGCGGCGGTTCAGAGTCTTGACGGCCCTGCAAACATTGACACCGGGCACGCGCTCTACGCTTCCTTCAACATATTCGCAGATCCAGTGACCATTCTCGTGGAGGGGAAGCACTACCGTCGCTTCTTCCCGCTCAGCGCAAACGTCGACCTGAATCATGCGCGCGAGTTCAACCTGGTGCAGTACAACGCCCCGCCGACGACGGAAGTCTTCTACAACGATACGCAGTTCGAGACGTTCAACGTTTGCGTTTCCGGGGGGAGAGCGAAGACCGACTTCCACGCGGGCAAGGACGAAGACCTGTTCGCGTGGTTCGGCTACTACAACACCTGGAGCGAGTCGGCGAGCAACGACCAGTGCGACATCGCCGATAGCAAACGAAACCGCGTGATGGACGCTGCGATTGGTGGCGAGTTCACCAGTCAGCAGCGCAAGAGTCGGGCTAGTGTGACCCTCGGCGGCCGCCACGACGTCGCCGATCGAGATCTGCAAACGGCTGGCGGCGACCAGACCGACATCGCCTATCAAGAAGGCTACCTGCGCTACGACATGGTCCGCTGGATTGACGGCCCCTACTCCATCCAGTTTCAAGGGTGGCACCGTCGACGTCGGCAAACCCTGGGAGGACCCGAAGGTGGCTGGTGGGAGGGACAGCACCTAACGGGCTTCGAGTGGGCCCCGCACGTCTCCCTCGCGTTCGGCGTGGAGTACAACTCGAACGAACTCTTCGCGGCCGCAGACACCGCAAGCCCCCAGGAGCTTCCTGACGTAACGCTCTACTTCAACGGTCAGGCAACGTACCGAATCGACTCCGCATCGAGCGTGAGCCTGTTCGTCGGACAGCGACGAGGAAGTCTGCGTTGCGTGGGCGGTGTCTGCCGCGTTTTCCCGCCATTCGAAGGCGCTCGGCTGGACGCAACACTGCGCTTCTGACGCAACACTGCGCTTCTGACGCAACGCTGCGCTTCTGATGCAACACTGCGCTTCTGACTGCTGGACCCACCTCCCCGCTTTTCCGCGAGGAGGTGCATTCAGAGCGGGCGACGAGACAACGTCGCTCGGCGGCCAAGTCGATTCAGCAGACGGTTCAGCGAGACAGCGCGGCTTCGATGTCGCGCTCGAGGGTGTTGGCATCTCCGGTAACGTAGCCCTCTTTCTTGGTGATGATGCGGCCGTCACGCCCAATCAACACGCTGTAGGGCGCGCTGGTCTTGGGATTGTACAAGGCCACCACCCGCGTCTCCTTGTCGAGCAGGATGGGGAAGGACACGCCGAGCTTCCTCACTTCCGTGCGGACTAGCGAGAGCGCGTCGGGCCCGTCGATAGAGACGCCGAACACGACGAACCCCTTCGACTTGTACTTCTTGTACAGCTCATCCAAGTGGGGCATCGCCGCCATGCACGGGTCACAGAAGGTCGCCCAGAAGTCGACGAGGATGACGTTCTTGCCCAAGTGATCGCTCAAGCGCACCGAGCTGCCGTCGAGGGTCTCCAGCTCGAAATCAGGCGGCTTGGCGCCCGTCGGCTCCGCGCTTGCTGTAGGCGCGCTGGAGGTGTCTGGCGCAGGACCCTCGCTGGAAGCGGTTTCAGGCGTCTGCCCCGCAGCCGTCGGCCCCTGCTGTGCCCCGCCGCACGCGGCTAGCAGAAGTCCCAAGCTCAACCCACCAATCCAGCGCTTCATCATCACCATCTCCTTTGCTCCGGGCTTACCACATCGCGCGACGGCCCACGCTCAACTTGTCTCTAGCGTATGCCCACAATCCCAAGCGGTTGCTTCAAGGCCGCACTTCGCTCGAAGTCGGGGCTCCTCAGACAGGCGCCAGACGCGTGCCGCGAGCGAATGAATGAGCTTCTTTGGGGGTGAGGCGCTCCTCGAGCCAGCCCGGGCGCCCTCCAGTAAGCACCCATCCGGGGCGCCTCTGAACAAAACGCAAACCGCCACCAAGCCTCGCGGCAGGGTGGCGGCAGCGAGCCGATGCGCGCTCAGCTCAGAGCTTGTTCAGCTGAGAGTCGATCGCATTGAGCAGACCCTCGGTGTCTCCGCCCGGCAACAGCTGGATGATCTCCATGGTCTTGGCGTTGACCAGGGTGTTGTTGGGGATCGCGTCGATCGAGAACAGGCCACCAAGCTTGAAAGAGGTGTCGACGACGAACGGAAACCCAACCTCGAAGGACTTCACCCAGGCAGCTCCGTTCGCCGGCACCGGCGGATCGTAGTTGTTGTTCTCCATCAGCGAGCCGAAGAACATCACGCCCTTCTCCCGATACTCTGCGAAGGTGCCGTTGGTCTTGAAGTGCGAGTACTCCGCCTTGCAAGGTGAGCACCACTGGGCCGATGAGTTGATCAGGAGGATCTTGATGCCCTTGCTTCCGTCGGGATCATAGAAGTCGGAGAGCTGCACGGTCTCCATCCTCTCGACGTCGTACTCCGCCGCCTGGGGGTTGCTCCAACCCTTGAAGCGGTAGTTCGGCAGCACGGAGTGGAGCTCGGTACCGTAAGGACCCTCAGGGTAGTCCGCGAGGTACTCAGGCATGTCCTCAGAGCTGGAATCACCACCAGTCCCTCCAGTGCCCGCGGAGACTTGACCCGGCTGACCTTTCTCGAACGGTGTGCCGTCCTTGATCGTGTCCTCGCCGCCACAAGCCGCAAGCAGGCTACCTGCCACCAAGGTCGAAACCAGAAGTCCAATCGTGCGCATCGAAACACTCCAAACGGATGAGTGAGTTACCAAGCCTGTTTGCACAGTACTCGGGGGGTGCGGGCCGTCAAGCCGGGCCGCGGGTGAGAGCATAGCGCATGGGTTGCCAAGTGGGAGAGCGGAACGGCGACATCCAGCGTTGTTTCACACTGTCTCAAACGCCGCTCCTCTCCCCCAACCCCGAGTCCGAAACATCCAAGATCACTTGAAATGCACACGGCATTTTCAAGATTCGGCCTGCGTCTCGGAGAGTAACCCGACACAAGCCCGAAATGGTTTGGCTGGATTCAGCACGCCAAGACGGGCGCGAATTTCCTTTAGCCATCAAGCTTCCCCATCACGCGCCCAAGCAACGGGCGCTTGACGCTTGGTATGTCGCTCGTCTCGCGGTAGTACCGCGAACCGCTTGGACCCGCGTTCCCTCCGGGAACCCGTCTCTCCTGAGGATCTCATGCAGCACTCGATCTCCCGCTTGGCATCGTCTCTTAAGTTCACCGCGCTCGCCGCAGTCTTCGGCTTCGTCGGGCTGGCCTCTGGCTGCTCCAGCGGCACGGAAAAGTGCGGTGGGGTGGAGGTCGACGGCCAGTGCTACGCCAAGTGCACGGACAACCAGTGCGTGGAGGGCAACCGCTGCGTGCCGGACCTCGTGTCGGGTATCTCTGGCTGCGTGCCGCCGTGCGGCATCCAGGACGACTGCGCCGTCGGCACGAACTGCGTGAACGTGAACTTCGGCGAGGCGGACAGCGGTCTGTTCTGCGTGGCCCTGCTTGGCGGCAAGACCGGTCAGGATGAGGCCTGCTCGAGCAACGCGGACTGTGACACTCGCCGCGGCTGGAAGTGCCTTGGCGACGCCGAAGGCAACGACAAGAGCTGCAAGCTGGAGTGTGACCGGCACGCGGACTGCTCCGAGGGACAGCTCTGCACCACCCACTTCGTCGACAGCGACACTCAGGAAGAGGTCAACGCTTGCGTCACCGGTGCCTGCACCAGTAACGCAGGCTGCGATATCCAGCCCGGCTACCACTGCATCGACAGTGAGTGCGTGCAGGCGGAGTGCGTGGAGCACTCCAACTGTGTTGGCGGGATCTGCAAGACCGATGGCAGCGACGCCGACGGGAACACGGTCAACTACTGCGCGGCCGCTCCCAGTGGCGAAAAGCGCGGCCCCGGCGAGTACGGTAGCTCGTGTCCTGGCGGCGCCGCGGATTGCGCGGACGGCTTCCGCTGCTTTGGGCGCGGCGAGGGCGATGTCTACAGCTACTGCACCGAGTTCGACTGCAGCCAAGACAGCGACTGCGGCACGGGCTTTCATTGTGGTCGTGTGCGCGTCGGTGACGCGCCCTGTGCGGACACCTGCACGGGTATCCCCGGGGATACGGCCGCGGGGTGCGTCCCCGCAGCGGACATCGGCGCGGGCAAGAAGTACGAGTGCGGGGCGCTCAACCTGATGCGCAACGTCTGCATCAAGAACGAGTACTGCGCAGAGTGCCAGACCGACGAGGACTGCCTCGGCGAAGCGAACCAGATCTGCGCGAAGGGCCCCGACGGCAAGAAGCAGTGCACGGTGGCGTGCGACCCGAACGTCGACAGCTGCCCGTGGGGCGCCGCCTCGGAGTGCAAGGTCTTCGATACAGACCGCGGGATCGCGACCTGTGGCCACAAGTTTGGCGCCTGCACCGGCACTGGCGCGGGCTGTGAGCCTTGTGTGGATGACGGCGACTGCGGGCCCCAAGGGATCTGCCTCGACAGCAGCTTCACCGGAGAGAAGTACTGCCTCGACCTGAGCTTCACTTGCGACTGCACCGGGCTTTCCAAGAGCGACATCCCCCAGGCCTGCAAGGGCGGCGGCTGCCCGAAGACTCCGGGTGGGCTCGACATGTACTGCTTCGGGTTCCTCAACGACCCGACCAGCCCCATCGACAACAAGTGTTACGGCGCGAACTCGAACACGATGCCGTTCTCCTCGCCCCAAATGGGCTGCTACCCCAACTGAGCGAAATCGCTCAGCTTCAAACACTCCGGGTGCTTCTCCAAGGCACCCAGAGCGAGCACTCCGGGTCGTTCTGGTGGCGCACCCGGGCGTCGGGATTTGCACTCCGGGTCGCTTTGGCGGCGCAAACTGTCACAGCTTGAGGCAGCGAGTTTGCGGCCCGGAGACTGTGTGTGCCGCAAGCGTGGCCCTTGCAGAAGAAGCGGGTTAGCCTTGCATCCGCATTGGGGTACGTCCGTCATACGACGAACGGGGATGGGGCCCGCTCTGCGGGGTGACCTCAGTTAGAGAACCAAGGAGTGCTTAGATGTCGAAGAAGATTCGTGGGTTTCACCGGCTAGCAGCGCCGGCACTGCTCGTAGGCTTGGTGATTCCGCTGACCGGCGGTTGCTCGAGCGATGCGCTCGATCCGACCAGTTGCGCGGCCAACCTGGAGGCAAAGGTCGACGCACTGCAAGGTGCCGCTGATGCTCTCGTCCAGGTAGCTGGAGAGATGAAGGTATCGGTCGGCGTGGCCTGCAAGGGCATCGCAATGGCCGGTGGCGAAGATCCGGGTGCCGATATCACCGCGGAGTCGTCCGACGAGGACCTGCAAGCGGTCTGCGGCAAGGCTGAAGCGGCAATCACCGCAAACCTCAGCGCTGCAGGCAGCGTGAGCCTCACCATCGAGGGTGGGAAGTGCGAAGTCGCCGCTGAAGCGCAGCTCAACTGCGAAGCCAACTGCTCCGTCGAGGGTGAGTGCACCCCAGGCAGCATCGAAGCTCGCTGCGATCCGGGTGAGCTCAGCGTCTCGTGTGAAGGCGAGTGTGCTGGTGGCGCCACCTGTGAAGGCTCCGCCGAGGTTGCAGCGAACTGCGACGGCGAGTGCTCAGGCAACTGCGTGGTCGAAGTTACTGGTGGCTGCGAAGGCACCTGTGAAGGAAGCTGCGACGGAACCTGCAGCGCGATGGACGGCCAGGGCAACTGCGCGGGCACCTGTGAGGGCACCTGCACGGGTACGTGTTCCGCGCCGAGCGGAACCGCTCGCTGCACCGGACAGTGCACCGGTGAGTGCAAGCTCGCCGCTGACGCCAAGATCGAGTGCGGCGCCGAGGTGAAGTGCAAGGGAACCTGCAACGGCACGGCAACGGCGCCGAGCTGTGAAGCCAACCTCGAACCGCCGGAGTGCAACCTCGACGCGGACTGCCAGGCGGGCTGCGAAGGCCAGGCAAGCCTGAAGGCTGAGTGCACACCGCCCAAGGTGACCTTCAACTTCAGTGGCAACGTGGACGCGAACTTCGTGGCCGCACTGGAAGCGAACCTCCCGGCGCTGCTGAACGTGGTCGCGAAGGGTGAGCTCGCGGTGAAGGCGGCGGGCGATGTCGCCGTGAAGTTCGGCGAGGTCGTGGTCGAAGTGGGCAAGGCTGCTGGCTGCGTGGCGAAGTTTGGCGCCAGCCTGGCCGCCAAGGCGGAAGCCTCGGTGAAGGCCAGTGCCTCGGTCAGCGTGTCGGTGAACGCCTCTGCCAGCGCAAGCGGCAAGGCGAGCAGCGGCGGCTGATCCTCAGGGCCAAGCAAGTCGAAGAACGGCGCGCTCTCTTGAGCGCGCCGTTCTCATTTTGTCCTTAAGTTTCGGGCTCCATGAACACTCCGGGTCGATGTTTCGAAACAGGATGGAGGGGCTCAAGGTTCCGCCTGACACGCCGTTCGCCATCAGCGGAGGTGTCCGTTGGCAGCCGTCGAGAGAATCAGTCGCTCCCCCGTGGTGGAGTCTGGAGAGCACGTCAAAGCCCCACCCGTTGAACACTCCGGGTCGTTTCAAGACGCCGCGGGGCAGGCGAATGAACACTCCGGGTCAACGACCCGGAGTGTGATTGGTGGGAAGTTTGCGCTGTTGAGGCGCCTGGGCAGCGGTGCGGCTGCAGAGGTGTTCGAGGCGGAGAACCTCTTGGTCGGGAAACGCGTCGCATTGAAGTTACTCCACCCGGAGCACTCACGACGCGCGGACGTGCGGGGTCACTTCGTCTCCGAAGCGCGCGCCGCTGCGCGCATCGCGCACCCCAACGTCGTCGATATCCACGACCTGGGCACCACCGCAGACGGCTCGGCCTACATGGTGATGGAGCTGCTCGAAGGCGAGAGCCTCGCGGACATCCTCTCGACGCGCGGCACGCTCAGCCCGGCCTACGCCTGCGAGCTGATGATACAGGTGCTGGCCGGGATAGGCGCCGCTCACCGTCAAGGCATCGTGCACCGCGATCTCAAGCCAGCGAATATCGTGGTGACGCACCCCGCGCCGGATCGCCCCCTCGTGAAGGTGCTCGACTTCGGCATCGCGCAAGGTGTGAACCCGCTCAGTAACACCGAGGCGAATGGCGGACTGGTGTTCGGCACGCCGCTCTACATGGCGCCTGAACAAGCCATGGGACGCACCGTCGACAGCCGCGCGGATATCTACGCCTCCGCCGTGGTGCTGTACGAAATGCTGTGCGGCGAGGCCCCTTACTCCGCTCCCGACGTACGCGGATTGATGCTGCGTGTGGCTCAAGCTGACTGGGTGCCTCTGGCGCTGCGCGCACCGGAGCTTCATCCAGGTCTAGTCGCCTGCATCGAGCGCGCGCTCAGCCGCGATCCGGAGAATCGCCCAGAGACGGCGGAACAGTTCGCTCGCGAGCTAGAACCGTTCGCGCGCCTTGCGCTCGCGATGCCTTCTGCTCTCCCGAGCGTGAACCCCATCCCACTCGTGCGGCGCAGCGAACAGCGCGAGAGCGGCGTCCGGCTCTCGTTACACAGCTCCCGCAACAGCGACTTGAGCGATGAGCAGCTGCTGAACCCCAGCTTTCCCAAGCCGCCTTCCACGCCTCAGCTGGTGGAGGACGCGCTGCCATACGAGGGCATGGACACCTGCGAGCTCGAGCTCGAGCAGGCGCAACGCCAAGCGTCGACTTGGATGCCGACGCGCAGCAAGCGCCCCTCACCGGTGGCCTGGATCGCCGTGACCGGCGTGACGCTCGGAGCGCTTTGCGGCTGGTTACTCAGTCAGCTGTAGCGGCTGAGCGGCGCGCCTCACCCCCAAACCCAGCGAGAGTGCCGACAGGGTCACCAAGATCGACGACGTGTGCACGAATCGAGGGCGATTGGGGCGCTTCTCGGTTGCTTCCAGCGGTGCTGGCACTACGGTCCACCCCGCCATGCCGAGTCTGGAAGAACAAGCCCTGGAAGTGCTCTCCACCCTCAAGGAGCCGTCGCTCGACCGCGGCCTCGGCGAGCTGGGAATGCTGGGACGCGTCCGCGCAGACGGCGGGCGACTGATCGTACCGCTCAAGCTCTCGAACCCCGCCTACGCAGGCAAGGAAGAGCTCGCGGAGAAGGTGCGTCACGCCCTCGAGGCTCTCGCGGGTGTTACCCATGTGGAAATTGACTGGCAGGTGGAGGCGAAGGGGCGCGAAATCAGCGCCGACGATCCAGTGCCCGGCGTGAAGAACGTGATCTTGGTGATGAGCGGCAAGGGCGGCGTCGGCAAGAGCACAGTCGCCGCGAACCTGGCGCTTGCACTCAAGCGCATGGGCGCGCGCGTCGGCCTACTCGATGCGGACATCTACGGCCCCAGCGTGCCGACCATGTTTGGCATTCAGGGTCGCCCCCAGAGCGACGGTCAGCGCATCGAGCCTCTGCAGCGCTTCGGCGTGAAGCTGATGAGCATCGGCTTCTTGCTGGACGATCCAAAGAGCGCGGTGGTGTGGCGCGGTCCGATGCTCCACGGCGCGCTGCTTCAGTTCTTGAAGGACGTCGCCTGGGGCAACTTGGACTATCTGCTGCTCGATCTGCCGCCTGGCACCGGCGACGTTGCGCTGACGTTGGCGCAGCGCGTTTCGACCACGGGTGCGGTGATCGTGACGACGCCCCAAGAAGTCGCGCTGATGGATGTCTACAAGAGCGTCTCGATGGCGCAGAAGGTGGGCATCAAGGTGCTCGGCGTCGTCGAGAACGAGAGTTACTTCGTGTGCGACGGCTGCGACAAGCGACACGAAATTTTCGGTTCGGGCGGTGGGCAGAAGGTGGCAGAGCACGCTGAAGCGCCGTTGCTCGGGCAAATCCCGATGGAGCCCAGCGTGCGAGAATGGGGCGATGCAGGAACTCCGGTCGTTCAGGCGTCACCCGGTTCAGCAATCGCCAAGGCGTTCCAAGACGTCGCTGAACAGCTCGCGCAAGCGGTCGATGCCACCCACGAGGGCCGCGCGGGCGCTGGCTTCACGATTGATCGCTCGGGCGGTCAAAATCGTCGCCTTCCTGTCGCGCGCTGAGCTACTTAGGGAAAGTCACAGCGATCGCACACGCGAGTTGAAGCTTGCGCGGTGCGCATCGTCACAAAAAAACGCGTCTATCCATCCGCTAAGCGCGCCGGCTGATTGGCAGCTGCCAAGAGGCGCGATATAGGCGGCATCTACCTCTGGGTTCGCCATGGCGTCCGAAGAATCAAATCAAGAGCAGGAGCAGCAGCCGAGCGCTGGCGCTCCCGACGCGTCCAACGCAGCAGCCTCTGCTGACGCTGGGCAAACCGAAGACACGAGCACGGCGACTGCCGCGACGGCAGCCGAAGCTGCTGCGCCCGCACCCGAAGCTGCTGCGCCCGCACCCGAAGCTACGCCTGAAGCGGCCGCCGCCGCGACGGAAACGTCGGCCACGGAAACGGCTGGCACGGAAGCGGCGGCTGACGGCGGCGCCGAAGCGGCTGAGGCTTCGTCCGCTGAGCACAGCTCCCCAGGTGCTTCTGCCGAGGGCGCGGAAGGCGACAAGAAGAAGCGTCGTCGACGTCGCAAGAAAAAGAAGAAGCCTGAGGGCGCCGAGGCGACCCAGCGGCCCGCGACGGATCGCGCTCCTTTCCACATGGGAGAGGAAGTCTTCGGCAAGGTGACCGCCGTGCTCGAGACGGCGATCATGATCGACCTCTCCGGCAAGGCGCTCGCCATCTTCGATCGCTCGGAGATGGAGACCGACGACTTGGTCCCCGAGGTGGGTGATCGCTTCGTCGCGCGCGTGCACAACGACGGCTCCCGTGGCGGACTCGTCGTGCTCACCCGCAAGCCGCTGCGCGAGGAAGAGGTGAAGCCCTCCCTCGAGATCGCCGCCAAGGAAGGCACCCTGGTGAAGGGCCTGATCACTGGCGTGATCAAGGGCGGCGTCGAAGTCAGCCTCGGCGGCCTGCGCGCGTTCGCTCCGGCGAGCGGCATGGATCTCCACCCCACCCGCGCAAACTTCGTGGGTCTGGTGGGTCAGGTACTCGAGTTCAAGATCGTGCAGTTCGAGAAGGGTGGCCGCGACGTCGTCGTGACTCGCCGTCCGATGCTCGAGCAAGAAGCCCACGAGCGCCGCAAGAAGGCGCTCGAGACCCTGACCGAAGGTCAGGTGATGAAGGGCGTCGTGCGCACCGTCGTCGAGTGGGGCGCGTTCGTCGCCCTACCCGAAGCGGAAAACCTCGAGGGCCTAGTGCACATCTCCGAGGCCAGCCACGATCCCCGCGCTCGCATGGAGGATCTGCTCAAGGCCGGCGAAGAGGTCGAAGTCCAGATCACGAAGATCGACGATAAGGGCAAGATCTGGCTCTCTCGCAAGGCTCTGATCAGCGACCCCTGGGCCGAAGCCAAAGAGAAGTTTCCTCCGGGAAGCAAGCACACTGGCAAGGTCACCAAGCTCACGGACTTCGGTGCGTTCATCGAGCTGTCTGATGGCGTCGAGGGTCTGATGCACGTCGCCGATCTCTCCCTCACCCGCGTGTCTCACCCGAACGAGGTGCTGAGCGAGGGTCAGGAGATCGAAGTCGTGATCCACAACTTCGATCGCCGCCACAAGAAGCTCGGCCTGCACCCCGCGCCCAGCGCGGATCAGGCAGACGAGCAGCCACAGAAGATCGTGAAGGGCGCGAAGCTCGACGTCGAAGTGGTGAAGGCTGAGTCCGCCGGCCTCGTGGTGCGCGTGCTCGGTGTCACCGGTCGCGCGGCGCGCGGCTTCGTCCCCGCGGGTCACACCGGTACGGAGCGCGGCACCGACTTGCGTAAGGCGTTCCCCGCCAAGTCCAAGATCCGCACCAAGGTCATCGACCTGGATCCCCGACGCGGCGAGCCGAAGCTCAGCATCCGCGCACTCAGCGAGGACGAGGAGCGTCAGGCCCACCGCGACTACCGCAAGAAGGTCGCGGCGGAGAGCAAGTTCGGCACCCTCGGCGACTTGCTGCAAAAAGCGCTGAACCAGAAGTAGCCTTCGCGAATCAAGCGAACGGAGCCACTCCTCGAACCGAGGGGTGGCTCTTGGCTTTTGTAGGCCCTGATGCGCCCACAGTGCCTGAAAAGCGCCTCGTCCTCCGCGCCTGAAATCTCCTCACGGGTTTGGGGGTGAGGCGCACCGAAGGGCGCCCGGGCGTCCACCCCACGGCGTTCTTCAGGCTTTGCTCAGGCGCTGTTCAAGCTTCGCGCGCTGCGTCTCGCATGCTCCGAGTAGCAAACCTGAACCGCCTCCCGGCGCCGCGCGGAGACCCTGCAGATGTCCAACGCCCGTTCCCTACGACCGACTCCCCCAATCCTAGCCGCCCTGTGTTGCATCGGTTTGGGGCTCGCGGCGCCCACTGCGGGAGCGCTGATGAAGTCGTTCAGCGTGACGGCGAATGGCACCAGCGCGGGAGCAACGCGGAGCCTCGAGCTGACCAGCGCCGTCGCGATGAGCGGGGTGAAGTTCTACTTCCAGGGAGGCAACGACCACAAGATCGAGCGCGTCGGCAATTGGCAGACGCCCGGCATCATGAACTACGTGTTCGAAGATCAAGACGCAGGCGACAAGTATGTGGCGCGCGCCGGGTTCCGCCGCCTTTCCACGAATGTAATCCACGAAGCCTCCCGCAACGACTGCCGTGGCAGCTGCGCCCTGCCCATCCATGCGGAAACTGACAAGGTCTTCGTGCTCGCGGGCTTCGAGTTGTCCAACCGGCGCGGCGAAGACCGGAACATTCGTCAGATTGCGATCTTGCCGGAGCTCCACAAGGGGCGCATCAACGTCACGTTCGCGGACAACTCGGGCTTCGATTTCTTGGCGCGCGTGCAGTACCTGCTGCTGCCGAAGTCTGAAGTGCGTACCGTGGAGACCTACACCACCACGGAGAAGCAACGCGCCGTGGCAGCAAAGAGCACCGCCGACCGCGTCATCCAAGGCTTCAACGTGCGCTTCACCAACGGCGACCACCACGTCGGCGACTTGACCATCTGGGCGAGCCGCGAGATCACAGCCTACATCAAGGACAAGAACGACGATGACCCAATGCGCGGCGAGGTGCGCGTCGTGGTGCTGCGTTAGGCGTCCTGCGTTAGGCGTCCTGCCGACCAGCTTTTCCGCACGGTAAACATTCGGCGGCACTCCCGTGGCTGTCTACTCACGCCGCAAGGCTTGAATCGGATCGAGACGCGCGGCGCGCCGCGCTGGCAGGAAGCCAAACAGCACACCCACCAGGCTGCTCGTACCAAGGGCAATGAGCAGCGCGCGCGGCGAGACTCGCATATCCCAATCGAGCGCACGCCCGGCGGCTGAGACGCCCAGGGACGCGAGCAGCGCCCCGGCGAGCCCACCAAGCAGGCACAGCAGCACGGCCTCGATCAGAAACTGCACCAGGATATCGACCTCGCGTGCGCCGATCGCCATGCGGATCCCGATCTCCCGGGTGCGCTCGGCGACCGACACCAGCATGATGTTCATCACGCCGATGCCGCCAACCAGGAGGCTCACTGCGGCAACGCTGAGCAGCAGCACTTCGAGCACGCCGAACACCTTCTGCTGCATCTCGCGGAACTCCTCCTGGCTGCGGATGCGAAAGTCGTTCTCCGCGCCTTCTTGGAGCCGATGCCGCTGACGCAGGATGGCCGTCGCTTCACGCTTCACGCTTTCGGGGTTCGCCTTGGGGTCCGCACCGACGAGCAGGCGCTGCACCTGCCCTGGAGGCGTCGGCAGGAACTTCGCGCGCATGGTGACGATGGGCAAGATCACGACGTTGTCCTGGTCTTGGCCAAAGGGGCTCTGACCTTTCGAGTCGAGCACCCCAACGATGCGCAGCGGGGTCTTCCCCAAGCGAATCACCTGCCCGACGGGATCCCCGTCGGCGAACAGCTCCTTCGCGGTCGTGGCGCCGATCAGGCACACGTTGCCGCCAATGGAGTCGAGCTCCGGTGCCCACAGGGCTCCGTCCCCCACCTTCCAGGCGCGCACGGTGAAAAAGCTCTGATTCGTGCCGATCACCTGCGCGGCGGTGTTGTTGTCGCGATAGCTCACCTGGTTGAAGCTCGAGAGCAGCGGCGCCGAATAGAGGATGCTGGGCGCCTCGCGTACCAACGCCTCACCGTCGTCTTGGGTCAGCGGCGGCAGGGAGTTACCGCGGGCGCCGCTGCGAATCGTTTCCCGAGGGATCACCGCAAAGGCGTTCTCCCCCAGGCTGTCAATCGCGCCGCTCACGGCGCGCGTCGCCCCTTCCCCGAGGGCGACGACGATCGTCACCGCGGCCACGCCGATCAAGATCCCGAAAGCGGTGAGCACGGCGCGCAGCCCGCTCTTCCTCACCGCACCAACAGCGAGATTGAACGTCGTCAGGAGATAGCCGACTCCCCTCACCCCCGCCCCCACAAAACGCGCCTACTCAGGCCGCTCCGACTACTCATGGCGCAGGGCCTCGATGGGATCGAGCCTGGAGGCTCGGCGTGCGGGCAAGAAGCCAAACACCACGCCGATCACGAGGCTGGTGATGATGGCAGTGATCACGGCATCGCTGCTGAGCACCATGCTCCAGCCGAGGCTCCGCTTGATCAGCTCGATCACCCCAACTGCAAGCCCGATCCCAGCAACGCCGCCCAGCAGTGTCAACGCCACAGCTTCCGCAAGGAACTGCACCTGGATATCTAGTCGTTTCGCGCCAATGGCCATGCGGATCCCGATCTCCCGGGTGCGCTCGGTGACGCTCACCAGCATGATGTTCATCACCCCTACCCCGCCAACGAACAGGCTCACCCCAGCCACCGTGACGAGGAGCAACGTGAGCACGCCGTAGATCGCCTGCTGGCCTTGCTTGAAGGCGTCTTGGGTGCGCACCTCGAAGTCGCTCTCCTCCTCTTCGGCGATGCGGTGGCGTTGGCGCAAGATGGCCTGCACTTGTCGCACCGCGGCTTCGGTGTGCGCCTCACTCTTGGCGGTCGCCATGATCAGCTGCACTCGGTTGCCGAGCGTGGGGTTGATTCGCGCTCGCCAGGAGCCGATCGGAATCAAGATGCGGTCGTCCTGGTCCTCGAACGGCGACTGGCCCTTCGGCTTCAGCGTGCCGATGATGCGAAACGGGTGCTTTCCGAGGCGGATGTAGTGACCAATGGGATCCTGCCCCGGGAACAGCTTGTCGATCGCCGTCTGACCAATCAGCGCAACCTTGGCCTTCACCTGCTCCTCGCCCGAGTTCCACATTCGGCCCTGGAGTACTTCGAACTTCCGCGCGCCGAGGTAGTTCGCGTCCACTCCGCACACCTGGATCTGGTCATTTCCGTACGGACTAATGACTTGCACCTTGGTGTCGGAGTAGACCGTGACAAGGTCCACAGCCGTCGCTTCGTTGCGAATGGCCAACGCGTCCGCGTCGGTCAAACCAACAGCGGCAGTGCGCACGCCGCTCTTTGCGACCGGCTGACTCCAGACGAACAACAGGTTCGAGCCCAGGCTCTCGATCTGATCACCAACGCGCTCCCGGGCGCCTCGCCCAAGCGCCGTGACCACGACCACCGAGGCCACGCCGATCAGCACTCCCAAGGTGGTCAAGATCGAGCGCAGCCAGCTGCGCGACAGCGCAGAAAAGGCGATCTTGACCGAGGCTCTGAGCATCAGCCGCCTTGCTCCGCGAGCGCCGCGCTCTGGTTCAGCTCCGCAAGCATGCGTGCCGCGCGCGCGGGCTCGTCGCTCCGCTCGTCAAACTGGATGCGACCATCGCGCACCGTAACGACACGCCCTGCACAGGCCGCGATATCCGGCTCATGGGTCACGAGCACCACGGTCAAGCCGCGCAAGCTCACCAGCTCCTGAAGCAGCGCGAGCACTTCGTAGCTCGTGCGGGTGTCCAAGTTACCCGTGGGCTCATCCGCCAGGAGCAGCGGCGGGTCGGTCACCAGCGCGCGGGCGATCGCCACGCGCTGCTGCTGCCCTCCGGAGAGCTGCGCGGGCGTGTGGGTGAGACGATCGGCGAGCCCGACCTTCGCCAGCGCCCCAATGGCGCGCCGCCTGCGCTCGCGCGCGGAAACACCTCGATAGACCAACGGCAGCTCGACGTTCTCCAGCGCCGTCGTGCGCGGCAGCAGGTTGAAGCCCTGAAAAACGAAGCCGATCAGTCGATTGCGCACGATCGCGCGAGCGTCCGCCGAGCGCTGGCCCACGTCGACGCCAGCGAGCAAGTAGCTCCCCCTGGTTGGTCGATCGAGGCAGCCCAGAATGTTCATCAGAGTGCTCTTGCCGGAGCCGCTCGCACCGATAATCGCCACGAACTCCCCCGCGCCGATGCTCAAGTCGACGCGATCCAGCGCGCGGACCACCTCAGGTCCCGTCGCGTAGTCCTTGGACACACCGCGGATGTCGATCAGCGCCATACGCGGCTCAGAAGAGCTTGAAGCCCTTCTCCTGTTTCGCGTCGCGCTGCTCGATGATGACCTCCGCACCGGGCTGCAGTTGGTCAGACTTCAGCACCGTCCACACCCCATCCGTGATGCCAATGTCGACGATCTGCTCCTTGAACGTCTCTTGCCCCACGGGAACGCTTTCGCCCACCAGATAGAGCCGTCCTTGGTTCGGCTCCAGCGGCGTCTTCGGAACCACGGGTTTCGGAGGTTGCCCGGGTTCGCCAGCCTCCAGGGGACGAAAGCGCAGCGCCGCATTGGGAATGGCGATCGCTCCCATCGCCTCACGCGTGCGGATCGTCACGGTCGCGGTCATGCCCGGGCGCAGCTTCAGGTCTGGGTTGTCGACATCGATCACCGCGGAGTAGGTCACCACGCCCTGGACGTTGTTGGGGCTGTAGCGCACCTGGCTCACCTTGCCGCTGAATTTTTCCCCAGGGAAAGCATCGACAACCACCTCGGCTTTCATCTTCTCTTCCAGGCGCCCAACGTCTGCCTCGTCGATTTCCGCCAAGACCTGCATCTTCCGCAGATCCTGAGCGATCACGAAGAGCACGGGCGCGGAGAAGCTGGCTGCCACGGTCTGGCCTGGATCTACCGAGCGATTGATCACGACCCCGTCGATGGGGGAGTAGATCTTCGCGTAGGCGAGCGTGGTCTGCGCGCTGCTCAACTGCGCGCGGATCTGCCCGATCTGCGCTTGCGCGGCGGCAACGTCCGCCTTGGCGACGTCTCGAGTGCCCTTGATTTGATCGAGTTCTGCCTGGGAGGAGAGCCCCGAATCGAAGAGCTTTTGCGCGCGCTTCAGGTTCGCCTCCGCGGTGGTCAAGCTGGCCTTGGAGCGCTGCAGCGCGGCCTTCGAAGCCTTCAGTTGCGCACCGCTCTGGCTCACTTGGGCGCCGTAGAGTTGGGGGTCGATCTCCGCCAGCAAGTCGCCTTTCTCCACCTTCGAGTTGAAGTCGACCAACACCTTCACCACGCGCCCCGAGACTTGAGCACCCACCTGCACTTCGGTGAGCGGCTTGACGTTGCCCGTCGACTGCACCTGCTCGACCACGTCGCGCTTCTCCAAGGCCTTGAGTTCGAAGCGCGGTTGGGGGGGAGGAGCACCCAAAGACTTGTAAATGCGAAAGCCAACGAACAGGGCGATCACGCCAAACACCAATAGCCCGCGGCGCAGCCAGCGCCTGAGTCCTTGCGCCCGTAGCTCCCGCTCGAGTTCCCGCACCGTGTCGTCCACGGTGCCGCCGGCGGCTTGCGGCTCGGTCGTCTCGCTCACTGTCATCGTTCTTCCATCTCAGATCGCACCCCGCCCAATAGCTAGGTCAAGCGGGCGGTCTCGCCCAGCGCGGAAACTCCCGGCGAGGCCAGTTTGCTTCCCGCACGCGTACTTCTCCCCAGGTGCAGTGCTTATTCGCTCGCCTTTGCGCATTCTTGCGCGGCTTGGCTGGCGCATGCCCTATCACACGCCCGGCCGGAGACGGAAAGCACTCTCGAGGACCTGTGAATGCATAGCGGAACCATCACGGAGCTGGACCCGTATGACTCGTTGGGCTGGATCGAGCTCGACACGGGGGAGCGAGTCCGCTTCGGCGGCACGTCACTGAGCGGCTTTCAATCACTGCCAGGGCCGGGAACTCGAGTTTGGGTGGAAGGCACCGTTCCCGGCTTCCGTGGCGTGCCCAAGGCAACGCGCGTGTTGCCTGCGCCGCTTCAGTCAGGCGGCAGCGTCGAGCCAGGCGAGCCCGATGCCCAAGCCAGATCGCATTCGACATTCGTGGCGGAGCACCCGCGCTGGAGCGATTTGGACCAAGTGTGGCTGCGTCCACAGGTCGATGCCAAGCCGCTCTGGCTCCCACCTCAGAGCCTGTTCGCCCCGTGGCATGCTGAGCTCGTCGCGTCGACACCAGTCATCACGCCCTTGAGCGTACCGAACTACCGCGCACCGGACCTTTGTGAACCGACTCCCCACACCTGCGTCGCCCAGGGCCTCGTTGCGTTCCTGGAACAGCCTGAGTGGCCCGCGTGCGGCCGCTGCGGGAAGCCGCTCGAACACTGCATCCAGCTGACGCCAGCAGTGATGTTGCCGTGGGGAGGCAACGGAAGAGGCTTCGTCGCGATGTTCTGCTTCGAGTGTGGAATTCAGCACCGCGAGGACCCACGCGTGCTCTTCACGGCGTTCGTCGAGCCACGCCTGCGAGTGACCCGCGGGGCCGCGCCTACAGCGGCCAGCACTCCGATGCTTGGCAGTCGCCGGGTGGAGCCGCGCCCGGCCGCGCGTCAGCCCCACAGCACGCTCTGGTATCGTTACCGCTCGGAAGTGAACCCTGACTGCGCCGCGAGCGCTCTCTTCGGTTACGAAGAATCCGTGCGGCTCAGCGACCTCCCCGACGGTTGGGCAGGCGGCGTCGACCCCGATGATTTCGAGCTACCCTTGGGATCTGAGGACGTGTCTGACTTGTTCGAGGGGTGGATGAAGTTGGCTCGGGGCACCGCTGGCTGGGCCGGAGCGGCGCTTGGTGGTGCGCCGAACTGGGACCAGGGCGACGCCACGCCGAGCTGTCACGGCCCGATGCGCCAGCTCCTCGAGTACGACGGGGGTCAGTTCCTCGACGGAGCCCTCCACGTGTTCCAGTGCAGCCAGTGCTCGGATCTGCGTTCGGTGGTGGAGTTCTAGGGACGTAAAGGTGACCCGCTCGTCCTCAAATTGAAGTGATGCGGCCGAGCCGGCGGCGACAGTGCTTTCGCTGCCCCGGACGGCTCCACTGTGAGCGGAATCTCAAATCATTGAAATTCTCTCCAAAGGTTTCCGAGGCGCTCACTGTCCAATCGCTTGGTGCTCAACTATCGTCAGCCGCAACCCGTTGGGAGGCCACGACAGGGGTCACCCACTCCCTGCGGCCATCGTCGCCAAGTCCAGATCGCCACTCGCTCGTTCCGCTCCGTTGCGGCTCGAATGAGAACCCGCTCAACCTGTAACTTCGCCGGTGACCGTGCATGTATCTCGCGCACAAACGCATGCCCCAAAGGACGGATCGCGAGCTCGTCGACGCAGCTAGGGAGGGCGACGCAGAGGCGTTCGGCACCTTCGTGCGGCGACACCAGAAACGCATCTATCGTCTCGCTGCACATATGCTGCGAGATGCTGCGGAGGCGGAAGACGTCACGCAGGATGCGTTTGTTCGCGCCTATCGAGCGCTCGACCGCTTCGACGGTCGCAGCGAACCGTTCACGTGGCTCTATCGCATCGCCGTGAACCTCTCCCTGAACACGATTCGCTCCCGCAAGACCCGGCGTACCGGGCCTAGCGTGGACGACCCACGCGTCGAAGGCGCGATGGTCGAGACGCGAGTGACCATCGGTAACCCAGCGGAGCTCACCGCGGATCGCCAAGCTGCCCAGGTCCTCGCCGAGGGCCTCGACAGCCTCAGCGAAACACTCCGGGTGACTTTGATCTTGGTCACTGTGGACGGGCTAAGTCACGGAGAGGCCGCGGAAATCCTCGGTTGCCCGGAGGGCACCATTGCCTGGCGCGTGCACGAAGCGCGCAAGAAGCTGCAAACGTTTCTCGAGAAACGGGGTCACACACGGGAGGCGGAGTGATGTCAGACGACGCCAAACTCCCGGATCCCATGGAAGCACTACTTAGCGCCTGGCCAGTGGCGCACCGACCCGAACTTGATTGGGAAGCCTTCGCAGATGCGACGGTGACTCACGCATTCGCAGACGACCACCCCGTTGCAGACGACTTGCTCGGTGCCCCACCCCTCGAGCCTGAGGAGGGTGAGCCAAGCAAGCCCCGGCTCGCCGCCTTGCCGAGCTTGGACGACGAGGAACTCAGCCTGACCGATATCGCGAAGGCGAGCTTGGAGGACGACGATCCCGAAGAGGCGCGGGAGCTCGCACAGCTGGCGTTTAGCCATGCTCACCGCGAGCGCGTGAGCCGGCCTTCGTATCCAGACGTCCCGCGCACCAGTGAAATCCGGGCAACGCCGCGTCCGCCCATCCCGGTGGAGAACCCCGCTCCACAGGCGGATGTCGTGCCGCTCGAGAGCACGGGACGCGGACAGCGAGGTGGCGGAGGGCGCTGGGGCATCGCAGTCGCCGTGCTCGGCATCGCCGCTGCAGCGGCGATGATCGTGTTCCGTCCCAGCCAGGGCAGCGAGTCGGCTACGGCAGCAGCGCCGCCAATCTCGATCCCGACGGAAACGAACGGTGGCTCTGCCAAGGGAGGAGCCGGCGAGCAGGAAGTGGCGATTACTCCCCAAGGGACGGTCGCACCGCCCTCGCTCACCGTGGAGGAGCTGAAGCCCGAAGCTCCAAGCGCGCCGAGGCTCGCGGTGACCGCGGCCAAGCCAGCCGCGGCGGCCCCAACACCGGTCGCAACGCAGGCCGCGCCCGAGCAGGAGGAGCCCGACGATCCACGTTTGGTCCCGGCGTCTCAGGCAGGCAACGTGCCCCTCGAACCATCCACCGGCGCCGCGCTCGCGGCTGTGGGGCGCGTGATGGGCGGGGCGAAGGCTTGCGTCGCAGGTCACTCTGGCCCGAGCAACGCGACCATCACCTTTGGCTCGGACGGTAAGGTGCAATCCGTTGGCATCAGCGGTCCCGCCGCGGGCACCGCCGCGGAGAGCTGCATTCGCAGCGCCCTGTCGGGCGCTCGGGTGGCCCCGTTCGCCAAGCCGACTTTCACCGTGCGGGTCCCGATCCGTCCCTAGCGGCCCCGTTGGAGCTGGATTGCGCGGCAAATCGCAAGCGACGCGTTGACAAGCCCCGGGTCTTCGCCCATATTCCCGGCCCCTTCGCGCCCGGCCCGAGGTTTTGGGCGGCGCTAGTTAGGAAAAAGTCATGGTTTCAGCGACTCAGCAGACCGAGCGTCGGCGCTCCATTCGGGCTCGCAAGGCGGGCACCAAAACCGCCAAGGCGCGTGCAAAGTCAGGCACGCCCGCGTTCGCCGTTCATCCCGAGGGTTACGACCCCAAAGCGCCGGATGCGAAGCCGGCCAAGTCAGAGTGAGATTCTAGATGGCAAATCACGCATCAGCCGCAAAGCGCAACCGTCAGACCATCAAGCGCACCGAGCGCAACAAGGCGCTTCGCAGCGCACTTCGCACTTCGGTCAAGAAGGCGCGCAGCGCGCTCGAGGCCGGACAGGCTGCCGAGGCGAAGCCGTTGGTTCTGGCTGCGAGCAGCTTCCTCGCGCGGGCCGCGAGCAAGGGTATCATTCACCTGAAGAACGCTTCGCGCACTACGAGCCGCCTCCAGGCGCACCTCGCGAAGCTCGGCTGAGAGTCGCGCTCTAGTTCGCGACCAAGCGAAATCGCCGGCCCTGTGATGGGGTCGGCTTTTTGCGTTTCTGCCAGCTCGCTTATCCTTTCGGAAAAGCCGACTGTATCCGCGCGGCAAATCCCGAGCGACAGGGGTGACAGGGCGACAGGGCGACAGGGCGACAGGGCGACAGGGCGACAGGAGCGGTGTTTAGGGCACGCAGCCGCCAAGCAGCGTGCCCTCCCCCCAAAAACAGGCAACGCTGGCTGGATGGTCCGGGCATTCCAGTCACAGCGGTAAGAACGCGAGCTGGGACAGCGAAAGCTATCCCGTCCAACTTCGAAGCTTACTTTGAACAGCTGTCTGCCCTCCGGGCACTCACCCTCACCGCGTCCGCCGCTCCCCGATGGCACCTTCGGGCTCTATGGCTTTCTCCTGCGCGCTCGCACTGCGCGTACTGAGGCCCCGCTCCCGGCGACGCACGGAGGTTCATGGCAAGCCCCCTTCCTGCGCTGGAGAAGCCTGTCAGTGTCGCTCGATCCACGAACCCAGCAATCCGTAAGCCATTTCGTTGGAAGTTCGCGGAGCGTGCTACGCTGTGGACCCACCGAGCTCAGACCGAGACGCGCCGAATGAACGCGAACGACACACCGCCTGACTCGCTGGTCGGGAGCCTGATCGACCGAAAATATCGGATCGAACGCTGCATCGGACGCGGCGGTATGGGAGCGGTGTACGAGGCGACCAACGTCGCCATCGGCAAGCGCGTCGCACTCAAGTTCCTCGAGGTGAGCGATGGCGCCGCCGATCGCGACGCGGTGGTGCGTTTTCAACGCGAGGCAGAGGCCGCCAGCGCCGTCGAGAGCGGGCACATCGTCCAGATCTTCGACTCCGGCACCACGGAGGACGATCGCCCCTACTTGGTGATGGAGCTCTTGCGCGGTGAGGACCTGCGGCAGCGCATGAAGCGCGTGGGCAAGCTGCCGGAGAGCGACGTCATCCACATCACGATGCAGACGCTCCGAGCGCTCGTGCGCGCCCACGAAGCCGGCATCGTTCATCGCGATCTCAAACCCGATAACCTCTTTCTCGACTCTCGAGACGACGACCCATTGTTCGTGAAGGTGGTCGACTTCGGGATCTCCAAGGTCACCCAAACCCGAGCGACGAACAACACGCTCACCCGTCGGGGCACGGTACTTGGAACCGCGTACTACATGGCTCCCGAGCAGGCCCAGGCTTTCCCCGACATCGATGGGCGAGCCGATCTCTACAGCCTTGGAGCCATCTGCTACGAGGCGCTCACCGGCGACGCGCCTCACAGCGGCGGGAGCTACGAAGCCATTCTGGTCAAGGCGTGCACACAAGACGCACCGGATGTGCGAGGCAAGGCTCCCGACGTCAGCGAAGCGTTCGCCAAGGTGATCGCTAAAGCGCTCGCTCGCGAGCGCGCCGATCGCTTTCAAGACGCGCGAGAGTTCCTCGACGCTCTAATCGATGCCTGCCCCGACTTGGTGCGCAGCGGGCCCGTGGTGCTCAGGAGCTCTCGGCCTGAGGTAGCGCCGGGGCAGACCGCAGTGGTGACTGCTGGCGGCACTGCGGTGCCGACCCCACGCCAGGATCGCGCCACCCGTCGCACCTGGGTTGCCGCGTTGGTGGCTGCCCTGGGTGCCTTCGCCATCACGGTCTTGCTGATGGCCCGCAGTCGCCCCGAGGCGGACGCCGAGCCCGCGCAACCGGCGCCCGGCTCCACGTTACCGGTGGCTGCCGCATCCGAAGCTCCCATCACTGCGCCTGAGAGCAGCACTGCGCCTGAGGTCACCCCGGAGCCCGAATCCTCCGCTTCTGCGGCGCCATCGGCGAGTGCAGAACCCGCGACCGACGCCCCTGAGAAGCCCGTGGCTGAGAAACCAACGCCGAAAGTTGGCAAGCCCCGCCCCACCAACATCCAGGGGACCAAGCCGCCAACCGTCCCGCCAAAGGGCACGTCCGGCGTCGCGACTGGGCTGACACTCAATCCCGAAGAGCCCTGACTCGGGCCGTTCCAGCTGCTGCTTCGGGGGGCCCTGAATCCTGAGGTATTACCGAAGCTGAACGCATGGTACGAAGCGGACTGCTCAGGTGATGCGTCGGAAGCTCGTCCTCCTCGGTTTGCTGGCTGCTTGTGCGGCACCCAGCGTGGCTCTCGCTGCCCCTAAAGACAAAAGCGTCTCGGACAGCGATCGCGAGTCTTCGCGCGTGCACTTCCGCAAGGGCATCAAGCTGTTCCAGGACGGCAACTTCGTGGGGGCGCTCGCTGAGTTTCAGGCCTCCTACAAGCTGAAGCCCGCGGGCTCGACGCTGCAGAACATCGCCCTCTGCCAGAAGCAGCTGTTCCGCTACGCCGAGGCGGCAGAGACCCTGGCTGATCTGCTGAAGCTCCACAGCGCTGAGCTCAACGACGGCGAAAAGACCGCCGTCCGGCAGACCATGGAGGAGCTCGAAGGACTCGTGGGGCGGGTCTCCATCAGCGTTGTTCCCGCGAGCGCCAAGGTCAGTGTGGATGGGCGCATCTTGAGCGCAGAGCAACTCGCGGAACCGATTCGCCTCAACGTCGGCGAGCATCGCATCCGCGCGGAAGCGCCTGGCTATGCACCAATCGACCAAACCGTGCGCATTGCCAGTGGAGACGCGGCGAAGCCATTCAACTTCGAGTTGCGCGCAGTAAAAGGCTTTGTGGAAATCCACGCGAGCGACCCAGCTGCGGCGATCGCCATCGATGGCCAGGCGATGGCCTACGAGCGCTACAGCGGTCCGGTAGAGCCAGGGAAGCGCCTGGTACAGGTCTACAAGGGCGAGAACGAGCTGTTCGCCAAATGGGTGGATATCGAGGTCGGCCGCACGGTGCGCATCGACGCCGACGTAGGCAAGGGCGACGGCAAGCCTCCGGTGATCGTCGATCGTGCACCGGAAGCGCCTCCCACCAAGCCGCCTCCCCCGGAGCAACGCGGCTGGTATGGCCTCGTGAGCTTGAACGCCTTGGGCTTGAGCGCCAACCCATCGCTCTTCGACAGCAACACGGACAACGCCGGTGGCGGTTCGTTCGGGGTCCATGGCGGCTACCGCGTGTGGAGCCCGATTGGCATCGAGGCCTTGATCGAAGGCGCACGTCACAACGTCGAGACGTGCGTGAAGGACGTCTCTGACTGCTCGGATCAGCCCAGTAGCAAGCGTGAGTACTCCCTCAACTCTTTCCGCTTGGGAACCAACCTGCGGCTCTTCAGCAGCGGGCAAAAGCTGCGCTTCTCCGGTGCGCTTGGCTTCGGCGTGGTGCGCCAAGCGCTCGAGCTCAAATCGACGGGCGACTTCCAGGGTGGGAGCGCAGCGGGCTTCGACTCCTACTTCATGATTGAACTCGGCGCTCAGTACAACGCCGGCCACTGGCTCTTCGGGCTCGCAGCCCTCGGCTATTTCAACGGCACCTCGGGTATCAACGACGAGACCATCAATGGTCAGCGCGTCTACGAACAGAACGGCCTCGTCACCGGTGGCATCGGCATTCGGGTGGGTTGGAGCGCCTGGGAACCGAACTGAGACCCCACGTCACAACCCACGGTCGCATTTCCCCATAGAATTTAGCGGGGCGCGGTTACTCAATCCCCACGTCGCCTCGCGTTTTTCTTGGGGGAGGTCCGCCGCTCACGCGCCGCAAAACAGCGCGCGAAACGTCCCTCCCTCACCCCCAAATCCGCAGCACTTGAACGCGAAGCACCCCGGGTGACGCTGTGCGTCGACGCGTGTGCTCGGATGTTCGAAGCTGAAACGCCTGGAAAGCAGCCGCTTGTCCGAGAATGCAACAAGCCGCGAGTGGGGCAACGCGGGTACGAAACCAGGGGGAAACTCGGGTACCATCCAGCCCCATGAGTGACGCGATTGGTAAGTTCTCCGGAGAGAGCCGGCGCTTCGAGCCGCCGGAAGCATTCAAGAAGCAAGCGCGGGTGGGGTCCCTCGAAGACTACCAACGTCTGTATCGCGAGAGCCTCGACGAGCCCGAAAAGTTCTGGCGCCGCGAGACCTCGGAGCTGGTGTTCAAGAAGCCTTGGACGAAGCTCGTCGAGTGGGATGCGCCGTTCGTGAAATGGTTCTCCGACGGAACCTTGAACATCACCGAGACCTGCCTCGATCGCCACCTTGATACCCCACGGAAAGACAAGGCGGCGCTGATCTGGGAGAGCGAGCCTGGCGAGACCCAGACTATCAGCTACGCGGAGCTCCACGCACAGGTCGTGGCTTTCGCGGCCGCGTTGAAGAAGCTCGGCGTACAGAAAGGCGACCGCGTCGCGATCTACATGGGCATGGTCCCGGAGGTGGTGGTGGGCATGCTCGCCTGCGCGCGCATCGGCGCCCCCCACAGCGTGGTATTCGGTGGCTTCGCAGCGGACGCTCTTCGGGATCGCATCAACGACTGCGGCGCCAAGGTGGTGCTGACCCAGGACGGCGCTTTACGGCGTGGCAGCGTGGTGCCCCTCAAAGAGACAGTGGATCACGCCGTGCATCAGACGCCTTCCGTCGAACACGTCGTGGTGTATCGGCGCCTGCCGGAGCGCTGCGAGATCGAGATGCTCGAAGGTCGCGACGTCGACTGGTACGAGGCGGTCAAGGCAGCGAACCCAGCGAGTGCCGCGGAGGCCACCGAGGTAGAGGCGGAGCACCCGCTGTTCATCCTCTACACGTCTGGTTCCACCGGGAAACCAAAGGGCGTATTGCACACCACCGCAGGCTACCTGGCGGGCACCCACGTCACGACCAAGTACGCGTTCGACCTACAAGAGGACGACGTGTACTGGTGTACTGCGGACGTTGGTTGGATCACCGGACACAGCTACATCGTCTACGGCCCGCTCTCGAACGGCGCGACCTGCGTGATGTACGAAGGCGCGCCGAATCAGCCCGATTGGGGCCGCTTCTGGCAGCTGATCGACAAGCACCAGGTGACCATCCTCTACACCGCTCCAACGGCCATTCGCGCGTTCATCAAGGCCGGCGACGACTGGGTGCGCAAGGCGAAGCTCGATAGCTTGCGCCTGCTCGGCACCGTGGGTGAGCCGATCAACCCAGAAGCTTGGATCTGGTACCACAAGGAAGTGGGCAAGGAGCGCTGCCCGATCATCGACACCTGGTGGCAGACGGAGACCGGCGGCATCATGATGACGACGCTCCCCGGCGCGGCAGCGGCGCAGCCAGGCTCTTGCGGCTTGCCGTTCTTCGGTGTGGAGCCCGCGGTAGTGACGCGAGAGAACGAAGACGTGCCCGCCGGCAGCTCTGGCTTGCTCGTCGTGCGCCGCCCCTGGCCCAGCATGCTGCGCACGGTTTGGGGAGACGATGAGCGCTACGTGAAGCAATACTGGAGTGACATCCAAGGGTGCTACTTCACCGGTGACGGCGCGAACCGCGATAAGGACAACTACTTCACGGTGATCGGTCGCATCGACGACGTGCTCAACGTCAGCGGGCACCGCATCGGGACGGCGGAGATAGAGAGCGCCCTGGTGAGTCACCCGTCCGTCGCCGAAGCAGCCGCCGTGGCACGTCCCGACGACCTAACGGGACAAGCGCTCGTGGTCTTCGTCACGCTCAAGCCCGGCTACACGCCGAGCCCCGAGCTTGGCACCCAGCTGAAAGCCCACGTCGGCGAAGAAATCGGTAAGTTCGCGCGCCCGGCGGAGGTGCGCTTTGCTGACGCACTGCCGAAGACGCGCAGCGGCAAGATCATGCGTCGCCTGCTCAAGGACGTAGCCGCGGGTCGAGAGACCCAGGGCGACATGTCCACGCTGGAAGATTTGTCGGTGATCGCGAAGCTCCGCGGTGACGACGAGTGAGCCCGAACTGGACCTGACCGAGCGGCAATACTGACGCCGCCTGAGCGTACGCCGAGTGTTTCCTCCAGGAGATGCTCGGCGTTCGCGCCTAGTCCCCGCCGCTAGCGGTCGGTATATGAGTAGCGCGCGCTGTAGTTCATGAAGCCACTTCCGGTTCCAGTTCCAGAGGCGGTCATTGGTCCCTTCATCGTGATCAGCAACAGCCGAGAAGTCGCCACGTCGAGTTCGAGACTCCCGCTCAGCTTGGCCGCGATCTTCACCGGTCCGCGGTCGTCTCGGATGTCGAGGCTCATGTCGAAGGTAGCAACCTTCGACCCGCCTTGGTTCTGGGTTCCGGTGTACGTCAGGGTGCCGGTGTCGAGGGTGGTGCCAGAAGGCACCAGGCTAGGCGGCAGCGGCACCGACTGACCCACCTTGAACTCAGACTCTGGCAAGAAGGACACCGGTCCAATCCCCAGGTCGTCATCACTCACGTCTTTGAGCTGAGCCGCGGTAGGAGCCTGCCCCGCGGCCGTCGTGATCGCCTTTTCCCCACGGCTCAGGTCGACGATGAAGGTCTGCCCTTGCGCCGGACTCGTTTCCGCCTTGCCGTTGGTCTCGCTACGTTGAATCACGTACTCGACCTGCATGCGAGTCGGAGCGTTCCCATTCACGGCGAGCACCTGGACGCGCCGCTGGGACGAACCGCGTACCTTGACTGGGTTCCCGTTCGCCTTGAGATCGATCTCCATCTCCTCACGGATTTGCGCCTGATCTCCGACTACTGGTGTGCGCAAGGCACCGCCGGTGGCTGGCGCAGCGGCGTTCGTGCTGGATCCGCTGCCGCTGGTCGCAATCAGCACCACAGCGACGACGAGCACCACGAGTACGAGGCCACCACCCACCGCAATGCCGAGCGCTCCGATGGCGCATCCGCCAAGCGCACCCTTGGCCATCGAGCCGCTTTTTTCTGTCGACCCACCTGGCCCCGTCGCGGCCACCACGCCTGGGGACGAGCTCGAAGGCGGCGCAGCGGCTGGATGTGCGCCGGAGACGGAGGACGATGGCTGAAGGTCCGAAGCGCTTGCGAACGAGGGCCGTGCCGCGACCGTAGCTGCGAGCTCCGCAGCGCTCGGCGAGGAAGCCCTGGGGGGATCCGGTTCGGTTACCGCGGGGATCAGGGATGTGCCCTGGGGCGCGGGACGCGCGGGGCTCGCCTCGGGGGTACTCGGCCGGTTCAGCACAGGGCTCGGGGCGCCGAGCTCAGTTTGCGCCAGCGCGGGATCGAAGACGCCCATCGCCTGGGTGCCCTTGGGCCTTTGACTGACGACGTTCTGTGTCGCCGCAGCCTGAGTCTCCGGGATTTCCGTGGCCGGAATTTGCGTTGGGGGCAGCTGGGTTGGCACGGCCTGGCTGTCAGCACGGGTGGCCGGACCGGCGACGCTCGGCACAGCAACGCTCGGCACGGCAACGCGAGCGAAGCCGCTGGAGTCCCGCTGCTCCGCTGCAGCGCGCGGGACGACGGGAACACTTCCCGTGTGCAAATTCTGATGCCCAGAGACCGCGACCCCCGCGCCCGGGATGGGCCCCGGAAAGCTTGGACGCCCAGGGGCGGCGCGCTCCGGCTCAGGCACCGTTTGCGCTTGGCTCTGAACACCAAGGATCGAGTGCACGCGCTTCGCGCTGGCGTCCAAGGGGACTCCCGAGAGCACCTTGCGGAATCCCTTCAGAACCGCAGCCGCGTTCTCAAAGCGCGCCTGGGGATCCACATGCACACACTTCGAGAACCAGGTGTCGAACGCTTGTGGGTACGGAAGCGTCACATGCAGCGTTTGCGCGGCGTGCCCGGCAGGCGGGATCACCGCAGCGCCATGGGTTGGATCCGTCGCGTCGGGTGCGTCCCAAAAGGAGCGCCCAGTGAGCATGAAGAAGCCGACCAAGCCCAGCGCCCAGACGTCGATGCGCGGATCCTGGACCGCCCCTGCCGACTGTTCGGGCGCCTTCCAGAGCTTTTCTCCAGTATCGACGAAGCGCGCGACGCCGTAGTCGAGCAAGTTGATGGAGAAGGCCTCGCCCACGCGTCGAGCCGATGCGAAGAAGAAATTCTCCGGCTTCAGATCACCGTGTGCCTCACCTTTCTGGTGAGCCTTCTGCAGCGCACGGCAACTCTGATCGAACATTTCGATCGCGAGCTGCGCCCCAAGCGGGCCCTTGCTTCGCACACGGGCGCTGCCGTTTTCCCCGCGTAACAGCTGCATCACGAACCACGGCGTCGAGTCCGCCATGCGGAGCCCTGTGCGCAGCACCTCCACGTAGTGCTCTCGATCCAGTTCGCGACCTGAGCGAAGCACGCGATCGAACGCGACCGCATCAAACCCAGACGCAACGACGTGGGGGTGAATCAGCTTGAGGGCGCGACCGCGCCCCGACTCGACCTCCTCCACGTTGTAGATGGAGCCCATATGCCCCGTCGCGAGCATCCCGAGTACTCGATAGTCTTCGAAGATCGCACCGGTCGCCAAAGCAGCTGGAGAGGCCACCGACGAATGCTACACGAGCGCACCTATCGCCAACAGGTGCTCTTTCGTCATGAGATGAACTCTGGGTCTAAGGACCCAACCCGAACGTGAAGCGGAAGACAGCAGCAAAGCAGAGAAGCGAAAGGCAACTGCGCCGCTTCGAACGCCAGTCGCGATGGAAGTGTTTCAATACCCACATGAGATCACTCGCTGCGACGTAGCCCACGGCGGCGATATCAGGCGCTGATATCGGTCGGGAGCACTTCGAAGACCAGTGGCTGCCGGGCTCTTGTTAAGGTTTCTGGATCGTGGCGCGAACTCGCTATCTGATCATCGGTGACGGAGGGGCTGGCATTACTGCCGCGGAGGCGATTCGAGCTGAAGACAGCGCCGCGTCCATCGGCATCTTGACCGACGACCCCAACCCCGCTTATTTCCGCGCGGCACTAACGAACTTCCTGCTCGGGGAGCTACGCGAGGATCAGATCTGGGCAGTACCGCCCGACTACTACGAGGCCGCACACATCCATCGCATCTTCACTCGGGTCGTGGGAGTCGACACGGGGAACCGGCGAGTTCAGCTGAGCAACGGGAACAGCGAGGCCTACGACCAGCTGCTCTTGGCTTCTGGCGCACGGGCGCGCCACCCAGATTTCCCCGGCTCCCAACTGCCGGGGGTGATGACGATGCGCACCGTTCAAGACGTGCGCAGCGTGCTCGACTCGATCCGCGCTGGACGGGTGAAGCACGCGGTGGTGCTCGGCGGCGGTGCCCTTGGCCTGGAGTGGGCGCACGGCATGCTCGAGCACGGCGTGAAGGTCACCTTGCTCGAGTTCGCGCCCCGGCTGCTGCCGCGATCGCTGGACCCGGTCGCGTCCGATCTGCTCGCCGCACGCCTGCGTCGCGCGGGTGTAGAGGTGCACCTCGGAGACGCGGTGGAGCAAGCCCATGCGGGGCCTGACGGGCACCTAGCTCGCGTCACGACGAAACAAGGCCGCATCCTTGAGGTGCAGATGGTGGCAGCTGCAATCGGCGTGATCCCCAACTCGGAGTTCCTGAAGGACAGCGGCGTGAAGCTACATGAACGCGGCGCGATCCTGGTCAACGAACGCATGCAGACGAACGTTCCGAACGTCTACGCCGCGGGAGATTGCTCCATGTTCAACGGCCAGGCGCTGGCGCTCTGGGAGCCGGCGCGCGCTCAAGGTCGCATCGCAGGGCTCAATATGTGCGGCGTGGAGGAGAGATATCAAGTCGGCGAGCACTATTTCGCGACCCGCCTGTTCGACCTGGATTTCGCTGCGGTAGGCAGCGTGCAAGACCAAGCTGGCGGTGAAGACCTCATCGATTTTCCGCGTGGCACCGGAAGTATCTCCTATCGTCGATTGGTGCTCAAGCAGGGCAAGCTCGCCGGGGCGTTGATGGTGGGTGAGCGAAGCGCCCGGGTAAGGCAAGCGGGGCGCGCCTACAAGCGCCTCGTCGACCTCGGCATCGACGTCAGTGAAGTAAAGGCCAAGCTGCTCGACCCGGGCTTCGACGTGAAGGGCTTCATCGAGCAGAACAAGTTGGTTCAGAAGCAGACCGGGGGAACCCTACCGCCACCAGGAGCCTCGCCAGGCTATCGCGCGACGATGACTATCGCAGCGACTTCCCTCTCCCCCCCCAAACAAGAAGCAGGAGATCAGCAAGAAAAACGCACCTTGGCGTCTTCGGGTGAAGTCGCCCAGCGGATCGCGGAGGAAGTCACCCAGCTGCAAGCCGAACCCGCTCCGGCGGGCGCTCAGCTCAGCATTGGTCTCCGCGCGGCAACATCGGCAATGCCTGTGTTCGGTAGCCAGGCGAGCGGCCTCGGCGCGAGCATCTACATCGAAACGCCGAACGGCGCGGGCCAGCGCTGGCAGGTGCCTCAGGAGCCCATGAACATCGGCACCGACTCCACCTGTGAGGTGAAGCTCACCGACCCTGGAGTCTCCGTGGTGCACGCGCAGATCGTGCAATACGGTGAGAAGCTCTATCTAAGGGATCTAGGGAGTCACAGCGGAACCCGCGTGAACGGTCAGCCGCTCACCCAGGTGCACACCCTGGGAAATGGAGATCGCATCGAACTCGGCTCGACGCGCCTGGTGCTCGACTGTCCTCGGTTGCCCCAGACCGCGGCGCCGGCGCAAGCTGCTCCGGTTTCTCGCGCTAGCCAGGCGCCCCGCGCTCCACGCCTCGAGTTCCGGTCCGGTCACTCTTTCGGCCTCAGCGTGGCGCTCGGCAACCACCCGGTGACGATCGGCAGCGACCCGAGCTGTCATTTCCGCGTGGCAGATGCAAGCGTGGCGCCCCAACACATCGGCTTACGCTACGTGAACGGCCGCGCCTACCTCATGGACCTTGGAGGACACGCTGGCACGACCGTGGCGGGACAACGCTTGAACCCTCGCCAGGAGATCGCGCTCTCCGAAGGCAGCGAGGTGCGCCTCGGAGACGTACTCGCCGTCTACACCGAGGAGCCGCTCGCAATCCATGGCAGTGTGCTCGACGGTAGCGCCCAGCTCTCGGTGATCGCGGGGCAAGCCCTGGGCCGCGCAGTGAGCATTGGGGAACGCCTGTATGTGGGGACTCACGCCGAGTGTGGCTTGGTTCTCAGCGACCCCGGCGTGCCCTCTGTGGCGCTCGAGATCACGCGCAACCAAGGCAACTTCTTCGTGCGGGATCCGTCTGGGGGCGGTGGCAGCAGCAAAGGCGGCATCCCCATCGGCGCGCAAGCCATCCCCATCGCGCACCAGGAAGTTTTGATGGTGGGCGGCGCCATGCTGCGCTTCGAGGAGTTGCCGTGAGCCACCTCGACGCATTGCAGGCCGAAGACTACTCGGCGGAGGTCGCCGAGCTCGCGCTCACGCAAGCCATGGCGTGCATCGGCTGCAATGACTGCATGCTGGCCTGCCCCATCTCCCAGTCGCGCAACGTCACAATCGCGGAGCTGAACGCCGCGGTCCACTTGCCGACGATCAGCGATCCACGCGTGGCCGACTTCGTCACCGCCTGCACCCAGTGCGGTCAGTGCGTGCCGGCTTGCCCCGCGGATCTAAGTCGCGCCAACATGGTGCTCTACAACAAGATGAAAGTTGAGGACAACGTCCCCGACTATGACCTCTTGCTGCAGACTGCCCAGGGCGCGATGCCCTCTGGCTGGTCCCTCGACGAACTCTCGGAGCAGCTCGCCGAGCTGCCATTGTTCAACGGCGCGAGCCCGACGGATCTGCGACGGATGGTGCTCCAGAGCACGCTGCGCTTCCTGCAACCGGGTGAGGTACTGTGCTGGGAAGGGAGCTTCCACGAGCGCCTGTTCGTGGTGCTCGAGGGCTCCCTCGAGCAAAGCAACCGCGGCTTGCGCGGCGAACACATCCGCATCTTGGTGCTCTCCCCCGGTTCTTTCTTTGGGGAAATGGGCGTGCTCGCAGATGCACCAGAGCCTTACACCGTTCACGCGCTGGAGCGCTCGATCGTGGTCGAAGTGCCGAAGGTGAGCGTGATCCGGTTGACTCGCCACGCACCGACTTTCAAGCAGACCCTCGAACATCTGTATCAAAAGCGCGCGCTCTGGAGCTACGCGAGCAACCCCGGAGCTCTTGGCGTGTTGCCCGAAGCCGCGGTCGAAGATCTGTTCGCGAACGCCAAGCTCCAGCTGGTTGCCGCCGGGGAGACACTGTTCGCGCAGGGCACTCCGCCCAAAGACGCTTTCCTGGTGCGCAGCGGCTTCCTGCGCGCGAAGCAAACGACGGAGAAGGGCGAGCGCCTGCTCGTCTATTTCCGCGAGGGAGACGTCTTCGGCTTGCTGGACTTCGTGGAGAACACTGGCGTGCGGCTCTACTCCACCGAAGGCGCTAGCCGCGCGGAGGTGATCCGCATCCCAGGCGCCGTCGTGCAGGAGGTCCTGGCTGAGTACCCGGACGCTCGCAGCGCGTTGATGCGCGGGAGCTTCGACACGGACCGCTTGGCTCGCTCGCCGAACATTGGCTGGGGCGGCGTCGCGGCGCATGGCCAAGGCGGACCAAGCCTGCACGTCTTGGTCGAAGAGGGCTTGGCGAAGGGCCGCGAAGTGCTCGTGGTCGATCAAACCCTGTGCACGAACTGCCAGAACTGTATCGACGCTTGCGGGCGCCGCCACGGTTATAGCCGCTTGCAGCTGCGCGGCCTGCAAATCGATCAGTACCTCTTCCCCACGGCGTGTCGCCACTGCGACGACCCAGCGTGCCTGATGTGCAGCGTCAACGGCATCGTGCGTCTGCCGAGCGGGGAGATCCGCATCATCGAAGACAACTGCATCGGCTGCGGGGCTTGCGCCTCCAGATGTCCGTACGGAAATATCAGCATGCACGCCGTCCAGAAAGAGAAGCAAGGCCTCTGGCCGCGCCTCATGGATTTCATCGCGGGGGGAGAGCGCGAGCGCCGCGCGAAACAGGAGGTCGAGGTCAGGACCCAGCGCATCGCCGTCAAGTGTGACCTGTGCTCCGGCTACTCCGACTACGCCTGCGTGAAGGCCTGCCCGGTGGGCGCAGCGTGCCGCGTGGACCCGGCCGTCGCGTTCGCCGACTTGCTCAAGGAAGGCGGCCCAGGCAATGCCTAAGCGCCTTCGCAAGCCGAAAGGTTTGGAGTCGAACATCTGGTGGCTGGTGCTCTTCCTGGTCACTGCGCTCGGCAGCTGCAGCCTCACTCAGGCTTACAAGAGCATCGCGGGCGTCGTCCGTGGGTACACCTTCCTCGGCGTGCTGCTCGGCTTGCTCGCCACCGCGCTCTTCTTCTCCACATTCTTCTTTTCCTTACGCAAACGCTCACTCCAAGAGAGCAAGGTCTTCGGCCGCGGCAGCATGATGGCCTGGATGTCGGCCCACGTTTGGCTCGGCTTGCTCGCGCTGCTGGTCGCCTGGGCCCACGCCGGTAACGGCGTCTTCAGCTTCAACTCCTCGACGGGCAAGACACTTTTCGGCGTGATGGCGTTCGTCGTCGTCAGCGGCATCGTGTGGCGGCTGGCCTATGTACGGGTTCCGCCGCAAGCCGCGAAGGAAGTAGGCAACTACAACAAGAGCGCGACGGAGGACCGCTCCGCAGAGCTCCTGACGGAGATCGAGAAGCACTCCGCGGGCCGCTCCACAGGCTTTCGTGATCTCAAGGTTGCGCTCCTCGAAGGACGCGAAGTCAACGAGCCAGAACTCGAGGCGCTGCGACACGCGCTACCCACCGAGGAGCTTGGCGTATTCGACGAAGTCGCCTCTCTGATCCGCGAGCGCCGCAAGGAGCTCGCGAAGCTCGCAAAGCAAAGCAAGTTCACCGATCGCCTGCAGCTCTGGCGAGCGACGCACGTGCCACTCGGCTTGATCTTGGTCGTGCTGATCCCGCTGCATGTCTGTGGCGCGTGCGACATGCCGGCCAAGGTGTTGCCAGTCGGCGCGCTGCCGAACGCGACCTTGGGCGGCCTGCACTCCGCAGATGACTGCGCCCAATGCCACAAGGAAATCGTCAAGCAGTGGCGTCACTCGATGCACGCCCACGCAATGACTAGTCCGGTCATGGTCGTGCAGAACAACCAAGTCGCCGCCCTGATCCTCAAGGATGCTCCCTCCCCCGATCCCAAGAAGATCTGCGTCAACTGCCATGGGCCAGTAGGCTCGAACCTGAACTCCCAGGTCGAGCTCCCATTCAGCGGATTTCCCCTGGGAGACTCGGACTACGTGAACGAGGGCGTCACCTGCTCCGCCTGTCACCAGTGGAACGGCACGCCGGTAACCGGCGGCGGCGGCCTCGCGCAGTGGGCGAATGGCCTCAAGCCCGGCAGCACATTCTTCGGTCCAAGGGACGATGCCGTGGGGAACGCCTTCCACTCCAGCGAGAAGATCCCGCTGTTCGACAACCCGGACCAGCTGTGCCGCAACTGCCACGTGGTGGCGTACGACACCACCGGCGACGGCCGCATCGTCAAGGGCCAGGACCTCGTCCTGCAGCAGCTCTTCGATGAGTGGACCGACTACCAAGCGGCGGGCAATCCGGACACCTGCGTGAGCTGCCACATGCCGTTCTCGGGCTCGAACCGCGCTGCCAGCAATGCCTGGCCGCTCTTCGAAGTCGACGGCTTTCAGCCGAAGCGAGCCGTGCGCGACCACTCCTTCGTTGGCGTCGACTACCCAATCAACATCAGCCCGAACGACGACCCCCACCGCGACAAACGCCTCGCCCTACTCGCGAGCGCGGGCACCATCGCGGTCACCAGCGCACGCAACTTGGGCTCCTCGGTGTCGTTCAACGTGACCATCAGCAACACGGGGACCGGCCACAACCTGCCAAGCGGCTTTGCCTTCGTGCGCCAGATGTTCCTTGAAGTGAGAATCGTCGATTCCTCGGGGCAACTGATTGGAGGCTCCGGCGTGCTCTTCAACAACACCGACGACCTGTGTGACTCCACCACCATGGACGACCCCACGAACCCGGTGCGCCAGTTCGTGCAAGGCTGCCAACAAAGCGATCCCCAGCTCGTCAGCTTCCAGCAGCTCTTGCTGGATCGCATCACACCGAAGATTGGTGCCAACGGTCAGGTCGAAGTCGACGCCCGGGGCGACGCCGTACTCGCAAAGCCCGAAGGCGCTGTCGAGGTCGTGATTCAGCACACCACGAGCGGCGCCGTGAGCCGCGTGCGCCCCTTCGACAAGAAGCCGGTCAAGCCGATCCCGCCGGGGCAGAGCAGCACCTTCGGCTACAACCTGCCGGTGCGCGGCACTCCCGCCCAGCTCACGGTCAGCGTGAAGATGCGGGCTCTACCGCCGTACTTTCTCCGTGCCCTTGCCGCAGGGCAAAAGACCGGCAAGCACGACCTGCGGGACTACGTGAAGAACTGCAGCGCCGACACGATGTTCAGCCAGACAGTTCGGCTCTAAGGCTGCCTCCCCCAGCGCCACGCGTTTCCGCGTGGCACGCCCCCTCCCGGCCCCGGACGCGACTCGCCTTCGGCTCGCGCGCGGGACGGAGGGGGTGGACGCGTTAGACCCTGGCCGGCCGAGTGTATTGCCGAGTAGCGTTGGGTGGGTGAGCCGCGTGACCCGACAAGAGCCGAATCACGCGGCGGGCTACTACTTGATTGCGAGGCGATGAAGCGTGCCGATGATGCGATTGAAGCGCCTACGCAACGCCTCCTCTATGGGGCGAACCTGCCCCAGCGCAGCCGCGACCTCGAGGCAGGCGAGCGTTTCCCGCGCAGAGCCCATCGCGCTGTGAAAGCGCGCTGCTTGGTTGCGCCCACGGCTGTAGGAAGCCTCAGCGACGTTGAGCGCGATGGAGGATTGAGCGCGCTTGAGCTGCCGCCCCAGATCTGGATCCTCGCGGTAGATGCGCTCCGAAAGCGGCTGAATGAGAGTGATGGTCTCGAGAATGAACGGATAGATTTGTAGCATCGAGTGACCTCCTTTCGATCACGCGATCGCCGCGCCGGCGAGTCGCAGGCGCTGTCCAGGCTGCGAGCGCAGCGAGCACCGGGCGCAGCCCGGCCCCGGCCTGGACGGCGCCGAGCACGCCGGCAAAATTGGAAGTGAACGAACGAACGAACGAACGAACGAACGAACGAACGAACGAACGAACGAACGAACGAACGAACGAACGAACGAACGAACGAACGAACGAACGAACGTGTTCGAGCCAAAGCTAGAGCCAGTCAGAATCCACCCGGAAACTGCCGGGCCAGGCGAAGCCAATGCCCGGCCAGCCTTGAGGAATGACTGCAGGGCCAGGCGAAGCCGATGCCCGGCTAGCCTAACGAACTGCCGGGCCAGGCGAAGCCAATGCCCGGCCAGCCTAACGAACTGCCGGGCCAGGCGAAGCCAATGCCCGGCCAGCCTTGAGGAATGACTGCCGGGCCAGGCGAAGCCGATGCCCGGCTAGCCGTGAAGAACTGAAGGCCAGGCGAAGCCGACGCCGGCTAGCCGAAGCCAGGCGAAGCCGACGCCGGCTAGCCGTGAAGAACTGCCGGCCAGGCGAAGCCGATGCCGGCTAGCCTAACTTCTGAACTGCCGGGCGAGGCGAAGCCGATGCCCGGCTAGCCGTGAAGAACTGCCGGCCAGGCGAAGCCGACGCCGGCTAGCCTGAAGAACTGCCGGCCAGGCGAAGCCGATGCCGGCTAGCCTAACGAACTGCCGGGCCAGGCGAAGCCGATGCCCGGCTAGCCGTGAAGAACTGCCGGCCAGGCGAAGCCGACGCCGGCTAGCCGTGAAGAACTGCCGGCCAGGCGAAGCCGATGCCGGCTAGCCTAACGAACTGCCGGCCAGGCGAAGCCGATGCCGGCTAGCCTAACGGAAACTGCCGGGCGAGGCGAAGCCAATGCCCGGCCAGCCGGCAAGAGGCGCCAAAACGCAACCCCGCGGAAACGGTGCCACCCGAACCCGAACCCGAACCCGAACCCGAACCCGAACCCGAACCCGAACCCGAACCCGAACCCGAACCCGAACCCGAACCCGAACCCGAACCCGAACCCTACTTCAGCAGCGTCTTCCCGTTGCTCTTCAGGTCATGCACCGACTGAACAACGCGGTCCTTCATCGACCCAATCGCAGCCTTCATATAGCTCCGAGGGTCGTACACCTTCTTATTCCCGACCTCCGAGTCGACCTTCAGCACGCCGTCGTAGTTCTTGAACATGTGATCGGCAATCGGCCGCGTGAACGCGTACTGGCAGTCGGTGTCGACGTTCATCTTCACCACACCGTACCCGAGGGTCTCGTGGATCTCCTCGAGGCTCGAGCCCGAGCCGCCGTGGAACACGAGCAGTAGCGGATTGTCACCGGTGTTGTGCTTCGCCTTCACGGCCGCCTGGCCATCACGCAGGATCGTCGGCGTGAGCTTGACGTTGCCCGGCTTGTACACGCCGTGCACGTTGCCGAAGGTCGCCGCGAGCATCCAGCCGCCCTTGCCCTGGAGGCGCTCATAGGCCTCCACCATGTCTTCGGGTGTGGTGTAGAGCTTCTCTTTGGAGACGCCACTCGTGTCGTGGCCGTCTTCCTCGCCGCCGACGACGCCCGTCTCGATCTCGAGCAGGATGTTCAGCTCGGCGCAACGCGCGAGGTACTCTTCACTGACCTTCAGGTTCTCCGCCAAGGTGAGCTCCGAGCCGTCGAACATATGGCTCTGGAAGAGCGGGCCGCGTCCGGCGCTGACGCGCTTCTTGGAGGCCTCGAGCAGTGGATCGAGAAACGGCTTCAGGTTCGACGGGTGGCAGTGATCGGTGTGCAGCGCAAACAGCACGTTGTAGCGTTCCGCAAGCTTGTGCGCCGCTTCCGCGAGGACTTCCGCGCCGAGCGCCATATCACCCACGGGGCCCGATGCGTGCTTACCCCCGCCGGTGGACACCTGAATGATGCCGTCCGCCTCTGCCTCGGCGAACGCGGCCATCGATGCGCTGAGCGTCTCCAAGCTCGTCACGTTGATGGCTGGGAAGGCGTACTGACCCGCCTTGGCCTTGTTCAACATCTCTTGGTACTGCTCGTGAGTTGCGATGGGCATGGCTAATCCTCGTGGCTATTGAGTGGGCGAAGCCAGGGGTATGGCGAACGCCGAATTGCGTAAAGAGGGATCCGTCAGATCAGCCCAGGCGCTCGCAGATCTGATCCAGGATCGCGAAACCCTGCTCGAAGTGCTCGAGCTTCGCTTGCTCGTTGGGCGCGTGATAGTAGGTCGAGCGCCCGAAGCCGGTGATCTGCACGTCGAAGCCGTTGCGCTGCAGATCGCGCACCAGCGGAAGTGAGCCGGTCATCGAGTACTGATGGGCTCCGTCGGGACCGCGCACGCTCTTCATCGCGTCGACCAGCGCCTTCAGGCCTGGTGAATCCAGGTGGCAGGCGATCCCCTCCATGGTCCGACCTTTGGGGACCAGCTTCACGGAGCCGCGCTGGCCTTGCGCCGTCATGTAGCGAGGGAAACCCGGCAGCTCGTCCGCCGTCTGGAGCTTCTGGTTCAGCTCTTCCACGAACTTCACGGCGCCCGCCATCGCCTCGCCCATATCGTAGAACGGCACCAGGCGAATATCCCCGCGGATTATTGCGTCACCGGGGATCTTGGTGATCTTCTCGTTCTTCACGTGGATCACCGTGCTCTTCAGGGTCGAGCTCGAGACGAAGCCCCAGCGTTCCTCATCAGGATGCGTGGGGTAGGCTCCAGCGAACCACTTCACCAGCTCGAAGGCGACGTGCATGCCGAGCTCGAGGGCGTTGACGCAGTTCTGGGTCATGCCCGAGTGGCCGCCAACGCCCTGCACCTGAAGTTCCCACATACCGGTGCCGCCGGTGCCCACGGTGGGGCCGAAGTCTGCGCTGTCGAGCCAGTAGATGGGGCCGTCCTTGAGGGGCTCCATCGCGCCGGAGCTGACCACGTAGTCGAGCCCGCACTCGGCGATGGGTGCTTCCTCTTCGTTACTGATCAGCACGACCTGGATGCGCCGCTTCGGTCGCTCACCGCGCTCGGCGATCTGCGCGATGAAGTCGGTGAGCACCGCGACATGGCCCAAGCAATCGGTGACGCCACGCCCGTAGAGCGTTCCGTCATCGCCGACCCACAGCTCGAAAGGATCCCGCTCCCAGTTCTCGGCTTCGCGATCCGCGGGGACGACGTCAAAGTGCGCGCCGACGAAGCCGATGCTCCCCTCGCCTGTGCCCTCGATGGTGATCACTAGGCTCGGGCGCTTCTCGTACCCCGGTCCTGCAAGCCGCTCGACCTTGAGAAAGCCACTCGCCACGTGAGGCGCGAGCGCCTCCTCCACGATCTCGGCGACCAACACCTCTTCCGGGATCAAGCCTGCATCGGGCGAGTTTTGAAGCTTCGGTCCCAGGCGGATCATGCGCCCCAACAGATCCAGGAAGCGGTCACGGTTCAGCACGAGGGGTTGGCTCATATGGCCTCGGACCATCGCCAAAAGCACCGCCAAGCTCAACCGCTAACGAGATTTCGGAGCCGCTTTTTCCGCTGGTCCAGCGACTACGCAAGGCATGCGCGGGGCACGCTGTAAGACGCGGAAGCTTCAGCCTGGCTTGCGCATTCACGGCGCAGCGCGACACACTCCAGAGGCCCATGAAAGCCATCATCATCGGCGCCGGTCGCGGCAGCCGCCTTCAGCACAAGACAGACGAAATTCCGAAGACGTTGGTTCCGGTCATGGGTCGGCCCATGCTCGACTGGATCCTGGACGCGCTGGGGGAAGCAGGGGTCCGGCGCGACGACATCATCTTCATCTGCGGGTACGCCGAGGAGGTGGTGCGCGCACGTCACCCCGAGTTCACGTATGTCCGCAATGATCGCTGGGAGCACAACAACATCCTCGCGTCGCTGATGTGCGCTCGGGAACACCTCCAAGATGGCTTCATCTCGACCTACGCCGACATCGTCTACGACGGAGCGATCGTGAAGAAGCTCCTCGCGAGCCCCCACGATCTCGCGCTGGGCTGCGACACGGACTGGCGCCGCCGCTACGTCAACCGCAGCCAGCACCCAGAGAGCGACGCTGAGAAGCTGCGCGCTGACGGTACACGCGTCCTCGAGATCTCCCGCAAGCTGCCCGGCGACGACGCGAGCGGCGAGTTCATCGGGGTGATGAAGGCGACGCCTCAGGGCGCAACGCAGCTCATGCAAGCGTTCGACCACGCGGAGCGCCGCTTCGGCGGTGGCATGTATCGCGAAGGGCGAACCTTCGAGAAGGCATACCTGCTGGATCTCCTCGCGGAAATGCTCGAAAGCGACATCGAAATGCATCGCGAAGACACCCACGGGGGCTACATGGAGATCGACACCTTGGAAGACCACGCTCACGCCGACAAGTGGTGGAACGAGCGACGCGATCCGGAGGGACGCTAGTCCATGCGAGGCACCCGAGGAGAATCCGACAGCGTCACGCCCCCCGCGGAGCTACCCGTCCGCCTCGCCTCCGAGCAGCTGATCGAACGCCTCGAAGTCCTGGCCAAAGAGCACTCCGGCGGCGCCCTCGCCTTCGATGGCGACGGCACGCTGTGGGTCGGCGACGTTGGTGAAGATGTGTTTCACGCGCTGCTGTTCGAGCGTGGGTTGAAGGACGCTGCGGCGGAGCCACTCCGAGCATTCGCTTCCCAGTACCAGCTGGAGACCCATGGCACCCCCGAAGAGGTCGCGCTCAGGATCTTCCAAGCGTACTTGGCGGAAGACGTGCCAGAGCGAGAAGTCTGCGAGCTGATGGCCTGGTGCTTCGCCGGCTGGAGCCGAAGCGAGATCGAGATCTTCGTCTCGCGAGTGCTCATCGAGCGCGGTCTCAACGGACGCCGCATCGCGGAATCCAATCACGTACTGGATTGGGCGCGGCAGGCCGGGTTGCGCTGTCTCTTGATCAGCGCATCGCCCCACAGCGTCGTCGAAGTGGCCGGCGGTCTGTACGGATTCGCAACGGACGACATCCATGGCATCCGCACGGAAGTGCTAGACGAAGTCATTCAGCCTCGCGTCATTGAACCGTCGACGTATGGCCTAGGGAAAGCGCGGACAGGGCGCAGCGTGCTCGGCGACGTACCGTGGCTCGCGGCCTTTGGAGACAGCGGCTTCGATGCCGCGATGATGCGTGAAAGCCAGCTGGGAGTGGGCGTGCGCCCAAAGGGAACGCTGCTCGCGGAGCTTGGCCAGCTCCCCCACGCAGTGATCTTGCTCGAGAGCTGAGCGGCGCGACGACGGTCAGGCGCGGCGACTGGCCACCGAGCCTAACCCCCAACCCCTACATCGACTCCCTCGTCGCAACGACTTGGTCAATGGGGCTGTAAATCTGCAGGTCGCACGGCACGAAAAACGCCGTTTGCACGATCTCGACATGCAGGCGTCGGTGTTTGGCCGTCGCGACGAAACGGCTTCCTGACAGGCTTTGCGGCGTGCTTCGAAAGGACCGCCTGAAAATGGCGCGGCCGCGACCTCACTTCGCTTGTGACGCGGCGCTCTACGAGTAAGGTTCCGCGCCATGGATTTCCAGCTGACCGAAGAGCAAGCCATGCTCCAACAAACCGCTCGTGAGTTCGCCGATCGCGAGATCGCTCCCAAGGCGGCGGAGTTCGACAAGCAAGCGCGCTGGCCCACCGAAATCGTGAAGCAGATGGCGGACCTCGGCTTCCTCGGCATGATGGTGCCGACGGAGTACGGCGGCTCCGGGCTCGACGCGATCAGCTACGTGCTGGCGATGGAAGAGGTCAGCCGGGGCTGCGCCTCGTGCGGAGTGATCATGAGCGTCAACAACTCGCTCTTCTGCGACCCGGTGCTGAAATTCGGCACGGAAAAGCAGAAGCAGGAAATCCTGAGCGTGGTTGCCAGCGGTGAGAAGCTCGGCTGCTTCGGCCTCACGGAGCCGATGAGCGGCTCCGACGCCCAGACCATGCAGACGGTCGCCGAAAAAAAGGGCGACAAGTGGCTGATGAACGGCAGCAAGAACTTCATCACCAACGGCCCCCACGCCGACTACATCATCGTCTTCGCCGTCACGGATAAGAGCGGCCCCAAGGTGAAGCACACCGCCTTCATCGTGCCGATGGATGCACCCGGCGTGACCGCCGCCCACCACGACGAGAAGATGGGCATCAAGGCCGCCCACTCCTGCACCATGTTCTTCGAGAACGTGGAGCTCGGTGACGACGCGATCCTCGGGGAAGTGGGCTCTGGCTTCAAGGTGGCGATGGCCACTTTGGACGGCGGACGCATCGGCATCGCGGCGCAAGCCCTCGGCATTTCCAAGGCAGCGCTGGAGAAGAGCGTCGCCTACGCCAAGGAGCGCAAGGCATTTGGTCAGCCCATCGCCAAGTTCCAGGCGATTCAGTTCAAGCTCTCCGACATGGCTACCGAGCTCGACGCCGCGCGCTTGCTAACGCTGCGCGCCGCCGCGATGAAGGACCAAGGCCAGCGCCACAGCCTGGAGAGCGCCGCCGCCAAGCTCTACGCCTCCGAGGCGTCGACCCGCATCACCCACTCCGCAATCCAAATCCACGGTGGCTACGGCTACACCACCGAGTACGGCATCGAGCGTCACTACCGCGACGCGCGCATCACCGAGATCTACGAAGGCACGAGCGAGATCCAGCGCCTGGTGATCGCAAACTCCGTGCTCAAGGCCTGAACATTCCCGGGGGAAAAGCTCTTGTCTCTTCTAAGCCGCACCGCTCATCAGACTCGCCCGCTACCCGCTCTAGCCTTGCGTATCGCGACTTGCGCGCTCAGCCTCGGCCTCTTCACGCAAGCCGCGTGCGGTGGTGGGGATCCCCCGCCCAAGACGCCATCGCAGGAGACGGACGACGACGGAAGTGACCGCGTCGAGCGACCTCCGCTCGATGTCTCCGCGGAGATAGGCGCGCTGGACGAGGGCGCAGTGACGAAGACCTTCGAGGCCGCGCTGCCGGACCTCGAGGCCTGCATGAAGACCGGCGCGAATCGCGTGGAGTTCATCGGCGGCGCCGTGCAGTTCAGCCTGAAGATCAACCAGGGCGGCTCCCTGACCGAGGCCTACCTCGAGCGCACCACCCTCGGCGATCGCGACACGGAGAAGTGCCTGCTCACCGCGCTCGGCAAGCGCACCTGGCCCGCGCCTCAAGGTGGTGTGCACGGGCTCGCCCACAAGGGCTTCGAGTTCGACATGGTGAACGACGTGCGCCCGCCGGTGATCTGGGACTCGTCCGAGGTGCAGGAGACACTGGATACACTCGGCAGCAAGATCTCCGAGTGCAAATCGGGCACCTCCGGCGACTTCGAAGTCACCATGTACATCGGGACCCGTGGCCAAGTGCTTGGCGCAGGCGTCGCTCAGTCGAACGCTAGCGATGACACCGCCGCCGACTGCCTGGTCGACGTGCTCAAAGAGGGCAAGTACAAGAGCCCAGGCTCCTGGCCCGCCAAGGTCAGCTTCCACCTCTAAATCCTTCCCCTGCGGAAACGCAGCCTCAACCAGCACTAGGCGCAAGAAGGAATGACCCAGCTCAGAGCCCTGGTCACCGGCGCGGGCACCCGCGTTGGTCAAGCGATTGCGCTGGCCCTGGGTGGGCGCGGCGCGAAGGTCGCGGTCCACTATCACTCGAGCCGCGAAGGCGCGGATCACACCATCGAGCAGATCCGCGCGGCAGGGGGTGACGGGGTCGCGCTGCAAGCCGACTTGAGCGATCGCGCGTCGGCGAAGCAACTCGCACTGGACGCCGTGGACGCGCTTGGCGGCCTCGACCTCCTGGTGCCGAGCGCCGCCAACTTCGAACGCGTGGCGTTGGACGACGTGGACGACGGCTACTGGGACCGCGCCATGGATCTCAACCTCCGCGCGCCATTCCTCCTCGCTCATGGCTGTCGCGAGGCGCTCAAGCAGAGCAAGGGCTCCATCACCTTCATCACCTGCTCCAGCGCCACCGTGCCGTTCCGCAATCACCTGCCGTACACGGTCTCCAAGGCCGCGGTGCGCCACCTGATGCGCACCTTGAGCCTCGAGCTCGCGCCGGACGTGCGGGTGAACGCCATCGCGCCGGGCACGGTGCTGCCGCCCCCTGACATGAGCGAGGAGGCTCTCGCGCTCTTGACCAGCCGTATCCCGCTGAACAAGGTGGGCTCCGCTCAAGACATCGCGCGCACAGTGCTGTTCTTGCTCGATAGCCCCTTCATCACGGGGCACGAGGTGCACGTCGATGGTGGCCGCAGCGTCGCCGGCTTCGAGCGCTTCGTGTGATTGCCTCGCGGAATCACCGTTTCGGCAGAGCATACGCCGCGCTAGTCGTCGCCTCCAGCCTGGCCGGTTGTGGGGGAGAGGTCCAACGCACGGGCGCCAAGGATCCACCGCGAGCTGAAGCGCACCGCGCGAAGATGAACGCGCTCTGGAGCCCCGCACGCCAAGCGCGCCTGGAGAAGGCCGTTCGCTCCGCCTCGCCGGCGTTTGGCGATGCGGACGTGGAGCGCCTTGGGGAGCGCGTCGATGCGTGGACAGACGCCTGGGTCATGACCGCGGCGCAGACCGACCGTGCGCAGCAGACGGGCGACCTCCGGAGTGCCGAAGCGACCGCAGTGAGGGCGTGCCTGGCGGTGGAGAGCACACGGTACGCTGCGCAGCTGGACGGCTTGAGCCAGGGCTGCCTCGAGCCCGGATGCCACGCAGAGCGCGTCGCGAACCTCGACTGGGACCTGGTTGAGGCAGAGCAGTCCAGCCGCGCCTGCATGCACAGAGCGCACTACAAGGCCTATCTGGGCACGAACCTGGCACGCCCTGAAGCCATCGAGACCCAAGGAAAACTCTTGGCGCTGGACGCGCTGGGCGACGCCCCGCAGCTCGAGCGTTCCCTCACGGCAACACTCAAGCGTCAGCGCTCCGCGTCGGCCTTTCGCACGCGGCTGTTGATGCTCGAAGCGAGGCGCCTCCTTCGGGCTCTGCACCCTGAGGCCGCGCTCGCGCTGATCGACGAGGCCGTACCGGAAGCTCAACGACGAGGCGATGCGCTGCAACTCGCGGCCCTCCAGACAGAGCGAAGCAACGCGCACCTGGCACTCCAGGAGTTCCCCGCAGCGCTGGCAGATGCGACCCGCGCCCTCGAGAGCTCGCGGCGCGCGCTGGGCGACGAGGGCGACGAGCGCCCGGAAATAGCTAGTGCTCGAGCGCACCTGGCCGACGTCGCCATCGCAGGCCCCAAGCCCGACTTGATCCAGGCCGCTCAGCAGCTAGAACGCGCCCGCCTCGCGCTGACTCGCACCCTCGGGCCGACTCACCCATACACGGCGCAAGTCGAGCTCTCTCTGGGCGGACTCGCCGCCGCCACTGGCCACGCGGAAGCGGCGCGACACTGGCTCACTCGCGGAACCTCGAGCACCGCAGCCGCGTTTGGAACCCAGCACCTGCTGATGGCCAACGCAGTTCGCTTCAACGCCCACGCTGAGTCGGCCCAGGGGAACACCAGAGCCGCCCTCGCGCTGTACGCTCGCGCTCTGGAGCTGGAGCGTCGAGTGCTGGGAGAAGTGCACGCGCGTGTCGCCCAGGGCTGGGAGGCGCTGGGCGTGCAGCAACGGCTCGCAGGGCAACCGCTGGCGGCACTGGCTAGCTACCGCCACAGCCTGCAGATCTGTCGCAAGCTCTACGGAAAGGCGCATCCGCAAGTCGTGGTGACGCTGCTCAGTATGAGCAGCACCTACGCCGCGCTGGACAGACCCACAGACGCGCTGCGCGAAGCGGAGCGCGCCGAGGGACTCCTGGCGAGCATCCCCGAACACCAGCGCGCGCGCCTGGCTCCGCTGGTGTGTGAGACGCTGAGCGACCTGAACGCCACGCTGGGTCGCTCGAATGAAGGCGCTTGGAGCTGCGAGCCGTCGAGTCCAGGCCCGAGCCACTGAAATGGCCCGGTTGCTCGCTGAACCGGATTTCCGTAGGGCAAGCGAACGGGCCAGGAAGCTCAGGGCTGGGCAGGCAGCCACGCGCGTCTTATGCTCCACCCATGTTCTTCAGCCGCAAGCCTGCTCGCCTCCCCACTCCGGAAGAAGCCTTGAAGGGCCGCTCGGAGCCGCTCAAGGTAACGAACGAGCATTTCGTCAACGGGGCGCCGCTGTATCCTCCTTTCCCGGGGAAAGAGCTCGCGCTCTTCGGGCTCGGGTGCTTCTGGGGAGCGGAACGTAAGTTCTGGCAGACCCCGGGGGTGTACTCTACTTCCGTGGGGTACGCGGCGGGCCTCACCCCCAACCCTACCTACGAAGAGGTGTGTAGCGGCATGACCGGGCACAACGAGGTCGTGCGGGTGGTGTTCGACCCGGACGTCGTCTCCTACGACGAGCTGCTGAAGGTGTTCTGGGAGGCCCACGACCCGACTCAAGGCATGCGCCAAGGCAACGACAGCGGCACACAGTACCGCTCCGGGATCTACTGCTACGGCGCCGAGCAAAAAACCCAAGCGGAGCGCAGCAAAGCTGCTTTCCAGGCGGAATTAAAGGCCGCTGGTTACGGCGAGATCACGACCGAGATCCTAGAGGCGCCGGAGTTCTACTACGCGGAGGGTTACCACCAGCAGTACCTGGCAAAGAACCCCAATGGGTATTGTGGTCTAGGGGGGACGGGGGTGAGCTGCCCTGCTCCTCTTGAGCGGCCCGCGGGCTAGCGCGCTGTCCCAAGCTGCGTTTTGCAAAGCTCCGCGCACGCGCTAGAACGCGGTCATGAAGCACCGCGAAGAGCGTGAGTTCGCCATCCACCTGCACCTGACGGCGGAGTTCCCCGAAGACTACGAAGGGGAACAGGACGGCTTCGCGTGGCACAAACGCTTCCAGGAACGGGTGCGTCCGGCCCTGCTACGGGCCGTCGTGGATGTTCTCCGTGCGGAATCGGGCGCGGAGGTCGTGGCTGCGCCGCGAGGCCGCAACCCTGAAGACGCCGTCGAGTTCAACGTCAGCTTCAGCCAGAAGCGCTGACGCCTACTCGCTGGCGTCGGCCTTGGTCACCGGCGAGATGCCGATCACCAGCGACCGCGGGTTCTTGCTCGTCGCCTTCTTCGCGGCGTCTTCATCACCATCCACGCTCACGGTGATGCTCTCGGAGTCTACACCGACGCCAGCCAGCGCTTCAGCGACCTGGCTCAGACGAAGCAAGGTCGAGTCGGCGTTCGCGTCACTCCCACGCTCGGAAATGTCCAGCTTGAAGCTCACGCCGTCGCCACCCCGAGCACGCTTCGCGATCCGCATCAGGCGTTGGCTCCCCGCGCTCGAGAGCGTCCCGTCCTCGGCGTACATCTCCGCAGCAGGGAACTGCAGCACTGCGACACCACGCTCGGAGCTAAGCTTGACGTTGCCCTTGGTAATTTCCGTGTGAAATTCAAGCGTGAGATCACGCATCAAGAGCACTTGGGCCTGGCTGGCTCTTTCCACCTGTCCCAGCTGATGGGCCTCTTGTTCCTTCTGCTTGAGCTCCTGCGCCAAGCGCTCCCGCTCGCCAGCGTAGGCCTTCAGGTGCGTACCCACACGAGCCAGCTCGCCACGCAGCTGCTCGACCATTGCCTCCGCCTCGTCGCGTTGCTTGAGCGCGACGTCGTAGTCGAACGTCGCCTGGGCGACCGCGTCGCCATCCTTCTGAACAGTGGCCTTCTTATCGGCGAGCTCGCGCTCAGCCTTATCCAGGCGCTTCGTTAAGTCGTAGACTTTCTCCGCAGTCTCGCGATGTGCGCGCTGTTCGACGCGCAATGCCGACTGCGCTTCTTCGACGCGAGCGTTGGGCACCAAGCACCCGCTCAGAGACGAAGCAGCGAGAAGAACGAAACCAGCGGTGAGTACAAGGCGCATGATCAACAGCAGTAGGTCGAGCGTGTTCGGTTACGCAACATCTTGGCGCTGATTGTTCGCGACGGGATCAGGCGACCAGCGCCCCACGCAGCGTCGCGAGATCCACGTGCTCCGCCAGGCTCAAGCGATCCGCGTCGCTCACGCGCTCGAAGCGAAACGCCTGCTGGGCTCCGTAGCTCCAGATGCGTCGCGCCAACACCCGGATCGCCCCGTGTCGCTCCGGCAAGTAGAGCTCCAAGGTGAGCAAGCTCGGTCCGGCGCCCGCCCCGCGCGCGCGCACGATGATCGCGCCAGAAGCCGACAGCTCGACGCAGCGCGAGCTCGCCTTCAAACTGCCTTCCCGTATGGTAACGGCGAAGTCGGTGCGAGCCCGCGCCCCACGGCGCACGCGCAGTGCATGTGCTCTGGCTGTACGCTCGAACCGCCCCTGAAAATCCACGGTGTCGCTGTTGCTCATGTGTGGCCTCCCCACGTCTCAGCTCAGACACCCTGGCTGCCGACCGAGGTGTGCTGCGTGTTGTGGAAACCCGGTCTCGAAGAACCGGACTTGCGACTGAGATCGTAAGGAGGGCCGCTCCAGCGGGGCCAACTTCGAGCAAGTAAGCACTGCACTCTCCCGCGTAAGGTCTGAGAACTATTGAATTCTGCAAGCACTTACTGACGACTTACGGAAACCTAGCCAGAGCGATGTAAGGCTCTGTCGCACATGTAGGTTTCTTGGCCGCCGGCTGCCGCGCTCTTTAAGCGATGGGGCGTGCTGCCGACCAATCTGCCCTCAGTCCGCGACCTGCTCCTGCAAGCGGAGCACTGGTTTCCCAGCTCTCGCAGTCTACTCGACCGCGCGCGCCCAACCTGGCGCACGGCGCTGCCAATCGTGCTCTCATTGGGTGTTCTCGCTGCCATCCCGCACACGCTCCATGCGGAAGCGAGCGCTGCGGAAGCTCAGGTAGCCACCGAAGGAAAGCCTTCAGAACCGCCGACCGCAGCCGTCATCTTGGCTTCCACAGGGGCGGACACCAGCATCCCGACGACAGAGCCCAAGGCGCCCAAAGTCGACCTGGGACATGTCCGCTACGACCAGGGCAAAGCCTTTGCAAAGACTGACGACGGCAGCGAAGCGGAGCTCACAATAGACCCTCGGGTGCAGCACGGCGCCGAGCGTCTGTTGCGCCGCGCCCATCCCGTACGTGGAGCGATTATCCTCACGGATATCCGAACAGGAAAGGTGATCGCGGTCGCCGACGCGAGCCACGACAAGTCAGCCGACGGTCGGGTCGCCTTTGCGTTCGCCGCGCCCACCGCGAGCCTCTTCAAGATGGTGACTGCCGCAGCCCTGCTGGAGCATGCGCGCGTCTCGCCGAAACTCCGGGTATGCACCGACGGCGGCCATCGGCGCATCGAGCGCAAACACCTCGAGCCGGCAAAGGGGGCACACGCGCTCTGCGCGCCATTCTCCAGCGCGCTTGGCCATAGCCGCAACGCGGTCTTCGCCCAGCTCGCGACCCGCTTCCTGATGCACGATCAGCTCGCGGAGACCGCAGAGCGCTTCGGCTTCAATCGAGACTTGCCGTTTTCCCAGAAGGCCATCGTGGGCCACAGCGAGATCCCCTACAACGACCTCGAGTTCGCGCGCTCCGCAGCGGGCTTCGGCGACACCCAGTTCACCGCGCTTGGCGCTGCCCACGCCGCATCGATCATCGCCCTGGGGGGTCGCGACTCCGAGCTCACGCTGGTTGAGCGCTGGAAGGACTACCAGGCGCCTGAAAGCGTCCAGCTTGGAGATCGGCGCTTCAAGTCCAGCACCGCGCGCCAGCTGCGCAAGATGATGGAGCTCACGGTCAGCGGCGGAACTTCCCTTGAGGCCTTCAGCCGCAAGGACGGCATCAGCTACTTGCCGAATATCCGGGTCGCTGGGAAGACAGGCACCCTCAAGCCAACCCGCAAGTCCCCTACTACCTCATGGTTCGTGGGCTTCGCGCCGTCTCGCTCACCCCACGTCGTCGTCAGCGTGCTGCTGATGAACGACGACGTCTGGTACTACAAGGCAAACGAAGTCGCGCGGGACGCGCTCCGTCTCTACTACGAGAAGCAACCCGGCGTGACGAACCCGTTCGAACCCGAGCACGACTGAACCACCGCCCCCCAAGCGGTGGTTGCCTGCAGGTCGCGGCGCGCTACTTCGCGTAGCGACGTCGACTTAGCCAGAGGCCGAGGCCAGCGAGGAAGCCCACGGCGGCAGCACCTGACGTGCCCGTCGCGCCGGGGCTCAGCTGACAGCCTCCGCTCTTCTTTTCTTCACCGGCACCCGCGCTGGCGGACGGCGCCGCCGCGGGATCTTTCTCGTCAGCGATGCCGGGGATCCCCAGGTCCGCCACAGGGGTGATCACCACCTTTTCGGGGACGATTTCCTTGCGGTTACGTGTCGCGAGGTCCTCCGCGAGCCAGATCTTCCGCAGTCCGCGGTAAGTGCGCGGCGGCTTGCCCCAACGCCAGCGGTTCGGGTTGTCACATTTCAGCACGGAAATGTCTGGGTGCAGGTTAACGTAACGCATCTGCAGCATGTTGCGATCCGCGGGCTTGGTCTCGATGGGCAGCTCACCCTTCGGCCCCTTCGGTAGCTCGACACCTCCACGCACGCTCTTCGCCGGACCGATCTCGATGTCCTGCTTCAGGCTCTCCTTGTCGTAACGGTGGTGCATACGACTCAAGGTGTAGGCGTGACGCTCAACCAGGGCCTTGCGCCGCGCGATCTCCTTGCGCCCGATGTCGTCTGCCTTTTTCTCTTCCTTCTTCTTTTCGTCGTAGATCTTCTTCTCTTCTTCGGTCCGCTCCGGAGGATCCGGGTTGCGCACGTCTTCGGGCAACGTCGCTTCGAAGACATCCGCCCCGAGGCTCAGTAGCTCGTGAATGTAGAGCGGGGGGTTCGGGCAAGGCTGGCCGCACTCGAGGGTGCTCCAGGCGTACTCATTGAGAATGCCCTTCGGGTTCTTCGCCAGCAGCTTGTCGTGCATCGCTGCGTAGAACTCGCCCATGCGCTCTTTGACCTTGAAGTCTACGTTCAGGTTCGTCGGCGGGAACACATTGTCGTAGTTCTTCGCTTCGTAGCGGTCCTTCGCGTCGAGCACACTGATGACCAACTCTTGCTTCTTCCCGCCAGAGTTTAGCAGCCCGAGGGTCGACGGGATCTTGGTGTAGTTCGTTTCCGTCCAGAAACGGATGGGGCTGAGCTGGGCGCGTCCATCACCCACCAGCTCGACTTTGGCCTGATCGACGCTAGCAACCAGGAAGCGCTGCTTGGCGTCCGCGTAGGGCTTCACCGCTTCGGCCGTACCCGCCGGGAGCTTGTAGCCCTGCTTCTCCAGCCAGCCGGTGATGTTGGCGGAGTCTGCTTGATCCAGCAGCTTGAAGGTGTACTCGCTCGCGTGCTTGAACTCGGGCTCGACGGTGAGCGTCATCTCCTTCGCTGCCTTACCCCCCGGCGGAGGCGCACCGCCGCCAAGGAACGCCGTGTCCGTGTTTGCCTTCAGGTTGCGCTCCCACTCCTGCTCTGGCGTTCCGGATTCGCATGGATCCATCTCCCAGAACTCGTGAAATCGCGGAGCAGTCAGCTCGTCGATGCGCGTGACGAACTCTCGCTTGAGCGTGACCACGTGATCCATGGAGACGTCCTCCGGGAGCGGCATCACCAAGGCGAACTCCTGACTGGGACCGTCGTAGTCCGTCATCACGGTTACCACCGTGCGCTGGTCGCGATGCATGATCACGATCTGCGTGGCGGCGCTCAGGCGCGGCTGGTCGTCCTTACCGACGAAGAAGCCGGGGAAGGCCTGAGCACTGGGAGCAACCAGCAGAGCGGCGAAACCAGGCAGCAGAGCCGCCAGCGCAAAGCGAGGGAACCTACGTTTGGACATCGGGGCGCAGGCTACCAAAAGCCCAGGGGCCGCGCCGCTCATCCCGCGAAGAAGCCTGCGTCGCCTTTTCTGCTCGCTGTAACTTTTTCGCTTCAGCAAAGGAACGGCGTCACTAGCGAGGATTGATTGCGCCCTGCGCTAGCGCTACTGAGGCGGACCATGCGCCTCGAGCTGACTGAAACCCAGGAGCTGATCCAACGCACCGCCCGCGAGTTTGCAACGCGGGAGATCCGCCCGAAAGCCGCAAACCTCGACAAGACGGAGCGCTTTCCCGAAGAGCTCGTGCGCGGCTTGGCAGAGCTCGGCCTCTTGGGCGTGAATGTCAGCGAAGAGTATGGCGGAGCGAACGCCGGGGTGCTCGCGTACAGCCTCGCGATGATCGAGGTGGCCAAGGCCTGCGCCTCCACCGCCGTCACCATGGCTGTGACGAACATGGTCGCCGAGGTGATCGAGCGCTTCGGTTCCCCAGAGCAACGCGAAGAGCACGTCACCAAGATCACCAGCGGCGAGCACCTGACCGGCGCGTTCGCGCTCAGCGAGCCCGGAGCGGGCAGCGACCCAGGCTCCATGGGCACCACGGCCAGAGAGACGGACGCTGGCTGGGTGCTGGACGGGCAGAAGCAGTGGATCACCAATGGTGGCTACGCCGGCGTGTTCGTCGTGTGGGCGCGCACCGGCGGCCCTGGCACCAAAGGCATCTCATGCTTCCTGGTGCCGCGCGGAACGCCGGGCCTCAGCATCGGAAAGAAGGAAGACAAGCTCGGGCTGCGAGCGTCGAACACCGTGCCCCTGACGTTCGATAGCGTGCGCGTGCCAAGGTCCGCGTTGCTTGGAGAGCTCGGGGGCGGCTTCAAGATCGCCATGATGGCCTTGGACGGGGGACGCATCGGCATCGGTTCTCAGGCCATTGGGATCGCAGCCGCAGCCCAAGAGGAGTCGGTTCGCTACGCCCAAGAGCGAAAGCAGTTCGGCAAGCCGATCGCTGACTTCCAGGCCATCCAGTGGATGCTGGCAGACAACCGTACGGAACTAGACGCAGCGAAGCTCTTGTGCTGGCGGGCAGCTACGATGAAAGAGCGTGGTGTACCGTTCAGCCGTGAAGCATCCATGGCGAAGGTCTTCGCAAGCGAAGCGGCAAACAAGATCTGCAACCGGGCGGTGCAGATCCATGGCGGATATGGCTACACGCGCGAGTTCCCAGTGGAGCGCTACTTGCGGGACGTGCGGGTCACCACCATCTATGAGGGAACGAGCCAGATCCAGCGCGTGGTCATTGCGCGCGAAATCCTCAGCTAATGCCACCACTGCTGATTCAACGCGTCCGCGAAGCGCTTCAAGGTCTGGATGCGGACGACGGCGCCGCCGCGCTCAGGTCTTCTGCGGCCACGGGTGACGGCGGCCGCTTTGCGGCGGTCGCCGCGGTGCTGCGCCCGACTGACGCAGACACCGAGGTGCTGCTAATCCGACGCGCCGAGCACGAAGGGGATCCGTGGTCCGGGCATATGGCGTTCCCTGGGGGTCGCCACGACCCCACAGATCCCGACCTGCTCACGACTGCGCGCCGCGAGACCCTGGAAGAAGTGGGTCTGGACCTGAGTCGCCGAGCGCGTTTGCTCGGCGCGCTCCCGCGCATCCCCGCAGTCGCGCGAGGCAAGCGCCTGGGTCTCGCGATTGCGCCCTTCGTGTTCGAGCTGGAGACGGCAGCCGAACTCAGCCCAAACTACGAGGTCAGCGAGGCGCTATGGGCCCCCCTGGGGCCGTTGCTGAGTGGCGAGCGAGACATCAAGCACGCATACGAGTGGCAGGGGCAACGCGTGTACCTACCCGCATTCGACGTCGATGGCCGAACCGTGTGGGGGCTGACGTACCAGATGCTGCAAGTGCTGTTCGATCGGCTCAGGGCGCCCCACGGCCCGTGAGGCGCGTAAATTGGTGACCACGGAGCGACCGCGGTCACGACTTCACATGCTCTGACCGGTCTCGTCCTGCTGGGGCGAACACTTCTGTGAGAAGTCGCAGTTGAAGCTGCCCTTCGCCGTGATGGTCAGGCGGTACTCGTCGCAGGTCGGCGTCGCCCCCGCCTTGCGCGATACCTTGAGGAAGTACTTCTTGCCGTGGGGTCCGCAATGACGCGCAGCCTGAGGGCCACAGCTCTGCTCGCCAATGGTCTCGCCGAGTGGGCCGGTGCCCGTTCCGTCGACGCACCACGTGTAGCTCGTTAGCCCGCTGTGGCTGGCCTCTGGTGTCGCGCAAGCGTCTCCGCGCACCAGCGCAAACTCGAACTCGTTGTTGGCTGGCACCGGCGCCGTGAAGTCGATCTGGATGTGATAGGAGTTCGTGGTTGACTCGTTGGAGTCGGTGGTCTGGAAGGTGTACCAGTCAACGTCCGTGTCGCTCGTGAGACGCCCCGAGATGTTCAGCGCGTTGAGAGAGGCATCGCTCACGGTCCCTGCATCCGTGGCGGCACCACAAGCCTCGTTTGGCTCGGTCGTCTCGACCTTGCATGTGCACCCTGCGCTCTTGGGCAGCGTTGGCGGGTAGGCAGCCCAGCCCGCATCGCAAGGGCCAAGCTCGCATTGGCCAGAGTTACAGGTGAATTCCGTATGTGCGGGGTCGCCTGCGCTCGCGCACAGCTCCGCATCCGTCGCGTCGTCCGGCACACCGTTGCAGTCGTTGTCCGCCCCGTCGCAGACCTCGGGTTGGGGTGAGCTGGCGGTGCAGCCTTCCCAACTCCCCGTCGCGCCGTTGCAGGTCTCCGTGCCCTCACACACCAGGCCACCCGACTGGGCGGTACAGCGACGCGCGACACCGTCGCGTTTCGTGTCACAGGCGCAGGACTCGTTTCCGGAGGGAACACAAACCATGGCGGCATTGGGCGTAGGGGCAGCGCCGCCCGTACCACCGCTAGCGGCACCCGCCGTACCAGCCGTACCAGCGCCACCGGTGCCGGTGCCACCCGCGCCGGTGCCGCCCGTACCGCCGGCGCCACCGGTGCCGGTGCTAGGAACGGTGCCGTAGGCCTCGGGATCCGTGCAGGTGAAGCCAGTGCCACACGTCGAGTCGTAAGAGCAATCGCGACCACAGAAGCGATCGACGTTGGGGGAGATCAAGCAGCGATCGCCGATCGTCGGGCAGTCTGAGTCCGCCGTGCACGGCTTGCACTGATTGCCGGCGTCGGGCACGCAGATGTAGCCCTTCTCTTTGCTGAACGCGCAGTATCCGCCATCCGGACACGCCTGACCGTCGATGCACGGACCCGTGCACACCTTGTTCGGTGTCGTCTTACCGATGTCGCTGCACTGACCGGTTCCGCAATCCGCGTCGTTATCACATGGAGATCCGAAGCCAGTGCTCGGCCAACCGGTACCGCCGTTTCCGCCGTTTCCGGCGTTCCCGCCATTCCCGCCATTCCCCGCGGTACCTCCGGTGCCGGCGGACGCATCCGCCGATCCGGCGGAGCCACCATTCGCGTTGGGGTTGTCGATTCCTGGATCCGTCGCGCAAGCAACGGGATACAGCAGGGCAAGCAAGGCACCGACCAGGAGCCGGGTAGGCGTGAATAAGGAGCGCATGCGGATTGCAAAAGGGTAGGCGGCCGGCCATCCGGCGTCAAACAACGCGGGCGCGATGCTACATTCGCGAGCACTTCCTGCTGTATGCCGCTTTGCGCAGCGCGACACCCCGTTGAGGGTCACGGCTGTGTCGTGTCTTCTGCTGGAGGCGGACTCGAGTCGAGTGGACGCGCTCGCCTTGGAAGCGAACGGTTGGCGAGGCGAGCGATGAAACAAGCAACCTGCAAAGTGTGCAGCGCACCCCTTAGCCCTCACGCTGGGGAGTGTCGACAATGTGGTACGGTGTACGATGAAGCGAGTCGTTGTCCGCACTGCCGCGCGCTCGCGGGAACTGAGATTCGGGGCGATCGCTACGTCTGTAGGATTTGCGGAGGCCCCCGGGTGCCCGCATTCGATCGCCGAGTCCAGCGCCGAGGTGCCGAGAGGCCAGCGCTCGAGCAAGCGCAGCGAGCGCGCCGCAGCGCGAGGCGCCGGGGGGCATTGGCGGTCCTAACCGGGGCGTCCGCCTTGCTCTCAGCGCTGGTGGCCGGCGCGCTCGGGTGGCTAGACGTCTCACTGGCAAGCGCGAGCTGGGTCGCCTCCGCGGTTTGGTTCATGGCCATGCTGTTGGCCTGGGTCGGCGCGCGCCGCGCACGGACCGCCAGCTCAGTCGCGGAAGAGCGGGCTTGGACCGCGGTGGCGGGAGAGGCCGTCAACAGCTTCCCCGCGGTAACAGAGCGCAACGTCGGGGAGCTATTGGGCGTACCGCCTTCCCGCGCGGAGCAGCTCCTCACCCAGCTGGTCCGTGAAGACCAAGTGGAGAGCGAAATCGACGACCACGCACGAGTCGTCTACCGGCGCCCGCGCATCCAGGCGGAGACACTCAAGCTGCGAATCGGCGAAGACGACCTGTCGTTGAGCTCAGAAGAGGCGAGCGAGCGCGAAGAAGAAGTGAAAACGGAGCAGCGCAGCCGAGTGTGAACGCTCGCTCTCTGTGTAACTCGCTACCCGGTGCGAAGCCTCATACGCACCGCGCGGGGATTGCCGGAGGGTAACGCGACGCCACGTCAGTGATGCTGCATGCGTCCTTAGAGGCTCAGCCTCTGGTCGAGGTATTTGCGGCATTTATGCGTGAAACGACGAGTTTGCATCACCGTCTGCTGGGTGTGCAATCCACACCGCCCCAGCGCCCAGGCGACGAGAGCTGAGTGGGTGCCAGGCTAGCTGGCGTCAGCCGAAGTCGGCACGGGCCTCGCATGGACTTTCCCAACGGAAGTGGGTCTGGCGCGCGTCAGGACCATGACGTAGAGGAGTCCAACAAGGAATCCTTGGCCCGTGCGCGGAAGCGGTGAAAAGTCGAGTCCGCGCCACGCGAACTCAGTCGCTCGAGAACATGGCTGTCAATCACGACATCGTTGCTCCCGCCAGTAGCGGATCTCTCACGGACGGCGTCCGCCGATTCTTCCGTGAGTTTGCGTTTCAGGACTGGCTCGTCGTGTTGTTCCTCAGCACCTTGAGCACTGCCGTGCTGCTCGCGCCGCCTAGCGCTGCCAGGAGCAAGAGCCTGTCGGACGTCCTGACGCTCGTCACGGTCTTCAGCATCACGCTGGTGTTGATCCGCGGCTCATTGGTCAAGCACGGGGTCGCCGCGCCGCTGTTGTACCGCCTAGGCATGTTCGGGCCAGTGCAGCTGAGCTACTTCATCCTTGCAGGGCTCCTCCCAGTAGTGAACCCCGGGAACCTCGACGAGCAACTGTATCAACTCGACCTGCGTTTCCTCGGGGTAGAACCCGCGGTGCTGCTGGACAACTTCGTGGGTCCAACCAGCAGTGAATGGTTCGCGTTCTTCTACTTCAGCTACTTCTTCCTGCTGGCGCTGCACGTCCTGCCGATGCTGTTTTTCGTGCGGCAACGACGTCTGATGAACGAGTTCACGCTCGGCATGATCATGCTCGTCTGCACGGTACACGTCACCTACATGATCGTGCCGGGATTCGGGCCGATTCGTCATCTCACGTTCGCGAACGAGCTGCCGTCCGGGATGTGGCACGACATCGTGATCAACACGGTTAACTCCGGTGGCGCGCAGAAGGACATCTTCCCTTCGCTCCACACCGCCGGTCCGAGCTTCTGCGCACTCTTCTCCTTCCGCCATCGCGACAAGCTGCCCTTCAAGTTCACGTGGCCAATCGTGACGTTCTTCGCGTTGAACATCATCGTCGCCACCATGTACATGCGTTGGCACTGGGCCATCGACGTCGTCGTTGGGCTGTCCCTGGCGTACGCGCTGAGCGTACTGGTTCCGCGAATCAGCGCGTGGGAGCTGAAGCGACGCGAGGCGAAGGGACTGATGGAGATCTGGCCACGCTTCTCGCGAGCGTCCGAGTCAGCTCAGACGTCACTCAGCAGCAGCGCACACTGAGTCGCTAACGGCGCCTCAGCAGTTGCAGCCGCTGCAGCTCTGACACGGATTCCACTGGCAGGCTGAGCTGCAGTACTGCCATTTGCTCGCTCCGCAGCAGCGCGGGTTGCTGCCCTGCTCCCAATCGCACGCGTTCCCGGCCTTCAGCTGACATCCGCCCCAAGTGCAGTTGCTCTGGCAGACCTTTTCGGAGCAGCTATCGCAGCCGCCGCCCTGACGCGTCCCCGGGACACAGGCGCCCTCGCCGCCGCAGCTGCCGTAGCCTCCCCAACGACAGTCGTTGCCGCAGGTGCGCTCCTGACTTCCGCAGTTCCCGCACGGCTGATTGGACTTGGTGCCCGCGTCGCACTCCCCGACGTCCTCACAGCTCGGCAGCTCCCAGGTGCCCGAGTCCCCGCAGTGGCGCCGTAGGACGCCGCAGCGATCACAGGGGATGGGGGGGTTGGGAATGTCTTCCACGTCGCCCGGAGTACAGCTCGGGCTCGAGCCGCTCCCCGCGGAACCCGCAACCGCGCCGCCGTTGCCGCCCCAGGGAGTGGTTCCGCCAACTCCGCCGTTGCCACCAATGGAACTCGTCGCCCCAGCACCAGCCGACCCACTAGCCCCGCTGCCGGAGATCGCGCCACTTCCCCCGATGCCTCCGGGGCCCGCGATGGTGTCGCCACCAGCCGAACAAGCGACGGAACAGCCAACCAGAGCTGCCACCCAGAGGGGACTCCTGCGCACGGAATCAGCCTAGCACGAGTTGAATCACTTGAAGCAGTGACGCTTCGGTACCCGCACGCCATGGGAGTCCAGAGTCCACGGCGGGTTACAGCTGTCCACCGCGGCGGGTCGGCTCGTTTGAACGCGAGGAGTCGCTGGGTGCACGGAAGTTTTGGGCTTCGCGCTGGGTTCGCTGGGGAGATCTCCCAGCTCAACCACTTCCGTAGATGAGCCAGATGGACGCGCCGTCACGCCCGCTTGGGCGGTCACGGGCGCTGCAGGCAATTCGTCGACGCTCAGCGGTTCATCCGTGGCGGCCGTCGCAGCAGGCGGCTCTTGAGCGCTCGGGAGCTGCGCCGCAGCTTCGTCGCCGCCTCCCAGAGACGCCCAGAGCACCCCTCCCCCAACCAAGAAAACCACCGCGGCAACGGCGATTCCCACGCGAACCGGAGCGCGGTAGATGGGCGCCGTCACAGCACCCGGGGGCAAGCTGAAGCGATCGGGGGGGAGGCTGACTCGCTCCGACTGGGTATCTCCGGGAGGAAACGCCCCTGGGTTGATGGCGGCAGTACCCACGGAAGTCGCCGAGGTATGAACCGCTGACCCGAGGCCCGTCGCCGCGGTCATGGCGGTTGCCCCGACGCCGGTGGCAGCGGTGGGGAGCGTGCCCCGACTGGACTCTGCAGGGTTCGACGCAAGCGCCAGCTCGGGCGCCTGAACTCTGGTCAGTGCCTGAGGGCTCAGACGTTCGGCAGCGTAGTCCAGCGTACCCGCACCTCGGCTCGCGTGTTCCGCCTGATTCAGCAGTACACCAACGGCTGCGCTCTGTGGCTGCCAGCTGTCCGCCTCGATGTCATAGGCCTCGATCTGGGCGACACGGGCAGCGCGCCTTCCGAGCGCCGAACCGGCAACCTCCTGCAGCCAACGCTGGATTTCCCGTGGGGGAACCACGCCCGTGACGTGCTCCAGGGCCTCAGCCATCTCTCGTGCGCTCTGAAAACGATCCGACGCGTCGAGGGAAAGACCCCGCATCACGACTTCGTCGAGCTCGGGAGGGATATCGCTCCGGAAGTGCGAAGGCGGGTCGAGGGCTCCCTGCGCAACCAGCTTGACGAGATCATTCGGGTGGTCCGCGCGGAATAGTGGCCGCAAGGTGAGCAACTCCCACAGCACCACTGAAGCGGCGTAGACATCCGCCCGTCTGTCCACCGCCTGCTTGTACAGCTGCTCCCGCGGCATGTACTCGAGCTTGCCCTTGAGCTGCCCCGTCGCCGTCACCTGGACGCGGTCATGAGCCATCGCGATGCCAAAGTCGACGACGCGGGCCAAGCCATCCTCCCCCACCAGGATATTCTGCGGAGACACGTCGCGGTGCACCAAACCAAGCTCGCTGCCGGTGTCGCTCAACGTCTCGTGAGCACCATGCAGCCCCTCCAACGTGCCGACTAAAATCCCCACGGCAACGTGAACTGGAACCTGTTTACCTCGTTGCCTGAGCCTGTGGACGATTCGCGAGATCGACTCACTTGGAACGTAGTCCATCACCAGCAGGAGCTCACCCGGAGCGCTCACTACATCCGTGACGGAGACGACATTCGGGTGTCGCACGCGACCCGCGAGACGAGCTTCGTCAACAAACATGCTGACGAAGCGTGCCTCGCGCGCCAGATGAGGATGTAGACGCTTGATGGCGACCGCTCGAGAAAACCCAACCGGGCCAATCAACCGCCCGATGTGTACCTGCGCCATTCCACCGGAGGCGAAGCTATCGAAGAGCAGGTAGCGGCCGACGCGAATCGGATCCTGCAGGGCGTTCGCGTGCGGCGCGATACTCGCGTGGAACCCCGACTGCGGATCCACGCCGCCAGACGGCGTCGCCTGACTGGGCGGAGTGGCCTGCGAGCGATCCTTCGGGGCCTGGCTGCCCTGCCCGCTCAAGCTGCCCCCCCTGCCTCGGCAAGCACGAGATGACGTGGTCCAACCGCGCCCTCTCGCTCAGCCACTGCCCGTGCGACGGCATCTCGCACAGTGCGCAGGAGTTGCCCGACATGGCCCGGCCAACTCTCGAAGTAGCAGGCTTCGACGAACTCCACTTGAATCCCAATCAGACCGCGCGGAATCACTGAAGAGATCAGCGCGGGGATATCGTGACGGCGCTCAGCCAACATCGGCAACGTCACCCGGGGCGCTCCCGTCAGAGCAGCGTCAGCAAGCAGCGGACTGTGGTCGGGCACGCCGAAAAGAAGTCGCGTTCCTGGCGCCTTGGCCTCCTCCACCAGGCGTGCCAGTTGCCCTGAAGTGAGCTTGTCGCAACGGGTTATGTACAGCGCGCCCTCCCCTGAGCTGCGTAGGGCTCCGCGAACCCGCTGGTTGCCGAATAACTCCACATCCAGCAAGCGAGGAGGGATACGCGTGGGGTCGAGCTCGGTCCACGCGCGGCCCTGCCGGCGCGCGAGAGCGTGCGCGAATGCCCGCTTGCCACTGCCTGATGGCCCAACCACCAAGACGTGGGCGGTGGATTGAGCACAGGCGTCCAGGGCTAGCCTTACCTCACGGAAACTCGAACCACCAATCAGTCCGTCCGCGACGCTCGGCGCGCCCAAATCATCTGGGTGGGCGCAGGTCGCCAGGCTGCGACCGATTCTCAACAAGTCGCCGGGCCTCAGCAGGCACTGCGCGACTCGCTCTCCATCAAGCCAAACGCCGTTGCGGCTGTGTTGGTCCTCGACCAACAGCCCGTCGCCTGTGGGGGTCACGCATGCGTGCTCGCCCGAAACGTGGGGATCGTCCAGCTCGAGCCGGGGACCCGTGTGCTTGGAGGTGCCACCTCGTCTCCCTATCCATGTCGGAAGTACGATCGTCTCCGCGACGTGAACGGTGCGCCGCGGAGCTTGCTCATCGAACAAGCATTGAAAAACCCACTGTTTGGTGGGCGAAAGACGCACTGCTCGCTCTCCGCGGGAGGCGTCCGCAGTCGCTTCGACATCGCGCACCAAGCTCGTCGTCAAGCCTGGCATTGTACTGCCTGGATGAAGCTCGCGGCAACACGCCCGGCTCGTCATATCCACGCTGAAAGCCTGAGCCTACCAGTGGGTGTCGAGCCCGCTGAGAACGCGACCGTCGCCGCAAACGCGCCGGTGTGCGACTGCTGGACGCGCAAAACGCTGCGCACCCCGCCACTCGGTTCTCGCTGTCCCCTTCAACTGCATCCAAACCGCCCCAAAACCAAGTGGTCGGTAGAGCACTTGAGCTTGCGAAACCATCTCAAGCGCTGACAATCTAGCGCGCTCACCCGGCGCCCCATCCACCCAAACGCGCGCTCCTCACTCTCGACCATGGTCGTTCCCCGATCGACACCGCTACGCCACAAAGTTGCTCACCGCCTGGGCCACTGGTTGTGCGGCGCAGCGTGCCTGGGTCTCGGAGCGACCACCGCACAGACGAGTCACGCCGCGCCAGAAGCGTGCTTCAAGGCCTATGAGCTCGGGCAGCGTCTCGACAAGGACAAGCGCCCTCTGGACGCTCGCATCGAGTACGCCCGCTGCGCGGAGCTGTGTCCCGACTCGCTGCAAAGGGACTGCATCGCCTGGCAGGATGCGGTCGAGAGCAAGCTCGCGAGAGTTGTCTTGCGGGTTGCTCATGCGGAGGACGAAGTGAGCGTCTACCTCGACGGGGTACAGCTCACGCCGCAAGAATTCGCAGGCCCGGTCGACCAACGGCCGCCGCTGTGGGTCACGGCGGGTCGTCACCAGCTGCGCGCCAAACTCTCCGGTTACGACGACTACGCCGAACAACTCGATCTCTTGGAGGGCGAAGAGCGCCCTGTGGTGATTTCCTTCCAGAAGCACGAGGAACCCGCGTCGTCGGGCGAACAGATCGCGCCCTGGGTGGCCCTCGGTGTCGGAGGCCTGGGGATCCTGGGTTTCGCGTACTTCGGAAGCCAAGGGCTCGCCGGAAAGTCAGATCTCGACTCGTGCAGGGGCCACTGCTCAGCGGAGGCCGTGGATGACGTGCGGCGCGACTTCCTGTTCGCAGACATCTCGCTCATCGTCGGTCTGGTGGGCCTTGGAGTTGGAACCTATCTGCTCGTAGACGGAGGGCAAGACGACGTTCGGCGCGACGGCATTGCTTCCGCATGGATACAACTTGGCACTCGGGGAGGCGTTTCGGGCGCGTGGGTTGGTGGCGATGTCTGGTAGTTGGTCGCGCATCGCCTGGTGGAGCGCGAGTTGCATAGCAGTGGTCGCCTGTAGCCTGACTCAATCTCTCGACGGCTACGAAGGTCCGCCGGAGCAGCCCTTCAAGGACGCGGGTCAGGACGCAACCCAAGACGCACAGAACGACTCGGGCGAGTGTGTTCTGGGGACGAAGCGATGCGGAGGGTCGTGCGTGAGCGTGGATGACCCGAGCTTCGGTTGCACCGGCGAGACCTGCGCCCCCTGCGCCGTCGCGGCGCATGTCCAGGCCGTGTGTGGCTTGTCCGGTTGCGAGCCTCAGGGTTGCGAGGACGGCTTCGCGAGCTGCGATGACGATCTCACCAACGGTTGCGAGACCCCACTCGGAACGCCCACGGACTGCTCGGCCTGCGCCGAAGTGTGCAGCGCGCCGAGCGGCGACGTCGCCTGCGACGCCTCACAGTTGCGCTGCGTGATTCAGAAGTGTCCGGCGGGGAGCGGCGACTGCAACGACGACCCAAGCGATGGTTGCGAGGATCCCCTCAACACCATCGACCACTGCGGCGCCTGTTCCAACGTGTGCCCAACGGGCTTCAGCTGCACCGACCCTGGAGACGGATTCAAGTGCGCCTGCCCCGACAACGCCGGCTGCAACGCCGGTAGTGACGGCAGCTGCGTCCAGGGACTCTGCGTGTGCGGAGGGACAACGTTGTGCGACGCGGGCCAACGTTGCCAGGCAAACGGCAGCTGCGGCTGAGCCGCCCAGACGCGCCGCCGCCTAGCCGCAAGCTGCTCGCGTTGACCGCACTCAGCGTGACGTGCGGCGACGCCGCACGGCGACGAGTCCGAGCGCGGCGACGAGCCAGAGTGGCGATGACGAGCTCCGTTCGCTGCCCGCGCCACTCACGCTGCACCCACCGTCTTCGCTCACGATGCGCGTCCCAGGGCCTGTCCCCATCGCTTGCCCCGCGGAACCGCCGCTATCAGCCTTCCCGCCTCCGCCGGGCCAGGCGGCATCACCGGCGGTGCCCGCTCCACCCGCGCCAGGGTCAGCCCCTGCGGCGCCAGCAGAGCCAGGATCCGTACCGCCGGTTCCACCGGTTCCGCTTCCTTCGCACTCCACGACTCGATAGCTCAGCCACATTTCAGGACCGAACCACGCGCGAGCTTCGTCAACCAACTGCCAGCGAGTCACGTAGACGCCCGGCGCGCTCGGCGCCGTGCCCGAAAGGTCGAAGCGTGTTTTCGCATTGGGCGCCACGCTGGTGTTCGAAGCAGCGTTCACGGAAACGCGATTGGTGCCCAAGAACGGGTCAGCGGTATCCCCAGGCACGCCCAGGCGCACCGATTGTCCAGCACTGCTACCGCTGCCGTCGGTCCAAGTCGCCGCACCAATGTTCTTCACCTCGAACCAGGAGTCGACCGGATCGCCGGCGCACACCTGGTAGTAGGCTTCGCCAGTCGCGTCCTCCTCGTTGCTGCTGCCTTGATCGACGAATTGCGCGTCCAAGTCGGGCACCTGAGGTTCCGGGGGGGTGATGCAGCTGCCGGTCGCCTGCAGGAGCTTGATGTCGGAGCCATAGAAGAACTGCAGGATCTTCTTGTAGTCGTAGCCCTTGGAGTTCTCGAGGCAGCGAGCGCCCCATTGGCTCATGCAGCCGCGGTTTTGCCCAAATCCAGGCGGCCCGATGTAACCGAGCGCCGTCTGCTCGACTGAGTTGCCAGACTTGCCTTCGTTGTAAGTGACCCAGTGCTCCGTGCTGCCGCTGCTACCAACGCAGCTCGGCGCCTTCACGCCAGAGTCGCCCGCGACGTAGAAGCCGTAGGTGAGCATCTGCCCGTAGCTGAGGTAGATCCCCGCGGTTTCTTTCACCGCCTGCTTGTGAATCGCCGACGGCGTGGCGCCGCACGAGTACACCTGGCAACCCTGACCGTCACAGATCTTCCCCTGGGTTGCCATGTTGTAATAGGCAACAGAGCGCGCAGCGATCGCCTGGGCCTTGAGCGCCTCCAGGTTCGCGCCACCGTTCTCGCACTGGATCACGTGGGGCAGGTAGTTGTCCTCCATCGAGATCGTGCCGGTGCCGGTGACGGTCACGTCACAGTAGGCACTCCCGAGGGGCGCGCTGACCGCTTCGCTCTGTTCGCCAACCGGTTCATCCAAGCCATCCGTCGGCCCGCAGGCGACTAGAGTGGACAGCCCCAACCCAACCAAAACCCTGTGCAGCGTCTTCACCACGCGCCACGTTTTGCACGCTCGATGCCAAGACGCGTACCCGCGCAAATGCGCGCTTTTTGGCCTGAGTTTGGGCGAGCAAAGAGCAGGAACCGGGCAATTGCACAGTGCATTGCACAAGGCTGCACAACCGGCGCCGAGTCACGCACCCGCGTGAGAAGTCGAACATTCCGCGGCCTTCACACGCGATACCTAGCGCACCCTACGGCGGCGCCGAATCAGACCAGCGAGGCCGACGAGCAAGAGACTCGGACCCAGGTCGCCGGACCTCCGCTTCCCCACGGTACTACAGGCACAACCGTTGTCGTCGCTGACGATGTTCGTCCCTGGCTTCAAGCCCTCGCTTCCGGCCGCGCCCGCGGCTCCACCTACGGGCTGTCCCCCGCTGCCCCCTGCGCTGGTGGCGCCTGCGCTGCCTCCAGCCTCGCCCGTTCCGCCGCTTCCACCGCCTCCTGTGCCACCCCCATCGGTCGGCAGCGCATCATCCACCAGGTATACGGCGGAGCCGCTGCCTTGAACGAGCACTGGGCGACTCCGAACATCGGGCCCGTCTGGTAGCTGAGCGAGGTCCGCCGCAGGACGCGTCTCGATTGCCCCCCAGTCGAAGCCCCAGCTATCCATCACCGCGGGACTCGGCACGTGGCGCTTCACCCCCGAGTCGAGGAGGTAGACCGAAGCGCTTCCGTCGTCAGCCTTGACGAGCGAGGGCTGCGCTTGCACGGGTAGAGCCTCCTCGTGCTCTGCTAGCGCGGCGTCGGAGACCGGCATCACGTCCCAGAAGTAGTCAAGTTGCCACGCGGCAAATACATCGGGATTCGGCACGTGCCGAAGCACGCCATCTGGAATCATCGGCTCACAGCGCAGCGCCTTCGGGCTCGAGCTGAGCTGGGAATTCTCACCGCCGCTTGCGTCGATCCCGTAAGCGTGCACCGCGTGATCCTGGCCATCATGCAGGCTCAGGGGAGAATCCGCCTCAAAGCCGTGCTCACAAGAGCCGATCGCGCCGCACAGGTCATCGCGGTACTGGTCCGCCTTCAACGCGAAGGATTTCGCATTGGCATCACCCGCGGGCCCGCCGAAGTAGAGGTGGACGTCGATAGGCGTGTTCGCCTTGTCTTCGTCCTGTGCCCAGCCAGCCACGCGATCGCAGTCAGCGGCGTCCAGGTATCCGCGAGGCGACTTGTCGGTGTTCACGCAGCTACCTGGCGAGGTGAGAAACTTGATGTCCGCCCCGTAGAAGAACTGCAGAATACGCTTGTAGTCGTAGCCCTTCGAGTTCTCGAGGCAGCGCGCCCCCCACTGGCTCATGCAGCCACGGTTCTGACCGTAGCCAGGCGGCCCAATGTAGCCGAGCGCCGTCTGTTCGACGCTGGTGCCCGTCTTGCCGTCGTTGTAGGTGACCCAGTGCTCGGTGCTCCCGCTGCTGCCGACACAGCTTGGCGGTTTCACACCCGAGTCACCGGCGACGAAGAACCCGTAGGTCAGCATTCCGCCGTAGCTCAGGTAGACGCCTGCCGTCTCTTTTACCGCTTGGTAATGAATGGCCGAGGGCGTCGCACCGCACGAATAGACTTGGCAGCCTTGGCTGTCGCAGATGCTGCCTTGGGTGGCCATGTTGTAGTAGGCTACGGAGCGCGCGGCGATCGCTTGCGCCTTCAGCGCCTGGAGGTTCGCACCGCCGTTTTCGCACTGAATGACGTGAGGCAGGTAGTCGTCCTCCATCGAGATGGTGCCCACCCCCGTGACCTTGATCGTGCAGTAGGCGTTTGGCAGCGGCGCGCTCACCGCCTCGCTCTGCTCCCCGATGGGTTCGCCGTATCCAGCGGGATCCGTCCAGCACGCGGTCAGTACCAGTAGCCCTGAGCAACCCAAGAGAATGCGCTTCACACCGCGCGGCAATGCACGGCGAGTGCCAAGCCTTCAGCGCTGAAGAAGCACGCTAGATTCCCGTGCTTTTCCGATTTTTGGTGGCTCTGGACGCGGTGCCCCCTCCCCCCCAACCGAACGGGTTACACAACCCTTTGCACAACTCGAGGTGGTTCGAGCGCAAGCGACGACTTCGCCCGCCCTCGGCGTACGGCGCTTCCAGCAGGCTGGCCTGCACGAATGTTTCCGCGAGGTTTAGCGTTTGCGCGGGCGCGGGAGCTTGAAGCGCTCCAGGCGGTTGATCAGGGTGCGGCGTGAGACTCCCAAGAGTTCAGCGGCGCGGGTCTGGTTTCCCCGTGCCTGCTCGAGCGCTGTCTGGATGCGTTCGCGTTCCCAAGCATCCGCCGCATCGGGATCGCTGGGTCGAGAGCGCGTGTCGTTGAGCTGAGGAACCTGCTGAGGCCGTGCCTCGGAGCTGCCCAAGGCTGCTGCCACGGGATCGATGTGTACGTGGTGCGCCTCGATGGCGCCCCCACCGCTCAGCACCACGGCACGCTCCACCACGTTCTTGAGCTCACGCAGGTTGCCGGGCCAAGAATGGCCAAGCAAGCGCTGGATGGCCGATGCGGAAACGGCCGGGGGCGCGATACCCGAGCGCCCCGCGTGCTCGGTAACGAAGGTCTGAACGAGCGTCGGGAGCTCATCCAAGCGCTCACGCAGAGGCGGGATTTGTAGAGTGATCCCCGCGAGTCGGAAATACAGATCCCTACGAAAACGCCCCTCGAGGATCTCCTTGTCGAGCTCCCGGTTCGTTGCCGCGATGAAACGCACATCGAAAGACACGGGCCGCACGCCGCCCACCCGATACACCTCGCGTTGTTCGATCGCGCGCAGCAGCTTTGCCTGAACGCCCAGCGGCATCTCGCCGACCTCGTCGAAGAAGATGCTGCCTCCGCTCGCAGCTTCGAGCAGCCCTTGCTTCGACTGCACGGCGCCGGTGAACGCGCCACGCTCATGACCGAAGAGCTCGCTCTCGAGCAGGTTCTCCGCCAACGCGGCGCAGTTGAGTCGCACCAGGGGGTGACGGGCCCGACGGGAGCGTCCGTGGATTTGGCTCGCCATCACGTCTTTGCCAACGCCGGTCTCGCCGCAAAGCACCACGCTGATGTCGCTGGCTGCAACACTGGCGATGAGCTGCCCAAGCTCCTGCATGCGTTGGCCGAGGGGGCGAGACTCGGGCGCCTGAGTTGGGGCCGCCGCTTGCTCCACCACGAGCACGACGCTTCCAAGCTGCACTAGCGCGCCCAGCGGCACCCGAATGGCTTGATTCGGCGTCAGCGAGGCGCCGGACACGCGCGTGCCGTTCGATGAGCCGAGATCCACGATCTCGACTCCCCCCGATGTGAGTCGCACCCGAGCGTGCTCACGCGAGACACTCTTGTGGTCCACGCTCACGTCCGCGCTGCGCGAACGCCCGATCACCAGGTCATCTCCCTGGGACAACGGACGCGTGAGTGAGCCGTTGTCCCAGAGCAGCACCAGGCGTTCTTCACCCGCGGCGGCTTGAGGCAGCACGCGAGACCAAGTGACCTCTTCGTTCATGGGACGCCGCACTATAACCAAATGCGTCGCCCACACTGCCAGCTCGCGTGGGAAAACCCCGGGGCGATTCCCGGTGGTCAAACCAATCCTGGAGCACCCGATGGGGTGTCGATCGAAGCCGTACTTGACTCCCGGACGGTGAAATCAGCCGAGATCCCTACTTCTCGAGCACGCGCGCCACGGCGGTGCCCTGACCCGCCGCTGCGCTGAGCACGGCCTTCACGGGCGTCGATGGCAGGACCCACTTGAAGCAATCGGGAGCCGGTGCGACCACCGCGTTTGGCTCACTCGTATTATCCGCGGCGAGCACCGGGCTACCGAAGGTGGGCAGCGCAATCTCCGTGACCAACTTCAAATCGAGGTTGGTGATCTGCCCAGTGCTCATCCCAACCAGGGTGTAGCACTTGCCCGTTTGCGCCTGGAAACGCAGCTCGAGCACCTGACCCTGAGTGAAGTTCCCGCCGATAGTGCCGATGGTCTTTGCGCCGGGCGCGTGCTGCGTCATCAGCGGACCGAGCAACGGCTCGGCTGCAGCCAATGCCGTAGCGTCTAGGGGCATCGCGTTTGGACCGGGCTGATACATCGTGTTGCCCAAGCCGCCCATGCCCGCGACTGCTCCGCTGCCTCCATTGGCCATCCCCGCGCCGCCGCCCATGCCGCCGTTCGCCGCGCCGCCGTTCGCCATGCCCGCGCCGCCGCCGTTCGCCCCACCTCCGTAGCCCGCGTCGTTCACGCAGTACTGGCCGTCGTAGTGCTGCCCTGGTGGGCAGTTCACTGTGGGAGGCGCTTTCGCGTCGTCACCGCCACCGCACGCGGTGACGCAACCAAACAAAACAAACAAAGCGAGGGACTTGTGCATGCTGCCTTCCTTCTTCGCGCCAGCGTGGCGCGAACGACTTGAAGCTGGAAAGCAGAACGCCGAGTCCCTCGCCTGGCTTACACCTCTACGTTCAGCCGCCGGAGCAGAAGCCTTCGTAGTCGATGTACTCCTTGATCGTGGGGTTCTCGCCACACACTGGGCAGTGCTTGTCCTTGCGCAGCTTCAGCGTACGGAAGGTCATGCCCAAGCTGTCATAGGTCAAGAGACGCCCTGACAGGTTGTTTCCGCGATCCAGGATCAGCTTCACGGCCTCGGTCGCTTGGAGGACGCCGATCGTGCCGGGCAAGATGCCGAGCACGCCAGCTTCCGCACAAGATGGCGCGAGGTGCGGCGGCGGCGGCTCGGGGTAGAGGCAGCGGTAGCAGGGCCCCTGATGCGGAATGAAGGTCGTCACCTGACCGTCGAAGCGGAAGATCGAGCCATGCACCACCGGGATGTTGTGGAACACACTGGCGTCGTTCACCAGGTAGCGTGTCGGGAAGTTGTCCACGCCGTCCACGATCACATCCCAGTTATCCGCGAGGATACGCTCGATGTTCTCGCTGGTCAGTCTCTCTTGGTACTTGATGATTTTGACGTCAGGGTTCAGGTCCCTGAGCGCCTGCTCTGCGCTATCCACCTTCGGCATACCCACCCGGGAGGTGGCGTGGACGATCTGCCGCTGCAGGTTGGAGGCATCCACGACATCAGCATCGATCAAACCGAGCGTGCCCACGCCCGCTGCCGCGAGGTAAAGCGACGAGGGGCTCCCGAGGCCGCCAGCGCCGAGCAGCAGCACGCGGGCCTTCAAGAGCTTTTCCTGGCCCTTCTCCCCCACCTCTGGCAGGAGCAGGTGTCGGGAGTAGCGATCGAGCTGGGCGGAAGTGAGCTCTGGAGGCGTCTCCACCGGCCAGCTCATGTCCTTCCAACGGATGAAGCCAGGGTTGACGGAAACCACATTGCTGTAGCCCAGCTCCGCGAGCGTCTTTGCAGCAAACGCGCTGCGCGTACCGCCGGCGCAGTAGACGATGACCTCCGCAGATTTGTCCGGTAGCTTGTTCTCCGCCTGCATCTCCAAGAATCCACGCGGAATGTGCGTCGCGCCTGGGATGAAACCACCGCGGAACTCGTCCTTTTCCCGCACGTCCACGAGGGTCTTGATGTCTCCCTTGTCGAAGCGCTGCTTCAACTCTTCCAGGGTCATCAACTTCACCGCGTCGCGGACCTCCATGAACAGGTCGCTGTAGGTCTTGGCCATGCTTCGTTTGCCTACTTCTGGCTTCCCCCGAAGGGGATCCTTTCGGCCGCAGCTGCTACCCGGGTGAGGTTCAGTGCGACTCGTGTTTTTTTGGGGGTGAGAGAACGCCGGTAACCAGCGAAAGGGCGAGGAGACTAGCGCGAGGCACCACCAGACCGCAGCGCGGCGATGCTCAAGCAGAATCTTGACTTATCCGATGCAGGAATCCGGCAACGCTTAATATTGAGGATCCCCGCCCCACGTCAAGCTGGCGCACACTCCGGGTCGTTTCGAATTCGCGCCCGGGAGGCTTGAACGAGCGCGGGTGCCCAAAAAAGAAAGGGCGCGTCCGGTTCGGACGCGCCCTCGAGTCGGTTTCGATTCTTGACTCAGAACGTGTAGATCCAGGTGAAGCGACCGGTGATCTTGTCCTGGTCCTTCACCTGCGCCTCCTCCACCGTCTCGTAGCCAAGGAACATGAGCAGCGTCGCGCCCTTGCCGTACGCGAGACTCACGGCCCCACCCACGGGCAGGCTCAAGAGCGCCTTGTCTGGCTCGCCCTGGTCGTTGGGGATCTTTGCCGCGTTGTTCAGACCGTAGGTCAGCTCGAACTGAGGTCCAACGCTGACGTCACGGCCGACCTTGAACAGCAGGAAGTTGCGGGTGTAGAGGGTGTTCGGCTCTTCATCGTTGTGGAACACGCCCTTGTTGATGAAGAACTGAATCCAGGACTCGAAGTAGATCGGGTCGCTGGAGAAGATCGTGAACAGCTGCGGCGCGATCAGCGGGTTTACCCGCTGACCATTGAAGTTGAAGTTCACGCCAATCATCGGGGTCAACGTGAGGTTGTCCAACGAGATGACTGGGCCGATGTCGAACTCGCCGTTGGTCTGCGCCCCGACGCCCGTCAGCGCTCCCGTCGTTGCGTCCGCGTCGCCGCCCACGCCCTGGAACACGTAGATGTCGCTCGCGATATCGACTCCGCCTAGGCTGTGAGTCGCACCTGCCCAAAACTGCAAGCCAAGGGGATCCGCATCCATGCGAAACCAACCGGGCACGTCGGACTCTTCTTCGGCAGCAGGCGCCGGCGCGGGCGTTGGCTCTGCGGCGGGGGTGCCTTCTTGAGCCCAGACGCCGTGGGAGAACGTAAGCGCGGCCGCAGCCGCCAAGACGGAAAGTCGCTTATGGTGGTTCATGTGTACTCCGTAGGTGGTGGGTCGCTGTCACACACCGGCCTAGAGTCACCCCCAACCGAGCCGTGCAGCGCTAGTCGCCCGCCATGGGCGAGCTGAGGCAGTCTCGCCGCGGCATTTTTCGCAAAGGTTTCCGTCGGGCTACGCCTGACGCAACGCGCCAAGAAGAATGCTGCAGCTCGTCGCATTGGCGCTGTGAGCATGGTCCCCTCCCCACCATGGTTCGAGGGCATTGCGAATCAGCGAACCAGCGGATCAGCGAACCGGCGTATGAACCACGATGCATCCCGTTTCGATGCGCCAACCGGCCTTCGAGGGTTGCTAGACTGCGAGGCTCTGGACTCGCGCGCGCCCGCGCGATTGAAACTAGAAGTCGGTCCCATCTCTTCACGGAGCCCGCGTCCCAAGCTCCGAGACCTGCGAGGAAAATGTCTACAAGTCGTCTGGGTGAGCTACTCGTTCGAGAAAAACTCATCAGCCTTCAGCAGCTGCGACAAGCGCAGGAAGAGCAGAAACGCAGCGGCAGCAACCTGGGGTTCACCCTGGCCCGGCTTGGGTACATTTCCGATGGGGAAATAACGAACTTCCTCTCGACACAGTACCGCCTGCCAGCGATCAACCTCGACGACTACGAAATCGAGGCCGACGTCATCAAGCTGGTCGGACGAGACGTCGCAGAGAAGCACAAGATCATCCCGGTGAGCCGCTCAGGCTCCTCGCTGATCGTAGCGATGGCGGACCCCACGAATCTGCATGCCATCGACGACATCAAGTTTCTCAGCGGCTACAACGTGGAGCCAGTGGTTGCCAGCGAGACGGCAATCACCAATGCCATCGAGCGCTACTACAACGTCGGCCCCAGCTACGACGAAGTGCTCGGCGAGCTCGACCTAGAAGACGCGGACATCGACTTCGAAGGCGATGATGAGGACGTCAACGTCCTCGAGTTAGAGCGCGCCAGCGAGGACGCGCCGGTCATTCGTCTGGTGAACGTGTTGCTCCTGAATGCGATTCGCAAAGGCGCGAGCGACATCCACGTGGAGCCGTACGAGAAGCGCCTCAGAGTGCGCTACCGCATAGACGGAGTTCTCCACGAGGAAATGACTCCTCCGCTCAAGCTGAAGAACGCGATCGCCAGCCGTCTCAAGATCATGAGTCAGCTGGACATCGCGGAGCGTCGCCTACCTCAAGACGGTCGTATCAAGCTCAAGCTCGGCAAGGGCCGCGAGATGGACTTCCGCGTCAGTGTCTTGCCGACGATGTGGGGCGAGAAAATCGTCTTGCGTCTGCTCGACAAGGGCAACCTACAGCTCGACATGTCGAAACTCGGGTTCGACCCCAAGCCCCTCGAGGACTTCCTGTGGGCGATTCACCAGCCGTGGGGAATGGTCCTCGTCACCGGACCAACGGGTTCCGGTAAGACCACGACGCTGTACTCCGCGCTGAGCGATCTGAACAAGCCAGAGGCCAACATCAGCACCGCCGAAGATCCGGTGGAGTACAACCTTCACGGTATCAATCAGGTGCAGATGCACGATGACATCGGCCTGAACTTCGCGATGTCGCTGCGCGCGTTCCTGCGCCAAGACCCCGACATCATCATGGTCGGCGAGATTCGAGACTTCGAGACCGCGGAGATCGCAGTCAAGGCAGCTCTCACCGGGCATATGGTGTTGTCGACGCTCCACACCAACGACGCTCCGGCGACCATCTCGCGCTTGCTCAACATGGGCGTGGAGCCCTTCTTGATCACGGCCTCGGTGAACCTGGTGCTCGCTCAGCGTCTCGCGCGTCGTATCTGCAACGACTGCAGACGTGAGGTCAATGTCGAGCAGTCGGTGCTCGTGGACCTCGGTGTGCCCGAAGCCGACTGGCCAACGTACAAGGTGTTCCGCGGTCAGGGTTGCGCAACTTGCAACAACACGGGCTACAAGGGCCGCGTGGCGCTCTACGAGGTGATGCGCTTCACCGAGAACCTCAAGGAGCGCGTGCTCGAAGGCGCCTCCACCGCGGAGCTGAAGCTGGAGGCCATCCGCAACGGCATGTCCACCCTGCGCATGAGCGGCATTCACAAGGTGTCCGAGGGAATCAGCACCCCGGAAGAGATCATGCGCGTTACCATGGCTGACTGAGGGACTGCGCTCGGAACGTCTCGCCCCGCCCCCTAGCGTCTGACGGAGCGATGCGTTCCCACAGAGGGCAATAGTCGGCACCCTTCGCCCCGCGGAATCGGCACAGGAACAGCACTCATGACCCAACAGGACGGCCTCAAAGTAAACCTCCACCAGTTGCTGCGCGCGATGATCGAGAAGGGCGCCAGCGACATGCACATCACGACCGGGTCTCCCCCTCTGCTGCGTATCGATGGCGCAATCGTGCCGCTGAAGCTCCCGCCGCTTGGGCCCGTGGAAACCAAGCAGCTCTGCTACTCCGTGCTGACCGAAGAGCAGAAGATCAGCTTCGAACGCACGAAGGAGCTCGACCTATCCTTTGGTGTGAAGCAGCTCTCGCGTTTCCGCGCGAATATCTTCATGCAGCGCGGTGCGGTGAGCGGCGCGTTTCGAACCATCCCGTTCAAGATCCTCACGTTTGAAGAACTCGGCCTGCCAGCGGTGGTTGCCGAGCTGTCGATGAAGCCTCGCGGGCTCGTGCTCGTGACGGGGCCGACGGGTTCCGGAAAGAGCACCACGCTCGCGAGCATCATCGACAAGATCAACACCGAGACTCGCCAGCACATCATGACCGTGGAGGACCCCATCGAGTACCTCCACCCCCACAAGCGCAGCATCGTGAACCAACGCGAGGTCGGCAGTGATACCTCGACGTTCAAAGACGCGCTCAAGTACGTCCTACGTCAAGATCCCGACGTGGTGCTGATCGGCGAGATGCGTGACCTCGAGACGATCGAGGCAGCGCTAACCATCGCGGAAACCGGCCACTTGGTCTTCGCAACGCTGCACACGAACAGCGCCGCACAATCAATCAACCGCATGATCGATGTGTTTCCCCCGCACCAACAGGGTCAGGTGAGAGCCCAGCTCAGCTTCGTGCTCGAGGGTGTGTGCAGTCAGCTCTTGTTGCCGCGCCATGGCGCCCCCGGTCGCGTCCTCGCGCTCGAAGTGCTCGTGCCCAACGCGGCCGTCCGCAACCTGATCCGTGAGGATAAGGTGCACCAGATCTACTCCCAGATGCAGGTCGGGCAGGCCAAGTACGGCATGCAGACGCTCAACCAGTCGCTCTACTCCTTGTACGCCCGTCGGCTCATCAGCTTGGAAGAGGCCATGGGCCGCTCGAACGAGCCGGACGAGCTTCAGATGATGCTCGAGGGCAAGGGAGGCGACGATATCTCAACGCGCGTGCGCGACGTACCGCGCCGAGGCTGAGTCCCCCGCGCGAGTTTGAAACGGCCGAGTGACGTGGACCGCGAAGCTGGGCGACAGGTCTGTTGCCGAGCCCCCCCAGCTGGCGGTCGCTTTTGTTCGCAACGGCCAAGCCGTATTGCTATGCCTCGGCTTGCGACAGGGGGTCGCCGCCACGCTCGGCAGACGCACTTCTTAGGCGCAGCCACCTTTGGCCGGCGTAACACTCTTGCAAGCGCAGGCGCTCCACACTGAGGTTTCTCTCCATGCAACGACGCTCGTTCTCCTGCTTCTCTCGAACCTCGACCACCAGCCAGATCACTCGACGCCTCCGGGCGCGGGTGCTGCGCGGCTCCGCCGCGTCGGCGGGCTTGCTGGGTCTGATGTTGCTCAGCACGGCGGCTCACGCCCAAGAGGCAGACGAAGAACTCCCACCGCTTCCGGCACCGCCGAAGGCCGCGTGGTACGAGCTACTCGAACTGTCGGCGTTCGTGGATGCCTACGCCTCGGTCAACTATAACTTCCCAAAGCCCGCGGGCGGCGCCAACGCCACGACCCGCGCCTATGACACCGACACCGGCTTCGCGCTCGCGTGGGCGGGTGTCGACGCAAGCTTCCCTGCGGATCCAGTCGGCGGGACGCTGAGCTTGCGTTGGGGACCAGCCGCAGACACCTATGCAGGGTCCGAGCCGGGTACGCTCAAGCAGGTGAAGCAGGCCTTCGCTTCCTGGAAGCCCGGCGGCGCCGACGGCAGCGTGACCCTCGACTTCGGCAAGTTCGATACGATCTACGGCGCGGAACTCGCGGAGAGCTGGCTGAACTTCAACTACACCCGAGGCGCGGTGTACTGGTTCGCCCAGCCGGCGTTCCACACTGGTTTGCGCGTGGGTTGGGAGCTCAGCCCGGAGTTCACGCTCCGCGCCTTGGCGGTGAACGGTTGGAACAACACCGTGGACGGCAACACGGGGAAGTCCTTCGGTGCCCAGGCAGCGTGGACGCCCAGTGACAGCTTCGGCCTCACCGTGGGTTGGTTGGGCGGTCCTGAGCAGGCGGATGTGCTGGACATCGACTGCGCGGATGACACCGCCTACGACGCGAGCGCAGGAGGCTGCGCGAGCTCCCCCAACACGCCCGCGGCCAGCTACCGCGTTGACCGCGGAGGCGCGAACGATCTGGAGGCGTGGCGCCACCTGATCGACGCGGTGGTCACCTGGAACCCAAGCGACGCGCTCAACTTCGTGGTCAACGTGGACTACGGCTGGGAAGGCATTCGGCAGAGCACGAGCACCAGCGACACCACGAAGTACACCTGGCTAGGCGCGATGGCGGCTGGCCGCTACGCCTTCAACGCAACCTGGGGCGTTGCGCTGCGCGGTGAGTACTTCAAGGCGTATGGCGAGGATGAAGGTGATTTGCCCGCGCTCTCCGGCGACTACTACCCCTTCGGCGTCCCCGACTTGGCCATCGGAACTGGCACCCTCACAATCGACTTCAAGCCAACCGACAACCTAATTATCCGCTTGGAAAATCGAGGCGACTTCGCGTTGGATGCTCACTCATCCGTCAGCGACGACGCAAAAAAGATCTTCCCCAAGAAGCAACGCGAGACGGCGGACAGCCAGATCACCACGACGCTGGGCGTGGTCGTCACGACCAACTGACGCCTTCGAGCGCGCTACTCCGCGCTGCGGCTCTCTGCAAGCGGTGCCCCGCAGAGCGGCGCTGCTTGGCGGAGCATGCTCTCCACTAGGATGCGCAGCGCGGTTGGATCGAAGGGCTTCTCCAGCCGCTGGTTCGGCACTCGCTCCAGGAACTCCCGCGCGTCGCTCGTAAACGCGCCGCCCGTTAGGAATACGACCCGTTCACTGCACGCAGGCAGTGTGGCGCCCAGGACCCTGAAGAACTCCATCCCGTTCATCTGAGGCATCATCAGATCGCACAGGATGAGGTCGAAGCGATCGCCTTGGTGGAGCAGCTCGAGCGCTGCGGTCGCGCGCGTGAGGCAGGTCACGTCGTGAGTGCGCCCTAGCATGCGGCGGATGGTCTTCACGATCAGCGGATCATCGTCAATCACGAGCACTCGCGCCCGTGCCGCGGCCTCGTTCTCCATCTGGGGCGGCGGCGCCGGAATGGTGAGCGCCACGGAGTCCGCAGCGGGCAGCGCGACGGAGAACGTCGTGCCTTTGCCCTGCTCGGTCTCGAAGTAGATCTCTCCCCCCTGCTCCGTGAGGATCTGTTGGCAGATCGCTAGGCCGAGACCCGTGCCGACTCCTGCGGGCTTGGTCGTGAAGAATGGCGTAAACAGACGGTCCTGCACATGGGGAGGGATGCCCCCGCCGGTATCCGAGATTTCCACCAGGATACGGCCGTCGTAGCTCTGCCGAGTGCGAATGCGGATTTCGTTCTTCTCCGCCATGCCCGGCTCGATGGCGTGCGCGGCGTTGACGACCAGGTTCAAGAACACCTGATTGATTCGGCACTCGTTGACGAACACCGGCGGGACGTCGCCGTAGTCCTTCACCAGCCGCGCCACGCTGCGCACCTCGCTGCCCGCCATGCGCACCACCGAGTCGAGGATGCGATGGATGTCTTGAGCTTCCGCCGTGTCCTCCTTGGTGCGAGAGAAGCCCTTCAAGTCGCGCACGATCACGCGAATGCGCTCTGCAGCGTCTCGCGAGTCTTCGAGCTCCTCGAGGAGCTCTGAGTGGAGGTCACTGCCCCGAGCGAGTCGGCTCACCTCGCCCACTGCCAGGCCGAGGTTTGCCGTAAGCGCGGAGAGCGGGTTGTTGATCTCGTGAGCGACGCCCGCCGCGAGAGTGCCCAAAGACACGAGGCGGTCCGACATCAAGAGCCGCATCTCTAGCTCGCGCTGCTGGGTCACGTCACGGATCGATGCGAGCAACGCGGGCTCGCCCTCCCACTCCAGGTCGACCAAGCGGAGCTCGCCCACGCGCTCAATGCCAGGGCGACTGACCCGGATCTCGGTCGCGCCTTCGGCGCCGCCAGCAAAAATCAGCGGCTCTTGCATGAGCTCAACCCGACTGCGCCCGAAGAAGCGCATCGCCGCCGCGTTCACGAACTTGACGGCACCTCGCGGATCCACGACCAGCACCGCGTCGGGGTTGGTGTCCAAGATTTTCTGCAGCTGGCGTTGCTGCTCCTGAGCACGATTGCGTTCGATCACGTAGAGCACGCTGAGGGTCAAGAGGCGACTATTCAGGTAGTCCTTGGAGAGGACCTCTTGCGCTCCCAAGTTGAGCGCTGCCTCACGGATATATTCGTCGATGGCGGACGACATCACGACCGTCGGGATCTGCAGCAAGTCCCGTGCGGTGTGCAGCGTCGCGAGGCCTTGGGAGTCTGGCAGGCCCAAATCCAGGATGATCGCGTCGCACGCGCTCTTCGCTAGCCACTCTACCGCATCCTTCAAGGCGGCGACGTGGGCCACCTCGAAGCGTATGTCCTTGTTCTCCGCGAGTTGCTCGGTGGCGAGGAAGGCGTCCGCAGGATTGTCTTCCACCACGAGCACACGCATCGAGCGCTGCATGTCCGTCATCAATTCCCCCAGACTCATCAGGTTCCCCTCCATCCTGCCGAAGATCAACTACGACTGGGCAGACGAAGCCTTAAGTTTGAGCGGGGCAGTCCGAACCGTTGCAACGGTGGTTTGTGGTTTCTCTAGTTGCTAGGCGTTCCCTTGCGGCAAAGTTCCTGAAGCAAGGGTGGCCACTCTGGCCACCCTTTGGGACTTGCTGCAGCTATTCGACGTTTCCTTGTGGATCCTGCGGAGACGCCACTTACAGAGCGGGGTCTGTACCCCGGAACATCTCTCCGAGGCGCAGCCGCTCCTCGTCGAAGGTGTAGGTCGGAGTTCCCGTAAGGATTCCATGCACTCCGCGGAACGGTGCATGGACGTGCAGCCCCTGGCTGTCAATCAGGTACTCGCGGATCCCCTTGTCGTGGAAGGTGCCCCGCATCTTCAACACCGTCAGTCCGCGGCGCATCTCGCCCATCAACTCCACGTAACGCAAGAGGATGATGGTGTCGGTGATGGTAGAGATGTGGGTCTCTGTGATGGACTCGCCGCCCGTCAGCATGGAGGTGGTGTTGGTGAAGAGCCCAGTGATCTCCAAGTGCTTGATTGTACTGGTCAGCGCGATCACGAACTCACGGAAGGACTTATGGGTCGACACCCGCTCGAAGGCGGACATGCTGTCGATCGCCACCCGCTTCGGCTCGAAAGCCCGGATGTCGCGCTTCATCTGCAACAGGTGGTCCTCGAGGCCCATCACCTCGGGGTAACGACACACGATGCGCAGCAGGCCGTCGCGCTCCGCCTTCTCGAAGTCCACACCCCAGGACGCGGCATTACGTGTCAGCTGCTCGCGGCTCTCTTCGGCGCCGAAGAGCAACGCTCGCTCCCCCGCTTCGATCGCAGCCTTCACGTACTGCGCGACCATCAGGGTCTTGCCCGTACCGGTAGCGCCGCTGACCAGGATGATTGAGTCGCGATACATGCCGCCACCGCACATCTTGTCCAACTCGGGCACCCCGGAGGACACGCGGATCTCCGAGGACTTCTGCTTCAGCTCGATGGCGGAGAGCGGGATGATGGTGACTCCGTCCTCCGAGTCGATGGTGAAGGGGTACTCGCCCTTGTGATGGGTGGCGCCGCGAAACTTCAAAATCTCCACCGTGCGTCGTCGCTTCTCGGCCTCTAGACGGTTCCGCAGGAGGATCACGTTGTCGGCGACGAATTCCTCGACACCCCAGCGACCCACGTTACCCTCCTCCTTGGTGCGCTCCATGGTCACCAGCGTCGTGACGCCCAGCTTTCTCAGCCCCGCGGCGATGCGATGGATCTCCCGCCGCACGACGTTGGGGTCCGTCAGCTGAGGGAAGAGTGCGCCCACCGCATCGAGGATCACGCGCTTGGCGCCCACCGAGGTGATGGCGCTCTCCACTCGGGCGAGCAGCGCAGACAAGTCATAGGGCCCGGTGGTGATGGTCTCCTCCCCGGGCTCCGGGGTCGCGTCCACGACCGCGATCTTGTTCTCGGCGACCAGGCCTTCGAGATCCCAACCAAAGCTCCGCACGTTCTGCATCAGATCCGCGGGAGCTTCTTCAAAGGTGACGAACACCCCGTTCTCCCCGAAGTTCCTCACCCCCGCGAGCAGGAACTGCAGGGCCAGCACCGTCTTGCCACTGCCCGCGGTGCCGGAGAGCAGCGTACTTCTTCCGCGCGGAATCCCACCATTGGCGATTTGGTCGAATCCGACGATACCCGTCGGCAGCTTGGGCACTTCACACGCGGTCATAGGGCATTCCCCTTTCTAGCTTTTCCAGATCCAGACCGAGCAGCACCTTCTCGCGGTCGCTCAGGTCTCCGATGATTTTCCGTACGGGTTCTGGCAACCGCTTGACCAGCGTCGGCGTCGCCAGGATTTTTTCGTTCTCCGCAAGAGCTGGGTACTCGAGGACATCTATCACCTCGACCTCGTACTGGCCCCGCAGTTCCTCCTCGCAGATCACTCGCAGGTTCTCCAGAGCGCGATGCGACTGAGGGGTACGTCCGGTGATATAGAGGCGAAGCTTGAACTTCCTCATGATGTGCCTCCTTCCATGAACCGCCGTCGATGACCGACGCGGTAGTAGTCAACCAGCAGCCCCATCATCTCGAGGGCGAGTAGCCGCGCCTCGTAGACGATGGAGCGCGCTTGTGGGGTCTCGCCGTTGGCGATCGCGCGGTCGAGCGCGGCGACGTGAACATCGAGCAAGTCGCGCGGCCCGCCGCTCGCATCGCCAATCGCGGCGATGATGTGTTCCAGGGATTCCCGCGCAGGATCGACTCGCTCGGCGTGCCCGACGACATAAGGCTCCAGGAGTGAGTAGTAGCGGCCAACGATCTCTTGAAAGGCGTTGGGTTGTCGCTCGGCGATGGCGCCCGAACCAAGCAGCGCCGCTGTCACCCGCGTCTTCTGCGTGGCGGAAGACAGCGCTCGATAGCGGCTGAGGGTCTCTCGCAGCTCGACCGCATGGGCTTCCGCCACGCGACTCGCCGCGTAAGCGAGCACTCGCCGCAACTGATGATCGGTGATCTCCCCTCGCGGGAGATAGTCGTGGGCGCCAGCCTCCGCGCAGCGCGAACCAGGGTATTCGCCCCGTTCGTCGGTAAGCGCCACCAGGGCCACAGCAGGGAACTTTTCGCGAACCTCTCGCAGCCCTTCGACGCCCACACCCTGCACGCTCGGATCGATGATGAACGCTTGCACATCGACGCTCCCGAGATACTGCATGGCCCCCGCAAGCGTCGTGACCCGGCGCACCTTGTAGTGCTGGGCCTCGAGCAGCGCAACGAGGTGGCCGAAGCCAGTCTCCCCATCGTCCGCAAGCAGCAGGACATGGATCCTTGCAAGCGTTTCTGTCATCTGCTCCTCTCCTGTCCAAATTTTTCCTCAAGGAAATTATGAATACTTCCCAGCGCGACCACCTGGTCCACACCAGCAGCGATCGCGCTCGAACGCTCTTGGGGGCAAACTTCGGGTACAATCAGCGCCACAGGCAGCTGCAGGTTGCAGCGCCGAAGCTCCTTCACGATTTCCAGACACGCTTCATCGACTTCATCCACCTCGAACACGAGGTGCTGAGGGTTCAGTCCTTCAATCCAGGCGATGATTTCGAGAAATGCTGGCGCGCAGCGAGTGATCTGGACGCCCAGTAGGTTCAAGAAAGCCCGATAAGCGGCGGAATCCGCAGGCGCGGTCCGCGTGACGAAGACCACCAGGATCGGCGGCCAGAAGCTGTCGGGCATACCGTTAAGATCGTCACATTCGGCCGCGCACGCCAGTCGCGGGATCCCTGAATCTGTGCAGGCATGCTGACTACAGCTTTAGTCGGCTGGCCCTGCGGGCTCCGCGAGGATCCAGGCGGGCACCCGCTCAAAGTCGCGGTCCTTGCGCAAGAACGCGTCAGCCCCCAGCGCCAAGCACTGCTGACGGATCTCGTCCTCGGGCTCCGCGGTCAGCATCACGACCCGGCAGCGAATGTGGGCCCGGCGAATCGCCTTCAACACGTCGATGCCGTTCATTCCCGGCATCGCGATGTCCAACACCACAACGTCGGGTTTGAGGCCAGGAATCGCGTGAATCGCGCTCAGCCCGTCATGGAATACACCGACGACGTCGAGGCCTGCAGCCTCGAGCAGTCTGCGCATACGCATCACGACGGGTGGGAAATCATCCACCAGCACGACTCGCACGCGCTGGTCCAGCGCGTTCATGCGTGCACTATGGCCTGCCCTACGCGAGTCGTACTGTCGGTGACTTCCGGTTTTGTCGTCGGCAAATCCCCGACATTCCCGTGCTCAATCGACGAGCTTGTGGTGGACGGCATAGCGAGCCATGTCCACGTAGCTCTGAAGCTCGGTCTTCCCCCGGATGCGCGCGATGTAGGTGGCCACTGTTTTGTCGCTCAGCGACAGGTCTGTTGCGATAGCCTTTACGCTTCGCCCAGCCGCGATTGCGCAGAAGATCTCGAGCTCACGCTTGGAGAGTCGCTCGTGGAGCACGGGAGCTGCCGGTGCAGCGAGCCTGGCTGCGACCTCGGCGGCGTTTTCTGGGTGCAGGTAGCGCCCTTCGCGGCGGACCTGCTCGATTGCACCAAGCAGTTCCGTCGCGGCGCGGTGTTTATGGATCAAGCCGTTTGCTCCGGCGCCAAGCAGCTGAAACACATACTCGAGCTCCGTTGCCGCGGTGAGCATCAACACCGGCACCCTCGGTAGATCCGCGCGGATTTCCGCCACCAGGTCCATGACCTCCGGCCCGGGCATCAACACATCGAGCAGCAGCAGGTCCCATTCTCCCTGGAGAAGCTGGGCTAGCACAGCGTCGCCGTCGCCAGCCTCGACGACCTCCAGCCCGGGATACGCCTCTTGAAGCAGTTCACGGATCCCGCGCCGGGTGATCTCATGGTCGTCCGCAATCAACACTCGCTTCATCGCTCTGCACCATTTTTCTTGGGGATTCGCACCACCGCGACGGTGCCCGATGGGATCGCTCTCGAAAACGTGACCTCGCCGCCGAGGGACAGCGCGCGCTCCCGGACGCCGAGCAGCCCGAGGGCTGCGCCGTCCTCTAGCACATGCGGGTCGATCCCAATCCCATCATCAATGACTCTGAGTTCCCACTCGCTCTCTAGGTCCTGAAACATCACCTGAACCACCGAGGCCTTGGCATGCCGGGCCACGTTGGTCTGCAGTTCTTGGAGGATGCGGAAGAGCTCAGTCGCGACTTCGGTCGGGACGGTCGGGTCATCGACCCGCGCCATGACCCGAATGCCGCTGCGATCGGCGAAGCGCCGCGCTTCGTCGCGGATCGCTGCAGCGAGCCCCAGCGAGTCGAGAGCGGAAGGCCGCAACTCGAGCGCAACCTTCTGCACTGCGCTGATCGTGTCGTCGACCAGGGTGTCGGCCTGAGTCAAACGCTGCTCGATCGCCCCTTCCTCGTCGCCGACCAGGTGTCGCCTCACCCACCCCAAGTCGAGCTTGAGACAGGTCAAGAGCTGACCGAGCTCGTCATGCACTTCCCGGGAGATGCGCGTGCGCTCCTCCTCCCGCAGATCATTCATACGGCGAGTGAGGGCCCGCATCTGCTCCGCCCGTTCCTTGAGGGCTTGATGGCTCTGCACCAACGCTTGGTCCCGGCGGCGCTCATCGGTGATGTCGCGGGCGATAGCCGCCATCCCGTTCTGTTTCCCCGTGGCATCGTAGATTGCACAACCAACGATTGAGAGACACGCTACGCTGCCGTCTCGACGCCGGCGCAGAATTTCGCGAGGCTTCGCCAGGCTCTCCGCATCGAGCGTCAGGCTCTCACGCTGCCCCTGCTCGGAGATCGTATCCACAGGGGGAGCTACTTCCGCGATCTTGCGTCCCAGCGCTTCTTCGGCGCTGTAGCCAAATATCCGCTCGGCCCCGCTATTCCAGCTCTGGATCGTGCCATCCAAAGCCACGCTCGCGATCGCGTCCGGAGCGGCATTCACGATCGCCGCGAGCCGCTCGCTGATGGCCGTGGCGTTGCGCCGCTCCTCATCGATCTCCGCACGGGTCATGGCGTAAGCCACGGCGCGGCGAATGGCTGCCGGTTGGAGGTTGTTCTTGGGTAGGTAGTCCTGAGCCCCCGCCTTGATGCACATGAGCGCCAGCGAGTGGTCGTCGCGCCCGGTCAGCACGACGATCGGCACTTGATGTCTGGCAACCACCGCACGAACCGCCTCCACCCCTTCGATGCCGGGCAACCCAAGATCGAGCAGCACCGCCCCGATCGCCTGCCCTCCCAAGAGTTCCAGAGCTGCCTCGAGATCCTCTGCCTCGAGCACCACCGACTCGGGCACACCCACTTCGCTCAGCAGCTCGATGATCAGTCGTCGATCCCCGAGGTTGTCATCCACGAGCAACAGCGGGCGCTCCCGGCTGAGGTCGCTCAGCGGGTCCCGATGGAGGGCACTGATCAGGTCACGGGCCGGCATGGCTAAATAGCTCTGATTGGTGTGAGAGCCTCTCATGGCTATCCCATGCGCCCTCGACCCTGAGCAAATGGATTTGACTGGTGGCTCTTGGCGCTTTCCAGCAATTGGAGTCTAGCGTCGCACCCCGGACCAGCGGCTAACGGAGAATCCCGATGGCCTTGGCAGCGATCACCACATCGGGGTGGCTCGCGTGCTTCTTCATGAGTGCGGCGACATAGCCCTTTGCACGCTTGTCCCCGGCGGCGGCGAGGGCGCGAGCCGCCAGCAGGCGCACGGGCAGCGGCGCAACATCCGGGGGTTCGTCGAGGGTGCTCAGCTTGGCGGCGGCAAGGCTGGCCTTGCCATCCTCCGCGTCAATCAGCGCTTTCAGCCAGTCGTTCATCGGGCCGAGCAAGGTTGGGTACCGCGCGGCAAGGTTCCGGGCGCCGTCTGCGTCCTTGGCGGCTAACAAGTCGTAGCATCGCTCTAGCAGCGCCGGGACGGTTGCACCTTCGGCCTTGCCTGCTGCTTCCGCCGCCTGCTTCGCCTCGCCTTGATAGCGTAGCAGGCGTGCCTTGCGTAGCGCCTGGGCGGCGGTGAGGGAGTCCCAGTCCTTCGTGAGCTCCTGGGCTAGCTCGAGCTTCCCGTTGTCCAGGGCGTAGTCCACGGCCACGAGGTTTCCCCAGATGGCTTGCGGCTGGGCTAGCTCCTTCAGCTGCTCGTCCGCAGGAATCGTTTCCCCGCGGAGCCGAGCTAGCCCGGTCTGCAACCCCTTGAGCGTCGTCCCGCCCTTGGCTTCGTCACCGAAGGTGCTGAGCGCAGCACTTAGCTCCCCTTCGTCCAATGTCTCGTAGCCAATGACGGCCCGCACCACGGCGACTTCCGACGACTTCGGGTCCAGCGTCTCGATGGCCTTCTTGGCCTCGTCGAGGCGCCCGCCGAGCAACGCCACGCGCGCGGCCAGAGCGCGGGCGCGCGGGTAGATTGCGCTGAACTTGAGAGCACGCAGCGCCGCCTTACGGGCCAGCTCCTCATCGCCGTTCCGCACGGCAACAAAGCCGAGCCAGGTCGAGATCGCTGGACCTCGACTGATCCCGATGGCGCTCTTCAGCTTCTCCCGGGACTCCTTCGGGTCCTGGGAGGTGAGCGAGTCGACCAGCAGCGGGATAGAGCGTAGTGAAGCAGGCAGCTGATTGCGCTCCTCATCGCTGAGCTTGCCCTTCGCCGGCAGATCGCCTTCCGCCCCCTCAGCGACCCAGCGCAGCGCAACGATCGCCTTGCCCGAGGGACGCTCGCCGAGACGCTTGAGCGCTTCATCGACCACTGGCTTCGCCTGCTCCGGCCCGAGCTCGATCAGGGCCAACGTCGCCAAGAAGATCTGCGCCGGGATCAAATCTGGGTCGAGCTTGACCGCGGCCTGGTAACGCTCGAAGGCCCGGTTGTCGCCCGCGAGGTCGAGAGCCGCAGCCGCCGTGAGCTGATACATCGGGTCCTGGGCGACCTTCTTGTCCCACTTGCTGAGCAGCGCCGCCGCGCCCGCCAAGTCGCCTTCCGCCATGAAGGATGCCACCTGGCCAAACGCAAGCTGCTCCTCGGGCACTTCGACGCTGCGAGCGCGATGAATCGCGGCGTCGATGCCTGGCGCCTCACCGGGTCCCATGAGGGCATTCAGCACGCGGTTCTCGAGCCAGAGCCGGGCGGCCTTCTGGTTGCGAGAGTCGAGCTCGAGGACTTCGTTGAGCTTGCCGTCCGACGCGGCGAGCTCGTCCAGCTTGCCGTCGTGGAGCATCTTGCTCACCTGAACGGTCAACGCCTCGGCTTGGGCGGCCTTCTCAGCCCGCACCTTCTGGGTGTAGACGAAGCCTCCGCTACCGCCCACGCCGACCAAGAACGCCAGGATGGCGAGGGTCCAAACGCCGCGGCTCTTTTCCTTGGGCGGGCGCTCCCAAGCAGGCGGAGCACCGCCACCCTTTTCGTAGACACCAACCAGCGCCAGGTGCTCGAGGACGTGTTCCGGAGTCACGCTCGCCGAGTCATCGATCTCGACTTGAAGCGCTGCACGTCCGGGGATGGTTGGCTCATGTCGGCGCGGGTCGGGTGCGACTGGCGCGGGGGAAGGCATGGGCGCTGGAGCCTGAGCCAGCGCTGGCATCTGCGGTGCGAGCTGAGCGCGCACCGCTGGAGACAGCTCGAGGGTCGGCTGCCCGTCGCTCAGCGAGTGCATGCCGTTTGCTCCCGGCAAATCGATCGGAGGTAGCGGCGCGGGAGTCGGCTGCGCTGGTCGCGGGGAGTGCGCCTCCACCGACTGTGCGGCGGCACCCATCGACGAGAGCCCCGGCAGCGGAGGCGGCGTGCTCTTGGGCAGCGGGGGCGGCGTGCTCTTGGGCGGCGCCGCCGGCTCGAAGACTCCGGGTAGCGGCGGTGGCGCCGACAGCGGACGGGGACCTGGAGCCTTGGCGACAGGAGAGGCAGCTGCGAGTGGGCTCACCCCCAAACCAACCGGCACCTTCGGGGCCTTGGGCAACGCGTCTGGAGGCGCAGCAACGGGCGCCTGAGCGACGGGATGCGCTGACGGGTGGTTGTCCAGCTGCCAGTTCGCCGCTGAGTCCATCACCGTCGTTGGATCATCGAAACTCAGGGCATTTCCCCGAGGATTTGTCACCTCATCGCTGAGGCTAGCTCGGGGATTGACGGTGGGCGGGGGAATCGAGTTCTTCTTGGGCAGCGTGCGCGCGACCTCGGTCGCAACCGCTTGGATCCCAACGCGCTTCTGCAGCGCGACGTAGACCGTGGCGCGTTCGTGCCAGAGCTGGGTATCCGCATCCTGGCTGCCGAGTTGTATTGCCCGCGCGAGCACCTTCTCGGCGCGCATCGCGTCGCCTCGACGCAGCAACACCTCACCCAAGTAGCGGAAAGCACGTGCGTCCCGACCGTCCGCCTTGCCCGCGCTCACGAGTGCCGCCTGCGCCTCTGGCAGTAGCTGCGAGTCGAGGAACATGCGGCCAACGGCCAGCATCACTTGAGGATCGTCGAGGTGCCACGTCTGCGCGTTGGTCCCGACCTCGCGAATCAGATCCTCCATCCCCGCGGTAGTGCTCAGGAAGGAGCACAGGGCGACCGTCGCATCTGCGTCGGGGTTGGCTCGCCACTTTCCAATCAACTCATCGACGGCACCCATCGCCGGCAGCATACCCACGTCCGCGCTTACTAGAAAAGCTGGGCGATGAGTTGGGGGCTGCTCCACTCACGCGTGGGGCGAAACCCACACGCAACGAAAACAGCGTCCCGCGCTGGCGCAAGCGCCGATCAACTGGCTCCAGTTACGGCAAGATCTGCGTCGTGGGGTTTTCGTCGCTACCGCTCGCGTGCTAGAGGCACGCGCGAAAACGCTGTCGACCCGAGGCGCACTGGAGGTGCCCTTCGGTAAGCGGCGCGGTTTCTTCCCCCCAACGTCACGCCAGTTTTGGCGCGATTTCGGGACTTGGTCGGCTGAAGCCGACGCGCGCCTGAAAAAACTCCCCAAAGGAGCGTCCCTGTGACGCGGAGAGCGAAGGTCGAGCCATGTGCGGTGTATTCGGCATCTACGGCCACGGTGAAGCGGCAAACCTCACCTACCTCGGCCTTCATGCGCTCCAGCACCGGGGTCAGGAGAGCGCGGGCATCGTGACCACGGACGGCAACCAACTCTTCGCGCATCGCGCGATGGGCCACGTGATCGATGTCTTCCCCCAAGAGCAGCTGGCGCGTCTCCAGGGGCATTCGGCTATTGGCCACGTACGCTATTCGACCGCCGGAGGCTCCTTCCTCAAGAACGCGCAGCCCATCGCGGTCGAATACTCTCGCGGCTCGATCGCGATTGGACACAACGGCAACCTGACCAACGCCGAACGGCTGCGCGAGAAGCTCGAAGCCCAGGGGTCGATCTTCCAAAGCGCGAGCGACACGGAGGTCATCGTGCACCTGGTCGCGAAGAGCACCCAGCGCGCCGTGGAAGACCGCGTCGCCGACGCGCTGAACCAGGTCGAAGGCGCCTTCTCGCTGCTAGCGCTCAGCCCCGACACCTTGGTGGCGGTGCGGGATCCGCGCGGAATCCGTCCACTTTGCCTCGGCATCGTGCCGGGGCGACCCAACGCCCACGTAGTTGCCAGCGAGAGCACCAGCTTCGATCTGATCGGGGCCGAGTTCGTGCGCGAGATCGAGCCGGGTGAGATGATCGTGGTCAACTCCAACGGCCTGACCAGCTCACGCCCCTTCGACAAGGTTACGCGCAAGCTCTGCATCTTCGAGTACGTGTACTTTGCCCGACCGGACTCCACGATCGATGGCATCAGCGTCTACGAGGCTCGCAAGAACCTCGGGCGCAAGCTCGCGATGGAGCACCCCGTCGAAGCGGACGTCGTGATCCCCGTGCCGGACTCTGGCGTGCCGGCGACGATCGGCTATGCAGAGCAGGCGGGCTTGCCCTTCGAGATGGGCCTGGTGCGCAGCCACTACATCGGGCGCACGTTCATCGAACCCGAGCAGCGCATCCGCCACTTCGGGGTGAAGCTGAAGCTGAACGCAATTTCCCGTACGCTAAAGGGCAAGCGGGTCGTCGTTGTCGACGACTCCATCGTGCGGGGCACGACGAGCCGCAAGATCGTCAAGATGCTGCGAGATGCAGGAGCGCGGGAGGTGCACTTCCGCATCTCGAGCCCGCCGAACAAGTGGCCCTGCTACTACGGCATCGATACGCCGACGCGCAGCGAGCTGATCGCCTCGAACCACTCGATCGAAGAGATCAACAACTACATCACGACGGACAGCCTGGCTTACCTGTCCCTCGACGGCATGGTTTCCTCGGTCATGGCCTCGCGCCACGGCGAGGGAGCGGCGCCACTGAAGAGCGGAGACTCTGCGCGGCGGCTGCCCATCGCGCCCGCCCTAGAGGCAGATCAGCAGTCGTTCTGCCACGCCTGCTGGAGCGGCGAGTATCCCATCGAGTTCCGCGGCAACCCCGGCGCCCGCCAGATGCGCCTGCTAGAGGCTTGATCGTTTGGGGGGGAGGGCGCCACGAGCGTCAGAGAAAGCGCTCTTGCAGCAGCCTTCACGCGCTCTTGAAATGCACGAAACTGCGCTCCCACGTCGAGCCGGGTGCAGCTGACTTCAGAGTGCCCAATCTCGCTTCGCTCTGCTAAGCACTCAGCAACGCTTCCACTGGAGGCTTGGAACACCACTCGCGCCGCCGTACGCGCCGCGCCCCAACAGCAGCTTACTGGGATGCTCGACACTCCGCCTGACCGCGTTTCCGTTTACGAAGTCTCCCCGCGAGACGGGTTACAGAACGAGGCTTCGCCGATCTCCACCGAAGCCAAGCAGCGCTTGGTCGAGGCGCTAGTGAAGGCGGGCCTGACGCGAGTCGAGGTTTCGAGCTTCGTGTCACCGCGCTGGATCCCCCAGCTGGCGGACGCGGAAGAGCTGCTTGGTTTGCTCGAGGCGCCCGAAGGCGTCACCTTCAGCGCGCTCTGCCCCAACGCGCGTGGCTTCGAGCGCGCGAAAGCCTGTGGCTTGAAGGAAATCGCCGTCTTCATGTCGGCAAGCGAGACCCACAACCAGAAGAACACAAACAAGTCGACCGAGGCGTCGCTGCGAGTGTTTCGTGAAGTAGTGCCTCCCGCCCTGGAAGCCGGGATGCAAGTGCGCGCCTACGTCTCGACGGTGTGGGGTTGCCCCTACGAAGGTGACGTCGATCCTCAGCGCTCGCTGGACATCACTCGCGCGCTGCTCGACATGGGCTGCTATCAGGTCTCCTTGGGTGACACTATCGGCGTCGGAACGCCCATCCAGACCCGCGAGCTAGGCAAGCTTTTCCTCAAGGAATTTCCTCAAGAAAAGCTCGCGCTCCATCTCCACGACACGCGAGGCACAGCACTCGCCAACGCGCTCGTCGGCCTCGATCTCGGCTTCCGTCACTTCGACGCGTCGGTTGCTGGCCTCGGCGGTTGCCCCTACGCGCCCGGCGCAGCCGGCAACCTGGCGACCGAAGACCTGGTCTACATGCTCCATGGCATGGGCATCGAGACCGGCATCGATCTCGAGCTGCTCGTGGAGGCGGGCCGGGTGGCTGAAGCGGTGGTTGGACGCCGCCTACCCGGAAAAGTGCATCAGGCCGGCGTCAGCAGCCGGCGCGCGATCTGACTGCTCAGCCACTGCGGAAACCGCAGCGATGGTGCGGAATCGGCAGCCCGACAGTCCTTACGGCTAACTGCGGAAACCGCTTCGCGCGCTAGGCGAAGTTGGAACGGCGCTTGCTCAGTGCAGTTTGCGAGGCGAGCATCGATCCAGGCCGTGGACGACGCATCGGCCCCGATCCCGACGCATGTCCGACCCAGAGCCGCCCCGACGAGCCTCCAGGCCACGTAGCTGGGGACGCCCAGCGCTCGCCGCGGGAAGCTTGCTCGCCATCCTGGCGCTGCTGCTCACGCTCATCATGAGCTACCGCAACGTCGAGCGCGCGGGCATTGCTCTGGCTCGAGGCGAAGCAGCAGCTTGGTTCGATCGGGTGCGCCGCACTCGACCTGACGAACGCGGTGCCCCCCCCGACCTCGACCGGTTCCTGAAGCGGCACGAGGACGCCGGGTTGCGCTACGTCGCGCTCGGATCGCCGGAAGGGATTCAGCACTCGGCGGGGGAACCCAAGCTCGGCCCGGTCAACTCACGGGATTTCCTGAAGGGCAGCCTCACCATCCGCGACAACCGGGTGCGCGCAGTGTCTCTGCCCGTGCCGCCTCCCCCGCCCTGCCCACCAGAAGCCCCTGACTGCGATCCCATCGACCTCCCACCCCCGCACTTGCCGCCGGGGATCTTGCTCGAGTTCGAGACGCGCTCCGTACCGGAGCTCAGGGAGGGAGCGCTGCAAAGTCTAGGCGTGGGACTCGCCGCCGCCCTCGCGCTGGGCGCGCTGACGATCCTGCTGTGGCGCGCCTTCTCGAGCCACGAGCGGCTGTTGATCGAACTCGCGCGAGAGCGACGCCTGGCGAGTCTCGGCCAAATGAGCGCCGTGTTGGCCCATGAAATCAAGAATCCTTTGGCCTCCCTCAAGGGCAACGCCCAGCTCCTCGCGGAAGTGCTGCCTCGGGAGAGCAAAGCCCACGCGCGCAGCGAACGCGTGGTGAAGGAGGCAATTCGTCTGGAGCGCTTGGTGCTGGACCTCTTGGCGTTCGCGCGCTCTGGCGAGCTCGCTGTGACCGACGTAGAGCTCCATCCGCTGCTCTCGAGCGCGATCCAGCAAGCTCAGGCCCATGTGTGGACCCCCAGCGCGGAGCGGGACATCTCGGAGTCCCAGCAAACCGGGCGCTGGGTGCGCCTCGATGCGCCCGACCTGCCAGCGACGTGGCCACTGGATGCGGAGCGCATTCGTCAGGTCTTGGTGAACCTCTTGCAGAACGGCCTCCACGCTTCGCCTGAGCCGGTGAAGCTCGAAGCACGCGTCCTCGACAAGCTGCTCGTGCTGCGAGTACTCGACGAAGGGCGCGGCATCGACGGCGACCCCGAGGCGCTCTTCGAGCCCTTTCACACGACCCGCACCCAAGGCACCGGCCTTGGCCTCGCCATCGCGCGGCGCCTGGTAGAGCTACACGGCGGCAGCATTTCGGCCTCGAATTTGCTTGATGACACAGGGGCCGTCAGCGGCGCCTGCTTCGAAGTGCGACTCCCGCGAGGCGTTGGCTGAACACTTGCAAGGCTTTGCGACAAGGCTCGCGACAGACGCGAAGCGACCCCCGCGCAGCAGCGACTTATTTCCTGGAGGAGACTTGGCGAGAATCTTGGTGGTAGACGACGAGGAGGGACTCCGCGAGTTTCTGGTAGAAGCTCTCGAACTCTCCGGACACGACGTGACGCCAGCGGAGACGGCCGAGCAGGCCCTCAGCCAGGCCGCCAACTCACATTTTCATGTGGTAATCAGCGACCTCAGGCTACCAGGCAAGAGCGGCATCGATCTCTTGCGGCAGCTGCGCCAGGACGCTCCAGACACTCAGGTGGTGATGCTGACCGCCCATGCGAGTGTGGAGAGCGCCGTCGACGCGATGCGACTTGGTGCGTTCGACTACCTAGAAAAGCCCATAGGAAGCCCAGCGGAGCTTCGTCTGGTCGTCGACCGAGCGCTGGAGAAGCGCGGCCTGCTGGCGGCGAAAGAGCAGGCGTTGCGCACTCAGGATTCCGTGGACGCGTTGAGCTACGGCGCTGAGTCCATGCAGCCGGTAGTCGCTGCCGCCGAGCGCGTGGCTCGCACCGACGCGACCGTGCTGCTCCTGGGTGAGAGCGGCACGGGCAAGGAAGTCCTGGCCCGAGCGATCCATCAAAAGAGCAACAGACGGGACGCGCCGTTCGTCGCCATCAACTGCGCCGCCCTCTCGAGTCACTTGCTCGAGAGCGAGCTCTTCGGACACGAAAAGGGCGCGTTCACCGGCGCTCACGCTCGGCGCCAGGGACGCATCGAGCTGGCAGAAGGTGGCACCTTCTTCTTGGACGAGATTGGTGAGCTGGAGCCCGCGCTCCAGGCCAAGCTCCTGCGAGTACTGCAAGATCGACGCTTCGAGCGCGTGGGTGGTAGCCGCACGCTCGCCGCTGACGTGCGCTGGGTCGCCGCGACGAACCGCGACCTACGTCAGGCGATGGCCGAGGGTAGTTTCCGTGAAGATTTGTATCATCGCCTCGCGGTCTTCCCCATCCGCCTGCCCCCGCTACGGGAGCGCCGTGAAGACATCGTGCCGCTGGCGGAGGCGCTCGTTAAGCGCCTTTCCGCCGAACTTGGGCGCAGCGCCCCGGACCTCTCCGCGAGCGTTCAGCGTTACCTCAAGGAAGCAGAATGGCCAGGCAACATTCGTGAGCTGCGCAACGTGCTCGAACGCGCGCTGATTCTGTGTGACGGTACCACCGTGGAAAAGAGCCATCTCTGGCTCGAGCCAACCACCAACGGCAAGAGCGAGCCGCCAGACCTGGCTCGCCCCCTGGTGGACATCGAGCGTGAAGCGATCACCCAGGCACTCGCGCGCTGTGGTGGTAATCGCAAGGCAGCCTCGGAGATGCTCGGGATCGGGCTCCGGACGCTGTACGACAAGCTGAAGCGGTATGAGATCACGGCGTGACGCGCGCACGCCACCCATTGCCGTGTGGAACACGCGCGGCGCGCCGAGTGCGCCCCAGGGCCGCGGCAGTGGCTTCGAGCGAGACGGCTAGTGAGGCGAATCTGTGATTCGCTGAACAAGTCAACACAGCGTTTCCTCGTCTCAAAAGCAGTGCGAAGGCGCAAAACTCGTGCGCCCACACCCTCAGGGGGCGGGCGAGTTTTGCAGCGAACTACGGAGACAGGACACTAGTTCCCCGCGGCGCACTCGAGCTTCGTGAAGTACGTCTGCCACGAGCCGCTGCGTCGATCGTCGAACAGCACGCCCACGTCGCCAGCGGCGCCAAAGCTCGCGATTGGACTGACAGTATCCGAGCCATCGAAGGTGATGCGCTCGCGCGCCGTCAGCTCCTCGAGATCTGCGCTGAGCAGCTTCGAGTAGAGTTCGTAGTTGCCGTCGTGATCGTCGGCCCACACCAGCAAGAAGCGATCGCCAAGGGGTAGCATCGCGTGGGAGCGAGCGAAGCTAGCGCCGGTCGTCAGCTGAGTCGCAGGGCGCAGGATGTTGCCATCCTCATCGACGAGGGCACCCCAGATCGCATCGCCAGGGGTGACGTCGCGCTTCTCCCACGCAACAACGAAGCGGTCTCCAAGCCAAACGATGCTGGGGTCGACGGCGTCGCTATCCAGGGAGATGGGAGAGGTCGACTCCTTCAAATCCGGGGTGATGGTGAGGAATCCGATTTCCTGACCGAGGCCCTGGTTCATGTTGAACGCGGTGCCGAGCTTGCGCTCACCCTCTGCGACCCGCGGTGACTCCGCGATGATGGAGGGCAACGTGTACTGGGTGATCTCCGAGATCGGCTTGCCCTCGGCGTCGAGCAGCACGCCCACCAGGACGAACAGCGAGGAGCGCTCCTCCTGCCAAATCACAGCGTACTGGCTCCCGTTCCAGAGCAGCGACGGGTTCAAGCTGAAGCCTGCGGCCTGGCTGATGCGTATGTCAGCCCCGAGCTTGTTTCCTCCGGGATCGAATCGATTGAAGTAGATCTCGTAGTCCGAGTCTCGACGGTCCTCCCACACGGTCGCGTAGACGGAGCCGGTCCACACCACAGGACCGGTGAAGTTGTCGTTGTTGACGTTGGTGATCGCCGTCTCCGGGAAGCTCGCGAGGGGCGTCCCGTCAGACGCAATGCCCTGGGCGAAGTTCTTCCAGTGGGTCTCTTGACCCGTGTAGGTCGCCACGTAGTTGGTCTCCGCGTAGACCAAACCGCCAGCCCCCGCCTGGCGCAGGTCGGCCCCGGAGATGCGCACGTCACCGCCCCCCGTGGGCACGTAGCGCGCGTTGTCGTCGACGATGCCGTTGCAGTCGTTGTCGACGCCATCACAGATCTCCTCTCCCCCAGGAAAAGCTAGCGGAGAGGTGTCGTCGCAGTCATCGCCGCACGAACCTGGCTCGCCGGCGGCGTAACCTGGACGCGGGCCGTAGAAGCCGTCCTTGTCCTCGTCACGCACCAGGCTCTCGAACACGCACTGACCATCCTCAGAGTTGCAGGTGTCCTGAGTGCACTCGTCGCCGTCGTCGCACACGACAGGCTCTCCCTCGACACACTTCCCCGCGGAACAAACCATGGTTGTGCACAGATCGGGCGGAACGCATTCGCTGTCGATGGTGCAGTCTGGCGCATCAGCCGCCGCGTCAACCGTCGCGTCGGCTCCTGCGTCGGTTTCCTCCGCTGGCGGTCCGTGTAAGCCGGTGCGGGACCCGCACGCGACCTGCACCGCGGCCGCTGCGGCCACGCTGGTGAGAGCAAACAGAGCAGCACGAGAAGTGCGGAGCGGGCGCTTTGAGAGCCACCCGCGATTTCCTAGAAGCATCCGCCGAATCCTTCAACGTCCACCGGGAGACAGAACAAGCCAGGCGGGCAGCCGTCATCGCCTTGGAGCTGACACATCTGAACGCACTGGTTGCCCTGGCCCGTGATGACACACACGAAGCCGCCTGCGCAAGCTTCGCCTCCGCACGGATCACCCTGCTGCCCAGTCCCAGCGGGGATACAGTAGGTGCCGTAGGTCTCCTGTTCGCAAACGGAACCCGGATAGATCACGTACGGGTAGCAGCCCTCACCAGGGCCGCAACCCGTGACCGCGGCCCAAGGATCGCACTGCAAGTCGGGTTGGGGCGGAGCCGCATCCGGGCAGCCGGGGTCGACGTAGCCACTGTCGACCTCAGAGCCACCCACTCCCGCGTTGCCTGCGGTGCCGGCACTCGAGTCCTTGCCAGCGTCCTTCACCGGCGTCGTCCCACCGAAGCCTGCGCTCCCCGCCTGAGCGTCGGAACCAGAGCCGCTGCTGCCACCGCTACCAGCATCGCTGAGGTCGGCGACAGCGCTTCCGCCACACGCGGAAACCAAGGCAATCGCTGCCCCTACCATCGCGGCGCGTGAGCGCCACTCAACGCCAGAACCCCACATGCGCCACATGCGGGGAGCATAGGCTAAGCCCTAGCTCGATGCGAAGTCGCATTCAGGGCACTTCGCGTGGTGGCTGGTGCGTTTCTAACGCCGTGGTATACGCCGCGCCATGCGCGACCGCGAGCGAACCGAGAAAACCCGCCGGAATTGGCAGGCCGGGCGCCGAAGCGTGCAGATATTAACGGTCACGAGCGGCGTCCTGGCGCTGGTTGCTTGCGATCCGATTGGCAGCCCGAACTCTTCGACCTCTAGCTCGACGCACGCTCCAGCGCGTGCAGCTCATCAGGCGCAAGGCGCTTCGGCGCCCGCAAAGTCTGACCACGCGGAGCCGGCCAAAGCCGCTTGTACTGTCCCATTCCCCGAGGCGCCGGCGCCCAAAGCAGAGCCAGCGGCTGACTGCCCCGAAGCTGCTGGACCGCCATTGGCCTTGCCGCGCGGATTCGTGTCCTTCCCCGAAGCCAACGGCAAACCTCGGGTCGCCGTCGAGGTTGCTTCGAACGACACCAGCCGCCAACGGGGCCTGATGTTTCGCACGAGCATGGCCCCTGAAGAAGGCATGCTCTTCAGCTGGCCCACCAACGCGCCGCGCTCCTTCTGGATGAAGAATACCTGCCTGCCCCTGGACATGCTGTTCATCGACAGCCAAGGCTTCGTGGTGGGCATCCTCGAGCAGGTCCCGGTGCTGAATGAGCACCCACGAGCGGTCCCCTGCCCGGCGGCGTTCGTGCTGGAGATGAACGCCGGCTGGAGCCGGGATCACGGGGTGAAGCCCGGTCAACAGGTAAAAATCGAATACAGCTCCGAGTGACCGCTCACGGTCACTCTCAATCTGCGCGTTTCCGCAAGGATTAGCGACACAAAGCTTTCAAGGACAACAGCATGCGATCTTTGGTTTTTCGATTGGGGTTAGGCGCACTGGCCGTCAGCCTGGGTACGTCCGTGGTTGGCTGTGACGAGGCCAAGAAGGAACCGGAAACCAAGCAGCCCACCATCAAGAAGGAGAGCACGCCGGGCACCAACCCAAGCGCTCGTGCGCAGCTCAAGCTGGGCGGCGCCAAGAACCTCAAGGGTTTGCTCTCGCGCATGAATCGCCCGGGGCAAGCGCCCGGTGGCGCGCGCAAGATCGCCGCAAAACCGGTGGCGACGGTTCCGGTGACTCCCGATGATCCGGCCAAGGGCAAGTTCGATCTCACGGACGCCGCCAAGGGCCTCAAGGGCGAGGGCTACTTCAAGGCGGCCATCGACACGACCGCTGGCAAGCTCGAGTGCGAGCTCTGGCACGACAAGGCGCCGATCACGGTCGCCAACTTCGTCGGCTTGGCTCGCGGCCTCCGTCCGTGGAAATCGAGCGACGGCAAGTGGGTGAAGAAGCCCCTCTACGACGGCACGCCGTTTCACCGTGTGATCAAAGGCTTCATGATCCAGGGCGGCGATCCCAATCACAACGGCTCCGGCGGGCCCGGCTACGTGATCCCTGATGAGATCTGGGAGAACGCCCACCACGACGAGCGCGGCTTGCTTTGCATGGCGAACCGCGGACCCAACACCAACGGCTCCCAGTTTTTCATCATGGATGGCGTCGCGGCTCACCTCGATGGCGGCTACACGATCTTCGGCAAGTGCGGCCCCGAAGAGGTGATCGAGAAGATCGCAAACACCAAGGTGGTCGGCGACAAGGCCGCCGATCCGGTGAAGATCAAGAGCGTGAAGATCACCCGCGACGCGAAGATGCCGGAGCCCAAGCAAGAGGCGGCCGCCGCGCCATCGGGCAGCGCGGCAGCTAGCGGCGCTCCCTCCGCGGCCCCCAGCGCCGCTCCCGCCCCAAGCAGCAAGTAGCCCCGGCGCAATCCGCAAACCGAGCCTCGCACCGCCCAAAACCAAGCGGGCTGCGAGGCTCGTCGGCGACGTGCACTCCGAGAGCGTGGTGCTCGTCGGAATGCGTGCGCGAAATACCTCGAGTCGACTGTAAGCCCACGATAACTTGCGCGTTCGGGAGGCTACTGATGCGAGGGATTTGCTTTTGGGAGCCGCAGAGCTCGGCGTTTGCCAGGCTGTACGCGGTATTGCTCTTGGTCTTGCTGCTGTTCGGCGTCGGCTGCGGTGGCGCGTCGTACGCCAAGGAAGCGTCGATGTCTCCTGGCGAGGCCGACTACGGCGGCGGTCAGCCCCAAGCCACTCAGACCGCGTCTGCCGGCGGCGACGGCATGGCGGAGATGAGCCTGGACCGCGAGGAGATCGCGTTCAATGACGCACCGGTAGCCCCCGGAGCCGCTCCGCCAGCCGCACCGCCGGGACCTCAACCGCCCCCGGCTCCGCCGAAGGCGAAGCCTGATACCCCTGGTCAGCCGCCGGTTGAGCCGGCCGGTGGCAAAGAGCCTTCGGACCAGACCCCGCAGAAGGTCGCCGGCCCGCTGTTGATTTACCGCGCAGAAATCAACATGGGAGTCTTTCAGACTCGTGAAGTGATCGACAAGACGGAGAAGATGGCGCGAGAAATGGGCGGGTACTTGGTGCGGCGCTCAGACCGCGAGATCGTGATCCGCGTGCCATCGGCCAAGTTCCGCGAAGCGCTGGGCAAGGTCGGGGGCTTTGGCGACGTGCTGCATCAGAACGTAGAGGTCGAGGACGTCACCGAGAAGTTCTTCGATTTGCAGACACGCCTGAAGAACATGAAGGCGGTGCGCGATCGCTTCCAGCAGCTCTTGACCAAGGCGAATACCGTCGAGGACTCCCTGAAGATCGAGCGTGAGCTCGAGCGGGTGACCACGCAAATCGAGGTGATGGAGGGCCGACTCAAGTTGATGCGAGAGCTGATTGCCTTCTCCACCATCACCTTGCGCCTGGAGCCCCAGAGCTCCGAACACGTCGCCCCCAAAGTGAACTTGCCCTTCGACTGGCTACGCAAGCTCGGCCTGCCCAGCCTGCTCTCGATGTGATCGGAGACTCCGATGCGACTCTCATTGCTTTTCGTTTCCGCGATCTGTCTTTTCACTGCCGCCTGCGGCTCACCTTTCAAGGCGTCTACTCCGCCCGGTTTCGTCGAGGTCGACAACCACGGCTACGACGACCGCTACGACTACCGCGCGACCACCGCTGATGGCCTCGTGATCGCCGTGCGCGCCGTAGACAATGAAGACGGCGGCACCCTCGAGTTCTGGACTCGAGCCATCGAGAACCAGCTCCGCAGCCAAGGCGGCTACGCGCTCCTCGAAACCGTGGATGTCAAAACGCGCGCTGGTGTAGCCGGCAAACAGATGCGCTTCGGCCTCGATCAAGAGACCACGCCCCACCTGTACTACGTGAGCATCTTCGTCACGGACGACACCGTGTTCGTCCACGAAGCCGGCGGCAGCAAAGAGCTCATGACGAAGAACATGGCTCAGGTCACTGCCAGCATCGACAACTTGGAGCTGAAGTAGCCGGTACTTGGAGAGCATCTTGGCGCTACATTTTGGGCGATGTCGTTCACCCGGTCGCTGGAGTTGCTCGCGGTCAGTCCGACACACCGAGATGCAGCAGGACGCGACCCTTGGGAGACGCGAGGATGAAGTCGTCCCATGACGCTTCGTACCAAGGCTTCAGCCACTCCCCAGGGGGAGCGCTGATCTCAAGTCGTCTGACCTTCGTTGCACTCGCAAACAGGGCACTAAGCACCTCGGATGCTTCCGCGGTCTCACCAAACCACAGCCCAAGTGCCGCCTCGACTTCACTCCAGGTAGCGTCCGAGACACTCACTTGCCAGTTGGTGCCCGCGGTGTAGCGCGCGAGCGCGTCCTCAACCGTTCCCTCAGCAGGCAGCGCGAAGAGTTCAAACACATAGCCCTCGTCCGCTTGGGTGCGGGCGGCCGCAGCGGCCTGGAGCCACGCGTTGATGCGCTTCAATTCGGCTAGGTCGACCACCACTCACACCGCCCCGAACCCGAACCCGCCCTCAATCCCGCTGATAAAACTCGCCGGGATTCGTCACATAGTACCCGCGTGCCTGGGGCCGATCGAAGCTCCACGCCCCGAAGCCGTTGACCGCGATTGCCCACACACATGCCGCACGGAAAATCCAGCCAAACTGGCGCCCGCCGAGCGCCAGGAGCATGAACAGGAAGATCGCGTAGTCGTTGCTGAAGCGCTGTCCGAACTGCTGCCAGCCAGTGTTCTGATAGAACAGTGTCCACACGGAAACGATAGCCACGGTCGCCCACAAGGCGCGGTACAGCCAGCGCTGGGCGTTGCCTCGCGCCGGCCATAGCAGCCAGAGGTACATCGGCGTGGTGAACCACAGCGCGAGTCCATGGGCGTTGATCTGAAACGGCGCGCCGGCACCCTTGTTCCAGTAGGGCAAGCCGCTGAGCATCACGCCCAGGTTGCGACCCAGGTAGTGATAGTGAAACAGGCCCCAGGTCTCCATGCGCCCCGCCCAGCGCACCTTGAGGTAACGGTAGCCTACCTCGCCTACGCTGCCGAAGCGCGCGTAGTTATGCCAGAGGTAGAAGGCGACGCACAGCGCCGCGGGGGCCGCAAACGTGAGGTAGAGCCGCAGAAGGCGCGGCTTGTCCAGGCGCTGCCACCAAACCTTCAAGCGTTGCCCCGCGGATTCATCCACGGCTGCCGGCGGGCGCACGGACTCCTGGGTGCGCGCCATATCACCCTCTCCCCCACCCGCTCGGCCCTCGCTGCACACCCGAAGTGCCTCGAGGGCAAACAGCACTGCTGCAAAGGCTAACGGCGCCCGGGTGAGAAAACCGAAGCCGAGCATCAGGCCGGCGAGCAGCGGGCGCTCGGCGTCGAGGGCGAACAGCACGTACAGCGCACACAGACCCGCGCCCACGACATGCGCCGCGAACCACACGGTGCCTTGCTCGGCGCTGAAGAAGTACACGCTGCCAAAGGCAAACAGCAGCGCGAGCGCAACGTTCTCGATCACGTTGCGCTTCGAGTGCTCGCGACGCCTCAGCTTCTCGAGCACCAAGAACAACGCGGCGGGCGCGATGCCAGCAAGCCAGAGGAAGGCTTGGCCATCTCGCACGCCTTCCGCGCCGCCCGCGAGCCACACCCAAGGCAACAAGAGCAGCGCAGGGAACGGCGGAAACGCGATGAACCAGCGGCCGTTGAACTCCGCGAAGTCGTTCATCTGGGCGTACGCCGGCGGCGGGCCACCGAGGTCGAGGCGCCCATGGATCCAGCTGTCCGCGAGCAACGCGAAGTGGTTGAACGGCGTGTGCGCGTGGAGGCGTTCGGGCTGCGCGAGCAGGAAGAACACCAGGGTGCACAGCACGTAGACCGCGAGCGCGAGCGCCACCCGCCGCTTCCGATCGTCCCGCTGTAGCCAACCCATTTGCAGAGACGCTAGTGGCACGCCTGGCGCCGAAGCCAGCCTTTTTGCAGCGTTCGAGAGGCCACGCGACGAAACTCGCGCTGGCAGTAGGACACGACACCGACCGCCGAGCTTGCCAGCAGCGTTTCCCCGGCTAAGCTTCGCGCCCCTTTTCCCGCGCACCATGGCCAAGCAACCCGAACCCCAGTTCAGCGTCCCGCTCGCGGACCTCGAAGACGACGAACGTCAGCTCGAGGTGCCGATCCCGTCTGCGTGGCTCGCCGGCGCGCTGGAGGGTACGGAAGCGCGTGCGCGTGGGGTCGACGGGGAGCTCGACGTCACCGTCAGCAAGCAGGGCCGGGAGGTGATGGTGCGCGGGCATCTGAAGGCGCCCGTCGAAATGGACTGCGCCCGCTCCCTGGAGCCTTTCGACCTCGACATCGAGACGGATGTCTTCTTGCTGCTCGCGCCAGCCACTTCGGCGGCCAAGCACAAGCACACCAAGGCCAAGAAGGGCGCCTCGAGTCCCCAAACTTCTGCGGCTCCGCAGCGCGAAGCCCGCAAGACGAAGAAACATCGAACAGAAGACGACGAAGACGAACTCCTCAGTGAGGAGGACGCGGCTCGGGACGTCTACAGCGGCGAGGAAATCGTGCTGGATAGCTTCATCCGGGAGTTCATTCTCCTGGAGCTACCGCTATTTCCCTTGCGCTCGGAAGACACTCCCCCTATAGCCTCGCCCTCTTTGGAGCCGCAAACGGCAGATCGCCCGCTCGATCCGCGTCTGGCTCCGCTCGCAGCGTTGAGAGATCGTCTGCGCGATAAGGAGTAAGACCGTGGCAGTTCCCAAGCGACGACAGAGCAGCGCCCGACGCGACACGCGCCGTGCAAATCACGACAAAGTAGCTGCGCCCAACATCATCCCCTGCCCGAACTGCTCGGCGCCCATGGTGCCGCATCGGGTTTGCCCCGCCTGTGGCCACTACAAGGGCCGCGCGGTGGTGAAGTCGACCGACCAGAGCTGAGAGCCTCCGCGCTCCGCTGATTGCCCGGTGCCCCTCGTTGGTCACCGGGTTTTCTCGTTTCTTCACCGCGTCGCCCTCCACGAGTTTGGGGGTGAGGCGCGACGGCTCACTCCGCGGCCCTCCAGCACCACTCCGGCTGAGCCAGCTCTGACAGCGCCAAGTTTTTCGGCACTCGGTGCAGCGCTCCTAGACGCACGGCATCATTTCCGCACAGACATTCTGGAGCGCTTCACCAGCAACCAGGTACGTAGAAAACTACGCACTTTCCCCGCTTAATTTGCTGACGAAGCGGTCGCGGATCTGGTTGAACCAATTCTAGACGCGAAGGCTACGGGATCGTAAGTGATCAGCATGAGTGCTGAGCAGCTCACCCCGAAGAGCCGCATTGTTGGAACGGGTGCCTACGCTCCCTCCAAGGTGCTGACCAACCACGATCTGGAGAAGATCGTGGATACCTCCGACGCCTGGATCCGGGAGCGCACTGGGATTGGAGAGCGCCGCATGGCGGCCGAAGGTGAAGCAGCCAGCGACATGGCGCTCGAAGCGGCCAAGCGCGCCTTGGACATGGCGGGTGTGAAAGCCGAAGAGCTCGACATGATCATCGTGGGCACGATCAGCCCTGACATGCCGTTGCCCGCGTGTGCTGCGTTCCTGCAGGCCAAGCTCGGAGCGCGCAGCATCCCGTCGTTCGACGTCGCCGCAGCCTGCGCTGGCTTCCTCTACGCACTCTCCATTGGCGACCAATATATCCGCACGGGAATGGTGAAGCGCGTCCTGGTGGTCGGCGTAGAGCTTTTGACCCGTGTGTTGAACTGGGAAGATCGCACCACCTGCGTGCTCTTCGGCGACGGCGCTGGTGCCGCGGTCCTGGCCCCCGCGGAGGGTGGCCCCGCTGGCGTGCTTTCCACGCAGCTATACACCGATGCTTCACTCGCCGAGTCGCTCTGCATTCCTGCTGGCGGCAGCAAGGAGCCCCTCACCCCCGAGCTCATCGAGAAGCGCCGCGACAAGGTGCACATGATCGGCCAGGACATCTTCAAGGTTGCCGTAAAGAACCTCTCGAGCGCCTCGAAGTCGGCTCTCGAAGTCGCTGGGCTCGAGCTCGATCAGGTCGACTGGGTCGTGCCCCACCAAGCCAACCTGCGCATCATCAACCAGGTCTCTCAGCGCCTGAAGATCCCGATGGATCGCTTCGTGCTCAACATCGAGCGCTACGGCAACACCTCGAGCGCGTCGATCCCGATCGCGCTCGATGAGGCCGTGCGCGACGGGCGTATCCAGCCCGGACAGACGGTGCTGATGTGTGCCCTCGGAGCTGGGATCTCCTGGGCCAGCGCCTTGGCTCGTATGTAGTTCACGCCGTCGTGCCACACACGGTGCGCCGCGGGTTTCCGTGGCGCCGCTGCCTGAGTTAAGGTCGGCCCGGCGGTAGTTCGACAGCCGCAGCTCGGGAGCGCCAAGCGCTCCAAATGGGAGAGATTCGATGTCAGTCGCGTGGTTGTTTCCTGGTCAAGGCACTCAGTTCGTAGGCATGGGCAAGAGCCTGTTCGAGGAGAGCCCGGCGGCCCGCGACGTCTTCGAGCGCGCGGATTCGGCACTGGGGTTCTCCATCAGCAAGCTCTGCTTCGAAGGCCCCGAGAGCGATCTCGTGCTGACCAAAAACACTCAGCCAGCGATCGTCACGGCGAGCATGGCTGCGCTCGCGGCACTGAAAGAGATCATTCCCAACCTGCCCGCGCCGAGCGTTGCCGCAGGTCACTCCCTGGGAGAGTACAGCGCGCTCGTCGCAGCCTCCGCGCTCACGTTGGAGGACGCCGTGCGTCTAGTGCACCTGCGTGGAAAGGCCATGCAGGACGCCGTCCCCGAGGGCCGCGGCGCGATGGCAGCGATCCTCGGAGGCGACGCGGCCGCCGTGGAGGAGCTTTGCCGTGCGGCACAGGACGCGGGCAGCGTGTCGCCTGCCAACTTCAACGCGCCCGGGCAAATCGTGATCGCTGGTTCGAGCGAAGGCGTCGCGCGCGCTTCCGAGCTAGCGGGCGAACGCAAGCTGAAGGCGATCCCGCTGAAGGTCAGTGCGCCTTTCCATTGTAGCTTGATGGAACCCGCCGCGCGCGCCGTGGAGCGCGCCTTGAGTGATATCCAGATCGGCCCGCTCGCCTTCCCGGTGGTCAGCAATGTGGAAGCCGAGCCGAACCAGGCGAGTGAGCGCGTCGCCGCGCTACTGGTTAAACAAATCGACGGGCCGGTGTTATGGGAGCAGAGCGTGCTCCGCATGCGCGCCATGGGCGTGGACCAGGCGCTGGAAATCGGGCCGAAAAACGTGCTCGCAGGCCTAGTGCGCAAGATCGACAAGGCGCTCAAAGTGCAGTCGCTGTTCGAGATGGACGCGCTGCGCAAGCTCGCCGAAACACTCTGAAGTAACGCTGGCGCATAGCGCGGCTCAACACAGCGCGAAGACCGCAACACACCCGCTTTGACGCGCTGAGCTGAAGCAACGCGCCACACGGCTCGGATCGCTTGGGTTCGCGCCGGTTTCGCTCGCGCGCGTCAGGCGAAGCATTGAAGACACCGAGTGCACGCGTAGCGAACGCGCCTACGCACGATCCGCTCCTCCTCAGTGCGCGTCTTCGGGGCGCTGCTATTCAGCTCGATAACAGGGCGAAACGCCCGCCGACCGGTTTGCGCCTCCACCTAACTTTCACCCTTGTTTTGTGCGTGCACGTGGTAAACAGGCGCGCCCTGTCAGGGGGAATGCATGTTCGATCTGAAGTCTAGAGTAGCAGTGGTCACGGGTGGTTCGCGCGGCATCGGTCGCGCAGCGGCGATCGCGCTCGCCGCCCAAGGCGCCCATGTGGTCGTCGGGTACGCCAGCGGCGAAGCGGCGGCTCAAGAGGTCGCCAGCGCGATCACGAACGCCGGTGGCAGCGCCGAGACGGCGCGCCTGGATGTTTCCTCGAGTGAGGTCGAAGCAGCCATCGCGGAGATTGCGAAGCGTCACGGCCGTCTGGATATCCTCGTGGCAAGTGCTGGCATCAGCATCGACGGCTTGCTGCTGCGGCTCAAGGACGACGACTTCGATCAACTGCTCGCCGTGAACCTGAAAGGCGCGGTGTACTCCGCGCGCGCCGCGATCAAGAGCATGATGCGCGCGCGCTTTGGCCGCGTGATCTTGCTCTCCAGCGTGGTTGGCGAGATGGGCAACGCAGGGCAGACCGCCTACGCGGCGACCAAGGCCGGCCTGGTGGGAGTCGCCAAATCCCTCGCCCGTGAGTACGCCTCCCGCGGCATCACTGTGAACGCCATCGCACCTGGTTTCGTGGAAACCGACATGACCCGCGCGCTGACCGAAGAGCAGCGCAAGGGGATCCTCGATGCCGTCCCGGTTGGGCGCATCGGATCCGCCGAAGAGATCGCTGCGGGCGTCGTGTACTTGGCCTCGGGAGAGGCGGGCTACGTCACTGGCGAAACCCTGCGGATCAACGGCGGGATGTATATGTGAATTGCCCACGCCCAGACGGCGTGGACTGAGTGTCTGGCCGTTCGCGCTCCCCCTGGGGCGTCAGCGAGACCAAAGCGCCATCATCAAGATGGCGACTGACTTAGAGAGACGCGCGACTCGCGCGCAGGAACGAAAGAAACAGAGCAATGGCCGCGGAGAGCGGCCTTGGAGGCAGCATGGCTGAAGGTATCGAGGCGAAGGTCAAGCAGATCATCAAAGAGCAGCTGGACGTGGACGAAGCAGACATCAAGGCGGAGTCCACCTTCATCGACGACCTGGGAGCGGACTCCCTGGGCCTCGTGGAGCTCGTGCTCGCCTTCGAGGAAGCGTTCGAGATCGACATCCCCGACGAAGACACGGAGAAGATCCGCACCGTCCAGGACGCAGTCGACTACATCCAGCAGCACCAAGCTGGCTGAGTCGCGCACCGCGCGACCTTGATTCGCTTCGCGTGGACGCGCCAGAGCCACCGGATACGGGCCGCACCCCGCTGCGGCCTGTATCCGCTCGCGCACACAGCCAAGCACCTGTTCGACACGCCGAGCTCCGCGCCATCAAGAGCAGCGGGCTCGGCATAGCTTTGCGCGGCACGCGCACCCCTTCTCACGCCGTCGCGTGGGCACCATGAGGCAGCAATGGAACGCGTCGTCATCACCGGAATTGGTCTGATCACCCCCAACGGCATCGGCACAGAGGCCACCTGGCAGTCGCTGCTGAAGGGCGAGAGCGGTGCTGGACCTATCACTCAGTTCGAGATCACCGACGAGTATCCAACGCGTTTCGCGTGCGAGGTCAAAAACTACGACCCCGCAGAGTTCATGCCGCGCAAGAAGCTCAAGGAGGTCGCCCGCTTCATCACGTTCTCGATGGGAGCGACCAAGCTTGCGTTCCAAGACGCTGGGCTGGAACTCGCAGAAGCCGAACGCGATCGTGCAGGCTGCTTCATCGGAGTTGGCCTCGGCGGCCTGGAGAATCTCGAGCGGGTCAAGATGATCCTCGAGACCAAAGGCCCGGGCAAGGTCAGCCCCTATTTCATTCCCTCCCTCATCGGTAACCTCGCGGCTGGCCAAGTCAGCATCGAGTACGGCCTACGCGGACCGAGCTTCTGCCACACCACGGCATGCTCCTCGAGCGCCCATTCCCTCGGGGAAGCGGCTGAATGGATTCGTCGCGGCAAGGCAGACGTGATGGTCGCCGGCGGCGCGGAAGCGACGATCACCCCAATCGGCATCGCGGGCTTCAGCGCCATGTTCGCCCTCTCGCGGCGCAACGACGCCCCCCAAGCCGCCTCTCGTCCTTGGGACAAGGGTCGCGACGGATTCGTGTGTGGCGAGGGAGCGGGAACGCTAATCCTCGAGTCGCTCTCCCGTGCCAAGCGTCGCGGCGCAAAAATCTACGCGGAAATCACCGGATTCGGAGCTTCCAGCGACGCGTATCACATCACCAAGCCGGCTCCCGACGGCGCCGGAGCCATCCGCTCCATGCGACTCGCGCTGGAAGACGCGAAGCTGTCTCCAGAGAGCATCGGCTACATGAACGCCCATGGTACTTCGACTCCAGCGGGTGACATCGAAGAGAGCAAGGCCGTAGAAGCCGTCTTTGGTGACTACGCGAAAGACCACAAGCTGTGGGTCAGCTCCACCAAATCCATGATGGGCCACCTGCTGGGCGCCGCCGGCGCCGTGGAGGCCGCGGTGTGCGCGAAGGCCATCGAGACCGGTGCTATCCCGCCCACGATCAACCTCAAGGATCCGGATCCGGAGTGCCGCCTCGACTACGTGCCGAACCAGGCCAGAGAGCGTCGTCTCGACCACGCCATGAGCAACTCCTTCGGCTTCGGTGGAACCAACGCGACGTTGGTCCTCAGCCGCTACAAGGACTGAGCAAATCGCCAGCGGTAGGCGCCCAACAACTGCTGCCGGGGCTGCCGCACAGGCACAACTCGCGGGCTCGAGCCGGGATGGCCACGCGATTCCGAGGTGCTGAGTCCTGACCTTGACTCAACCGGGCGGCACTGCGAGGCCGCTGCTACACCCCTCAGGCGCACCAATCTGTGCTGGTCATTTGAATGCGGCGGTACTACCACACCGGCCCGCTCCCCCCTCGAATCTCTCATGCAGTGCCCTTTCTGCAGCCACACGGACAGCCGTGTGACCGACTCTCGTCTCGCCTCTGGCGGCACCGTCGTATGGCGGCGGCGGGAGTGCGACTCGTGCAAGAAGCGCTTCACGACCTACGAACGCGTGGAGCATTCGTTGCCGACGGTGGTGAAGAAGGACGGGCGCCGCGAGCCGTTCGACCGCCAGAAGCTCCTACGCAGCCTGCAGATCGCCTGTAACAAGCGACCGGTGCCAGCAGACCGCCTCGACGAGACGGCTGAGGCCCTGGAGCGCGAGCTCGGTCAATCCGGGGAAAAGGAAATCGTCTCGCGCCTAATCGGCGAGAAGGTGATGGAGCGCCTCAAGGATTTGGATGAAGTGGCCTACGTGCGCTTCGCCAGCGTGTATCGCTCTTTCCGCGACATCGACGAGTTCATGGCGGAGATGGGAAAGCTAGTTCAGTCGCGAGCGGCGCAGTAGCCGGCGACGCGCGCCCGAATGCTGAGCTGACGCAGACGAGGAAGTAGACATGGGTGATCTCGACGCGGAGTTGATGGCGAAGGCCCTGGAAGCAGGGCGACGCGGCGATCCGTCTCCCAATCCCCACGTGGGCTGCGTGATTGCGCACGGCAAGGACATCGTCGGCACCGGCCATCACGAGGTGGCTGGAGAGGACCACGCAGAGGTCGCCGCGCTCAAGGAGGCTGGCGAGCGAGCCAAGGGCGCCACGCTGTACGTCACGCTGGAGCCCTGCGCCCACCAGGGTCGCACAGCGCCCTGCGTCGACGCAATCATTGCCGCGGGGATTGAGCGCGTCGTCATCGGCTGCAAGGATCCAAACCCGCACGTAGAGGGCGGCGGTCAAGGGTTGCTCGAGCAAGCAGGCATCGCGGTCACGCTCGGCGTGTTGGAGACCGAAGCCAAGCAGCTGATCAAGCCTTGGGAGAAGTACATCACCCGAGGCAGCACGTACTTGGCCCTCAAGCTCGCGACGTCCCTGGATGGGCGCACGGCGACGCGCACTGGGGCGTCGAAGTGGATCACGGGCTCCGACAGCCGCGCCAAGGTTCATCTCCTGCGGACTCAGCTCGATGCGGTCATGGTTGGCATCAACACCGTGATCGCGGATGACCCCCGCCTCACCGTGCGGGATGTTTCCGGACGGAACCCAGTGCGGGTCGTCATCGACAGCAAGCTACGCTTCCCCCTCGATAGCCAGCTGGCGCAAACCGCCGACGAGATCCCGACCTGCGTGATCACGACTCCAGAGGCACCGGAAGAGGTTGGTCACGCGCTGACCGATCTGCGGGTCAGCGTGATCCGCGTACCGGCTGGCCCTGACGGCCGAGTCGACATGGCCAAGGCGCTGGAAGCACTCGCGGCCCGGGAGGTCGTGTCTGTGTTATGCGAGGGCGGCGCAGAGCTCGCGGGGTCGCTGCTGGCTTCGAAACTAGCGGATGAGCTCCATGTCTTCATCGCGCCCGTGATGTTGGGTCCCCGCGGCAAGCCGGGCGCCGTCGACTGGGCAGGTCCCGAGCAGCCGACGGAGGCTCCGCGCATTGACCCGCCGCGCTGGGAACTCTGCGGTTCAGACGCCTACGTCTACGGACCCTTGAAGTACCCGCGCAAGGTCCGCAAGTAAGCCCCCAACGGCGTCGTCTCGGGTGGCGCACGCACCCCGAGTAGGTTCGGGGGTGAGGGTCAGTGCGTTGCGAGCGCCGTAGGCGGGTGATACGTTCCCTTACGTCATGGCTCTACGCGAAATCCTCGAGTTTCCCGACCCCCGTCTGCGCGAAGTAGGACAACCGGTCACGGTGTTCGACGACGATCTGCGTCAGCTCGTCGAGGATATGGCTGAAACCATGTACGACGCTCCCGGGGTCGGGCTCGCAGCCACCCAGATCGGTGTCGCCATACGGCTCTTCGTGATCGACATCGCCGGCGAGGACGAACCGAGCGACTTGAAGGTCTTCATCAACCCGGAGTTGCTCGAGCTCGATGGCACGCAGGTGTGGGAGGAAGGCTGCCTTTCTTTCCCTGGGGCAACTGAAGAGGTGAAGCGCGCAGAGGTCGTGAGGGTCCGCGCGCAAGACGAGTTCGGAGAGACGTTCGAGCTGGAAGCCGACGGCCTGATGGCCGTGGCGATCCAACACGAGAACGATCACCTCGACGGCGTATTGATGATCGACAAGCTAAACGCGATCAAGAAGCGCCTGTTCAGCCGCAAGCTGAACAAGGCGAAGCAAGCCTCTGCCCGCGCGTAGTGGCACGCTGACGAGCCATCGACTAGCGTCCGTTTCGCGCGTCGCCTAGCGGCCGTTGCGAGAGAACAGCGAGGGCTCCATGGTGATGCCCCGTGCGCCTAGGTCCTCGGCCAGCTTGGGAACCGTCCCCGTGGATGCGAACGTGCCTTCCACAGCACCGCCAGCGGCAGTCCGCTGGAAGCTGAAGGCGAAAATATCGTCGAGATCGAAGCCATCGGCGGACAAGCCTGCCGGCTCCGCGATGCGCAGCACGCGGTAGCGCTGATCTCGCAACTGAGCGATCTCCACCAGCAAGTCGAACGAGCCGACAACCTGGTGACGCGCGGCTTCTCTTGCGGCGCCAGTGCTGCTCATGAATGAAGCCATCAAACGCTCCAGCGCTTGCTCCAGATTGCCCGCCTGGGTCGAGACGACGCAGCCACGAGCCCCAGCTGCGATGTTCTCGATCACCGCGGTCGCGACTTGGTTCTGGGCGTTCTCCACCAGCAGGCGAGCATTGCCCAGCACACTAGCGGCGCCAATCACTCGGCGCGCGTTCGGGTCGTTCGATTCCAACATCAGTCGGGTCACCCGAGCGTCACCCGACAGAAGCTCGCTCTCAGCCACACACAGCCAGTAGGCATCACTGAGGTTCGCCAGCGCGTTGAGCAAGTCGGCGGCGCGAGCCTCACGCGTTCCGACGACCAGGATATTCGCGCCGCCAGCGGTTGCGTGGCGGAGAAAGGTCGCCATATGGCGAGAGAGGGTGCCCCGACGCACCAAATCGTCAGCAACGCTCGTCACCCGCCGGGCCTTGCGTAGGGACAACAAGCTGCGTCCGCCGGCGATTGAGCCCCGCACTGCGCGCATACGCACCGCGCCTGGAAGAATGCGCTCGACGACCGCCTCGTCGGCAGTGGGCTCCTTCCCCGCCAAGCGACAGAGGCGCGTCACCACGCGCTCGAGTGACTCCTCGGAGGCGAACGGCGGCTCGACAATCCGCCAACCTGTCGAGGAGTCAGCGGCGACATGAGCAAAGCCGGTCACGCTCACTTCGGTCACATCGTCGTCGTTGAGCAACGGACCTAGTGGCCCCAGCGCGCAGAGCTCAGCGCGCGCGTCGGACAGCACGCGATCTTCGTCAGCCTCTGCACCGACGGCACCTTCGCCGCGCAGCGCGCCGAGCTGTTCCACCACGGCACGTTCCACCCGTTGCCGCGCGGATTCATCAACCGGTTGAGCGAGTCGAACCGCGCTGAGCAACTCCGTAACCCGCCCAACCAAAGCACGCACTCCCTGGCGGTGAACCGCCACATGAGGCTCCAGCTGGAACTCTCGCGCGCGGGATGAAACGCGGTCGCTCGAAGAGGATTGCTCGGGCGGCTCGGAAGTCACCGGGGGTGGAGCTGAAGCGGCGACGGGAGGCGCTTGAGAGGTATGCACTGGCGCCGAAGGACGCGGCGGGGGCGGAAGCGGCGGGGGAACCGACGGCGCGGGAGGTGCCGCCGAGGGCGCTGGCGGAGGCACCGGCCGTCGGGTGTGGTGGTCCGGGGGTTCCGCGTCGGGGATCGACGCGAATGACGGCTGCACCGGCTCGACGGCACCGGCGGGCGCAGGGGCGCTGACGCTCACTTCTTCGCTGCTCGAGGGTGCTTCGTCGGACTCGCTGTCCGGAAGCTCGATGCGCAACACGAAGTCCCCGATGTAGACGCGGTCGCCTTCGCGGACGATTGTCGCCTGGGAGATCCTGCGCCGGTTGACGTAGGTCCCGTTCGTGCTGTTCAGGTCCGTGACGATGAAGCGGTTGTCGCGAAAGAGCAGGCGGGCGTGTCGCTTGGACACGTTGCCCTTCGGCAGCATCAAGTCGTTTCCCTGCACGCGCCCGACGCTGATCTCAGGGCGATCGAACACCTCGCGGCGCTCGGCTCCCCCTTTTTCGCTGATGACGACTGCGAACAATGATGGATTGCTCGGGTTGGGCGCTGCCACGTCGGAAACTCAGGTGTCGGTTACCTTCGCCAGGGCGAGGGGTTGGAGAGCAGGTGCGGTGAACGGCGGGGTGTTGACTGGAGCGGGGTGGCTCGGTTGCGTGCTCGCACGCGGAAAGGCCTCAACGTGGGGGTTGGGGCCAGGTTTGGGCGAAGCCCAAACCGGGGTCGCTAGCATCCTCTAAGGATATCCGCCTGGTAGCAAGACTGAGGCGCAGAAGAACAGCCTGATTCCGGACTTTTTCGGGACTAAGCGCTTCAGGCGAGAAGCCTCGCGACGGCCCAAGTCCGCCTGACTAGGCCGCGTAGCGCGCCACGACGCTCTTCTCGGGTCGCTCGACGGAGCACAGGATGCTTGTAACCAAGTCCCTGCCACCTTCGCCGAAGTAGAGCGCCTCACCCACCGTCGGCTCGCCATTCACGGGGATCGCGACGCCGTTCTTCTGAAAGCGCACCGCGCCGCTGAGCGAGCGCCCACAAGCCAAGTGGGAGGTGAGCCAGTTACCGCTCTTGCGGTCTCGCACCCCCACGCAACGCCGATCCCGGAAGTGGTACTCCGTGTTCCGCGTCACGAACATCTTATGGCGTCGGCGTTCTTTGCCAGTTCCAGCTGACATTGCAGCGTCCCTCCAACACTTGTGCGAGCACGATGAATCCCCGCCAAGCGCGGGGCGCGGCCCGAACGGGTCGCATTCAGGATCGTCGCAGCCACGCGTCCAGACGGCCAACTTCGCGCCGCGCAATGCACCGCAACTTCCCCAATGGCAAACGGGGGGCAGAAACTTCCGCTTTCGGCCCGCTTCTCCATACGATCCTGAGGTGCCTCGTCGACCGCCATCCATCCCACCGAGCCAGCGCAGCCTGCTGGTCGGGGGCCCAGGCTTGGTCAAGACGTCGGGCATCCCACGACCAAGCAAGCGGGCCTTCGAGCTGTGGCTCTGCCCCGACTACTGGTGGCGGGAGCTATTCGAGCACGCGGATGTGATGAGCGAGGGAGCCACGCGCGCCGAACCAGGTCCAGCGACGTACTTCGGCACCACGAGCATCCTCTTGCCGTCCGTCGCGCACGGCGGGCGCCTCAGCCAAGCTGAAGTCGACATCTGCCGACCTCTTGTGGCGCGGGATGTCCACGCGCGAGTGAGGGCAATTCGCATCGCTTGTCGGGAGGCCGAGGTACGGGCCGGGGCCCCGCTCGGACGCATCCGCGCGGAATTGCGGTCCGTAAGCGACCCACGGGGCCTGCGCCTGGATGTGGAGATTGAGGCCCCCCTCGCAAAAGCGCGGGGCGTCAGTAAGGCGCGACCTACCAAGCGGACGCGCCCGGGCAAGCGCACGGCGCGCTAGTTTTCCACAAGGCAACCATAGTGGACCCCGCACGAACGCCTCTTGGTCCGAGGCCGCGACGGAAAAACGTCGCGCCTCTCCCCCAACCCCACTTGCAAAGCGTGAAGGTGCGTGAGCCTGGTTCACGCGACCAAAGACGCACCCTCGGCGTGCGCTCCTCAAAGAGGCAAGCGCTGGCGAGAAATGTCAGCCGAGCTGCGCACTCCACAACGCCGACCGAAGCAAGCACAAAGTGCTTGAGCGGTTCGCAGGCCGAGCTTCATCATTCGTCAACCTCGAACGAGCCACCCATCAACTCCACTCGCACTTGCTTCGCACTGCACGTGATTTGAAAGCGAGAATTTTTTCGCTTCACTCAACCACGAGCAAAGCTGCGGATTTCGTCAGTCGCGAAAGGGGATGCTTGACACCAGGGTGCCAGAAAAGGAATGGATGCGGGTCCTTTCCGAGGCACGATGGCTGGCCGCAAGCGGAGCACAAATCGCAAACGCAAGCAGCCCGAGGGGAAGCTGATCCACGTAGTGTTCGGCCCCGGCGGCGGACGCGTACGAGCACTCGAACCTGGGGGCGAGGACAACGACGACGAACGTCCTCACTCCAGTCGAGAACCGATCACCGATCAGTTCACGCGTGCTGAGATCGCACGGCTGCTTCACATGAGCCCTGGCCGGCTACGCACGCTGGACAAGAACGGCGTCGTTTCGCCGTCGGGTCGTCGACGCGGTCGCCGTGCCTACACCTTTCAAGATCTGATCGCACTGCGCACCGCACAGGCGCTGCTCGAGAGCCGCGTCCGACTCCGCGACGTGACTCGCGCCGTGTCCGCGCTTCGGCAGTCTCTGCCCCGAGTCACTCGGCCGCTCTCCGAGCTGCGCATCGTGAGCGACGGGCGACGCGTCGTCGTGCGCACCCAAGATGGCACCTTCGAGGCGCTCACCGGGCAGATGGTGCTGGACCTCGAGGTGAAGAGCCTGCGCGACGACGTCGTGCGCGTGCTACGCCCCAATGCAGGACGCGAGCGCGCCCGCACCGCCTACGAGCTGTACCTGCAAGCCAGTCAACTCGACGAAGATCCATCAACCATGGACGAGGCCGAGGCGCTCTACGCAAAGGCCGTCGAGCTCGATCCGTGGCTCGCCATCGCCTACACGAACCTCGGGAATATCCGTTTCCGCAGGCACGACGCCACCGGCGCTGAAGCGCTCTACAAGAAGGCGCTCCAGATCGACGTCCGTCAGCCAGAAGCGCAGTACAACCTGGGCTACGTGATGCTCGAGCGCGGCGAAGCGGAGAAGGCCATCCCGTTGTTCCAGGGGGCGATCGCTGCAGACCCCAAGTTCGCCGACGCCTATTTCAACCTAGCGATGGCGTTCGAACAAACGGGTGAACCGGAGAAGGCGCGGCCCTACTGGCGCGACTACATCGCGCTCGAGCCCCACGGCACTTGGACCGAGATCGCCAAGCGCCACCTGTGAGCGGCGGCTACCTTCGAGCGGACAGTACCTCCGAGCAAGGCGGCTTGGAATCCACACGGAATTGAACGGCTACTTGAGCTTGCGATGCTGCAGGCAAGGCAGGCCCGCGCGCACCCGCGCGAGCTGATCTAGGTCCAAGTCGGCAAGGACGACGCCAACTCCGTCGGAGGCTTCGGCGACGATTTGGCCCCACGGATCGATGATCAGCGCGTGACCGTACGACGCGCGCCCTTCCGGGTGCTTGCCCCACTGCGCGGGTGCCACAACCCAGCACTGGTTCTCGATCGCGCGCGCGCGAAGCAAGACATGCCAGTGCGCCGACCCGGTCTGAGCGGTGAACGCCGCAGGCACGCTGATGACGTTCGCTCCCTGCTCCACTTGTCGCCGGTAGAGCTCAGGAAATCGCAGGTCGTAACAAACGGAGAGGCCGAGCCTCAGACCAAGCACTTCGGTTACAACGACCCGATCGCCTGCTTGCGTGGCGCGCGACTCACGCAAACTGGTTCCGTCCGGCAAGTCGATGTCGAAGAGGTGAAGCTTCCGGTAGTAGGCCGCTAGTCGTCCGTCGGGCCCAAGCAACGCCGAGGTGTTGAACGGGGGCGAACTCTCGCTGTCTGGAGTTTCCTGCTCTGCCTCCGCAGCCGGCGCCCGCTCAGGGAAACCTCCGAGAAGCAAATGCACCTGATGCCGCCTCGCAAGCTCGACCATGCGTGTCTGAATCGGGTGGGCCAGCGGCTCGTACTCGCTGCTCCCGATGAGCGGCTCCGCGATCTCGAGCTTCTGCGCCTCGGGGCCGAGGAACGCGAAGTTCTCTGGCAGCATCACCAGCGCGGCGCTTTCCGCCACAGCGCGCGCGACGAGTTCTTCAACAACGTCGAGGTTTGCTGACACGTCCGCGTTGGAGTTGAGTTGGAGCGCTGCGACGCGCACGCCCTTGCCAGCAACCAGGCTCGACATGCGGCGTGTTCTAGCGCTTTTTGACCCTTCCAGCGCCCGAGAACCTCTCTAGTGTCCTGTCTCCGTAGTTCGCTGCAAAACTCGCCCGCCCCCTGAGGGTGTGGGCGCACGAGTTTTGCGCCTTCGCACGACTTCTGAGACGAGGAAACGCTGTGTTCACTCGGTCAGCGAATCACAGATTCGCCTCACTACGCTCCCGAAGCGAGTACAATCCATGCACCTTCTGCGGGCCTGTTCCGTCTGAGCAAAAAACCCGTTACACCGCCTGAGCCGGGATCCAATTCGCCGCCAGGTCACGACCTCGGCCGGCGGGCGCCGGAGCCCCAGCCTCCCCCCAAAAATGAGCGATACGACGACCGGAGCCATGCAGCAGTTCGGAGCCCCGTCCTCCCCTCAAGGAGGCATGGGGCCCCGCTCGGGCTTGGTCTTGCTCTACGCGGATGAACACGCGAGCCTGCCGGGTGGCTGGGCGCTCACCCAGAGCCCAACGGTCATCGGCCGCGACGAGGGAGTCGATCTGTGCATTCCCGTACAGTCGGTATCTCGCCGCCACGCGGAAATTAGTTGGGAAGGTTCCCAGTGGATTCTGCGGGACCTCGGCTCTCGCAATGGAACGCTACTCGACGGCCAGCGAGTTCACGAAAGTCCACTGGAACCCGGCCAAGAGGTGCGAGTGGGCGACGTGCTGCTGAAGTACGTCGACAAACACGCAGAGCTGTACGCGGGGTATCAGCTTTCCGGGCGGATGTACGCCAACAGCGAGCGCAAGTGCCGCGAAGCATCGCAGCTGGTGGGCGGCTACCAAATGGATCGTATCGCCTCGGACGTCGAGCGCATCGCTCCGAGCACGCTCAGCGTCATGTTGCTGGGAGAGAGCGGCACCGGGAAGGAAGTCGTCGCCCGGGAGCTACATCGCTTCAGCGGGCGGCGGGGGAACTTCTGCGCGGTGAACTGCGCAGCGATCCCGGGTCAGCTCCTGGAGAGCGAGCTCTTCGGCTACAAGCGCGGCGCGTTTAGCGGCGCCCAACAGAACAAGCCCGGGCTGGTACAGACCGCACACAACGGCACGCTGTTACTGGACGAGATCGGTGATATGCCGCTTGAGGCGCAGGCCAAGCTCTTGCGTGTCCTCCAGTCCAAGGAAGTGTTTCCTCTCGGAGCCACCGCGCCTGAGCCCGTGGACGTACGCATCGTATGTGCGACGCATCGAGACCTATGGCGCCTTCAGCGCGACGGGACATTCCGCGAGGATCTATTCGCGCGCCTCAACGAGTATCAACTGCGCCTGCCTCCGCTGCGGGATCGCAAGGAAGACGTGTTCATGCTGCTGCAGGCCTTCCTGCAGCGACACGGTAGACCAGAGCTCGTCGCCTCGTTTCAGTTCATGCTTGGCATGCTGCACTACGACTGGCCATACAACGTGCGCGAGCTGGAGGCTGCGGTGAAGCGCTGTGTCGCGCTAGTCGAAGGTCACCGCCTCGACGGCGAGCACCTGCCGCCGCAGGTCGCCGAAGCAATGCAGGAGTACGGCAACCGACGGAGCGTGGACAGGTTCAGCGTGGACTCCGGGCCCTCTGGCCACTTCGACCGGGTCTCCAGCACTCCCAGCTCACGCAACACGGTACCCGACGAGCAACAACTCCGGGATCTGCTGCGGACCCACGCAGGCAACATCGCGGCCGTGGGCCGCGAGCTAGGGAAAGCGCGCATGCAGATCCATCGCTGGATGAAGCGCTACAACATCGAAGTCGACGACTACCGCAGCTAGGATTATTCCGCGCGGCAATCCGGCTCTCCAGCGACCAAGGCGCACGCCCGGCTCTCATCGGCGCACTTGCCAGCAACGCACGCGCGAACGCGTAGGGTCCTCTGGGAGCCGCACGCGCAACACACGCCGTTACACGTCGACGCCGTCTGGCACGGTCCTCCCGCCTGCCCCGCGTCTAGGGCCGGAACGCAAGCAGCGACAGCCACGCAGCCCAGGCTCTCGCTCGTGAGGCTGCCCCCTTCAAGGCTTCGTGACCGAACGACCCCGGCCGCGCACTCCGAGATGCGTTCCGACACTGCTCGGCGTTCGGCCAAGCAGGCGCCAACTGGGTCCCTCTTGAAGGTGCCAGCACACGGATGCGCTCTCGCGCACTCGATCAACTTTCCAAGTTCCCTCCCGGCGTGGGCATCGCGTCCCCGCTTCACGAGGTCCTGACATCGGCTCGCGCAGTCCGCTGGGTTGGAATTCGGGCACTGGGTCGACCCAGCGCAGACGATGTTGCAGTCCTCGAGCGCGAGCTCGGCCGGCTGATCCGGCTCGCAGCGACAGCCCACCAGCCAGCAACCCACTAACAGGCCGAAAAACGCCCGTGATCCGCGCTCACTCCGGCGAATTTTCCGAGCTTCCATGCATCGGACGGCGCAAGCGGTCGCGCTGCGAGCCGGCGCGCCGCGGCTTGCAGGGGGGCAGACCTGCCCAGGCGCACGTCGAGCCGACCCCAACCACCCGATCATCCCCAGCTTTCCCATCATTCGAACCTTGAGACCATGGCCGCTCTGAGCTACGCAGGCGCGCACCGCTGATCGGGAACGTTTCAGCTCGCCCAGCGGAGTTCCAGTGACAGTGTCCTGCGGGACGCGTTTTCTCTTCTAGTGCTTCGGCACCCTTGGCTCGACACCGGTCATCACGCCTCTAGTGAGGTCAGCCGGTAGGAGCAGCAGGTTTTCCTTAACCGAGTCGGAATCCAAGCCGCGTGAACATGCACCCAATCTACACGGCCGCCCGTGTGCTGCTGTCCTGGCTTGGCGGAACTCGCGCCCTACTCCGACTCGGAGCGGTGGGCGTCGCGCTCGGCATCCTGCTCGCGAGCGCCCCAGTGGAGGCTCAGGTTCCCGCCGCCGCTGCCGCTGGTGAAACCGAGCTTCCGCGTTCGGAAGCGGAAAAGGCGCGTGGGCTGCCAATCGCCCGCGTGGATGTGGCAGGCAATCGCCGCATCACGAAGGACGACATCATCAGCTACCTGCGGTCTCGGGTTGGTAGCAACTTCAGCCCGGAGACCCTGAGCCAGGACGTACGCGAGCTCTGGCAGTCAGGCTTCTTCGATGACGTCGAAGTCGATCTCGAACTCGAGGACGCAGGCGTTGGCCTGCGCTTCTTGGTCCGCGAGCGCCCGAGCGTCGCGGTGGTGGAGATCGAGGGCAACTCGGAAATCGACACCGATGACCTAACCGAGGCTTTGGAGGTCAAGGCCGGTAGCGTCCTCAGTTACCCCGCCGTGCGCCGCAGTATCCAGAAGATCCGCGACATGTACGCGGAGCAGGGGTACTTCCTCGCGGAAGCTAAAAGCGACGTCGTTCCTCAGAAGAACAACGAGGTGATCGTCAAGTTCACCATTCAAGAGCACGGCCAAGTCACGGTCAAGCGCGTCACCTTCATCGGCAACGACAGCATCCCCGACGCCGAGCTTCGGGCCGCGATGTTCACCGGCAACGCAGGCTTCTTCGCCTTCGGCTCAGGTGGACCATTCCGTCAAGACGCCTTCGAGCGGGACGTCGCGCTGATCAGCGCGCTGTACTACGACCGCGGCTTTCTCGCGGTGAGCGTGAACACTCCGCGAGTGATGCTCACTCCAGACCGCACGGGTATCGAAGTCAGCATCACCATCAACGAAGGCCCCCGCTTCCGCATCCGCCAGCTGCGCGTCTTCGAGCGTGGCGAGGACGGCAAAGAGGTCGAGCCCATTGGTGGGCGGCGAAACCTGCGCAACCTCGTGCGTGCGAAGCCCGGCGACTACTTCAACCGAGCCGAGCTCCTCGAGGACCTGCAAGCGGTGCGCACGCTGTACCGCGATCATGGCTACGCCAACGTCGAGGCCAACCCGCAGACCCCGATGAGCGAGAAGGAACACCTGGTGGACATCGTCGTCCCGGTGGTCCGCGGGCCGCTCGTTCACTTCGAGCGCATCGAAGTGCGAGGCAACAGCAAGACGCGGGACAAGGTGATCCGTCGGGAAATGGAGGTTGCCGAAGGCGAGCTCTTTCATGAGACGAACCTGGAAGAGTCGCGCCTTCGCATCACCTCGCTTGGCTACTTCGAGCGCGTCGATATCTCGACCGAGCAGGGGTCCGCTCCCGACAAGATGAACGTCTACGTCGAAGTCACGGAGCGCCCCACCGGCACATTCCAGGTCGGCGCTGGCTTCTCGAGTATTGAAAACTTCATCGCGACGGCGCAGGTCCAGCAAGCGAACCTCTTCGGCCGTGGCCAGAGCTTGTCTTTGCAAGCTCAGCTCAGCGGTATTCGTCAGCTGATCAACATCCGCTTCTTCGAGCCCTACTTCCTCGACAGCGACTTCTCGACCAGCGTCGATCTCTTCGATCAGCTGCGCATCTTCAACGACTTCTCTCAGCGCACCCGTGGCGGCAGCCTCACCTTCGGCTACCCGTTGGTCGAGCCGGAGCTGCGCGCATCGCTGACGTACACCCTCGAGCTCGACGAGATCACGACGCAGACTACGAACACATTCCTCGGCACCTCAAACGCCGTGAGCGTGTTCACCCGCCTGCCGCTCGCGAACCTGTTCAACGACGGCGTCACCTCGAGCATCAAGCCCGCACTGACCTACGACTCGCGAGACAACCGCCTCTTCCCGACGAAGGGTGTTTACCTGCGTGGCTCGACGGAGCTCGCGACCAACACCTTGGCGTCGGACAACGAGTTCCTGAAGCACACGCTAACCGGCCGCTACTACTACCCGCTCGGCGGTGGACTCGTGTTGAAGCTCAACCAAGAGCTCGGCCACGTCACGAGCCCGTCGGGTGAAGGTGTGCCGATCTTCACACGCTTCTTCTTGGGTGGCATCCTCGACCTCCGCGGCTACCGTTTCCGTACGGTTGGCCCCCGCCTCCCCCTCTACACCACCACCGATCCCAACGGTCGGCCGTTCTCCATCGGCGCCGCTATCGGTGGCAACCTGCAGTACTTCCAGAACCTCGAGCTCGAGTTCCCGATCATCGACAGCGTCGGGATCCGCGGCGTGGTCTTCACCGACGCTGGCAATGCCTGGAACCTCGAGGACATCTACTGCAAGGCCGCTGGCGCGGGCGTGCCGTACAAGGAGATCAGCCCCTGCTTCGATGGCCTCGACAGTCTGATCACCTTGCGTACATCGTACGGCTTTGGTGTTCGCTGGTTCTCGCCGCTTGGCCCGCTGCGCTTTGAGTGGGGTTTCCCGTTCAAGCCACTGCCCTACGAAGAGACGAGCGTCTTCGAGTTCACGATCGGCAACTTCTTCTAGCTCGAGCGTCTCGCTTGGGGGAGAGGAGCGCCGGTCGAGCACCCGGTGTGCACTGGAGTTGCGCGTCCAGCACGTAGCCCCGATCAACAGCCCTTGACCAGGCAGGAGGGCGTGGCGCTAGTCGCTCGCCTCCTGCACTGGTGAATTTCCATCGTGAAAACCGCTCGCTCTGATGGCCACAGCCCACATTGCAGGAAAGGCGTGGGGGCGCGCGCCTGCGGGTATGCGGCGCCGAGCGTGCGCGAAGCAGCGAACCGCTTGCCCATCCGCGACTCACCGCTCAAGCTGTCGGACGGCTTTTGGGGACGCGCCTTCGCTTGGCGTTTTGGATGAGGAGCACGCAGATGAGAGCTTGGTTGGTAGTAGGTACGGTTTCCCTCGGCGCTTTGTTGACAGCTGCGTGCGGAGACGACAGCTCGGGCGGTGGCGGCGCTGGTGGCACGGCGGGTACCGCGGGGAATGGCGGCGCGAGCGGCAACGGCGGCGCGAGCGGCAACGGCGGCTCGGCGGGCAACGCGGGCTCTGCGGGCAACGCAGGCAGCGCGGGCGCCGGTGGTACCGCGGGGAACGGCGGAACGGGTGGAACGGTGACCAACACGTGCACGGGTAACGCGCCCCCGTCGGTCACACTGACAGAGGTCGCGAGCGGGCTCAACGGGCCGATGGAAATGGTGGGGGACCCTCAAGACGTCAGCCGGATGTTCATCATCGAGCGCAACGGGCGCGTGCTGGTGAAGAACGGCACCGCCGATCCCAAGGTGGTGCTGGATATCACCAACAAGGTGAGCTCCAGCGGCGAAGGCGGCCTCCTCGGCCTCGCCTTGCACCCAAACTTCGGCCAGGCTGGCGAGCGGCGCTTCTATCTTAGCTACACGGAATCGGGCAGTCCCCTCACCTCGGTGGTGGCGGAGTACCAGATCTCGGGGAGCGATCCTGACGTCGCTGACGCGACGGAGAACCGCCTCTACACCATCGATCAACCCGCTTCCAATCACGACGGCGGCGACCTCGCCTTCGGCTCGGACGGCTACTTGTACGCCGCGTTCGGCGACGGCGGTGGCGGCAACGATCAGTACAAGAACGGGCAAGATCCAGCTACGCCACTCGGCGCGATCTTGCGCTTCGACGTGGAGAACCACCCGACACCTCCCGCTGGCAATCACCCGAGTCACGAGTACGTGTACCACTGGGGCGTGCGCAATCCGTACCGCATCAGCTTTGACCGCGGAAACGGCGATCTCTACTTTGGTGACGTGGGCCAGGACACCTGGGAGGAGGTCAACGCCGTCACAGCTGATTCCGGGCGGCACAACTTCGGGTGGAACATCATGGAAGGCATGCACTGTCGTGGCGGAGGCAACGGCTGCGACCAGACCGGCCTCACCCTGCCGCTGACGGAGTACTCGCACCAAGGTCAGGGCGACCTGTCAGTCACCGGTGGTGTCGTCTACCGCGGCACGAAGATCCCGGGGCTCGTCGGGCGCTACCTCTACGCGGACTTCTTCCTGGCACAGCTCCAGACCCTGGTGTTCACCGGCAGCGAGACATGCGACGAGTATCCGCTCACGACGACTGGCGAGTCGCTCGGCGGCGTGGTCGCATTCGGCGAGGACAAGGATGGTGAGGTCTACGTCGTCAGCCTCTACAACGGGAACATCCTGCGCATCGACCCCTGAGCCTGCCCAGAAGAACGTTACGCCGAAGCGTTCGGTAGCGTTATCGAGAGTGAGCGGGACAGCGAACACGCCGCCCGCTCACGTTTGCGCGCTCGCCGCAATAGCTCGACATGGCTTGGCGTTTTGTCGTCATGCTAAGCAAGACCATGGCGAACGCTTCGAGACCGACGACCGACACGACCGCCCCTAGCGAACACGGGCGAAACGTCGAGTTCCGCCGCACCACGTGCAATCGCGACTGTCCGGACGCTTGCGGGATCGTCGCGCGGGTTGAAGATGGGCGCATCACGAAGCTCTCAGGCGACCCAGAGCACCCCATCACCCAGGGTTTTCTCTGCTATCGCACAAACCACTTCCTCGGGCGCCAATACGCCGCGGATCGCCTGACCCAACCGCTCCTGCGCAAGCAAGGCGAACTCCAGCCGGTACCTTGGGAGGAAGCCCTGAGTTTCTGCGCGGAGAAGCTAAGCGCGATTCGCGCCGAGCACGGTCCGGCGGCAGTATTCAACTACCGGAGCGGCGGCAGCTTGGGCCTGTTGCTCAAGCTCACAGACTACTTCTGGGAGCTTTGGGGACCGGTTACGACCAAGCGCGGGGACATCTGCGGTGGCGCCGGCAATGCGGCTCAAGAGCTGGACTTTGGCGTCTCCGATAGCTCGGCGCCAGAGCTCCTCGAGCAAAGTAAACACGTCTTGCTCTGGGGAAAAAACGTTATCACCTCGGGGCCTCATCTGGTCCCCATCCTCAAGCGTGCCAAACAAGCCGGAGCGAAGCTCATGCTGATCGACCCGGTGAGCCAAACCAGCGCGAAGCTCTGCGACACGGTCGTGAAGCCGCGACCCGGCGGTGATTTCGCTCTCTGCATGGCTGCCGCGCGGATACTCTTCGAGCGCGGATGGATCCCAGCAGACGCGGCAGAATACATCGCCGGGATCCCGGAGTTCCGCACGCTGTGTGAGAGCAAGACACCAGAAGAGTGGTGCAACGAAGCCGACATCTCGCTGGCAGAAGCTGAGCTAATAGCCAGCGCGCTACATGAGGGCCCAACGGCGTCGCTGATCGGCTGGGGCCTCGGGCGCCGTACAGCTGGGGGAGCGGCGGTGCGCGCGATCGACGCCCTGAGCGCCCTCAGCGGAAACCTGGGTGTCCCGGGCGGAGGCGCCTCGTTCTACTATCGCCGGCGTGCCGCGTTCGACGACGGCCTGATCACCGGTGCTAGCGCGCGCACCATCCCGGAACCCTTGTTCGGCTCCGGGATCTTGGAAGCTTCGGATCCGCCCATCCGCGCCGTCTGGGTCACGGCAGGCAACCCGGTCGCGATGCTGCCAGACAGCGAAACCACCCGTCGAGCGCTGCAAGGGCTCGATCTACTCGTCGTCTGTGACTCTTTCCTCACGGATACGGCAGCGTTGGCAGATGTGGTGCTCCCAACGCCCACGCTGCTCGAGGCGGACGACCTGGTTGGCGCCTATGGGCACCACTACGTCTCGAGCGCCGTGCCGGTCGTGGCTCCCCCCGGGGACGTGAAGAGCGACCTGGAAATCATCCAGCTGCTGGCTGCGCACTTCAGCGCGACTCACCCCCAAATCCAGGCGCAAATGGCGGGGACCCCGCGGGAGTGGAAGGAGCGATTCCTTGGCCCAGGACTGCGCAGAGCCGGCGTGGATCTGGATACACTGGACAGGAGCGCGGTGGTGAACCCCGAGGCGCCCAGCGTGCTGTTTGCGGACCGGCGCTTCGCGACGGCGAGCGGCAAGGTCGAGCTGATCAGGGAGTTGCCCGTCCAGGCGCCGCCGCTCAGCCCGCGCTTTCCCCTACGCCTGATGGCGCTCTCCACTCCCCGTGCGCAGTCTTCTCAATGGGCGACCAAGCCGGAGCTACCCTTGGAGGCGCGTATCCATCCGGAAACAGCGAGTGGCTTCACGGACGGCGCTGTTGTCGATCTCGAGTCGGCTCACGGATCGATGCCCGTGCGTCTGGTGTTCGACCCGGACCAGCGTAAGGACGTGGCGCTGTTACCCAAAGGTGGACACCTCGCTTGGAACGCCTCGGCGAACGCGTTGATCACGGCGCAGCTGACTGATTTGGGTGAGGGCGGCGTGCTGTACGATGAGCCCGTTGGGCTACGCCCCCGCACACCGAGCAGCACCCCTTGAGACGCTTTGCAGGTGCGCTCAGTGCAAGCGCCAAGCGGCGCTGATTGCACTCCGCTCGACGCAGAAAACGGCGGCGTTTCGCGCGCCGTTTTCCTTTGCTTGGAAGTCTCCAGCGAAGGCTCCGCCGAGCCCCGAAAAGAAACTTACGCCGACGCCCAAAGCAGCTGAAATCACAGTGCTTTTAATGCTTCGTCGGGATTGCTACCGGGGCCCTTCTGGGGTACCTCGATGTGTCCCTGAGCAGAGGCGCGAGTTCGCGAGAAAAGTCGCGTTGAACGCGCGCTAGTCGCTTCGCAGGGCGACCGAGAAACATGTCAGACGAGACTCCCACCACACCCTCCTCCGACCAGCCAATCAGCATTCGCGATGAGATGCGCACGTCGTATCTCGACTACGCGATGAGCGTCATCATCGGCCGCGCCATCCCTGATGCGCGCGATGGCTTGAAGCCTGTTCACCGCCGCATCCTCTACGCGATGCGGGAGATGAACCTGACTCCCGGTAGCGGCTACCGCAAGTGCGCGAAGGTCGTTGGCGAGGTGCTTGGCAACTACCACCCGCACGGTGACGCGAGCGTCTACGACGCCCTCGTGCGCATGGCCCAAGACTTTTCCATGCGGTATCCGCTGGTAGACGGTCAGGGTAACTTCGGCTCCGTCGACGGCGACCCACCGGCTGCCTACCGCTACACCGAGTCGCGCCTGGCGCGCGTCGCGATGGAGCTCTTGACGGACATCGACAAGGACACCGTCGATTACACGTCCACCTTCGACGACCAGGGCACTGAGCCCACGGTGCTCCCGGCGCGCTACCCGAACCTGTTGGTGAATGGCTCCGGCGGTATCGCCGTCGGTATGGCGACGAACATCCCGCCTCACAACCTCAACGAAGTGATCGACGGCTGCATTCAGCTGATCGCCAACCCAGACCTGAGCATCGAGCAGCTGTTCGAGATCATCCCCGGCCCCGACTTCCCCACCGCGGGCATCATCTGCGGGCGCGGCGGCGCCTATCAAGCCTACAAGACGGGCCGCGGCAGCGTGGTGATGCGCGCGCGCAGCAACGTGGAGAAGGTGCAAGGCAGTGAGCGCGAGCAGATCGTGATCACCGAGCTGCCCTATCAGGTGAACAAGGCACGCCTGCACGCGAAGATCGGCAGCCTGATCCGCGAGAAGCGCATCGAAGGCATCCGCGAGGCAAGAGACGAGAGCGATCGCGACGGCATGCGTCTGGTGATCGAGCTGAAGAAAGACGTCTTCCCCGATGTCGTGTTGAACCAGCTCTACAAGCTGACCGACATCCAGACGTCCTTCGGCATCATCAACCTCGCCATCGTCGAGAACCAGCCGGAGGTGCTCGATCTAAAGACCACGCTGCAGCTGTTCGTGGATCACCGCCGCGAGGTGGTCACCCGGCGCACGCGCTTCGACCTGACCAAGGCTCAGGCCCAGCGGGAGTTGGTGGAAGGCCTCGGCATGGTCACCACCGACACGGACCTGGTGATCCAGACGATTCGTTCTTCAGCGGATCCCGACATCGCGCGCGAGCGCTTGATGAAGCTGCCCCTCAAGGGCCTCGAGGCGTTCGTCATTCGTGCGGGTCGCCCGGAAGAAGAGGTCGCGAGAGCCAAGGCCCGCGGTGACTACTTCCTCAGTGAGCGTCAAGCCAAGGCCATCTTGGACATGCGCCTCGCTCGCCTCACGGGCCTCGAAGCGGAGAAGCTCGCGAAGGAGTACGCCGACCTCAGCGATCTCATCGCGTTCCTCGAAGCCATCTTGGCCAGCGAGACACGCTTGATGGAGGTCATCGTTGACGAGCTCAACGAGGTCAAAGAGAAGCACGGTCAGCCTCGCCGCACGGAAATCATCGACGACGAGGCGGAGATCCAGATCGAGGATCTAATCCAGGAGGAAGAGATGGTCGTGACCATCTCCCACACCGGCTACATCAAGCGCACAGCGCTGAGCGTGTATCGTGCGCAGAAGCGCGGTGGCAAAGGTAACCGCGGCATGGAAGCGGCTGACGACGATTTCGTGAGCCAGCTCTTCATCAGCTCGACGCACAGCTACGTCCTGTTCTTCAGCGAGCGCGGTAAGGTCTACGTGAAGAAGGTGTACGAGATCCCGCAAGCCGCGCGGAACGCGAAGGGGCGCGCGATCGTCAACTTCATCGGCATCGAGCCTGGTGAGCGCGTGATGGCAATCACCATCGCGGAGAACTTCGACGACGGCCACTTCGTGACCACGCTGACCAAGAAGGGCCAGATCAAGAAGACCGCCCTCAGCGACTACCAGAACTACCGCGAGAAGGGCATCATCGGCGTGAAGATCGCCGAAGACGATGAGCTGCTCGCCGCGGTGATGACTGATGGCAACGCGGAGTTCTTGATCGCCACCAAGACGGGCAAGTCGATTCGCTTCGACGAGTCTCAGGTGCGTACCATGGGGCGTGGCGCAGGCGGCGTGAAGGCCATCGAGCTCGTCGACGACGACGTCGTGGTCGGCTTCGCGACGACGGGGCAACCGGGTCGTGACTCGGTGCTCGCGGTGTGCGAACGCGGCTACGGCAAGCGCACGCGCCTCGAAGAGTTCCGCCAGCAGAACCGCGGCGGCAAGGGCATCATCCTGATCGACGCGAGTGACCGCAACGGGCCAGTCGTCGGCATCGCGATCGTCGGCCCGAAAGAAGAGGTCTTGCTAATGACCGATCGCGGCCAGACGATTCGCACCCGCTGCGAAGAGATCCGTGAGACGGGTCGCAACGCCCAAGGCGTACGGGTGATGAACGTCGACGAGGAAGAGCGCGTAGTAGCCCTGGAAGTCGTCGCCGAGAGCGAAGACGACGACGAGGTCCTTGGCGCGGCGGACGGGGTTGGGGGTGAGGACAGCCTGGCTGACACCGAGACTGACTCCACCGACGCCGCAGCAGGCTCCGGCAGCGACGGAGAAGCAACAGGCGCAGACACCGCGACCGACACAGACACCGCGAGCGACGCCGAAAACGCTGGCGACGAGCTGGGTGAGCCGGAGTCCGAATGAGCCGAAAGCCGGCGCGCATCGCCCAAGCGCAGCGTATCTGCAAGGAAACGTTTGCCGCGCTGCGCGCCAAGCATCCCGACGCTCACTGCGAGCTCGACCATCAGTCTCCCTTCCAGCTCATCGTCGCCACGGTGCTGTCTGCGCAGACCACTGACGTACTGGTCAACCAGGTCACGCCGGAGCTGTTTCGCCGCTGGCCGACACCACAAGCGTTGGCGAAAGCGGAGCGTGGCGACGTCGAGCAGGTGCTCAGCCGCATGGGCATGTTCCGCCAGAAGGCGAAGAACATCACCTCGCTCGCAGGGCAACTGCTCGAGCGCCACGGCGGCGAGGTGCCTCGTAAGCTGGACGAGTTGGTTGCGCTCTCTGGAGTCGGGCGGAAGACGGCGAACGTGGTCCTGGGTGTCGCGTTCGGTGCGCCCGAAGGCGTTGTGGTCGACACGCATGTGCAACGCATCTCGCAGCGCCTCGGCTGGACTCAGGAAACCACTCCCGAGAAGATCGAGAGTGATCTGATGGGGCTCTTTCCTCGGGAGGACTGGGACATGCTCTCGCATACTCTCATCTTCCACGGTCGAAGGATCTGCGCCGCTCGGTCACCCGCCTGCGCCGCATGCCCCGTGACCGATGCTTGCCCCAACGCGTTCGCGGCCGAGAACGTCGGGCGCAAGCCGCCCCGCGCGCGACGGACGAACGACGGGCCGAGCGGCGGCGCCACCTCGGCGAACAAGAAAGCGGCGAAGAAAGCGCCTGCCAAGGCGTCAACGACCTTGAAGCCGATCAAGGCGAAAGCGCCCAAGGCAAAGCCCGCCAAGCCGAAGCCCGCCAAGCCGAAGCCCGCCACCGCAACGCCAGCAGCGCTCACCAAGGCAGCAAAACCAGCGCTGCCCAAGCAAGCAGAGGCGAAGCGGGCGAACGCGAAGCAGACGACGAACGCAAAGCAGGCGAACGCAACACCGACCAAACCACCAAAGCTCGCAAAGCGTTCACCAGCTTGACGCGCAACGCCACGGGCCGCCCGCCCCGACGCTAGCGTGAAGCGCCGAGCGCGTGCTGATTCCCACGGCGACGCGGTTGAGACTGCTGCGCGCCGCGGATAAGGTGCCGCTTGAATCCGCGCCGGCTGCGCGTCGATTCCCGGAGGTGAGATGGAGGAGCTGAGCGTTGGTAGCAAGCTGTCGGACGACTTCACTCTGACTGACGAGCTGACACCGCATCCGCTTGCCCAGCGCTTCCTGGCCGACTCCGCGCAGTATCAACAAGCTGTAGAGCTTCGGGTGCTGCGTGCAGACTACGCCGCTCACAAGGAGGCCATCGAGCGCTTCAAGCGCGAGGCGGAGCTAAGTCAGCGGTTGGTGGCGCCCCACCTCATCCGCGGTCTCACCAGCGGTGAACTAGAAGATGGGCGCCCCTACATGGTCATCGAACATATCCCCGGGGAACCACTCAACGAGTACCTCGAACGACACGGCCGGCTCGCCCTGAGTAACGCCGCCGAGCTGGTACTCCAAGCCGCAGAAGCCTTGGGCTACGCCCATCGCGCCGGGGTGGTGCACCGCGATGTCGCTCCACGCAATATGGTCGTGAGCGAAGATCCGCTGCGCCTTCACGTGGCGAACTTCGACGTGGCGCGGGTCGCCATGTCCGCGCTCACCTCGCAGGAGCAGGCGCTGGGAACGCCGACGTACATGGCGCCAGAGCAGATCCAGGCTTCCCGCGACGTTGACGAACGCGCAGACGTTTGGGGCCTGGGCATCATGCTGCACGAGCTGTTGACGGGTGCCATCCCGTTCGAAGCCACGAACCTGACGGGGCTCGTTCTGTCGGTGCTCAACGATCCTCCAGAGCTCTCGCGTGATCTGCCACAAGAGGTGGCGGGCGTGATCCGTCGCTGCCTCGAGAAGCAACCATCGCGCCGTTTCGCCAACATGGCGCAGCTCTCCGCAGCGCTCAGGGCTGCAGTCCCCAGTGCCCCCGGAGCCAAGGCGGCGGCACCTCAAGCGTACCAAGCGCCTCCGGCGCGTGACGCAGCTGCGTTCTTTGTTTCCCCGCAGAACCAAGGCGTCCCCGCTCAGGCGGCACCAAACCCGGTGGCACAGCGACAGGTTCCCCCCTTGCCGGTGAGCCCGGTACCGGTCATGCCCGCGCCGCGTCCCGTCGCCTCCCCGGTTCCGCACTCCCCCGCTCCTCCGATGCCCGTGGTTTCGCCGGTTCCCTTTCCCGCGCAGACCCACGGCCAAGCGCCGGTTCCGGCGCCTGCTCTAGCGCAACCGGCCCTCGTGGGCTCCGCACCGGTGCCCAAGCCGATTCAACAACCGGGGACGGGCTGGCCTAGCTCACCGCCCCCGCCTCCAGCCGAGGTGCAAGAGCCAAAGCTTCAGCGCACCGAGCGTACCCTGCCCATGGGCGACGACACGGAGGAGCTGCAACGTCAACTCGAGGCCGCGACCCGCGGCGACCTCAAGCGAACCGCGATGGCCGGGGACGTGGCCCCTGGCTTCGCGGCGCCCGCGCAGCCACCGGCACCCCAGGCTGCTCCGGCCGCGCCCGCGGGAGGCGCCGCTCCCCAGCTCACGCTCTTCGAGTTCGCGATGCTATGCGCCGAGATCGCCGTGGCGCCACGGGAAGCCAAGAATCAGGTGCTCCAGAAATATAACCTCACGGAAATGCAGCGACACAGCCTGATGACCGCCTATCGTGAGCGACTAGCAGCGAACCCAGAGGAGTACGCTCAGTGGAAGCAACAATACGAAAGCGCCACCCGTCATTGGCGTAAGATCTATGGAGGCGAGGCGTGAGTACGGATCAGCCCGCCAGCCCAGCCTCGCTGCTGATCGAGGATCAGGCGCAGCTGCTCGCCGCCGCCGCGAGCGGTCAGCTACTGGGGTGCGAGCTGCGGGGTGTCGTAGCGAACGGCATCGACCTCAGCGGGCAGGACCTTCGCCAGGCTCGTTTTGTAGCTTGCGAGCTCAGCGAGGCCGTCTTCGACCGTGCGAGGCTATCTGGAGCGCGCTTCGAAAAGTGCAACCTGCGGGGTGTAAGCTTCCGGAGCTCAGATCTGGCTGACTCGGATCTAAGCGAACATGCGTTTGCAAACGCCGACTTCACCGGAGCGAACCTCACGCTCGCCCACCTCGGCTCCAGTGATCTGACGCAGGCGTGCTTCGACGACGCTCAGTTGGTCGGTGTCGTGCTCAGCGCCGCATGGCTCAGCGGCCTCGACTTGAGGTCGGCCCGAGTGGTGTGCGCCAAACTCGAGGGCGCCGACTTGCGGGGCGCGCGTTTCCACCTTGCCGACTTCTCGGACGCGAACCTGCAGACAACCAAGTTGGATGCGAGCACCAGCTTCGACCAATGCCTCTTCGAGGGGAGTGACCTCAGCCACCTCGACCTACGCAAGCTGAACCTCCACAACTCAAACTTCGCGAAGGCCAAGCTCGTCGGCTGCGACCTCAGCGATGCCCGGGGTCTCCAAGTCGGCTTCGCAGAAGCAGACCTGAGTCTGGCTCGGTTGGTAGGCTTCAAAGGCGAACGCGCCGACTTCTCCGGCGCGACCCTGAGTGGCGCGGACCTCGGCTCCGGTGAGTTCAGAGATGCCGAATTCGGCGGCTGCCTCGCTCAGCGCGCTAGCTTCAAGCAAGCGAAGCTCGACCACGCGCGGTTCGAGAAGGCCGACCTGAGTGAGTGCTCCTTTCGCTCGGCGAGTTTGGTCTGGGCGATACTCGACCACGCAAAGCTCGACAAGAGCGTGTTCATGGACGCCAACTTGAGCCACGCAAGCCTGCATCGTGCGAGCGTCGGTGGCTGCCATATGAGTCGCGCCCGTCTCGATGACATTCGGTACAACGACCCAGAACGCGAACGCGCGGAGGATTTCTAAGCTATGACGGATCCCGCAGTTACGCACCCCGTCGAAGGTCCCCGCACCCAGGAAGCACTGGTGCTGCACGTCACGGGGCAGCGTCTGGAATTGAGGCTGAGACCCGGGGGCCAAGGCGAGGCAAGTGTAATTTCCGCACGGTTAGCTATTCCAAACTACGTGGCCCACGCCGGCGACCGCGTCCTGGTCCACTCCACCCCGCGCGAAGCGGGCGGTGGCGGTGAACACTTCGTGATCGGCGTACTGCACACCTCGACGCATGAAGATTCGCTTCGTGTCACTTCGGAGACTGGCGCTTATGCGGAACGCACCGGGAGCACACTCGCGTTGTACGACAACGCGGGGCGCTTGCTGGTCAACTACGACACGCAGAGCGGAACGCTGGAACTGCGAGCGACAGCGGACCTACACCTCGCTGCGCCCGCTGGTAGCGTGCGAGTCTCAGCAGGGCGGCGTATTGAACTAAGTGCCCCCGAGGCCGAGCTGGCAGGCCGACAACTCTCGCTCAGAGGCGACGCAACCCAGGTCGACTTCGGCCGCCTCGAGCTGCGGGGCGAGCGCCTGTTGACTCGAGTTGCTGAGGCGTTCGTCGACGTCGAACGGGTTGCGGAGACGCGCGCCAAGCGCCTTCGCACCCTCGTCGAGTCGACGCTGGAGCTATTCGCACAGCGCACGAGTATCCGCTCGGAAAAAGACACGCGCGTGGACGGCAAGCGCATTCTACTTGGGTAAGGAGAGAGCATGTTTCCTGCATCGAGCAAAGCAAATGGAACCTGCATGGCCGTCCCCGACGTGTGCCAGGTCCCGGCCCCGCCAGCTCCGCCGGTTCCAACGCCATTTCCCAACACCGCGATGGTCGCCAACGCGACCAAGGTGAGCACCAAGGTACTGATCGAGAACAAGCAGACCGTCATCGAGACGTCGGAGATCCCGAGCAGCATGGGGGACCAAGCCGGGACAGCCGGAGGCGTGGTCTCGGGTACCGTGGGTCAGAAGGTGGTGTTCAAGAAGGGAAGCTCGAAGGTCATCGCCGAAGGCAAAGGCATGGTCCACCAAGTCGCCCAGTCAGCTCACAACGGCTCGAACCCCAACGCCCCCGGGGGCCTCCAAATGGCCCCCAGCCAGGCCAAGGTCACCATCTTCCCCTGAGCCTTTCCCACGAGCAGACCCGTGTTTGACCTTCCTCAGCGCCCCAAGGAGACCGTCCCCGTCTATACCGACGGCGCGTTCTCAGTCGCGAGCATGCCGTGGCGCTTCAAGCCGGAGTTGCCCGCGCTCGTAATCATCGCGAAGAGCACCCTCGAGCTGCGCCCGGGAAAGACGGCTGCTCCACTAGTCGAGAGCGACCCGCTCTCAGCCGACGTCTACTGGGACGATGACCCCGAGGCGAGCCTGCGCTACGCGAACGATTTCTCGCCGCTCAAGCTGGGCGTCGATGTCTGGGTTCACGGGCACGCTTATCCCCACGGCAATGATTCCTCGAGTTTCATCAGCCTCGAGTTCGGGAGTCTGCAGAGGCGCATCGCGTGGATTGGGGACCGCTACTGGGAGTCGCTTGGGATGACCCGGCCGTCGAAGCTCAAGCAGCTCCCGCTCCGCTATGAGTATGCGTTCGGCGGCGCAACGCATCGAGCGAACCCAGTGGGACGCGGTGTCATCGAAGGTGGTGGCGCACGTCTACTGCCGAACTTTGAAGACCCGGACCGATTGATCAAGTCACAGCGCGATCGCCCACCGCCTGCGTGCCTCGGCCCCTTGCCTCAAGGCTGGGGGGATCGGCAGACCTACCTCGGAACCTACGACGATCGTTGGTTGGAGAAGTACTGGCCTTATTTCCCTCCGGATTTTGACTACAAGTACTTCAACGCGGCGCCTCCGGCCCAGCAGCTCGCGGAGGCGTACGGCAACGAACGCTTCTGCCTCGAGGGACTCCACCCCGAGTTCGCCCGACTCGAAGGCCGACTGCCCGGCAGGCGCGCGCGCGCGTTCACCCAGACCACGCGCCAGCACGGCTTCCAGTTCAACGAGGTCCCGTTGAAGCTCGATACGGTCGTCTTCGATACCGACTCAATGCGCGCGCACCTCGTGTGGCGGGGCTTCACCGAGGTCACCTCGGCGATCGCGCCTGAGCTCGCGCTGGTCTACGTGACCTGGGATGATGTGATGCGCCCCGCAGACGTCGAGCACTGCCGCAGACGCTTCAGCGCGTGGATCAGCGGCGGCCAAGAGCCTGCGGCGGACGCGATCGGCCTGCGCTTCGGCATCACAGATCCCAAAGCGGAGGCTGAACGAAGAAAGCGGCGGGAACAGCTCAAAGAGCGGCTTCCGCTCCGCGACGAAAAGCCACGAGCCTCAGTGCCGCCAGCCGCGCCTACTCGGAGCCGTGAAGAGGTCGAAGCGCTCGTCGCGTCGGGGGGATCGCTCTCCGGAATCGATCTAGCTGGCTGTGACTTGTCCCGTCTGGACCTGAGGGGCCGCGATCTGAGCGCGAGCAAGCTTGGCGGCGCGGCGCTCAGCGGCGCCCTTCTGAGCGGGGCGAACCTGAAGCACGCCTCCCTAGTAGGCGCAAACTGCACGGGCGCGGCCTTGGACGGCGCCGATCTGGAGTCAGCAAACCTCGCGGAAACACAGCTCTCCGCAGCAAACTTCGAACGCGCCAAGCTCTCTAGCGCCAATCTCAGCAGTAGCCGTGGAAACGGCGCCAACTTCTACGGATCTGATCTGACCGGCGCCAACTTGACAGACTCCGAGCTCGACAGCGTGAGCTTCAGCGGGGCGAACCTCACGGCAGCGGACCTGAGCGCTTGCAAGTTCGTGAGCGGCAACTTCACTCGCGCGACGCTGGTAGACACCACAGCCTACGAGGCTCAGCTCTCCGGAGCGAGCTTCGACGGGGCGAACATGCAGCGTTTCCGTGGAGATCAAGCGGACCTGAGCGGCGCTTCGCTGCGCGAAGTCGACGCGCGCAGCGCTAGTTTCAGTGAAGCGGTCCTACGGGCAGCGCGCCTAGACGGGGCGCTCCTGGACGAGGCCGTGCTCAACCACGCCGATCTGACTCAGGCAAGCCTGATGCGGGCGAAGCTACCCAAGGCACGCTTGCGCTACGCGCTGCTGACCGACGCGCACGCCGGCTTCGCGAACCTGATGGAAGCCAACCTAGAGGCAGCCGATCTGACGCGAGCCGACCTCCGCGGCTCGAACCTGCACGGCGCGGAAACCCTCGAAGCGACATGGGTCGACGCGCGCCTCGAGCAGGCGATCCTCACCCAAACCAAGCTCACCCACCCTATCCTGAAGCGCAGGCACTAGCAGCGAACAGCCGCTCACAACGCAGCCGCACAGTCGCAAGCCAGCAGCAAGCCAACTCAGCCGCAACGCCAACCGCACTAGAGGGGCAATGGACGACGAAAAGATCCGCATCCGACTGATTTCGAACGCATTCTCCGGCATGCTCGAGGTCTCGAGCTTGCGCGGCATCGAAGCCATCGGTCAGCTGTTTGATTTCTCGATCGACTGCGTGCTCGAGGCCAGCGATCAGGTCGAGACTGGGCGCCTGGTCGATCCGCGAGCTCGCGCGGGCCTTCTGTTTCTCCGCGGCAATGAAATCCTGCGCGTGGTCTGGGGTCGCGTCGTCGAGGCCAAGCAGCGGCTCGCCATTCAGGAAGATCAGCGAGACATCACCATTCGCTTCGTCCCGAGGGCCTGGAGTACCACGATCCACGAGCGGACAGAGGCGTACGTTGGGTCTGCCCCCCAGATCATCGCCCGCGTCATGAAGCGCGCTCTTTTGACGCCCGACGCGGACTTCCAGCTACGGCTGAGCGGTGATTACCCGGAGCGAGAGTTCGTCCTGCAGTATCACGAGACGGATCTCGGGTTCTTGCAGCGCTTGTGTGAGCACTGGGGGATCTACTTCTTCTTCGAACATGGCAAGCGGGACAAGTGGGTGTTCTGCGATGACAACGAAGGCATCATGGACGTCGCAGTGAGCCCGCCGGAACCCGAGGGTGAAGAGTCGACGGACGACGATGCAGAGCAGCCCGCGAATCCGGGATCCGAGCACACGAGCGTGGCCTACGCCCCGTTTGATGAAGTCGGCTTGGGACGCCGCTTGGGTGTGCAACAGTTCTTTCGCATCGAGCGCGCGTTGCCGAGCGCCTTTGGGACTCACGACTACAACTACCGCACCCCAACGGTGAACTTGCAAGCCAGCGCGCCCGTGTCCGGCAATGGTGACGGGCTAGTGATCGAGTACGGCTTGCACTTCAAGACGCCAGACGAGGGACAGTTCTTCGCCACGCGACGTGCCGAGGCACTCTTGGCGCAACAGACCACCTACGAAGGCGCGAGTAACCTGCCGGCATTCCGTGCTGGTGGCACGCTCACGCTGGAAGATCACCCCGACCAGGATTTCGACTTGCTCGTCACTCAGGTTGAGCACGCAGTCGAACAGGGTGGCTACACCAATCGTTTCCGCACGCAACTCAGCTCCGTCAAGTATCGGGCACCGGTGGTGTCCCCTCGCCCGCGTATTCCTGGGCTCTGCACGGGCATCATCGTCGGCACCACTCCAACAGAGCCCATGATCGACGATGAGGGCCGTTATGAGGTCTCGCTGCTCTTCGACGCGGTCGACCCCGGAGAGACTCGGGCGTCGCGCCCCATCCGCATGATGCAGCCTCACACAGGCCCGGACTACGGCATGCACTTTCCACTGAAGCCGGGCACCGAGGTGGCGATCGCGTTCATCAACGGCGATCCTGATCGACCCGTGATCGTTGGTTCGATCCCCAACCCGATCACACCTTCCCCGGTGCGAGGCTCGCGCCTCAACACGAGCCGCAACATCCTGAAGTCGATGTCTGGAGTGCTGCTCGAGATGGACGACGATGCATAGGCGTCTACCGCCGGCCTACTCAGCCACTGTAGTTCGCTCGTTCAGCGAACCACGGTTTTTCACCTCTAGGAGCGTAGAGGTTCTGACAGTGGCGACGTGGCCACCTCGGGATTGAATAGCCCGAACTGCACCGCTTCGAGCGTGCACTGGCGGACCAGTGCCAGCACGCTCTCGTCGTCCTCGAAGACCTTACGCTCCTCGGCGCTCAGTCGCAGTTCCCCCGCCTCGAAGAGAGCCCTCAGCTCCCCCACGAGCTGAGCCAGGTCGTGGCGTCCGTCGAGCAGAGTCAACAATGCCGCACGGAAACCATCCAGGCTGAGCGCCTCGTGGCGCGGCGTCGTCACGTGCCCACGCGTTGCTTCCAGCCGGGTGAGCGCAGGCAAACAAGGACGCGGGCTCGCGATGCGAGTGGCGGGCTCCGGCGTCCAGGGCAACAGCTCAAGCTGCCTCCGCTCGACCAGATCCAGTAGGTCACGAATGGCGGCCTCGATGGAGCTCGGTGAAACCGGACTCGAGTCCAACAACGCTCGCGCCCTGAGTTCCGCCAGCGCGGCGCTCATCAGATCTGCCATGTGGAGACCACGCGGAAAGCTCTTCGACAGCACGAGCAGCGCGGCCTTCTGTAGCGGCTCTTCGGATTCGATCACGACTCCGTGCACGGTTTCGAAACCTAACTTCTCACCTGGGGAGAGCAACGGCTCTTTCGCGAGCACGCTGAGCTGACCCGCCAGGTAGCCAGCGTCACGCAGCCGGGCTACGAGCTTGGGCTTCAGCGCTCGCTCCCGATGGCAGAGCAACGTCGCACGGAACTGCCGATAGCAGAGCACGTCAAGGTGACGCTGAGCTTCGGCCTCCGGCAGACCAAGCGCCTCCAGTTGGGCCGGGAGCCGCTGCTCTAGTGCGCCGTCTGGTGTTGCGGCGACCTGTTCCCCGAGGAATTGAAGTCCTTGCTCCCCTGCTCGCCTCAAGAAGTCGCCGACGAAGAGCGCTTCGTTGTGTTCAGCCAAGTGTTCACCAAGCAGATAGCCATCTTGCTTGTTGAGAACCAGCCCCAGCTCGGCGCCCAACAAGGCACCATAGGGATTGTCCTGGGGCACGTGTTGCTGCAGGCGACTGACAGCGAGCTTCGCCTTGCGCAGCCTGCCCCGCGGCTCGAGCTCTTCAGCCGCGGCATCGCGCATCACGGATCGCAACACCCCGCGAATGCCCCAACCCGGCAAGGTGTTGTAGCTAACGTACAGCACCCCACGCTCCGCGAGCCATGCCTGTCCCCGGCTCAGCAGTGCGACCTGCACATCCGACGCGACCCAGGAGTACACGCCATGGGCGACCACGAAATCAAAAACGCCCCCCAGCTCCACGTCCTTCAGATCGCCGGCTATCAACCTTAGATTCTTCAGGCCCAACGCCTGAGCGCGTCGTTCGCCCTGGAGCACTGCGGCCGTGTCTAGGTCAACGCCAACGAACGTTGCCCCAGGGAATTGTACAGCGAGAGGCAGCAAGTTGCTCGCGTCCCCACACGCCAGCTCGAGGTAGCTGAACGTGCCGCGGAACTCGACGTCCAGCCCACGCTGGATGGCTACCGCGGCGAGCCTGGCCGGGTGCGTGTAAGCTATTGCCGAGCTCGGATAGTCAAACTCGTCGGACATGCTCAGTGCTCATAGAAGACGTCGGTGTCGTCAGGTTCCTTGCGGCCCAACTTCTTATCGTCGACATCGTAGAGCTTCGCCTCCGCGATCAGCCGATTGCGGTCGACATTCAGGTCGGCCAGCTCCGCCTTCATATCGACGAATTGTTCCTGCAACAGGTGCAAGGCCTTGTCTGCCGCCAGACGTGTTGGCGGCAGAATGGCCAGAGCGCGACTCTTTTCTGCAGCCTCGAGCGCTGTGATCACGCCGTCTGCGGCGGCGAGCAACGCCTTCGCTTGCACCATCAATGCGGTGTACTCCGGCTTCAGCTGCAGCGCCCTGGGGTGTTGGGCAAGGACGCTCTTTACGACGGTCTTCGGGCTGAGTTTGCCGCTGCTCTTGACGACGAACTCCGGGCCTACTTTGAACTGGCCCATCACTTCGACGCCAGCGCTCTTCAGCGTGATGCCTGCGGTTCCACCCGCCAAGCTGAGTTCGCTCTTGCCAGCGAGCAGAGGGTTCGCGTCGCTCTCCACGACGAGTCCATAAGCAACCTCTCCCCCCATATCACCGGTTCCAACGGCAACCGACTCCTTGCCGGACTTGGTCGAGACCTGCACTCGGGGCTTGTCGAGCTTTGAAGCGAAGGCTTGGGTTCCGCGGCCACCCAGCGTGACCGTGTCGTTGTCCATGACGAGCGCGGTATTGACGGTCTTCAGCTCGACCTTCTCCTTGCTCACCATGCGGATCCACTCGGTGGCCTTCTGCTTGTTGAGGTCCGCCTCGGAACCCAAGTTGATGCCCTTTGCCTCCACGCCAAACTCGCCCTCGCGGACGCTCAATTTCATGTTGGCGGCCGCTGTGAGATCCAGGGACTTCGCCTCTGCCTTGAAATGCCGCAGGGAAACGAGCCGCATATCATCTCGGGATGCCATGAACACATCCTCACAACTCACCACGCGGATCCCGCTCGTCTTGTGGCCGTCCTTCTTGGGCACCTGGAAGGGGTGCCCCGCGTCGCGGTTCTTCCAGTACTCCTGAAGCGGGTCCCACTCCTGGGCTTTGACCAGCCACTTCTCCACCGGGCCCATCGCGAACTTGTCCTTGTCGGGTTCACCTTTGGGGGTAGAGACAAGGGTAATTCCGTCCGCGGTGCCGAAGAGATGACCGCCGGCACCAATCGTGATGCCATCACCAGCGAAGAGTCCGATCGCAGAAGGCGGCCCGAGGCTCAATCCAGCGAACGCTAGCGCTTCATCGATGATGCCCTTGATGCGATCGTAGACCGCCATCACGTCCTTCATCGCTTCGATCACGGGCCTGAACAGGTTGCGCACGTCTTCCGGCCACTTCGCGATCTCGAACTGCAGCACCCGCAGATCCTGGAAGGTCTTGTAGAAGCCGTCGTCGGTGCCCTGGGCCTTTGCGGGATCCTCTCCGAACAGACGGGCGGTCGGCCCTCCGGTGATCTTCAGGTATGCCGAGCTACCACTGCCGTTGTGAGTCACGGTGCAAACGGACGAGCCCAGATCCTCAGGAGCGCCGGCGCTCGCCGAGTAGTTGAGCCCCAAGGAGTTGAGGTTTGCTGCGAGCCAAGCGGCGCTACCCTTGACATCGCCCACATTCTCTATCCGCTCGGAAATACCCAACCAGGCCTTCGCGAGCTTGAGCTGATCCTTGTCGTCCTTCTCCTTGGGGATCTTGATCGTGGAGGATGGTCCAATCGTCGCGCTCGCAATGTCTACGCTCGTACCCGACTTGGTGCCGAAGCTCCCGAACGCGTCGGCGACAGCTTGGGCGCGATCCGCAGCCCCGGCCAGCGACGAAAGGCCGATCGTCTTGGTCTGCCCATCCACCTCCGCGGTGATGGTGCCGCTGGCGGCGCTGGTGAACGTGCAGTTGCTCGCCCTTGAGACGTTGAACATGCCACCGTCAGCGCGACTGAAGGTATTCCCGGTGCGCCTGTAGCCAAGCGGCACGTTACCCCACGCGAACCCGCTACCAGAGAGCTGCCAGTAGACCGTCCGCGAGCCGAGCTTGATACTCGCAGGCGACGTCGGGGTGGTGACCGTCACCGTGATCTCCTGGTGCTTCGTCGAGGGCGTCAAGCTCGCAGGCGCGCAGGCGACGTCCGCGAAGTCGAGGGTCAATGTCTGGGAGTGGCCCTCGCTGTCGTAGACTTCGAGGTCGAGGTCGCTCCCCGACAGCCCAGTCAGATCGTACATCTCCGGCACGCTCGTTAGGCTCGCGCCCGAGCTACCGAAGTTCTCCGCGTTGGTGGGCCGAGCCGCGACGTTGCCGAACTCGTCCGTCATGGCGAAGCCGGTGTCGCCGGTCTTCTGGTCCCAGCGCACGAAGTCGCCGACGTTCATTGCCGCTTGGAAACCCTCCTGGGCGTTTCCCCAAACGTTGAGCAGGTTCTGGATGCGCGAACCAATGAAGTTGTCCGTGATCAGCGGGCCTACCTTGCCCAGCACGTCCACGAAGCGGTGAAAGAAGTTCACCGTCTGGAGGAAGTAGCCAAAAGTTTTGGCGGGCCCAGGGTTGCGGTAGCCGGCGGCGGGGTACGGATCGAAGGCCTTGAACGCCGGGTAGACGCTACTGTCAGCACCCGGCGGAAAGCCGTTCTTCATCTCTAGGTAGTTGCCTTCCCACTCGAGCGGCTGCAGGCACGCGCGGGCTTCCTCCGGTGAGTGCCCCAGATCCTCGAACTGCTTTCGCAAGTCTTCGAGCAACCCGCCACCGTAGCCGTCCTTATAGGCCTCGAGTTGGTCCGACTGGGAGTCGCCGCGCGCGGTCTTCCAGTCGTCCTTGCCATACATCAGCTCGCGCACGCCGTTGTGAGCTTCTTCCACGCGGTAATGGAGGTCGAGGTTGTTGTAGTCAACCATGCGGGGCGTGACATGAGGCTGCGCATGGTCGAGAGCCGTGATCTGACCGTGGCCAGCGCCCGCTGCGATCACCACCTTGGCCGAAGCAGCAAGGGTGTTGGATGCGGTGCACGCCATCACCATGTTGGCGTTCGAGTACTGCAACCACTTGCCGCCGACTTGCCACATGGAATGGCTGCCGCTCTGATACAGCGCGACCTTGTTCACATCGATGAACAAATGGCGGTCGGACTGCAGGCTCATCCCGGTGTAGCCGAACGTCCCGACACCATCCTCAGGCTTGTAGATGGGCAAGCCCATGTTCAAACGAACCTTGGGCGATGGGACGTACACACTGAAGCGGCTGGAGCGCTCCCGCTCACTCATCGTTCACCTCCACGACGCCCGAGTGTACCCAGCTACCGTGGATACAACGCACAAGACTTTCCGCGATCGTGGGGCCGACTCGTAAGCGTTGGTCGTCGCTACGTTTCGACGCGTAGCTCACACTTCGGCTAGGGTGAGGAGGTTCAGGGGGTGAGGCGCACCAGGTGCCACCACGACTCGCTTCAATCCCTGCAGCCGCGAGTCAGCGTCACGCTGGAGTTTGCGCCGAGGCGCTGTGCACGCCGCGCCAAATGCTCAGCGTTTCGACGCTAGCTTCTGAACGAGCCCGATCAACGCCAGACGATACGAGTCCGCACCGAAACCCGCCACGCGACCAACACACACCGCAGCGACCACGCTCACGTGGCGGAACTCTTCGCGCGCATCAGGATTCGACAGGTGGAGTTCCACGCAAGGCAGGCCGCTCGCCTTGATGGCGTCGTGCAATGCGTAGCTGTAATGCGTGAGAGCTCCGGGGTTGATCAGAATTCCGGAGAAGCCTTGGTCCCCTGCCTCGCCCAACCATCCGACTAGCTCGCCCTCGTAGTTGGACTGCTTGCAGTCGACTTCCACGCTCAGGTCATCGGCGACCCGCGCCAATTCCACATGGATATCTTCGAGAGTCTTGCGCCCGTACACCTCGGGCTCACGCTTGCCGAGCCGTTGCAAGTTCGGCCCGCTCAGCACGAGAAACCTCCGCCGCTTTGGCGTGCGCGTGCTTGCCGCCTTGGCTGCGGCGGCAGTGCTCGAGGTCGCGCCTGTCTTGGTGCGCTTCGTGGCCATGGATGCTAACCGCCGCTATCGGCCGGGAGGCGACTACTCGAGCTCGCTGAGCAGACGGGGGGCAGTGGTGCGCAGCATGAAGCGACCTTTGCCGAAGTTGCCATCTGGCTTCATGGTCAGCGCCAGGAAGTACATCTCGTTCACGACACGGATCAGCGTGACCATGCGCTCGGACTTGAAGCTGACTTCTTTCGTGTCGCCGGCGTCGAGCATCTCGGTCGCTCGTTGAATGGCCTTCACCACGACGCTGACCTCAGCGCCCACGGCTTCGATGTCCATCCCGGCCTCTGGCTTGACGTAGGTCTCGAGGGCTATGCCCTCGAAGTCCATCAACACACCGGCCAGCCCACCGTCGGTCCCCTCAACCACGCCTTCGAGCGCCTCGCGAAACATCGTGTTGAGCGTAGCCGGATTCCCGAAAAACGTGAATCTTTCTGAGGACCCCCAGCGCCATGGCCGGGCCGACCACGCAGCGCAGGGCGGCGCATGAAAGCTGATCACCGACGAGTTGACCGGCGATGCTTAATGAACTGCTTAGCTTGCCGCCGCCCCAAACGTAGCGCCCGCGTCTCGTTTGCTTTGCGGGACTCGACGCGTTCCGGCTCAGGGTTCGAGCGCCTCACGTCGGCTTGCTCCGACGCTCCCTCACCCCCAAACCCGGCTCTTGCACCTCGCCTGACGGCGTGGAGATTTGCCGTATAATCTCTGGCAGTTAGCCCATGGGAAAGGTCCGCTGGCCACGGGCTGACGGGCCACTCTCCACGCGGATGCTTGCGAAATCTCCCGGGCGGCTGACGGCAGGCTTGCACCCTCCAGGTAACTGGGCCATGCCCGCACCCGAGGTCGCCCGCCTGAGCGCGCGCCAGCGACCTTGACCCTGTGGAGGTCTGCCGGCTACTTTCCCGTCTCCCGCGGGCCCGGCAGTGGTCCATTAACAGAAGTCACTGAATCACTATGCGCGCGCGAGCGGGCGATCCGCCCCGCACCATGCCCCAGAAGATCCTCGCGGGACGTAGCGACGACCCGCTACTCCAGAACGATCTGACACGAGTCAAAGTCGATCAGGTCATTCTGGCGAGGGATCCATCCCGCACCATCAACGAGGCGTTGGCTCGTGGGTTGCGCAAGGTCGCCGTGGAAACTGCGGTGGCTTACGAGACCCACTGCGTCGCCCGCAAGGGAGAAGACAACACGGGGCGCGTGCCGGACAGCATCGTCCAGCAGGGTGTGCTCCTATCCCGCGCGGGCATCGGCTTCCCGGCTGCCGTGCACCTCGAACGCTTTGGCTCACCGGCGCGTCTCGCGGTCACGGACGAGCCTCGCATGGCAGCCACCGGAGGCGTCGGGATGCTGACCCTGGTGGTATCGCCGTCCCAGCTAGCGGACGCGATGTTGGCCGGCTCCTTGAAAGTCCGGCCGCCTCGGAGCGTTCAGGTCTTGCTGAGCGGCCGCATCCGACCCTTCGTGTGCGTGCGCGACGTGGCTCTCGAACTCTTGCGGCGCGGAATCGGCGAGATCATCGAGCGCATCGATCGGGAGCACGGAGCACCGGTGGTGCTCGAGTTCGCTGGGCCTTCCGCCAGGCTCATCTCCGTCCCCGATCGCGCCGTGCTGTGCGCGCTGGCTCCACAACTCGGCGCAGCAGGCGCGGTGTTCGTCAGTGACGAAAAGACCGAAGTCTACCTGCGCGATCAACGCCGCTCGAAGGCGCATCGCGCGCTCTCTCCCGACGCAGGCGCACCCTGCGACGACGTCTTGACCGTCGATCTGTCTGCGGTTGACCCACTGGTGCTCGACGTAGATGGCAAGGTGAAGCCAGTCCGCGAGCTCAAGGGTAAATCCGTACGGCAAGTCATCCTGGGAGGCGACTGCGGCGCGAGCCTGCGGGATATCCTCGCGGCAGCGGCGCTGCTCAAGAGCAAGCGGGTGCCGACGCGGCTTGATCTCCTGCTGGTCCCGCCTTCCCGCCAAGTTCTTGAAGTGCTCGCCAAGGCGGGCGCGCTGGTCGACCTGATCGCGACGGGTGCGCGCCTACTCGAGCCGGACCATCGGGTACTCACAGGCGAGCTCTATCCTCCGCCGAGCGATGGTGTCAGTCTGCGGACCTTCGACGCGGAGCCCAGCTCCGAGGGGCGCTTCGTCGTGGGCTCTGCGGAGACCCTGGCCTACGCGGTCGCGTACGGGGAAATGGGCGACCCGCGAAGCTTCAAGCGACCGGTCCGCGTGACGGTTCCTCGCGCCCTACCGACCGACGATGTGCTCGTTGTGCGCAAGGCCAAGGGCAAGGCCAAGGCTTTGGACGATGACGCATCCAAGCATCAGTTCCCTGCGGCAGTACCCTGGTCCGGCGAGACGACCCTGCGCGTGGTGGCCAACGCAACGAGCCTCGACGCGCCGTCGGCGTTCGTCTTGTCGAATCCGGGCGACGTACACTGGCTAGCCCGCAGCGCGCCCACGCTCGCTCCGGCCTTGCGCGCAGTCGTGGCCCCGTATGTCCCGTCCGCCCTAGTTCCCCTGTTGTCCGGGCTCGGAGTGTTGGCGCTCACCGCCGACGTCGAGACCGTTGGCCGTCTCGCAAAACAGACCGAGTTGGTGCTGCCCGCGCCGGAGAGCTGGGACGGCCAGAAGACGCTGAGCGCAAAGGCGGGGGACCAGCAGTTCGACCTCACGTGGCTGGCTTTGGACGCTGAGCGAAACTGGACGAAGCTCGGGACCGCAAGCGAAGCAGGCCCACAAAAACCGCGAAAATCCAGCGCGAGCTGATTGCAACGCGCCGCTGATTGCAACGCGCCGCTGATTGCAACGCGCCGCTGATTGCAACACGCCCGCTGATTGCAATACGGCCCAGCAAACCGACACCATGACTTGGGTCATCGGGTGCTGTGATACCCTGCCGTCGTGAAACGCTCTCCTTTCGCGCTGGCCTCCCTAGCACTCCTCTGCACCCAGACCGCGCTTGCGCAGCCGGCGGAGGATCCGCCGGGAGAACCCGCGGACGCCGCGCCCACCGCGTCGCCGGAGGTGCAGAAGCAGGTTGGGATGGGCACGGAGAAGGACACGAGCACCCCTCCCCCCGCTCCACCGGCGGAAGAGAAAGCCACCCCACGACCAGAGTCCCGCGAGGTTGGCGAGGACGACACCTACGGCCACGGCATGCAGGTCGGGCTCCGAGGTGCGTTTCTCGGCGGATACAAGATGGTGTTTCGCTATGACCAGTCCCCGCTGTGCAAGGAGCCGGATCTGACCAAGGCGGCGAAGGACCAGCAGAAGTTCTGCGGCTATGGCGCTCAGCCCATGGTCGACTTGGCGATCTCGTTCTCGCCGCTGGACTCCATCGAGCCGTTCCTGTGGGCGCGCTTTGGCCTGGACGGAGAGAGCCAGACCAATACCAATCCACTCAAGATCTTTGGCGCGGGGCTGCGTGCCTACACGATGAGCGACTCGCGCTTCAAGATCTTCATCGAGCCGGCGGTAGGCGTCGAGACCGAGGACGGCGCGGGCAACGTCGACTTCAACTTCCCCGGCGACCAGACGTACAACCCTGAGTACAAAACCGACTTCGTCTTCCACCTCGCCGCAGGGCCCCAGTACGATTTCGCGAAGGCCTTCGGAGCATATATCCACGCGGGAATGACAGTCGGCGTGCTCCGTTCGATCAACGCCACCATGGAGATCGGTGGCGGCGTGCAGATCCGCGTCCCCTGAGCTGACGACCTGAACGCCAGCCACGTAGCTCGGACCAGCGTGCCAGCTGTGCGACCTCCGCCATATGCCGCGTCTTTTTGGTTTCGGCGCGGCATGAGCGTGCGCTGAGCTGGACCCCCAAGGTGAGCCGAGCTACACCCCGCGCGTCATGACGAGTCGTCCGTTCCGAGTCCTAGGCGTACAACAGATCGCAATCGGCGGCGCGAGCAAGAGCGCGCTGCAGAAGCTCTGGCTCGACGTCTTCGGTCTAAACAAGATCGGTGAGTTCAAGAGCGAGCGCGAGAACGTCGACGAGGACATTGCCGTCTGCGGCAAAGGGCCCTTCAAGGTCGAAATCGACTTGATGCAGCCCATCGATCCCGAGAAGAAGCCCAAGGTGAACGAGCCTCCGCTGAACCACATGGGTCTGTGGATCGACGACCTTCAGGCAGCCGTCACGTGGCTCGAGGCTCAAGGCGTCCGCTTCACACCTGGGGGCATCCGCAAGGGCGCAGCGGGTCACGACGTATGCTTCATCCACCCCAAGGGCAACGCGGACTTTCCGCTCGGGGGTGAGGGAGTGTTGATTGAGTTGGTGCAAGCGCCCGCAGACGTGATTGCGGCCTTCGACGCCCTGTAGCAGGCCAAGGTCGTCGCGCCGCGCGCGCGGCTCGGGTGCTTCAGCCCTTGAGCTTGCGATCCATCAGGATGCGCTCGAGTGCTTCGCCCGCAGCGCGAACGAAGAGCTCCGCACGACGCGTGATGCGACCGCTGTCCTGCACCAGGGTAGACACCACGACCAGCGCAACTCGGGCGCCAACCAGCACGGGCTGTACCAGCACCTCCCCCAGAGGCTGCTCCAAGAGCTCTGCGAGGCTCGCGTGCGCGAGAGTCTGCGGTAGCTCCCCGAGGTAGTACCCCGCCTCGCAGGCTGTAGCCACGACGCTTGGCCTATCCGCGGGGATCCGGAGTTCAGTCAGAGCGTTCTCTGCCATCCCGCGAGCAGCGGCGCGCCCCACGTACTCATTTCCACGCAGGGCCAGTACGACCACCCGCGGCGAGAGCGCTTCGAAGCCACGAGTCAGGTGCTGCACGACTTCGTCAGCGCTCGCCGACTGCATGAGCAACGTGAGCACCTGTTCGTCGTGCAGTGCTGCCTGTTCTTCGCTTTGCACGTACGTGGGGCTCGCAGGCGGGTGCAAGCTGTTGCGAGAGCGACGAACTAGGGGGATGGCCGCGTCAGATGGTGGGCGCGCCTGGCCATAGTCGTGGGTCTGGGGCACAGGCGTCCCTGGGGGTGGCCCAAGGTCGGGCAGCCTCGCGCGGTGCACTGGTGCGATGACGCGCTCGGGCCTTGCGACCTGAGTCCCGAAAGCCGGCGTGCGCTCAGAGTGCGGGGTACCACGTGAGACCCCTTTCAGCGCGCGCACGAGCTCGCTGACGCTCGCTTGCAGGACTCGCACGGGAACCCCCAACTGATGGGCGAACTCGCGGGCGACATGTGGGTCAAGCGGATCGGCGGTCGCGACGTCCACGGTCTGTGTACGTGGATCCCGTCGAATGGGAACGGCTAACAAACGCTCACACATTCCGTACGGAACCTCTCGGAGCACATCCTCAGCGACCACCACGCGCTTGATGGTCGGCACGCTCGCGCGTTCCGCGGCACGGAGCAGCAGCTGTTCAACTCGTGGCTCTCGCTCGACGAGCACCGAAAGGAAGGACTCACCGCGATTGACCCAGCGGCGCAAAGCCTCCTCGATGGCGTCCACCGGCACCGAGCCGGAACGAGCCAATCTGCGCGCGAGGTCTACGGACACCACTAAAGAATCGACGACTACCGGAGCCGGACGCAAGCGCTCAAGCTACGGCGCACGAGCAACCGGGATCGTAGGTACAGCGCGCCCGGCACCGACTCCCAGCCGGACACTCCAAAAGCTCGTACGGCGCGGGAGCTACTTCGAGAACTGATAGACGATTTCGGTCTGTCGCACCAAGCCAAGCTCGTCTCGCGCCACCTGCTCGACCGCGGTGGGGTCCTGCTTGATTCGGGCCTGCTCCGCTCGCAGTTCGTGGATCTCCTGGCTGAGCTTCGACACTTCATCATCCACCTCGGCACGCTCGGCGCGAAGCCGGTCGAGGCGCGGAAGCCCTTCTGGAGACAACATCAGCCAGGGCACGGAAACCGCCGCCAACGCCAAGATTGCGATGGGAAGCACGCGCTCGAAGAACAGCTGACGATGCAACATCCTGCATGTCCTCGCTCAGCGCGTGGGCGCGGGCCAAGTTTGTCGGGGAACTCGATGCTGCTCTCGCCGCAAGTCTTCAGGCTGACTGAACGCCCTCTCGCGAGATGATCCGGAGTCTCACTCCACCGCCGTGAGCCGCCGTCGGCCAACGGTTCAGGTGTCAATTCCCAGGGCGTTTCGCTATGATGCGCCGCCTTGGGCGCCACTAGCCAAACACCCGATTGCTGAGATCGTCAGCCCCAACGTTCACCCACGGATATGCAGAGCGCCCCACTGGGACGCTTCCGCGGGGGAGCCGCTGGCCAACCTCTCAACGCGCGTCACCCCGGAACAATACAGCATGGTCGAGATGGACATTCTGCGTGCGGAGCTAGAACGACTGTTCGAGCTCGATGAAATCATCAACCTCACGCGCGGCGTGCTGGGGATCGAGCCAGAGGCGGTCGGTGGAACCGCCGCCAAGGGCTCGTTCGTGCGCGCCCTCACTGAGCATTGCGCCGAGGTCGACGCGATCGAGGCGCTGTGTGACGCCGTGCTCGCGACCAAGGAGGAGACGAGCCCCAAGCTGAGTCAGATCCGCGTCCACGGGCTGTCTCAGCCGGAGGAGCTGGAGCTGGGAAAGGCGTTCGGGGATTTCCAGCTGACGCGCAAGCTTGGCGAAGGCCGACTGGGAGTCAGCTATGTCGCTCGCAGGGGCGACCAGGACTATCGCCTCAAGGTCATCCGGCGCGAGGCAACGCGCGATCAACGGGGACTGATGCGTTTCCTTACGGTAAGCCGGTTGATCGCGCAAACGGATCACGCTGGTTTGCCCACTGGTCTCGAGGTCGGCGAAGTGGACGGGCGGCACTACGTCGCCCATCATTTCGTGGACGCTCAGCCGCTGGCAGCGCGCATCGAGCGGACCGGTCCGATGCACATCAACGAGGCACGCCCCCTCCTGCAGGGCATCCTCGAGCCGCTGGCGGCACTGCACAAGAAGCGCATCGCCCATGGCGACTTGCGACTGGAAAACGTCCTGGTCTCCCGCGGTAGCGACGGAACCAGCCGCCTGGTGCTGCAAGACGCGGGCTCCGACCGTCTCCGGGCTCGGGCGCGCGTGAACAGCGGGCAGCGGGAACTCTTCAGCACCGTAGGCTCACCCAAGACCGTTTCGCCGGAGCAAATCCGTGGCATGGGCGCGGACCCTCGGGCAGACGTCTACTCCTTTGGTGCTCTGCTGTTCGAAGTACTGAGCGGCAAGCCGCCCTTCGAGGCGAAGACCGCGATCGACGCGGCGATCGGTCACCTCAAGCAGGAACCGGTCGCTCCCAGCAGCGTGGCACCTCGGGGCTGGGTGACGACGGAGCTCGACGAGTTCGTGCTCAGATTGCTCAACAAGGACCCCGACAAGCGGCCCGCCGACGCGAAGGTTTTGCTCGAGGCTCTCGAGACGCTCGGTCGAGGCAGCATGGCCAAGCGCGAGCAAAAGATCGACGACGCCGAGCTCGACGAACGCATCGATGCGCTGGTCGCTGACCCCGAAGACGCGGACGCTGCGCTGGCCCTCGAAGCGGCCGTCGAAGAAGGCGCCGACGCAGCACGAGTAGCCGAAGCGTTCAGCATGGCCGCTGACCAACTGGAGGCAAGCGACAAGGACCAGAAGGAAGCCAGGAAGGGTCTCCTTTTCCGCGCGGCAAGGCTCTACGAGCACGCGAAGACCGACGACAAGGCGGAGCAGGTATACGTCTGGCTCACTGAGCTCGACCCGACGGACGACATCGCCGTCACCGGGCTAGAAGATACGCGGCGACGCCTTGGCAAATACGAGGAACTGGTCGAGATGTTGCTCGCACGCTCCGAGGGCGCGGAGAGCCGCACCGAGCGCGCGCGGGCCCTGGCGGAGATCGGCCACCTGTACGCCCACGAGCTCGACGATCACGAGCAGGCCCTGGTCGCTTACACCCAGGCCTACTGTGAAGACGCCGAGAGCGACGAATACGCCGACCAGATCGAGAAGCTCGTCGGCTCCAACACAGAATCGTGGAACGAAGTCCTCCACACCTGTAACGAGGCAGTCGCCGAGGACCTGCCGCAAGAGGTGAAGACGCTCCTGCTCCTGCGTATGGGCAAGTGGTACGCCGAGGGCGTCAGCCGTCCAGACCTCGCCCTCCCCTGCTACCAGGCGGTGATCGCGAACGAGCCAGCCAACGAGGCCGCCCTCGACGGCATGACCCGCATCTACCGCAAGGCCCAGCAGTGGCCAGAACTCGGGATGGTCCTCACGCGGCGCGCCGACGCGGCGCCCACACCGGCGCGCTCTCGTGACTTCCGCGCGGAAGCCGCAGAGATTCTGGAGCATCAGCTCGGGGACACCGGCGGCGCGCGTGATTTGTACGAACAAGTCCTGGCCGAGGATCCAGGACACGCCAAAGCCAGCGAGGCGCTGGCGAAGATCTACGAACGCACCAACGACTACGCGGGTCTGGTGAAGATCTTGGATCGCCGCGCCGACGCCCTGCGGGGCGACGAGAAGCTGTTCGTGATGTGCCGCGCGGCAGAGATCCACGAGGATAACCTGCGCGATGAAGCTGAGGCGACTCGCCGCTATCAGACGGTCCTCGAAGAGGACAACTCGAACTTGGACGCGCTGCGCGGTCTCGATCGCCTGCTGAGCAAGGCCGGCCGGTACCAGGAGTTGCTGGAAAACCTGGCCCGCCAAATCCAGCTCGCGGCGACCCCGCGCCAGAAAATCACGCTGCTGGAACGTGTCGCCGGTATTCACGACGAGGAGTTCCTCGATCACGCAAAGGCCACGGACGCGTGGGAGGCGGTGCTCAAGATCGATCCCGCCCACGAGTCTGCGTTGACTGCGCTATCCCGGCACTACCGCGCGCTCGATCGCTGGGAAGACCTGGCCGAGCTTTATGAGCAGCACCTGAAGCTCGTGACCGACCCCGGACGGCGCGTTGAGCTGGCACTCGCACACGGTCGAGTGTTGAGCGAGCAGATCGGGAGCCCCGAGCGGGCGACCCACGCTTATGAGCGAGTGCTCGAGGTCGATCCCGAGCACGCCGGAGCCCTCGAGGCCCTGGCTCGGTTGCGTGAATCCAGCGGTGACGCTGACGCGGCGCTGGACGCAATCGAGGCCCTGGCCGCAAAGGCAAGCTCACCCGAAGCCAAAGCGGAACAATACATCCGCGCGGCAAAGCTCCTCGAAGGACGCGGCGATCGGGACAGCGCTATCGAGCGCTACAAGCTCGCCCTGGACGCGAACCCGAAGGACAGCACCGCCGCCGCAGCACTGCGCGAGGCATACGCGGCGCGAGGCGACGCCAACGCGGCGATGCAGCTGCTTCAGCGAGAGCTGGAGCAAACCGAGGGCGACCGCGCCAAGGCCAAGCTCGCCGCCGAGATGGCAAAGCTGGCTCGCGACCGCCTCAAGGACGAGGCGAAAGCGGAAGACGCCGCGAAGAAGGCTCTTGGCTTCGACCCCACGAACTTGGTGGCGCTCAGTATCCTCGGTGACCAGGCGTTCGCCGCAAAGCGCTTTGTCGAGGCCGCCACGCATTACGAGCTCGTCGCTAACCGCGCCGACTCTCTAGAGAAGGCCGAAGCGACGCGCATCCTCGTAAACTTCGTCGATGCGCTGAGCCAGAGCGGCTCCACGGAGAAGGCCCTGGCCCCGATGGACACGCTACAGCGCATCGCTCCCGACGATCGTGAAGCGCTGATGCGAGTCGCACGCGTGACCTTCGAGCACGGCGCCCCGGCGCGCGCCTACGAGATGTACACAGACCTGCTCGCGCGTTTCGCCAAGGACCTCTCGGATCACGAGCACGCGGCAGCGCTCTATCGCCTCGGTGAGTCCGCCCGCCGACTCGGAAAGCTGGACGAAGCGAAGGCACCTCTCGAAGAAGCCCTGGACCTCAATCCGTCGGACCTCACCCCCATGAGCTCCCTAGCCGAGTTGCTCTTGGAGAAGGGTGACTTCCAGGCGGCACTGACCATCAAGAGTCAGCACCTCGAGGCGGTCGAGGGTGACGAACGCGTGCGCCTGCTAATGGAGATGGGCGATATCGCCTCGGAGAAGCTCAACGACCGCACCCAAGCGGCCAAGAGCTACGTCGCGGCGCTGGAGGAGAAACCCGACGATCGCCGTCTGCTCACGAAGCTGATGCAGCTCTACAGCGAGGAAAAGGACTGGGGAAAGCTGGTAGAAGTGGTGCTCCGTCTCGCCGAGTTCGTCGACGACTCCCGCCAAAAGGCGAAGTACATGCACACCGCAGCTATCGTTTCCGGACGGCAAATGGGCGATGTGGATCGCGCAATCGAATACTACGAAAGAGTCCTCGAACTCGACCCGGAGATGGGCAAGGCGCTGACCGAGGCCATCGAACTCCAGCGGCAGCGCGGTGACCACGAGGCGGTCGAGAAGCTCTTGAAGCGTCGCCTGAAGCGCGCTTCCGAGAAGAAGGACACGAAGACGCTACTCGAGACCTTTACTGAGCTTGGAGAGCTCTACGAGAAGCAGCTCGGGTGGACCGACAAGGCAATCGATGCGTTCGAGGCGGCCCACACCCTGGATCCCGAGAACAAGGAGCGCAGCGAGCTGCTCGCGAATCTCTACGCCTCGGATCCGCACAAGCACCTCGGCAAGGCCGTAACGGCGCAGCTTGCCATCTTGCGCCAGAACCCCTACCGCCCCGACTCCTACAAGCTCCTGCGGCGCCTCTACACCGAGGTCAAGCGCGCAGACGCGGCGTGGTGCTTGTGCCAAGCGTTGTTCGTAATGAATCTCGCGGAACCAGATGAGGAGCGCTTCTTCCGCCGCATGCGTTCGGAGACGCCCGCGCACGCTCAGGACGCCTTCAACGACGAGGACTGGTTGGGACGCGTGTTCCACAACTTCGCGGACCCGCTGCTGACCAGCGTGTTCGCCCTGATCGAACCCGCCGTCATCCTCACCCGTGGTCAGAGCTTCGTGGATCTCGGATACGATCAATCTTACCAGGTGGACCTCGCAACGGACCCTTACCCGATGAGCCAGACGCTGCACTACGCCGCCGGCGTGCTCGGGATGCAGGCGCCCCCGACGTTCCACAATCCCAACGACCCGGGCGGGCTGTCGTTCCTTCACGCTCACGCGCCGTCCATCGTGCTCGGTACGGCCGCGCTCAGCGCCGAGGTCCCGCCGCAAGCTGCTGCGTTCATTGCCGCTCGCCACCTCACGTATTTCCGCCCAGGAATGTACGTGCGACACCTCGTACCGTCCGGTACTGGCCTCAAGTCGTGGCTGTTCGCGGCGATCAAGCTCAACGCGCCGCAGTTCCCGGTTGCGCCCTCCTTGGAGGGCCCGGTGCGCGACTCGATCGAGGCGCTGGAGCGACACCTCTCGGCTCAGGCCCGCGACCAGCTCGCTCGCGTGGTCGCGAAGCTCCTAGAGAGCGGCGGCGCGCTGGACCTGAAGCGCTGGGTCGCTGGCGTGGACCTGACCGCCGATCGGGCGGGTCTCGTGGTGTGCCACGACCTCGAGACCGCTGCCGAGATCATCAAGGCATCGGACGAGGCGTCGAGCGCCGTGCCAGCGCAGGAGCGGCTCAAGGAGCTGGTGCTCTACGGTGTCAGCGAGCCGTTCTTCGAGCTTCGGCAGCGCCTGATGATCGGCGTCGATTCCTGAGCCTCGGTCAGAGACCACACAAAAGCCCAACTGGCCTCGGCACTCGCCGGGGCCCTTGGCGTTTTTTCCTGAGCGCGCGAAATATCCCCAGCTCCGGCGCGAAGAGCAGGGGTAATGACCACTTTGACGCTGAATTCGCCCTGGCAGCTCCCAAGCTGGCGCGAGTGTTTCGGCCCAGTGTTCTGGGCGCGGGGCGAGGAGCAGCTCGAGGCGCGACCCTCGCGACCCGCTTGGGATACCCTCGACGGCGCCCGAGCTGCCATGAGCACGACCGCGCCGCCGCCGGAGGACGCTCCAAGTCCTGAGTTCAGCCGAGCCCTGGCTGAACTCAGGCCCGCGCTCCAAGGCTATATTCGACGCCGCCTGGGACCAGGCAGCAATCACGCCGACGTCGAGGACTGCCTGAGTGAGACGTTGCGCCGCGCCCTGGAGGGACGTCACAAGCTGCGCTCCCTCGAGGACTTGAGCCGCTGGGCGTTTGGAATCGCACGCCACGTGACCATCGACCGCAGGCGAGGCGCCTCGCGCGAGGTTGTGCTCGACACGACTACTGATACGGCCTGGGACGGCGCCTCCCCCGAGTACGAATTGATAGACCGCCGTCGCAAGCAAGCGCTGCTGGTGGCCCTCGAGACGTTGCCCGCTCAAGAACGGCGCGCTCTGATATTTTTCCACGCAGAAAATAAAAGCTACAAGGAAATCTCGCAGATGCTTGGCGTGCCCCTGGGCACCGTCTGCACCTGGATCGCCCGAGCGCGCAAGCGACTCGAGCAAGAGCTCATCGAGGCCTGATATGATCGAAGACTCACTACCATTCGACCTGGACGAGACGGGTCACCTCTCGGAAGAGGCGATTGTCGCGTGCGCGGACGGGCAGCTCGACCTGGTGACTCCGCTGGTGCTTCAACACCTGGACGGTTGCGCGGCTTGTGGCGACCACGTCAGCAATGCCGCAGAACTCAGCTTCAGGTTTGACCTCGCGCTAGCACCCGAAGCGGAAGAGCTCGCGACTGCGCTCGCGCCAGCCAGCCGCGGCGTCCCTAGAGCGGCACTCGCCGCCGCGCTGCTCTTGGCGGTGGTTGGCATACTGCCAAGTGCGCTTGGCTCAGCGTGGTCCGTCAATCTACGTCCGTTGTGGCAGGCGACCCAGGTGACGCTGCGATCGCTACCGCAGCTCATGAACTCCGTGCGCGCGGAGAACCCCCTCGGTTCGCTAGCGCCGTTTCTGCTGGCCGTGCTCTTGATGGCCATTGGAACGGCAATCGCGCTTCGTCAGACCATTGCCACGAGGAATCAAAATGCTTAGTCGAACCCTGATTCGCCGACTCGGCAGTGTCGTTGCCAGCGTCGGTCTCCTGACGCTCTCTGCCGGCAGTGTCCAAGCAGAGGTGGAGAAGGCCGGGAGCTGGCCGGATTCTTCTCCGAAGGTCTCGCTCTCCCTTTCCCGCGCAACTCGCTCCGAGGCGCTTCACCAGCTCGCTGAGGCTGCACACTGGAACGTGATTTATCGTGGTCCCGAGGGCCAGCCAATCGATCTACACGTGAAGCAGCTGTCCGCGGACGACGTGATGCAAGCGCTCTTTGCCGACGCGAATTACCGTGCGGAACGCAAGGGCGACTTCATCACCATTCTTCCGCTCGCGGAATCTCCCGCACCTAGCGCGGCTGCGGCTATCGCTGCTCCCAGCGCTGCGGCGGCGCCAAGCGCGACTCAAGCTGCGCCGGAGCCGCCGGAAGTGCCCGCGGCGGCAGCGCCGGCAGAGGTCACCCCACCCGTACCGCCGATACCGCCCAGTGTTGTCGAGCCACCTGCCTTGAGTGCGGACACGCCAGCCGAGGCAGCTGAAGGCAAAGATCGAGTCATCACCGGCAGCTCGATCCGCATCGAAAAAGGCGAAGTCGTTCACGATCTGACGGTGATGGGCGGCAGTGCGGAGGTCTTCGGCACGGTTACCGGCGACCTCACCGTGATGGGCGGACGCGCGGTACTACGCCCCGGAGCGCGGGTCGGAGGCGACGCCGCGGTGGTTGGTGGCAACTTGGAGCTCCAAGACGGCACCGAGGTTGGCGGCGACGTTGGTGTGATGGGCGGCAAGCTCAGTCAGGCCAAGGGCGCGAGAGTCTTGGGTGAGGTCCAAACGAATCGAACAAGTGGCGACATCCACGTGGACGGCGAGGAGAGAGGAAAGACCATGGGATTGATCGAACAAATCGGGTCAGCGCTGACCAAGAGCGCGATGCTCTTCGTCTTCGGTGTCGTGCTGATGGCGCTGGCCACACGGCGCATGGATGCGCTCAGCCAGGAGGTCACGCTGCGCCCGATGCGAAGCTTCGCCCTTGGCGTAGTCGCCTGGCTGGGTGCCTTGATCGGCTTCATCGTGTTGTGTGTCACCCTGATCGGGATCCCGATCGCGCTGCTTGGAGTGCTCGTCCTGACGTTCGTCAGCTACGCGGGGATTTGCGCGGTTTTGCAGACCCTTGGAGGAACGTTGGTACAGCACCGCACGAAGAACCCGTACACACACCTTGCCGTTGGCTGCGCCGTGTTCCTCCTAGTTGGTGCCATTCCCTGGCTCGGTGGCTTCTTCACCTTCGCCGTGGTCACCATGGGCTTGGGGGCGGCGGTTGCGAGTCGCAAGCTCAGCCTGCGCCTCCGGTCGGCAGACGCTGCCGCCTAGCGCTTGGTCAGCAACGCCGCAGCATGGTCGCCCGTTCGCGCCTCCGGACGCGAAATCGAATTGTTACTTGTTCGCGCCTCCCGGGCGCGAAATCACAGAAAGCCCCGCACGACTACGAGCGGGGCTTTCGCTGTTCTTGAACCGCCGGAGTTCACTTCCGCTGCAAGACGCTGCCGCCCTTGAGCCGGTTGCGGATCGAGTTGCCCCGCAATGATGCGCCACCGCTCGCCGGATCGAATCGAAGCTTGCCGACGGGCCCACTCAAGCGCCAAGCGTAGGAGCCGTCCGGCTTTTTCGCTCGCTTCACCTTGGGATCCAAGTCAAGAACGCCCGGAGGGCCACCAGGCTTGCCGAGGAGCGCCGCGGTCATCTCGTTCTTGTTTCGGTAAGCGTCCTTGAACGAGAAGCTCAGAGTCATTTCCGCGAGGGAACTATCGAAGGGGTCTCGCAGCTTGATCTTTCCAGCGGCGTCAACCTTGATATCCGTACCGTCGCACTTCAGCTCGGACACCGTCACGGTGCCCGCCGCGGCCTCAGCTTTCAAGCTCAAGGTTCCCGCCTTGATCTCAGGTAGCGCGATGGTGTCGCGGATTTTCGTCTTTCCGTCGCCTACTCGTAGACCCTGGACCTCGAGATCGACGGTGCCGTCGGCTTCCGCAAGCTTTCCACCAGGGATCGTCAGATCCACGCTACCAGTCATCGAGCCTTGCATCGGGATCCCGATGGCTGCCTGGACGAACGGCAGCTTGTCTACACCGAGATCCGCGACCTCGATGTGGATGTGCTGCGTCCCGTCCTCGTTCCCGTAGGTGCCCTTGATGGTGCCGTCGAACGCCTCTGCGTCGAACGACACCGACGTGTCGCCGACGATCGCGCTCCAAATCGACGCACGCGCGGTCGCGCGGGTGATCGAGAAACGCTCGGCCTTCCCCAGCTTGCCGTCTTCTTTGACCTTGGGTTGACCGACCAGCTCCACGTCCTCAACCTCGACGCCGCTAAGCCAATAGGTGTCTAGGTCCCCGATGCGCAGCGTGAGCGGGTTCTCGTCGGTCTGCCTAGCGTTGAACTCCGCTTCGATCTTGGCTTTGGCGCGATCCGTGGGCAGCGTCAGGTAGAGGAATACGACCAGCGCGAACAGGTAGAAGAAGGGGTAGCCTACCCACTTCAGGATCTTTTTCCCGCGGGGGCTCATCCTTCTTCTCCCTTGGGCTCAGTGCCAGGGGTCTTCTTCTCTGGCGCCTTGCGGTCGAAAGCGGACACCGTCATCGACACATCGTACTGGTCCGGCTGCGCTCCGCTGCGGCGTACGTTCAGCTTGCTGATCTTCACCGGGTAGCCCGAGCGCTCGATGGATTCCATGAACTTCGCCAGCGGGAGCATCCCCACCTTGCGCAGGGTGATGCGCGTCGAGCGTTCCTCATATAGCTTACCGTGGGGAACCGTCGCCTGGTCTTGGCTCTCGGGGATGTCAACCTTGTTCTGCTTCGCGAGGCGATCCAAGAAGCCCGCTAGGGCGGGCGTCGTCTTCGCGTAGCGCTCGACCACCGCGTCTTGATTGGCGGAGCGAGCGGCGTACTGGGCACGTCCCTCGCGAATCGAGCGAATGGCGCGCTGCAGCGCCTCGTTGTCATCTCGCTTGGTGCCAACCGCGCTCGTGATCAGTGCCGGAATGCCAATCAGGATGAACACACCGAAGACCGCCATGAGCACCATCGCCAGCCGACGCTCGCGGGGTTCCAGCTGTGCGAAGCGTTCGCCGAGGGTCATTTCTCGCCTCCCTCTTCCTTCTTGGCAGGCTTCTTAGGTCCACCATCTTCCGGACAGGCGACATCGAACTCGAGCACGTACTTCTGACGATCGCTGTTCACCACCTGGGTGATCTTCGAGACCTTCACGTCCTGAAAGCATGCGTGCTCTTTGAGCGTCGAGGAGATGTTCTGCGCTTCGTCGGTTGAACCGACGATCGCGTTCATCTTCACCTTGCCGCGCTGCATGTCGAACTCTTGGATGTCGTGAGTCACCGTGTGTGGCACCGCCTTGCTGATCTCCACGATCACATCGAACGCGTCAAAGTGCGGCATTGGGTCGTTGTCTTGCTTGCCTGGCCCCTTGTCCAGGAGCTCCTGCACGCGATCGGGCTCTGACGTCTCTTCGCCCAACACCTTCATCGAGATTTCACCAAGCGCGCTGCGGAGCGCGGTGTTTTCTTGGTTTAGTGAGCGCATCTCCGCCCAGGTCGAGAACACGAAGAAGACGAAGATCGTCGCGAACAGCCCACTTAGCGTCGGCGCCTTTTCCCTGAGGAAAGCAAAGCCGCTTTCGTAGCCCAGCCCGCCTTGACGGAGGTTGAGGTCTCGAGCCTTGCCCCGAAGCCCAAGGGCAATGCCAACCGCTCGCGCGAAGCGCGGCAACGCGGCGAGCTGATCGGGGGTCGCGTTCTCCAGAGTGAGCCCCGGCAGCACCTCGACCGGAGTACCCAAGTGATAGGCCAGAAACTCTGCGGCGCCCGCTGGCAACGTTCCGGTGAGATAGACGACTTCGACGCTCTGTCCGCCCTTCGCGAGCCACGCGGTGAGGCTCTGCCGAAGTTCAGCCGCGAGCGCTTCCGCGCCTTCCGGGAGCGTTCCCACGCCGCGAGACAGGGTGCGCGCGAACACGGGCAGTCCGCCCTCCATCACCACGAAGTCCGTATGGGAGCCGCCGAAATCTACTACGGCAGCGGGGCGCGCCCCGAGCACGCTGGGGACCAGCTCCACCAAATTCGAGAGCGGAAGCGCACCAGCGGAGACGCGCTCCGGTTCACGGCCAGTCGCCGTTTTGACCTGGGCGATTACCGAGAGCACGTCGGTCTCTCGTGCCGCCACGGTCAAGACCTCTGCCGTCGGCTCGCGGGTCGCAGCGGGCGGCCGGAAGTCGTAGACGACCTCCTCGATGTCCAGTGGAAGCTCGGCTTCCAGCTCGAACGGCAGCACATCGGAGAGCTGCTTGAGCGCCGTAGCCGGCACGCGGATGCGGTGCACAAACGCCTTTTGACCGTCGATGGCCACGGCAAAGTGCTCGCCCGCGTGGAGCAGCGGCATGAGCGCCTGGCGCAGCGCCTCCGCGGGATTGACCGCTTGGGCCACATCCACCTCGGTCATTTGCTCGAGCTCTACCGCACGGTAACGCGTGCGCAGGAGCACTGCGCGCACGTGGGTGTCTCGGATGTCGATGCCTACGATTCTGGCCATGTCGTTCTAAGGAGGCGCGCCGATTCGGGAGAGCGCTAGCTGCGAGCAGAGAGAAGACGGAGCTTTGCCTTCACTCCAGGCGGTAATACACGATGCGACCCGCCGGGTCCGGTTTGAAGTAGTTTGCGAGTGCGGAGTCGGTCGCGCCCTCGGGGAGATTCGTGGGCGTGGCGCTAGGATTATTGCCCTCAGGCGCGGTCTCACCAGCGCTGGAAACTCCCGGGATTTCCACTCCGAGGGCACCGAGCGCGTCCGTGATCGCCTGAGCCGGCTCGGGCGCGCCCCGCATGTCGACGACCGCGCGCAGGCGTGCGTTGGTCTCACGCTTGGCGCTCTTCACGTAGCCGGTCACCGCCACGTTGAACACCTTACTCTCCGTCGTGATGGCCTTCATGGTCTCGTTTGGGGATTTGAACGTCACGGGCTGGAGACCAAGAGCCGCGAAGACCGCGCCGAACATGCCCTTTCCGCCCATCGCGTTGATGAAGCCCTTGGGGGAGTTGAAGAGCGGTACGCCCGACGTGAACCCCTTGAGCATGCTCACCACCGAAATGAAGTGGATCGCTTCTTCTGGGTCGGAGCACATCGGCGTGTTCTCCACCGCGTACTGACAGATGATGGTCCAGAGCGCTTGAGCGTTGGCGGTGTTGACGTTGAGTTCCCCCTGCCCCCACACGGTGAGCGGACGCTTCTCGGCTTCGCCTCCGTCCGGCTCGACGAAGTTCGCCCAGATATCGTCACTCATTCCGCGCACCAGCCTCAGCTCCTCCAGGCTGTCGAACGCGGCGTTCTTGCGCACGTACTTGAGACCGATCTGTTGATAGAAGGAGTCCTCGGGCGCAGCAGTCTGGGCGGTGTCCGATCCAAGCTGGCACACGGCAGCCTGTTGATCCGGGTCCGTCCAGTCGATCAACGCGGAGCACATCGCCTGGCGATCCGTGAACTGCCCGTCAGCGTCTCGGTTCTCGAACAAGGCGTCGTACTGCAAACCGCTAATCAGCGTCGCGATGGCGGTGCCCGTGCGCACCTGGCTGAAAGCGTCACCCTTCGCCGGCAGGTTCACGTTGATCTTGGAGTCTTCGTCCACGATCTTGATGTCGAAGCCTGCGCCGTCGAGCCCGAGGTTCTCGCCCTCTTCCAGACGCACGCTGGCCAAGCTTTCGAAGCGCTTGCCGCCATCCTTGTCGTTGAACGCGCCGAGCACCAGGTCGGCGAACTCCCAGACTGGGATCTGGAAGGAGCGCCCGCCCATCAGCAAGAAGATCGGCGCCGCGGCCTTGCGGATGGTCGGCTCGGACGCGAGCAGAAGGCGCGATAGGTTCAAGCCGCTCTTCGCGGCGTATTCCGCGCGGATCGAGTCCCGATGAGATAGCGCGCTCGAGAGATCCGCGGTGGACTCGGTCTGGAACTCGGTGAGCATCACGGTGAGCACCGCCAAGGCGCCGAGCACCATGATCAGTGCAACCCCGCGCTCCCTGGAGCGGCGCTTCCGCAAGCGATAGCGCCGGAGGGCACCCTGCGCCTCGCGAGTCGGCTGGCCAGCGCCCGTCATCGCTGAAGGGCCCCCAACCCTGCGAAGTCCATCGGGGACTGAATTGGAATCATCACCTTGGTGTCGAACTTGATGGTGCCGCGGGCGCGGCCCTTGGAGGAGCGTTGTCCTCCGTTGAGCACCAGCGTGATGTGCACCTGGTATGGTAGGCGATTCGTCTGACCGATGGACTGGCTGGAGTCCCACTGCTCCGTCCAGCGCCCGGTGAAGGGATCGAGGTACTCGAGCTGGAACAGGTCGATGTCCGTCGCTAGCACCTGGACACGACCGCCCCTGTCGGGCTCCAAATCAATCACCGTCGACTCGCGACGCACGAGGTCCGTCACCGCACGTTGCTTGGGGTCCTGAGAGCCGAAGTAGGAGAGCTCGCACTGATCTGACTCGTGAGCGTCACGCTCCAGCCGGCGATGGGCAAAGGCAGTGAAATCCACGCGATCAGCGGGGGAGCCGCGGCTGCCCTTGAACAGCGTCTCTCGCGTGACGAGTGATTGATCGATCGGGCGATTGAAGCTCAGGAAGGCGCTCTGCAGCTCACGGGCGATGCGCTGCATTGCGCTGCGCCCCTCGTGATAGCGGCCGCTCACCTCACCCACGCCGTCGCGGGTGCTACGAAGCCCAGAGAAGGCGCCGTAGAGCAGCATGCTGATCATCGCCAGGATCGTGATCGCCACGATCAGCTCGAGCAACGTGAAGCCCGCGAGCTGGCGCCGGACGCGCCGCCCCAAGCGTGCAGCCACGCTCATGGCCGGCCCCCAGGGCGCGCGAATGGGCTCGGCGAGCGGGTGAAGGCACCATTTCCGGCGGGATTTCTTCCGGCGGGATTGCTGCCGCCTGTCGTACCAGACGGGTTGCTGTTGCCGGTGAGCCCACCCGCGAGATCTTCCAGACCCTCGAGCCCGGCCGCAGCGTTGGGATCGAGGCCACCCTGCTGGGGATTCGTCACGAACTGCACGGCGGAGAGCTCACGGCGATTCTTGCCTTCCTTCCACACGACCGTGACCGTTACCCTGCGGATACTCGCCTCGAGCATCGGCTTGAGCTGGGGGTACACCATGCTCATCACGATGCCCGCCACGCCATCGATGGGGTTACCCCCCGCTTCGGTGAGCGAGCTAGCCAACGTCCCGAGGTCCGGCGGTTGCCCTCCTTGAGTCGCGGCGCTGAGCCCTCCCCCCGACTGCGCGAGGGTGCTCAAGGCCCCGAGGCCGCCGTTGTCGCCGGCGATGCCCGCGTCCCCCGCGAAGGCTCCAGAGCTCGGCTCCGGCAGCTTGATCAGCTCGACCTTCCACTCACAGCTGAAGCGCTTGTCGCTCTCGTCAGCGCAGCACGGGCCGGAGTCCTTCTGGTCGATGATTCCGTAGCCCTTCTCCAGCAAATCGAGCTCGACCTCGTTCATCTTGCAGCGCAAGAGCTCGGGCGCGACGCTCATGTTCTCGGCGCGGGCGGCGTTGTTGAAGAGCCCTGCCTGCGCCGACAGGATCACGCTGAGCCCGAGGCCCAGAATGGCCACGGCGATCAACACCTCCAGCAACGTGAAGCCCCGCTTCCCACGCGCGGGGGTCGGCAGCCTGGAGTTCCCTCGGGATACGCTGCGCGCGATCATTCTTCGCGCTCCCCAAAGGCGTCGTCTTCCCGCGGCGGCTCGAGTTCGACCCAGCCGCGCTCGATCTTCGTGCGGCCCGTCAGACCGTTGACCAAGATGCTGACCCCGTCGTCTTCCGACTTACCCTTCTGTAGCTGGATGGACGCCCTCTCGGTGCCCCCACCAGGAAAGAAGTAGAGGTAAGCGCGCCCCGAGGTGCGCGGGTCACTGTCGTGATCGGTCTGCACGCGGCGCAGCTTGACTCCGCTCTCGAGGGCCCTGCCAGGCTCGCCGTCGTCGCTCTCGAAGCCGAACTCTTTGACCGGCGTGAAGCTCGGGCGCGGCGCGCGGGGTGCTTTGATGAGCTTCTCTGCTTCCTCACGCGCTGCTTTCTCGGCCTCCGTCGCGGCTTCGGCGCCACCGCTCTCATCGTCCTTCTGCAGCAGCATCTTGCCGCTGCTCTCCTCGAGGATCACCCGGTTCGACTCGAAGTCGAAGACCATGCGCACTGGCTTGCCCGTGGAGTTCGCCCGGTTCAACCCGACACGGATCCCCGCGGAGATGAGTGAAGCGGAGGCGCGCATCTTTGCGCCACCCAGCACGCCGGTGCCCAGTAGGACTGCGCCGGTCAGGATGCCGATCAACGCGACGACGATCAGCACCTCGAAGAGCGTGAGTCCCCGCGCCTTGCGCTGGGCACGCAGACGGACCGCGCTCCTCACCCCCTGGAAGACACCCAGGGACGAGGTGAGACCAGTCCGTTGCATGCAGCGCATGCCTCGCGGCCCCGTTCCTCGCCCCCGATTAGACATCACTCCTCGTCGCCGCCCGTCTGACCGCCGCCTGGGATGCGAATGTCGTCCTTGGTGCCCTTCTGCTTGTCGGGTCCCTTGGAGCCGACGTACACCTCGTCGTCGACGCAGGTCAGGATGTAGGCCTCGCCCCACGGATCGTCGGTGTTGGTTGCGGAGTCGATGTGCTTCTCCTGCACCAGCTGGCTCATCGTTGGGCAGCTCGTCTCGTTATTGGCTGCCTGCCACTGCTGCACTGCCGTGCGGATCGTGCGGGCACCCGTCCTCGCGGTGTCCACCTGGGCTTCGCGATACTTCGGTAGCGCGAACACGGCGACGCCACCGGCGACCATCGCGAGGATCGCGACCACGATGAGCACCTCGAACAACGTCACGCCGCGCTGATCAGCGCGCGTTGCCCTGCGGAGCTTGGCTGCGAGACGCAGGCGCTCCAGCAGCGTGAGGTCGGTGTTTCGTAGCTCGTGGGAGGCGAGCAAGCTGTGTGTCTTCATATCAGAGCTCCAAATTCGCGCTGGGAGGCGCGATGAACGTTTCACTCGATGCGATCCAGCCCGCCGGGCAAGCCGTCGGGGCCGTCACTCATCAACTCGTAGCGGGACCCTTCTCGGCGTCCCGGACAGACCAAACGCAGCGGGCGTCCCCACGCATCGCGGGGCACCTGCTGCGAACCAGAATATTTGGCGAGGTCGCTCAAACTCGGAGGACATCCGCCTTGGTGATCGGCGAGGTAGGCATCCACCGCCTGCCGTGTGTCGAGCAATGTGGCGCGCGTCTGCCGCACCCCTGCTCGACGTCGCTCGCGCACCGCGATGGTGACGAGCAAGCTCAGAAAACCTGCCACGATGAGCACGCGCCGCAAGCGGTGTACGCGCAGCCGTCGACGCAACCCTCCCCGTCTCTCCCACGGAAAGAAGATGTCCTGCTCGAGCAGTCGTCGACGGCGTAGCATGGGTCATTGCACCAGCTTCAAAAGTGAGGCTTCGGGGTGGCTTTCTGAATACGGCTTGAGTGTTTTCCGCGCGTGAGCACGGCTTGCTTGTTGTCACTTCACCATGTCGTTCATCTGAATCAGCGGCATGAGGATCGCCATGGTGATGAAGCCGACGAGGCCACCCATCACGACAATCATCAAGGGCTCGAGCAAGCTGGTGAGCGCCTGCACACGAACCTCCACATCAGCTTCGTAAGCTCGGCTGACGTTCTCCAGCATTTGCTCCAGCTGACCGGAGCGCTCCCCCACGGCGATCATGTGGGTCACCATGGGCGGGAACTCGCCGCTCTTCTTGAGTGGCACTGCGATGCTCTCGCCCTCGCGAATGGAACCAATGGCGTTGGACACCACTTCCTCGAGCAACGCATTCTCGAGCACGTTCTTCACGATGCCCATGGCGGTGAGCAGGGGCACGCCGCTCGAAAGCAGCGTCGACAGCGTGCGGCTGAAGCGGGCGACGGCGACCAGCAGGTTCAAGCGCCCAAACAGCGGCACCCGCAGGCGGAACTTGTCCCACTTCTTGCGCCCTTCAGGCTTGGCCTTCCAGCGCCGGAAGCCAATCACGCCCACCACGATGAGCCCAATCAGGAGCCACCAGTAGCCAGCAACGATGTCGCTGACGAAGATCAAGAGGCGGGTGTACCAAGGCAGCTGCTGCCCCAGGTTGTCGAAGATCGCCGTCACCTTGGGCACGACGGCGACCATCAAGAAGCCGACCAGGATGGTGCCAACGATCGCCATCAGCACGGGATAGGCCAGCGCGCCGGTGACCTTACCCTTGAGGCGCGCCTGGTTCTCCATGAAGTCCGCCAGGCGCTCGAGCACTGCCTCGAGGGTGCCTGAAGCTTCACCCGCCTCCACCATGTTGATGTAGAGCGGCGGGAACACCTTGTTGTGCGCGCCGAGGCTCTTGGCGAAGCTGGTGCCCTCGTTCAGGCTCTCGCGTACTGCCGTGAGGATACGCACCAGCTGCTCATTTTCGACCTGCTCCGAGAGGGCTCCAATCGACTCGACCAGCGGCACGCCGGCGCGCACCAGCGTGGCGAGCTGACGGGTCATGACCGCGATATCGCTGGTCTTCGGCCGCTGGAACACCGCGAGGAGGTTCAGCTCCTTCTTCGCTCGAGCCTTGCGCTGAGCCTCCTCCGTCGCTTCCGTGAGGAGAATGCCTTCACGGCGCAGAGCTCCGCGCAACGCCTTGATGTTGTCAGCGTCCTTGTATCCCTTGGTCGCCTTGCCGGTGTTGACCAGGATGCCGCGGTACTCGTAGACGGCCATCAGTCGTAGGAGTCCTCTTGGGTTGCGGCGAGGACGGCTTCCACCGTGGTGCGTCCGAGCAGCACCTTGCGCGCGCCGTCGTCACGCAGGGAGTCCATGCCGTTTTGCATCGCGGCACGCTTGATTGTCTGCGCGTCAGAGCCGGCCATCACCAGCTCACCGACCTTGTCGTCGGCCATCAACAGCTCGTAGATGCCGCGCCGACCGATGTAGCCGCTGTTGTTGCAGTTCTCACAGCCAACCGCGCGGAAAATCGTGGGCATGCCGGGACCGGTCCAGCCTGGCGGTTTGTAGTTCACACCATGCGCCCGGTAGGCGTTGCTCACCTGGCGCTTCAGGCGCCGCTCCGTCGACTCGGGATCGATGCCGAGCTGCTCGAGCTCATAGGGCGTCGCCTCGTATGGCTCCTTGCACTCATCACACAAGATGCGCACCAGACGTTGAGCCAGGAGGCCAATAACGGTCGAGCGGACCTTGAACGGCGCGACGTTCATATCGACCAAGCGCGTGAAGGCGCTGGCGGCGTCGTTCGTGTGAATCGTCGAGAGCACCAAGTGACCAGTCATCGACGCTTGGATCGCGATTTCAGCGGTCTCAAGGTCACGAATCTCACCGACCATGATGACGTCCGGGTCCTGACGCAAGAAGGCGCGCATCGCGCTCGCGAAGGTGAGGCCGATCTTGGGCTGCACGTGCACCTGATGGATGCCGCCGATCTCGTACTCGACCGGATCCTCCGCGGTGAGGATGTTCACGTTGGGTCGGTTGATACGGTTGAGACACGCATAGAGCGTCGTCGTCTTACCGCTACCCGTGGGACCCGTGACGAGGATGATGCCGTTCGGCCGCTCGATGATCTCATGCATCAAGTGCAGATCGCGCTCGGAGAAGCCGAGCTCGTCGAGGCCCAGCAGCGTGTTCGTCTTCTGCAGGAGACGCATCACGATGCGCTCATGATCGCGACTCGTGGGGATGGTCGAAACGCGGACGTCGATGCCGCGCCCAGCGATCTTGAGGCTGATACGGCCGTCTTGCGGCAGGCGCTTTTCAGCGATGTTCAGCCCAGCCATGATCTTCACACGAGCGACCACGGCGCTCATGAACTGGCGGCTGGCGGTCTTCACCACCTTCAGCTGCCCATCCACGCGGAAACGCACGATGACTTCGCGCTCTTCCGGCTCGATATGGATATCTGAGGCGCGCTCACGCACCGACTGGGAGAACAAGCCGTTGACCCAGCGAATGATCGGCGCGTCGTCGTCCGAGTCGAGGATGTCGATCTCGTCGTCATCCGCCGCCGCGTCCTCGCTCTTCAGCTCTTCGTTCGTCTGGCCTCGCTCGAAGACCCGGTTGATCGCCTCTACGATGATCGATGCAGGGGCGACGTCAGCCACGACACGCTTGCCGAAGGACGCGCGGATGTCGTCGAGCCCGTCGGTGTCCAGCGGATCAGCACACACCACGCGCACCGTGGCTTCGTCCTCCCCCACGACCAACAAGCGGTGAGAGCGGGAGTAGCCAATGGGCACGCGGATCGCGAGCTGCGGGTCGATCGCGTCGATGTCGAGTTTTGGCAGGAAGCGCAGCCCGCACTCAGCGGCGAGCGCCTGGCCGACGGCTTCTTCCGAAGCGAGCTCGCCTTGTACGAGCAGCTCCGTGAGAGGCTGACGCTTCTCCGCTTGCTGCTCGAGAAGCAACTCGAGCGCCTCGGGCGTCACCACGCCGCGACGCACGAAGACCTGGCCTAGTGCGCGCTGCAACATGCTTACTCCGTGCGCTCCGCAGTGACGCGGCCGCCGCTCTCGGGGGCCTGGGCGACGCTGCGAGTCATGGGGTTGATCTGGATCGGCGTCTCCAAGGCCCCGCTGCGGGGATTGGCGCGGCGCGGCGTGCGGCGCGGCGTACGGCGCCGTTGCGGCGTTGCCGCAGGTGCTGATTTGCTCCCGCCCCCACTCTTGATCACCTGGGGCATGTCGATGGGCTCCGACGGCTCGTGCTTGGGCTTGTCCTTCGGGGCCTCGAGTTGAGCCTCGAGCTGCCGCCGCTCCTCTGCCTCGCGGTACGACTGACGGATGTCTTCGACCAGTCCGTTGGTGCGCGTCCAGTCGCGGGGCGGTGTCCAGTCCGAGTCGCCGAACACGAAGTAGCGATCCAGGAACTCCTGCCGCTCCTGCATCTTGCGCTGGAAGATCGTCCGTAGATCCCGGGAGTCGTGGATGATGTGAGGCGTGAGCACCAAGAGCAGGTTGCTCTTACGCTTCTGCGTTTCCGTGCGGCGGAATAGGAAGCCGAGCACCGGCAAGTCGCCGAGCACCGGCACCTTGGTCTTCGTGGTCTGCTCGGAGTCCTTCATCAAGCCGCCGATGACCACCGTCTCCTGGTCGCGCACGACCAAGGTGGTGTTCGCCGTACGCTGGGTGATGCTGACGGCGCCGAGAGAACCCGCAGCCGCACCCGGGGAGCTGTCTTCCGCCTCGATCTCCAGGCGCACCTGGTCGGAGTCGTTGATGTGCGGCGTGATCTTGATCTTGGTACCGACGTCTTGGCGGGGGCTGGAGAAGCCGCCCAGGCCACCAAGGCCACCGAGCGCACCGAGCGCACCCGCGTTACCTCCAGCCAACGCCCCCAGGCTGCCGAGGTTCAAGCCACCGCCACCAATGTTCGTCTGCAGCGGGATGTTCTCCCCGATGTTGATCTCCGCAGGTGTGTTGTCCGTCGCGATGATGTGCGGGGTGGCGAGCACATTGGTGTCGCCGCTGGTCGCCAGAGCGTTGAGCACCACGCCGAACGCCGGGATGCTGACGCCCGTGCCGAGGATGTTGGACGTGCCATCGAGCTCTGGACCGCGCACGCCAACAGCGAAGCCTTGCAGCTGATCCGGGGTGAGCACGATCGAGTTGATCGGATTCAAGCCGCCGAACAGCAGGCTGTCGTCTTGGTCCTTCGTCGTGAAGGTGGTGCCGCCGTGGTAGTTGATACCAAGAGTGGTTCCGCGCGAAATCGACAGGTCCATGATCGCCGCCTCGATGAACACCTGGCGGCGCGGCATGTCGAGCTGCTGAATCACCAGCCGCAGCTGAGCGTAGTCTCGGCCGCTGGAGGTGATGATGAGCGAGTTGGTCGGCGAGTCGGCAGTGACGCGAACCTCACCCTCGAAGGAACCTTCACCCGTACCGGCGCCGCCAGCGGGCGCCGCCGGAGCCCGCCCGCGAGCGCCAGCCTGCGCTGCGGCGGTCCCGCTGAGCATCTGAGTGAGCGTCTGAGCGAGCTCGTCGGCTACGGCGTGCTGAAGCGGGAGCACGTGGATCTTGCCTTCGGCTGCCGGCGCGGTGTCGAGGCGCTTCATGAACTCCAGTAAGCGCAGGTACGAGTCTTCCGTACCGACGATTACCAGCGCGTTGGTTTGCTCATCAGCCACGACCTTCGAGAGGCCGCCAGCGGCTCCGCTGCCACCAGCTCCGCCAGCTTGGCCAGACAGCTCGAAGATGTCGTTGATCTGTTTCGCCAAGTCCGTGGCAGCGCCGTAGTGAACGGGCTCAATCCACATCTTGGTACCAGAGCCACCGACGTCGACTTCTTCGATGATGCGGATCATGCGCCGCACGTTCGAACCGGTGTCCGTGATGATCAGCAATTGCCCCGCGGAAAAGGTGGAGATATCACCTTCCTTGCTTTTGAATTTCTGGAGCAGCTGGGCGACGTCGTCAGCCGACACGTGCTGCAGGCGGTAGAGCCGCGTCAGGTAGCCATCGGTGCCCGCGACGGGCGCCCCACGGGAGAAGATCGGGGTCGCCTGGCTCGAGATGTTGCCGGTGTCCACGATCTTCAGGAAGCGCCCATGAGGCACCACCGTCATGCCGTTGGCTTCGAGGATGCTGAGGAACGCCTCATACGCCTCAGCCAAGGTCACCGGTGTGGGGGACACCACGGTGGCTTTGATCTGCCGAACCTTGGAGCCGTAGATGAAGCGCTTCCCGGTCATGCCGCTGATGTGGTTCACCAGCTCCGCGAGGTCCGCGTCCTGCAGGTTGAACTTCACCATATGCCCCATGCCCTTGGGCCGGTATTCGGTCTCCACGGCCTTCGCGATTGAGTCCATGGACTTCGGCGGCGCAGGTGCGGCTCCCGGAGGATCGTCGGCAGTCTTCGGTGCGGCGGTCGGAGGCGTGGCGCGCGCAGCAGGCTTCTTCTGTGCGCGGATCTGCGCAGAAGCCTCAGGGCTCATCAGGCACAGGGCCAAGCCGAGTCCGGTCAGGGTGGAGGCGAATTTCGCGGCGCTTCGCATGGTTCGGTATGTCACAGCTGTTCTTGGTGAGCGGTCAGGGCCGGCGCTTGCCGGAGTAGTTGATGTGGCGCGTGGCGCGGTGGCGCTTACTTGATGCGGAAGTCCACGGTCACGGGCTTGCCGCGACGAGTGATTTGCACCTTGAGGTTCCCGGCGGTGCGCAGCCTTGCGTAGGCCTCGAGCGCCTTCTCCGGGGAGGTCATGTCGAAGCCGTTGATGTTCTCGAGACGGTCACCGTTCTGGAAGCCGAGCGTCCCGAGCAGCGTATCCTTACGGATACCAAACATGCGGATGCCTACGACCTTCCCGTCCTTTTGCTCGGGAACGATGCGAGCAGAGCGCATCAACGCGGCCTGGTTCTCGAGCACCTTGTCGACGACTGAGCGATCGACTTCGAACTCGTTGTCCGACACCTTCTTGATCTTATCCGCGATGTCGGAGGGAACCGTGTTCGCGCCGCTCTTCTTGTCGGTCTTCGCCCGGGTCGGCTTGGCGCGGGGAGCCGCGGCGGGCTTCTCTTCCGAGCTGAACAGCAGCACCTGACAGAGTGAGCTACCCGACTCCATCCACACCGAAGGGCTCTTCTCGACGGGGTTTCGTCCGATGTAGGCCACGGTCTTGTCAGCGACTTGATCGCCTACCCTCCGCACCACGGCTGCGGGATCTGAAGGGCCGCGCAATGCAGCGAAAGACCAGAGCGGATCAGGGGACTCCGTGATGATCGTCACGGTCACGCCGTCGCAGGCTGGTGCGGTCAGCGGGTCCGTGTTGATGGGCCCGCTGGGCTCGTCCGTTTCTTCGGGCTCTGGCAGACGGTCTAGTGGACCCGTGACGGAGTCGAAGGGATTTCTGTGCAGAATCGGATCCGCGCTCGCTACCTTCGCGCCGCTCTTGTTGAGCCCGGCGAGATCCGGATTCTTGGGGGGGAGGAGCGCCAACGCCTCAGCGTCCGAACCGAAGAGCCAACTTCCCAGCAGGTCGGAAGACCCCGCCGCTTGGAAGTACGCAGCCGTGGCCAGCAAGGCGAGGACCACGCCGGAGAAGTACTTCTTCAGGAGGGTGTCGATGGGCATGAGGGGTGAGGGCGGAAGGCTGGCGCCGGAGGTGTGGCGCTGAACGAAGGTCGACTCAAGTCGAGTGGCGGGGTGAGCACCCGCTGCCTGGTTTGGCAAACGGGGTTAAAGCGAGAGCCGTGCCAAGGGTCAATGGACAAAACTGCGGATTTTTGGGGGGTTTGCGCTTCCGGTAGGGGCCGGGCCGCGCCAGCTTGTCATCGCACTCCTGAAACACCTGCTCAGTGTGCCAAAGTGGCAAAACGCTCTCAGCCCTCCCCCAGCTTGCGGTAGATAGTCCGCGTCGAGATCCCCAGCAGTTGCGCGGCCAGGCGCTTGTCCCCGGACGTGTGTTTGAGGGTCGCGCGGATCAGCCGCTGCTCCACCTCCTCGAGGGGAGTGCCGATGGGGAACTCGAGGCTGTCTGGAGCGCGAGGCGCTGCCTGGGCGACGGCGTCCGGCAGGTCGCCGAGCCCCAAGGTGTCACCGCGAGCAAGCACCGCGGCGCGCTCGATCACGTTCTCGAGTTCACGCACATTGCCGGGCCACTCGTAGTCGAGGAGCTTCGCAAGCGCCTCTCGGGAGAGCGCGAGCCGGGAGCGGCCGTTCTTCTTGCAGTAGACACCGAGGAAGTGATCGACCAGGAGCGGGATGTCTTCCCGGCGAGCGCGCAAGGGTGGCGCCGTGACGGCGATTACGTTGAGCCGGTAGAACAGGTCCTCACGGAAACGCCCCGCCTCGACCTCCGCGGTGAGGTCGCGGTTGGTCGCCGCCACGATGCGGACGTCGGCTCGCACCATCTCACCGCCGACCGGTTCGTACTCACCCTCTTGCAGCACACGCAGGATCTTCACCTGAACCTGGGGCGTCAGCTCGCCGATCTCGTCGAGAAACAGCGTCCCTCCCCGAGCGCGAGCAAAGCGCCCTTCCCGCTTCCCTACGGCACCAGTAAAGGCTCCACGCTCATGCCCAAACAGCTCAGCCTCCAAGATCGATTCGGGGATCGCCGCGCAGTTCACGGCGACGAACGGTCCGCTCGAGCGCTGACTCTTGGTGTGAATGTAGCGGGCGATCAGCTCCTTGCCTGTGCCGCTTTCCCCCAGCACGAGTACCGTTGCCATTGAAGGCGCTGCCTGAGTAGCGATCTCCAGCACGCGCCGCAGAGCGCCGCTTTGCCCAACGATTTCCCGCGTGGTAAGTAGCTCGATCTCTTTACGCAGCGAGCGGTTCTCCGCTACCAAGCTGAAGCGCTCAGCGGCTTTGCGCACAGTCTTGACGATTTGCATGCGCTTGAGCGGCTTCTCCACGAAGTCGTAAGCCCCCTCACGCATCGCTTGCACCGCGGTCTCGACGGTGCCGTAAGCCGTCATCAGCACGACCTCGGTGTCGGGCGAGAGCTCCTTGAGCGCCTTGAGCAGATCCACGCCACTGGTCCCTGGCATCATCAAGTCGGTGAGCACCACTTGAACCCGGTGGTGCCTCGCCACCTCCAGCGCGGCCTTTGCGTTCTCCGCGGTGAACACCCGCATCTGATCGCGCTCGAAGATCTTGCGCAGGCTCGCCAGGTTCGAAGGCTCGTCGTCGACGACGAGCACCGTCAAATCCTCCGCGAGAGGGCCCGGGGCTGGAGCTTCAGAGGCTGGAACCGGAGTCAGGGTTGCCACGCTGTCAGTCATGCGCGACACCTTGTCACGCACAGACAGACAGTCAACTCAGTTCGCAATCAAGACCTAAACCCATAATTTTCTTGAATTTTTCTGTGCCATTTTGACACTCAGGCCGCCTAGCAAAACGACCCGGAGTGTTCCTGAACGCCCCGGAGTGCTTAGCGGATCAGCTTGGAGAGTTGTTTGAAGGCGTCGCCACCGGCCTTCGCGAGCCAGTCGAAGACCACCGTCTCCGTCGTCGTGGAGACGGCTCCGGCGCGCTCGCACAAGGCGATACCGGTCGCTTGATGGTCCGCCCGGCGAGAGCTCACCCCATCAATCGGCACGTGCACTTCCAGACCCCGTTGGGCGAGATCGCGCACTGTCTGGTAGACGCAGACGTGACTCTCCATGCCAATGACCACGGCAGCCCGCGCCTTGCTGCGTTCTAGGCTCTCGGCGAAGCCATCGGCCTCCCACGCGCTGAAGCACAACTTCTCGAAGCGTGCTGCGTCGCCTCCCTCGAGCGCCTCATTGACCGGCGCAAGGGTCGCACCGAGCCCCTTGGGGTACTGCTCGGTGACAAACAGCGGCGCGCCAAGCAGCCGCGCGCCCTCTACCAGTATCCGCGCGGAACGCACCACCTGAGAGAGCTGCTCCTCGGGCATTGCAGCGGCCAGCCGGTCCTGGATGTCGATGATCACCACCGCGGTGGTCTTGGGGTCGAGTCGTTGCATGGGAGCCTCCTGAGCGCACGTGGCGCGGATGAGCCAAGGCGCGCCCAGCGGCGCGCTTGAAGAACACTGCGTGCTAGAAGAACACTGCGTGCTAGAAGAACAGCGCGCCTACTTTCGCTTGAGCAATGCGGGGTCGATGAAATCGTCCTCTTTGAGCACCAGGCGCTCCACTCGCTCGCCCCGCTCGAGCGCGTCGACGATTTCTTCCACGTCCTCTAGCTTCACCCGACCGTAGAAGTAGTCGTCGGGCTCAACCGCGATGACGGGCCCCGCCCAACACACATCGAGGCAACTCGCGCTGCAGGGACGCACCTCGGTCTTCGCCAAGCCACGCTGCTTGAGCAGCTCCTTGAGGCGGGCGTGGATCGCTTCAGAACCGCTGAACGCGCAAGAACCGCGGGGATTGTCGTCTGGTCGGCGATTCACACAAACGAACAAGTAGCGCTTTCGCTTCGACATGGGCGGAGGGTCGAGCCGCGGAGCGCCCTGGTCAAGCCCCAACGCGCGTTGCCGGCGCTCGCGAGAGCTCGGCGTCGATGGCTGGGATGTCATTCACCGCGCTAGTGGGGCATGCTTGCTAACTAGATGGCGGACACTGCCCTGCTCCAGACTCCAGCGGACCTCACCTTGCCCCGCGCGGGTTCGACCACTGCGCGACGCATCCTCGGCAGCTACCTCAAGTGGCTCACACGGGAGCTAGTTCAGATCCCCATGGGGCGCTTCCAAGCACCGGTCTTCGACAACTTCACCGATGCGCGGTCGCGCTTGCTCGGTCTACTGAAGACTCCCAAAGCCGGCATGGTCTACGCCAGCCTCAGGCGCCCCTCGATCTCTGTGCTGATCCGATGCCTGCACCGGGAGCTGTGGGGTGCCGGCGACGTCAAGGTGCTCGATCGCATGCTTGGAGAGCTTGGCAGCCTGTTGTGGCTCGAACTAGCGCTCGCCGACGAGCTACCTGCAGGCGGCGTCGGGTTGAAGCACGCGCCAGCAGTCGTCTACTGGGCCGCGCTTGGGGTCAGCATCGAGCGCCCCGAGGAGCTTGCGCTCGGAGTTCGCGAGGGCGAACTAGTGCTCGGCAGCGGGGACTCGGAAGAGCGCATTGCGTTTGCGGATCTGGCGGCGATTGGCACTGGGACCGAGGCGGAACGCGAGGTTGGTACCGCGCGGATCAGACGGGTGCACTTTCCGCTAACTCAGGGCATTGCGCTCGTCGCCGCGGACAACAACCCGCTCTCCGATCAGGAGGCGCACCCTGAGAAACAGGGCAACGCGATCGACTTGGGCGAGCGCAGCGCGGCTGAGTGGAGCGCTGCCCTCGGAGCTGCCTTCTCAACGATCGAGAGTCACTACCCAGAACTCGCTCAGGAGATGCAGCTCGTGATGCAGAGTTACCATCCCGTGGGCTACGACCCCGAGCGACACTTGTCGGCTTCGTATGCTGAGGCCATCGGCGCGGCCTACCTCAGCCTGCACCCCGACTCGATGACCTTGAGCGAGGCGCTGATTCACGAATTTTGCCACAACAAGATCAACACGCTCTTCGCAGGGGACCAGCTGCTCGAGAACGCCTTCGAACCGCTCTTCAGCTCCCCCGTGAGGCCCGACCCACGACCGCTGTACGGTGTGCTGTTGGCGGTCCACGCGTTCGTTCCAGTCGCCGAGCTCTATCGACGCATGTTGGAAGCCGGCGCAGCGGTCAGTGCGAGCCCAGCCTTTCGCGCTCGCTACGAACAGATCGTCGCGAAGAACCTCGACGGCATCGCGACGCTGCGAACTCACGCTTCCCCTACCCCCACGGGTGCTTGGTGCCTCGCGGAACTATTCGCGTGGGCTGATGCTCAACACCAACCGCAGGTGACGCCCGAGGTCGCCCGCGCAATCCCGGACTGAATCATGCTGCTTCCGCAGCGTCCCGGATCTCAGGGGGGGAGGTCAGCCGAAGTGCCCTTGCGAAGCACCTCTCCCCCGAAAAAAACCGCCTGCGCCTTGGCGTCACCATCAGCGCCGACCCACTGCGACTAGCAGCGCAAGTGGAAGGCTTCGCCCATCCCGAACCAGTCGTCGAGCACGAGCTCCGGCAGACCTTCCGCCGCCAGGCGACCACGCACATGACCGAAGGGTCCGCGATAGCGGCTCTCGACCACCAACGCATTGACGCGCACGTCGCCGGGCACGGTGGGCCGGAACTCGACATCTACGCGGCCCGAGTCGTCACGCACGAGCCACACCTCGTCAGGCCTGCCCTCGTTGCGGCGCTCGAAGTGGACTTCAGGCAGCGCGCCAAAGCGATCCTCACGCCACACACAGTTCTCGTTGTAGCGCTCTGGTTCCCGACACTGGTTCCGCGTGAGGTTGAAGCCCCAAGCGACCCCTGACGCATCTCGCTTGGCGCTGGTCAGCCAGTCCCAGAGCATCACGTACGGGTAGTAACCCTTGTGGTCATCGAGCAACGCCAGGCCGCCCTCTTCGGCCAGCTCGTGAGTCGTGTCGCCGATGGTCAGACGCCCCGCCGCCGGAAACATTCCCTTATGGGAATACATACCGCCATCCACGAGGGGCATGCTCACGACATGGGGCGCGCCGCGGTGCATGTCGATCCGCAGCTTGCCGCTGATGCGCGGGCGCTTGCCCTCGCCTTCCAAGTCGACCAGCACGTCCAGGTAGCCGAGGGCAGCGCGGTTGTCGAAGGCGAGGATCACCTTGGAGCCCGCGTAGCCGTTGTGAGAGTAGAGCAACGAGTCGGCGATCTGCATGCTGAGCGGCGGCAGCTTGCGCTCGAAGACGTGCTTCTGGCCGCGCCGCTTGTCGTAGATCTTGATCTGCACGAGGCTCATCAACTTCGCGTCGAAGAGCGCGAGGTTCATGAACAACTCTGGAGTGCTGATTTGCACCGCCTGCCATTCCTTCAGTCGCCACCGACGAAGTCCGCGAGGCAACCCGAGAAACGGCGCATCCAATAGGTTCGCGCGCGCAGGCGTGGTGGAGAACCGCCCATACGCCTGTTGCCCAGACGCGACCAACGCGCTCGGTGCGGCGACGTGCTTGGACGCCTCAGACGGGGATTTGGCGGCTTCAGGCTTTGCGTCGGGCAGCATCGATCAGCTTCTGCAGGTGGGGAGGGAGCTCTTCTTCGTCGTCGTCGGGTTTGCCGACGGGCAAGAATAGGCTGATGTCCGTACCCTCGCCTGGGGAACTGTCAATCTCCAACTCGCCGCCGTGTGCTTTGACGATGCGGTCGACGATGGGCAGTCCGAGCCCCGTCCCGCTTGGCCGAGTGGTGAAGAACGGATCCGTCGCGCGACTCATCACGTCCTCGTCCATGCCGTGACCTGAGTCTGAGATGGTGACCTTGACCATCGGCCGACCGCTCCGTTCCTGCACCTGAGCGGAGATCTTCACGCTACCGCCGTCGCGCATGGCCTGGCAGGCGTTGGACACCAGGTTCTCGAACACCAGCGGCAAGAGCCCCGCGTCGGCCCACACCGTTTGCACGTCTGGGTCCTCGCTGATCTCGAGTTCGAGCTCGAAGCCTTCCAGCAAGCGAGCCTCGGCGCGCTGGAGCAAGATCGCCATCGCCACCGGGGAGCGATTCACCTTCACGGGCCGAGCAAAGCGCAGCAGATCCGTAACCAATCGGTTCAACCGACCGGCCTCTTCCTCGACGATCCCGAGCAACATGGTGCGATCGTCGTCGGCCAGCTGAGGCCGCCTCAAGCTTGCCGTAGCGTTCACGATGATCGCCAGGGGATTGCGCACCTCGTGAGCGATGGCTGCAGCGAGCTCGCCCACCTGGGCCAGCTGCTCCTTACCTGTTAGTTGGTCCTGAACGACCTGCAGCTCGACGTAGCTGTTGCGTAGCTCCTGGGTGGCTTGCGCCAGATCCACGGTCTTCGCCTCGAGCTCTTTCTCTGTGGTCTGGTAGCGAGCAGGTAGCGTCGTCGCGATCGCGAAGATGTACACCAAGAATCCGTGCGGAACTAGATAGACGCTGGGAAACTTCCCGGTGATGAGCAAGATGTCGTTGATCGCGACCAACACCAGCACGCTGCTGCCCACCATCACCCAACCTGCTTCTCGCTGGCCGCCAAGGAAGGCGCGAAGCAGCAGCACGAAGCCACCGATCAACTCCGCAACGACTACCAAGTAGAACGTCGCGGGCAGCAGGCGCGGCGATGCCACGGCGTGGGCTACGGGATTTCCGAACACCTCCGAGTGCAGCACTCGAACGGTGCCAGGCTCGAACCAGAAGTTTCCGATATCCAGGATCAGGAACAATCCGGCGAGCGCGTAGGCGATCTGGATCAGCCGCTTGCTCTCGACACGCGTGTAGCGCATCACGAAGTGCAGATTGAGCGCTCCGGCAGCGATCGCGCCGGCGTGAGCGAAGCGCGCTGCGGTCAGCCACTCGGTCTTGTCCGTGGTGTGGTACGCCGCCGCGATCCCCGCGGAGTCGAGGGCGATGGCGAAGCACAACAAGCCGAACAGCAGGTACTCGGCTTCACGCCGACGATACGCGTAGGCGAGCAAGAAGAACGCGCCCACCGCGATCTTCGCCAGCGCCCAAGCGAGGGCCATGCCGCACAGGAAGGGAGAGTCCATGGAGGCCGGGGGCAAAGGTTGTCCCCCCCTCTGACCATACACGCTTTCCTGCCGATCCAAGCGGGTCGTGAAGCGGCACCCGCACCGCTCTGGCGGCCGGAGCGCTTTACTTCGGAGCGTCCAAGTTGACGGTGATGGTTTGGGAATCTACCGCGCCACGGGTGTCGAGCGGCTTGCCGTCCGAACCGAGGAGCTGCACTTCGAAGCGGTAGTCACCGTTCTGCAGCCCAGAGATCGCGAAGGGCCGCGCGTCTTTCACCAGTTGCTCGAGCTTCTCCCCGTGCTCTCCGCTGACGACGATGCGAGCCGCGGCGGCTGGACCCCGCCCAAGGGGTGGATAGACGCTGAATAGCATCCGAGCATCTTTCACCGAGGCGTCGCCGTTGAACGTGCCCCGAGGCGAGAGCACGCGGACTAGCGGGCCCGCCGTCACCTCGCGACTGTCGATGCCGAAGCGCACGATGGCACTTGGGCCACGAGACCACTCAGGCTTCGACATCCAGGGTTCCCCTGCCTCATCGAGGACGATTCCGAAGAGCACGTGCTCGCCCGCCGTGAGTTCCATATCCGCATCCAGCAACTTCCCCAGTTCGATGGGCGACTTGGGGTCGACAACGTGTGGCTGATTGTCGTCGAGGCGCAGCGCCACTCGATAGCGCTTGCCCTTCGGTTGGCCATCGAGCTGCAGATGGATCTTGTACTTGGCTGCCTTTGCACTGGGGATGAGCTGTCCCAATACGGGGAACTCGAACTCGAGATTGAGATCCGCGCTTGGAGCAAAGTGGGGTTCGAGCGCAGTGAGGACCGGTGGTGGCGCGCTCGGCGGGGCGACGGAGACGCTCGGCAAGGCGCTGGGCGCCGCAGACGTGGGTGCAGCGCTTGCCACAGGCGGTGCTAGCGGCGCTTGGCTTGCTGGGGCGGGCGCGGGCCCGCAGCCGAAAGCCAACACGCTGATGACTGAGATGAGGGAACTCGCGTAGCGCGTGCGCCGCAGAGGCGCGTCCAAACGTCCGATCACGCGCCGGAGCATACCAGCTGATCACCTGAGCGACGCCAACACAGCGCACCCTGGAGACGCGCCGAGCGATCTGCTACTCCCCACCAGCGATGAGCTATGTGGTGCTGGCCAGAAAGTATCGCCCACTGGGCTTCACGGATCTCGTGGGCCAGGATCACGTGGCGCGTACGCTGGCGGGTGCCATCGCGAGCGGACGCGTGGCTCATGCGTTCCTGTTCACCGGGGTTCGCGGCGTTGGTAAAACGACTTCAGCGCGCATCCTGGCCAAAGCGCTGAACTGCATGCGTGAACCCGGGAGCGTGGAACCGGGGGTCGATCCCGGGCCCACGGCATCGCCTTGTTTGAAGTGCGCTGCATGTCTCGAGATCACCGACGGCAAAGATGTCGACGTGCTGGAGATCGACGGCGCAAGCAATAGTGGCGTCGACGAAGTACGTCGCCTGCAAGACAGCCTGCCTTATCGGCCCCAGCGGGATCGCTACAAGATCGTGATCGTGGACGAGGTCCACATGCTCTCCCAGAACGCGTGGAACGCGTTCCTCAAGACGCTGGAGGAGCCGCCGCCCCACGTGAAGTTCATCTTCGCGACCACAGAGGTGCACAAGGTCCCAATCACGATCTTGAGCCGGGTTCAGCGCTTCGACTTCAAGCTCATTCCCTCCCAGCTCATCGTCGGAAGGTTGCGCGAAGTGCTGGGTCTCGAGCAGATCCCCGCGGAAGACGCAGGGCTCTCGATCATCGCCCGAGAGGCCGCTGGCTCCATGCGCGATGCGATGAGCCTCCTGGATCAAGTGATCGCGTTTGGGGACCAAGAGCTGACCGCGAAGAGCGTCGCGGAGGTGCTCGGCGTGGCCAGCCACCAGGTGCTTCACGACATCGCGCGTTCCCTGGTCGAAGGCAACGCAGCCCGCTGCCTGGAGATCGTCGCGAGCCTCGCAGAACGCGGCAACAACATCGCCCATGTGACTCGTGACTTGCTGGCGCTGCTGCGCGACCTCGTGGTGGCGAAGGTCGTGCCTGATCCCAGCGGATTGCTCGACCTCGCGGATGAGGAGCTCGGAGACGTGAAGCAGCTCGCCGAGAGCGCAAACGCCGACGACCTCATCCGACTTCATCAAGGCTTTTCGCGCGGATACGATGAAGTGGTGCGCGGAGCGGCGCCGCGGGCGGCGCTCGAGATGCTGCTGGTGCGTCTCGCTCGGCGTCCCGCGTTGCTCCCCGTGGATGATCTGATTGAGCGCTTGCACGCACTCGAGCGCCGGCTCTCCGCCGCACCTCGAGGCGGCGCGGTCGAGCGGCGCCCCGGAGCGCCGGCTCCCAGCCGTCCCCGCAATCGCGACCCGCGTAGCCCAAGCCCCAGCGGCGTCGCACCGGCGGAACGGGCCGACGAGCCTCCAGCTGCGCGGCCGGCCCCAACCACGCCTGACCCACGCACGGTTGGTGCGGTAGCTCCGCCGGTTGCTGCTGCTCCTCCGGCTCCTGCTCCTCCGGCCGCGGCTCGCCCCGCCGCTGGGACGTCGGCGGCTGCGCCTGCTTTCGCGGCGCCCCCGCAGGCTCCTAGCCCGCAGCCTCCTAGCCCGCAGCCTCCTGGTGGCGCACCGCCCACTGCCGCGTCGCCCCGGGCGGTGCCCCACGGTAACGAAGAGCATCCCCACGCGCCGCCCGGCTACGGCTCGGAGGCTGACGCTTGCTACTCGGAGCCACCGCCCAGCGCGCCTGCGCGTTTCGAGAGCCGCGGTGGTGCCCCGGTCAGGCGCGACGCACCTGGCGCTTCCTCACCCCCAAATTCGCGGCAGCCTGAGCGACCTTCGGCGCCTCCCCCGCCCAAAGAGCGGGCGAAGGATGCGGCCGACGTCGATCTCGAGGAAATCCTCGCTCGCGCCCGCAAGCTACCGCCACCAGAGCCGGAGCACCTGAAGAAGCTCAAGACCTGGGCCGACCTGCTGGAGCCAATGCGCGGCGATCGCGCAGACCTGGCGGCGGTGCTCAACCACGCGATCCTGATCGAGCTCGGAAAAGAACGCATCGTGCTCGGCTTCGACCGACACACCGTGTTTCGAGGCCGCGCGGACTCTCACGAGTCGAAGGCCGCGATCCTGACGTATGCAGAGAGGCTATTCGGCAGCGTGCCCGAGCTGGACTTTCAGTTCGAGCTCCCCGACTCACCGCTACATACGGTGGCGACGCTGGAAGCCGAACGGCGCGAGCGGGAGCGCCTCCAAGCCATCGATCGGGCGAAAAATCACCCACTGGTGAAAGCTGCCGAGCGCACCCTGGGCGCCCGCGTCAAGCGAGTGCTGCCCTACGAGTGAAAGCCCCGCTGAGGCCTTGCCTCGGCGCGCGCTGAACGGCAAAACCTGAAGCCATGAAGAAGCAGTCGCGGGGCGCACCGGGGATGAGCATGGCCGGTGGTGAGATGATGCGTCAGGCCGCGCGTCTGCAGCGCAAGCTCGAAGCTCGTCGCAAAGAACTGAAAGATCACGAAGTGTCCCACAAGGGGCTCGGTGACAAGATCGAGGTCACCGTCACTTGCGAGGGTCGCGTGAGGCGCATCGAGGTCGACCCTGAGTTTGCTGCGAGCGAGGGACTGGAGTTCACGTTGGACGCGGTCGTAGCCACCATCAACTCCGCGCTCGAGGCAGCGGACAAGCTGGCGCAGAGTGAATACGACAAGGTGACTGGTGGGCTGCGCCTCCCCGGGATGACCTGATGATCCCGGACGCGCTCTCGCGCTTGGTCCACCTCCTGGCGAGGTTACCCGGCGTCGGTGAAAAGACTGCCCAGCGCTTCGCGCTGCACCTGATCGGTGATGGCGGCGATCTTGCGCCTCGCCTGGGCGCCGAGCTGGTCAGCCTGATGGAGCGCATTCGTCCCTGCGAGCGCTGCGGAAACATCGCCGAGGTGGACGACGCCGGACACGCCGAGTGCGGCGTGTGTCGCGACCCGCGGCGCGACAACAAGCTCTTGTGTGTGGTGGCGCGCGTACAAGACCTGCTCGCGGTGGAGCGCAGCGGCGCCATGCGCGGCCGCTACTTCGTGCTGGGCAAGCTGCTCTCCCCGCTCGACGGCGTCGGTCCGGATGACCTGCCCCTCGGTGAGCTTGGCCGACGCATCGAGCAAGATGGCGTGGAAGAGCTGATCGTGGCCACGCCACCGTCGGTGGACGGTGAGGCGACGGCGCTCCTGCTCTCGCGTGAGCTAGGCGCGCGGGTGCGCTTGTCGCGCATCGCGAGCGGCGTTCCCCACGGCGGCGATCTGGAGTTCGCCGACATGATCACCCTGGGGCGCGCCATCGACGGCCGCCGCAAGCTGGATTGAAGTGTTCTTCGCCGCCGCGCTTGCTTCAGGAGCCAGCTAAAGGCCAGGATCCCGCCCAATGACTCAGCCCGCCGCTCGTCAAACCATCCAAACCAGCGACGCCCCCGCTGCCATCGGCCCGTATAGCCAGGCGGTGAGGACGGGCGATCTGCTCTTTCTCAGCGGACAGATCCCGTTGGACCCGAAGAGCGGGGAGCTGGTGAGCGGCAGCGTCGCCGACGAGACGCATCGCGTGATGCAGAACCTGGGCGCGGTGCTGAAAGCTGCCGGCTCGGGCTATGGCGACGTAGTCAAGACCACCATTTACCTTATGGATATGGCCGACTTCACTCAGGTGAACGAGGTCTACGCCACGTACTTCGACGAGAACCCCCCGGCCCGCGCAACCGTTCAGGTCGCCGGACTTCCGAAAGGAGTCCGCGTGGAAATTGACGCGATCGCGCGAGTCAGCGGACAGGTTTGAACTAGCACTGTAGGTCGCCCCCCGACCGCAGACGACACGGAGCAACCGATGAGCAAGTCACAAAGCACCTTCTCCGATCAGCAGGTGAGCGCAAAGGCGGACCAGGCCTTGGCCGAGTTGAGCGCCGCCGGCGATGCTGCAGCGCAACTGATCGACGCCTGGGTGGCGGCAGGCAACGCCGAAGCCGTTCTCGCGGCAGCCGACAGCAGTCAAGGCACCTGGCGCAAGAGCGCTCGGCGTGGCCTGAACGTGCTGAAAGCTCGCGGCGTGAGCATTCCGGTGGCGAAGCGCGTCGCCCGCCCCACCAAGCAAAGCGCGCGTACCTGGGAGGCCTGGCTGATGTCCCCAGACGCGACCGGAACCGTAGCGATCATCATCGCCACGCGCGAGCCCGCGGGACGCTACAAGGCGTGCTTCTCCTTCGCGCGCGACGGCGCGGGGATTTTCCGCGTAGAAACCGGTGAGTTTTCTGCAAGTGCGCTGCGCGAGGCAATGGATAAGCTCATCCCCGGCGCAGGCTACAAGCCAGTGAAGGTGCCCCTCGAGTGGGCCCGCGCGCGGCTCGCCAATTGCCGTACCGCACACCGCACGAACTCGACCCCGGAGCCTCTGGGACTCAAGCGAGCTGCCGAGCTGATCGAGCCGGCCCCGAGCGATACGCCCACCCATCCCTTCGACGAAGAAGGTCTGGAGCTCTCGGCGGAAGACGCGCGCGAACTCGCGGAGTCCTCCGGAGACCTGCACCGCCTCCCAGAGTTTCGCGCGTGGTTTCCCACGAAGCCGGCGGTGGACGAGCTGCTGATGGAGGTCGGCAAGACGCTGAGCCCGGGCGTGGAGCCTGATCAGGACAAGCTCAACCAGACCCTGGAGACGAAGCTGCTCGAGGCAACGGACCGCTACTTCTCACCCCAGCGCCGTGAAGACCTACTGCGCAACATGAAGGACGCGGCGCTCAGCGTGCTCGCCAGAGAAGGCGAACAAGCAGCGCTCGAAGTCGTGGCTGCGATGCGCATGATCGAGGCGCGAGGTCTGATCACGGATCCGCCGAGCGAGCTGGCGTTTCTCCGCGGCTTCTTCCAGAAGGCGCTGAGCTTGCTCGCTGCCAGGGACGGCGGAGCGCTACGCATCCCGATCCCTGGGCTGCCCCTGGGCGTCAGCCCCGAGGCACCGGAAAACCCTGCCGAGGCACAAGCCTCCACCGAAGGAGCGGAAGCGGCGGCCGAAGGCGCGGAGGAAGCGAAGTCGGCGGAGGCAACGTCCGCAGCGGCTGAAGGGGAGACGCCCTCGGCGATCGATAACGAGTGGTGATCCCGTAATCCCTACGGAATCACTGCCGACAAGACATCAGCGGGGCGACACGAGTCGCCCCGCTGCGTTTTGTACGGCCTCTTCGCCAAGGCTACCTACTGCGGGTCGAGGTAGTGCGCCCACAGGAAGCACATCTCGTCCTTGAAGCCGGTACCGAAGGTCACGTCCTGGTCGGTGTAGTTGTCGTACTCGCACTTGAGTTGCAGCGAGTCGCCAGCCTGAATCTGGAGACCGGGATCCCACGCATCGAAGGGCGGCGAGTCCCAGTCGTTGGACTCGTGGATCAGCTCGCTGCTACCGTCGTTGTGCTTGAGCTCGATGGTCGCGTGAGTGCCGAGGGAGTGGGTGTGAGATGTGAGCGCGACCAACTCCGCGCCAGGGACCAACGAATACTCTCCCTGCACCGTCTGCTGGGTGTGAGCCGGCAAGAAGATGCTGAGCTCACCAGTGAACAGGAACTGCACTTGCCTGAGGCCAGAGTCGGCCGGAGCGAGATCGAACTCGATGTCTCCCCAGATGTCTTCGGGCGCGCCGCTGAAGTAGTTGATGTAGTGCAGCTCGAGGGCGATGCTCTGGTGCGCTTTCACGGCGACTCCAGTTCCCTGAGGATACTCAAGTTCGGCAGCCTTTTTCTCTGCGATGAACAGCGCGCCGTCGGGATGGCTGAACGCGCCACAGGGACTCGCGGGCTGCGGCGGGCCATTGGAAGTCGAGATGATCAGGTGATGGCTGCCCTCGGTCAGCGTGGTGCGCACGCGACGGATGACACCGGGCACTTCGTTACCGAGATCGAGCGTCACACACTGGGTCTGCTCGTCTCCTGGTGCCGTGTTGAAGGGACCAACTCGCAGTGACTTGGAGGTGGTGTTGCCTTCCCCACCACTGCCTCCAGCGCCAACCCCGGCGCTGCCGCCTTGACCGCCACCCGAGGAGCCGCCCTGGTTCGAGCCGCCCTGGTTCGAGCCGCCCTGGGACGCCCCCGCTGTGCCACCGTCGCCGCCACCCGAGCTCTCACCACCGCAAGCACCCAGCAGCAAACACAAGCTGCCGACCAACATCGTCACGCCGCGCATACTGGATGGCTCGCACGGTCTTCCGAGCGCGGCTACTCGCTTCTGTTACCGCGGGAAAACTCAGCACAAAGCAGTGCGCGGCTGCGAATGCAGCCGCGCACGGTGTGTGAGTAATGCTCGGGTTGCTCTGCTATGGAGCAAAGACTCAGTAGCTGACGAGGATGTCCGCGCCGGGACCATCAGCCGTCACGACGTAGTTTGCGCCGCCAGCGTTGCAAGTCAGCGTCTTCGAGTTGCTGGCTGCCTCGTTGATGCTGCAGGTGCTGGGGTTGCCCATGTCGACGGAGTTGGTCGCGATGGCTTGGACGCTGAAGTTCCCCGTGGCCGGCACTGCGAGCTCGATGTCGCCATTGTCGGCGAAGATGGTGCCGCCGCTACCGCCAGGGGAAGCCACCTCGACGAATAGGTCACCGTTGCCAGCCGTGATGTTCACGTCGTTCGCGAGGCCGGTGACCGACGTGCTGCCGTTGTCGCAATTGACCGTTGTCGAGACCACGCTAGTTGCCGCACGGATGTCGCAGGAGCCGTTGTCGCTGAAGATGTCGAGCGCGGTCGCGCCGGCGACGCCCTTGACCTCAGTGCTACCGTTGCCCTGGTTCAGCTTGATGGTGCCGTTGAAGCCGGGGGGCAACTTCACCACGACGCTCACAGAGTCCACGCCGCCGCCGGGAGCGCGGACGACCGCGTTACCGTTTGCGTCGCCGGCCACCTGGGTGTCGTCGTTCAGCGCCTCGAGGGCTGCGGTGAAGTCCTCCGCAGGCGTGTCATGCGCCTTGCCAACTCGGGGAGTCGTCTCGACGACCACGGTGTCGCTGCTGCCGTTCACGATGGTGATGGAGCCGTTCACCGTCTTCACGTCGAGGGACGCGCCAGACTGGTAGTTGACTTCGGTGACCTTCGGATTGGCCGCCTGGACGTACTTGAGCGACTTGCAGGTGGTTCCGCCGGTTTCCTCGTTCTCGGAGCACTCGGCGCAGCCGGTGGTGTTGACCAAGATCCCAAGAGCGAGACAGCTAAGCGTGAGGAGTTTGAAAGCGTTCATGTGGTCCCTCGCAAATGCCGCCTTTGGATGCGGCACACGCGCCAAGCGGCGCGGACATCGTTTCGTGGCCCTGGTCGGGCGCTGTAATCATCCTACGGGAGAAGGTCAGCCGTCTTCCCGAGGAATGTCCGTCAAAGCACCCCCGAAAAAGCCGTCGACCAGCCCCATGTTAGAGCCAGCAAACAGGACGAGGGCAATCGCTCGACTATTCAAAGATCGCTGGGGCGGAGCGCCTCGAGTCTGTGACGCGGGGCAGTGAACCACGCCGCGGCTATCCGCGCCTGACGAACTCCCGAAAAGCCTCATGGAGTCGCTTGGTTAGCGGACCCGGGCGAGCATCGCCCAGCGTCTGATCGTCGACCCGCACGACCGGAAGCAGCTCACGAATGCTGGACGAAATGAAGACTTCGTCCGCCTTCACCAGATCATCGAGCGTGGGCGCCTCGAACTCGATGCGGAGCCCAAGTTCACGCGCCACCTCCAGCACTCCGGCTCGGGTGATCCCCGCCAAGATCCCAGACGACTCCGGAGGCGTGACCAAGACCGAAGAACCCTTTGCGTCGTGTCGGAACAGAAAGAGGTTCGATGTCGCACCCTCGACGACATGCCCATCGGCATCGAGGATCAGCGCTTCCGCCGCACCTCGCGCCTTCGCCTCCTTCATGGCCAGCACCGACGCGAGGTAGTTCCCAACCTTCGCCCCTTCGGCGAGGGTGGAGTCGGTAGCCCGGCGAGTGTGGTGAGTGATCACGGAAATACCGTCGGCGTAGGCGGCGGCAGGGGGGGGGGTGAGTGGCGTCACCAAGATCACGACGAGGGGTGAGACTGCGAGATCCGGCGCCAGCCCGAGTTCACCTGAGCCCCGGGTCACCATCAGGCGAATATAGCTCTCCGGGTTGTTACTCGCTGTGACCACCGCATGCACCTGGCCCCGCAGTTGCCCTACGGTAACGGGGAGGTCTATGGCGACCCGTTCAGCGCTACGCGCGAGACGCTCGAGATGCTCGTTTAGAGCATACGGCTTGCCGTCGTAGGTACGGATCGTCTCGAAGACGGAGTCCCCATACAGAAACCCGCGATCGAAGACGCTGACCTTTGCGTCAGCTGGGGCGACGATGTTGCCGTCGATGGATACGAGAGTGGCCATCTGCCCGTCCAGTTACACCCGTTGCGGACCGGGTCAAGGCCCCCGCATGAGCAGGGGGTGAGGTACGTCGCTCGGTCCCTTGGAACCTTCAGACCAGGCCCGCAAAGCGCGCTCCGCCTGCCGTTCGGCGCAATCGAGGTCCTCCGTCAGCCTGTCGGCGCTGCTCGGTTCCGAAGCGTCGCCGATCACCACACACACACGGCTGAATGGCAGCGGAAGCTCGAAGCGATCCCAAGCACGCCGGAATACGAAGCTCCGTCCGAAGGCGATACCGAGCGGAACCAGAGGAGCACCTGCCAAGCGACTCGCGAGCACCGCTCCAGGTTTTGCGCATCGCCGCGGTCCTCGAGGGCCATCCACCGCGAGCGCGACGTCCTGCTCGGGCAGACGGCGCACCAGCTGACGCAGCGCCGCCCCTCCCCCCTTCGACGACGAGCCGCGCACCACCGTCAGCCCGAAGCTCTGCATGGCCGCGCTCTGCAGCTCGCCGTCTTTGGACCAACTCACGAGCACCTGAGTCGGTCGGGGACGCGGTACCCTCAGCAGACCTAGCTGCTTACCATGCCAGAACGCAAACACGCTCGGCCCCGCTGGCAAGGAGCCAACGACGCGGACCCGCAGCGTCCAGAGCAGCAGGCGCACCGCAAACGCGAGACCCCGACCCAGGAGGCGTCGGCCGCCCCCACTATTGCCCCGCGGTAACACTTCAGGAGGAAGTATCCGCGGGGCGACCGCTCGCGGGTCCGAAGGGGTCAGCCCTTCAGCTCCGCGAGCAGGGTCTTTGCCTCTTCCAGGTCACCATCCGCCTGGATCGCGCGCTCTAGCATCTGCACCGCCTTGGGCTTTTCTCCCAGGCCGTTGTGCACCTTTCCGAGGTTGAGGAACACCTCAGCCTTGGTGATGGGCGACGAATCGTCGAGCTTCTGCAGCAGCAGCGCGCGGAACATCTGCTGGGCCTTCTTCATGTCGCCCGCTTCCAAGCTCACGCTGCCGAGCTGCTTGAGCACGCTCACGTTGCCAGGCTCGATACGGAACGCCTTGTCCAGCTCCTCGAGGGCGCGCTCCTTCTCACCGTCCGCGAGGTAGGCGGTCGCGAGTCGGCGGTGGATGTCGCCAAGCTCCTTCGAGCGCTTACCACCGTAGCTCTCCACGATGCGCTCCAGCACCTCGACCGCCGCCTTCCCTCGGCCGCTGCCACTGTATGCGTCGCACAGGGCGAGCATCAGCTCGCGGTCGTCGGGCTTGAGAGCGCTAGCGCGCTCGAGCATCTCCGCGCTGGCAGCCACGTCCTTGCGCTGCTTCGCGTGGAGCTCCGCCGCCTTGACCAGCAGCTTGACCTTCTCTTCGACGTCTTCCGTTGCCTCGGCGTCGTCAGCGATGTGCGCCGCGAGCTTTTCCCATGCGGAAAGTTTGGTATAGAGCGCTGCGACGCGGCTTCGAAGTTCGGCGTTGCGCGCGTCGTGGCTGAGCCCGCGCTCGAGCGCCTCAGCAGCGGCCTCTGGCCTGTCGAGGCGCTCGTAAGCGTCTGCGAGCTCGGTCGCCAGCTTCAGCGCTTCTTCCCCGGAGCTCTGGTCCAGCAAGCGGCTCAGCATGTCCGCCTCGCTCTGGTGCTCGTTCTGAGCGCGGTAGAGCCGCGCCAGTGCTTCAAGCGCGCCGCGATGAGCGGAGTCACGCTCGAGCACCGAACGGTAGGTGTCGATGGCCTTCTGGCGATCGTTCAAGCGCGAGTCGTAGATCTCGCCCAAGCGCACCTCGAACGTCAGCTCGGCGTCGGTGTCTCCGCGTTCCTTCGCCGCTTCGATCTGCTCCTTGAGCAGCTCGGCCAGCTCTTCGTCGCGATCCGTTTGCTCATATAGCTCGCTCAGCGCGACCACGGCGTCTGCACGACTTGGTTCGTCGTAGAGCACTGAACGCAAGAGCTCGATCGCCGTATCCGGCAGATTGAACTTCTCGCGGTTCAGCTGGGCGAGTTCCATCCGCAGGTCGCTGCGGTCGCTCGGAGAGTCGGCGATGTCGACGAGCCGCTCGAGCAGCCGCCCGAGCTCATCGTGGCGGTCGGCGGAAGCAAACAGCTCACGCAGCGCCTTCGATGCCTGAGCATCCGTCGGGTCGTCCTCGAAGAGCGCCTCGAAGAGTTCGATGGCGCGGTCCGAGTCCTTCAGCTTTTCCTGAGCGATGGTTGCCGCACGGAGACGCAATTCGCGCAAGATGCCAGCGTCGGCGCGCAGCTCCGCGCGGCGCACCAGGAGATCGAACGTCTCCTGGTAGTCCTCAGCCGCCTCGCGAAGCTCCGTCAACTCCGACAACGCCCAGAGGTTCCCGTCGTCCAGGGCCAAGAGCTCCCGCAACAGCGACTCCGCTAACTCGCTGTCGTTCAGGCCGTTCGCGAGGTCCCTGGCTTGCTGGAACAAGGTCTCCCGCATGCTCACGTCGAGCTGCAGCTTGGCGCGGCGCCGCAAGGTAGCGATCAGATCGCGCTCGCGACCATCTGCTGCGCGTTGCAGCTGCTCGAGCTGCAGCAACACCTCATCACTCTCCGGGTCGTACTCCAGCGCCTTGAGCAGTGCGGCCTCCGCGGCAGCCTGATCCTCCACCTTGTCGCGGTACCAACTCGCGAGCTTCAGGCAGAGCTCCTTGGCAATGTCGGGAGATAGGTCCTGCTTGGCGTTGATCGCGTCGCGCAGGGCGGCTGCGGCGCCTTCCCAGTTGCTCGTGATCGGTGCCAAGCGCTCGAGCTCGGCGAGCAGCATCCCGTCGCTTGGGTCGTCGTTCAGGCCCTGCTGAAGCACGCGCTGGGCAGCAGCGGCGTCCTGACAGTCGTCCTCCAACACCTTGGCAAGGTTGCGGCGCATGTCGATGCGCTCGGTCGGCGAGTCTGCGAAGCCAACGCGCTTCTCGTACAGCCCCGCCAGATCCTGAGTGCGACCAGCGGAGCGGTAGACCTCCTCCAACAGCTCTGCGACCTCTTCGAACAAGTCGCGATCCGAAGTGAGCTTCTCCAGTGCCTGCGCCGAGTCTTCGTGACCAGGCACGCGCTCGAGCGCCATGCGGAGGGAGGCAAGGCCGCGTGCCGGCTCCGAGAACTTGTCGATCTGAACGGTGGCCAGACGATGGTAGATGGCAGCCTGTTCGCTCTCCGAGGCGTCGAGCAGGGCTCTTCGCTCGAGGATGTCCGCAAGAGACTGGAAGTCCTCCACCTTCTCGTACAGTCGGTCCAAGGCAAGCAGCAGATCCGCCTGATCGCCGGCCTGCTCCACCGCGCGCGAGTAGGCATCGATAGCGCGCTTCGGATCGCTCAGGTGCTCCTCCGCCACGGCACCGAGCCGCGAGTAGAGGTCCTTCACCAGCTCGGGATCGAACGTCGCCTGAGCGCGCTCTTCGAGAGCCTCGGCGTACTTCGCGAAGCCATCGCTCTGTTCAGCGAGACGCACGATGTCACCGTGAAGTTCCGCTGAGTCTGGCGTTTCGCTCAGGGCGCGCAGGAGCGCGTCCAGAGCCTTCGCGGGCTCCTCCAGGTTGATCTCGTAGACCAGACCGATGGTGCGCAACGTCTCGCCGCGCTGCAGGGGGTCGGTCTCGACGCTGAGCCGCAGCTCCAGCACCTCGACGAGCTCCGCGTGCGCAGCGCTCTGACGCAGCACTGGCACCAAGATCTCGGCCACGATGCTGCGCAGGTCCTCGTGCTCCTCACCTAGCTTCCGCACGGCAGCGCGGGCCTCGGCGTCTTCCGGCGCCTCGTCGAGCACGAGGCGATAGGCGTCCAGGGCCTCATCAAAGCTCTGAAGCTGCGTGCCGAGGATATCGCCGATCTGCTTTCGCAGTGTAACTCGGGCGGATTGATCTTCCTCGGTGCTGGCCTCGAGCTTGAGATTGTCGAGCAGCTCTGGCCAGCGCTCCTCGGCGCGGTAGAGCCGATCCAGGCCGCGTAGCACGGGCTTGTCGCCAGGCTTCGTGCTGAGGGCTCGCACCAAGGCGTCGATGGCGCTCGGCCGGTCCTCAAGACGCTCTTCGTACACCTTCGCGGCGGCGACCAGGAGGTCGTAGCGGAGGTCAACGTCGTCCTCGTCGCACAGCTCGACTCGCTGCTGGTACAGATCGACCAGGCGCGAAGCGTCGCTCGCTCCGGACTCTTGCTTCTCGAGGTAGAGATCCGTGAGGCAGTCGATGGTGAACGCGCTCTCGGGGTCCAGCTCGATCGCGCTCTCGTAAGCCTCGATTGCGCCAGACCTGTCCTCCAGCATGTCGCGCCTCGCTTCACCGACACGCCGCCAGATGCTCGCGCGCTCCTCATCGTCGAGCACGAGATCTGCCTTGGCCACGAGGACATTCACCAAAGCGTCCCAGTCGCTGAGCAGTGTCGCGAGTTCCTCGATCTTCGCGACCGGTTCGAGGTCTGCCTCGTCCACCTCGCGCAAGCGCTGGTAAGCGTTGAGCGCGGCGCGCGGGTCGTCCCGGTGCTTGTCGTGGACTTCCGCGAGGTAACTCAAGACCTCGCGTGCGCTCAACAAGTCGGGCTTCTTGTCGAGCATGCTGGTGTACGTCTTCGAGAGTTCGTCCCAGGCGTCTGTTGCTTCGGTCAGGCGCTGGTACTCACCGCGGACTTCCCCGTCCTCGGGGTCCAACTCGAGAGCGGCCGCGAGGGCCCGTCGAGCGCGGTGAGCATCGGAGCCTCGCTCCTCCCACAGGCGTGCGGTCTCACGCAGAACGGCCACGCGCTCGATCGGATCTTCCGCTAGCTCGTAGCGGTCCTCGTTCAGCTTGATCTGGCGACGCCAGTCGTCGGCTTCTTCGTAGAGCGGGCGGAGAATCTCCACCACACGCTCCTTGTGCTCGGGATCGTTCAGTAGGGCCTCGAGCTCGACGACCGCTTCCTTGTGACCAGGAGACGCCAGCACGATCTCTTGCAGCTGATCGATAGCGCGACCCGTGTCCGAGAGTTCGCTCTTGTAGAGCTTCGCTAGGTCCAGACGGTAGCCGGCTCCTGCGCTGCCCCCCTGCGTTTCCGCGCGGCGCAAGTATAGCTCCGCCAGGTCCTCCCAGCGCTTGGACTCGCGATACAGCTCCGTCAAGGCCTCGAGGGACTTGTTGTCCGAAGCTTCCACATCCAGAGCTTGGACGTACGTGAGGATGGCCTCCTCCGGCTGGGACAGCTTGGTGCGCTGGAGGTCAGCGATCACGTGGAGGACTTGCAGCCGGTCTTCGGGTTCGTAGCGATGGTCCAGCGCTTCGCGGTAGAGGGAGACGCGCTCCTCGTGCTTCTCGGTCTTGACGAGTAGTGCGTCGATCGCGTCGAAAAGCTCACGGCTCTCGGGCTCGAACGCCAGAGCCTTGCGGTAGTAGTCGAGCGCACGCTCGTGGTTCCCGAGGTCAGCGAACAGCTCACCCGCGCGCCGCGCAAGGCGCAGAGTGCTCTCATCGGTGACGCTGTCTTCGAGCTCGGAAGCGTAGATCTCAGCGAGGCGCCGCTCGGCGCCAGCCACCTTCGCCAAGCGCTCGAGTTCGGAGATGGTGTTCTCGTCCTCGATGTCCTCGTGGAGGAGCTTCGCGATGGTCTCTAGAGCCTGCGCGTAGTCTTCCTCCTGCTCCTCATACAGCTGGGCCAGGCGGGTCAGGAGCTCCCGACGCTCTTCCGGGTCCTGCGAGAACTCGAGGCGAGCGCTGATCGTGCTCATCACCTTCGAGAACTCACCTCGGCGCAAGTACACCGGTTCTAGTAATGAGGCGGCGCGGGCACGGTGCTCGGCCTCTGGAGCTTCCGTCAGCCAGCGCTCCAACACGGCGATCGCCGCTTCGTAGTTGGCGTCCTCCTCCAAGGCCGCCTCGATCTCGTCGAACGCTCGGGCCAAGTCGTTGAGCTTCTCCGCTGCGACTTGAGCGATGGCGACGTGCAGCTTCGCGGCATCGTCTGGCGTTGCATCCAGCTGACGCTGGTACAGCTCGATCAGCTCGTCCCAGCGTTCAGCCTTCGAGTACAGCTCGATGAGCGCGCTGATCGCCGCCGGATCGAGTTCGAGATCCAGGATCGACTCGTACACGTCGATCGCCTGTGAGCGCTCTTCCAACACCTCGGCCAACAAGCGGGCGCGACGGAATAGGAGCTCCTTGCGTTCGCTATCGCTCTCGGCAGCCTCGACTCGACGCTCCAAGATCTCAAGCAACCGCGGGCCGTCGCCGGCTTCTTCGTACAGCGACTCGAGCGCCACCAGGGCGGTGCGATCGTCAGACTGAAGCTCAAGCGCCTTGGTGTAGTACTCGCGAGCCAGCTCACGATCCCCGAGCTGGTTGCGCGCGAGCTCGGCGATCTTCAGCGTGACCTTGAGCTGCACCTCGCCGTCGAAGATCTCCGGAACGATCTCGCACAACAGCTGAACATGGGCGGGCTGCTTCTGGGTCGCACCGGCCAAACGCTCAAGCTGCTCGAGCCAAGGTGCGAGGTCCGTATGCCCCACGGCAACGCGCACGGCGCGCTCGGCAAAGGCAAAGGCGCGCGCGGGGTCCTCGAGGGGGCCATCGGCGACGCGCAGCGCCGCCTCGAGGCCTTCCAGCTTTCCGAGCGGATCGTCGAGAGCACCGATCTCGATTTCGAGCACCTGGAGCAGGCGTTCGTGGTCGCCCTCTTCTTCGAAGATGGGCCGCAATATCCCCGCGGATTCACGGCGCGCATGGACTTCCTCGTGTTCCAGCAACTTCTCGAGGGCGGCGCGGCTCGCGCTGTGCTTGCTGTCGACGGTGAGCGCCTCCCGATAGGTCTCCAGGGCGCCATCCACGTCGTTCAAGCGCAGGTTCCTGAGGTCGCCTAGCTTAGCTAGCAGGTCGAGGCGCTGCTCGGTCTCGCTGACGAGATCGAGATGAGCTTGATAGGTGTCTCCGAGTTCATCCCAACGCTCTGCGGCGTTGTAGAGCCGCTCGAGGGCGACCAGCGTTTCCTCAGCGGGGCCAAACTCATCCTGAACGGCGCGCCATGCGTCGATGGCTTCAGCGCTGTTGTCGAGCTTGTCGCTCAGAACCTGGGCGCGACGCACCATCAACTCGCGGCGTACGTCACCCTCGGCGCCACCGTCAGAACGCCGCTCGAGCACGTCGACGAGCTCACGCCAGCTCTCGGTCTTCTGGTAGAGGTCGTCGAGAGCGACCAGCGCAACCGCGTCCGTCGGATCGTCCTCGAGTCGCGCACGCCACGCCTCGATCGCGCCCAGGTTGTCCTCGAGGATGTTCTGGGACAGCTCGCCCAGGCGACCGAGCAGCTCGCGGCGCTTGTCGCCGTCGGCTTCCAGCTTGACCTGGATGCGCAGCATTTCCGCGAGGTTTTTATGCTCAGACTCTGCGGCGTAGATGCGCTCGAGCGCGCGCGCAGCAGGCAGAGCCAGAGTCGCGTCGTCGCGATCCAGATCCAATACCAGGCGGTAGGTCTCACCGGCCTTGGTTGCGTCGTCCAACAGGTCTTCGTAGATCTGCGCGACCTGCATCAAGATCTCGCCCTTGAGCGCCTGATCCTCGGCGGTCTCCGCTGCCTTGGTCAGCACTTCGGCGACCCGCGCGTGGGAGCCGAGTCGGCGCCCGACGTCGAGCAGCCGCGCCCTAGAGTCCACGTCGAGGGGATCCAATGGGACCAGCTCTGCCAGCGCGTCGAGGGCGCCCTCGTCCTCGTGCAATCCCTCGTCTCGCAACACCGAGATGCGCCGCAAGAGTTCTTTGCGTTGCTCCAGCCGCTCGTCAGCGTCCTCGCCGTCTCCGCGCAGGGTCTCGAGCTGTACCGCGAGCACTCGCACCAGATCGCGGGTCTCGTCGCGAGACTCGTAGACGGTCTCCAGCATGCGCGCCGCGCGACCGCGCAGCTGACCGATCTCGAGCAGCTTCTCCGCGAGCTCCCGGGCCTCGAAGTCATTCACTTGCTCTGCGAGCACGGCCTCGATGTGGTCCACCGCAGCGTCGGGTCGATGCAGACGCTCGAGGAACAGTGCGGCGAGCCGCTTCTTGAACTCGAGCAACTCGTCGCCGACCGCGGTCTCCACCCGTTGCTCCAGCAGGCGAGCGAGGTCCTCATGACGCTCCTGGGAAGCGTACAAGCGGTCGAGGGAGCGGAGCGCCGTGTCGTGAACGGGATCGATCTCGAGAATGCGCTCGTAGTGCTTGGTAGCCTTGGCGGCGTCCTCGATGATCTCCTCACAGATCAGCGCGACCTCCACCAGCATGTCGGCGCGACGACCGGGGTCATCGGTGGCGAGCGATGCGCGCTCGTAGAGCGCCTCGAGTTCCGACCAGCGCTCGGCGGCGGTGAGGATGTCCTTCAGGCGAGAGAAGGCGCGCTCGTTACCCGGGTTCAGCTCGAGCACCTTCTCGAGGTAGGGCGTCGCGCCCATCGGGTCCCCTAGCTTGTCCTCGTAGAGCGCTGCGGCTCGTTCGCAGAGCTCCGCCTCGATCTCCTTGGGGATCTCCCGACTCAACATCTCGCGGTAGCACTCCGCGAGCTCCGTGGGCCTGCCAGAGAGCGCGCAGAGCGAATCGGCGCGATCCCAGAGGGATAGTTCCGTGGGGTAATCGCGCACCGCGCGTAGCACGACGTCGAACGCCGAGCTGTAAGCGGTGAGCTTCTCTTCGTGGACGTCCGCTAGGCGGTTGTAGAGACCCAACTTCTCGCTCGGGTCACTGGCGCTCGCGATCATCACCTCCAAGGCCTCAGCCTCGCGGCGCGCCTCACCCCCGCTCGCGTAGGCGGTCGCGAGGACTTCAGCGGCGCGTGCCTTGGTCGCTTCCTTCTCGACCAGCTGTTCCAGCACTCGCATGGCTCGGCCGTCGCCGGGTTCCAAGTCCAACGCGCGCACCGCCGCCTCAAGGGCGTCTTCAGGGCGATCCAGGCGCTGCAGGTAGAGCTCCGCGAGCTCGACTTCGCGCTGTGCGCGCTCGGATCCGTCTAGCTGATCGCGATGGCTCTCGATCACCTTCGCGGCACCGGCGAAATCTTCCGAAGCCATCAACAGGCGAGGCAGCGCCGACAGTGCGACGACCTCAGTCGGGTCGAGCTCAAGCACTTTGCGGTACAGGTCCGCAGAGCGAGCCGGCTCCTCGAAGACTTCTTCTTCGAGCGTGGCCCACTCACTCAAGATGCGCACGCGGTCGATGTCGCTCCCGGCGTGCTCCACGCGCAGACCGAGCAGCCAGCGCAACTCGTCGCGCTTGCCCTCCCGACGTAGAATCGACTCGAGCGCGCTGGCGGCGTCGGCGTCCCCCGGGTCAGACTCGAGCAAGCTCTTGAACGTCGCCACGGCCTCGTCCGCCTTGCCGAGCTCGTCCGCATAGACCCGCGCGAGCTTCAGGCGCAGCAAGCGCGACTCCCCATCGGGGATCTCCGCATCCGACGTCAAGCGGCCTTCGATCGCCTCCACGAAAGTCTGCCAGCTGTTTGCCGCACGGCAACTCTCTTCGAAGATGGTGAGCGCCTGATCGCTGCCCGGAGCGAGCTCGTACGCTTGTCGAGCGTAGCCTGCAGACGCGTTGCGGTCATTCAGCTTGCCCCCAGTGACGTCAACGAGCTTGCCCAGGAGGTCCAACTTCTCGGCATCCGACTCGCTCTTCTTCAGCAACACATCGTAGAGAGCCGGTAGCCGGGCCCACTTCTCGTCGGTCTCGTAGATTGGAATCAGGGCGCTCGCGGCGCGCGCGTCTTCGGGGTCCGTCGCGAGGATGCGCTCATACGAGCGGAACGCGCGGTCGGGGGCGTCCAGCTTGTCTTCGTAGACCTTTGCCGCGCGGTAAGACAGATCGATCTTGGCCTCGGGCTCCTTCGCCTTGTCCGCCGCCTGGCTCAAGACATCGGCCAAGCCGTCGAAATCGTTCTGTGACGCGTAGAGATCTTCGAGCCCCTCGTAGTCTTTGCGCTCGAGGAAGGCGTCGCGAAGCGTGCGCAACGCACGGCTGTTTCCGGGCTGTAGCTCGAGCACTCGACGCCACGCGCGAGTGGCGCCATCGAAGTCAGACAGTTGATCGCCGTACACGGCACCCAACTTCTGCAAGACGCTGAGCCGTTCCTTCTCCCCCTCTTCGAGTTCGACGCGACGCTCGAGTGCCTCGGCGAGGACTTTCCAGTTCTTTCCGCGCTCGGCGTAGCGCTCGAGCTGGTCCAGCGTCGCGCGATCGCTCGGGTCGGCCTCTAGGGCAGCTTGGAACAAGCGGATCGCGTCGTCCTGACGCTGTAGACGCTCAGCGGCGAGCTTCGCCATCTCCCGCGTGAGCTCCAGACGTCGGTCAGCGTCGACACTCTCGAGCTGCCCTTCGTAGAGCTCATAGAGCGGCGCCCAAGCGCGCCGCTTCTTGTACAGCTCTTCAAGGCGTTCACGAGCTTCGGCGTCGGTGGGGACCGCCTCGAGCAGGCGCTGGTATGCCTCCGTCGCGTTCTGCACGTTGGAGAATTGATCCAGCCAACGTCGCGCGACACCGCGCAAGATGGTCGCCTTCTCATCGACGTCGTCGGTGAGCTCCGCCAAGCGCTGCTGGTTCGTCAGCAGGTCGCGCCAGCGACCGAGCTGCTCGTACAGCCCAACCAGTTCGCGCACGGCCTCCACGTCGTTGCCGTCGATCTGCAGGATCTGGTTCAGCACCGTCACGAGCGCGGTGTCGCTCTTGATGAACTGACGATACGTAGATGCCACTTCCCGGAGGATCCCCAGGCGAGTCTCGCTGTCGTCCTTGTCCGCGCGCTCCAGCTCCTGACGCAGGAGTTCGACCAGGGCGTTGTAGCCTTCCGTCTTGCGGTACAGGCGCTTGAGCGCGTCTCGCGCTTCGGTGTTGTCGGGATCCTGGCGCAGTACTCCCTTGTACTGTTCGATGGCCTTTTGAGCGTCCTGCTGGCTCTCCGCGAGCTTGGCGATCTGCTGGGTGATCTCCGTCTTGTCAGGCCCTTCGGTCATCACCTTCTGAGCGGCCTGGAGCACGCTCAGCAGACGACCTTCGTCGCCGACCTTCTCCGCGTACTCACGGAAGAAGTTCAGCGCCAGCGGGTTGCTCGGTTCGAGCTTGCGGATCCGCTCGAACCAGGGCTCGGCGTCCTCCACGTTTTCGAGCTTGCGCCAGTGGAGCATGGCGATCTGCAGCATGTCTCCCAGGCGCTCGCTGCTCTCGAGGGACCCAGAAAGCAGCTCTCGCTCGTACACGCTGACCAGCAGATCCCAGCGCTCGAGCTTCGAGTAGTGCTCCGAGAGGAAGCTCTTCGCTTCGGGATGGCTCGGCACCAGGCCGAGGACCTTCTCGTAGGCCTTCGCTGCGGCTTCAGCGTCGGAGTTCACGTTCGAGTGCAAGCGCCCAAGGCGCACGCCCGCGGACACCCGGTCTGCGTCGCCTTCCGCACGATCGATCAATCGGTCGAGCACGACCGCGAGGGCCTCCCATTTTTCCGCACGGCGAAGTGCCACCTCGAGCATGCTCGCCGCTCGCACGTTGGTCGGGTCGAGCCGGACCGCCTGGTCCAGGCGCTTGGCGATGCGATCGGCATCCGCTTCTTCGCCACCAAAGCGCAGCTCCATCTCGGCAGCGCGCATCAACATCGAGCTCTTGTAGACGTCGTCCGGAGCGTTCTCCGCTTCCTCGAGGTAAGACTTGGTCATGTCTGACCAGCGGCCCTTTTTGCCCTCGGCTTCTTCGAGCGCCGTCTTGGCCTGACTGTCTTCCGGGAGGAGTTCGAGCACTTGCAGCTGCGCCAGCTCGTGGTCGTCTTCGTTGAACAGACGATCCTGGTGCAAGCTTGCCAGCTCTCGTAGGAGCTCGACCTTGCCGCTTTCCGCGTGGTCTACCGCGAGCTCCAGCAAGCTCGCAGCCGCCGACCACTCACCTCGCTCCTCGTGGCGCTGGCGCGCCGCAGAGAGCAAGCGCATCAGTTCGTCTCGTTCTAGGTCCCCGTCCGGTTGCTTCAGCGCTTCTCGGAGCGCCCCCCACGCGTCCTGCGAGCCGGGGTCGTCTTGTAGCTGTCCAAGCGCTGTGCGGATCGTGTTCGAATCCATTCCTCACCCGTCGAATGCGGCCCACGTTCCCCCTCTTGGGAATTGGGCTCGATGGCGGGCGAGAGTACGCCGCGGGCCCCCACACTACAACCCCGCGAAACTAGCGTTTCTCCTTGACTTCCGCGGCCTTCCTAAGGTGCTGGAGCAGCTGCCGCTGACGGGCGACCACCCGCCGATTCGCCCCCAACTCAGCCCCCCGATCGAGGGCTTGCTCGGCCTCGTCGTAGCGGCCGAGGCGTAGCAATGCCCAGCTCTGACCCAGATATCCCGGAGCAAACCGAGGGCGGGCCCTGAGCAGCGCGGTGTAGTGTCTCAGCGCAACGCTCGGTTGGTCCGCCTGAACTGCCAACGACGCCAGGCCGAGGTGGTTCTCCACCGCGCCAGGATCGGCCTGGAGCCCGCTCGTGTAGGCCTTCCGCGCACCCGATAGGTCCCCTAGTTGAGCCCTTACCAGCCCGAGCGCGTGCCAGGTCTCAGCGTCCCGCGGGTCGCGCCGGGCCGCTTCCTCGAGGCGTGGTGCCGCAAGCTCTACTTCTCCCCACCGCGCAGCCCGTAAACCTCCCGTCTTCGGCCCACGAGGGTCTTTGGGGGCGACCTCCGTCGCCGCGTCATAAAGTGCGAGGGCTTCTTCGTAGCGGTGGCTCAGCTCGAACGCATGTCCGAGCTCGATGTACGGCAACGCGTCACCTTCTGGAAGCTGCTGACGCAGCTCTTCCGTTTGCTCACGGGCCTCCCCAAGCTGACCAGACGCAGCAAGCACGCGGATCAGCAGCTGGCGCTCAGGGATCGCCCCGGGGTGCTGCGCGAGGTGCTCCCGCAGTAGGCGAGCAGCTTCGCCGTAGTCCTTCCGATCCATGGCGACCGCCGCACGCTGACGGACGGTCGGCTGCACGCCAGCGCAGGCGACGCTGAGCACGCTGCTCACGCAGAGGATGGCGATTCGTCGCTTCACGGCGTGGAGTATAGGCACGATCCCGAGGGGCACCCCAGGGGATCGATGCCAGCATTGAACGTGCTCTGCCGGGCGCCGACCAATTCCGCGAAGAAACGCGAGCGGGGGTGTTTCGGGACGGCCCCGGGCGAGCGCAGGAGACCGATCGCCGCGCCTCCCCCCAAGAAACACCAGGCGTGGCCCTGAGGAACGCTGAAGCGCATGACGCAGTGGGCAACGAGCATGAGCCTTGCCCGCGCCGGCGCACGCGACTACGCCCGCAGCATGTTGGCAAAAGACATCCAGCAAGTAGGCGTGATCGGGGCGGGCCAGATGGGCGGAGGAATCGCTCAGGTCTGTGCCGCGACCGGTCTCGAGGTCAGGCTCAGCGACGCGACCGTGGAGCGCGCCCAAGGCGGCAAGGACAAGATCGGCAAGATCCTCCAGAAGCAAGTCGACAAGGGCAAGCTCGAGGCGAGCGCGCGACAGGCGCTGCTCGATCGCATTCAGCCGGTTGGCGGCGTGGCGGACTTCGGCAACTGCGACCTCGTGGTGGAAGCGGCGACCGAAGACGTGGAGACCAAGATCCGTATCTTCAAGGCGGCCGACGAAGCGATGAAGGCCGGAGCCATCTTGGCCTCCAACACCTCGAGCATCTCCATCACGCGCTTGGCCGGCCAGACCAGCCGACCCGAACAAGTCATCGGCATGCACTTCATGAACCCGGTGCCGCTGATGAAGCTCGTCGAGATCGTGCGTGGTGTGCAGACCAACGCAGACACCATGAAGACGGTGGGCGAGCTCTCCGAGCGCCTCGGCAAGACGGTGATCCACAGCAAGGATCAGCCAGGCTTCGTCGTGAACCGCATGCTCGTGCCCTTCCTAAATGAAGCTTGCTTCGTGCTGCAAGAGGGCCTCGGCACACCGGAAGACATCGATCAGGGCGCGAAGCTCGGCCTGAATCATCCCATGGGGCCGCTCGAGCTCGCCGATTTGATCGGGCTCGACACGCTGCTCTTCATTGCCGAGGTGCTGCATCGCGAGTTCGGCGACGACAAGTACCGCCCAGCGACGCTGCTCAGGAACCTGGTCGCCGCTGGCTGGTACGGGCGCAAGGTGGGGCGCGGCTTCTACGTCTACGACGAGCGCGGGCAGAAGACGGGCCGCGCCTTCGAGCACTGAATTATTGTTGCTACAAGGAAACAGAAGATGAGCTACGAAACACTCCTGGTCGAGCGCTCCGCGGTGGAAGGCGGAGGCGAGATCGTGCACTTCGTGATCAATCGGCCCGAGAAGCTGAACGCGCTCAACCCTCAGGTGCTGAGCGAGCTGTCGAGCGCGGTGGACACGCTGAGCGCAGACACCCGGGTGGTGATTCTGCGCAGCACTGGGGACAAGGCCTTCGTCGCCGGCGCGGACATCTCGGCGATGAGCGAGATGAGCGTACCCCAGGCCAAGGCGTTCACCGATCAAGGTCACGCGTTGGGGCGCAAGCTCGAGGGCCTGCACTGCCCGGTGATCGCCCAAGTTCAGGGCTTCGCCTTGGGCGGAGGCTGTGAGCTCGCCTTGGCTTGCGACTTCATCTATGCGTCGGAGAAAGCCAAATTCGGCCAACCCGAAGTCAACTTGGGTCTGATGCCTGGCTTCGGCGGCACCCAGCGCTTGAGCCGCAGAGTGGGCCTCGGAATGGCGCGGGAGTTGGTCTACACGGGCCGCCAAATCAAGGCAGACGAGGCGCTGCGTATCGGTTTGGTGAACGCGGTGTTCCCGGCGGAAGAGCTCGCCGCAAAAGTGCTCGAGACGGCCAAGCTCATCGCCAGCAAGGCGCCGCTCGCCGTTAGCGCCAGCAAGCGCGTGTTCGAACGCGGCTTCGATGCGGATCTGATCACCGCCAACGAGCTCGAGGCGATGGCTTTCAGCGCGCTCTTCGGCACCGAAGACCAGCGCGAAGGCACCAAAGCCTTCGTTGAAAAGCGCGCAGCAGCCTTCAAAGGCCGCTGATCCCGCGCAGCCGCGAGCGGTGACAATTCAGCGTCGAGCGGGTTTGGGGGAGAGGCGAGCCAGGTGCAAACGCGCTCCCCCACTCACCTCCCAGCAGCGAAAAGCTTGACGGTCACGGGTCGCCACGAATACCTCCTGGAGTTCAATGTCCGCGCGCAAGAGCAAGTCCGAAGCACCCGAGCTGGTCAAGATGTCGACCTTGGCCAAGCTGAGCGGCGTGCCCGCGGCGACCATCAAGCACTACCTGCGGGAGGGGCTCCTGCCACCGCCGGCCAAGCGCACCAGTCGCAACATGGCCTTCTACGACCCGGAGTTGGTTGGGCGGATTCAGAGCATCAAAGCGCTGCAACGTGAGCACTTCCTGCCCCTGAAGGTCATCAAGGACATGATGGAAGAGGGGCACGCGATGGTGGAGAGCGAGGCCACCACGGCTGCCAGCATCGCGAAGGTGCTCCAGCGCTCGGCACCGAAGCACAGCCGCTCGCGCGCAGAGCTCTTGGACGGCGGCGTCGCCGAAACCGATCTCGAGATGATGAAGGCGCTGAAGCTGGTCGCGCCGGACGGCAGCGGCAGCGAAGAAGAGTACAGCGGAGACGACCTCGAGCTGCTGCGCCTGCTGGGGCGCGCCCGCAAGGTCGGTATCAGCCCGGAGATGCTGCCAACGAATATCCTCGCGGATTATCTCGAGGCGATCCGCGCCCTCGTGCGCACGGAGCTCGCGCTTTTTCGGGCTGGCGTAGTGCCGCTGGCCGGCGAGAGCCTGGGAGAGCTGGCGGAAGACGCAACGGAGCTCTCCGAACAGCTCGTGGTGCTGATCCGCCGACGGCTGCTGCTGCCCACCTTGCGCCAGCTGGAGACCGAAAGCGCCAAGGCCAAGCCAGCCAAAAAGAAGGCAAGCAAAGCAACGAGCCGGAAACGCTGAGCGATCCTCGCCCAGGCTGGAAACTCAGCCGGCTGGAAACTCGGCCCGCCCGCGAAGAATGCACGCGGCCCGGGCGTTCTGCTAGTAACCGCTCCCATGACCGGCTCTCAGCATGCTCCGCTAGGCGTCACCGCACGCGCGCTCCGCCGCCCCCAGCTCCTCGCTTGGGTCCTCGCCCTGTCTGGAGCACTCGTCGGCTGCAACGCTTGCAGCGAAGACGCCCCGTACACGCCGTTCACGGTCGGCTCGAGTAGCGCGAGTTCCGTCGCGGCGGCGACGGGCAGCGCGGCGCCTGACGCGGCACCCAGCAGCGAGCCGATGCCAGAGCCACCCTTCAAGGGCAAGGCGGCGCTCAAAGCCCCGGCTCAGGCGACCAAGTGGAAGATCGCTGGCATGGAAGTGAGCGCGCCGGACGGGCAAGTCTTTGAACAGGCCCTGGAAGCGGACTTCGATGGGGACGACAAGGCGGACGCCATCGCCTGGTCCGTCGCTCAGGCGCCAGGCAAAGGCGCGGCGGGTACCCTGACGTTCTTCTCTTCCTCGGGGAAAAGCAAATCGCTGACGGACTTGCCCGGCTTCGTCCCGACGGGTCCGGAGTGCAGCCTCACGACGAAGCTCGACCAAACGGGACCGAAGACGGTGACGTTGATCACCCGCGCTGCCTGCAAGGCCGCGCTGATCCCCCGCTCACCCGTTGGGGCACTCACGGTGCTGGCACCTGGGGCGGACAAACCGAAGCTCATCGAGCTGCGCCTCGCAGACGTCGTCCCCGGGGAACGCCGTCAGATCCAGATCGACAGCACCGACCACGACAACGATGGCCTCGACGACGTGAGCTTGAAGCTCCGTCTGGAGCGAGGCAGCGTGAACGCGACGGCGAGCTTCGCCTGGTACCAGCGCGCTCAAGGCACCGCGCGCGACGACTCGGAGCCGCGCAAGAGCCTGGACGCGGCGAGCTACGGCGCGCTCAGTGCAGCCAAAAAGAGCGGCAACAAGGCGCTCCCGCAGATCCGAGCGCTGCAGCGCCTGTGGGTCAATATCTGCTCGGAGAGCGCGACGCCGCGGCTCTTCGACGGCGAGGGCAACCCCATCTCCTGCCACGCGGAAACTGTTCTCGCGCGATTGAATGAGGCCGAGGCCCAAGCCGCACTCCACGACAAGCAGCCCGCGCTGGCGCTGGCGTTGCTCGAGCGCAATGGCTGGCTCGGGCACTTCGAGCCCAAGACCCTTGCGGCACTGGACAAAGCCGCTCGCGGCCAGCTCACCGAGCGCGGCGTGAAGCTCAAGCGCCTGAGCGTGAAGGCGCTCTCTCGCGGTCCTGAGCCACGCCTGAGCCCGCTGAACTTCGAAGACTCTGGGTCGCTGTTGGTGCAGACGAGTGAAGGTGTGAAGCGGGTGAGCACCAGCGGTGAGGTGAGCGACGCGAGCGAGGAAGTGGACGCCTGGCCCCTCGCCGTGAAGAACGAGAGCGGCGTCGTGAGCCGCATCTCGACGCCTTGCGATGGTGCGGAGGTGTTGCTTGGTCCCGCTCAGGGGGACGCCAAGCCGACCGGCATTCTCTCCCCTCGCCCCGGTGCGTGTAGTCTGAAATCCAGCGTGCCAGAGCTCAACCTGGTGGTGCTCGGCAGCGACGACAAGGGCCTCGAGGGTTTCCTTGCGGGAACGCATATCGGGCCACAAAAGAGCCGCGCGGAGGTCGTGATGCGACCGCATCAAGCGGGCACGGCGCGCGCCCCCGATGGCAAGTCCGAGGTGTTGCCGCTGAAGGCGGGGGTGGCCGTGATCAACGATCAAAAGCCAGAGCTGTGGACGGCCAGCGGGCTCGACGCAGCGGGCCTCGGCGACTGTGTCGTCGCCAGCAAAGGCAGCGCTGTCGCTTGCGTCGAGAGCTCGGGCAGTGTGGTGTTCCTCACCCCCTGATCAACCGAAGGCCTGCGGAAGCATGAAAAAAGCGCCCATCCCAGACTCTGGGAGGGCGCTTTCGCCATTTCTGAAGATCCGAATCAGGCGTTCGGGTTCTTCACGCGCTCTTGGTACTCACCAGTGCGCGTATCCACGCGGACCCAGTCGCCCTCGTTGATGAAGAGGGGGACGTTGATGGTGGCGCCGGTGGAGATGGTCGCGGGCTTCTGCACGTTGCTCGCGGTGTCACCCTTCACGCCCGGCTCGGACCAGGTGATCTCGACGAGGATGTGCGGCGGCAGGCTGATGTTGATGGGGTTGCCCTTGTAGATCAGGATGCTGACCTCGAGGCCGTCGATCAGGAAGTTCTTGGAGTCGCCCACCGCTTCGGCCGGCACGCTCACCTGCTCACCCGTCGTGGCGTTCATGAACACGAACATGTCGCCTTCCGGGTAGATGTAGCTCATCGACTTCTCTTCGACGTCCGCCGGATCGAAGCGCTCACCCGAGCGGATGTTGCGCTCGAGCACGCCACCCGTCAGGAGGTTCTTCATCTTCGTGCGGGTGAAGGCCTGGCCCTTGCCCGGCTTCACGAACTGGAACTCGACAACCACGTACGGCTGTCCGTCCCACATCATCTTCAGGCCCTTCTTGATGTCACTGCTATCCATGTCGTCGAAGCTTCGCTAGGGGCAGCCCCGGCTGCCGGTGAGGGAGCAGGCCACCCAAAAGAGCGGCCAGGGGAGCCGGGGTCTAGCCGCGGATCGCCCGACGTTCAACCCCCAAGCTCGGCCAAGACGCTGCGGGTGGCGGCAGTTCAAATGCCTCCATCCGGAATATCCAAGGGGTTTTGACAGGTTTCAGTGGGTCAGGAGCACTGTCAGGCGGCGCTGGAACTCGCCAAACTCGCTGGCGGGCGCTTGCGTGGCCGCCAGCGCCGCGATACTTCGGAGCCGCACGTGATGGATGAGTCAGGACGCGAGCTCGAGGAGCTTCGACGCGAAGTGGTGGAGAGCCGCTCGCTCACCATCAAGACCAACAATTTGGTCAACGCGCTCGCGGCCGACCTGAAGAGCATGGCCAAGCGCCAGCAACAGCGCGAGCGCGGCGTGTGGCTGAACAACGCGACCATCTACGTGGTGAGCGTCGCGGTGCTGCTGGTGGTGCTGAAGATCGCGTGGGACGCGCGAGTCGAAGCGGTGACGTCGTCCGCGAACACGCGTCTCGCGCGGCTCGAAGGTGTCGAAGCCGAACTCGAAGCGCTGAAGAGCAAGAGCACCGGTCGCGGCGAGTCCAGCAAGACAGCCGGAGAGCTGTACGAGCTGGTGCGCGCCAACAAGCAGAAGGAGCTGCTCGAAAAGTGGCCCGATGCGCAGAAAGCGAACCTCTCGAAGACTGAACGCTCAATCTTCGAAGACGCCGTATCCAAGGCGCGATCGGATCTGTCACTGGTCGCCTACCAAGAAGGCTTGGACCATGTGCGCACCGGCCGCTGGCACGAAGCGCGAACGGCCCTCGAGGAGAGCCTGCGCCTCGACTCGGGCGCGGCTCACAGCCCTCAAGCTCAGTACAACCTGGCGTTGGCTCTGAAGAACCTCGGGGATCAGCGCAAGGCCATCCCGATCTTGATGAAGCTCTCGGAGGCCTCCTCCGATCGCGAGGTGATGGACGACGCGCTGTGGCTGCTCGCTCAGTCGCAGATCGACATCAAGGCGTGGAACGACGCGAAGAGCACCTTGCGGAGCTTCATCCGTCGCTTCCCGAAGAGCCCGTACATCAACGACGTGCGCATGAAGGCGGCGGAGATCAACCTGCAGCACTGACTCCGCAGTCGCTCACTTCGACGCCGGGCGCGCCGCCATCATCGCCTGACGCAGCGCCTGCGGGCCGCAGCCATATTTGGCTTCACTGTAGCTATCGAGGCTGACGACTTGCCAGTCTTCCTGCTTGTCGAGTTCGCTCAGGTAGGTCTCGAGCGCATCCTTGCGGATATAGTCATGGAGCAGCACCACACCGCCGCGGCGAGTGCTCCGACGCAGATTGTCTCCTAGCGCCAGCGGGTCGTTGCGCACGCCGTCCACGGTGTCCCCGGACGCGTCGTGCCACAGCACATTCAGAAAGCCAACTCGCTCGAGCGCCTCGTCGTTCAGCTTGCGCAGGCGCCTCGGTGCCCCGAGGTAAGGACCACCGCCCGGCGGACGCGAATAGACGATGGGGTAGCGACGCGCGCTGTCGTCCACGTGGCTCACCACCGGGTAGCCGCGCTCACGCAGGAGCTCGAAGTGCCGCGCCTCCCACTCGGGCCACTTCGTGCGCAGCTCCGTGCCCGACAGGTAGCGCCCCTCGGCGACGCCGAACACCCGCTGATAAACCGCCCGGAAATCTTCGGGTGAGGTCGCGACGAGGGCAAGCTCGATGAGCATCTGCGTCGTCTCGTGCTGTCCCTGGATGTAGCCAACGCTGCGGCCGTTGTCACGAAAGGACATCTCCACGTCGTGGTTGTAGCTGTGGGAGCCGATGGTGTGGCCCTGCTCCAGCATGCGTTGCACCAGGTGAAAGGTGTTCGAGCGGATGTTCTTCCCCACGAGGAAAAACGTCGCGGCGTAGCCGTGCTTCTCGAGCAGCTTCAGCACCCGCGGGGTGTGATTGACTGTCGGTCCGTCATCGAAGGTGAGGATCACCTCTCCAGCGGTGTGCGCGTCGTCGCGATAGAAGCCGTGGGGCAAGCTCGACGCCGGCAGCACGCACGGCGTTGGAGGCGCAGCCGACGCGACCTCGACCTGCTCGGCGGTGGGGTCGGGTGAACGATCCTCCGGAACAGACTTCTGACGGGCGCCGCTCGGCTCCTCCAGCGCGTGGCGCTCGGGGACCTCGCTGAAGCGGGCCGGCGCCTTGGCGGAAGACTCAGCCGCGCTCGAATGCGCTCCGCTCGGGTTTGGGGGGGAGGCGGGCTGTCGCTGAACTGGGGCACAACCCAAGGCGAAATTCAGAGCCAATAGACAACAGGCGATGGGGCGCTTCATGATGCCGGGGCTACGCCCATGCGTGACAGCGAATCCTCTGAGATTCTCAAGACCTAGGTCATGTCACGGTGCTCCGTATCCCTCCCGCAATCGGTCTGATCCCCGCCTCATGCCTCCCGAACTCGTCGCCCTCAATCCGCGCCTCCGAAGCCTGGCCAACGCCAGCGAAGCGGAGCTGCTCGGCGCGGTGGCGGGCGGAGGAGACGCGAGGCGAGCGGCTCAAGCCGAGTTCTATTCACGACACGTCCACTACCTGTTCGCCGTGCTCGTGAAGCAACAACACCGCCTGCGCAGGGTGGTTGGCATCAGCGCGGAGGACCTCGTGCAAGATACCTTTCATCGCGCCTTCAGTCGCGCTCACACCTTCTCCGCTGACGGCATCGAGGATCCGGATCACCTGCGGCGCCGCACTCGAGCATGGCTCGGTCGCATCGCCCAGAACCTCTTGATCGATGCCGTGCGGCAATCTAGCGAGATCGCCGACAGCGCGGCCCTCGAACGCCTGGAAGACGAGCCACCCCCGAGCTCCCGACCGCCGCCCGACTCCCAGCGTCCGGTCGCGGAGCTCAGCCCCGCGGAGCGCATGACGCGCGCCTTCCAGCGCCTAAGCGAGCGCGAGCAAGACGTACTGCGGGTGAGTGCCCTCTACTACCGTGCGGGCGACGAACACCAGAGGCTGCCAAACGACGTGTCCCAAGAGCTCGCCAAGCGCTGGCAGACCAGCAACGAAAACATCCGAGCTATCCGCAGTCGAGCCTTGAAGAAGCTCAAAGGCTGGGTCGAAGAGCTCGAAGCGTCTGGCCTCCAAGGAGCTGAGGCCCCATGAGCGACTCGAAGAACACGGACCTCGAGCAGGAAGAAGCTGCGCTCTTGGCACAGCTCAGCGATGCCCTGGGAGAGACAGGCGAGCTGCCGCCGATCAGCGATGCGGAAGTCGAGGCGTTTGAAAAGGGACTCGGAGCAACCGAGCTCCCGGAGCACTTGCGCGGCTACCAGCCTCTAGACCCTGAGTCAGAAACGCCGGGGGCGGCTCCCGAGTCGAGCCAAGAAATGCCCCAGCGCGGCGCCTTGGTGGACCTCGCAGCGGCTCGGCGTATCCGTGCAGAAAAGGCGGAGAGCAAGCGCGGAGGCTGGGTGAGTCACCTGGTCGCGCTTAGCATCGGCGCAGCCGCAGCGACCGCCTTGTTCATGACCCGCCAGCCGACGACGCAGAGCGGCGGCCTGCCTTCGAGCGAACCCGTCGAGAAGCAGCCGGACGCCGCCGTGGATGCCGGGCCGCGCATCAAGCTGACACTGCCGAGCGCGTGTCCCGAGCCGTGCTGCGCTGGTTCGAGCTGCGAGAAGCTCGACTTGCGCTCCACGCCGCCCGCAGCTCCGGGGAGCGAGCCCGGCGCGAGCCTCAAGACTTGCAGCTCCGGGCGAACCTGCGTCAGTTGCAACGCGGACGCCGACGCGCGCTATCGCGTGCGCACCGGCGGCTTTATCCCCACGGAACAAGGCAAGGAACGAATCAAAGGCGCAAAGCCCGGGCAGCTGGCGTTGTGCTTCCGGGGTGGTAGCTCCGCCGAACACTGTGTGGACGCGCACCCCAGCAAGGATCAGGACCAAAGCTGGCGTGATCTGCCGTTGGTGGTTGGCGGGAGCGACTTGATCGGCGGGCTTGCAGTGGAGGTGCGTTATCGCGGGGCGAACAAGCCGCTCGGCACCTGGCAGAGCCCAATCAAGGTCAACCCGACGCTGCTCTGCAACGGCCTCGCGGTGCGCGTGAAGGATGAGAAGGGCGAGCTCATCGGCAGCCTTTCAGCCTTCTTGATGGACACGCACTATGTGGACCTTGGGCGAGCCACATCGGTGAGCGAGCTAGAGAGCCGCGCACAGCACTTCGAGCTGAGCGGGATGCAGGCTTCGATCTACGAGCTGAACACCACCACCAAGCAACGCTTCAGCCTTGCCCTGGGCCCGTTCAGTGAGGCGCGCGCCGAAGAGCTGCGCTGGCAGGTGTTGAAGCAGTCCGGCGAAGCAAAGGTGACCATCGGCGCCGAGCATCAGGGCAAGGGGCGAGTGCTGACTCAGTAACCCGAAGCTCGCTGGCAGTTCATGGGTCGTTTGGCAGCGCCACGACCCTCGGCGCCTGCCACCAGCCCTGCTGAGCAAAGCCCGGGTTCGGACCGAGCAGCACCACCGTGTAGTTCTTCTCGTTCTCGAGGGTGATGCCTCCGAGGGCCGCCTGCCAGTTCGTGGTCACGCCCGGCGTCGTGGCCCCGTAGGCAAAGACTTGGAGCTCCACGCCCGATAGCGGAGAACCGTAGCTGGACGCCGGATAGTCTAGGTTCGGGGGTCGCGGGGCGATGCGCCCAAAGACGATCCGCGAGGCAACGGAGATGGGGCTGCCGCTGGCTTGCTCCGTCGGTACAGAAAGTAGATCCGACTCGCCCGCCGCGGCGGAACCGTTGAAGAACTGCACGCCGCTACGCATCGGTTGAGTGATCCGACTCAGCTCCACCACCGAGTTGGCGAGCGTCGGGGTCACATCGGAGTAGCCCTTCCCGCAGATTGTCTCCTCGGACGCGTCGCTGAAGCTTGGCCCCCCCATGCAGCCGCTGAGCAACATCAAGTAGCTGCGGTCAGCCAGGAGGCTTCCGGGAGGTATCATTCCCAGGCGCGCAAAGCGCAGTACCGGCGGCGGAATACTCGCATCGCCACCAGCGTCTGAGCCACCAGCGTCTGAGCCGGCACTCGCGTCGCTTGCGGCCGTGCCCGCGCTGCCCGCGCTAGCATCAGGAACCCCGGCGTCGACTCCGCCCGCGCCTGCCGCACCCGCGGCGCCGTCGGCAGCCCCTCCGCTGCCACTGGCTCCACCACTGCCGCCGCTGCCGCTGACGCCTCCGCTACCGCTGGCGCCTCCGCTACCGCTGGCGCCTCCGCTGCCACCCGCATCAGGCCCGCTGCCTTGAACGAGCTCGAGCGCGCGGGCGCAGTCCAAGTTCCCGAGTAGCTCGAGTTGCCCGGCAAAGGCGAACGTCTCGAAGCCTTGAGTCGCAGGCTGCCATGGCAGGTCACTCACATCGAGAATGGCTCCGTACGGTAACCCGCTAGCAGGTGATGGCGTGCCGATCCATGCGTCGTCGCCACTCTCTAGTTTCACGCGGAAACACAAGCGGACGCGATCGGCGTCGACCATGCCATTGAGCACTCGCAGACGAAACGCTCCCGATGGCTCGGTTGGTGCGTCTGGGGCAGCGTCTCCACCGCCGGCCCCAGCGTCCCCTCCGCCGCCAGCTCCGCCTTCACCAGCCAAGCTGCCCCCACTGCCCCAGTCACGCTTACTGAGCGACTCGTGGTCGGTGGTGCAAGCGCCTGCCAGCGCGACGCCTGCAAGCACCAAGGCCACTCCGGGAGCTACGCGAAAGACCATCTCGATCCGTTCTACAACGCAGCTCCGGCATTCGCAGCGCCTCGCCCACTCCCGCAGGATCGCTTTTCCCGCTTGAAGCCTCAGGACTTGGGGGGGAGGCACGCCGGTTGCTCGTTGGGCCTGACGCGACCCATGAAAAGCACACAATTTCAGCGATTTATACCGATGCTCAGGCTCACCGGCGCGAGCCTGCTTGACGCAGGAGCCGCCACACCTATGCTCCGTCGAATGAGAACTGACATGTCAGTTCTGGAGAAACCAGATCTCGACGCGGACGCGCCGCGCTCCAGCAAAGCCAAGAAGCGCACCTACAAAAGCGCCGAAGCGCGGCGGCAGCAGATCCTGCAGTGCGCCCTCGAGGCGTTCTCGGAGCGCGGCTACCACGCGACCAGCATCGGGGAAATCTGCGAGCGCGCGCGAATCGGCCGCGCGACGCTGTATCAGTACTTCACCGACAAGCGTGACGTGCTCGTTGCGCTGCTGGAAGGGATCTACTCAAAGGTCGTCCAGGCGGTGGAAGACCGTCAACGGCTGAGCCTAGAGCGGGCGCTCTCCGAGGCGCGAGGTAGCGACACGAGCGTCCACCGCGTTGGGTCGAGCGGCATGCCCACGCATGAACAGAGCATCGCCTTCATGCGCGCGCGCTTCATCGCCTTCTTGTCTCTGGTTTTCGAGGACGAGGCCACCACGCGGCTGATCTTGCGTGCGGCTCGGGGTGCCGATGGCGTCGTAGACGAGCTGCTGGGGCGCCTGGACGCGGTGGTCATCGAGTCGATTGAGCAGGAGCTGCGACTAGCCATCGCCGCAGGCATCGTGCGCGACCTCGATGTGCCCTTCGTCGCGCGCTTCTTCGTGGGCGGCTTGGAAAAGGTGGTGCTGCGCGCCATCGATGAAGAGCGCCCGCTGGACATCGAGCAGATCGCCGAACAGGCCGCGCTGCTCGAAGGCATCGGTATCCTTACGGCAACGTAACAACTGAACACTTCAGGCAAGACACGAGGACCCCATGTTCACGATGAGCAACAAGCGAGTCTCCACTGCCTCCGCGAGGGAGCGCGCGGCAGCGTTCCCTCCATACGAGATGCTCGATGCGGTCGCGAGCGGCATCGCTGAAGCAGACAGCAAGACGCGCAAGCTCGAGCGGCTTTACCACCTCACCCAGAAGCACTCCTGGGACGGCCCGACCGTCTTTGGCGAGCTGATTGAGCGCTACGGCGAGCCGGGCGCCAATATGGCTCCGGAACTCCGGGAAGGGCTGTCGCGTATCCTCACGGTGTTGATGTGGGGCGAACTCGCAGCGTGGAACATCAGCGCGGATCTGGCGCTGGAGATCCCCGACATGGACGCCAAGATGGCGGCAACCGCGCAAGTCTTCGACGAAGCCCGACACTTCTATGTGTTGAGGGACTACGTGACTCGATTGGGTCCCACCCCGGCAATCGGGGGGCTGCCGACACGGCTCTTGCGCAAGGTGCTTCAGGCGCCGACGCTGGCGCAGAAGCTCGTTGGTATGCAGCTCCTGTTCGAGACGAATGCCGTCGTCATGTTCCGCCGCATCGGACAAAGCGAAGTGTGCCCGATCCTCCATGAGTTGCTCCCCTACTTCGAGCGGGACGAGTCCAGGCACGTCGGCCTCGGCGTGATGTACCTCCCTCGCCTGATCGAGCGCATGTCTCGCCTCGAGGCGTTTCGCACGGCGCGCTTTCAGTTCGAGTGCACGATGCTGCTCCTCACCTCTGGGTTCACCTTCCACAAGGACTTCGAGCTCTTGGGCATGGATCCTCGCCAGATGGCGGAGCGCGTTAGCAACATGCAGGACGAAATCGTGCAGCAGATGGCTGAAGCCCATGGCAGCCAGATCCTGCGCGCGGTCCTCAGCCCGAAGGGCGGCGTGGGGCCGTATATCAAGGACTTCGTGCATCCTGAAAAGGGCCTTGCTCAAGCGCCTGAGTGGCACCAAAGGGTCCACGCGGGTATCACCAGCGCAGCCCACAGCTTGGACCGTGCGCTGAGCTGAGTACGTTTTCCCCACAGAAATAGTTTATGTACGTCGACGTCTCATCCAAACCTGGCCGCCCCATACGCCTCCACTACGAAGTCAGAGGCCCCAGCAGCGCCCCTCCATTGCTGTTGATTCGCGGCCTCGCCCGACATTTGTTGCATTGGGGGAGGTTGCCGGAGCTCCTGGAAGACGACTTTCGCGTGGTGCTATTCGACAACCGCGGCATGGGGCGTAGCGACGTCCCAAGGCCCCCCTACACCACGGCGCGCATGGCGGATGACGCCGCGCTCGTCCTAGAAGCCGCAGGCTTCGAACGCGCGCACGTCTTCGGCATGTCGCTGGGAGGCATGATCGCCCAGGAGCTTGCGCTGCGGCATCCGGCGCGGGTCGAGCGCCTGGTGCTCGGGTGCACGCGGGCGGGCCCGGGCACCGGACCGCGCATCGCCCCGAGAACGGTGCTCGCGATGCTCGGCGCGGGCCGTTTCAAACCGGACGAAGCCATAGCCCGCACCGCTCATATGGCGCTTGGCGAGCAATTCATCGCCGAGCATCCCGAGGTGATCGAAGAGTGGCGGGAGCTAGCCCGCAAGCACCCACCCGCACGGGCGGGCTTCCTGGGCCAGCTACTGGCGGGGGCGCTTCACGACACACGGCGCCGCTTGAGCCGTGTGGTTCAGCCAACGCTGGTGATCACTGGCGACGCCGACAACCTGATCCACGCGGATCACTCTCGCTTCTTGGCCAGGCAGATCCACGGAGCCGAGCTCGAGGTGCTGCCTGGTGCAGCCCACGACTTCACCACGGAGCGTCCGGCCGCGGCAGCTGAGTTGCTGAAGCGCTTCCTGCTCGCAGAGCATCAAGCGCGGTCCGCCGCCGCCGAGTGATTCGCGCGGCGCGCCGGGCGATGCGGGTCAGCCGCCAAGGTAGCGCGCGATCAGCGGACCGTTGCCCTGAACTGCCGTGCGCTGTTGATACAAGCCGAGCCCTCGCAGCCCACCCAGCTCTTCGCCGCCGCCAGCGCGGCCCGGACCGCCGTGCAAGAGCTGCGGCATGACGGTACCGGGTCCGGGAGCGCGATCGGCGACCTTGGAGTCAGTGACCACAACTCGACCGTTGAAGGGCAAGAGCTCCTGCAGGAGTTCTCCGGTTAGCTCCCGGTCGTCGCCATACACGCTCGTAACCAGGCTCCCAAAGGCGGAGCGCACCAGCGCTGAAGCTTGCCCCACGGAACCATCGTAGGGGATCAGGGTCGCGACCGGGCCGAAGGCTTCGATGTGGTGAACCGGATGCTCGGGACCGGCGTGTTCCACCTCTAACAGGAGCGGCGCCACGAAGGCTCCCTTGGCAGCGTCGGCGCCTTCCAGGTGAAAACCATCGAGCTTGCCCCAGGCGATCTTCGAGGCCTCCAGAAGCTTGCCAATAGCGGCACGCACGTCGACTTGCTGGCGTTTGGTCGCGAGGGGTCCGACGCGCACGCCTTCGATGCTCGGGTCGCCGACACGCGTCTCGCTGAGTCGCTCCGAGAGCGCTTCGCGCACGCGCTCGAGATCGTCCTGGGGCACGAGGATGCGGCGAATCGCGGTGCACTTCTGGCCGGCCTTCTGCGTCATGTCCCGATGCACGTCGCGAATGAAGGCGTCGTACGCTGCGTCCTTGGCTCCCGCGAGCAAGATGGCTGCATTCAGGCTATCCGCTTCGACGTTTACCCTCACCCCCCGATCCAGGAGGTTTTCCATTCCGCGGATCCCCCGCGCCGTATGACTGCTCCCGGTAAACGCCACCACGTCGCTCCACGTCAGGTGAGAGAGCAGGTCGCCTGGATTTCCGCACAGCAAAGATAGCGCCCCAGCGGGGACATCCGCCGCGTCGATCACGGCCTTGAAGCTCTTGTAGGCGGCGAGCCCCGTGGCCGTCGCTGGCTTCGTGAGTACCGGCATGCCGGCGAGCAAGGCGCACGCGGCCTTTTCCGCCCAGCCCCAAGCTGGGAAGTTGAAAGCGCCGATGTGAACCGCCACCCCGCGCAGAGGGATCCTCACGTGTCGCCCTTGCAAGCGCGAGCCGGTGCCGATGTCGATCGGCTCACCGTCCTCGAGCAAACGTCGGTCACCTAGTTCTTTTCCGAGCTCCGCGTAGGCCATCAAGGTCCCGGAAGCTCCATCCAGGTCGAACTTTGCGTCGCTACGGGTGTTGCCACAGCTCGCTACCCCTAGCTCGATCAGCGGCTCGCGCTGAGCATGCAAGGCCTGGCTCATGCGCTCGAGTAGTGCTCCACGCTCAGCGAAGGTGAGCGCGCGCAGAGCCGGTCCGCCTACTTCCCGAGCGAAGCGCAGCGCTTCGCCCAGGTCGAGCCCCTGGGAAGAGCAGCTCGCAACGAGGTCGCCCGTCGTTGGGTCGAAGAGCTCGCTCGCGGCTCCTTCACCGCGCACCCACTTGCCCCCTAGATAACTCTCAAGGATCTCCACGTAGACCTCCGAAACTGCTTCTCGCCAGTGCATGTGGCGACCGCTGCACGTCTCAACCAGCGCGGCTGAACGGTCAAGCGAAGTATGTTGCGGCTCACAAGGGCAGCAGCTCGGCGTAGACGATGTCCGAGGAATAGGCCGTGTCGAAGCCACACTCCGTACGGATCGCCGCGGCGCTGACGGTGGCCACTTCGCTTGTGTTGATGAAGGACAACTGCTCGAGCTGGGTGCCTGCGGGCAGCACGCACGGCGCGCCCGTCTGCGCTTCATTCGCGTAGAAGTGGCTGTCTTTCATCAGCACGTCGATCCCAGAGCCGTATGCGTCAACGGCGCAATCGGACGTGAAATCCTGGTCTTTGATCAGGCCCGTAGAGAAGTCGTCGTCGAGCTTGCCAGCGTTGCCGTCTTTGTAAGCGACGTAGCCGCGCCATTTGTCGAAGGAAGGAGACACCAGGAACTCGGTTCCGGCGGGCGCGTAGAAATCGTCGAGGCTGTTGCCGCTCCAGGTTCCCGCTGCCACCGCAACTTGGACGTCCAAGTCGACCAAGAGCGTGCCCTTGCAGTAGCCGCCAAACTCCGAAAGGTCGATGCCGCCGCCCCCGCTGCCAGAGTCGTCGCTGGACCCGCATCCGGCAGCAGCAAGCCCAAGCAGCATCGATACGGCGATTCGCTTCACCATCAGTTCCTCCTCAGCTCGGGAACGCCCCACCAACAGGGTAATTCAGCTGGACCCCGAGCGCCGAGGAAAGAGCGGATGTGAGTGTCCCAGGGGACCCCGACCATGACCAAACCCTGGGGCATGACGCAGCGCTGCGAGGACATAGTCGCGAGCTCGTGCGACGGCGTGGCGCAAGGTGTGACCTTCTCCGATGCCACAGGCGATCGCCGACGCCAGGGTGCATCCCGTTCCGTGAGTCGAGCGCGTGTCGATGCGCTCGCTCTCGAACCAGTACTCCTCACCGTCAGCCGTACGCAGCAGGTCTCGCACACGCTCCGTCTCGAGGTGCCCCCCTTTGACGAGCACGGCCCCAGCACCGCGACTCAGCAGCGCATCCGCTACCGCGCCAAAATCATCCCAAGTTTCCACATGGATACCTGTCAACGCGATCGCTTCAGGTACGTTCGGCGTGACGACAGCAGCGCGTGGCAGCAGATCCTCCACGATGCTGCGAGCGACGTCGGAGTCTGCCAGCCGACCGCCGGAGGTCGCGACCAACACTGGATCGACGACGATGGGGATTTGCGAGCTACGGAGGGCCTTGCACACGGCTTTCACTGCGCCGCGCGTGGGCAGCATCCCGGTCTTGATGACGTCCGCACCGATATCGCTCAGCGTGACCTCGATTTGACGCTCGACGAGCCATCCCTCGATCGCCTCAACCTCAGCGACCTCGAGGGTGTTTTGTGCGGTGATGGCGGTGATGGCGGTCATCGCGTAGCCACCAAGCATGCTGACGGTCTTGATGTCAGCTTGAATGCCTGCTCCCCCGCTCGAGTCGCTGCCAGCGACGATTAGCACGCGAGGCGGTGCCTCCTCTTGCTCCTGTTCCATGACCGCCAGAGACCGCAGCTACAGCAAGAAATCAAGCAAGGGCTGAGCGAACGGGTCCCGAAGTGTTGACGTGAAATTCGCTCAAGGACCCTCAACGACGGCCGTTCACTGCCATGTCGGAGGACCATCCGCATGGACAGCACCTACCCCAGATCGGCTCTGCTGAGTCTTCAACCGACGGCCAACACGGCGGTACCGCGAGCTCCCCGACGCGGACGGAGACCGCTGGGAGTCGCGCTGGGGGCGGTTGCCCTGATCGGTCTAGGATCGATAGCGCAGGACAAAGCTGAGCCTCCTCAGGCCCAGATCGTCAGCGGCGCCGCCGAGCTGCGCTACACGGAGACCGGGTACCCTCAGCGCTGGGCCGCCAAGAGCCTCACGCTCAGCGTAGAGGCCGACCTCTCTAGGATTTCTCCGGACGCCGTGGGAGCGGCTTCTCGAGCTGTCGCCGTTTGGCAAGAGCAAGCGGAGCTGCCGCGAGTCTCACTGGAGAGCGAAGCGCCAGCAGAACAGAGCGAAGACGACGCGGAGGTGCCGCGCCTCGACGCCGCGGATCTAGTTCCCGACGGAAAAAACACGATCGGCTACCGACGCCTGAACCTGCCGGGTCACCGTAAGGATCTAGCAATCACCGTTGCCTACTCCGACCCACGAACTGGTGAGGTGGTCGAGGCGGATATCTACGTCAACGCGCGCCGTGACTTTGGGATGCTGAACGAAAGCCGGGAGGTCGTTCCTAGCTGCGCGACCACGAACTCGAGCAGCCAGTGTGGAAGTCGCTACGACCTCCAGAGCGTGCTCACTCATGAGCTCGGGCACTTTTTCGGGCTGGGCGAGGACGTCGCCGACCCGTTGAGCACGATGTATGAGTGCACCAGCGCGTGTGAGACTCACAAGCGAGCGCTGACACCACCTGACCAGCTCAGCGCGGCTGAGCTCTACCTCGCGGCATCCCCTGAGGAGCCGCAGGCCGGTGGCTGCAGCGTGCGGTCTAGTCGCACACCTTCCCCAATCACCTGGACACTGCTCGCGGGCTTCGTGCTGCTGGTCGCCCGCCGACGGTCCCGCACTAGAGCGTGATCGGCGCCGTTGCCCGCGGCGGACGCGAAGTGAGCAATCGGATCGCAGGCCGCGCCGACAGCCGATGACCATCGAGCGCGAGCAGCCGCGCGTCGGCCGAACGCGATACGCCGGGCCGCAGGATGGCCGCACGGAATTTTTCTCCGCGCTGACGCGTGAGGGGTAGAGCCGCGTCAACTGCGCCTGATTGGCCCAACAACCAATCGACGACCGCATAGGCCAAGAAGCGCCCTGCGAGCGCCGCTGGCTCCATGCCGGGACAATTCGTAAGCCGGGGATCCGTCGCCCAGAAGACGGGCGCATTTAGCCCGGTGAGGCGCGCCGAAACCTGCCCCGCGAGTCGGTCCAGATCCTGCTTGGGATTTGCTAACGCGCGGCGCTCGAACGTCATCCAAGCAATGCTTTGACGCAGCTCGAACAGGCTCCGAGTACGAAGCGCGTGGCCGACACGGAAAGCTTGGCGCGCGGGTAGCTTCGCGTACCTCTCGAGCATGCGCTGGTCCATCAACAACCCCGCAAACACCTCGGGGATGGCGCGGTCGAAGGTCGGCGCCGCCAGTCCCGGTAGCCAAGGGTAGCCCTTCAACACGGGCTCTGACTCCGCCACATAGTTGAACTGAGCAAGGCGCCCGAGCTCCAACATCACCATTCGCCAGTGCGCGAACCCCTCAGCGGAGCGTACCAACGGCCTAAGCCCCGCCGGGATACTGACGGGCAGGCTCAACGCTTCCCCAAGGCAATAGATCGATCGCGCGCCGGTCCCAGCGTCAATGTGGGTGAGGTTGCCAATCGAGCGCGCCAAAGCGTTCAGACCGAGATCCGTCGCCACGCCGTGAGCCAGTTCACTGGCCTGCTCTCGAGGAAACCAGCGCACAGGCAGCGTGGTGAGACGATCCAGCGCCAGGGCAGAGTCGTAGGGAGCGTAACTACCCCGACGGCGCCCCACACCAACTCGCATCATGCGTTGTAGCGACCGAGCGACGCCGCGCGTCTCGTCGTCTGTCGCGCGCACGAAAGCTTGCGCCAGCTCCTCCAGGCTCGAAAGCTGAACGCGGCGTACACGCAGCAGCGCCTCGTAGTAGTCCTCCCCGAGCTCTCGCGCCCGTGCCTTACGCCGATGGAGTAGCTCCTTTGCGATGGGTGCGGACCGGCGCTGAAGCTCGGTGAGCGCCTGCACGGCCAGATCACGCTGCTGCGGTTCTTTGGCTCGCACCATGGCATCGACCTGATCGCGCTCGAGGGACTCCTGGCCAACGCTCACGGGCGCTTGTTGGGCTGCTCTGAGCCTTCGCTCGAGCGCGGTCGTTTCGGCGTCTTCCAGCAGAGCACCGCCCAGTGCACCGAGCTGCCAACTCCGGCTAGCCGCCGGGGGGAGCAGCGCTTCGTGATACTCCAGAAGGCGCTCGGCCCGGGTCAGCAAGCGCGCCTCGCGAGCGCGACAGTCCGCCAGGCGGCGTTCGCCATCCGCCTGATGCTCGAGGGCACGAAGTACTGCGCCAGCGTGGTCAATCATCAGCGCTTCATACTGAAGGCTGAGCTTCGTCATCTGTTGCCGAGCGGATTCACGGTCGGGCACCGCTTCAAAGGGCGCTGGGCGCGCCTCAGGAAGGCACCCAGGCAGTACCGCGCCGACGGAGACGCTCGTGAGGAAACTCAAGACTTCCCTACGGGTGGTCATCGCGCAAGCTCTCCACGGGTCGCCGATATCTGTTGTAGATCGACGCCCCGTCCCCAGCGCCCAGCGCGAAACGCCAGCACCGACCAAATCGAGCGAGCGATGTGATCACCCACGAGCACGCTCCACACCCAGACCACGCTCGCGCCGTGAGTCGCGAAGAGATACGCCAGCGGAACTCGGATCAGCCAGTTACCCAGCGCGGCTCCCATGAACGGCGTCATGGTATCCCCCGCGCCGCGCAACGCGCCAGAGAGTGTGAAATGGACTCCCATGAACGGCTGCGCGATGGCCAGTGTCAGGAGGAAAGGTACGAGGTCCTCCAGGATCGCCGTATCCGCCGTGAAACCGCGCGCCAGGCTTCCCCGGAGAAACGCTACCAGCACGCCGAGAAAGGCCATGACGAGCAGCGCGAGGCGCACCGATCGCCACCCAGACTGCCGCGCGCGGGCGACGTCTCCTGCACCCAGGGCCTGTCCAACCAGGGTCGCTGCGGCGACGCCAAAGCCCAACCCGGGGATCCAGGAGAAGGCGAGCAAGCGCACTCCGATCGCGTACGCCGCGATCGCCGCTCCGCCGTAGCCCTTCGACAAGATGGCGAAGTAGGTGAGAAGGGCGACGTTCATCACCATTCGCTCTCCCAACGCCGGGAGCGCCACGCGACCCATTTCCCCCAACACCCCCCGATTGGAGGCCAGCGCTGACAAGCTCGGAGACAACCGCTCCCCTCGCGGCTCTCGGTCCACCCGGCGGGCTAGCCAGTACACCCCGAGCCCGGCGGCATGCGCTGCCAGCGTCGCGATGCCGGCTCCCTGTAGGCCGAGCTTGGGCAATCCGAAGAGCCCGAACACCAGGAGCAAGTTGAGACTGAGCTTCGTGACGCCAGTCGCTGCCACCGCGAACAGCGGCACCCGGGTGTTCTTGCGCGCGCGATAGGCGCTTTCGATGCTTGCGTCGGCCGCGACGAGCAGTGTCCCAGTAATTACCAGTCGGAAATAAGGAACAGCTAACTCAATGACCTCGGGCGTCGCGCCGAGGATCGCGAGCGGTACGCTTGGCGCGGACCATACGACAAGCGCAACCAATCCCGATAGACCCAGGCTGAAGAAGCAGCCCGCGGTGAACGCCGCGCGCGCGCGCTGCAAGTTGCCACCGCCCACAGCGCGAGCCATCAAGGCGACACTGGCGATCGCAATCGCCTGAAGCGAGGTCACGATCAGGTGGACGTACTGCGCCGAGTATCCAACCGCAGCGACGGAGTCCCGCCCAAGACGCGAGAGCATCGCGATGTCGATCAACTCGATCGCGTTGACGACCAGCAACGAGACGATGACCGGCCAAGCCATCCGACGGATCTCCTGATCGATCCGCTGACGCCGCTCACGTTCGTCGTTGGGTGCGCTCACTGCGATGGCTCACAGCTCGGAGGAGGTTCCCCGACACCGCAGACCGTACCAGTGCATTCCCACTCTTGGGTGTCGCAACGCCGGAAGCAGCGCAGCGCACACCAACCGTCATCGCTCGCAGCGTCAGCCGCGGCAGCGTCTCCTGCGCTAGCGTCTCCCGCGGCAGCGTCTCCTGCGCCAGCGTCACTGCCGTCGACCACGTCCACATCACCGGCCGCGTCGACACTGGCGTCAGGTGGGGCGGTTGAAGAGGTCAGTGTGCAAAGCACCGCGCTTGCCTGCCCGCACGCTGGGCCGGGGTAAGGCGGGAAGTCCCCTCCCGCGTCGACTTCGACCGTCTCGTCGTCATCAAGGGTGATTGGGATGTTGCTCTGCACGATCTCGCACCCCACGCTGGCGAGCAAAGCAGCGCTCAGGCTCAGCGCTACCACCAAGCGGCGTCGCGTAAGATGAGAAGCGGGATCGGACATCAGTTCAAGCGCGGCCCAGCTGGGTCGCTGCCAGCTTGCGTAGCTCCTTCTTCATGATCTTGCCCACCCCATTTTTCGGAAGCGAGTCCACGAAGAACAGATGGGCCGGGGTCTTGTACTTGGCGAGGTGGGCCTGGGCGTGCTGAGTCAGCCTGGCAGCCTCGAGCTTCGCTCCAGAGCGCAGAACAACGTACGCGGCCACCTCTTCGCCTAGCACCTCGTGGGGTACGCCGACGACGGCGCACTCCTGAATCTCCGGGAGTTGATGCAACACCTCCTCGACGTCCTTCGGGTAGACGTTGAATCCGCCCCGAATGATCAAGTCCTTCTTGCGTTCCACGATGAACAAGTAACCGTCGTCGTCGAGGTAGCCAACGTCACCAGTAAACAACCAACCGTCTCGAAACGTCGCCTGGGTCTCCGTTGGCAGCCCGAGGTAGCCGGGGCTGATGTTATTTCCGCGCGCAATCACCTCTCCAAGCTCTCCCCGCGGCACTGGCGCGCCGTCGTCATCCACGATGCGCACTTCCACACCCTCCATTGGCAACCCGGTGGAACCGGCTTTCCGAGGATGGCCCTCGCGATCGATGGCAATTCCCGGACACGCCTCCGTGAGGCCATACCCGGTGTACATGCGTCCTCCAAACCGCTTCTCAAAACGGACGAGTTGCTCCGAAGGCATTGGCGCGGCGCCAACCAACCAGCGCTCGACAGTGCTCGTGTCTACCAGTCCCCCGGCTGCCTCGAGCGCATCCGCGCACGCCATCAAGCCGATGTACATCGCGGGCACGCCCGCCATCGCTGTAACCCGATGCTCGCGGATGGAGTCGAGCACCAGCTTCGGGTCGAACCAGCGTATCAAGACGCTCTTGCCCCCAAATAGGTAGCCTCCCACCAGGACCCCCAGCCCGAAACTGTGCGCGAGGGGTAGCACCAACAAGCCGACGTCCTTCGAGCCATCTCTGCCTGAGGAGGCTTGAGAGTTGCGGGTCGCCGCCACCAAGTTGCCGTGGGTCTGCATGACCCCCTTGGGGCTCCCCGTCGTCCCGCTCGTATACAGCAGCACCGCTAGGTCCGAGTCTTTTCGCGACACAACCGGCAATCGTTTCCCCGTGGCAATGAGTTCTGTAAAACTCATGTGTTCCGGTCCCGAACTACCTGCGACGAGGATGTGTTCGAACACCGCACCGCACTCCTTGGCGGCCTCGACCTTCGGCAACAGCTCGGTGGTGGTGATCAGGATCTTGGCGCCGCAGTTCTGCGCGATGAACGCGATCTCGTGAGCCTCGAGCAGGAACAGCACCGGCACGGCAACTCCACCCGCGCGCCAGATCGCCGCGTAGCTAATCAGCACCTCGGGGCGATTTGCCATCAGCAGCAGCACTCGCTCCCCGGGAGCAAGCCCCAGCTCCGCGAGCGCACCCGCGAGGTGCTGACTCTGCTCGTGGAGCTGCAGGTTAGAGAACCTATCCGCGTCAAAGATCAGGCGCTCGTAGACGCCGAACTGTTCCAGGTTCTGCTCAGCCAGGCTCGCGAGGGTCATCCCCCCCAGGGTATCAAGGCATGCGCGCTTCCGCAGCGGGGAGCGGTATCGCGCGGCCCACCCAGCCAATCACCCAAACCATCGGGACCGTGATCAGGATGCAGGGCAGCACCACCCCTGGGCGCTCCGGGTAGAAAGCCAGCGCGTACGCCACCGCCAGGCCGTTGTTGACGTAAACGCAGTTACAACCGAACGCGACCGCATCCTCGCGACCCATGATGCGCCCCGCGAGCGCTCCCGTCCCAAGGAATGCCAAGCTGGTCAAGCTGACCATGACCAGGACCGCCAACAAGCCGCTCAGACCTTGCTCGAACCAGCGCGCGCGGGTGGCGCTCGTCGCCAGGAAGATCAGCGCGAGGAGGGAGACCAGCGCCAGTGGCGTGAATCGTCCTTGCTGCCGCGCGACCCAGGGCGCTGCTGCTCGGCGGGTCACTTGCGCGGCGACGAACGGAACTCCAAGGAGCACGGCGATGTAGCTGACGCGGGCTGCGACTTCGGACGGCGTGAGAGCATGAGCCTGAGCTTTTCCGAGCAAGCGAGGCAGCTCGAGGCTCAATGGCACACTAACTGGTGAGAGCAGACTCGTCGCGAGCAGGACCAACAGGGCCAGGGCGACGTTTCCGCGATGCACATCGGCGAATGCGACGCTCGACATCCCCGCAGGCATCGCCGCGAGGATCAACAACCCAAGGCGGTCATCCTCAGGGAGCCACAGGCTCGAGATGAACACGAGCAGCGGCAAGCCGAACAACTTCACGACGATGAGTGCTGTCAGGCGCCGCGCGGCGCGCGGCCTCCGTAGCTCGACCAGCACTGCCCGCGGACTGACCTTCAGGCACGTGAAATAGAGCACCGCCCCCAGGCAAACTGGAATCGCTTGCCGGGCCATTTCCAGAGGGATTTCAATCAGCAATCCCAGCCCGAGTAGGCAGTAGGCCAGCAACCAAAAGCGCTCCGTCAGGAGGACACGGGCGCGCGCGAGGACAGTCTCAGACACGAGCGTCCTCGCAGTGGCAACTCATCGAACGTGCTGGCGCGCCGAGCATGCGCCGCGCCAGCACGAGGTCGAGGCTCACTCGTTTCCGGTACCTGCAGCACCGCCGCTGGTGCCAGCGCTACCACCCGTACCGCCCGTCGTGGCGCCCGAGCTGCCGCCAGTCGCCGCGCCGGCGCTTCCTCCGCTCGTGCCCCCACTTCCGGCGCTGCCTGCGGCGCCGCCAGTGGACGTGCCGGCCGTTCCGCCACTTCCAGAGGTCCCGCCGGTTCCGCCCGCACCACCGCTACCACCCGCGCCGGCTCCACCATCCAACGGGCAGAGGGCGGGACACTCCGCGTCTGACAAGCACGCAGTGATACGCAGTCCGAGCCCTGCAGAGGGTCCTGTGATCCCACCGTATTTGTTGATCACGTCCTGACACACGCCGGGAGACGCACAGGTCACGCCTTCGCAGCGCTTCTCTTTGGCGCATGCGCGGATCTCGGTGCAGCCCTCGTCTGCCACGCACTCCGCCAGCAGGCAGGCGCATGCGTTGCAACCACACACAGTGACCTCATCGCAACCTGACGTGCCCGTGTCGATGCAGTTCTGAACGAAGGCTGGTGTCGCGACGCATTCTGCACCGCCCGTGCCGGCACTACCGCTGCTGCCCGCTGCGCTGCCTGCGCTCCCACCAGAGCCACCGGTCCCGGCGGTCCCGGCGGTCCCGCCGTTGCCGAGCGGCGCCGGGCGGTCATCGTCGCTCGAGCACGCGGCAGCGAGAGAAGCCAAGCTCAATCCGAGGAACGCGAGCGAGCGAATGGGAGTGCGGGTGAAGAAGTTCATATAGGTCTCCGGGTTCGTGAGAAAGCTGCCACGATCAAGAAGCAGGGGAAGGCTCGCCCTGCGGGCGCGCGCCATTCAATTCGGGTGCGAAGCGCACCATGATGAAGTCGTCAATGAGTTCCCCTCGCAGAGTCCGAACGAAGCCGCGACGCACACCCTCGAGCACGAAGCCCACGGACTCGTAGAGCGCGATCGCCCGCCCGTTGTCACTGCGAACATAGAGCTCCAAGCGCGACACCCCTGCGGCGTCGGCCCAAGCGACAACAGCCTGCATGAGCGCGCGTCCGACCCCCTGCCCCTGGAATCGGGGGTGAACCGCAACCGCCGCCACGCAAACGTGCCTTACTCGAGCGGGGAACAGCTTCCTTGCGGAAGCATAACCGGCCACATCCGAACCAACCTCGACGACGAGCACTTGCTGCAGGCCCGAGGCTAGTGATCGGCGGTCAATCTCACCCAAGTCCTGCTGGACTTGGTCGCGATCGAGCACCATGCCCTCGCCCACTTCCGCGCACGCAAGGTCCACCGCTAGGATGCCAGCGGCGTCAGCCGACGCATATGGTCGCGGGGCGGATGGACCACGGCGCACCGAGGGTCCGTCTGTCGCTTCGGGGGTGATCAAGCGCCAAACCTCAAGGGGCCAGTAGTAACACGCTATGCGTCCCCTCGCCCGCCTTCGTGGACAGACGCGATCGCTCCTACGGAAACGACTGCGGGATCCAAGGAAGCGGCAGGTGCGACCTTCCCGAGGGCAAGGCTACATCTGAGATCCGACCTGGCATGTCCGCTTTCGTCCGTTGTTTGTTCGCGCTCTCTGGGGACGAACGCCAAACAAACGCCAAGACGGTGTACGCTGCTAGACGCAGAAGTGCGTGGGCGGAGGGACGAATGATCGGGGATTGTTGCGGCAGGTTGATGAAATGTGAGCGCTTGTCGGTTGGCCTCCTGGTAGCCGCCGTGAGCCTCACCGGTTGCTCTTCCGACTCGGCTTCCAATACGGAAAATAGCGGGGGGAGCGCTGGAACTGGGGTCGGCGGAAGCGCTGGCAGCAGTGGCTCTGGTTCCGCTGGATCGGGGAACACTGGAGGCTCCGGGAGCACCGGGGGCACCGCAAGCCCAGGTGGTGCGGGCGGAAACGGCGGTGGAAGCGCGGGCGTCTCGCAATGGGCACCACAAGCCTGGGAGGACTGCGAGGCAAACAGCCGCGCTGTCAGCGCGGGTCCAACGAACTATCGCGAGGCGGTCGATAGCCTGATGCCAGGAGATGTGTTGACGCTGGATGCGGGGAACTACGACCGCGGTTTGCCGATCCGAGCATCAGGCACGCCGGGTCGCTGCATCGTCATCCAAGGCTCGGCCTCCGGGGGCACTCGCATCACTGGCAGCGACGCCTTCAACTTGGTTGCGCTATATGGCGCAAGCTACATCAAGATCCGCAACCTTGTGCTGATGGGAGACGGGAAGGCAGGCTTTGGGGTTGCGTCTCAGGGAACCGAGACCGTCCACCATATCCTTGTAGAAAATCTGGACCTCAGCGGATTCGATGCAGATCAGCAGATCGTTGGGATCTCGACGAAGACGCCCGCGCACAACTGGGTGATCCGCGGCAACCGTATCGCAGGCGCTGGCACCGGGCTCTATCTCGGCAACTCCGATGGCAGCCTGCCGTTTTACGCAGGAGTGATCGAGTTCAACAGTGTGAGCAGCACGCTTGGCTACTCCATGCAGATCAAGCACCAGCTATCGCGCCCGAGCGACGTCCCGGACGGAGCTGAGACGCTGATCCGTTACAACGTCTTCAGCAAGGGCAGCGAGAGTTCGAGCGGCGGGAATGCCCGTCCGAACCTACTGCTCGGGCACCAACCACTCAGCGGAAGTGGCTCCGGAGACCGCTTCGTGGTGTACTCGAACTTTCTCTACGATAACCCCACGGAAATGCTCTTTCAGGCTGAGGGCAACCTAGTCGTCTTCAACAACCTGTTCGTCAACCCTAGCGGCGGGGGGGTCAACATTCAGCCCCACAACGCAACCCCGCGCCAGGTCGACGTGTTCTTCAACACCATCGTCACGAACGGTGTCGGCCTCCGCATCAGCGGAGGTGACAGCGCGTTCACCCAGCAAGCGTTCGGGAACGCGAGCTTCGGCCCCCAGCCGTTCTCGGTTGGCACGGCACAGGACAACGTTGAAGGCACTCTCGCCGAAGCCGCTCAGGTGTTCGTCGGTGCGAACACGCTAGACCTATCCACACTCGATCTGCATCCCCAAGGTAACGCCCTCGTCGGCGCTAGCATTCCCACTTCAGCGATGCCTTCGGGTGTTGATGCGAGCCACGATTTCGATGAGGTCACGAGGGACTTCACGCGGCGCGGGGCCTATGCAGGCGCGCCCCCAAGCGGCGCGTGGAAACCCAGCTTGGAGCCGCGGAGCTACTGAACATCGCGACTTTACTCCGCGCGCGAGCTGACCGATGGTCGACAGATGGGAACTCAGCACCGTATCGCCGGCTGCGCGCTACTGCTCGCTCTCGCGTCGTCTTGCGCGGAAGCCGCTCCCCCTCCCTCCCGCGCCCCAGAGACCGCGAGTTCGACCCAGGTCCCGACACGGTGTGGCGAAGGCGAGACGTGTTCGGACAGCTCGTCGGATGAGCCCCTAGCAGCTCCTCCTGGGGTCGCCTGTCTGCGCGGTTCCGCGTGGATAAGTGGCCAGTGCTCTCCGCTCCCCTGCCTCGAAGGCTCGGAACGACACACGAGCGGCGCCTGCAAGCGGACTCGTCGCGGGGCTGAAGCCGAGGCTCTGTCGGCGAAGATCAAGTCAACGGAGCGGGCGTATCGCGACTCGATGTTCAAGGATCTGGAGCTGGCGGTAGAGCTGGCGCGGCTCCAGTTGCTGCGAGACGCGGAGCGCAGCACCATCGACACCGACCGAGCGGAGGCCCTACGCAACGCCCAACGGGCCACGGCGACCGACGCGAACCGCCCCTTGTCTCGCCTGATCGTGACCCTCGCTCAAGGTCGGGCCATGCTGAAGCCGATGACCCAGGCGGGGCCCGCCTTGCGGGCGCTCCTGCTCGGGCTCTTTCAGCAGCTCACGGAGGGCGCGATCATCCAGGCCAAGGGCGCTGAAGCGGCTGCCATGCACACGCTGGTCGGCTTCATCCAGCTCGATCGCGGGGACGTCGCCGCCGCCCATGCCGCTTTCCTCACGGCACTGGATCAGCACCCGCGTTTCGCCCCTGCAGAGCTTGGTGCGGGAGATGCCGCCCGCGCCCAAGGTGATTTCAAGGAGGCTCGCCGCGCCTATGAGCGTTGCCTGGCGCTCGACCCCCAGAGCCCGGATGCAGCCCTCGGCTTGGAGGCGGTCAAGCGGCGCACCGCGCTGTTGGTTCAGCCCCCGCCGGAGCTACCGCCGGGCACTCCAATTCTCGACTCAGAGCCTCTGGCGAGCACGCAAGCTACGCCGAACCTGTGTAGCCCCACGGCGCGCAAGTCGACGCCAGCGCTCTGCAAAGCATTGGACGAGCTGCACAAGGTCGACACGCCGGACGCCACTGCGCAAAGCGGCAAGGCGGTGCTCGACGAGGTGTGGGGCCAAGACTGCATAGAACAGCGCACCCAGTGCGATGACCACATCGCTCTTGCCGTGCTCGAAGTCTCGAAAGCGTTCGCGCGCGGAAATAGCTTCGCAAAGTCCATTGTGGTGGCGAAGGTGGCGATGGCGAACCCTGGGCTTGGCAAGGCCAATCAGGAAGCGATCCTGCTGGCAGCAGACGCCTACTATCGGATTGGCATCGCGAGCATTGCTGCAAACTTCTACGCTAGATACTCGGGCACCAAAGATCTAAGAGCGAAGGCTCATTTACGGGGGTTCATGCTGAAGCTGGTGACACTGAGTCCCAGCGAAATCCACGGCGAGGCGCAGCGACTAGCCAGAGAACGCGATATCCCCAAGGAAACACGTGACGCGCTGATCCAACTCGCGGAGTTGGCCAAGCCCCGCCGCTCGACTCAGGAGCCGAAAGCGGAAGCCGGCCCGCCTGAGGTACTCAGCGTGGCAAGCGGCCTCTGGGCAATCCTCGAAACGCCCAGCTGGAGCCCTGCAAGCGGACGCTAGCGCCCCCCGCCCATGCGCTTCTTCAGCGACAAGCGCTTCTTGACCTTGGATTTGGCGGGGCGATTCTTGATGTCGGGCACGGCGGCTGAAGTTGCCTTGGCTGCCTTCTTCACCCGTGTATTTGGGGGTGAGGCGCGCCCAGGCTTGCGTGGAGCCGCTCTACGGCCACCCTCGGTGGTAGCGCCCTCTGCCGCGCGCGCCCCTCGGCCCACAGAGTGCTTGCCCAGCTTTTTTCCGCGCGGCTTTGATTCTCGCGGGTCGACACCATCACTCGCCTTCGCCCACGCCGCGGTGCGCCCCCGCAGCACCGGCTCGGGAGGCTTCGGCAGGTTGAGGCGGCTTTCGTCGGTCCAGTCGAGGCTCACCTGGCCGAGCCTGCCCTGTCGCCAGTCGTGCAAGAAGACACGCGCAGCCTTCTCGCGGTCGAGTTCGCCACCCTTGAGCAGACAGCCTCGGCGCTTCCCGATCAGCTCCAGCAGCAAGTAGGTGTCGACGCCGCGCTGGCGCTCGAGCGCACCGACCACGTCGAACGCGCCGACTAGATCGAGGCTTTCGTCGGCGTTGGGAGATGTCTCCGAGACGTCCGCTTGCTTCGCGCGAGGAGCTTTCCTCCCCCCCGAACCCGACTCGGAGTCCGCCTGCGCCTCGGACGGATCGATCTCGTATCGCTCGCGCAGTGCCTTGGGGTAACGCTCAGCCATCAGCCCGAGGCCGTACCGAGCGATGCTCTCCACATCGATCACCGCCTCGCGAATCGCTCCGCTGAGCGCGAGACGGGTAGCGCCTTCTTGGTCGTCCAGGCGCGGCCAGAGCACGCCGGGGGTGTCCATCACCAGCACGTCATCGCTGGCTTCGGTCTGCTGCTGACGCTGGGTGACCGCAGGGCGGTCCTCGACCGCAGCGACCTTTCTGCCCGCAAGGCCGTTCAGTAGGGTGCTCTTCCCCACGTTCGGGATACCCACGACCATGGCGTAAGTGGGGCGCCCAATTTTTCTACGCGGTAATGCGAGATTGCGGCAGGCTCCGAGGACACGCGCAGCGTCGCTCTTCTTGTTGCCAACAATCGCCAACGCGGCCTTGCCCTGGGAGTCGAAGTGCTCCAGCCAACGCGCGGTCTGCTCGGGGTCGGCGAGGTCGCTCTTTGCGAGCACGCGTAGCACTGGCACTCTACCGGCGAGGCGCTCGAGCATCGGGTTGCGGCTCGAACGTGGCAGACGGGCGTCGAGCACCTCGATCACTACGTCGGTGCGGCGCATGGCCTCGCGCATCTCGCGCCGGGCCTTGTTCATGTGCCCGGGGAACCAGTTGATTCTCATGGTTGGCAGATGCGTTCGTTGGCGAGGACGGTAACGACGGCCCCGCACAGCCAAAACTACGCGAGTTCGTCAGCAGGTCATTTCGATGACCGGCAGGCGCTAGTGAAGCAACGGCGCCAAGCTACGCAAGCCAGATCGAACCGCGCGGCGCTCGAGCAGAGTTCCCCAACGGGAAATGTCGATCTCCTTGCGCGGGCGCGGCGCGAGCCAGCGGCTGAGCGCGGCAGATTCGATGTCGCTCAGATCGCCAAACTCGAGAGCCATGCCGAGGGTCGGAGCGCCCTGGACCCGCCGCTGGATGCGTTGAACTTGAGCAAAGACTTGAACCTCGTCACCGTGCCACCCCATCAGCGGGCGAAAGCAGAGGACCACGTCGTCGCCACGGTGGAGGGGCTCTTGCGTCTCGAGCCAGATCCCGACCCGACTCAGATCGGTGGCCCAGAAGAGCAATGGCTCGTCGCACTGGCTGGTGATCAGCTCACAAGGGAGTTCGACCTCGTGCCGCACGCCGCGGCGACAACCCTTTGAAATTGCTTGCTTCTGAGTCACATCTGCCTCCTGTGCGCACACTATACTACATACACCTACCCAAGCAGAAGATTCGCGTTGGCTTGTCGCTGCGGCTGGGTTCGGTACCAATCAACCCGTGGAGGAAGAACCTGGAGTCTACGTAGTGCCCGAGCCGGGGACGCGCGTATTGCGCGTGGTTCGCAACCCAGTGCCTTACTCGAGCGTGACCGAGCTCGTGCGGGTGCTCGACGAGATCGATCACCAACTCGCGAGCGTGGATCGAGGCAGCCACGCGCTGCTCATCGACATGCGTCGCGTCCAGGGCAGGAGTGAGCCGGAGTTCGAAGCTGCCTTCCGCCACTGGCGGCTGCGTCTGATCAAAGGCTTCGCCAAAGTGGCGGTGCTGCTCGAGACCGAGCTCGGCGCTGCCCAAGCTCAACGCTACATTCAACAGGACCAAGTGGCGACCCGCGTCTTTCTCGACGAGGCGGACGCACTGCGCTGGCTCGAGACTCCGACATGAATAAATTTCCGCATGGTTTTTTGGTCTGTGGTCTAGGTTGCACGCTCGCCCTGACCGCCTGCTCTAGCGACTCCGACTCGGGTGGCGGGAGCACTGGGGGCGGGAGCAGCGGTGGAGCCGCAGGTGTGAGCGGCGGTGGCGCAGGCGGCAGCGCCGCGGGCGGCAGCGGCGGCTCCAGCGCAGGTACGACGAGCAGCGGTGGCACCAGCACTGGTGGGAGCGCTGGCAGCGGCGGCGCGGGTGGAGCAGGCGGCAGCGCTGGCAGCACCTCGACGACGATCTGCGATCCGAACGCCAGCTACGGTTCACCGCTGCCGAACGACAAGACCGCTCAGCTCGTGGCTGGTGGATATCACTTCCTCGAAGGGCCGGTGTGGTCGACGGAGCTCAGCGTGCTGTTCTTCAGCGACATCAACTTCGGCGCAGCGGATTCGAACGGCGTGCCGCCGTCCATCATCTATCGGCTGCCAGCTGGCTCGAGCTCGCCCGAAGTGTTCATCGACACCATCGGTTGCAACGGCAACGCGATCGATCAAAACGGCTTCCTCGTTTCGTGTACTCACGACACGAGGAGCGTGTCCCGTATCGATCCCGTGACCAAACAGCGCACGCTGATTGCCGACAAGTTCGAAGGAAAGGCGTTCAACTCCCCGAACGACGCCATTGTGCGTAGCGATGGCACCATCTATTTCACCGACCCCAGTTGGCAACTTGGAACGCGACCGGCTGAAATCGGCTTCAAGGGCGTGTACCGCATCGATCCACAAGGAAACGTCACTCTGGTCAGCCAAGGCCTGATGAGCCCGAACGGTGCGGCCCTCTCCCCCGATGAGCAACTGCTCTATGTCGCGGACGACAACACCGGGAACGTACACCGTTTCGACGTGGCGAGTGACGGGACGACCAGCGGCGGCAGCGTGTTCGTGAACGTGAGCGGCGCCGACGGGATGGCGGTGGACTGCGCTGGCAACCTATACGTCACCGCCCAAGGTGGCGTTCGTGTATTTGAACCAAGCGGCAATGAACTCGGCACGATCAGCGTCGGGGAGAAGCCCGCGAACACCACCTTCGGCGGGGTCGATCACACCCGGCTGTTCGTGACGGCTCAAACTGGTCTGTACGCGATCGACCTGCTCGTGCCCGGCCTCTCCTGACTCACGCTTAGCTCGGCGGCTCGAGCGTTTGCACCAAGAGCCGGGCGAGCCAGCGCCTGAAACGCGCTGGTGCGTCCGGGTCGTCGCCGAGCCCCGCGCTTTGGCGCAACGACGCGCCGATCAGCGCCTCCCCCATGATCGCGTGGGTCGCTAGCACACAAGTGAAGAGGCTATCCTCGAAGTCCGGTGGTTTGGTTCCTGGAGGCAATGACTCGAGCCGCCTCGCGTGCACTACTTCCGCGACGAGGCGCATGCGATCCTTGTCCACCGCGTCGACCACACCGCTCAGGTTGAGCCAGGCGATGATTCGGGCATGCCCAGCGGTCTCGAGGGTCTCCGCCATCGCATTCAAGATCTCAACGCTCGATGCCTCACTGGCCTCGGCGTGACTCAACACGTCGAAGAGCTCCAAGTGGAGGCGCTCGAGTGCCTCTTGCACCACAGCAGCCAAGAGCTCCTCACGGCTTCCGAAGTGGTGGAGGATCGCTGGATGGCTCACCCCGACATCGCGTGCGATGTCGGCTAGCCGGATGCTCGCCGGCCCGGCGTCGCGCAGGCGCTCCACCGCGGCCTCCAAGATGGCTTGTCTAGCCTCCTCGGCCGTCCGCCGAATCCGTTTCTTGCCGTCCTTCTTCTTGCTCTCGCCCAAATCGTCGGCCCCCTATTGACACTTCTGTAGATAGCGCTACTTACAGTACTGTAACTAGCAAACGCGCTATCCTCGAGGCGGTCAACCCCGTGCGATAGCAGAGGTGGTTCGATGCAACAGCCAGCGGAAATCAACAACCCGATTCGACTGAGGGACGCTGCCCGCGCAATGCGCGGACTGCTCAAAGACCCTGACAACACCCGCTTGGTCTTCGAGATCATCGAGGCGCTGAGCGGAAACACCGGCCAGCGGCTGCTCAAACGCATTCGCCGCTCCGCCACTGGGAATCGTCTACTCAGCGAGAACAGCGAAGTGCTGCCCCTGCTGAGGGACCGCGCGTACCTCGAGGGCCTCCCGGAAGGCAGCCTGGGACAGGCGTACCTGGCGTTCCTCGACAGCGAGGGGATCACCGCCGCGGGTCTGGTCGAGGCGAGTGAAACGGGACGTGAGCTACCGGACACGGACCTCGCTCGCGAGCTGTTGTGGCTGCACCATCGGCTGCGGGACACCCACGACCTCTGGCACACCGTCACCGGCTACCAGGGAGATCTGGTCGGCGAAGGCGCACTGCTGGCGTTCTCCTTTGCCCAGACTCGTAACCCTGGCGTCGGTTTCATCGTGGCGTCCGGGTTGCTCGCGGGCCCCTGGATGCGTGGCGCGGGTCATGAGCCGCTGCGCTACCCCGACGGCAGCCTCGCCCCGAATCCTCGCGTCGTGATCCTCAAGGGGCTGCTGCGAGGCCTGCGCGCCGCTTTTTTCCCCGCGGTACCATGGGAGGAGCTACTAGCTCGCCCGCTAAGCGACGTGCGTCGCGAACTCGGCGTAAGCGAGCCACCTCGCTACCAAACGGTGCGCAGCAACGAGATCGATTTGGCCACCGGCACGCGTCGCGCCATGACCGACGTCATGGCGCAGGCTGCCGAATGAGCTTCAAAACTTGACGGCGACGACCTGAGTCTGCCCCGCGCCGACCCTCACCGAGCGCGCCTTGCGCCCGGTTGGGGAGATGAACACCACGTTGTGACTCCCCGGGGAAACCTTGACGATCTTCGGGGTGCTGCCCAGAGGGCGGCCGTCGACGACCACGTTGGCGATCGGGATGGAGGAGATCCGTAGCGTGGCGTTGCCGGTGGGCGCCGCAGGTTTGGTGGTTCCTGGTAGGCTTGCGCTGACCGGCCTGGGCGCCGCGGCAGCGCTCTTCGTGGCGCTCGCCTTTGCTTCCGCGGGCTTGGAGTCACTCTCAGGCTCCTTCGCCTGCTGCTCTTCGTTCTTCGCGAGTTCCTCGGCCTTCTCGGCGTCTTCCGCGGGCTTCTCGGCCTTGTCAGCGACTGCCGGCGCGTCCGGAACCATGTCTACGCGAAGCACCGCCTCCTCGCCGGCAACGACACTCACAGCGAGATCGGTTGTCGCCTTGAAGCCAGGCGCGGACACGCGCACGAAGTGGGGTCCTGGATCGAGGTCTTTGACTCGACATGGCGAGGTCTCACAGCGGTTCTGCCCGTCGATCAGCACCTTGGGCATCGCGACCGAGGACTGACCAGGGCCGGCGACGGTAACGATCAGCTCGCCCTCTCCCCCTCCTGCAAGGCCGGTCTTCGGAATCAAGAAGAGCAGGCCAACAACGGCAGCGAGGCCAAGGACGCCTGCGGCGATCCAGCCACCCATGCTGCGCTGACGCATCGGCGGGAGCGTGATCTGCTCAGCCGCTACAGGCGCCAAGCTGGTCTGGTGGGGTGGCGGCTGAGAGTGGTGATCCTGGATTTGGAACGAGGGAGCTCGCGGGGCCATCGGGACCGGCGGCAGCCCACTCTGGGCGGCGGCGTCCGCTGGCGGATAGTGGACCGCTGCGGCGTCGACGACGCGCGTGGGTGCGTCGTCCGCCTCATCGTAGTCGTCCAGGGGCATGATGGGCTGCAGCGCGGGCGCTGCTTCCTCCGCGGGAGCCGGGGCAGCGCCCACCGGACCCAGGCCGAGCTGAGTTTTCATCCCGGCCCGCGGCGCCGCCGGCGGAGGCAATGGAGCCACCTGAGGTGCTGCAGCGGACGGCGGAGCCATCGGCGGCGCAGGCAGGTTTGGTAGCAGGAGCGTGCCTGTGCCTGGGGGTCGCGGCGCGGGTTGTTCCAGCGTGGGCGCCTCGAACTCGCTGGTAGGCAGCTCGCGCGTTGGAGCGTCCCAAACGCCAAAATCGTCGTCAGCTGCGCGCGCGCGAGCAGTTTCCTCGAGGAACTCCCTGGAGGCCTCGTCGATTTGGGCGCGAGTCTCCGGACCAGGACCGGAGGTGAGCGACGGGCCAGACACCATGGGCGCCGAGGCCTGAGGTGCGCTGACCGCCTGGGGCGCGGACATCACCGAGGTCGGTGTCGCGACCGGTGCGGGGGGCACAGCGACCGGGGCCGACGCGGCCATTGGTTGAGTGGCGACCGGCGCGCTGGGCGCGGGCGCCGCCGTAGGAACCGTCGCTGGGGCGCTAGGTGAAGCTTGCTCCGGCGAGCTAACGTTTCCTGACGGAACCGGAACCATGACTTGAGTGGGTGCACTGGGCGGCTCAGCCTTGGGGGCGCTCGGCGGCGCAGCGGCTGGGGCGCTGGCAGCTGGGCTGCTCACCGCGTCCACCTCGACCGCGATCTCGAGTTCCTGGGCGCGCTTACTAGGCGGCGGCGGAGCACTCCTGGGTAGCTGGGCACCACGCATGCTTGGCGGAGGCGGCGCGGCGCTACGCTTGCTTGGTGGAGGCGGCGCGGAACCTCCAGCCCGCAAGCTGGGCGGCGGTGGTGTACTGCGGGAGATGGGCCCCGTGCGAATCGAAGGCGGAGGCGCAGGAGCGCCAGCTTCACCGGGGCGCGGAGGGCGCGGGGGGCGCTTGGAGACGGGTCCTCCGGTCGTGCTCAGCTTTCCGCTCGGCGGGGCCGGCGGAGGCGCCTTCGGCTTGGGGGCGTTCCCGAGGAGCATCTGAGCTGCGTCCGCGCTCGAACTGCGTGACGCGCCGGGACTCGACTCACGCGGCTTGAGATTGGAAAACAGTTCATCGTTAGACGCAGAGCCGAGATCACTCATCGTTCGATCCATTCCGCCGAGGGGCGCTCAATGACCAGTGTCGAGGGTACGACTCGCGCGAGAGCTCGACGCATCGCGCGACTGCTCCGTACTCGAAGGTGGCAACTTCACCGTCGACGGAGTTGGACTCACCAGGTCTTACAGCATCCCCGACCGGCGACCAGTAGGGAAGCGCCACGAAAGGGCCGGTTTTTAGCCACGCGGCAAGGTTGCAACACCAAACAGACGTTTTTCATGCGCTATCGTGCGGATGCACGCGCCAGAGCCCGGAGTGGGCTACGGCAACGTTGGTGCAGCTCGCGCGCGATGCACGCCGACGCAATGCCCCCATTGCCGCGAAGTTCAAGCCGCGAAACGGACGTGATATCCGATCACGCGTGACCCGAAATCTTTACGTTTCAACGACTCACAATCAGCGCGGCAAGCGAACACCTGCACGTTTGCTGCGTGTTGGCGCAGTGGTGCTCACCCTGAGCTTGCTGTCTCTGGGCTGCAACAAGGAACAGAAGGGCTCGACCCTCCCGAGTTCTGCAAACCAGCCGCGCTACGCACTGGATCAGCCCTCGAAACTCCACGAGGCGCAGAACGTGCTGGATGAGCGAGAACGTGCCTCGCGCGAGGCGTTCGGCAAGTTCTCCGAGTACCCCGGCAAGCTGAAGCCGGAGAACCACGAGAAGGCCAAGGAGATCCTGCAAGCCGCCGCCGAGGAAGGCAAAAGTCAGGACTACGCCAAGGCGGCCTACGAGACTGAGCTCATCGAGAAGTATTTCGATGAGGAAAAACAGAACTTTCAGCAGAAGGTTGGCGGCGCCGCCCAGTACACAGCCAAGCAAGCCGGGTGCAAAGCGGACGTGGCTTCTGCCACGGTGCACGCGTTGAACAAGCACGTGGAAAAGTCGCTGGAGGAGCGCTTGGACCGCCACAGCGAAGCCCAGCGCATCATCGACGAGAACGAAAAGGCGCTGAAGGAAGACCGCGACACGCTCAAGGAGCAGGCGCGGGAGCTCAGCCGCACGAGCTACCTGGTCTACGTCGCTGCACCGCTCGCAAACGCGGACATCGAGGCCAAGCTAGCTGAAGCGGATCAGGTTGCGAGTACCCTCGACGCCAGCGAGAAGGCGTACACCAAGCGGTCCGAGGACACCTCCCTCGATGAATCCGAGCGGAAACTCGCCCAAGAGCGCGCGATCGAAGCCCGCGAAGCCAAGGCGCTGCTCGAGACTGAGAAGCAAGCCGCGACGGAGAAGCTCAAGACCGTCGACGAGCGGTTGAAGAAGCTCACGGAAGAGTATGAACAGGCACTCCAGCAGCTTTGGGACGGGCTCGCTGGAACACCGAAGAGCTAGGCCTCTAGCAGCTCACAGCCTCGCCAGCAGCGAGCCGGGGTGCTCCTGTTCCCGGCGCGCTGCCGCTAGTAGGCAGCTCAGGAGTTCGCGCACGGAAGCCGCCTGGGCGTCCCCGCGTGCGATGGGCGTGTCCCAAAGCACCTGGGCGCTGACCGCGCCCAGCGTATCCGTGAGTGCTTTGATGCCACGCCGCCCCCGCTCGAGGCTCGGCGTGGACGCGGTTACCGCTACCGGCTTTCCCTCCAGTTCGCCGCTACCAATCACCCAGTCCACGGCGTTCTTCACGACGCCAGGCAGGCTGTGCCCATACTCTGGGCAAGCGACGAGCACGACCAGACTGGAGCGCAGGCATTGACGCCACACGGAAACGCTCTCGAGCGTCGAAGCGTCCAGGTCCGGGTTGAAATGCGGCAGCGAGCCGAGGCCATCGAAAATCTCGAGTTCGAGGGGGTGAGGAGCCAGCTCTCGAGCGAGCTTCAGGAGCCGTAGGTTCCCCGACTCCGCCTGGAGACTTCCGCACACACACGCCACCTTCAAGAGCTCCGACATGGCGAAAACCTGCTCCCTTCCCCTGGAGTCGCAACCCCAGAAAAGCTGGCTAGTGACACCGTTTGGGTTCGACGTCTTGCTCGACCGAGTTGCACATGATGGTGTTCCAAACGCATTTGCGCAGGGTCGTGCTACCGCACAGCGGGTTGATGCCACCTCCACTGCGGTTCGTGGGCATGAAGCCTTGCCCAGCACAGCCTCCAACCATCAGCGCGGTGCAGTTGTTCGGCGCGAGACCGAACTGACTCCCGTCTCCCTCTTCAGACTGGCTGCAGTCATAGTCGTAGCTCTGAACGCCCGCGCCAGTTTGATACGGCTGCGCGAAATACTTCATCTGCCCAGGAAAGACGTCCCGGTTGTCGTCGTTGCAATCTCCGCCGTGCTCGGCGTACTTGCCATCAGGCGCCGTGCAGCTCTGTACGACACCCGAGGAGCGACCGTAGCCATCCTCGTCGTCGTCGGGGAACCAATCCTTTGGCGCGCAGGCATCCGCGGTCTGGCCCGCGGTGCCGGCGGTGCTGCTGCCCGCACTGCCGGCGCTGCCGCCATCCCGCACGCCCCCCGCTCCAGCGGTGCCAGCATCCCGCCCGCCGGAGCCGGCGACTGAGCCACCGGCGCTACCGCCATTTCCGCCCGGATTCGTTCCAGATCCACCAGCTGCGCCGCCATTACCGGCTGCGCCGCCGTTATCTACTCCGCCAGCGCCTGAGCCAGCGCCGCCGCCTCGAGCGGAGAACTCCTCACCACCACAGGCGGCGAAGAGCGCGCACAAGGAAACAGCAGCAACGAAGACAGGCCGGGCAAGCATCTAGCACCTCGGAGAAGGGACGCGGGGAAACGTCTTCCGCTCACTATGCCAGATCTCAGAGCCTTCGGCCTGGCCTCAGGCAGCAGCTGGCCTGCAGACACGAGCTGGCCATGCTAAGCGCGGCCAATGCCGCCGCCCGAGGCCCCTCAAGAGGTAGTGCTCCGAACTCCCAAGCGCGAGATCCACCACGCAGACGGGATCGCATGGCTTCGCGAGCAAACCCTCGAAGCCACCCACGCGCTCGTGACATCCTTGCCGGACGTTTCAGAGTTGCCACACCTCGGTTTCGAGGGCTGGCGGGAGTGGTTCATCGAGACGAGCGCTCTGGTATGCGAGCGGACTCACCCTGATGCTGTGAGCGTGTTTTTCCAAACCGATATCAAGCGCGACGGCGCATGGGTCGATAAGGCATACCTGGTGCAGCGGGGAGCGGAGGCGGCCGGTGCGGCGCTGTTGTGGCATAAAATCGTCTGCCGCAAGCCGCCGGGCACGACCAGCTTTGGGCGCCCCGCCTACGCCCACCTGCTGTGCTTCTCCAAGGCGTTGCGCATCAGCCCTGGCGCCTCGAGTCCCGACGTATTGCCGAGCCTGGGAGACATGCCCTGGTCCCGCGCGATGGGCGTGGACGCTTGTGAGTTCGTGTGTCGTTTCCTCCTGGAACGAACCAGGTGCCGTACGGTGGTCGATCCATTCTGCGGCCAGGGCACCGTACTCGCCGTCGCCAACCGGGTGGGCATGGACGGGATCGGGGTGGAGCTCTCGAAGAAGCGCGTCAAGCGGGCGCGCAACCTCAGACTGGATGAGGTTGGCCCCACGCCTCGAGCGCTGGATGGTCAACCCAGCTGATCGAGGTCGCGCGCTGCAAGGTAGAGTCGCAGATCGAACTCGAGCTGGTGGTAGTCCGGCTCCATGTGACAGCACAGCTGGTAGAACGCCTTGTTGTGGTCGCTCTCACGCAGGTGTGCGAGCTCGTGCACCACGACCATCCGCAAGAACTCCGGGGGCGTCTGCTTGAAGAGGCTCGAGACGCGCAGTTCTTGCTTCGCCTTGAGCCTCCCCCCCTGAACCCGGGAAACCTTGGTGTGGAGACCCAGCGCACGATGCAGCGTCGTCTGCTTGTCGTCGAAGCAAACCTTATTGAGCGGTGGCGATCGCTTGAGGTAGCGATTCTTGAGCTCCGTCACGTAGCTCTGCAGCGCCTGGTCCGTGGTGACCTCGGGGTCAGCGGGATAGCGCCTCTGCACGCTCTGCCCAAGCGTCCCTTGCATGGCAAGCTCCCGCACGCAGGAGAGCAGCGTTTCCGGGTAGTGGCCAAGGTAAAGCGTGACGGGGTCCTTCAACGGACAACTCCCAGCGCCAACAGGCGCATCACCAGCGCGCCCGCCTCTCGGCTGGCCTGCAAGTCGACTTCGAACTCGAGCCCCCACTCGAGGTAGTCGTCAGGATCGACCAGTGCCTGCCGCAGCCACCACCCGTCCGTCCGTTCCTGTAGCTCGAGGTGCTTTGGGCTACGCGCGCTCGGATCCGTGCGGATTTCGTCATAGCTCGCCCAGTAGTCCTGCAGCGCGCTCTCGAGGCGCTGGGTGCTCCAGCGCTCCCCCGCTTCGTCCAGAGCTAGGTTGCCCTCCCCCGCTAGCTCATCGAGCTCCCGGAGTGTGCGTTCGTAGCGCTGGGTCGCCAGCGCCTGGACAACTCGCCAGGCTCCGTTGCGCACCAGCACGCGGAACGCCCGCCGATCCTTGGTGATGTCGGGCTGCTCATCCGCCTCGGCCTCCCGCAGCACGTGCTCAGGATCCTGGAGCGCCTTCCACTCATCGAGCAGGCTCGCATCGGCTTGGCGGATCTCCGCGCCCAGCCACTCCGTGAGATCGATGAGCTCTTCCGTGCGGTTTTGTTCGGGCACCGTCTGCTCGAGCACACGGTAGACGTCCGAAAGATACCTGAGCAGCACCCCTTCTGCGCGCTGCAGCCCATACGTCTTGATGTAGCCGTGAAACGTCTCACCTTGCTCGTACATGTCCCGAGCGATGCTCTTCGGGGAGATGCGGAAGCCAGCGACCCAAGGATGGTGCTCGGCAAAGGCATCGAACGTGCCGTAGATGAAGTCTTTCTCCGGCTTCGGGTAGTCGACCTTCTCCAGGCGCTGCATGCGCTCTTCGTACTCCACACCCTCCGCCTTCAGCTCGTTCATCAGGCGCGTCTTCAAGGTATCTACTTGGCGACGCAGCACCTGATGGGGTGGCTCGAGGATCGCCTCGAGCACCGTCAGCACTGTGAGCGCGTAGCCTGGCTCGTCGGGCTCCAGCGAGGAGATGGCCTCGACCGCGTACAGCGCCAGGGCGCGGTTGAGGGAGAAGTCTTCCTGAAGGTCACTGTTGATGCGCACCCCGTCGGGGGTAACTTCGATGATCTTCGCCTCGACGAGGGAACGAAACATCGCGATCGCGGTTCGCCCCAGGGCTCGCTTGTTGCGAGCCGGTTCGTGAGAGTCTTTGATGAGCTGCTTCATCGCAGCGCAACCGCTACCGTCCTCACGAGACAGCACGTTGAGCAACATCCCGTGGCTCACGTCGAAGCGACTGCGCAGCGCCTCGGGGCTGCTCTCCTTGAGCCGGGTGAGGGTGCTGGCTTCCCAGTTCTTGAACCCGCGCTCGGGAGGCTTCTTCAGGTGCAGCTTCTTGTTCTTCTTCGCGTTGGCTGCGGCCTTGGCCTTGATCCGCAGATTTTCAATCACGTGTTCCGGCGCTTGAACGACCACGCTGCCCTGAGTGTCGAAGCCTCGCCGTCCGGCGCGGCCGGCGATCTGTTGAAAGTCACGGACGCTCAGGATCGTGGTGTTCTCGCCGTCGTACTTGCAGAGCTGGGTGAAGAGCACCGTGCGCAACGGAATGTTGATACCCACGCCGAGCGTGTCGGTTCCGCAGATCAGCTTCAAGTACCCGCGCTGGGCCAGGCGCTCCACCAGCCGGCGGTATTTGGGCAGCATGCCCGCGTGATGCACGCCGATTCCGTGAGGAACAAATCGACCCAGCTCGCGACCGAAAGGGCTATCGAAACGAAAGCCCTTCAGTTCCTGCTTCAGCGCGACCTTCTGTTCCTTGCTCAGGAAATCGAGGCTCATCAGCGCCGAGGCCTGTTCGCTGGCAGCACGCTGGGAGAAGTGCACGATGTAGACCGGCACCTTGCCTTCATTCAACAGCTCGCCGATCGTCTCTGTGAGGGGCTTCTCGGTGTAGGTCCAATCGAGGGGCACCGGACGCTCCGTCGTGCGAACCAGCGCCGTCTCGAGCCCCGTCAAGTCCTCCAAGATGCGCACGAAGCGCTCTGGCTCCGCCAAGGTCGCGCTCATCAGCAGGAAGCGCGCCTTGCTCAGGGTCAACAGCGGCACCTGCCAGGCCACTCCACGATCCCGATCCCCGTAGTAGTGGAACTCATCCATCACCACGCACTGCACGTCGGTATCAGCGCCTTCACGTAGCGCCATATTCGAGAGTATTTCCGCGGTGCAACAAATCAATGGCGCGTCGTGGTTGATGCTCGCGTCCCCGGTGAGCATGCCCACCTGATGGGGCCCAAACAGCCGACACAGGTCGAAGAACTTCTCGCTGACGAGCGCCTTGATCGGCGCAGTGAAGAACGCTCGCTCCCCGCGCGCCAGCGCAGAGAAACAGGCCGCAAGCGCGACCATCGACTTCCCGGACCCCGTGGGCGTGTTGAGCACCACGTTCTTGCCGGCGAAGAGCTCCAGCACCGCCTCCTCCTGCGCTGGATAGAGGCTCAATCCGGCTTCCTCTACGTAGGCAAGGAACGCCTCTAGCAGCGCGTCCCCATCGGCGGCGCCTTCGGGGAGCCGCTTCTCCAGCAGGCCAGGCTCTCGGGACGGGGGAGCGCTCATGGCGAGGGCTCGTGACACCGTTGGCCAGGCGGAGCAAGAGGCTAAGGGCCGGGCGACGGGCAGAGCTCAGCGAGGCGGCCGGACCTCGGACACAAAAGCAGAGCGCCCGAGCGGGTGGCTCGGGCGGGCTCTTGACTGAGTTGGTCGCTGCTGCGCTCGTTATCGCGCGGATACGGTGGCGGCGTGGCGCGATTGGAGGCGAGAGCGACTAGGTCTGCCCTCAGCGAGCAGTGGCGCGTGCGCTCAGTGGCTCGCGCGCAGACCTAAACTCAGAGTGATGTCTTACTCATCGTCCATCACGGGCTGGGGGCCAGGGACGATGTGAGCGATGTCAGGGTCGACGCCGGCGGGTAGCTCCGTATCGCTGGATCCGGAGTCTAGGCGGCGCTGTTCGCGGCGTTCCGCCTTCTCGCGCTTACGCTCGGCTTTTTCTCGTTCGCGTTGACGTTTGGCAAAGGTATTTTTTGTGCGCAAGTGACCTCCTTGTGTTGGAGCCGTTCGGACCAAAGGTCCGAAGAAAGCAGCGCCACCGAGCTCGGCGGCGCTATCGACTCGGCTATTCGGCATACCACAGTCTCCCGGGCTGGGCCGCGAAAAGCGCTCCGTGCGGATCAAGCGCCGAGGATCCCCGCTCAGAGCGCGTGATATTCTCGCGAATGTGATTGAAAAACGCTTGCACACGCGCCCGGTGCCGCAGGGGTTGCGCGACATTCCGTCGCTCCCCTTGAGCGCAGCTCTCGCCCTGGCCGGGCTGCTCAGCGTTGCGTGCGGCGACGACCCGTCTGCGACCGCGGCGGCCGGCGCCGGCGGAGCAGCAGGCAGCGCTAGCGGCGGGACCACAACCGGCGGCGCAGCGACCGGCGGCGGGGGCGTGACCTTTGGAGGAGCCGCGGGTAGTGCGGGCGCCAGTGGAGGAGCCGCGAGCGCTGGAGCCGCTGGGAACGGTGCGTCGGGTTTCACGCGCTACGATCCTTCGGCTCACAGCTCTCCCGTCAGCGACAGCGTGCTGGCGAGCGCGCGTCAGATCGCACTCGCGGACCCCAACGCCAATGACGACGTGTTCATGAAGGTGGGCGCGTCGGGGACGGTGAGCAAGAGTTTCCTGTACTGCTTCGCGGGGGACGCTCAGCCTAGTTACCGCGTGGAAGGCGCTGACGACCTCCTGCAGAGCATCGAGTTCTTCCGCTCGGGCGACGCTGCTGGGACGACGCCCTTCGACCGCCCGACGCTCGCGGCGGTCGTTGGCCGTAGCGCGAGTTGGGCGATCTCCGGCTCACCCTCCCCCCTTGAGCAAGAGCAAGCCCTGCTCCACCCCCGATTCGCGTTCGTGAACTACGGCACCAACGACATGGGACTCGGTGCAACCTATCTGAGCGCGCTGTTTCCGTTTTTCCGGAACCTGTCCACGCTGCTCGACCAGCTCGCCGAGCAGGGCGTGGTCAGCGTGATTTCTGGCTTGAATCCGCGCGGAGATAGCTCTAGCGCTGCCTTGTGGGTACCAACATACGACGCCGTGACTCGCGGCCTCGCAGAGTCGAGACAGCTGCCGTATCTCAGCCTGTATCTCGCGAGCAAGGACCTTCCAAACCAGGGCCTGCTGAGTGATGGGCTCCACGGCAACGCCTTCAGTGACGGCGGCTCGCAGCCCTGCGTGTTCACCGACACAGCACTTCAGTACAACTACAACGTGCGCAACCTGCTCAGCATGAGTGCGCTCGATCGGCTGAAGCGCGGCGTCGTGGATGGCAGCCCGGCCCAGGATGTGACGCCTGCGGGCTACGTGGGGAGTGGCTCTGCGAGCGACCCGATCCGAATCGATCGCCTCCCCTTCACGCACGCGGGCAACACCAGCGGGGCGGAGCGTAGGATCGACACCTACACCGGCTGCGGCGCAGACCAAGACGAGTCAGGCCCCGAGGTGTTCTACAGCTTGGAGCTGAGTGAACGAACCCCACTCCGCCTGCTCCTGCTCGACCGAGACGGAGTGGACGTCGATCTCCACCTGCTGAGCGCCAGTGACGGCGCCAGCTGCCTCGCTCGCAACGACCGCGCGCTTCAGATGACTCTCGACCCAGGCAGCTATTTGATCACCGCGGACACCTTCGTTACTTCAGCTTCCGAGCAGGCGGGCGATTACCTGCTGGTGGTCTTGCGCTGCGAAGCAGGCGACCCCGACTGCGACTAACGTCGCCTACGAGCAGCAAACGATTCCGTACGGGATGTCGCGGCGTATTCCCGTATGGAGTCTTGTGGGGCGCGCGCCCTCCCCCCCAAACACCCCCGTCGATGCCGGGGGACGAGCCAGCGTTCCCGTGCGGGATCTCCCAGACGAAGTTCAAATACCTAACTCGAGTTCAAATCCTTAACTCGCTGATGGTAAAAGAACTGAACCTCGCGGATCCGCTACGCGCAGCGTCATACGGCGGAAAAACCTAGGAAACAGCAGAACTCGCGGCACCGGGTGCTCGACCGAGGCTTGGCACGAAGCCTGCTCAACGGGTAGGCATGAAGGCTCGCACGCTCCTCGCCGCTCTCACCGCTGCCGCCAGTCTGTTCGCCACCTTCGCGTTCACCAGCGAAGCGAGCGCCACCACCTACAGCGTCTACCTACATGGGCGCAACACGGACGGGACGCCCTCCGGCTGGAGCTACTGGAGCTACCAGCGGCCTGGTACGACCCCAGTGGTCATCAACTACAACGGCCGTTCCCACATCTCGTCGGCCAACCCCACGGTGCGCGCGGGCCTGAACACCTACTGCAGCGGGTCGAACTACTGCTACGTCGCGGCCCACAGCGCCGGCTGCGCTCACCTGCAGTACGCCATCGACAAGTACGGTCCGTACAACATCATCTGGGTGGACGGCGCCGGCTGCGCCTCGGGTGGCACCGAGCTCTCCGACGACTGGTCCTGGACCCAGGGCGACGACCTCGCGTCGGACCTCAAGACCGGCACCATCCGCTCGATGTACAACCACAACAACATGCGCGGCGCCTGGTTCTACCTGTTCGGCGGCGCGAAGGGTGGCGCAGCAGCGATGCTGATCACCGGCCAGGACGACGGCGCCGTGGGCTATGCTTCTTCGCTGGGCCGCAGCAAGACGGGCGACTTCTGCAACCCCGGCGACAGCTGGTGGCTCGATACTTGTGACGAAGTCGGCATGGGGACCAGCACGGGCAACCGCTACAGCTACCACTATGTCTACTATCGCGACAGCAGCGAGAACAAGGACCACTACGTGGGTAGCGGTTCCGGAGGGATTCCTTCGCCGATGTTCTCTGACATGGGTGCCTACGCCTACTGAGGTCGCCACGCCTGAACCGGTGAGAGCAGCATGAGCCGCGAGCGTCCAACCGCTGGACCCTTGCGGCTCTGGCTGTTTGTCATCGGCGGGATCCTGGTTTTGGGGTTAGGTTTGCTGTGGCTGCGCTCGGGCGCCAAACCCACGGTACCCGGCTCGGACGAAGCAGCCCGTGGAGGCTTGCACCCCGAGGAAACGCCGCCCGGGCACGGCAACGGCGCCATAACGGCGCCCAGCGCCGCTGCCGGAAAGCGGAAATCAGCTGACAATGTCCCCGCAGCGGGAGACGACGATGAGCTCGTGTGGGTCGACCCGGCCACGCTGACACCAGAGCAAATCGCCGAGCGACGGGCGAAGCGCCTCAGGATGGCCGCCGACGGACACCGAGACTACTACCGCTATCCCCCAAGCTCGCGTCCGCTGTCCGACAATGAGGATCTACTGCTGCGGGATCATGTCGAGCCGGAGATCCGCAAGCTCAAGCGAGGCGAGGACGGTGAGAAGGGCGAGGTGCGCCTGGAGCTCTGGCAAAACAAGATGTTCCTTCGCGAGGGCGATGAGGCGTCTTTCCGCGTGAAAGCGGCGACCCAGAAGGGCCCGGTGCCAGTCAATGTGGTGGAAGCCACGCTCGTCACCCTGCCGGACGAAGGCACGGCCCCGCAAAACCTCGGGCCGCTCAGCGTCACCGACGACGGCAGCCCACCAGACGAGATCAGCAACGACGGGGTCCCCACGGGTGGCTTCGTGGCGAGCGCCAGCCGGCTCGGGAGCTACCGGGGCAATCTAAGGGTGATGCTGAAGCTCGAAGCCGAAGGCGAACAGGGCACCGCGACGTTGCAGTTCGTCTACACGGGCGCGGAGCCGGGACGTTTCACTGGGGAAGTGGTCGAGGCGCTGGAGGACGGGTCGCTTGCCCTCTACTTTGGCCTCGAGCTCAAGGAAGCTGGGCGCTACGAGATCCGCGCACGGCTGTACGACAAGAGCGATCGCCCGGTCGCGCTGCTGAACTTCAACCAAGACCTGGAAGTCGGCAAACAGAAGGCGCGCCTGCTGGCGTTCGGCAAGCTGCTACGCGACGAGGGCGCCGAGGGGCCCTACACGATCCGCGACATCGAAGGCTGGCGGCTCCTGAGCGGCACGTATCCGGACCGCGAGATGATGCAGCCGCCCGAGGACTACACGACCAAGGAATACAGCCTCGACCAGTTCTCCGACGCCGAGTACAGCGATCCCCAAGCTGAGGCGATGATCGAGCACATCGAGAACGCCCAGAAGACGCCGCCGCCCGCGCCGAGCAACTGAGCCGATTCCGGGTATCGCGTCTTCGATGCCCAGGCCCACAGTCGCGCAGCGCCGAGGCGGCGCATGCCGCAGAGGCTCAGCCCCCCATGGCTCGGATCAACGCCTGGGCTTCGGCCTGACGATAGCCCCCGTAGCGACCACTGGCGAACGGCTCGAGGGCCTGCTTCGCCTCGCTGGTGCGCCCGAGACGCACGAGACACAGCGCGCGATTGTACTGAGCTTCCGCAGCAAATCTTCCGCGCGGAAATGCTTGAAGGTAGCGTTCCCAGAGCGCCAGGGCGCGCCCGTAGTCGTGGGAGACGAAGTGTGCTTGGTGCGCCTCCAAGTAGCGTCGGTGGGAAGGATCCGTGGGCGCCGCGCTCGGCGCCTCCGCGGCGCTGCCGGCCTGCGCGGGCGTAGCGGCTGACGTCGCTGGCGCAGCTACGGGCGGCACGGCTGCTGCGGGCGGAATGACGGCGCCTTTGGGCGCTTGCGCCCCGGCTCGCGCCGTGGGTTCGGTCTTCGGCGGCGGTTCTGGCGCTACATCCGGCGGCGGAACGTCGTTGAGCTCGGCTTGCTGCTCTAGCTCGCCAGGCTCAGCTTCGGGATCCACTTCATCGAGCGGCGGAACGAGATCGGGCTCTTCCGGATTGGCGCTGACGAGGGGCGTTCCCTTCGCAGGCGGCCGAGCGTCGCTGGCCGGCGCAGAGTCGGTCGTCGGCGTGGAGAACACCTCCACCACACGCTCGACAGCGCGGGGAAGTGCACCGCTGATCTGCGCGGCAGCTGCGCCCGCCACGAACACCGCGACCAAGGGCACGCCAAACGCGAGGCGGCTTCGACGCTTGCGCTTGGCCGCATGCAAGCTGAGCATCACCCGAGCCCGAGTGAGATCGCTCTGTTGAGCCTGCTCGCCCTCCTCACGCAGCGCTCGAGTCGCTTCTTTCAGCAAGTCGTCGGTCATGACTCACTCCCCCCGGAGCGAAGCGGCTGCAGGATCTCTCGCAGCTTCTTTTTGGCATGGAACAACCTAGTGCGCACCGTGCCCTCAGGTGCTCCGACGATCTCCGCGACTTCGCGACTCGTGCGTTCCTCGACCTCGCAGAGGACGAAGGCAACTCGTTGGTCGAGGGGCAGTTCGTCGAGGGCGCTACTCAGGAGCTCCGCGAGCTCCCGGCGTCGAGCATCGTGCTCGGGATCTCCCGAGTCGCTCCGCGGCTCACGATGCATGCGCTCCAAGGCCGCGCGCCGCCGCACGGCAGAGCGCACGTGGTGTCGCGCGTGATTGACCGCTACCGAGATGAGGAAGGTGCGCAAGGACGACTCGCCGCGGTAGTTCTTCATCGCCTTGGGCAAGCTGACGAAGACCTCGTGCACCAGGTCCTCAGCGGAGCTCGGGTCCCCAACCAGGCGCGTCGCGAACGCGCGCACCGCTTGGTGATGTAGGTCGTACACCTCCCCCACCGCCGCTGGCTCACCTCGCACGAGGCGCTCCACCAACGGATCATCACCCGCAGTTTGGACGAGACGCAGACTCACGTTGGACCAACTCATGCGGGCTGAGCTGAGTGCCCGCCACGCCCAAGAGTGTTCAACCGTCGGAAGAAAAACCGAAGCCGTCACCGCACGTCCCACAAACCCGTTTGATTTTCAATGGTTTTGAACCGTGGTTGCCAACCCTTGGGTTCAGAAGAAGGCCACTCCAAAGTGGCTCTCGACCGTCGCCTGCTTGAGCTCGCTGGTCCTCACCCCCACCCCGCCGAAGAGCGAAAGGGTGTGTTCGATGACCTCGATACCTCCGAGGAGGCGCCCGCGCTCGATGGGGGTGATCTCCTGATCGAACTGCTTCTGCTCGGAGGAATAGCCGGCCTCCAGCCCTGCGAAGAGCCGCTCGTATCGCGCTCGGAGACCTAGGTTGAACCCCCACTCGTAGTTCCGGTCGCCGTAGGCGTCAGCGCCGATGAAGGGCAGCGAGTAGACGGGTCCGACCTCGAAGGCCACTCCGGCATTGATTCGTTTCCCCGAGGCAACCCAAAAGCTGGGTTGAATGCGCCCGTTCTTTGCGATGCTAACCAGTCCTATCGACGTCCCCTTGACGTCGCCAGCCACGTTGACCAGACCGACTTGCACGCCGTCGACCGCAGCACCCCCGACGTTGATGAGTCCAACTTGCGCGCCCTCGACGGGACCAAACACGCTATTGACGATGCCCGCTTGGAAGCCGTCCAGCTTGCCCAGGCTGAGGTTCAAGATCCCCGCCTGAAAACCTTCCACCCCATCGGCCACATTTCCCAAACCTGCGGCTTGCCCTCCCTCAGCGGCGCGCCCCGCGTAGTTCACGGCGCCGGCGACTTGCACCCCTTCGAGCTTGCGACCCACGTAGTTCGCCGCACCCGCTGCCTGGACGCCGTCAAGGTCGTCCTTGGCGAAGTTCACGGCGCCGGCGCCTTGTACGCCTTCAGTTTTCCCCAGGGTAACGTTGACGGCACCCGAACCTTGAACACCGTACATCGGGCCGCGACCGAAGTTCACTGCGCCGGAGAGCTGCACGCCTTCGATGTGGCGCCCCATCCCCACGACGCCGCTTAGCTGCGCACCCTCGAGGCGCTCGGCGTAAGCGTAGATCCCAGTCAGCTGGGCTCCCTGAGCACGCTCGTCGTTTCTGAGCACGAAGGGATTGAGGGCAAACGCCCGCGTTTCGCCGATACGGGAGTAGAACAAACCGAGTTCCATGACGACGCTCAGGTGTTCGCTCTCAGGTTGCAACGTGATCGGGTGAGCCAGACTGAGGTTGATGAAACCCCCATCCTTGAGCGGGTGCTTCGGTTGCCAAGGAGCTTCTTTGTTTTTCCCTGCGGGTTTAGTCTTCGGCTTCGCAACGGGCTTCGGCTTTTCAGCCTTTGGCTGCGGCTTTGCGGGTGGCGGCGGAGGGGGCTTCTCCGCCGCAAGCCGCGCGGCTTCGGCCTCTCGAGCTTTAGCCAGCTCTTCCAGGAGTTCGCTGGCTTCGTTCCGCACGAGGTTGCCAGCAAGCAGCGCCATGACCTCGACGCTGCGCTCTGGATCGTCGGGGCGAGCCAACAGGCGTACGGTCTTCTTGCCGTCGACGGCGGTGAACTCGCCGAGCACGTAGCCCTGACTCGCTTCCAGGTCGAGGGTCAGCGTGCCCCCGTTGGCTTCCGCAGCCGGGTCGGTGGTGATCTCGACACCCAGCTCCTTCCTGAGCGCCTTCACGAGGTTTGACGTCTCGACCCCCGAGGCTCCAGGCCTGAAGACCAGGCGCACGCTCCGCTCAGCAACGGGGGCTCCCGGATCTGCAGCTTGAGCGTGCGCTGGTGCCGGCCAGAGAGGCGCGCTCAGCAACAAAGCCGCGAGCAGCCTCGGGGCAAAGCGGAAGGAAACGAACGGTGACATCGATGAGCTTGAGTACCCGCTCGACTCGAGAGTGTTCAGCCGTCGCCCAACAGCGCCAACAAACCCGCTTCGTCGATCACGTTGACCCCGAGCTTTTGAGCCTTTTCAAGCTTGCTCCCGGCCTCATCCCCCGCGACTACATAGTCGGTTTTCTTGGAGACGGAACCGGACACCTTGCCGCCGGCGCGCTTGATCCGATCAGCGGCGTCATTGCGCTTCAGCGTCGGCAGCGTGCCGGTCAGCACGAAGCTCTTTCCCGCGACGCCCTCGACCTCCTGTCGCTGTCCCTCCAGCTGGGTCAGCCGCACGCCGGCCCGCTCCAGTCCAGCGATCACCCGGCGCACGCCTTGGGAGTTCAGCTCCGTCATGATCACATCGGCGCTCTTCCGAGCCAAACCCTCGATTGCGCCCGAGCCCTTCTCCGGTGCGATGCTCTCGATCGCCGCCTCGTCTCCTGCACAATACCGCGCGGCAAAGTCCAAGAGCGCCTGCGCGCTGCCGAAATGTCCCGCTAGATCTTCCGCGGTCGTGGTGCCGACGTGGCGAATCGCGAGCGCCGTTAGCACCCTCGCCAGGCCGCGCCCCTTCGCGCGCTCCAGCCCTGCGATCACGTTCTCGGCGCTCTTCTTGCCCATGCGCTCGAGCCCCGCGAAGTCTTCGACCCTCAAGTCGAATAGCTGTTCCGGCGAGGAGACCCCGAGCTTCTCGACGATCTGCACGACCAGCACCGCACCAAGCCCGTCAATGTCCATGGCTTGGCGGCTGGCGAAGAAACGTAGCCGTTCGGTGACCTGCGCCGGGCACGCCGGGTTTGGGCAGTAGAGGAAGATCTCCTCGGCAACGATCTCCGACTCGCAGCTTGGGCAGGCGCTCGGACGCGCGGTGGGCACGGTGCCCGCCGGGCGCTTGGTCAGGTCGACACTCACCACCTGAGGAATGATCTCGCCCGCCTTCTCGATGAAGACCGTGTCGCCGATGCGCACGTCCTTGCGCTCCAGCTCGACGAAATTGTGAAGGGAAGCGCGGCTCACAGTGGTGCCAGCCACGAGCACCGGCTCGAGCTCGGCGACGGGAGTCAGCTTACCTGACTTCCCGACCTGAACGGTGATGCCATGCAGCTTGGTCGCCTTGCGTTCCGGCGGGAACTTGTAGGCAATACCCCAGTGAGGGTGGTGCCCGGTACCGCTCAGGCGATCGTGCAGCCTCAGCTCGTCGAGCTTGATCACCATGCCGTCAATCTCGTACTCCAAGGAAGGCCGACGCGCGCCGAAAGCCTCGCAGAACGCCAAGGCACCCGCCGCGTCTTCGGCCACCGTGATGCCATCCAGGTAGACCGGGGCTCCAAGCGCTGACAGCCACTCGAGCACCTCGTGCTGGGTCGGCGGCACCTTGTTATTCCCTGGGGTAACGAGCTGGTAGAGAAAGCTGGTGATGCCCACGCTCTCGAGACCAACGGGCTCCTTGCGCTTCATCAGACCCGCACAGCCGTTGCGCGGGTTCATGATGGTTGGCTGGCCTGCGTCGCGGAGCGTGGCGTTGTAGCGCTCGAACGCGGCGCGGGGCCAATACAGCTCACCCCGGATCTCCACATCACCCTTCAGTCCCTTGAGCTTCGCCGGCGCCGCCCGCGCCTGCATCACTTGCTTGGTGATGTCGTCGCCCTTCTTTCCGTCGCCGCGGGTCACCGCGCGCTTCAGGGTGCCCGCCTTGTAGTGCAGAGAGACGGAGATGCCGTCGATCTTGGGCTCGACGATCAGCTTCAGGGCATCGGACGCGGAATACTCCAGGTCTTGCCGGCGGCGCGTTACCCAGTTCTCGAGTTGCTCCCCGAGGGAAATGGACCCCCCTTTGCTGTCCTTGCGCGCGCTCGACAGCTTCTCCAAGGAGAGCATCGGCACGCTGTGCACGACCTCTTCGAAGCCCTCAGCGTGATCGTTCCCCGGCTTCTTGTCGATGCGCTCTTCCTCGGGGATCTGGAGCTCATTCGCCAGCTCCTGGTACTGCTCGAACAGCTCATCGAACGCACTATCGGGGATCTCCGGAGCACCCGCGCGGTACGCCTTCTCGTGGTACTCGATCTCCCGTGCGAGCTCACCGAGGAGTTCGCGCTGGCTACTTTGGGTTTGGGCACTCGGGGTCGCCATTGGTAGATCCTTACTCCTTCCCGCCAGGCGGGCGATGGTCAAAGTCAAGACCCCCGTACAAACCGTGCATGCGGATTTCCCGCACACGGCTTACCAGTAGCCACTCAGCGCACAGCATTACGCGGCCTCCATCAGGATGGATTGCTCCGGATAGCGGACAGTCCCACGGAGTTGGTACAGGCCCAGACGGTAGAAGTAGTCGCGATCCCAGCGGTCGACTTGTTTGGGTTTCAGGTGGCGACCCTTACGGGCCACCAGCAGCCCTTTCAGCTGCTTCCAAACATATGTGTCGAGCTGATTGAATCGCTTCGCGGCATTTCCCGTGCGGAAGTAGTTCCCCCAGCCCCGCAGTACGGGGTTCAGCTGTTCGATGACATCGCGGATATCCGCGTGGCATCTCGAGCGGGGGGTGAGCTGCTTCACACGGCTCCGGATCCGCTGCATCGCGCGCTGCGACGGCCAGCGATGGAGGAAGTAGAGCCGCTCGCCCGACCTCTCCAGCACCTTGCCGCTCAGCCGCTTGTGCAGATGACAGCCAAGAAAGTCGAAGCCCTGCTTGCCATCGTAGAGCTCGACTCGCCTCGTCTTCTCCGGATGTAGCTCAAGGCCAAGGCGTTGCAGGATCACTCGGATCCGCGCCTCGGCCAGCTCGCAGTCCTTCTTGGTGCGACAGATCACCACGAAGTCGTCCGCGTAGCGCACCAACGTTCCATGCGGAGCGCTGTGGCGGGTCCACAGGACGTCGAGCACGTGCAAGTAGATGTTGGACAGCAGAGGGGAGATCACTCCCCCTTGCGGCGTGCCGCGCACCGACGCCTTCACGACGCCGTCCTCCATCACTCCTGCTTCGAGCCACTGCCGCAGCAACTTCAGCACCCGACGATCCGAGATGCGTCTCCCCACCAGCTTCATCAGCTTGGCGTGGTCGATGCTCCCGAAGTAGTCGCGGATGTCGGCATCCAGCACGTGGTGGCCCCCTTTGGCGCCGAGCTTCCTCAGCGTCTCGAGCGCCATCACCGCGCTGCGCCGGGGACGAAACCCATATGAGCAAGGCAGAAAATCCGCCTCAAAAATAGGCTCAATCACCAGCTTCGCCGCCATCTGCACCACCCGATCGCGCACCGTCGGGATGCCTAGTGGCCGCGTCTTACCATCGGCTTTCGGGATGTACTGCCGCCGCACCACCTGCGGTCGATACTTCCCCGCTTTCAGCTCAGCTTGTAATTCCTCGAGGAATCGCTGAGCCCCGTACCCCTCCACGTCGCAGATCGACTGGCGATCCACGCCCGCGGCTCCTTGGTTCTGTCTGACTCGCTTCCACGCCTCCTGGAGGATGTCACCCCGCCAGATGTGGTCGTAAAGGGCGTGAAAGCGCCTATCCGGTGCCCGCTTGGCTGCTGCATATAGTTGGCGTTGTAGTTGTTGCGCTTTTCCGTGCGGCTTACACCTGCCGGGGTCGTTAGGTCCGGACTTGCCGGCCATTCCCTCACGCTTACCTACGCTTCCAACACGACTACCGCAGGGACCCTTCCCTCCTGCCGCGTTTTGCCGCACGGCATTCGTTCCCGCTGGTTGCCCAGCGGTCTTCGGTACCATGATCCCCTCGGACTCCCGCTGTGCAGTGGCCGATTTCGCCTTCGGCTTATACGACGCACCTCGCCCTGACTTGGGCCGCACAGACGGGCCTCCCGAGTTCCGCGCTCCTCCTTGCACACGTGCTGCCCCCCGTACCCCGCCGGAGCCGGCGGCGAGCTTCGGTGCTCTCGCCGTCGATGTTGCCTTCGCCGTGAAATGAGCGGCTCGGCCTCCGGATTGTTTCTCTGTCGAGGCTGCAGGTTTCACTTCATGTTGCGGCCCGCGTGCTTGCTCCCCGCTACGCAGCTCTCGCTGCTTCACGAGCTTTTGACACCCCGCTCGGGCAGGGAGATCTCTCTCCACTACCTGGGGCCTGCTACCCGGCGCACCGACGCTTACCGGGACGGGACTCTCACCCGCTGGAGAAACGCAGCTAGCGAAACACCCAGCATCCTGCGAACAGGCTTCCGAATCTTTCGCGTCACGGCGCACCATGGCGCGCAGCCTAGCGGGAGCAGCGCGCTCCGCCTATCCCCGGCCGACGGAGGCCTACTCCGGGTGAACTCGCCTCAGCGATCCACACGAAATCTGCAGCGATAGACCAGCGTCGTGGAGACCGTGCGGCCGTCCTTGTCGACGGGCGCCGACCAATGCGAGCCCTGTACGGTGCGTTGGCACGCGCTGCCGAACCCGGCGTAGCTCTCTGCCAAGATCCCAACCACGCGCGCCGTCCCTCGCGCGTCGATTGCCACGCGTACCGTCGCCTGACCGCTGATCCCCGCGGCCCGCGCGGCCGGCGGATAGTAGCGAGCGAGCGTGCCGTCGAGCCCAGGGGCACGCGGCGGGCGCGCGAGATCCTTGGCTGCAACGTAGCTCGGCGCGGGGGGCGGCGCATGTCGCGCAGGCTTGCTGGAAGGCTTCGGCTTCGTATTTCCTCGAGGTAATGGACCGCGCCCGCCACCACCCGTCCCGGGCACGCCGACCGCAACTCCGTCTCCGTCTGCCGCGCCGAGATCGCTCGCAGAGAGGGTCCCAAGGTCGATAGGTCCAGCGGGCTGTTCAGACTGAGGCTCGGCTTGGTTGGCCACAGCTCGTGGGGAGCCTGGAGTCACCGGGTGATAGGCCGTGGGCTGAGTCGGCGCTTGGTCGCTAGGCTCTTCAGGCGCCGGGGGCTCCGGTTCTTTCGGCTCCGGTGGCTTCGGATCCGGCGGGGGCTTGGTCGCCTCCACTTCGAAGTCGACCGTTGCCACACGGATCGGTTCAAGGACCGAAACGGGCATGCGGTCCAGGCTCCAAAAGGCAAGCCCGTGGAACGCGACGCTCAGTCCGACGCCCAAGAGCCGGCGGCGGCGCTCACTTGAGTGGTGCACCGTCAGCCTGCCTCACGTTGATGGCAAAGCGGTCCACGCCGGATTCACGGAGTAGATCCACGACATGAACCACAGCCCGGTGTTGAGTGCTGCCGTCGGCAGCGATCAACGCACGGCTCTGGGGGTCCTCCCGAAGCGCGCTTTGAGCCGCCTGCCTGAGTTCTGCGTCAGTCACGACGCGGTCATCCACGTGGACCCGCCCGTCCTTCTCGATCGAGACGTGCAGGATTCCGTTTTGCGCAGCGCCGCTCTTCGCCTTGGGGAGATCGAGCGGCAAGCTGTGACTCACCACGTAGCTCGCGGTTACCATCAGCACCACCAAGAGCACCAACACGACGTCGACCAACGGGGTGACGTTGATCCCTACCAGCAGCTCATCATTTCCTCGCGAAAATGACCGTCCACCGCCGCCACTACTAGAAGCTGCCGCCCCAGCCATCACTCCGCTCCTTCTGGCGCCATCCGCGAGCCCAGCTCCGCAAGGGCGTCACGAGAGAGCGCTTCGGCGCGCCCCAAGCGAGCGCGGATCAGGCGCTGAAACAGATTGAAGAACGCGATGGCGGGCAGCGCCACCAGGAGTCCCGCCGCGGTCGCAACCAGCGCCTCGCCAATCTCCGCCATCAAGCCACTGGAGAGCTTGCCAGCGCTGGCGTCCAGCTCGTGGAAGGCGCGGATGATCCCGATCACCGTACCAAGCAGCCCTACGAAGGGCGCGTTGCTCCCGACGGTCCCAAGGAACGCGAGGTTCTTCTCCATCGCCAGTCGACTGCGCTCCGCTTCCGCAGCGACGCGCTCGCTCACCGCTTCCCGCTCGAGCTCTTGCCGCTGCCCAGAGGCCAGGCCAGCGCGTAAGATCCCCGCTTCCGGACACGGTGACTCTTCCAGACGCCGCAGAGCGAGCTTCACCTCGCCGGCCTTGAGGCGCTTGAGCACTTCGGCTCGCAGCTTGTCCACATCGTCTCGGGAAGAGCTGAAGAACACAGCCCGCTCGATGACCACCGCCAGCGCCACCAGGCTCAACACCACCAAGAGCCAAAGCACCCAGCTTGCGCCAAGTCCCGTCAATGAACTCACGATTCGTTCGATACGCATCACAACCTCCACCTCCGGCAATTCCGGATAACCAAAAACTCTCAGCCCGCGGCGACCACCGCATATCGTTTCCTCACGGCACCACACAGAGCGCGCGACGCAGCCAGTCGTTGCCTCCTCGACGGTCCCGCGACACGAAGTAGAAACGCACCCAGCGACCGCTTTGGTCGTCCAGCTTGGGCGCCTCGAAGGTCACCTCGAGGGACGGCGTCGTGCTCACGTCGTCCGCCTCGACGAACCCAGCGGGAATGCTGAGCTTGCCAGCATCGGAGTAGTAGTCGAGCTCGAGGGTCTCGCGATCGCCAATCTGGTCGAAGCCGGCGCGCTCCTCACCGAGCTCGTCTCTAGGCACGCTCGACAGATCGAAGCGGATCTTCGTCTTGCTCCCCGCTTGGACGTGCGGCAATGCTTGGTCAGTCGCGCAGTCGCTTGGTTCTGGCGTCGGTGGCTCGCTCCAGCTTTGTTCGCCGAGGCTCACGCCGACGGAACTGAGCGCCGGAAGGCTGTTTTTCAGCTCGCCCTGGGCAATCCCCAGGTTGATCCCCACGGGCAGCGTGTCCCCTGCGTCGCAGCTCTCGGCCCCGCTCGGCGAGCCCCCGCGGCACACCACGCCATGCAGCGCGACCTGCGGTGCGTCGCCCGTTTGTGTTGGCACGCTGAACGCGAAGGTTGGCAGGCCTTGCCCCGACAAGGTGTCGAAAGGAGATCCGACGCACTCGCTCGGTCCGGCGTTCACCGGTGCCGCGAGGCAAGCTTCGAAGCGCCACGCGAGGTCCGTGGGTTCGCCGTCCGGCGCGACCACTAGCCAGCTGACGTCGAGGGTCTCACCGGGCTCGCCCCACGCCTCCCCCGTGCGACCTTGCACCTCCGCGCGCGCCCCGAGCACCCGCGGGTTCTCGATTGCCTGGGGCAACGCGAGGGGGTCCTCGCAACCGGCGCCGAAGACCAACGCGAGCGGCGCGATCAAGAGCCCTAGTCCAGGCGTCAGTTGCCCAAGTTGCTCTCGCAGTTTCATAGCTCTCCTCGGAACCCCAAGCTGGGGAACAACGGCACGCCCGTGATGGGGCGGCTCTTGGTGTAGTCGTAGCTGTATTCAGTGCCCTCGCGGTGTTCCGCGTTGTAGGCGTTGATTAGGTCGAGGTACGCCGCGAGCTTCACCTCGCCCAACACCCATTGTTTTTCCACGCGCAAATCAAGCTGGTGATACAGCGGTAGGCGCTCGGAGTTCACCTTGCCGAAGCGCGGCACGTACTGACCGGTGGTCGCGTCGTACACCGCACCGATGATCGGTGTCGTCGGGTCGCCGCTCGTCAGGCGGAAGCGCGCGCCGACTTCCCAACCCTTGCCGAGTCCTTGGCTCAGCGCGAGGGAGAGCAGGTGCGTCTGGTCGAGGTCGAAGAGGCGATAGGGCTCGTCGCGATCTTTGCGCTCGCTGCGGGAGATCGTATACGCGAGGAAACCCTTCGTGTCCCCGGTGTGCAGCTTGGCGCTGAGTTCAGCGCCGTAGATGCGCCCCTGGCCGTCGTTGATGAAATACGGTGGCTGCTGGTCCGCCGTTGCCACGACGCGATCGTTCAGGTGCTTGTAGAAGCCCTCGACGCCAACTTCTAGCTCTTCGCCGAAGCGTTGCTCCACGCCTGCGCTGGTGTGGATCGCGTAGTACGGCTTGAGATCAGGATTCCCGAGCCCCGGAATCGACAGGTAGTAGTCGGGCATCTGGGTGTAGCGCCCCACGCCCGCTTTCAACGTCGTCTCCGGCGTCACCGCGTAGCGCACCCCGAGGCGAGGATCCAAAGTGAAGGCCTTCAGGTGCTCGAAGTAGTCTGCCCTGAGCCCCAGCGTTACCTCGACCGGGTCTACGGGTCTCACCGCCGCTTCGACGTACGCTGCCGGGCTCAACGTATAAGGCGTGTCTTGGATGAAGATCAGCTGAGAGCTAGCAAGCGAGGCGTTCGCATTCGGATCGCCCTCGAACTGCGGGGGCCGGTTGCCCTGATAGCTGCCATCCAGCACGTAGTAGTCGAAGTCGAGCCCGCTACGGATCTCCAGCGAATTTCCCACACGGTAACGCATGTCTGCGCGTGCAAACACCTCATGGGCCTTGAACTCGCTCGTCAGCGGTCCCAGGTGCTGCTCCAACAACTGCCGCCCGTAGGTCACCTGCACCCGGGAGTCGAAGTCGTCGAACTTGCTCTCCCACGCGAGCTGCACGCGGTGAAACTCGATGCCCCCGGATACCTCGCCACGCAGCGACGGGTCGGTCTCCTGAGGGTCGCTGATCAACAGCGACAGGTGGTCCCGGCTGCCATAGGTCGTGAGGCGCAGCGTGTGGTGTGAGTCCAAGTGGTGACTCAGGAACGCCTGATAGTCCCAGTACACCGGCGCGGCGAGCACGCTGTAAGAACCTTCGGGGACGAAGTTCTCGAACACGAAATCGATGTTGCTGCGGCGCGCGGCGACCGCGACGGCCGTGTCTTTGCCAATCGGTGTCTCGACCAGTGCGGCGCTCTCCAACATCGAGATGTCGAGCATCAAGTGCAGCTTGTCGAAGCGCGGCTCACGGCTCTCCACGTTGATCAACCCACCGCTGATGCGCCCGTACCGCGCGGAAAAGTTCCCCGGTTGGTAGTCGATGCGGCTCACCAGGCGCCCCTGCACGAAGGACGTGATGCCACCGAAGTGATAGAGGATCGGCACTGGCGCCCCGTCAAAGAGCACCTTGCTCTCGTTGCTCGAAGAGCCGCGCAGGATCGGATCGCCATCCCCGCGCCCAACTCCGGGCAACACCTCGACGGCGCGGATCGGATCACCACGCGTGCCCGGCATCTCCTTGAGGTCCTCCGCCTCCAAGCGGTGACTGCTCACCGCCTCCGGCGGACCTTCCACCTCCGCCGTGGCCTCGTACACCGGCTCCTCGTCAGGCGATGGAGGCGGCGGAGCGGCTTTCTGCGGCTTTTCTTGGGGGGGAGGAGCGGCGTCCGGTGCCTCAGGCGGCGGAGTGGCGGCGGGCGCTGCAGGCTCCGACGGGGACGCCGCGGACGCTGGCAGAGTCAACGTCAACTGGTAGCGGAACCTCACGGAAACGGCTTCGTCACCGACTCGCGCCGGCTCGAACTGCAGCCGGTAGGCGGCCTCGAGTACCTTCCGCTCGAGCTCTTCGTCGACGCCCGTCTTGTCTTCGATGTCTGCCTGGGTGACATCGCCAAGCTCGTCGATGGTCAGCGACAGCCACAGCGCGCTCAGCTCCGACCCATCGGGGCGCTCGACGCTCACACCTTGCTTGAGCTTCGGGGGAGTCACCTTCGGCTTGCCCGCAGGCGGCGCATCACCCGTAGCTGCCGTCTCATCAGGCTGCGGCGCACCCTGCGCGATGGAACGCGACGAAGCGGTGAGGCCGATCAGCAGACAGGCGAAGCAAGCAAGTCGATGGGTATGCAGACGCACAGGGCTACTCCTCGCGCACGCTCGCGCCTCGCGGAAACGCGAGTAGCCAGCGAGCGCAGTGCACTCGGGGAGCCAGCACGACCCCGCGAAGCTACCAAGCGCGCGTGGGCGCGCTCGCTCGCCCCGTGGTGGAGCGTGCATGGGTAGCCCTTCGCGGGCGTCGACTAGCGGGGATGGGGCCGCGCTCTCAGGCGCGATTCAAGGCGGAGTTCCCGGTCGGCGACGGAGCGTTCACTCATCGCGAAAAAAAGTCACCCCCTCGAGGGGCGCGAGGGGACGCCATCCGCAGCAAATGGCTGCAAACCGCCTGAAAAGGTGCCCCATCCAGGCCAAAGCAAAACGGCCGCGGCTCATCCCTGGAAGGGCTGAGCGGCGGCCGCTTGGCGCTCGCGCGATACGCAGGTCAGGCCCGGCGGCGGCGACGGCTGAAGAGCAACGCGCCCAGCACCACGAGCAAGCCGGCGCTGCCAGCGGGCGCACTCGGCGCCTGGCGGCAACCGCAACCGCCGTCGTCACCGACGTTCTGGTCTCCGGCGCCATTGCTACCCGCGGCGCCGCTACCCGCACTCCCTGCGGAACCGCCGCTGGTGGTCCCGTCCCCTCCGCTACCGCCGTTGGTCGAGCCATCACCACCGAATCCGCCCGCGTCGGTCCCAGCGGAGCCCCCGTTGGCCGCGCCGCCGGAGCTTGCACCACCACTGCTGGCCCCGCCGCTGCTGGCCCCGCCGGACGAACCACCGCCGGCACCGCCAGTCGCGCAACCCGGCTCACAAGCGCCCAGTTCACCGTTCACGCACGTCTGGGTGCCGTCCCCGCAAGCGGTCGTGCAGGCTACGGTCGCCGGCGCGTCGCACTGGGTCCAACCCGACGAAGTACACTGCCGCGTGCCTTCGATGCCGCAGTCTCCGGTGCACGTCTCCGTCACCAGGCTCGCCACGATCGCGTCGAGCGCCATCGTCAAATCGTTGGGGCTCGTGGCTTGGAAGTAGCAACTCGGCGACGCTGAGTTCGGGTCGCACGACGGATCCGCCACGCCACTCGCGGCGCCGGCCTGGTTGAGCGTCACAACGTCCGTCGCCGAACCAAAGCCGACGACGAAGGGCACGACGCCCGCGTTGACCAGCGCCTCGACGCCACGCACCGGCCATTTGCGCACGCAGTAGCAGCCATCTGCGTTTTGGCCCGCGCAGTTGGGGTCTGACGTGCCGCCCTGGCACGAGTTGCAGCTAGGACAGGGCGACGCACCCATCAGCGTGCAGTCGCTCTGGGTCGCACACACCGGTGCGCCGGAGGTGTCGATATCGCAGAACTGCCAGCCGTCGGTCATGAAGATGACGTAGTCGGGCAAGTCGGTTAGCTGAGACGCCTTCACCAGCGTCTGGCCGGCGGGCGTCGCATTATCCGTGGGGATATTCAAGTTCGCGAGCGTGGACTCGATGGTCGCCCCGGTGTCAGGCGCCATCGACACCAACACATCCCCCGCCGCGCAGCCCCCGGTCGCCCCCGGGAACGTCATCAAGCCGTACTGTGCCGCCGCGCCGTGAGCCTGGAACACCGCGTGGGCGGCGCTCTGGACGGCGTCCCACTTGGTGATTCCGCCCGTCGTGGTCTGGTTCATCGACGAAGATGCGTCCATCACGAACAGGATTTTCGGAGGATCGCAGCTCTGAGCCTGGGCGGGAGCTGAATTCAGGCCAAAACCAAGCCCAATCAGGGCGGGGAGCAGCAAGGACTTGAAGCGCATCCCTGGAACCTACCAAACGGCCGCCCCCGATGTCTCTCACCACGAGCACCGTGACAGAGGATTGTTACACCGCTGCAGTCTGCAGACGGCGCTGCCGACTGCGCCGCCTCCGCTTTCCCTTGTGAGAATCCCACAACCCGAAGTCGATCCGCGGGCTTACGGCTCAACCTACTGGTGGGTCGAGCCAGAGGTGCTCGCCGTCACGTCGCAACGAGAGTTCGAACTCGAAAGACACGGACTCCGACAGCTCGAGCAGCCCCTTCACTTGGATGCGGCCGGGGCGCCCTTCGACATTTCGAATCGACTGGATCACGAAGCGTTGGATGCGACGCAGATCGCTCGCTTGAAATCGCGGTGCGTCCTCCTCGGCCAGGTCCCCGTCGATGCGGGCTCGCGACCAGTAGGGAACCAGCGCCTCGGAGATGTACTGCTCGTCACCGATCCCCATCTGGCGCTGCCCCGCCAGGTTCTCGGGCTCGCAGAGCTCGAGAAAGTGTTTGAGGTCGGACCGCAGCAGCGCGCCCAACAGATCCTTAAGGAAACGCCGAATCGCAACGTTCCCGGTGGCCTTGAACACGATGCGATCGGAGACGTCTTCCACCGTTCTCCGTAGCTCGAGCGGTTCACTGGGTTCGTCATCGCCTTGAACTTCAATCAGCACGGGCTCGGGTGCCTTGGGGGGAGGCTCAGCGCAGGCCAGCGCGCCTAACCCCCAAATCCCCAGCAGCCAACGCGGCCTGAAGCGGCTGTGCCAAAGGATGGTCGAGATCGGGTTCACGCGAGCTCGCGCAACGCCACGCTCAGCGCGCGCCCGACGATCCAGCGCTGCTCCCACAACGCAGGTAGCTTGGCACCCAGCTCGCTCAGGCTGGACTTCGGCAGCTCCTGGTGCAAGCCAGCGAGGACGCTCTTTTCGTCCAAGAGGCCCGAGCGCAACAAGCCAGCGAGCTCGTCGGGGGTGAGGGTCTGACTGAAGCGCCGGAATAGATCGTAGATACGAAACGTCAGCCCGTAGCGCGCTTGCCAGCGGCGAGAGTATTCGTGTAGGTCGCCGAGCGCGATCGCTTCCGCAAGGATCTTTGAGGACTCCAGCTGCACGGCAATCCCCGATCCGTGTGCGGCAAACACCTGGCTCACGGAGTCACCGATGGCCGCCACGTTGCCTCGGGTGAGTTCACCCCGCGGCGCCCTCAGCGGTATGGCGCGTGCACCGCCGAATACGCGCTCCCCGACCCAAGCCTGACTCGTCACGAAGTCATCCAGAAGCCGCTTGCCGGAGGCGTGCCCCAGAGACGGCAGGCTCCCCGTCAAGATGCTGATCTCGTCGCCGTGTAGACGCAGGTTGAGGATGGAGTACCCGCCTGCTACCCCGGTAAAACACAGCGTCTCATTGGGAGCAGCACCATGTTGCTCGAAGTAACGCTCGGCCGCAGCCCGATCGGTCACCAAGCGCACCTCTTGAGCAGCGGCGCACAAGTCGTCCCTCGGTACCTCGGGGATACGTAGGAGGTCGACCCCACTCAGGCCAGAGGCGTCGACGAAGTAGCGGGCCTCAATCGGGCCTTGGTCGGTGTGCAGCGTCTCCCCCTGCAGGCGCTCGGCGCGCACGCCGCTCCGGAGCTCGGCACCAGCAGCCCGCGCGTCTCGTTGCAGCCGTGCAACGAGATGGCGCATGTCGACTTCCACGACACACTCATCGCTCAGGCTGAGCCGCTCGGGGCCCCAGCCGCAGACCAAGTGAAACTTGCCATGCCCGCCCCGTAGCTCCGGTGCCTGGGGGCGCGGGATCTCCGCGCGATCGAAGGCTGCAAGCGCGACGCCATTGACCCAGTGAGCGCCTGCCGACTCGAGCGACTTGCGCTCGATGCCCAAGGTGGAGAGCCCGCGGCGCGCGCACTGGAGAGCGACAGCCGCTCCGGCGGTCCCGACTCCAACGATGCACACGTCGTACTTCACGGGCGCGCCTTTAGCACAACCAGCGGAGCGAGGGACGAGGCTGGCGCGAAGCGCGCGCCTCGACTAGCGTTCCTGGCATGAGTTCGAGCGACCTCGACGCCCAACTGGCAACTTTGGAAGGCTGGGAGCGGCGCGACGATCGCTTGGTGAAGCGCTTTCAGTTCAACGACTTCGTCAGCGCGTTTGGCTGGATGACCCAGGTCGCGCTGTGCGCCGAGCGCATGAACCATCATCCCGAGTGGAGCAACGTCTACAACCGCGTTGAGGTGGAACTGACCACCCATGACAGCGGTGGGATCAGCGAGTTGGATATCAAGCTCGCCCGCTTCATGGACGAAGCCGCCGCCAAGCTCAACCGCTGACATGATGTACTTGTGGCTGGCGCTGCCGCTCGCCGTATCCATCGCCATCAGCCTGCTCGCTCAAATGGAGCGCAAGCGCTTGCACCAGGAGCCACTGCCTGACGACCTGGGCGAGTGGAAAGCAGCGCCGGAGCTAGGTCCAGGCTGGGAGCGTCGCCAGCTCGTCGAGCCTGGGGGGATCCGCGGGGATAAGCTCATCGAGCAGACCCGGCGACGCGAAGGTGCGAGTGTCGTGGAAGTGGGTGCCGAGCGCGTCATTCGGCGAATCTAGCTGGTAGCCCCTCCCGGACTCGAACCGGGATGCCCAAAGGGCGAGGGATTTTAAATCCCCTGCGTCTGCCATTCCGCCAAGGGGCCTTGGTGGTTCAGCGGCCAAGATGCTGTCCAACTTGGCCGTTGGAGGTTCGGCAGTCTCATTCACATCGCTGGCTCGCGCAAGCTCCGGGATCGCCCGGTCGATGCGGTGGTACCAACCGAGGTTCAGGTCTGCCGCGCTGTTCGCCTGGCGCCGGTAGCGGGCCACCATCGCGCTCGAGGTCCAACCCGTACGGCTTCGCACCCAATCCTCTGTCCTGCCGCTGGCGAGGGAGAGCGTGGCGAACCCGGCGCGGAGATCGTGAGCTCGAAGCTTCGAGCGTCTAGGCCCGTCGTGGTGCAACTGGTGACGGTTCACCCCAGCGACCAGCAACGCCGCGCGGAGCTGCTCGGCCTGGCTCTCCTCGCGGATAGGCCTCCCGTGCTCGTCGGTGAACACCAGATCGCTCGGCTCGCTCGCCCGGGTGATGCCCTGCCAGAGTCGAAGCGCCGCCGCCACGTCGTCACCCAGCGCCCAGGTGCGGCTCTCCCCGGTCTTGCTGTCCTCTAAGAGGATGGAGCCGATCTCGAGGTCCACGTCGCGCCAGCGCAGCGCCGCGGCCTCCCCCACCCTGCAACCCTCGCGGGCCAGGAAGCCGAACAGCAGACGCTGAGCAAGCGGGAGTGACGTGCACCCCATGAGCTTCGCGTCCTCGCTTGGTCGCAAGTAGGTGAACGCTGGTGGCTTGTCTGCGCGTGGTAGCCACTTCGCGGGGATCGGGCTCGCTTCCCTGAGTCCGAGCGGAAACACGCTGAGGCTCAACACCTTGCTCATGGTTTGGCCATAGGCGCGCCGCGTGGTGCGTGAGAGGTTCTTCGGAAGCGCAGCCATCACCGCGTCGCAGTGCTTGAGTTCGATGCGGTCGACCGGCAGATCGCCGAACTTCGAGGCGCCGATCAGGGTGTCCATGATCTTCGCGAGCCGTTGAGCGTCTCGCGTCGAGTCTTTCTCCCGAACGTGATCCTCGTGCTCGGCGTGGAGCTCGCCGCTCGTCCAGCGGCGCGCCACGTCTCGAAACGTCGGCTTCGCGCTGCCGGCGGTCACGTCGTAGATCTCGCCTGCGCAGTCCTCTTCTACGACCTGGAGCACCAGCTTCAGCATCACGTCATCGGCGCCGGCCGCTTCGGTGAGGATGCGCTCCACGCGATCCGGCGGCGCGCCAGCCTTCTGCAAGCGCGCTTTCGTCGTGGCAAGGATGCCGGCGCGGGCCTGCGCCTGGCGCTCAGTGAGCCCGGCGCGGAGCGCGAACGTCTTTCGTCCGAGCCCCGCGAGGCGAGCGCGCCAGCTGAACCCCGCTTCCGTGGGGATTAGTTGTCCGTGGCCCCACCCCTGTTCTGACTTCGGCTTAGGCATGGTCGCCCCCCTTTAGAAGCGGGAGAACTTCAACCCCCTCCGCTTCGATTGCTCCAGGAGCCGCCGGTTCCTCCTCGAAATGAAGCACCAGCCGATCCCCAGTGTTCGCGAAGTCGACCATGCTGCAGAGTCGACGGGACACCGCGCGGCGGTAGGCCTTTCGGCGAGAGTCATCCGCGATCCCGCACAACTGTGCGTGTAACACGCTGTGGTTGGTGCACTTGTTCAACGCCTCAAGCTGGTAGCGCGATGGCATGCCTTGCGAACTGTCGAATGGCGCAATCGCTGCAGTGACGCGACAGTTGGCCAGCGCGAAAGCTTCGGCTTCTGCCTCGAACATCGCGACGTGGGGATCCCCGCGGTCCTCAGCGCACCATGTGCAAAGCCATTTGTTGTCCTCGGTCATCGTGCCGCCATGGCTCTCGAGTTCAACAACCTTGCCGCACGAGTCGCACGGCTCCTCTACCTCAGGCTTTCGATCAGCCATGTTCCCCTCCAATCTCGAGCTGAACCCCAGCTCCTCGCGAGGTGCCGCACTCGCGGCACACGTTGACGTTCTGCGCCCACCACGTGGAGCACACCGCGCACTCCCACTTAAGCTCTGCGCGTGGCTGGTGGGGGCGAGGGCGCGCCGTAGCGCGCCGCTTCTCGGGTGGTAGAGGGCGCTTCACGCTGCGTCCTCCTCGCTGCCCTGCCGTTGCCTGAGTTCGTTGAGCAGCGCGCGTCTGACGCGGAACTGAGCCAGCGCGGCGCCGAGACTGCGCCAAGCCGGGCTGTGCTCATCGAGCTCCAGCAACACGTCCATCACCTCGTACTCAAGCCCGTTCATGGAATGGACCGCGAACGCTAGCGGTGTGGGGATGCTGTCTTCCAGGTCAACGACGGTGATCAACGCCTCCCTCAGTTCGTCGGGAAGCGGCGCCCCGAAGAGGGAGTTTCCCGACTCTTGGATCTCCTCGACCCTGATGTACGCGCGCAGCGCGTCTGCCAACTCATCGCGGCTCATCGTCGGCGAAGCAGTCCTTCGGGTTTCGCGGCCGATGTCGCCCGCAACCTCTAACCCGGCCTCGATGCGACCAAGCAGACTGTCGAACATGTTCTCCAGTTCCTGCCCGGCGATCTCACGATCGTCACTCGCTGTCACAGCGGTGCGCAGCGCCTTCAAGTCCAAGATCGCGTTGTACAGGACGCTCTCCAGAACGCCCCCATGAGCTGAGCTGTTTGCGTCGTAGTACTCAAGGTTGAGCACGCGCATCACCACGGCGCGGGTCTCAGGGTTCATTGCTCCCGAACGCTCGCTAGCCGGCTGCGCCCGAAGCGCCTCGCACACGCTCTCCACGTCGTCAGGGCACAGCGTGGGCGCCATCGCGTCCGCAGTCTCCTTTGATGGGGCGCCCTGGGGCGGGCTGCTCACCTCGGCTTCCTCCGCTTGCTCTTGCTCCTCGTGGAGTCTGAGCGCGACAGAGAGGCGTGACCCGATGCCGCGTAGCAGTTGCGCCGCCTTTTCCTCCTTGGCGGTTCGGGGCACGTAGTCAGCGAGGTACTCTTGGACGCGGTCAAGCTCCTCGGCAGCCTGGTGCGCAGCATCTTCCAGAACCCTAGTGGGGTCCGCGGTGCTTCCGCCCACGAGCTCGAAGGCCTCGGCGCGATAGTCCGTCGAAGCCTGGGAACGGGGCGCTTCGGGGCTCTCCCGCTCGCCGCTTTCGGGCACCTTGGCGCGGCTGCTTGGTGAGGTGTTGGGTGCAGTGGTATTGAGGTCTGACGTAGGCATGAGGCTTGATCTCCTGTCTGCTAGGCCCGTCGCGGTGTTCGCTGCACCTCGGCGGGCCGACTTGTGTTTACCGTTTCTTGCGTGATGGTGGGGGCTCCGGCAACTCCGCGTGCCAGCGTCTGATCGCCTGCCGCACCACGTCACTCAAGCTGAGTCCTGTGGTGTCGCTGAGGCGGTTGACCATCGCCAGCTCCTCGGGTGTCAGGCGCAAATGCATGCGCTCTGTCTTCGCTGCCTTCACCATCTTCCGTGGACTTGTACGCACAAACGACGACGAAGTAAAGCACCGATCTGCAGCGCGCCGCCCCACGGCACCACAAGTGACGCGTTTCCAGGCACTTAGCCCGATCACTTTTTTCGCTGGCCAGCGGGGCGATTCTTCGGACCTAAAGCGGTCGGCGGTGACGGCCGTATTGCTAGCTGAGCTAGCTAGGCTAGCTGGCCTTGCAACTTTGAAACCATCTGGGGAGGCCTGTGCTTTCGCGCACATAGACCGATCGTAAAACGATCGGCAGCGGCGAACATCGCCAGGATCCTGAAAGGTGTTACCTTTGTCACCCATGGAAAGGCAGCAACTCACCACTCGTCTCAACGCGGCGATCGACCAGGTTCGGGAGAGCCAGGCATCGGGCACTGTGCCTCGGTACAGCACGGCGGACGTGCGTGAGGACTTCGCCTATGGGCAGGCGAAGGTGGACAACTCCAGCGTGACCCGCGAGCACGCCCGTATCGCTGTAACAAAGGTCCCGGGGCGTGGACCCGCGCTTTGATGCGCTGCTCTGCGACCCTGCGGATAAGGCCCAGCTCGAGACGAACAACGCGCTCGAGCAACTCAACTACGTTGAGCATCTGATCCTCGACCAGCAAGTCGAAGCGATCCGTGAGAGCCACGTGCTTCAGCTGCATGAACTGGCGGTGCAGGGGATCTTTGGGTGCGGCGGGAAGTACCGCTCGGCCACGAAGGAAGTAACGATATCCAACAGCCGCCACACCCTGCCCGACGCGGCGATGGTGAAGACCTACGTGGTCGATGCGCTTGGTGTCATCAACGACTTTCTTGAGCGCGCTCAAAGCCCAGAGGCTTGCACCTACGCCCTGTGGCGATTCAACTGGATCCATCCGTTTGCCGGCGGAAACGGGAGGACAGCAAGGATGATCACCTTGCTCGCACTCGCGATACGTCTGCGCGCCATGCCGCCGGGCGTTCCGACGTTCCCGACTCGCATCGAGCGAGAGAGGGAAGCATACCTGCTTGGGTTGAATCGCGCTGACCATGGAGCAATGGACTTCCTGCAGGCCTTCGTGACCACGTTGGTGCTGGAGATGTTTGGCAACAACGCCACTGACCTGCGCGCCTACCTCACCGATCTGCAAGCATTCGCAACCCGAGCCCGCATCCTGGGCATCATCTAGTCGATGCCCTAGTCGCCGATGGCGCCCCCGCCGGCATTGGAGCCACCGGCGAGGGCCTGAGCGCTTCGCTCACGTTTGCGCCACCATGCCCGCGCGCCACACCCAGCCAGGAAGAAAGCCCTAGAACCTGGCTGGGGTCGAGGTGCCCGGGGCTTGCTTGGCACCTTTGCTCGTTTCCGCATGGTTAGCCGTTTAGGAGACCCTCCCAGACTTCTCGAAGTTCGTTTATCACGCGGTCCTGAGCGTCCTGCGCCGTTTCCTCGCTCGGACTCTTGGAGGCGGAGCCGGTGGGCTTGGCCACTGGAGCAGCTCTCGGCCTCTTGAACTGAATCAGCTCAACCGTGACGGTCTTGAGTCCGTCATCCTGTTTCTCTATCTGGCCGATCGTCTTCACCACCACCGAGGTCAAACCGATCGGGGGCTCCGAGACTTGCGGATGGTAGAAGTCGATGGCGGTTTTGCCGTTCTCGCTCTTCTGCAGAATGGGAACGATCTGACCGAGGAATTGATCGATTTGGTCGGAAGCGCTGAGGCCTTGCGCACCGTCGGAGAACGTGATCGTCAAGGTGCACTCGGCGAGCTCCTTGCCGGTAAACACGGTGCTGGCGCCGCTCTTGGCGGTGCCTTTCTTCGCATCCCACCCAAGGGTGTACTTCCCCCCGGAAACGGTAGCGAGACCCAGCGTGGGAACGCCACCAATGATGGCTTGCTCCCACGCTTCGGGGTTCTTGTCAGGGTCGATCCAAGTCATCACGCATACTCCGGGTCAATTGGGAAGCCCGCCATCAGGCAGGCTTGCTCGAAGGCCTTAGCCATCTTCATAGCGAAGTCGGGATCGTCGGCGCCGTCGACGCCATGCACGTTGACGGTGAGTCCGTGGATCGTGAGGCCACCTGAGCCTCTGCCTCCCTTCGCTCCCGCTCCCGCTGGCCCGCCGTCTGCGCCCGATACTGCCGCGGCAGCCAAGCTCTGCGCGCTCGAGACGACATCCGAGGCGCCATCGTCCATGCCGATCGCCATGCCTTCGCTGGTGTCGCGACCGACGCTCATCATCACCCGTGACGGGCTGTGAGAGTCGAGCACGGCACGAGCTGCGGAAACGGCTCCGCTCGCGACCTTCTTTGCAGCGGCCACCACGTCGGTCAGTCCATTCCCGATGCCCGTTGCCAGGCCGGTGATGAACTCCTTGCCGATGCTCACCCACGCAGCGAGCTTTTCCTTCGCTGAGTCGAGGGCGCTCGACACGCCGTCACCCAGGGCAGCCCCGAGCGTCGACGCGGCATCCACGATATACCAAATCGCAGCACCGAGCAGAGCGAACGGCAGGAACGCGAGGAACACCGCTGCAGCCACCAAGCCGAAGCCGATAACCAGCGCCGTCACGGTCGTTGCGGCGGCTATGGCTATGAGGGCGATCGGTACGAGGATGCCGTATAGCGCTGCCTTGATAGGTCCGGCGTTCGGGCCTTGCAGGGCTTCGCGGATCGCGTTCCTGACTTTCAGCACCGCAATCCCCGCCTTGAGCGCCCAGATGATGGCCTCCTTGAACAGCCAAACTACCTTGGGCGCGGCCGCGGCAGCACCAGTCAGCAAGGGTTGGAAGACCGCAGTAATCAGCGACTTGAGCGCCTTCCCGCTGGCGGTGTTCGAGTCGAACAGCTTCGTGATGCTCCGCAACCCCTTGAGAAACGGCTCCAGGTCGAGACCGCTGAACAGCTCGCCGATGCTTTCTTTGAGCCGCGTCATCTGCGCGCCGAAGCCGATCGCACTCTGCTTGGCTAGGTCGCCATACAGGCCGTTGGTTCGGTCGATCACTTTGTTGAATTGCTGCGCGGAATTCTTTGCGGCAGCCAACTGGGAAACGATCTTCCCGGTGTCCGCTCCGACGCTCGCCGCGTTGCTGACCGCTTGGAGTGCCTCCTCGAGCTGCGCGCCAGAGAGGCCAGCCGCGTGGAGCTGCTTCGCGTAGCCGAGGATCTCATCCCGGCCGATCGAAGTGCTCGCCGCAACCTTGCCTATCGCGCCTTGCAGGCTCGCTGCAGCGGCGCTCGAGCCGAGCATCGCGTCCAGCATGATGCGCTGACTGCGCGCCGCGTCCGAGCTGCTAATGGCGAACATCGTCAGCTTGGCGGCCGCTGCGACGAGTCCAATCGCGAGGGCGCCGAGCACCGCCACGACGGCAGCGACGGCGCCGACTACGGCAGTCGCGCTCAAGTCGACTGCCCCCATGAGTTCGTCTAGGAAGCTGAGCTTCTCCGTTGGGGGCTCAATCTTGCCAAACTCTCCGCCGAGCTCGGTGTATCGCGCGGTGGCTTGGGCGATGGACTTCTTGTGCACGTCCAGCTGATCGCTCAGCTTGCGAAAGGCTGCGTTGCTTTGGTCGAGCCCGCCTTTCTTCATCGCCGTGAGTGCGGCTTGCATCCGCGTGGTTTCGGCCGTCGTTTCCAGGATCGACTGGCGCAGCGCCTGAAGTGCTGACTCGGAGGCGTCTGCGTTGTCCTCGAGGTTGCCCGCCAGATTGAGGGTGAACGTTGCACTATCGGCCATATTTACGCCTGACCTTTCTTTTCCGTGCGGTATACTTCAAAGTCGCCAGAGAGCCGCCGCGCGGCTCCGGACTTGAGGCCGGCGATGATCTCACGCTGGCCAGCGATGATGCGGCCGCGGATCCAGTCTCGGACGGCTTCGGGCGAGTCTTGCTCCAGTGACTGCGCGAACAGCACGAGCATCTGGCGGATCGCGCGCCCGGTTTGAGTCTTCGGATTCAGCAGGCGCAGCGCGCGGAATAGACCGCGGCGCACCTCGGGTCGCTCGAACAGCGGACGCATATCCGCGAGGTACGCTTTGGCTTGCCACTCGATAAGCGCGAGCGACACCGCCGGTTTGGGGCGGGGCCCGGGGAACGGGATGACCGTCCCCCGAGCTTGCTGGGCTTTTTTTCCGCGAGGCATATCAGAACGCCACGTAGTCGCAGACCATGCGACGGCGCCAGGCATAGGTGGGGTTTTCGATGGGCGCTAGGCCGCGGTTCACGTTGCGAAGCACGCGTTCCATGACGTGGAGTGCATCGTCGATCCTCACCGGGTCGCCCGCATCGAGCGCAGCCATGAGGTCATACGCACTCACGTTCGCGAGTCCGTGGGCGTAGTCGCTCTGCTTGGCAGGACCGTTCTTGAGCAACATCGCTTCTGCGAGGCGATAGGTGTACAGGGTCTGCGGCAGCTCGTGGCCCGTCATGTAGACCGACGCTTCCTTGAGCTTCGGGTGGTACTCCGCGAGGCGCTCTAGCCAGTGGCGCTTGCCATCCTGAAGCCAGCCGAGGAGCTGCGGCACGATGAACACCGAGAAAGCGTCAGACAGTCGCTGTGCGCGGGCTTCGTTGATCCGCTGGTGTTTGGCGCTCAGCTCCTCGAAGGCGGCCCTGTGGCGGGCGTTTTCGTCTTCGATCTGGCGGTTGAGCTCCGCTTCGCGGTTCCGCATCGTGTCACCGGCGGGGTACGGCAGCTTTGAAAGCGTCTCCTTCAAGGGCTTGACCCGCTTCACGTGTTCCACCGTGAGCGCGTGACGCTCTGCGGTCTGCTGTTCGTCGACCTCGCGCCCGGTGGGGCCCTCGAGCTTGAGTTCAAACGTTGGTGTCTTTTTGGGTAGGATGTTCCACATCGTCGTTTTCCTTTTCAGCCGACACCGCGCGCGATCCGCGGGGCGTTGGGTAGATTGATCGGGTAGATGATGGCGCCCTGGCTCCGCATGGATTCGATCTGGGCAACGTGTAGCCGACGATCGACATAGAACTGCCCGTGGTGGTGAACCTGGCAGCGGACAACGCCGATGCCCCAACCGGCATCCCGAATCACGGTGCGCTCCACCTCGGAACTCAGCGTGAACGGCATGCGCGAACGCAGCTGCGTCTGGCGCCGACTCTCGTCCTTGCTTTCCGCCTGGATCTGCTCGGCGCGCTCCTTCGCGTCGTAAGCGTTGGTGTAGTGGTAGCGCTCGCCCCCGAGCAACGTCTTCAGCGTGTCGAGGCTGGTGCTCGGGTGCTTCTCGATGAACAGCTTGAACGCTCGATGGTCGGCGGCCTTGAGCGGCGTCGCTTCGATGCAAGCCAGCAGTGCCTGGCGCTGCGGGTTGCTGCGTGGCTTTGCAGTGGGCTTCGGCTTGGTCTTCGCCTTTGGCGCTGGCTTCGAGGCGCGAGGCGCAGCTCGCGCGGCGTCACGGCGGAGGTTCGCAAGTGCTTTGGAGTCGATCAGTACGTTGGGCATTGGTCTGTCCTTCTGCGCCATGGGGGCGCGCTAGTTGGTCATGGAGTCCCGGCTTCGGCCGCGTCGGCTTCGGCGGGGTGAGGGTTGGCGTTGGGGGCGCGCTGGCTTGGGAGACTCGGCGGGCCCAGCCTCATCGGCTGCGATCTGCTGGAGCGCGTCTCGGATCTGCCGCAGACGCTTCACTGAGCGGGCAGGACGCTCGTCGTTGGCAACGAAGTCGGCGATCCCGCCAATGGCGTCTGCCAGCCGGCGGTGCCGCTCCGCCGGGGTCGCTGCCCGGTCGGTGGCCTTGAGCATCTCAAGAACGGCCAACCCAGGCGGGTCTGTGGGGGGCGCGGTCGCTTCGGTGCCGTCGGGAACGATCCAACCATCCTTGTCCCGCTTCGCCGCGGTCGCGGGCAGCTCCCAGTACTCAACCGGGATGCCGAACTCGTCCCGGATGCGGATCCGGCTTGATTCAAGGGGTTTCCGCCTACCAGTTCGCCAGTGCCCGACGGCCCGATCGCAGCTCATACCGAGCCGCTGAGCGACGCGCTTGACGGGCAATCCAGTTCTACGGAGCGCTATGGATCCGGCCGATCGCTCTAATTTTGCGGTACGTGTCATTGGGTTACGATCTCCAAATCAGCAGAAAACAAGGGGGTTTGTGTCGCAGCGCTGTAGTCGGCTGGTATTACTCCACCAAATGTCATTGGCATTGTGCGGGGCGCTGAACCTGCTTAACCCGTGAATATCCTGGAAGTTTTCGCGAGGGATTGTGGTGTAGTGGTGGTGCGTAGTTTTTTCCACCGGGAAAATAACCCTAGGCAAATTCAGGCCTCCTCCGGCACAGCGGACACCTCCAACTGTTACCCGGCCCCCTATGCCCCCACATGTAGGCACGCTATCGGTTCCGAGAGGCAACGCGCCACGCATCACGCTCCACGCCACCCCACCCTCTCAGCGAAGATGAGCAAGTCCCTGTCAGCCTGAGACACCCTGAGCCGCGCCTCCTGCGCTGACTCGCGCCCGGCACGGATGCTTGCCCCTGCCGCTGCCTGGCGCTGGCGCACGGCTTCGAGCGCTGCGTTGATGTCTGCTTCGAGCTGAGCGGCCGCGCGCTGAGCGTCCTCGTGCGTGGCTTTGGTCGAGACCAGCCCGGCCTGGCCCAGCATTGCCGAACCACGCCAGCCGTGCGGCCCAGGGTTCACCCGCACGGCCGGCTGAGGCGGAGGATGCCCCACGTGGTCCTGCGTCCAGCCATAGCCGGTGGGGTCACGCTTGAGCCTGAGCGGCCCGCAGACGAGCTCGCCGGGTTCCACGGGCTTGGACTCGTCGGCGGCGCTGGTCGCCTCTCTCAGGTCAACCTCAGCAGACTGAGCGGGTGCCTCGGCTACCACGTCCGCGGCCTTCGACTTCTTGGGGCTCATGCCGCACCCCCGAGGAACGGCGGGAGCCCATCGTCGCGTTCGTCACGCTCATCGCGCTCCTGAGGTTCGGGAGCTGGTGGCGCTGGCTGAGGTGCGGGTGCGGGGTTCGGGGTGTTGTCGTAGTTCATGCTGGTCCTTGCTGGCGCTGAGCGCCGGTTAGCCGCGTCCCTCGCGGCTGAGGTCGAAGTAGTCGCCACCGTCTCCAGCCTGGAGAACGCGGCGCACGAGGGCGGGCGAGTAGCGCCGCACGAACGCGTCGTAGGTGAGCCCACTGGTGATCACGGTGGGTCGGCCCTCGCGGTATCGTTCGTCGACGTACCGCATCACGATCGGGATGCCGTACTCGGGCTGAAACCCCATCTCATCGATCACGGCGAGGTTGCTTGAGCGGAGGCTCCTCAGGCGCTTCGGCAGCTCGGTCCCGAGCTTGTGGGTCCGGTGAGCCTCAAGGATGTCCGCCTCCGTGGTGAACATGAAGTCCCAGTACACGCGCTCACCACCATCACGAGCTTGCTGCTTGAGGCGCTCAGCTTCCGCGCGGAGCCTGGCGACGATGCTGGTGGTTTTCCCGCAGCCGGTCTCGCCGAACAGCATGAGCGAACTCCGGCAGTTCCAAGCAGCAACCACCTCACGAATCTTCGGGTGGACCTGACGCACCCACTCGGCGTTCTCGGGCGTCGCAAAGCGGAAGCTCGGTAGGGCGTCGGTGTATTCGTCGAATCGCTTGGTGAAGCGTTCAACTTCGGCCAGGCGCATCCGTTCGTTGTCGGCTCGCTCCCAGCACGCCCGGCAACCGATGTGCTTTGGCTCCGGCACGGTGCCGCAGACGGGGCAGCCACCATCGACTAGCGACGCGACCCACGCCGCGTGGCGCTCCTCGCGATTCGCGGGGTCAGCCATTCGTCCAGCCCCCCTCAGCGAAGTCACTCAGCGGACGCCCGTCGGGCTGCGGGTTCGCGGGGCTACGCTTGTGCAACCGGAACTCTTGGCGCTCCCCGCCTTGCTGCACTCGAGGCACACGGCCCATGAACTTGTTCGGGTCCTTGGCGATGGTTTGGATTGAGCACTTGTCCTTGTGGAAACTGTCCGCGAAGGCTCCGGCAACGGCATCGCAGGCGCGCTCAGCTGCTCGCTCTGGGTTGCTCTCCACGCCGCACCTGATCAGCAGCTGCTTGATCGCGCGACCATCGTCGCCACCGAACGCAGGCTTGGTGCCTCGAGCGAGATCGAACTCCGCGAAGTACTTGTCTCGGACCTTGACGAACGCCTCCCGCACCTCGGGCGGATCGGGTCGCTCTGCCTTGGGACTCGCCGGAAGCTTCCCCTCGCTGGCGAACAGCTCCAGCGCGTAGGCACCGAAGATCCTCAAGGGCTCGCCGCTGGCCAGTGCTGCCGTCCAGTCCTTGCCGGTCTTCGCCTTGGCAGCGTCGAGGTAGGCGATCACCGCGTCGACGGTCCCGAGCTGCTTCAGAGCGTCGAGGATCGCTGCCTCGCGTTGTGGGGTCAGCTTGCGCTTGGTTCCCTGAGAGAGCTTTAACCAAACGAGGTCGGCATCTGAGAGCGCGAGTTGAGGTGCTTCGCTCCTCGGCTCGTCGCCTAGATCTTCAGTGGGTAGTTGTATGGGTAGTTCATTGGGTAGTTTGGGTGACTCTCTGTCACCACCCCGGTGACTGTCAGTCACCACCCGTGGTGTCTCGTGGTCACCACCCTGGTGACTCTCTGTCACTAGGGGTGGTGACTCTCTGTCACTACCCTGGTGACTCTGGGGCACTGGCATCTCAGAGGCGCTACGGTGTTGAACCACGGTGTACACGCTCGGGATGTGTTGCTTCTCTGCTCGTTGTCGCGAGCATCGAATCCAGCCCTTCGACTCCAGGTCGGCGATCGCTCGGATGGCAGACCGACGGCTCATTCCGCAGTCGTCAGCAATGCGCTGCAACGATGGGTGTGCTCGCCCCTGTTCATTGGCTCTACTGGTCAGCATCACGATCACGATTCGCTCGTTGAGAGACAGGTCGGAGTCACGCACCGCGCGCAACATACCGAGCGGGTCGAACTTCACGCCGAGCGCCCCCGGTCGCAGGACACGTGCCAGGCTCCCTGGTCACGACTCCAAAAGATGTCCGAGCCGACTTGGATCGCGTCACCGCACACGACGCAGCGTGTGGAGCGACGGGCCACGATCTCGCGGCGCGCTGGCTGTTTCCGTGCATCGGTCCGTAGCCCGGTTTCGCCCCTCGCCGCCTTGAGCAACGTATGCAGACCAGCCTCGCGGATGAACTCCGATTGCTCGACCTGAGGCAGGCGCAGGAACAGCTGCGCCAGCTCTGCTGCGGTTAGGTCTGCGGCGTTCATGCTGCCTCCCCGGTCATAACGGACAGCTCTGGCGTCAAGAACTCGCCGGTCTCGCACCAGTGCTTGAGCGCAGGCCCGTAGAGCCACTCCACGTCAGCACCAGTGCAGTCACATTTCCGTACGGCTTCCAGCAGGGCCAGCCGCTCGGGGTTCTGGTCGGGAGCTTCGGCGAGTTCAACCATGAAGTCGAACACCGCGAGGTAGGCGAAGGGGTGGTCGCTGAGGAGCTGCTTGACGAACGGCTCGGAGGCGATCCAGCCGCGGCAGTCGTCCTCGTCGGCGCCGTATGCGGTCTGCTTGTGTACCAGTCCCCAGGCGATGACACCTGCGTACCTGCGCTCATCGTCACTCAGCGGCTCGGTGTACCGTGGGCGCTGAAGCGCACCCCATCGGTCAGAGTGAACGGGGTTGTAACCGTGGACCTCGGGTGTCCTGCTGGGCGGAGTCAGGTCGGGGACCTCGCCCGTCTGTCGCCAGTGATCGGCAACGTCGCTGAACAGCCACTCCAGGTCAGCCTCGGCGAGATCCAACAACTGGAGAGGACCATCGCCAACCCTTCCCGCGCGCACCATCGAGGTGAAGAAGTCGTGGGCGTCGCCCTTCAGCCACGACAGGCCGCGTTCGATGACTGGCCGCAGCTCGGCTGGTAGCTCGTCGTCATTGCGCCCGTGAGCGAGGATCTCCCAGGCGTGCTCAGCGTTCCACACGCGGCACGTTGGAGGCCGTCCACGCAGCTTGCGCTTCGGACGGGGCAGCGGTTCAGGACACTGCTGGCGGTTATCAACTTGGACGAGCGTCCACACGTCGGCAGCCCTGCCGCGCCCATCGTCTCGGTACGTGTGCTCGCTCTCGACTTGGATCGGTGACCACTTGCGCTTGCGAAGCATTGCGAGCCGTCGCGACACCGAACGGGCTGAGATGCCGATGGCCTCCCCGATCTCCGCCTGGCTTGCGGTGCCCTCGCCGTGCTCGCCGTTCTCATCGGCAAGGACCGCCATCGCCAAGAGCAACATCTTGACCGGCTCAGGAAGCTTAGACGACAGCACTGTCCGCTGAATCTCCAGCGTGGTCATGACTGCCCCCGGCGCCGAAGCTCAAGACTCAGGACGCGCCGAAGCTCCACAGCCTCGAGCGACTCAGCGGGAGCCATCGAAAGCAACCATGAAGCGAGCTCAAGCGACGGACGTGGTTCTCTGAGGGTGCGCTCGACTTCAAGCCTCAGCTCATGGGGGCTCATCGCGGCAGTCATCGCTTGGCTACTCCCAGGGCACGGCGCACATCTTCAATCGTCGGCGCGTCGTTGGCTGGTGCTTCGTCGACCGTCATCCCGCGCAGCGCATCGAGGTACACATGCAGCTCCACGATGATCAGTGACCCCACACGGGAATGCGGGAGCTTCAGCGTGCGCACGAGCTCGAGGTGCTTCCGCGTGGGGATGCCAAGCGCTGACTCGCAGTTCGCCTGGGAGACCGCGGCAGGCGCTACAGGCGCGCTGTGTCTAGCTCCTCGCCTCACCTTGCCGTGCGGATCGTTGTCTGCTACTTTTGCCATTGTCACTCCGCTGCGGCCCATCGGGTTTTCCTTTCCCTCGGTGGGCCGCGCTCCTTTTGTTCAGGCCTGCGGCTCCGGGGGGATCGCGACCGATGGGATCGGGTAGCCAGCTGCGATCAGCGCGAGACGCGCGCGCAGACCGGCATCCCCGCGGACACGGCGGCCACTGGCCACAGCGCGCACGGTGCGGGGATCGACTTTTGCCCGCCCGGCCAGCGTGAACAGCTGTGACCGGGTGAGCGGGATCGGCATCGACGGGGTGTGTTCCACGACGCCCACCATGAGGCCTCGGAGGACCCCAAGGAATCGGGCGGTTCACTCTTGGAAGAGTGAACTCTCCCCTTGACTTTTACTTGCGCCTAAACCGGAGCCTAGATTGGTACCGCCCGAGAGGCGCTCGATACACCTCGCCCCGCATCGGCCGTCTCGCCGCGTTCTTCACGGTGTTTCGGGCATCTGAGGGCGACAGCTTGAACAGCACCTCAAGCGCATCCGCAAGGTATCGTTCCGCGTCCACGTGAGCGTCAGCGTTTACGTAGGCGTCGCTGGCGCAACGCTTCCGGAACTTCTCTTCAATCGCCTTGGCCAGTGGTTGCCACACGGCAGCACCTCTGGCGAGCGGAACGTTGTCTATGCGAGGCACGTTTTGAAATGCAGGGTCGCTAAACTCAGCGGCCCACACGCCCCCGTTTCCGTGAATCAACTCATCGACCAACAGGCCTGCCATTCGGCGCAGACGCGCCTCCATGCAATCGCGGAGCGTGTACTTGGGCGTCTTCCCTTTGGCGTCGAGTTCGAACGCTTTTGCGATCTCCTTCGCCTCGGCGATCTCTTCTTCGAACAGGCTCAGGAAGCGCCGGACCTCAGCGGAGCGGACCTCACGGGCGTCGGCGGATTCACCATGGGCGCGAAGTACTTTCCGCGCGGCCTCGACCACGAGAGCGAGTCGCTCGGAATCGTCCACTGCGAGAGCCAGCGCACGAAGAGCCATCGCAACGTTAGTTGCGTGAGAGTGCTGCGCGACAGTCAAGCTCTCCATCGCCACTACCTCCCACGAGCCGGCCAGCCCTCCAATGCGATCAGTGAGCATCTCCCGCGTTGTGTCGGAGTTCCACGGATAGAACTTCTTCAGTCCCGGTACGTGCTGGCCAACTTGGCCGACTGCCTGGCGCGCGTGGAACTTCGCCTTGGATTCCACGAACCCCGGAGCGTGCGGGTCGACGTCTTCGCCTTGCTGGTACCGAGCAAACGCGTCGTCTCCAGGTCCCTCGAGCTCAACCCGCTTCTTGCGGAGCCACTCCTCGATGCGGTCGAGTGCTTCGAGGGGTTCGACGATCAGATCGTAAGGCGGTATCTTCGACACGCGGAAGCTCGTTTCCGTCGTGCGCCCTGGGGACGGCCATCCCGCAGGGCGCAACCTTTTGGAGCGTACAAGGCAAGCGGTCACGCTGCACCCCCGTTCTGGTTTGCAGGCAGTTCACAGCGGAGCCGCACGCCTGACCTCGGCGCCAGCCTCAGCTCGAGCGCCACCTTGCCAGCGCGCCGCGTGATTGGCCGCTGCAGAGGGAGCGCTGAGCGAGCTCGGCGAAGCATCGAGGGCGCAAAGCTGTAGACCAGCTGCAGCGACCGCATCGCCTCCGTGACCGTCGAGGCCTCGATGGTTGCGACGAACCGAAGCACGCCGCCACGAAGCCGATGCACAGCAACGCGGTGATTCGAGCGCCCGCGGCGCACCCAATCGGCGATCAGCGTGTCGCCTTTTCGGGTGCCAGCGAGGGCGCAGAGCAAGTCGAGGTGCCCGGTTTTCTGAGCCCACCCCTCATGTCGGGCGAGGCGCGCAGCGAGGCGAAGGGCGTCCAGATCCGTCTCGTGTCCGCAGACCTCGAGGCGCACCAGAGGATGACCGTCGCCCTCGATGAGCTTCGCGCGCAGCCGCTGGCCAGGCGCAGCACGCACTACGCCGCTCACGACTCACCCCGCTTTCGCCGCTCGGTGGCGAGGTCAACCACGGCTCCAGGGTCGGCGCCGTCGAGCAACTGACCCAACGCACGATGGGCGATCCGTGCTACCGTGAGGTCTCCGCTTCGAAGTGCCTCAGCCAACGCGCTGAGTAGCTGCTCCCGGGCGTGAACTTGGCCAGATTGTTGGACGCCAACTTGGCCGTTTGGGTTCCGTTGGTCGTTTGCCCGAGATCCGAAGTGGCTGTTTTCCTGCTGGTTCAGCGCATCGGTCGTTTCCGCAAGGCTTTTTAAATCCCCTGCGTCTGCCATTCCGCCAAGGGGCCTTGGGGAGCCGATGCTGTAGCAGAAAACCGCCGGCGGCGGCGGAATCTCGCGAGGGTTCACAGCTCGGCGACTTGGGTCGCGTTGATTCCCACAAAGCGCGAGCAGGACTTGCCTTGCACAGCCTTGCTCGCGGCGTCCGTGGTGCAAAAGCCATCCTTGCCCTGGTAGTCGTCGCCGACGGTGATTTCCGACTCGATGCGGATTTGTCCGTCGGCGACGCTGAGCAGGCGGTGCGCTTCCTGAGTGGGCTCGCTGCACAGGCCTTCCGCGGAGGTGTAGCCGGTGGAAACTTCCGAGGCTGTCAGCTGGTCGCGGTCGCCCTTCGTGAAGGTGAAGCCGAACTCATAGCTCACGCCGTTCGGCCACTTGGCGGCCAGGTCCTTGCACGCGGCCTCGGAAGCGCAGCTGTACGCACCGAGCCAGGTCTCACCAAACGCTGGGACGTCATAGGTGAACACGGCGAGGTAGCCAGCCGCGGTCACCTCGGCGCCTTCGCTGCAGGCGTCGAGGTTCTCCGTGTGACTGGTCACTTGATAGATCCCAGATAGCTCCTGGGCGCTGGCCGCGACCCCGTGACTGCTGGAGTCTTCCGACGAACAGGCAAGCAAGCAGAAGCAACACGCGACCGAGAGTGAAGTGAAGCGCATGTCCCTTGATACGTGGCCCAGGGGGCGACGTTCCTTGGTGATGCTCGCACCTGAGCGCAGCACGAACTCCCTGCCCCAAGCCGCAGGGAAAGTGAGCCACTAACGAGCCAACGTTCGACCGGATCCGCGACCCACCCGACGTCCGAAGAACCTCCCGGAAACAGCCCGACCTGGACCACCCGTCCAGCAAGCAAATTCACCCTGTCGAGGCACTCTAGCTCGCGAACTCGGACCAGCCGATGTTGCAGGCCATCCTCGGCCATGTCGAGCACGGCGCCGCGGACGTCGCAGAGTTCATCTCTCGGAGAGACCCAACCCAGTTCCCCGCGGCAATATACGGCAGCGATCCGGCCTTTTTCGCGCTCTGGGACTGCGACCTGAACGACCGCCTCGGCCATTTCGCGAGTATTTTGGGGGAGGAGCACCGAGTGGTGATCATGGGGCACACCCACGACCCCGCCGAACAGCTCGGGACCAAGCTCTTCAGTGCGGAGTTCGCCTACGCCAACAGTGGCTCTGGCTGCCCCTCCCTGCCAGACCTCGCCCGCGCTCAGAACCCAAAACATGTCACGTTCGTGGAGCTCGAGCTCGATGCAGGCAGCAACGGAAGCGAGGCCTGGCGGGTCGACATTCGCTACGTCGAGCAAAGCGGCGCCGGTTACCGCGTGGCGGCGGAGCCCCTCGCGAGTGAACACATCGCGCTCTGACACAGGCTTGCCTCTCGGCCAGCGATGACAGACGCCGAGGAACCGGGCTAGCGCACTCACGGGTCGTTTCCCACTGCAACGCACGCAGCGCGTTGCATGCAACCCGGCGAAGCGCTCAAGCAGGTTTAGTGCATCGTTCGGGTGCGACCTTGCGTTGCGGTTTCCCTCACGGGATTTCACGAGCAAGCTCCGGGTATGCGCCAGTCAGCTCTGGGAATCCTCGGTCTAACCTTAACCATCGCCTGGGGTTGCTCGGATGGCAGCTCGAACAGCGGCAGCGGAAGCCACGGAAACGGGGGGACCGCCGGCACCGCTGCTAGCGGCGGCAGTGCCGGTAGCGGCGCAAGTGCAGGCAGCGGCGCAAGTGCAGGCAGCGGCGCAAGCGCAGGTAGCGGCGGCACTGCCGGTGGCAGCGGCAGTGCAGGTAGCGGCGCCCAGGGACCTGTATTCCCGGATGAGCACCCCCGCATTTACTTGAACGATAGGACGCGAACACGCTTGAGCGCATCACTGGCGAGCCTCACTCCCGAAGCCAGGCGATTCAAGGATCTAGTCGACGCCCAGCTCGCTGGCGGGAACAGCTATGCATACGAGCCCTGGTACTCCGCGCTGCTGTACGCTCTAGGCGGAGAAACGAAGTACGCCGACGACGCCATCGAACGCATGGACACCTGGGTGCGCAGCGAGGAGGCGCTTATTGCCTCCGGGCAACGCGCCCAGGTGGCCGGAGACAGCTACCTCGAGGTCGGCGACTACATCGGCGGCTTGGCACTGGTGTACGACTGGTGCTTCGATCGCCTCACGCAGGACCAGAAAGATCGCTGGCTCGTGTACGCCAACCAGGCGGTGAGGAACGTCTGGGACCCAGAAGGCGCGAGCTGGGGTGGGGTGAGCTACCCGTGGAGTGGTTGGTCCGTGGACAACCCATCGAACAACTACTACTACTCGTTTCTGCGGGCGACGATGCTCCTCGGCTTGGCAAGTCACGGTGAGAACAGCGACGCCGACACCTGGTTGACCACATTCCGCAAGGATAAAATCCAGGACCAGCTTGTCCCAACCTTTCAAGCGGACCTCGCTGGAGGTGGGTCGCGCGAGGGCACTGGCTATGGCGTAGCTATGATGCGCCTCTTCGAGCTCTACGAGTTGTGGGAGCAGAGCACCGGAGAGCGCATCGCTGAGCTAACGCCTCACGCGAAAGACTCTCTGGTGAACATGCTACACGCCATCGTCCCGACGAGAGACCGGCTCGCACCTGTAGGCGACCACTCAAGAGATAGCAGCGCGGCGCTGTTCGACTACCACCGTAACTATTTGCAGCTGCTCATCAGGTTGTTCCCCACGGATACGCTCGCGGCGAACGCCCAGTACCTATTGGCGGAATCGAGCGTGCCGGAGATGTCTCAGCAGTTCATGTACGTCTACGACTTCCTGTATCAATCGCCCGACGTGAGCTCCGCGGCGCCGGATGACCTGAACACCGCCTACTACGCTCCAGGCACTGGCCAGCTCTATATGCGCGAGAGCTGGGAAGAGGACGCCACTTGGGTGCACCTCATCGCCGGTCCGTACACCGAGAGCCACGCGCACCAGGACCAAGGCTCTTTCATGCTCTACGGTGGGCAGTGGTTGGCTGCTGACGCAAACCTCGCGTCCCACTCGGGGATCCGCCAAGAACTCGAGCTTCACAACCTGGTTCGCATCGAACAGGGCGGCAACGTCCGATCCATGCGAGAGAGCGAAACAGCAGGCCGCTTGGTCGCGCTGCATAGCGAAGGTTCGTTCGTGTATGCCGTCAGCGACACGACTGGCGCATACGATTCCGGCGTGAACAAGCTCGATCGGGAGCTGGTCTACTTGAAGCCAGACGTCGTCGTGCTTTTCGATCGCGTCGACACGGCTAGCGCGAGCCGCTTCGTCTGGCAGGCCAACGCACCGACGGCCTTCAGCGGTCAACTCAGCGGGTTCAGCGCAGGCCCGCTGCGGGTGCTCTCCGTGCACCCCTCCAACGTCAGCCCAGATGTTGTCAGTTGGCCGAACGCAGACTCTGACATTTCCTCCGGGTATCGCCTCGATCTGAGCAGCGGCCCAGGGAACACCGCCCGCTTCCTCACTGTGGTCGCTCGCGGCGACGTGATCGCCACGAGTGGCCCTCGCAGCGCTGGAGGCAGCTTGGGTGTGGAGCTCACGCTGACTGACGGCACTCGCTATGTCCTGGATTTCAACCGGGACAGTGTCGGAGCTCATCTGGAGTACCATGCACCGGGTCAGGCAAGCGCGACTTATGACCTAGCCGCTGGGGTCGATGTCCTACCGCTGCGGGTTCCTTGAGGGCGGGTCTCGCGCCCAGAGCAGCCATTGACTGCCCGCCCGAGGTGCGAGACCCCTCACCCCCAACCCTTACAGCCGCGGGGGCTTTGCCCGCTGGGCAATTTCCTCGAGGAACTGCTCTCGAGAAGAGACGCGCTGCTCCGAACCGACTCGTGACGAAACCTGCCCGCCATTGACTTCGCGCGCGCCGAGCACCGCGAGCTCCGCAATGCCGAGCTCATGGGCCAAGGCCACTCGCCGCCCGAGGCTCTCTGCGGATGCGTCCATATCCGCTCGGATCCCGAGCTCACGGAGTGACTCCAACAGCGACTCCGCCGCTTCGCGTTGTGCCTCAGCAATCGGTAGGACCCTGAGCTGACGCGGCGCGAGCCACAGCGGTAGCCTCCCCGAGTGATGCTCGAGCAAGATGCCGAGAAATCGCTCGAGGCTCCCACACAAAGCGCGATGCAACATCACCGGGCGCTGGCGTGAGCCGTCGCTCGCGACGTAGGCAACGTTGAAGCGACTCGGCATGAACAGATCGAACTGGATTGTTCCGCACTGCCATTCGCGCCCTTGGCGATCACGCATGCCGAACTCGAGCTTCGGTCCATAGAACGCACCGGCACCGGGTTGCACGACGTACTTCCATCCGAGGCGGTCCAGCACGCGGGCGAGCAACGACTCGCCTTCGTCCCACTCGGCGTCGCTCCCCGCGCGATCTTCGGGCCGTGTGGAGAGAGCCACCGCCAGCTCCTCGAACCCGCAGGCCCGATAGAACGGCAGCACCCCACTCAAGAAGCGCTCGACCTCCGCCTCGGCCTGCTCCGGCGCGCACAAGATGTGGCCGTCGTCTTGTGTGAACTGGCGAAGTCGGAGCAATCCCTGCAATGCACCGCCCGCTTCGTCGCGATGCACCAAGCCGAACTCCGACAGGCGTAGCGGCAAGTCGCGATAGGAAGGCGCCATGGCCTTGAACACCGCCAAGTGTCCGGGGCAACTCACCGGCTTCAATGCCGACTCGTCCGCGGCGCCGTCTTCACCAAAGCCGAACATATTCGCACGGAAATGCGCCCAGTGACCGCTGGCCTCCCACACTGCTCGACGCATCAGCTGAGGCGACCTCACCTCGGCATAGCCGTCGCGCTCCATCACCTGGCGCACGAAGCTCTCGAGCGCGCGATACAGTTGCCAACCCGCCGGGTGCCAGAACACCATGCCCGGCGCGCTGGGCTCCTGGTGAAATAGCCCCATGCGCTTTGCCAGGGCACGATGATCACTGCGGTCCAGGGCTGCGCTGCCATCTAGCACTGCGCTGCTATCTAACACTGCGCTGCCATCCAGCGCTGCGCTGCCGGCCTGGGCTTCAACGGACGCCGCTCGTTTTTCTTGGGGTGAGATGAGATTCGGGCTTTCCATGACACTTTTCCGCGACACTGCGCGGCCTCCAGTATTGACTCCGCAAGGAAACAAAACCTCGAGACGCAGCCCGACGCACGCCTCCACGCGCAAACCGACGCGTGACGCCGTGAGGCATCACCTCCTGGCGCTTGACGTGCGGGTGCCGTGAACACGACCGCGGGGCGAATGCGTGGGAACACGTCCGACGCACCTGCGGCTCACGACTTCGCGGCCCGCGGGGTCGGTTTGCGTGGACTTCGTTAGGAGTGCTGACTCACAGCGTACACGCGACCAGACCACCGCGAACCGCGGTGATAGTAGTGGTCGTCGTGGTGAGCTTGTGAGCCATTTCCGTGCAGTATACTTGGGCCGAGAGAAAACGCCAGCGCGCATTCGCTGGGTCCCCTAGCCTGGTACGATCCGACAGTGACGAGCGGCCGCCGATTGCGCCCCACAACGCGTGTGGACCGAGCGGGAGCGGGACGTGGCGCCGTAACGGTTCCGGGCTCACGCTGCGCCGCTTACGCCGCGCGTTCCAACTGCCGTTTGCTCTGCTCTGGAGCACCCAATTGTCCTCTGCGACGACACGCCGCAGCGGAGCTGGCTGGCGTGTCGTCTGTAAGCATTTAGATTTACTAGTCATTTTAATGACCGCTCGGGAGATGGCGCCGACCCGCTTGCTGAATTTGAAATCCACATTCAAATAGAGGGAGCCGTCAGCGGCTCCCTGCAGAATGCGAATGACATCTCGATGACCCTCGACACAGCCCACATCGGAGAGCACCTGAGGATCCAGCAAGTCGCTGGCGAGCGCGCGTTTCGGCGCCGGTTGCTCGAGCTTGGGTTGGTGCCGGGCACGCGCGTCGAGCTCAAGCGCATCGCTCCTCTCGGAGATCCGATCGAGCTACTCGTGCGCGGTTGCAGCCTGTCCATTCGCCGTGCGGAAGCGCGCTCCATCCACGTCACGCGGGAGACAGCGGCTGAATCCAGCGCGCGCCCGGTAGCTTCGTGTTGTGACAGCAGCGAAACGCTCAAGCTAGAAGAAGAAGGAAGCGCCGCGTGACTCAAAGCCGGGTCGAGCCCAACGCTGGGCTCGACCGTGTAGCCCCCGCCCCCTCGGGCGGCGATCCTTGGGTGGTGCTGGTTGGAAACCCGAATGTCGGGAAGACCAGCCTCTTCAACCGTTTGTCGGGTGAGCGAGCCCGCGTGGGGAATTACCCTGGGGTAACGATTGAGCGACGCGAGGCGAAGCTGCGTCTTCCTGATAAGTCCAGCGCACGCTTGGTCGACGTTCCAGGTACGTACTCACTGAGCGCTCGCTCCGGCGAGGAACAGATCGCACTCTCATCGGTGCTCGGGATCGCTCAGAACCCGACGCCAGACCTCGTCGTCGTCGTCGTCGACGCTGGCCAGCTCATTCGCAACCTGTACCTGGTCCTTCAGCTGGTCGAGCTGCGCCTGCCAATGGTGCTGGCGATCAACATGATCGACGAGGTGGACGAGCCGATCTCTATCGACGTGTTGAGCGAAGAGTTCGGAGTCAGGTGTGTCGCGACGAACGCTCGTACAGGACAAGGCGTCGAGGACCTGCGCAACGCCATCGCCAAGGGGCTCGAGCACCCGGCGCTGCCGCAGCGCCTGAAGGTGGAGTACCCGGCTGAGCTCCGCGAGCGCAGCGCAACCATCGCGGAGGCGGTGCCCGAGGACTGGCTTCACTGGCGGCTGGACTCGGTCTCCCTGGAAGACCGCGCCGAGCGACGCCACGCCCTGGCCTTGTGGGGACTGACGAGCATCGAAGCCGACGACGAACTCACGGACATCCCGCAGAGCCTGCGTGAGAAGTGCCTGGAACTCGAGAGTGAAGGCGCCGACATCGACCTGGAGATCATCCAGGCGCGCTACGCATACCTGGATGCGCTCGCGGAGCGGCTCCACGGTGAGCGCGACCGCCACCCACCCAAGCGGCCTTTTTCCGAGCGGATCGACCGTTGGCTCCTGCACCCAGTGCTTGGCTTCGTGGTCTTCATCGGCATCATGCTGGTGGTCTTTCAGAGCCTGTTCGCGTGGGCGGATCCAGCCATCGGTCTGATCGAGAGTGGTGTCGCGGCACTCCAGGGCTTCATCCGCACAACGTTCTCCGACTCAATCCTGCGGGACCTGGTGACTGAGGGCATCGTCGGCGGCGTCGGAAACGTGATCGTGTTCTTGCCGCAGATCCTGCTGTTGTTCTTCTTCATCGGTCTGTTGGAGGACTCGGGCTACATGGCGCGGGTCGCGTACCTGATGGACCGCATCATGAAATCCCTCGGGCTGCATGGTCGCGCCTTCGTGCCGATGCTGAGCGGCTTCGCCTGTGCGGTGCCAGCGATCATGGCCACGCGCACGATGGAGCGGCAGCGGGATCGCTTGCTGACCATGCTGGTGATCCCGTTGATGACGTGCTCGGCGCGTTTGCCGGTCTACACGCTGATCATCGGCGCGCTGTTTCCCCCCAGCAAAGCCTTCGGCTTGCTGCCTGTGCAGGGCCTCTTGATGGTGGGTATGTACGTCTTCGCCATGGCCATGACGCTCGGCTCTGCCGCGGTGCTTGGCCGTACGACGGTGAAGGGCAGGCGCATCCCGCTGATCCTCGAGCTACCGCCATATCGTTTCCCGAACTTGCGCTCGATTCTGCGCTCGATGTTCGAGCGCAGCCTGGCTTTCCTCAAGGAAGCGGGCAGCGTCATCCTGGTCTGTACGATCGCGTTGTGGGCGCTTTTGTACTTCCCTCGCGCTGGTGAGGCTCCGCCGAATGTAGACCCAGTCGTGCACCAGGCGGAGGCGCTGGAGAACAGCTACGCCGGGCGCATCGGCAAGGGCATGGAGCCCGCGATCAAGCCGCTGGGGTTCGACTGGAAAATCGGCGTGGGTCTGATCGGCTCGTTCGCTGCGCGAGAGGTCTTCGTCTCCACGATGGCGCTGGTCTACGGCGTGGGCGAGCCGGAAGACGAGGAGGCGAAGCCGCTGCGTGAGAAGATCCGAGCGGAAACAAAAGCGGACGGCAAGCCAGCGTACACTCCGCTCGTCGGGTTCTCGCTACTGATCTTCTTTGCGATCGCCTGCCAGTGCATGAGCACCCTAGCGGTCGTACGTCGAGAGACCCGCACCTGGCGCTGGCCGCTCTTCATGTTCGCCTACATGACTGTGCTGGCTTATGTGTTCAGCTTCGCGGTGTACCAGGGCGGTAAGCTGCTCGGCTTTGGCTAGTGCAACTACGCTGTCGCGGGCTCAAGCATCCACCCGCGAGACTTCGCCGAAACGCGCTCGCAGATCTTGAAGCCACTCGGCGTGCTTTTGTTTGTCAATCAGCATCACCCCTAGCTCTCCTCCCCCCGGCAAACGAAACACCAGGTGCATCCGGCGGCCTTGCATTCCGCCAAGGAACCACTTCGTCTCGCGCACGCCCGCGATCTCTCCAACCCGCACCTCGATAGGATCCCCGACGATGCGCCGAACCAGCAGGCGCTTGTTGGTCAGTGCAATCAAAGCATTGCCGCGCGCGATTCCGTGCCCAGCATTCGATCCACGGTAGAGCGCAGCCTCGGGACCGAGCACCAGTGTCTCGCCTTTGGCCTCGAGCTCGCGACCAAGCGCTTCCACCTCTTCCCGAGAGCGCCGTCGCAGCCAACTAGAGACCGGGATCCAGATCAACAACTGCAACAGCAGGATCCCCGCCACGAGCGCCACCACGAACAGTGCGGTGTTCGTCGACTCCACGGCCCAGATGTAGCGCGCTTTTTCGAGCGGCGATAGCGTTGTGAGCCTGGGAGGGCTGCCTTAGAAGAAGAGCTGTGTTGCGAGCGACCGAAGGCTTCGACCCAAGCGCGCTCAGGGTATTGCCCCGCGGTTTCTGTCAGCGCTCTGTGCTCACCGTGGCCCGAGAACTGATCGGGAAGTATCTCGTGCGCGAGCAGGATGACGAGCTACTCGTCGGCCGCATCGTCGAGTCGGAGGCGTATCGCGGACCGGATGATCGGGCAGCCCACTCATTTGGTGGACGTCGAACTCAGCGTACTGAGGTGATGTTTGGCCCGGCGGGCCTTTGCTATGTCTTTCGAGTCTACGGCATTCACGATCAGGTCAACGTCGTCGCGGGCGACGAAGGGCAGCCGCACGCCGTCTTGATTCGTGCCCTCGAGCCCTGCTTTGGTTTGGAAGCGCTTCGCGCCCGCCGACTCACGCGAGGGGGAACGCCGCTTCCAGATCGCCACTTGATGAGTGGACCAGGAAAGCTGGCGCAAGCCATGGGCATCACACTCGAGTTCTACGGACACGCGCTCGATCAGCCGCCGCTCTACCTCGCCGAACGACCCGGGGCGGCGAAGCCCAAGATCGCGCGCTCCCCGCGTGTCGGCATCGACTACGCGGGACGCTGGGCGCAGAAGCCATGGCGCTTCAGCGAACGAGACAGCCCCTGGGTGAGCGTGAAGCCTTCACCCTGAGTCATGCGTTCTGTCCTCACCCAAGCGACGGCAATTGCCGAGGCTGCGGGAGGAAAGTAGGGTCCGACCCATGAGCGAACGTCCGAAGCCGCCGCGCCCTTCGAGCATTCCTCCGGCCTCCGTTCGCCCACCAGCACGAAGCACGCGTAAGGGACGTCTTGCCGGACGACGCATTGCGCTCGGAGTTACCGGCAGCATCGCCGCCTACAAGGCAGCGATCCTCGCACGCCTCCTCGTCAAGGACGGTGCTGAGGTTCAGGTCGTGTTAACCCACGCCGCACGCGAGTTCATCGGCGCCGCAACCTTCGCGGGGATCACCGGCAACCCGGTGCTGGATGACATGTTCGACGAGAACCTCGGAGGAGAGGTCCACGTCGACCTGGCGCAGGACAGTGACCTCGTGGTGGTGATGCCAACCACGGCGGACGCGCTCGCGCGCTTTGCTCAAGGACGAGCGGGGGATGTGCTGAGCGCTTGCTTGCTGTGCGCAACATCACCTGTGTTGCTGGTGCCTGCTATGCACCCGCGGATGTGGTCGCATCCGGCGACCAAGCGGAACGTGGCAACGCTCACCGGCGACGGGCGAGTGCTCTTCGTAGGACCGGAGAGTGGAGAAGTCGCGTCGGGAGAGAGCGGCGTGGGCCGCATGGCAGAGCCAGAGACGGTGCACGCCGCGATCCTCGCGCAGCTCTCCCACGATGGGCTTGCCGGGAAACATCTAGTCATCACCGCTGGGCCAACCGTCGAGGACCTGGATCCCGTGCGCTTCATCAGCAACCGTTCCACGGGGAAAATGGGCTTCGCGCTCGCAGAGCGCGCAGCACAACGCGGCGCCCACGTCACGCTGATCAGCGGGCCCGTCGAGCTACCTACACCGTATGGTGTGCACCGAGTGGATGTGCGCAGCGCGGTCGCGATGCGAGGAGCCGTCTGGCAAGCAGTCGGACCAGATCTCAAACACGCCGACGGCTTGATCATGTGCGCCGCCGTCGGAGACTATCGCCCCGCGGAATCGCATTCAAGCAAGCTCAAGCGTGGTGAAGGCGGGCTCGGCCTAGAGCTCGTACAGAACCCAGACATCATCAGCGAGGTGGGCGCGGCAAGACAGGGCAAGCGCCCAGTCTTGGTGGCCTTTGCAGTGGAGACCGCGCCGCCGGACGTCATCGTGGAGAACGCCCGAGGCAAACTCCAAAAGAAGCGCGTCGACCTGGTCGTGGCAAACCACGCTAAGGACAGCTTTGGCAAGACGGACAACGTCGCGACTCTGGTTGGCCCGGTCGATGCCCTCCCGCTACCCCAAATGCTCAAGTTGGAGCTCGCCGATCGCATCCTCGACTGGGTGCTCGCGCGGCTCTCCGAGAACCCCCAAGCTTAGCCCATGCCCCTGATCGCCATCGTCGTGCTGGTCGTAGGTGCCAGCCACTTTTATTTCCTCCAGGAACAGTACGCTGGCACCTGGACCATGTACGCCGGCCTCGGTCTGCCTTATCTCGTGTTCGCGACGCTGGCGCTGCGCGACCTTTGGGAGGAAGGTGTGCTCGCCGAGCGACTGGCACCGCGCTGGGGCGACGTGGGGCTCGGAGGCTTGCTCGGGCTGTTGCTCGTAGGCGCCGGTTGGATCGTGCGGGAGCAGGTCCTACCGGAGCACGACGTCCACCGCATTTGGGTGATGCGCATTCTGACCCAGGTCGGCGACGCGAAGGTGATCCAGGCGAGCATCGGCTTGACGCTAGCGATCCTCGTGATCGCGATGCTCGAGGAGCTGGTGTGGCGCGGCCTCGTACTGCCCCACGCAGAGCGTCTCGTCGGGGTGCGGCGCGGCTGGATCCTGACCGCGGTGCTCTACGCGCTCGCAGTGGTGCCAGCAATGTGGCCCACCCGCGTCGAGCCCATGGGCCTCAATCCCTTTCTGCCAGCCGCGGCGCTCGGCTGCGGTCTGGTCTGGAGCTTCCTCGCGGCGCGCCTCGGGCGACTCGCTCCGATCATGCTCAGCCACGCGGTGTTCACCTACTTCTCCGGCGTGGTCTTCCGCATCCCGGGGACCTGAGCCACACGAAAAAGCAACGGGCGTTACCGCGTGGTAACGCCCATCACGTCTCAGGCTTGCGAATGGTGTCGACTCAGTCGTCGCCAGCGATGCGCGCCATCTCCTCGTCGGAGATGTCGAAATCAGCGTAGACGTTTTGTACGTCGTCGTGGTCGTCGAGGGACTCGAAGAGGTTGAGACACACCTCAGCGTCGCGCCCGGACACCGCTTTTTTGTTCTTCGGCACGTACACCAGGCTCGAGTCCTTGACCTCGAGCTTCGCAGCTTCGATCGCCGTAGTGACCCGGTCGAGATCGGTCGGCGGCGTGTACACCACCCAGTCCTCGCCCTCGTCTCGATAGTCTTCGGCACCCGCCTCCACGGCGACTTCCATCAGCTGGTCCTCGGTGACCTTCGACTTGTCGAGGACGATGCTGCCCAAATAGTCAAAAGCCCAACCCGCGGTGCCGGACTGGCCCATCACGCCGTTGTGTTTCTCGAACACCTTGCGCAGCTCTGGTGCCGTGCGGTTACGGTTGTCCGTCGCTCCCTCGACCATGAAGAGCGTCCCTCCGGGCCCGGTGCCCTCGTAGACAATCTCTTCGTAGATCGCGCCCTCTACCTCTCCAGTGCCCCGATTGATCGCGCGCTGGATGCTGTCTTGAGGCACACCCTGGCCCTTGGCTACCAAGATGGCTTTGCGCAGGCGCGGGTTCCCAGACTCGTCGCCTCCACCCATGCGTGCGGCGATGGCGATCTCGCGGTTCAGCTTGGTGAACAGCTTGCCGCGCTGGGCGTCCTTCGCACCCTTCTTGCGCTTGATTGTGGCCCACTTGGAATGGCCGCTCATGACGAAAACCTCGACTGTTGATGGTGTAGCGAGCCAGCAGCGGCCCGCAGGGCGCTGGAGCATACTCAATCCGCTCTTGCCATGTGAGCCTCGTGACGCCCCTCGCATTCCACGCTGGCAAGCCACTGGACGCCGCGGCGCATCAGCGTGGGCACGCGCAGTGCCCTAGATCGGCCACCTCCGGACGAGAAAATACACCTCGCGGAACCCGGGCAAAGCGTGAGATTTCAGGGGCCTAAACCAACTTCGCTTGACAAAGTTTTTTCTCCGCCTAACTTCCGGCCTCCCAAGAGCAACCCATGGCTCGAAGGACGCCCGCGAAGGTGGCGGAATTGGCAGACGCGCTAGCTTGAGGTGCTAGTGGGGTAACTCTCGTGGGGGTTCAAGTCCCCCCCTTCGCACACACACCGATCAGAACAGAGATGATCGGTTCGCCCCCTCTCGGGGCGCGAACCCAGGGCCTGCGGAACACCGCGGGCCTTTCTCGTTTGTCCGCCTCGCGTCGCCGCCTAGGCCCACGCCGCAAGCCTGAGACTGGGCCGCTCAAGACTCGTTACATGCGCCGCTATCGATGCAGGCGCTGACGCATGCCGGGTAGGCCTCCACACAGTTGCTTTGGCATTCGACACGTGGAGGCAGGCACTGCACCGCGCAGTTCTCATCGCCTGCACACTGGCCGACACACTTGCTGCAGGGGGGCGTGCACTTGGCTTCGCAGGAATCGCAAGTATCCGCGCAGCGGGCGATGCATGCGCAGTCATCGTCGCGCGGCGGGCACAGCGCGTCGTCCGGGCCACCACACATCTCCGTCTCGAGCGAGGGTGCTGCAGCCTCAGCCCCCGCGTCAGCGACGGCAGGAGCGGGTGGCTCTACAGTCGCGGTGGACGCGCTCGGCGGCGCACCGGACGCGCTCGGAGCGTCGACCTCAGGCGCTGGGTTGTTGGGCGGGGGTGAGGAGCTCCCACAAGCCCCAAGCAAAAACGGAATCGCAATGCCGGACCAAGGGGCGAAGACGCGCAAGTACACGCTCCGATAGTCCCTCATTCACGGCGACAAGGCGTGAACAAACGCCACCGCAGAACAACCAAGGAGGCGCGCGTTTCAGCGACGCCAGCTCACTCGATGCAGCTCAGCGCTTCGAGCACTTCACTCACTTCGAATGGCTTGCGCACCCAGCTCATCACTTCGTCCGCGGCCAGGCCGGGAACATCGAGCGCGCTGCCCGTGATCATGACGACGGGCAACCCCGGATGCTCCGCCTTCAAATCGTGAATCCAGCGCGCCGGGTCGTCTCCCAGGGGAGAGAGATCGACCAAGGCCGCGTCGAACGCGTGGGCCTGGAGCTTCAAGAGTTCATCCGCCGAACGCGCCGCCAACACTCGAGCCCCGCGACTCTCCAGCGCCAGCTCCAGCAACGAAACGATCGCCGGGTCATCCTCGAGCAAGAGCACGCTGCGCCCGGCTAGCGAGGCAGGAGGCACGGAGCGGTGACGAATCGAAGAACGGACTTCACCAACTGGCCAACGCAGCTCGAAGCGCGCTCCGATCAAGCTGTCGCCTAGGCTCAAGCACCCACCATGGTTCTTCGCCACTTCAAACGAGTGGGTGAGCCCAATCCCCGCGCCGCCATCGCGAAGCGACACTTGGCCATCGAAGATGCGCTCCTTGAGCTCCGCAGGAACACCGGGCCCCTCGTCGGAGACCGCGAAGACCACGTCAGCCCCTTCGCCGATGACATCCAAACCCACCAAGCCCCCTTCCGGTGAGAAGGCGATGGCGTTGAGCAGCAAGTTGGTGAGGATCTGTTGGACGGCGATGGGGCTGAACACCGCGCAGTTGTCGACGCGCGAGTCGTCGACCCGCAGGTCGACGCCATTGCGGCTCGCCTCACGCAGCACACCAAGCGTCGCGTCCTTCGCGACGCTGCGCGCCTCACGGTCCAGCTCGTGCCGCGCGGAAACAGGTGCTTCCGCTCCGATCGCGCGACGAGCGGCAGCGTGCCCGATTCGCGCATGAGAGCGCGCGATGGCTACCGCATCTTTCACTGGCCCGCTGGCCAATTGGCCATCGGCGGCTTCCAGCCAACCAAGCACCACGGTCATCGCGTTGGACACCTCGTGGAGCACGCCAGCCAGCTCGCGCTCGCGCTCCGTTGGCTCGGACAAAGCCAACTCGGCACCACGGGACTCGGCGTTGGGGCCATCGCCAAGAGGGGATTTCACTCGACTACACTATTACAGTCAGGTGCTACGAACCAGCTCTGAGCGTTGAGAAAAACCGTATGAAAACGGCCAAGTGAGCCTGTGTAGGCGGGTGTCCCGGTGTGTAGCAGTCACTCCTGGCGCACCTCGCAAGTGGCCGCAGTTGCTGAGTTAATGCCCTGCGGTGAAGTCGCAACCAAGCGCGGCGACGCGACGCGCCACAGCACTTTGTTGCATGTAACCGTTGCGAGAATGTCAGCGGCGTGGGTGTGTACGGCCAACTCACTCGGATGGCAGCACGAGCTGGAAGCTGCCGTCGGTCGCGGTGTACGTCTCGCCAACCGCGATGACGCTGAGCGCACCGTCGCGATTCGGCAAGTAGCCATCTCCTCCGAGATAGGCATACGCCTTCACTGAGGCTCCCCCAACGGGCTGACCACCAAGTGACACGACACCCGACTGGACCACGGGGGCCGGGATGGTCAACACCCCCAAACCGTTATTGGGCACGGGAACGCTCACGTTGGGGCGCACCAACCACGGAAGGTTCGAGCCAACGGCTGGCCGCACGGAAATGTCGAAGACGCCAGGATCCGCCTCGAGCTTGAACGTGCCCGCCTGCCCCGTAAGCCCCGAGGAAGCGCGGGGTACGAATGGCGCCTCGCCGAGCGCCAATTTGAACGCGTCGATGGAGGGCTCCCGAGTCGAGGCAATCGCCTGCACCGTTGCGCCAGCGACGGCCGGCGAACCGGACTGCTCGAACAGCACAGTGCCGGCGATGGGCGTGCGCGTTTCGAGCTGAATCGTGCTACCGCCTTGCCCCTTCGGAGTGACGCTGATCTCAACCTCGCGGGCGCCGAGACCGCTGTCGTCCGGAGGGATGACCTGCACCCGATAATTTCCCAGCGGAATTGAATCGATTGAGAACGCGCCGGAGGCGTCCGCTTCGGTGGTCAAGGTATACGCACCGAGCACCCCTTCACCCAGGCCATCCAGCGTGGTTGACGTGAAAGTCAGCGTCGCGGCCTGTTGCGTGCGATCCGGTCCCTCCACGAAGCCGGCGTAGCTCCCCATCTCGAAGCTCACCTTCGAGAGATCCATCGAGAGCTCACCCGGTGCGAACACCTCGAGCCCTTCGCGCTTCCAGAGCAGCGTCGGCGCAACAACGTCTGCTGGCGGCCGAAGCTGGATCAACTCCTGTCCCTTCGCCGTGTCATCCGGCACCTCGTTGAACGGGACTTGGAGATAGTAGGCGCCATCCGCCAACATCGCGGGCTCCAACGTCAGCTCGTTGGAAAGCAGCTTTCCGCTCTCCGAATCCATCACAGAGACTCGCCAGCCATCGAGCTGCACATCTTTCGCGATGAAGTGCAGGCTCAGCTTGGAGGGCTCTCCAAGCGCTAGCGGCAAGTCGCTCGGGCCAGCCGGTACTGGAATCAGCCGATAGAGCTTGGGTACGACGGGGCACGCTTGGGTGTCCGTCCCGGACTGCGCCCGGACGTACACCTCATAATCCCCAGCGGGAATACTCAGGGACATCTTCCCTGCGGAAGTGTTCGCCGAGTACTCGTCGGGAGCGAGACCGAGGACGCGATCGATCGGCGTAAATGTGACGTGGACATCGCACGCGACCGGCGTGCCACCAACGGTCACCGTCCCCCGCACCGTGGACGGCGGGTCGAGCTCCACGGGTAGGAACTGCCCCCCCTGCCGCATCCCGCTGAAGAACTGCAGGAATCGAATCCCACCGACCATCTGGGTCGTGGTCGTGGGCGTGACGGCGAGCACCACGCCATCGATGACGCCTTCGCTCTTGCGGCACACGTCGCCGTCGCAGGTGGAACCCGCTGCGCAGTCAGACTGAGCTTCGCAACTGTTCTGCGTGGGCGCCCCCTCGACGTCCTCGAGGGTGTTCACGCTGCAGCCAGTGAAGGCCGCTGCGATCAATATCCCTGCGGACAAGAGAAACCGGCGCATCATTGGCTGGCCCCGCACTCGTCCACCAGGATGTCCGTGGGCTCACCGTTCTCGTCCTGCACCGCGGCCCACCAGGTGACGAGCGCGACATCCCCGTTGTCCCGAGGGCGAAACACGTTCACGTTGCTCGAGTGGGAGAGCATCATCGTGTAGCTATGACAGCCCTTGTCAGAGTCCCTGAAGTTGTAAGAGAGCACCGCCTGAGTTGGATCGCCCTCGTCTGGGTAGAGATTTGAACTCGGCTCGAACTCCGTGCTGTTGACGATCTGCGGCAGGTCGCTATCCGCTCGGAAATCGCGAAAGAGGATGGCCGTCATTGGGTCGCCGGCATCCTCCGAGCGATACAGCACCTTGAACTCGATGGTCTCCGACGTTTGAACCCGAATAACGCGGTTCAGAGACGGATCCGCCGATGAGGTCAGCAGGACAGGGGGCGTCTGACGCCGGGATTGGTATTCCGGCGCCTCACCAAGCAAGCAGCCCGTTTGGGTCAGCATCGCCAAGCTGACTAGCCACGGGCGTGCCAACCCAGCCTTCCTCAGGGTTCGGAAAATTTCCTTTGTTGTTCTGGCAACTTGCACTCGAGCAGGGCGCTTCACCTGGTTGCCGACGCCCGAGATTACAATTTCACCGTCGCCCGCGGCCATCGACCGCGACTCCAATGTCGCGGAGGCAGCGCCCTGGGGCGAACCGGCAGCTAGGAACCCGTGGTTCATCGACGCCTAGAATGTAGACCAGTTCGGGCGCTTGCGCGACGAACTGGCCGAGCGCCAGCGTGCATCGGCAAACTCAGGGCTAGTCGCAATCAAGACCAGGTCACTGATGGCTGGGCTCGCCGCGCAGAGCGTCGCGAGGCCACCGGGTGACTCCAATCCCTTGCTGGCGATGCCTTCTTCGGTGCAGGTCTCACGGACCGCCACCGCCAGGTCTCCGCCAACAAACAATCCAGCGCGGCGAATGGCGAGGCGCGCTGCCGCCACGGTCAGATCGTAGTCCAACGCCTCTGGGAGATCGCAGAGCTCCCGCAGGCGGCGCTGGGAGCGCGCGGGGATGCTCTCCCACAGCACCTCCGCGAGGGTTGCCGCTGCCGCGATGCGCGCGCCACCGGCCCGCGGTGGCCCGAACGCGAGCCCGAGCCCTTTGAACACGGCGCGGGCTTGAGACTCCGTGGAGCCAAACAGCAGCACGTACTGCGGCAACGTGGCTCCCAGCATCGCGCCTAGATGGAAGCTCAGCTCCGGCGACATCTGAGGCACGTCACCCGACAGGATGATCCCAGGTGGATCCATGAGCGCTACGCCGAGAGTCACCGCACCCGAGCTCTTGCGCTGGAAGAGCGGAGTACGCGCGAGTCCGAGGAGCCGCGCCGCGACAGTGTAACCCCGCGCAAGAGGAGTCGGTGCGTTGAGCGGTACCCGCTCGACTCCTGTCACACCGTAGCTACTCGGATCCCTGCGGAAGATGTGCTGAGCACCTTCCCAAACCAGGGCGAGCGCCTCGGCGCCTGGGCCAGTGCCTTCGCCGAATAGCATGCGGTGTACGCGCTCCGGTTGCTCGAGTTGCGTCTCCAACTCAGGCGGCGAGACCGACTCCCCTCCCCCGAAAGCGTACAGCACGTGCTCGACCGCACGGGCGTACACGAAGTCCTTGTCTGCCAGCGCAGCCTCGTAGAGGCGCTCGAGAGTCCAGCGATCCCCAGGTACCAAGGTGCTGACCCGACGACACACGGCCACTAGGTCCTGACTGCGGTCGCTACGGTTCTGCAACTGACGAATCAGCTCGCGCCCCGCTTCGACCGATCCAGCAGATAGCTCCGCCAGGAGCTCGGCCTCCTGCTCGCCATGTGCGGAGACCGTCCTCGAGGCACGCCTCCACTCCTGGCTGAGGGGCATCGGCGCGTCTGAGGTCGCAGCGCGCAGCAAGCGCCCGCCAGGTGGTATCGAGCTCGGCACCGTCGAACCAGGAGCAACCGAGGCGGGGGCAGACTTGGGCGCGTCCGAGTCTGGCGTGTCCGAGCCAGGTGCTTCCGTCCTGGGTGCCTCCGAGCTTGGTACCGCTGAGGTTTTGGCCGCCGCGGCGCCCGCCAGCTCGTCTTCTGCGTTTGCGCGTGGGGGCGCGGAACTCCCGCGGACGCTCCGCCGGTGCGAGCTACCCGGAGCTTCAGCTCGCGGATCCGACACGCTGACGCTCGCCTCCTCGCTGATCGCACCCTTGTGCTTCCGCGAGGTAAGCGAGAGCGCCTCCTCGTCCGACCTCGGTTCGATGCTCGGTGGCGGGGCAATAGCGGGACGTTCAGAGCCCGGCGGCTCGGCACTCGGGGCAACAAGCTGACCCACCCGCTCCTCGCGCTGGACATCCGCGCCCGGCTCCTCTCGCGGTAGCGGGGCGTAGTCGTGCTCCGGCGGCGGCGGCGGCGGGTCCGAAGCCATCAACCGCCTCAGGTCGACTTGCTTCAAGAGCGCAGTGGCGCGGCTCTCGGGGTGGATCGCCGCCTGCTCGAGAAAGCGCGCCGCGTGCTCCACGTCTTTGGCGTCCAGCGCTGCTTGCGCAGCGTCCAACGCGACCTGCCCGGACTTGCGCACGGCCCGCAGATCACCGTCCAGCGCTGCGTCGAAGAAAGGCAGCGCTCGCTCTTGTTCACCACGCGCGAGCAGGCGTTCACCAAGGCCGATGGCAATCAACGGAAGCGCGCCGACTTCCGCGTGGGCGCGCTGAAGCTCGCGCATTGCGGCTTCGCCATCGCCCAGCACGTCCAACGCTTCCGCGAGGAGAAATGCGCGAAGCTCTGTCTGTTCGGGATCCAGGCTCTCTTCGATGCTCCTGAGTTCCGTCAACGTGACCCGAGCGTCTTCGCGCCCCCCAGCGTGGCGGGTGCGGTACTCGAGGTAGCGAGCGAAGAGCTGAGGCTCCGCTGCTTGCGGTGCGATACGTGCCGCTCGCTGCGCTCTGGCGAGCGCCAGCTTAACGTCGCTTCCACGCTCGGTGGCCGACGCAGATTCCACGAGCAGGGAGGCGCGCTCGGCGGGCGGGGCCATCGAACTGAGGGCCAGCTCCTCGAGGGCTTCAGCCAAAGACAATGGGTTATCTGCCACCCGCTCGACTTCGACCCGCAGCCGCCGCATCTCTTCCGATTGCGCCCAAGCTTCCATTCCGTCCAGCACGCGGCGCGCGCTGTCGACATCGCCTCCCGCCAGGTACGCGCGGCACGCGGCTCGCCCCAGAGCTGCCGCGCGCGCCTTCTCTCCGGCGATCGCACTCGCTTGCAACCAAAGCGGTGCCGCGCGGAGCTGGTCGCCGAGCTGCTCGTGAGTTCGCGCGAGGGAACACAGGACGTCTAGGTCCTCCCCGTGCGTGTTCAGCATCGACTCGAGCTCACCTCGAGCCTCGTCGGCGCGACCGAGGTGTTGCTCGAGAATGCGCACGCGTTCGAGACGCAGGGCGCGCGCCCCGGAGGTCGACGAGCGACTCGCGCGGCGCTTCAGGAAACCGGAGACCGCCTCCCAATCCCCTTCTGCCTCTGCCGCACGCTGCGCGGCTGAAAGCGCCTCGGCGTCGGTTGCATCCAGCTCGAGCACTTTTTCCCAGAGCGCCCTCGCCCCCGCCAGATCTCCCTGCCGCTGAAGCATCCCGGCCAGATCACGCATGGCGCCAAGCTTCACTGTCAGCTGCTCGTCCTGCTCCGAGAGCTGGCGCAACGCAGAGATCTGCAAGGCGTCGTCTCCGGCCTGGCGCGCAACTTCGAGCAAGTCTTGCACCAGCTCGAGCGCGTCTGGCGCAGCCTGAATGCACTCCTTCAGTAGCTTCAGTGCTGCCTTGGCGTCTCCGCGGGTCGCAAGCAGTGCGGCGACATCCCGGGTCAGACGGATTCGCTCCTCCAGGCCGAGCCCTTCGAGCGCGAGTTGCTCCCGTAACACGGCGACCAGCGGCTCGCTCTGCCCGAGCTCGGAGTAGGCCTCGCGCAGTCGCTCGAGGACCGTTCGGCTCAGCGTTGCTGCCACTCCGCGCACGGCGCGCGCTTGCTCCAGCGTCTCCGCCGCCTGTCGTTGGTCGCCTCGAGAGAGCTGCCCCTGCGCAACCTCCAACAACCCAGTGACGCGTTCCTCTGGCGAGCGGGCCTCGAGCAGGCGCCGCTCCAGAGGCGTGCGTTCGGCCTCCGGCAATTCCGGGAGGATCTGTCCGACGCGGCGCTGCAGGTCCGCCCTGTCGGACTCGCGCAAACACGCTTCGACCAAGAACTTCGCCGCGACCTCGGGCCTTCCCCGTTGCTCGGCCAGCTTCGCACTCAGAGCGAGCGCCGAAACGCCTGCGACGCCGAGCTGCAAGGTGGAGAGCATCTCGTCCAACCATTCGTCACACGTCGCCGACTCCTCGGCGAGCTCAGCGCTCGAATCCGCCAGGTCCTCCAGCTCCGGCGCCGCCGGGTTGACGCGATAGGCCGCCCGAAGCGCCTTCCAGCCGAGACCGCTCGCACCGAGGCCTTCCAACGCAGCTCGCGCAGCCTGGACAGCGAGGCGCGCTCCATCGTCCTGCTCCAGCTGGGAAAGCAAGCCGGATAGAGCGCGCTCGAGCCGAAGCTCGAGTACATCGCGTTCCTGGGGCGCGTAGCCGAGGATGCCCTTGAGCGTTTCCCCGAGGCTCCGAAGCGTCTCGACTTCAGGGCGCACCGTGAGTGCCCGAAGCAGCACCTCGAGGCGCTGCCTTTGGCCCTGCTCGCCACTACCGGAGAACACCGCGGCGCGCTCGAGCCACTCGGCGCGCTCGGCGTCGCTGCTGGACTTTGCGGCAACGCGCTCTAGAGCCGTGAGCGCGGTCAACGGCTCCGCCGCACGCTCGGCCAAGCGTACCATCTGCACGAAGGTAATCCCCTGAGCCGGGACCGCCTCAAAAGCCTGCACCGCGTGGCTCAACGCGCGCTTGAGCTCCCCTCGCCGCTCAAGATGCCTTGCCGCGCGGTAATGAACGGCTCGTTCACCGTAGCACCCAAGGGCTGCTTGGGCGACGCGGTAATAGGCGCGCTCCAGCGCCTCGATCGACGCTTGCTCAGTCCCGGCGGCCCGCTCGGCCACAGCAAGCACTTCACTGCGTGATGGATCGAGTTCGATGCTGGCGAGCGCTAGCTCGAGTGCCTGCTCAGCGTCTCCGGCCTTGAGCGCTTCGTTTGCCGCGATAGTCAGCGCCCGAGCGCGCTCCGCGGGCTCCGTGCGTCGCTCGGCAAACGCCCGTACCCTCGACACGCACTCGGCTTGCCCCGCAAAGCCCAACAGATCTTGGGCAAACGTGGCGATCCCCGACTCCGGGTCCAACAGCGCGGCGCGCTCCCAAGCGGCAATGGCGCCTTCGTGGTCTGCCGCGAGATCCCACAGAGCAGCGCCCAGCTCACGCCACGCCCTTGCCGCGCGAGGCACACCGGCACCGCTCTGCGCGCTAAGACACTCGGCGCGCGCCTCGAGCAACGCGATTTCGCCATCGGAGCCTCGCGGAGGCAGCGCGGAGTCCAGTCGCTGAAGGACCACGTCGGCGCTCGCGCCTTCGTGAATTGCCCGGGCCAAGCAGCGCGCGGCCCCGTCGGCATCTCCAGCTTCGGTGCGGCGGCGCGCCACTTCGAGCAACAACTCGGGTCGCGCGGTGCCCGGCGCACCGGAAGCCAACTGGCGTTCCCGCACGGCAATGCCGAGCCCACGCTCACCCGTGCTATCCGCCACCTCCAGGATGGCGGCGCACAGCACCTCAGCACGCGGGCCGAATAGATCCAAGACGCGACGTGCGACGGCTCCGGCTCGCGCGGGCTCGAGCTCGCTCAGTCGGAGCAGCGCGCGCGCCAGCGGCTCCGCGAGGTTCCCTGCTGGTTGAGCTTGAGAAAGCAGCCAGCCGAGGGCGTCTGCAAGGCGCTCTGCGTTACCGGCGCGCGTAACCCGGTCGAGCAGGGCCGCAGCAGCTTCAGGATCCCCAGGACGCAGCGCGAGCCAGCGCTGTGTCCACGCAAGCGCCGCAGGTAGCTCGCCCGCTTCATCGAGCGCTTGGGCCAGCGCCCGACACCAGCGAGCGCGCGGAACGACGACGCCAACCGCGTGTTCGATAGCGCCCGCCGCCTCGGGGCCAGCCTGTTCGAGGGCACAGCTCGCCAGGGTCGCGGCGGCGCGCGCACTGGAAGGGTCCGCGTCCTTGGCGGCGTGAGCAGCGGCCCAGGCGGCGTCCCCCCGGCCGGCGACGCCCCAAGCATCTGCGGCCGCGCACATAATTACCGCACGGAATCCGCGTGCAAGAGGCTGAGCCAAACGCTCGAGAGCCCTCGCTCGCAGGGACTGGGATCCGATACGATTCGCCAGCAGCAAGAGCATGCACCACGCGGCGCGATGGCCTGCTCCCGCATCCAAGAGCGGCTCCAGGTGACGAACCGCAGCCACCGTGTCCCCCGCCGTCCGCCGCAGCTGAGACAGCCGCAGCGCGGCGCGCTCGGCCTCGGCCTTCGAGCCCGATTTCAGCTGAGACTCGAGCAGCGCGGTCAGCTCCTCTGCTCGGCGCTCTCGCTCGAGCAAACGCTCGAGTTGGGCTCGCCAAGCGCGCTCCTCGGGCTCGCTCTCTGCGAGCTCGTTGAGGAGCGTGATCTGCTCGTCCACCGCCTCCGGTTGAAAGCGCAGCGCCGCGACCAAGCGACGCAGCGCCTGACCGCGCCCCTCGCTGGTTTCCGCCAGCGCGGCGCGGGCGTTTTGCGTCGCCTCTTGTTGGAGGCGTGCACGCGGCCGCAAGCGCTCGCGCTGCTTGTCGAGCTCAGCGTCGGGGGCGAGGGTGGCCAGGCGCTCGAGCGCCCAAGCGGCGAGTGTTGGGTCGCTCAGGCGCTGCTCCGCCATGACCATCAACTCGGTTAGGCAGCCCTCGCTCCCGGCCAGCACCGCTTCGTTGGAGCCCGGCGTGACGAGGCGCCCCACACGGATCAGCGCCTCCACCAGCGGCGCCTGATCGCGGGTGGCGGATGCATGGCTACGCAGCGCGATCTTGGCGTCTTCGTTGCTTGGGTCAGCGACCAGCGCGGCCATCCAGGCATCTACCGCGCGTTCCGGCGAGTTCAGAGGTCCCGAGTAGAGGCGCCCAAGGGCCAAGCCAAGGCGTGCGCGTGCCGCGCCGCTCTGTTGCTCCAAGCCAAGCTGCAAGCGAGCGGCGAGCAGTTCGTGCAGGCCAGCCCGCGCGAGGACTTCGTCGAAGCCCTTGGAGGCGCCGTCCGCGTGCGTCACCGCGCGGAAACTAGCGTCCGGGTCAAGCTCTTGATCGAGCCCAGCGTCGAGGCCCGCAGCAAGTGCCCGCGGCAAGTCGTCCGCACCCAATGCGTCACGCAAGCGGCCGAGGTGTGTGGAGAGTGACCCTCGCTGGCTAGCGAGGGCGTGCTCCCTCAGCACTTCGTCGGCCGCGCCACCTCGCCCACGCGCGCTGAGGGACTGAGCCAACAGCTCGGCCGCGATCGCAGACTCCGGGCAGAGTTCGAACGCACGCAGCAAGTCTTCGAACGCAGCGGCGCGCTCCCCACGCGCTTCCCTGCGGCGGGCCCCCTCCACGTAGGCGTCCGCCGCCCGCGCCGGGGTGATGGCCGCAGGTGCCCAAGCACCGATTGCACCGAGCAGCTCGACGATCAGCGCATCATTCGGGGCCTTTTGACCGGCATCCGAGAGCACGTCGACAGCGCTCTCAGGTGACCCTGCACGCGCCTCCAAGACAGCGATGCGGGTCAAGATCAACGCCGCTTGCTCCGGACTGCGCTCGAGCGCTGCGGGTCGCAACGTCGCCGCGGCAAGGGCTGGCTCGCCGAGTCCGGCGAACCACCCCGACAGCTCCTCACGCAGCTGTGGATCCTCCCCAAGCACGAGAGCCCGACGCGCCAAGCGGGTCGCCGTATCGAGTTCGCTGCCGCGCGCGGCCAGCGCACGCGCGAGCTGCACGGACGCCACACGCTCTTGCTCCAGATCCTTCGCGCGCTTGGCTTGGGCGAGTCGCCCCCTCAACCAAGCTTGCTCCGCACGCGCCCCCGCTCGACGCGGCACGATTGAAGCGCGCGTTTCGTTCAGCCACTCACCCACCAACGCGCCTGCAGCGCCAGGAGCGGCGACGCTCACGAAGCCGGGGGGCAGAGTCTGACGATCCGTCGTCTCTGCGCTCTCTTCGCCTTCCACGTTGGGTTCGGTGTCTTGCGTGTCGGCCATGCGCTTTGGGGGTGTCCGGTGAAGGAGCGCTGGCCCAGCCGAGCCGTGCCTCACCCACCTGGAGTTGACAACAAGAGTACACGCGACGGACGCATTTGATGGGGTTTGCGTCGCCAAGAAAGCGCTCATGTCACGCAGCCGAAGCCAGTTCGCGTGCTTCCGGGCTTGTCCCAGGGACCCCGTGCGGACTAGCCTCTCGGGCACGCGGCAGTCTGGCCGCGCGGAGGCCTCATGCGAAAAATCGCCAGTCTTTCTCTTGCTCCCCGCTTGGTAGCGGCTGTCCTAGCCGGATCCGTCGCCAGCATGTCTTTCGCCCCGATGGCGGCTGCCCAGGGCGCAAAGCCCGCCGACGCGCCGAAGAAAGAGGCGAAGAAGAAGCCGCCAACGGCCAAGCAAAAGAAGGACGCACGCGCGGCCTACGGCGCTGGCGAGAAAGCCTTCGACGCTGGCCAGTTCGCCGATGCCGAGACGAATTTCCGCAAGGCCTACGAGATCATCCCCACGCCCCACGCGGAGTACTGGATCGCGAAGAGCTTAGATAAGCAGGGCAAGGTCCTCGAGGCCATCGAGGCCTACAGCAAGTTCATGGACAACCCGGACCACGAGCGCGCCGGCGAAGAAAAGTCCAAGGACGCGGAGACGCGCCTCGCTGAGCTGAAGAAGACGCCAGGCGACTTCAAGCTCGTCACGGTTCCTCCGGGCGCCGCGGTCACCGTCGATGGCCAGGCCCAGATGGGCGAGACGCCGATGGATCTCAAGCTCACGCCCGGGAAGCACAAGATCGAGATCGTGGCCAACGGCTTCGAGCGCAAGACGATCGAGGTCGAGATGACTCCCGCCGGGACCGGAGAACAGAGCGTGGAGCTGACCGAGGCAGCGCCCGAACCCGCGCCCACTCCAACCCCGGCGCCGGCTCCCGCCCCGGTGACACCTGAGCCCGAGCCGGAACCCGAGCCGCGCAGCAAGCTGCCGGCTTACATCACCCTCGGTATCGCTGGCGCGAGCGCGGTGGTGGGCACCATCTTCGGCATCCAGGCGCTGGGTTCCAAGAGCGACTTCAACGACAACCCCACCAACGACGCGGCGGACGACGTGGAGCGCAACGCGCTGATCGCCGACATGGCCTTTGGTGTGGCGATCACCCTGGGTGTGACGGGCATCGTGCTCCTCACGTCGGGTGACGACGACCCGGTCACGGAAGCCAAGAAGATCCAGAAGAAGCGCTGGGCACGCTGGCAGGTCGCGCCCTACGCCTCGAAGAAGGGTGGCGGCGGCTTCGCTCAGTTCAGCTTCTGAGCCGACTGCTTCCTCACGGAACCAGAGTTTGGTGCTACTCGGATCAGAAGCGCCAGCTGTACGGGCTCTCGAGCAACCTCGAGGGCCCGTTCGCTTTTTGTGAAGCGCGGCCCGGCGTCTCGAGATTTGCCCTGACATTTCTGGGTTCGGGGGGGAGGCGCGTTGGTTTCGCGCTAAACTCCGCTGGGTGCGACGTCTCGTCTCGTGCGCTATCTCGGCTCTGGCCCTGTGCGCCAGCAGCCAAGCATCCGCGACGTTCTCCATCGTCGCTGTGGACCTGCGAGACGGCAGCCTTGGTGGCGCCGTGGCTTCGTGTGTGGCCTTGGACACCATCAAGCAGGTCTACGGCGCAGTACCCGGACACGGAGCGATCATGACGCAGTCGTATCTGCTTCCACGCGCCCACACGGACGCCCTTGTGTGGCTCAGCGCGGGACAGAGCCCTGATAGTGTGGTGTCGCAGCTCACTCAAGGCAGCTACGACGCCGACTTTGAGCTGCGGCAGTATGCGGTGGTGAGTCCAGCTGGGGAGATCGCGAACTTCAGTGGGTCCGGAGCAAACGCGTTCACCGGGCACCTGGCTTTCGAAGTGCGAGACCCCGAGAGCCAGGCACGGCGCTACGTGGTCGCCGCGCAGGGTAACTTCCTCACGGGGCAAGCCGTTCTCGAGGGCGCGCGCCAGGGCTTCGACGGCGATGCCTGCGACTTACCCGCACGGCTCTTGAATGCCTTGCGAGCAGCCGGCAGCGCCGTTCAAGGCGACGCGCGCTGTACCCCGAACGGAACACCGGCTGAGTCGGCGCTGCTCGCGGTGGACCCGCCAACGTTTCCGCAAGGTAGCTACCTGACGCTAACGAGCGAGGTGAGCGCGCCCGCCACAGAGGACCCAATCGCTGGCTTGGTACAGCAATTCGCTGACTGGCGCCTTGCACATCCCTGCGAGGCGGCTGGTGCTGGCGGAGGTGCGGCTGGTGCCGCGAGCGTGCCGCGGGACGCGGGGACGGACGGGGGTGGGTGCCAGGTGGGAGCGGTTTCCGCTGACCCGCCGGGCTGGCGCGCGCTTGGGCACATCGGCGTGCTGGCGCTCGCGGCGCTCGGAGCTGGGCTGCGGCGGAGATACGCCACACCTCACCCCCGAAAAACGAGCAAAATGCGCTAGCGCCCGATCAGAGCCGTGCGGAAATGGCGTCCACGACCTGACCGTAGTCCGCCGGGAGCATCACCGGAGGGTTGCTCAGGGTCGTGTCCACGCCGGGCACCTTGCCCTCGTGAAAACCAACCTTGAACTCGGTGAACTTGAGGCCGTTGGCGGTGGAGACGCACACCACGCGATCCGTTGACTTGATGGTGCCGTTGTTCACCAGCTTCTCCAGCACGGCGAGCCCGACCGCGGTGTGCGGACAGGTGTACATGCCGGTGCGGTCCGCGCGGGCCGCTGCGTCGCACAGCTCTTGCTCGCTGGCCTGCTCCACGACGCCGTTCAGCTCCTCCAGAGCCTTCAGCGCGCGCGGCGCACTCACCGGGTTGCCGATCTGAATGGCGGTCGCCAGCGTCTGTTGGGCGGTGATGGGCTCGACCGTCTTCTTGCCGGCGGTCCAGGCACGGTAGAGCGGGTTGGCGTTCTCAGCCTGCGCCACCGCGAGGCGCGGGTAGCGATCGATCAGGCCAAGCTCCCGCATCAACTTGAAGCCGGAGTAGAGGGCGTAGGCATTGCCCAGGTTTCCACTCGGAAGCACCACCCAGTCGGGCACTTGCCAGTCGAACTGCTGCACGATCTCAACGGCGACCGTCTTTTGACCTTCGATGCGCAGCGGGTTCATCGAGTTAGCGAGGTAGACGATGCCCTCCTCCGCCAGCCGCTGAACGATCGCCATGCAGCCGTCGAAGTCGGTATCCAACCCGAGCACCAGCGCCCCGTGGGCCAGGGGCTGCACCAGCTGCGCCGTGCTAATTTTTCCTCGCGGCAATAAAACGACAACCGGCAGGCCCGCCGCCGCACCGTAGGCCGCGAGCGCGGCGCTGGTGTCACCGGTCGAGGCGCAGGCGATGGCCTTCACCTTCAATCCCTGTTGAAGCGCCTGGCGTACGACGGACACCAGCACGGTCATCCCGAGATCCTTGAAGGAGCCGCTGTGGCTATTTCCGCACAGCTTGACCCAGGTCTCGGGGACGCCGAGCTGCTTGCCGTAGCGTTCCGCCCAAAACAGGTTGGTGCCGCCCTCGTACATCGAGACGATCATGTCGTCGGGCAGCGACGGCATCACCCACTCCCGCTTGCCCCACACGCCCGAGCCATAGGGCCACTGGTTCACTCGATAGCGCTCGTCGAACAGGCGGATCCAAGCTGCGGCGCTGCGGTCCCGCAGCGCATCGATGTCGTGCGCTACTTCGAGCAAGCCACCACACGTTGGGCAGCGGTACATTGGAACGGTGACGGGCCAAGCACCATCACACCCAGCGAAACACTTGAACTGACAGGAGTAAGCCACGGGGGCGCACTATATCGCCCGCGCGCGAGTCGTCGACCGAATCCGTCAGCGGCCGCTCAGGCTGCGCGCGAACTCGCGTTCGGCGATCACGGCCCAGCCACTTCGGGCGCCCAGAACCGCAAGAAACGCCGCGCCATCGAAGCGTTTTGGGCAATGGAAGAGATCCACCACGCACGCCTCGTGCTCCGGCCAGGTGTGGAGGGTGAACGTCAGGTCTGCCGAGAAGCACATCAGCGAGAGGCCCTGGGGCTGCCACTCATGACACACCACGCGTTCCGCAACGTCCGCCGGCAACAAGCTCCTCACCAGGAGCGAGAGCTGCGACGGCGCAAGCCCGGCTCCCTGAGGCGCGCGAAACTCTGCCACGCGGTGAGTGCGAACGGTCACGTGGGCTCCCCCGCAGGCGCTGGCAGATTGCGCTCGAAGAAATGCGCGCGGTGCTCGCGGAAGCCGTAGGCCTGCTGAAGCTCGAGCAGGCAGCGCTCCACGTCGAAGCGCACACAGGAGAACAAATCCGCGTGGAGCACGCGCTGCGCCGGACGAGCGTGGACGCTGAAATGGCTCTCCGCCAGCAGCACGAGGCCGACAAGCAACGGCTCGGGAGCGGACTCTATGTGTACCTGTGGCTCACCCACCACGCGCAGGCCCAGCACCTGGGGCACGTCAGTGAGTAGGCGCAGCAGGGCGCCGCGGTCGGCCAGAGCCGCCCCGTCGCAATCGAACGCATCCACTATCCAGTGCCAGCCTAGCTCGATCATTCGCTGCGAGGGTCTAGCACAGGTTAGGGCGCTGGCAGGCGCCCCTTGGGATCATCCGCGAGGTTTCGCAAGAAGCCCGTGCACTGGTCCATGGCCGCGGGGATGTTGTAGATCACGAAGTGGCCGTCACCCCCGGTTGGCACCCACTGCATGAGGCCGCCGGAAGCCGCGCCCCCCGCGAGGTTTCCGCTGACGCCCGCTGCTGGGACAGAAAAAGCAGCCAAATCTGGCGACCACGCGAGCTCTGCAGGCAAGCGCACCACGGGCTCGATGGGGGATAGCCCCATCGCCACTGCCTCCACTTCGATTCCGTGGGGAGGCGCGTAGGAGTCGCCCGTGCCGTCGGCGTTCACGCCTTCGGTCATCAAGATGCTCTTTGGCGCGAAGCCTGGGTGGGGCCGCTTGATGATCAAGGGAACGTAGTGGATGGGATCCGTTGGGTCGACGATGGTCTGCGCCAGGGAGAGCTCCGGGTGCAGCTCGTTGAGCTCGGATTGCTCGGCCGGCGACAGCGCCAAGAACACGTTGCGCACGAGCGCCGCAACGTCCACCGGCTCCGTCTTCTCCAGCAGCGTGATGCTGATCAAGCTCGCGGAGCCACTGAGCACCGCACCGCGCGCGGCGTCGTCCACCGCCAAGAACATCGGCCCGTTGAGGCCGCCCTGGCTGTGCCCCATGAACATCAGCCGACTGGTGTCGAAGCGGATCTCGCTGCCGGTACGGCTCACGCTGGCAGGAATGCTCGTGGCCGACTCGGTGAACAAGCGGGCCTGTTGTACGACGTCGATCGCCGACTGCGGACCGTTGGCGCGCGCGGCCACTGGGTTCGAGACGTTGAAGAACAGCACCTCCGGGTTGCCGCCGTCCGCACCCGGGCGCGTCCCGTGGAAGATCTGATCGATACCCATGGTGGCGATGCAACGTTTGGCGAGCTCAGGACCTTCGTGGCCCGAGCGCACGAAGCTGCGGTAGCTGCCGCCAGTGCCATGAGCATAGAGCACGATGGGGTAGCCTTCGGCGGGCATCGGGCAGGCGGTCGCATCGGGCACGGTCAGCGCGAACCGCAGGTCGAAATCGCGCTGCACTTCGGGATTGCCTTGAGCGTCGAAGGCTAGCTCGCCGCCATCACCGAAGCTCGCAAACGGGATGTTTCCGCGTTGAAAATCTGGAGAGGGACCGTACATGCCCTCGTACACATCAGTACCCGCCACCGGATCCATCGCCTGCCAGGCGCTGGCTGTAGGCGCCTGATAGTTCTGCTTCACCCAGTCGGCGAGCTCTTGCGTCTGCGCCGTGGGGTCGTTGGTGGTGAAGGACGTCAGGTGCACGATGTGCTGGCGTTCGACGCCAGCGCTCTCCAGCGCGTCCAACGTGGAGGCCAACGCTGCGTAGTGGCTCGCCAGCGCCGCGGGCTCAGTGGGCGCGGTGGAGCCGAGCAGCGTGCTCAGCTCATCCGCTGGTCCGAGGCTGCCATTTTCCGCGTGCAAAGCATCAGTGACGACCAGCGCGTAGTGGGTGCCTCCCCGAAGCGGGTGGCCGAACGCAGGCATGAACGCCAGCGTGTTCTCTGGCCAGTAGACTCCCGCGTCCGCCTGCCAGTGGAGGGACACCGGCCAGCGCTTGCCCACGTCGGGGGAACTCGGATCGACGTCGATCAACTGGACGCTGCTCGTCGCATCGGTGGTCGCCAACGGACCACTCGGCAACGTCGAAACATCGATTGGGCCGGTGAAGCGCAGATAACCGGCAGCGACTGGGCTGAAGCCGTGAATCACGCCCTTCATCGCCTCGACGTAGTCCCGTAACAGCGGCACCGCCCGGGGATTCGGGTAGCCCTGAAGGTGGATGCTGCCGTCGCTGTCCAAACGGAAATCGCTCGGCCATGGGTGATCAAAGAAGGTCTCGTCGGACAATGCGTCCAAGCTGTCGGGAACGTGATAGACGGACTTCACCGCGAAGCCCGCTGAGCCTCCAGTGCCTCCTGTCCCGCCGATGCCTCCGCTGCCTCCCGCGCTCGACGAGCTCGGAGAGCCATCATCGCTGCTGCAGCCAGCAGCCAACGCCACACCCACGAACAAGCAAGCCGCCCATCCCCTTGAAACCATGACCGAGAGGTTACCTGATTCATGAGCTGGGTGCTGGTGCTCGAAACAGACGCAGGCGATCCCGCACGAAAAGTCGCTGGCTTGCCGCTCTGCCTGCGCCTGGCGCTGGATGCCCAGGGCGCCGGCGCGAGCGGCGTCGTGCTCAAGGGCGAGCTCGAGGCCCTGGAAGCGGTGCTCCAGGACCCCCGCTTTCGACTGCCGGTTTTGAAGCAGGTGCCCGACGGCGCCGAGTACATCACGCTGGGCGCCAGCAGCGTGGTCCACCGCACGCTGTTCAAGGCCATCCGCGAGGCCGGCGTGTCGAGCATCGACTTGCGCAGCGAGTCCTTCCCGCACTCCCCGCCGTGGAGCTTCGAGAGCTTCACCGTTCACGACCGCGTGACCCAGCGCAAAGCGGAGCGCGCGTTGTTCCGCGCGCTCCGCAAGCCTCAAGACGGCTGGACCTCCCGCTACCTCAATCGCTACATCTCCCTCGCCATCAGCCGCTGGCTAGTGAAGACCCCGTTGCGCCCGAATCAAGTTTCCATAGGGATATTGGCCATCGGTATCGCCGGCGCAGTGATCGCCACGCGCGGCGGCTACTGGGATCTGCTGCTAGGCGCGTTCCTGTTTCAAGCGCAGAGCGTGCTCGACGGCTGTGATGGAGAAATGAGCCGCATCACCTATCGCGGCTCGCTGATGGGCGAGTGGCTCGACACGGTGGGCGACGATCTGACGAACTACGGCTTCTTCGCTGGTTCGGCTTGGGGCCTCTACGCGAGTACGGGTCACCTCGTGTACTTGATCGCCGGTATCGTAACCGTGCTCTGCGGCGTGACGGCGAGCGGCCTGGAGTATCGCTACTTGATTCGCATCGGCTCTGGCGACTTGCTCAAGTATCCGCTGAGTCAAAGCACCTCGAGCGGTGAAGGCTTGATGGCGTACATCGGCCCGTTGTTCAAGCGCGACACCTTCGTCTTCTTGACGCTGGTGGCTGCAGTGCTCGGTCAGGTCGGTCCGATGTTGATCGTGTTCTGCTTGGGTGCCGTGGGGATCTTGATCAGCGTGCTCTCGACCGAGCTTCGCATGGCCCGGGAGCGCAGCCGGGCGTGAACTCATGGCGCCGCAGCCTGGCCCGCGCGGGGGCGATCCTGGCCGCAACGTGCAGCGCGCTGAGCCGGGCCAGCGTGGCGCTCGCCGCCGGGCCCCTGGGAGAAGAAGGCAGCGAGATCCGCACCAGCGAGTACACCGTCGATTTGTATCAAGGACCGGTGACCGCCAGCTCCCGCGTGATCGGTCTCGGCGGCGCTTACGTGAGCATCGCCGAGGGCGTGGAGGGTATGTCGCAGAATCCCGCGGCGCCCGCGGTGCGCACGCCGTGGTCCGTCGATTCCTTCGACTACGATCTCGCGCTGGGGCTGACCTTCCCCAGCTCGATTCGCGGAAACGACTTCTACAACACCGGGGAGGGACCGACCGAGCTCGACGCGGGGAGCGACGGCTTGCTGTTCCTCACCCCTGCGGCCGTCCTCCAAGACGGCGCTTGGGGCTACGGCGTCAGCATCTCCTTCGCCAACTTCAGTCTCTCGCGGCGCGACGAGACCGCAGACTCCCAGCGCAACTTGGTCGCCCAGTTCGTCGAGCTCGATCTGGTGAGCGCGTACGGCTTCATGCAAAACCAGTTCTCCCTGGGTGTCGGCCTGCGCAACGTTGGCTTGGTCGTCGCGCGGGAGAACGCTGACGGTTCCAAGGAGGATCTCTTCACCACCTCGGGTTTCGCACCCATGGTCGGCGTGCTGTGGCGGCCTGAAGAACAGCCGTTTCGCGTTGGCGCCGCCTACAAACACCAAGTGGAGACCCAGGTGGACGCGGCGAGCCAGGTGACCGCCAACGCCGACGGCGACTTGGTGCTCGGCCCCGGCGGCACGGATCCAAACTCGATTTGGCTGCCGCGCAACATGAAGCAGCCGTGGGAAGCGAGCCTGGGCCTGGCGCTACAGTTCGGGCCGCGACCGCTGAATCCGCACTGGATCGATCCAGGTCGCGCCGTGGCCGAGCTGGAGCGCGTCGTCGAGTTTCGCAAACGGGAACGCCAGCGACGCCTGAAGCGCGAAGCGGCGAGCCGGTCGCCAGCCGAACTCGCAGCCTTGAGAGCACAAGCAGACGCGGACGACGCGCTGGACGAGCTCGAACTCGATCGCCAAGCGCGAGCCCTACGCCAAGCGCTGGTGCGTCGCGCACGCCAGATGAAGCGCGCCTACGTGCTGATGTCGACAGAGCTGCAAGTGGTTGGCAAGTCGTCGAGCTCCGTGGGCGTGGAGAGCTTCATTCAGCGCCGCGTCGCCCGCGCCGGCGAGAAGATCACCCTCTCCCCTCGCGTTGGGTTGGAGAGCGAAGTCGTCCCCGGATGGCTCAAGTTACGCGCCGGCAGCTACGGCGAACCATCCCGCTACCGCGCCGGGAGCCCGCGCCTCCACGGCACCTTCGGCTTCGATCTCAAGACGTTCCCGTGGACGGTGTTTGGCTTGTTCGACGACGGAACGGAGTGGCGAATTGGCGGTGCGCTCGACGCCGCCGCTCGCTACTTCGGCTGGAGCGCCAGCGTCGGCGTCTGGCACTAGCGCCTCGGCCCACGGTCCGTCGCCTGGGAAATCCAGCACCCGCACGAATTTGGCTGATTGGGCCAATTCGTGCATGGTCCCGCGGTGATCCGCCGTACTCCGCGCCGCCCAGGGGCAACCGCCGTCTGCTGTGTGCTGGCCGCTCTTGCCGCCTTCGCTGCGCTCGCTTGCGACGACAAGCAAGAGAAGCTCTACGAACCCTCGGATCCCCGTCCGGCGCACCCCGTGGATGAGCCCGCGGTGGGAGAGCTCGTGAGCTACCAGATCGCTCCGGAGAGCCGCATCAGCTTCGAGCTCCGGAGCCGCGAGGTGACCAGCAAGGGCACGATCGGCGTCGTCCGCGGAGAGCTCAAGATCAACCTGGCAGATCTCGAACACTCCTCCGGCAACGTGGAAGTCGACGTGGCCGCGCTACGCATGCAGAGCTTCGAGTCAGAAGACGACAACAAGCTCCAGGCAGAGCGCGCCCGCAACTGGCTCAACGTCGGTTCTAGCCGTGCGGAAGCAGCACGCGAGCAGAGTCGCTGGGCACGCTTCGAGTTTCAAGCGCTCGACGCTGCGAAACCCGGCAGCGCGTTCGAAGCCAAACTCGTGAAAAAGCTCCTCCCTCCTGCGCCCTCGGGCAGCGCCGGGGAGGCGCCCTCAGCGGCACCAGCTTCGGCAGCGCCGGCGAAGACCTCCAAGCCTCAGTTCGAGCACCACGGACCGAACGGCGACATCGAGCTCTACGACGAGGAAGATACAGCTCCCGACGCTGGAGACGCAGCCGCTCCCCGAGTGCAGCCAGGCGAAGTGCGCCGCTCCGCGCTCTCTGTGAACGGACAGCTTTCTCTGAATGGTTTCCGCAAGGCAACATCTAGCAGCCTCGAAGCACTCTTCGAGTTCAAGGGCCCAGCCGCGGTTGGGGCGGCGCCGGAGCGCATCGTGCTGAAGAGCACGAAGCCCCTCCGCGTGGGCTTTGCCGATCACGACATCAAGCCGCGCAACGCCCACGGCATCCTGGAAACCACCCAGGGAGAGCTACTCAAGCGCGCGGGAAGCCAGGCCCGGGTGAGCTTCGAGCTGGTGTTGGTACCCAAGCGCTGAAACTCAGCGTTCCCTGCGCGGTGCTCGGCCTGGTCGCGCCAATCGCCGATCGCGCCGTGGGAATGGATCCCTATTCGCGCCGACCGGGCGCGAGATGGCAATTCTTTCTCCGGTCGAAATCCAAAAAGGCTGCCGATCCGAATGGTCTCCTGAAGCGTATTCAGCGGGCTTTTTTGGGGGTGAGGCGCGGTGGTCCCACGTCGGCAACCAACTCCAAGCAGCGCTCAGCCGGAAACCCGAGATGAACTTTTCTGTGAAACCTCCCCAGCCGGCTGGCGTAGCCCTCGAGCACACGGTGTTACACTCTGGCCCGTGGCGTGAATCACGAGTGAGCGCCCCCGCTGGCGCAGAGTGAGCCGATTTCATCGCCTCGGCCGTCAAGCAAAGCCAAAGCAAGAGTTACCCGGACCATGAGTCCAAGGAGCCAACTACCCATGTCGAACAAGCTCAGCCTCCAACGCATCGCCGCCACCCTCGCCGTCCTCAGCGCCTCAGGCCTCGTCGCCTGTGGCGGCGATGCGATGCCTGAACCCGAATCTCCCGTCGATGCCCAAGAGGTCCCGGCGGCAGAGGCCCCCGAAGCGCCGATGGAAGGCGCCGCTGACGAGGCCGCGGGCTCCGAAGGTGGTGAGGCGACGGAGGACGCCGCCCCCGAAGGCGAAGGCGCCATGGACGGCGAGTCCAAGGCCGAAGGCGCGGACGGCGAGAAGAAGGAAGAAGCCAAGAAGGAGGAGCCCAAGAAGGCTGCTGGCGCCAAGGCTGGCTGCGGCGCAGGGAGCTGCGGTGCGAGCAAGAAGCCTGCGGCGAAGAAGCCTGCCGCGAAGAAGTCTGCGGGCGCCAGCGGCGGCTGCGGCGCGGGCACCTGCGGCTGATAGCCACCGCAGCCCGTACGGCAAACCACGGATCCAGGCCGCTCGAGCGAAACGCTCGAGCGGCCTGAGTCGTTTTGTTCGCTTCCCCGGGGAATTGAGGATTCGAGCAGCGCCAGGCGTCGCACCCTCCCCCCCAAACCAGTAGGAGCAGCCAGCGGCTCGATGACACGGATAAGCAAAGCAGCTGGTCGGGACAGCCAGGCGCGAACGCTGCAGCTCCGCTTCAAAGTACGTCCAGTGATTCGCTAATCAGCAAGATAGTTCTGTTGTGTCGCCGGCCAAACGACCGTTAGGATTTCGGGATGCTTCGCCACTTGCTCGCTGGTTTTGGCTTCCTGTTCCTTGGTTTCGCCTGTTCCGCGAGCAACAGCTCGAGCGGTGTGAATGGCGGTAATGGTGGAAACGCCGGAAACGGGGGTGGCGGACCCGATGGCGGCTTGTTCTGCAACGGCTGCGTCGGGAAGACCTACACCCCGTGCGAGAACGGCGAGCCGCAGACACCTATCGAGTGTGAGGAAGCGTGCACCCCTGACCTCGGTTGCACCCACTGTACCCCCGAGGAAACGGTGTGCGTCGGCAACGAGGTCCACAAGTGCTCGACCGACGGCTCCAACACCGACGAGCTGGTCGAAGTCTGCGATGTAGCCAACGGAGAGCTGTGCGGAAACGGTCGCTGTGGCACGGCCTGTGAGATCGCCGCGGATCAACCCTCGAACGTGGGCTGTGAGTTCTGGGGCGTAGATCTCGATCAGCAAGACGGGCTGAACGACCCCGCGAGCGAACCGTGGGGCTTCGTGCTCTCGAACGCGGGCGAAGGCGACGCGAATATCACCATCGACGCGAACTTGGCGAACCCCGGCGAGCCGCTGCAGCTGCAGCCAATTCAACAGCTGACCGTGCCTGCTGGCAGCCTGCAGACCGTGATCCTTCCCTCACGCGAGCTGGACTGCGGCGTGAAGGCCAACGACTACCAGTCTCCGGGTACTTGCCTCTCCTCTCGCGCGTTCAAGATCACCAGCAGCAATCCGATCGTCGTCTATCAGTTCAACGTCTTCACCAATCAGTACTCGAACGACGCCTCGCTGCTCTTGCCTACTGCCGCGCTCGGTAAGGTGTACCGCATCATCAACTGGGGAGCGGGGCACCCGGTGCCCACGAACTTCCCGGGCATCGGACTCATCATCGATCGCTCATACGTGACCGTGGTCGGCACCCAGCCGAACACTAAGGTGAGCGTCAAACCGTCGTGGAAGATCCGCGGAAACGGCCCTATCCCGGCGACGCCCGCTGGGGGGCTGATCGAAGTCACGCTGGGGCCGTACGACGTGCTGAACTTGGAGACGGATGACGGCGCCTTTGGCGACGACCCCAAGACGATCGCCGATTTGACTGGCACCGTGGTGCAATCAGATAAGCCGGTGGCGGTATTCAGCGGCGTGGAGAGCACCAGCGTGCCCGGCTCGTGGGACATCCCCACCTACCCTGGCTGGGACGACGGCGGCGGCGGTGAGACGTGCTGCCTCGACCACCTCGAGGAACAAATGTTCCCCGCGGAATCACTCGGCAGCAAATACGTGATCACGCGTAGCCCAGTGCGCTCGACGGGCGGCTTCCGCGAGCCGGATGTGCTGCGCTTCCTCGGTGTGGCCGAGACTGCACAAGTCACGACCAGCCTGGCCCCGCCTTATGACAACTTCACGCTGAACCCCGGGGACTCCGTCACTGCTCCTGCGCAGGACAACATCACCGTCACGTCGACCACGCCGATCATGATCGGGCAGCTGTTGGTCAGTCAGGGCTACGTGCAGGGCGCCTACACTGGGGATCCATCGCTCACCGTGTTCCCTCCAGTCGATCAGTACCGCACGGAATACGTAATCCTCACCCCCCCCTCCTGGACCAGGAACTACGTCGTCATCTCGACGCCCCAGGGCGCAAACATCAACATCGACGGCGCGCCGACCAGCGGTTGCACGGTGGAAGCGGCGGGAACGATTGAAGGGGTGAGCTACGAGAGCCGCGCGTGTCCGCTCACCGAAGGCGCGCACAAGCTGTCCGGCGACATGCCGTTCGGTATCGTGGCGTACGGCTACGGGAGCGCCGGTTCGTACGCCTTCGCGGGTGGTGCCGACGTCAAGCGGATCTACGAGCCACCGCCCATCAAGTAAATCCGCCTCGGGATCCGCTTTCTCAGCGCGAAATCTCGAACCAACGCGGCCCTGCGGCGTACTCTCCGGGAGTGACTGGAGCACCGGCAATCGTACCGAAAGATCGCCTCGGCGTTGGCCTTGGCCTGCGCTGGGAGTTCCTCGAGGAGGTGATAGACGGTCCGAGCTTGGACGTCGCCTTTTGGGAGGTCTCGCCGGAGAACCACATGCGCCGCGGCGGCTATTTCCCGTGGGCACTGAGCAAAGTCCGCGAGCGCTACCCGTTGGTGACCCACGGGCTCACGCTGTCGCTGGGAGCGGTCGATGAGCCCCCCGCGGATTACCTCAACGAGCTCAGGCAGGAAATCGAGCGCATGGGGTCTCCCTGGCACTCGGACCACCTGTGCTTCAGCACTGCGGGGCCGTTGGTGCTTCACGACTTGCTGCCCCTGCGTTTGTGCAAGCACACCGCAGATCGCGCGGCGGAGCGCCTGATGCGTGTTCAAGACGCCCTGGGCGTACCGATGGCGTTCGAGAACATCAGCTGGTACGCGCACCCCGGAGCGCCCGAGTTACCAGAGACGGAGTTCATCAACCGAGTGCTGGAACGGAGCGACGCTTGGATGTTGCTGGACGTCAACAACGTCTACGTGAACGCCCAGAACCACGGCTTCGATCCCTACGCGTTCATCGCCGAGCTGCCTCTCGATCGCGTCATCCAGCTCCACGTCGCCGGCCATACGGAGCTTGAAGACGGCATGCTCCTCGACACTCACGGCGCACCGATCATCGATCCGGTCTACGAGCTACTCGAGTGGACGCTGGAGCGCAGCGGACCGCGCCCGGTGCTGCTCGAGCGAGACAACGACGTGCCCGAGCTCCCTGAGCTCCTCGCGGAAGTAAGTCGACTGCGCGGAGTCTATGAGCGAGCCATCGACCGCTGGAACGAACGCGAACGGAAGGTCGGATGAGCGACGCCGATGCAGAGACCCTGCGCGCGCGGGCGCTCGAGAACGCGATGGCGCGCTTGGCCCTGGGTCCTGAGGTGGCGGACGACCCGGAGAGCATCTCGTGTTGGTTGGCCAACGCGGGCGTGCACCCCGAGGATCGCGCAGCGCTCGTAGAGACTGGGTTAGGCCGCCTGAGTGTCTACCGTCGCCTGGTACGGGGCAATGTGCAGGGCGCAATCGAGCTGGCTATCCCGCGCAGCATTTACCGCATGGGAACGAATTGCTTCGAACACTATCTGGCGCGTTGGCTCGCGGAAGATGGTCCGAAGACTCACTACCTGCGCGACGTCACGCGGGAGTTCCTGGACTACTGCGAGCTCCCCTGGCAGAGCGACGCCGAGGTACCCGGCTACTTGATGAACCTCGCCCGCCATGAAGCGCTGCGGATCGAAGTGGCTTCGGAGACGGCCAGGCCTGCGGACGCTGAGCCTGGCGAACTTGAACTCGACCGCCCGGTGCGCTTCATCGAGGCTGTCCGGCTGGTACGCTACGAGTACGCGGTCCACCAGCTCAGCGAAGACGAAACCGACGAAACGCTGCCTGAGCGCCGCGCGACTCGGTTGCTCGTGTACCGCAGCCCGACGCACGAAGTGCGCTATCTCGAGCTGACGCCCCTGGCGGCGACGATCTTGGAGCGATTGATCGCTGGAGATCCGCTACAGCAGGCTTTGCTCCAGAGCTGTTCGGCCTTAGGTGTCTCCCTCACCCAGGATGTGTTGGATGGGACGGCACGGGTGCTCGCAGACCTTGCGGAGCGCGGAGCGCTGCTTGGGAGCGACTAGCCAGGCCCTGGGCCGACTTTCGAGGGAAGGCCAAGCTAGGCCCACCGCGACGTGAGCCGAGTGAAAAACCGCGATTTTTCGCCGCGGATGTAACCGAGTGGTTGCCTCCACCGTCCCCATTCTGGGTAGTCTCCGCATGAACGTTCTACACTCGCTTGCCGCTATCCCCGAGCCCTCGGGGTAGCTCCCCGGAAAGTTCGCTTGAGCCATGTCAGATCGCGACCCGTTGAACCTCGCCGGCCAAGTCATCGCCGAGAAATACCGTGTTGAGCGCCTGGTTGGTGAAGGCGGCTTCGCGGTGGTCTACCGGGCGATCCACACGATCTGGAACAAGCCGGTCGCCATCAAGTTCTTCAACGGCTTGTCCTCCGCGCCGATGGATCAGCGCGAGAGCCTGATGCAGGACTTCATCAATGAAGGTGCGCTGCTCACTGAGCTCTCGAGCCACACGGCGAACATCGTGCAGGCGCGCGACGTGGGCACGTACACGTCACCGAGCGGCCAGTGGATGCCGTACATGGTGCTCGAGTGGCTCGACGGGCGGCCCCTCGACGCGATCCTCGAAGCGGAGCAGCAAAGCGGCGCGCCGCCTTGGTCCATCGTCGAAGTGTACCGACTGCTGGAGCCCGCCGCGATGGCGCTCGACGTGGCACACGGGCGGGGCATCGCACATCGCGACATCAAGCCGGCGAACCTCTTCGTAAACGGGGACCCCCACGCGGGAGGCGCCACGGTGAAGGTGCTCGACTTCGGCGTCGCGAAGATGATGACCGAGAACACGCACCTCCAAGCTGCGTTGGCGAAGACCGGGACGAGCATCACGAGCTTCACGCCGCAATACGGAGCGCCCGAGCAGTTCTCTCGTTCTCACGGCGCGACCGGACCGTGGACGGACGTCTACGCGCTAGCGTTGGTCGCCATCGAAATGCTGATTGGCCGCCCCGCGCTCGACGGCGGCGACCTGGTGCAGCTGGCGTTCAGCTCTGCAAACCCGCAGATCCGCCCAACGCCACGCAACCTGGGAGCGCAGGTCAGTGATCAGGTTGAGGCGGTGTTCGCAAAGGCGCTGAAGATCTCGCCGTCGGAGCGCTACGCCAGCGCCGGGCAGTTCATTTCCGCGTTCGCCATCGCCTGCGGTTTCACGGGCCCGGCGGTAGTGTCCAACCCCAATCCGCCCGCAGAATTCGCTTCCGGCGCCACGGTGCTGGCGGGCAACATCCCGACCCACATCAATCCGCGCTCACCCACTACCGGGAACCCGGCGACGCTGGACCCGCAGCAAGAAAAGCCGGGCGGAAAAGGCCTGCTCTTCGCCGGTCTAGGCGTGGCTGCGGTCGCGGTGCTCGGCGTAGGTGGTTTTTTCGCGATGAACCGCGGCGGCGACACCAAGGAACCCGCTCAGTCTGCGACGGCACCGTCACCGAGCGCTGCCCCAACGGTCGCCGCGGAGCAGCCCTTTCAGTGCCCCGACCGCACCGTGGGGATCCCCGCTGGTCAGTTCTTCATGGGGTCCGATCAGGATGACGCGCTACCCAACGAAAAGCCGTCACACAACGTCAAGCTCAAGGCGTTTTGCATCGATCTCTACGAGGTCAAGACGTCGGAGTACAAGCACTGCTCAGACATGGGCAAGTGCCGCCGCGCCCCAGAGAAAGTGGAGTGGGACGGCATCACGGACAAGCAGCGCAAGACCTACAGTCCGCTGTGCAACATCAATGACGTCGAGGGCCGAGGCGACCACCCGATCAACTGCGTTACCTGGCAGATGGCAGACACCTACTGCAAGGCGCAGAAGAAGCGTCTCCCCACGGAAGCAGAGTGGGAGTACGCCACGCGCGGTCCCGATGGGCGCATCTATCCGTGGGGCGACGAAGACCCGACGGAGAAGCACTTGAATGCCTGTGGCACTGAGTGCGTGAAGTGGGGTCAGGAGCACGGCGAGCCTTTGAAGCCGCTCTACAACGCCGACGACGGCTTCCCCACGACAGCGCCTGTTGGCAAATTCCCCGCTGGCAAGTCGCGCTTTGGCCCATTCGACGTGGTTGGCAACGTCTGGGAGTGGGTTGCTGACTACGAAGGCGCGTACACATCGGACGGCCAGGTGGATCCCCACGGACCCAAGACCGGCGAGAAGCGCGTGATTCGCGGTGGAGGCTGGAATGGCAGCTACAAGAGCTGGCTCCGGCCGTCTTTCCGCTATGCCGCGACACCGGAAACCCAGTCTCATGGCTACGGTTTCCGTTGCGCGATGGACTTCAAGACTCCTGACACCGCCGAGCCGGCGAAGAAGTAGCGCCGAGCCGGCGAAGAAGCGGCGAAGAAGTGGCGAAGAAGCAGAGCGCCGCAACGCGCGGCAGAAGCGAAGCAAATGCGGAGTGCGCTCGAGCCGGCCAGAAGAAGCCCAGCTCGAGTCACGCAGCAATCACCAGGCGAAGAAGTAGCCGTACGCACAATGGGCTGCTGATCTGGATTCGGGGCTGGTACGCTCAGAGGATGGCCTCCGCCGGACCTCTCGATCAACCTCGACTACGGGAGATCGACGAGCTTCTGGACGCTCGAGAGCTGGACCGCGCCGCTGGGGCGCTGATGCAGCTCGGAGACATGGAGCTGTTCCGACACGCCACCACTTACCTGACGACGCGGTTGCTCTTTTTGCGGGGTCGCCTCGACCTACCGGGAGTGGCCCAACGCTTGGAGGACTTGCTCAAGGAAGTCGCAGATTTCCCCGAGGCCGAGGCGATGCTCGACGCAGCGCGCTCGGGGGAGCTCAGCGAGTTCGGTACCGTACGGAAAATCCGCGAAGAGAAAGCCGCGAGGAGGAGCGAGGGGGCGCAGCCCCACCGAGACTCTGACCACCATGCGGTGCTGGCTCAGGCCACGGTCGTACATCAAGAGCCCGACGCGCCGACCACAGACGACCCAGACATCGAAGCCACGGAGACCGACGACGATCTGGACCTGAGCCCTTCGATGGAAGCGGAGTTCAGCCCGAGCGCTCTCAGTCCAGACATCCCTCGAGCACCGGCGATACCTCAGGTGGCGGTTTGGGGAGAGGTTGATCCCGAACCGGGTGACGACTCCGCTCAACCTTCATGGGTGATCCCGAGCCTTGGCCCGCGGGCACCGCGCCTCACGGACTCTCTACCTGCTCCGGAGCCTCCGTCTGACTTGCGGACCGGAAACTCGACGGTCCCACCGTTCGAACAGTTAGGCCCCAAGCTTACCGACGCTGGCCTCAGCCCAGCGCTGCACGTGAGTTCCATCCCGCCGCCGCCGAGCGCGCCACCACCGGCGCTCGACATCGCGCCGCCCGCAGATTTCCACGAGGCAATTCAGGACACGGAGTTTTCCGCGCCTGACCCGGCGAGTGCAGGCCCTGGGTCGAGCCTCAGCGACGGCAGCGTGCGCCCCGGGCCGCATCAAACCGCACAAGGCGACGCTGCCTCGTCCACGGTGGAGATCCCTCGCGCACCCGCCATCCCGAACCTCGCTCCCCGAGAGAGCGACAGCCCACCGGCTCCAAGGACGGGCTCTCTGTCCCCGAGCGGCGAGTATCCGGCGCTCGACTTCACGGCGTACGACCCGACTCAGCGCAAGAGCCAGCTGCCGTCCCGCGCGGGGCTCTACTCCAGCAGCCCTGTGGCGCCTGAAGTGTCCGAGCGAGCAAAGCCGCGCCGGGACTCGACTCCCGCCCCTCCCCGCGGGTCGGCGCCACCCCCCAAACCTGCCAAAGCCGCCGCTCTCCGTCGCTCGGAACCTGTTGAAGAGCAGCGCCCAGCGCGGGAGATCCGTTCGGTGCCGCCTCCAGCGGTGGGAACTTCGCTCTTCCAGCTCGCGAGCTGGCTGGATGAAGGGCACGCCGATCGGGTGCTCGACGCCGTGCCCGCTCACGGCAGCGATCCAGAGCAGCGAATCATGCGTGCCCGCGCGCTCCTGCAGCTGGCGCGGGAAGATGCCGCCGTCAGCGAACTAGAAGCCGTCGGGGCGTTTCCGCTGCTCGAGCCCGAAGTGCGCGCGAGCGTCGCCCGACTGCTCCTCGAGCTGGGCAAGACGGACCAGGCTCTGCAACAAGCGGATCAAGCCTATCGAGACGACCCGGGCTCTGATCCGGCGCGGCTTGCCTTGGCGTGGACAGCCGTACGCGTCGATCGTCGACACAACGAACCGATTTGGGTGAAGCGCGCGCACACGGCCTTGGCCGCGTTGACGACCGATCAGAACCCTTACCCTGCCTTGACGCTGGCGCTGCGCAGCTCGGTGCTCGCGAGCATCGGGGAGGCCGACAAGGCGATCAGCGTCGCACAGCGCGCGCTTGGTCTCGATCCGGATTCAGTCGACGCCGTCGCAGCGATCGCGCTGGCGGCGGCGCGCTTGGGTCGCGTACGCGACGCGCAAGAGGCTTGGTGCCGCCTCCTGGATCTGGACCACAGGGAAGCAGACGCCCTCAGCGAGACACTCAGCGCACTGGGCGTGGCGCTCGACGGGGCAGGCTTGAACGACGCCACTCAGGCTGATCTGCGCTGGGACGATATCGAGCTCCGCGTCGCGCGCGGGGACGCCCACGGCGCCAGGGAGGTCGAGCTTCATGCGAAGCGGCAGCTGGAACGTTTGATCACTGGCCAGCGTCTCGACCTCCAGGTGCTCGGAACGCTTTCCGCGACCTACCTCACGCAGAGCCCGGTGTTTCGCGACTTCGCGCCGTTCGACTTTTCTCTGTGGTCCATCGCTCGCCTGGATGCAGCGTTGCTCGGGCTGTATGGGCACGATCCGCGCCCCCCCCTCGACTCAGACGTTTGGCCTTTGGTGCTCCGCGCTGGCACCTACCTCGGCGAAACCCTCCGTCAGGCGCAGCGCGGACGCTGGAACGGCACGCTCCACGATGCTCGGCAAAGTCGCGTCATATGCCGCACGGAAACCTTCAGCCCGCTACACCTCGTAGAGCAACGCATCCGTGAAGGCTCAGGCCATAGCTTGATGCTCGCGCTGCGGAACCGTCTTGGCGAAGCGAACTCCCCGGAGTGGCAGCATCGACTGCCCAGCGCGGTGCTGCCGCCGACTCCTTGGCGCGGCAGCTGGCCAACGGCGGGCGAAGCTCCTGGTGTCTCGGAGGGGCTCAAGAGCTCTCCCATCTCGACCTTCTGTGAGCGTAGGGGTAAGGGACGGCTAGACGGAACGCTGGCAGACTTCTCCCGCCTCGACAGCTACTTGGCTGTGCTCGCGCCGCCGGGCGACGACGTGGGGGATGACTGGAGCCGGCGAGCATGCGGGTTGCTTGGTTGCCACGTGGGTGAGCTGCTCCGCATCGAGTACGATGGTCTCTGGATTGACGAACCCACGACGGGGCCAAGCCGGCTTCAGCTTCAGCTGCGAGACGGCAGCAAGCTACAACCGCTCAGCGTGGTACAGAGCCGGCTCGTGAACGATCGCAAATTCAGCCTTGAAGAATGGTGCCAGACCATCGACCTTCAGCAGCGTTGAATCCCCGCGGTAATTACCGCGAACGAACGCGCTGAGCCTTGGCTCAGGGATGGATGTGAACAAGGGTGCCGTCGCGAAGGCTCATCGCGCCATGCCATTTTGGCGGCACGGGGGGATCGCTCCACTGGAACAACCAACGGGCATCCTCCGGGGACAAGTTGATACAGCCGTGACTCCGTGGTTTCCCGAAGGAATCATGCCAGTACGCCGCGTGGAAGGCGTAGCCCTCTTTGAAGTACTGCACGTAAGGCACATCCCGTAGGTCGAACTCATCTCCTGCCTCGTCCCCGCTCATCGTCACACTGACGTGCTTCGTGTGGATCAGGAACTGACCTTGGACTGTGGAGTGAGTCTCCTTCGGATCCCCCAACCCATCGGCGCCTGTGGAGACCAGCGTCGCGTAGACCGCCTCGGTTCCGACGTAGGCGACCAGGGTCTGCTTCAGGATCGACACCTCGATCCAAGTGCGCCCAGGCTTCGCCCAACCGGGGACCTTCCTCATGGGCGAAATCACTGTGAGGGAGTCGTCCTTCACCCAAAGGCCATCTCGGGTCTCCAGGTAGCGGCCGCCCCCAAGCTGAACGGCCTTCCCGCTCAGCTTCAGCGCTTCACGGTAGCCAATGAGCCGCTCCTGCTTGAGGCCGGTCTTGGGGTCGCCCGCGAAGAGCGCGGCGACTCGCGCCCTGTTGAACGCCACAGGCAGCCCAACGCCCGTGATGTTGACCCCGTGAAACTCGCTAGGTCGCACCAGCTTCAGGCGATCGAGCGGCACGATTTCCATATCCGTGGTGAGGCCGAAGCGGCGACCGTCACTCTCGAACAACCGCAAGAAGGCGAAGCCGCTCTTAGGCAGGGCGCGTCCGCTATATACGGTTCCCGGGCCCCGCGTGCGTCCAGTCAGCGTCGGCGCCTGCTTATTTCCGAGTAGAAATTCAGGAATCTGGTCAAACACCTCGGCGTCCCAGGACCGCGCCCCGTTGGCCTTGAGCTGAGCCAGGTTGTTCTCGACTCGAAGTTGCTCCTTCTCGCTCGGCAGCTTCGTGTAGAACGGCGGCGTCGGATAGCGCGAGATCCCGTAGGCGTACGGCAAGCCCTCGCTGCGATCTGGCATCTGCCGTGCGGCGACCGACACGGAGTCTTGGATGTCAGTGGATGCCGTGTTGCCAACACAGACATAGCCCTGGGGCTCCACCTGATACCAGCCAGCGCGGCAATCCTTCGCACGCAGCGTCGGCTCGGCGCTGCGCTTGACCACGGCGCCGGCGCGCAAGTAGCCGAGCTTTTTTGAACGCCAGTTCGGCTCCGAGAAGACGTAAGTCTCCTTACGGACAGCAGTCAGCGCCCGCTCGGGATCAACACCAAAGTCAGGGTGGTACGGGTGCGCAGCCACCGGACGCAGGTCTTCGCCGTCGTCAGCAGGCGCCTCTGCGCTGGCCTCCGGTTCCATGGCTTCCGCGGATGCGGGCGCATCCCCGAGCTCCGCGGCTTCCAACTCGTTCCCCACGGCGGCTTGTTCATCCGGCCGCAGGGCTACGAGCTCGAGGTCCGGCTCCTTGCTCGCGGGGGGCGAAGGCTCTTCCAGGACTTTTGAAGGGGGTAAGGTGTGTACGGTGGCAGACGCAGCGGGCGCGGCAGCGCCGCTCGCGCGCGGGGTCGCGTCGGCTCCGTCGAACGGACAGCTCGTCACCAGCAGGCTGGAGCCTGCGGCAACTAGACAGCTCAGAGTTCTTAGCCACGCCATGGACTGCTCGGCGCATAACTCGCCCGCTCCGGCCTGGCCCAGTTTCCTAACCTTTGATAAGTCCCCGCCATGGAAGAGCCCCTCAGCCTCGACGCCCTCTCCGCCATCGATAGCCACCTCAGCGAAGACGAGCTGATGATCCGTGGCGCAGTGCGTCGCCTGGTGCGTGAGCGCTACCTCCCCCGAGCTGGCGAGTTGTTCGAGAAGGAGGAGTTCCCGAAGGATCTCATCGGTGAGTTCGCAGAAATGGGTCTGCTCGGGGCGAGCCTCAAGGGCTACGGCTGCGCCGGCATGAGCGCCGTGCAGTACGGACTCATCCTCCAGGAGCTCGAGTACGGCGACAGCGGCCTGCGTTCCTTCGTCAGCGTCCAGGGCAGCCTCGCGATGTACGCCATCCACGCCTATGGCAGCGAGGAGCAGAAGAATAAATTCCTCCCGGAAATGGCTGCAGGCAAGCTGATCGGATGCTTCGGACTGACCGAGCCCGACAGTGGCTCCGACCCGGGCTCGATGAAGACCCGAGCCCGCAAGGACGGCGATCACTATGTGCTCTCTGGCACCAAGATGTGGATCACCAACTCGCCGTTCGCAGATGTGGCGGTGGTCTGGGCGAAGGTTGACGACGGCGACGCGGCGTCGATCCACGGCTTCATCGTCGAGCGGGGCATGCAGGGCTTCGAGACTCCGAAGATCCACGGAAAGATGAGCCTGCGCTCGAGCGAGACCGGAGAGATCGTGCTCGACGAATGTCGGGTACCCGCCGCCAACATGCTACCGAACAGACGTGGACTCGGTGGTCCCTTGGGCTGCCTGACCCAGGCGCGCTTCGGCATCTCTTGGGGCGCGCTAGGCGCCGCCAAGGCTTGCCTCGAGTCGACCATCAGCTACGCGCGGGAGCGCAAGCAGTTCGACGTACCGATCGCAAGCAAGCAGCTAATTCAGGCTCAGTTCGCGGACATGGGTAGCGAAATCGTCAAGGGCGACATCCTCGCGCTGCACTACGGTCGCATGAAAGACAAGGGCGGCATCACACCGGTCCAGGTGAGCTTGTGCAAGCGCAACAACGTGGGAGTCTCGTTGGAGGTCGCGCGCAAGTGCCGGGGTATTCTGGGTGGAAATGGCATCTTGCTCGAGTATCCGGCGATTCGGCATATGCTGAACCTCGAGAGCGTCTACACCTACGAAGGCACCCACGAGGTCCACACTCTGGTGCTGGGTAAGGCGCTGACAGGCTGCAACGCTTTCTAGGCTGCTGCGCTTTCTGGCTGTTGTGCCTTCTGGGCTGCCGCCTTTCACGAGCTAGCGGTGCACCGGGATCGCTAGCTCGAAGAACGTCGTGCGCGGCGTGAAGCCAAAGCGGGTGTAGAGCCGCTCGGAGTCTGCGCCGGACTTCGCCAGGATGAAGACAGGGTGTGCGCCGCAAGCAGTCCGGTAACGCTCGATGGCCGTGCGAAGCAGCGCGCTACAGATCCCGCGCTTGCGATACTCGGGGTGGGTCAAGACGTCCTGGAAACGCGCCTCATTTTCCCCGCGGATTAAACCTAATGCTCCCACGAGCTTTGCGTCTGTGAAGGCGCCTAGCCACTCACCCTCCCCCCCTCTGATCAACTCGCGGTAGCCTTCATACAGCCAGTACGCGCGCTCGGTCGCAAAGAAGCCTCCGTCGTCGTTGATGTTGGCGGTGAGCTCAACCGCTTGACGCCAGTCAGCGTCAGCGTCAAACGCCCTGATTTCGATGCCCGTGGGGGGGAGAGCACGCGGCAACAGGAATCGCCCGTCGAGGCCGAGGCAGTGGTTCACATAGAGCTGACTCGCTTCGTCCAACTCGGCAACCCACGCCGGGTCGACAGTCGCCTCGCCCGGCTCCTCCCAGAGCAGGAACGCGCGATCACACTCCGTCGACTGTTGCTCCAAGAGCCAGCGGCCGACCCAATAGTCCACGCCACGCTCGCTCGGTGACCCGTCCAGCAGCAGCGCGTGCCCGTAGTTGAAGTCGATGCGCTCGGGCGTGCGCGAGACCAGGTAACCAGGCCGTGCGGCCCAATGGGTCATGCGGGGCTTCGCGTAGCGCTGACTCCTAGACGCTGGCCTGTCCATCGAACTCACCGGCGTAAGTCTGCTACGCCGGAGCACTCCGACCAAGGCCTGGCTGTCGAAAGGTGGCGCCTTCAAAGCCTCGCATACCCGACTGGCCGGGGAGCCCTTGACGCAGGGTCCGCCGAACGGAAGGGTAAGGTCGACATGATGCTTCGACGCTCGAGCAGCTCCCGCGACAGGCGCAGCGATAGGACCTCAAGACACCTCCCCACCCCGACCTGCCTGAGGAACGAACGGCAGTGACACGCATTCTGGTGACGGGCGGCGCAGGCTACGTCGGTAGCCACACCGTGCGGCATTTATTGTCGGCGGGCCACGCCGTCGTGGTCCTAGATGACTTGAGCACGGGCCATGCAGAGTCGGTTCCCCAGGGTATCGAGCTACTGAAGGTTGACCTGCGCAACGGCGCTGAGCTGCGCTCGGCGCTCGCGAACGAGCGCTTCGATGCTGTGATGCACTTCGCCGCTCGCTCCCTGGTGGGCGAGTCGATGCACAAGCCGTATGAGTACCTGCGCGATAACTTCGGGGGTGCGCTCAATCTCATCGAGTGGTGTGCTGAGCATGGCGTGGGGCGTTTCGTGCTTTCGTCCACCGCCAACCTGTTCGGCAACGCGGGCGACGAGCCGATTGCCGAACGAGACGAAATCGCTCCGGGAAGCCCCTACGGTGAGTCCAAGTACCTGATCGAGCGCGCACTCACCTGGGCAGAGAAGATCCATGGGCTGCACTACGCTTGCCTGCGCTATTTCAACGCGGCTGGCGCTCTGGAGGATGGCAGCATCGGAGAACACCACGACCCGGAGACCCATCTGGTGCCGATCGTGCTGCAGGTTGCCCTGGGGCAACGCGAACGCGTCACCGTTTTCGGCGACGACTATCCAACGCGGGACGGGACGTGTATTCGCGACTACATCCACGTGTCGGATCTGGCGGCCGCACACCTCGCGGCGGTGGAACGCCTGGGAGATCGCAGCGTCGAACTCAACCTGGGCAACGGCGCTGGATTCTCAGTGCTAGAGGTGTTGGAGACGGCGCGAAAAGTGACCGGTCACCCGATTCCCCACGTACTGGGTGAGCGGCGACCGGGCGACCCAGCGACCCTCGTAGCGTGCTCGGATGAGGCGCGAAAGCTCCTCGGCTGGACCCCGAAGCACGACCTCGAAGCGATTGTCCGCCACGCTTGGGCCTGGCACTCAACGCATCCGCGGGGATTCAGCAAAGCCTAGCGCAGAGCTTAGCCCGCTATGCGCGTCCTCTTCCTCACCGACAAGTTCTCCAACGAGCACCGCAGCGCCGAGACGAAACATCCCGGCGGCGCCGAGCTTACTGACGCGGCTGCCCTGGAGGCCTGCCCATTTTCGCTGACCGTGAGTTCATTCAAGGCGCTCGCCCTCGACCAGCTGGACGCCCACGACGTCTTGCTGCTTGGAAACAGCCAGAGCGCGACACCGGAGCAGCTCGCAGCAATAGCGCGCACCGGACGTCACATCCTCTTCGAACACGACCTACGCATCTGCCGCCTCAACGGTAATTTCCCCTCGGCAATCGATCCGGTGCACCGACTGTGGGAGCGCTGCTGGTGCCCCCACGATGGACTTCGGGAGATCGTTCGCAGCGCCCGGGGGATGATCTTCCTGACGCGCCGCCAACTGGACCACTACCGCGCCAACCCGTTCTTCCGTTTCTCGGAGGCGCGCGTGCGGGTCCTCGGGTGTTCGCTGTTCAACCGCGAGTTCTTCGAGCAGCTACCGAGGGCGGGTGCGGTCGCAGAGCGGCGTGGGAGCTGTGCGCTTTACTCCAAGTCCTTCATCAAAGGCACCGACGAGGCCCTCCAGTACATCGCTGAGCACGGCTGGGAACCTCGACTACTCAAGGATCTCCCTCCTGAAGGTGTGCTCGCAGCGTTCCGCGAAGCCGAGCGCCTCGTTTATTTGCCGCGCGGATTGGAACCCGCCGGGCGTATGCCAGTCGAGGCCCGCCTGAACGGCTGCGATGTCATCGTGAACGACCACGTCGGAGTCGCCGGAGAGCCTTGGTGGCAGGGGGATCGGCAACAGGCGCTTGCGCACCTCGAGGGAGCACCCGCTCAGTTCTGGCGCTTCGTGGAGGAGCTTCATGGCGCCGGACAGGCCAGCGAGGAACCGTGGCAAAGCCAACCACAAGAGCGTGCCGTAGCGGCCCTATCCCAGGGCTTGGCGCTCTTGGGCACCCGACAGGCGCCCCGCTTCCCACTCCTCGGAAGCGCGCGAAAACGCCAGCGCTCGCAGGTGATTTTCCCTGGTTGGTGAAGCGAACTGCACCGCGGCAACATGGTGTGCACCTTGCACGGATTTTGCTACCACTTCGCCAACGTGGAAGTCGAACCCCTGCCCCTTCCCGGTGCGTTTCTGATCAAGCCTGTACGTCACGGCGACAGTCGCGGCTTTTTCTCGGAAACGTTCCGTGCTCAGACGCTGTTGGACGCCGGCATTGAAGTGCCTTGGGTGCAAGACAATCACGCGAAGTCGCCCGCTCCGGGAACACTTCGAGGCTTGCACTTTCAGATCGGTGAGCACGCCCAGGCCAAACTCGTACGCGTTCCGCGCGGCGCGGTGGTGGATGTGATCGTAGACATTCGTAAGGGCTCTCCGACCTTCGCCCAGCACCTCGTCATCCCGCTGAATGAGGAAAACTGGCACCAGCTGTACGTCCCCGTTGGGTTCGCCCACGGCTACTGCACGCTGCTTCCAGACACCGAAGTTCAATACAAGGTGAGCACCTACTACGACCCGGCATCCGAGCGGGGCGTGCTGTGGAACGACCCGGATCTCGCGATCGATTGGCAACTGCCTGCGAGCGGTCCGCTGATCGCAGAGCGCGACCAGGCGTTTCCACGCCTCCGCGATCTCGGCAGCTACTTCGACTTCTCTGGAGCGACCTCGTGAAGCTATTGGTAACCGGTGGTTCCGGTTTCATCGGTTCCGCGCTGATCCGATATCTAGTGAGCGAGACCACAGCCGAAGTGGTCAATGTGGACAAGCTCACCTACGCCTCGTCCCAGGGCTCCCTCGCAGCCGTGGCCGACTCTCCGCGCTATCGATTCGAGCAAGTCGATATCTGCGACGCGCAGGAGGTTGCGCGGGTCTTCGCCGAACACCAACCGACGGGGCTAATCCACCTCGCCGCGGAGTCCCATGTCGATCGTTCGATCGACGCGCCAGGCGAGTTCGTCCAGACGAATGTCGTCGGCACGTTCGTCTTGCTCCAGCAAGCCCTCGGCTACGTGCAGTCAGGGTCCGCTCCTCCGGACTTCAGGTTTCACCACGTCTCGACGGACGAGGTGTTTGGCTCCCTCGAGTTCGACAGCCCAGCATTCAGTGAAACCAATCCCTACGACCCGAGTTCGCCGTACAGCGCGAGCAAGGCCGCGGCGGATCACTTCGTTCGCGCGTGGCATCGCACCTTCGGATTGCCTGTCGTCTTGAGCAACTGCTCGAACAACTACGGCCCCTATCAGTTCCCGGAAAAGTTGATCCCTCTGATGATCATCAAGGCCGCGGCGAGGGAACCTCTGCCGGTCTATGGTCGCGGCGAGAACGTCCGAGATTGGCTCCACGTAAACGATCACGCTCGCGCGCTGTGGCGCATCTTCACTCAAGGTGTGCTGGGGGAGAGCTACAACATCGGGGGCAACAGCGAGCGCTCGAACCTAGAGGTCGTTCAGCGGGTGTGTGACCTCGTGGACGCGCGTCTGCCCGGGGGGGCAGCCCGGCGCGAGCTGATCACCTACGTCAAGGACCGCCCTGGCCACGACCTGCGCTATGCCATGGACGCGAGCAAGCTGGAGCGCGAGCTGAGCTGGACTCCCCAAGAGACCTTCGACTCGGGACTCGAGCAAACCGTCGACTGGTATCTCGAGAACCGTGAGTGGTGGCAGCCGATCCTGGACGCGAAGTACGCGGGGAACCGCTTGGGTCTGGGGAAGAGCTGATGGCTCCAGACATTCTGCTCGTCGGCGCGGGCGGCGGCCTCGGAAGCGCGCTGACCGCCACCGAGTGGCCTGAGGCAGTGAACCTGCGCGCGTTGTCCCGCGCCGCCCTCGACGTCACCGATGCCAGTGCGGTGGACGCAGCGATTGGCAGCGCCAAGGTGATCATCAACGCGGCCGCGTACACGCTCGTCGACGCAGCAGAGAGCCAGCAAGAGGAAGCTTTCGCTGTGAACGCGGAGGGCCCGCGAGTGCTCGCCCGGATCGCCGCAGCGCGAGGGATCCCGCTGCTCCACGTGTCGACGGACTACGTCTTCGACGGCGAAGCCAGCGCCCCCTACACCGAAGAAGCGCCGACGAATCCCCTCGGTGTCTACGGAGCTTCCAAAGCCCTCGGTGAAGAGCACGTCCGCGAACTCGCCCCGAACCACCTCATCCTCCGCACCTCCTGGGTGTTTGGGCCCCACGGAAACAACTTCGTGAGGACCATGGTTCGCTTGATGGGCGAGCGGGAGTCTCTCTCCGTGGTGAGTGATCAACTCGGCTGTCCGACGCCGACCACCGAGCTTGCCCGCTGCATCCGAGACCTCGCGATGCGTTGTCTGAGTGCCGATGTCCCCTGGGGCACGTTCCACCTCTCGGGCTCACCCTCGACGAGCTGGTTCGATTTCGCGAAGGCCATCGCCAAGGCGATGCAACACCACGGCGCGAAGGCTGCAACGGTTCAGCCCATCAGCACCGCGGAGTATCCAACGGCGGCGCGTAGACCGAAGAGCTCCGTTCTGGACTGCAGCAAGGCCAAGGGCAACCTCGGCCTAGAGATAGGACCATGGGCACCGGCAATGCACGAACTCGTCCACCAACTCCTCACTGAAGCGGGAAAGATCGAAGCATGAAGGGAATCATCCTGGCCGGTGGCAGCGGGACACGCCTTCACCCATTGACCCGCAGCGTGAGCAAGCAGCTCTTGCCGGTCTATGACAAGCCGATGATCTACTACCCTCTCTCGGTGCTGATGCTCGCGGGTATCCGCGAGGTACTGATTATTACGACCCCCCACGACCAACAGAGCTTCGTTCGGCTGCTCGCTGACGGAAGCCAGTGGGGCCTGAACATCAGCTACGCCGTCCAGCCGCGCCCCGAGGGTCTCGCCCAGGCGTTCATCATTGGCCGGGATTTCGTCGGTTCAGAGCCCTGTGCGCTGATCCTCGGGGATAACCTGTACTACGGCCACGGCCTGACCGAACACCTCGCGCGGGCGACCGCTACCGAGCGCGGAGCGACCATCTTCGGCTACCGCGTCAGGGACCCCGAGCGCTACGGCGTGGTGGAGTTCGACGCCCAAGGCACGGCGATCAGCATCGAAGAGAAGCCCAAGGCGCCGCGCTCGCACTGGGCCGTAACGGGCTTGTACTTCTACGACAACCGCGTGCTCGACATCGCTGCTCAGGTGAAGCCTTCCGCGCGCGGCGAGCTCGAGATCACCTCGGTCAACAATGCGTACTTGGAGCTTGGGAACCTCCATGTGGAGAAGCTGGGCCGCGGCTTCGCTTGGCTCGATACGGGGACCCACGACTCATTGCTCGAGGCATCAGAGTTCGTGCGCACCGTAGAGAAGCGGCAAGGACAGAAAGTGGCGTGCATCGAAGAGATTGCCTACCGGCAGAAGTACATCGACGCCGACCAGCTGTTGGCGTTGAAGCGCGAGTTGCCGGCAGACTACGCCGACTACCTCGATCAGGTTGCCCGGGAACCGCAGAGCGTTTGGTAGCGCATGTCTGACGAACCGAACGTCACCTTGGTGTGTCCCGATCTGAGCACGAACTGCCTCGGACGCACCCTGCTCCTCGCGGAACTGACGGAACCGCGGTTTCGACCGCAAATCGTCGGCGTGCGCCTGGGTAAGAGCATCTGGAGTCCGGCAAAAGGCTCCCACATCCCAATTCGTGAGCTCCCCCTGCGATCGGTCGCGGGCTGGCCTCGCGCGGTGCGCTGGTTTCGCCGAATCGCCCACGGGACTCGAGTGGTCGTTACGAAACCCCTCGCGACGAGCCTCGGGCTCGCCCTCGCGAGTGGGGTGCGTCCCACAGAGACGCTGCTCGACAACGACGACTGGGAGTTCGGCCTGAGAAAGACTCATGGCCCTCAATCACCGCTCGCGAAAGCCTCGGAGCTCTTCGATCCGAAGTCGTTCAACGGCTTGGCCACCACCGCCCTGCTCGAGCACGGTCTGGTCAGCTATGAGCACCGCACGGTCTCGAACACCTGGTTGCAGCGGCGCTTCGGCGGCGTCGTGCTTCCCCATGTCCGGGACACCAACTGGCTCGACCCGAGCAAGCTGGACCGCGAGGCGTTGCGTGCTGGTCTTGGCCTGGGCGACAAGACGTGGGTGGGCTTCATCGGCACGCCGCGTTCCCACAAGGGCACGGACGAGCTGGTCCAGGCGGCGAGGCTTGCGGGGTCCAACGTTGGTGTGTTCATCGCCGGACTGGACCCGGCTGACAAATATGCCGCCGAGTTCCTCGTGACCGCGGAACGCGTCCTGGGCAAAGACCGGCTGTCCATTCACGGTCCCTTCCCGTTCTCCGAGCTACCGAGCTGGGTGGCCGCACCCGACATCGTCGCACTGCCTTCTCGAGACGAACCCGGCGCCTGGGGACAGATCCCAGCGAAGCTGTTCGACGCAATGGCGATGGCCAAGCCGATTGTCGTGACCGAGGTCAATGACATGGGCAAGATCCTCGGGGACGCCGGGGTCCGGGTCCCCCCTGGAGACGTGAACGCCCTCGGCGCGGCGCTCAAGCGCCTAGCTGAGGCGCCGGAGGAAGCAAGCCTGCTCGGCGAAGCCGCGAGAACCATTGCCGTACGGAAATACAGTTATGAGGCCGGACGCCTCACGCTGAACGAACTCTTGGAGAAGGTCTCCACCTTCCGCGAGCGATGAGCCAAACCCTCGGTTCCCAAGTCGCCCGTGGGGCGCTGGTGAAGCTGCTGGGTGGGGTTCCAGTCAACATCCTCGCGTTGGTACTGACGCTAATCGCGGCACGCATCCTCGTCCCCAGCGAGTACGGCACCTACACGTTGGCGGCGGCCATCTACGGCTTGAGCGACATCCTCACCAATCCCGCCGTCGCCACCTATCTGATCCGCAATCCAGACTCCACGGACCACAGCATCAACGCCGCGTGGACCGCGTCCGCAGTCCGTGGGCTATTCCTCAGCGCAATCCTGTTCTTCATCGCGCCCTACCTGAGCAGCCTGTTCGATGGTGGCCCCAAGGTCACCTTGCTGCTGAGGATCATGAGCACCGCGTTCATTGCTCAGGGTCTGAAGAACCTGCACAGCGTTCGCTTCCACCAGCGACTCGAGATGACGCGCGTGCTCTTGGTCGATTCTCTGGGTACCGCGGTCTCGAGCATCCTCGGCATAGTGCTGCTGTACATCACGCGGGACGTCATGGCGCTGGCCGTTGCGGCAGCAGGTGGACCGTGGCTCAACGCGCTCTTCAGCTGGGTGTTCTCGAAGCGCGCTCGCTTCGTTTGGGACACCGCGGAGTGGGGAGCGATCTGGCGCTTTACTCGCTTCCTGCTGCTGAACGGGCTGATCCACTACGCGCTACTCAACTTGGATGACCTGATGGTCGCCAAGCTGTCCGACAAGGCGGCTCTCGGTCTCTACAGCCTCTCATATGCCATCGTGAACGCCGCGGTGCTGTTCTTCGTCAGACCGCTGGCGGACATCATGCTGCCGACCCTGGCGCGATTAAGGGACAAGCCTCCAAGGCTCGCCGAAGCCTGCGTCGCCGCAGTGAGCGTGTTCGCCGCGGCGAGCTGGGCGATCACATCCTATGGCTGGGTGCTCTCTGACGACCTGTTCAACCTACTCTCAGATCGCTCCGAGTGGGCCCAGGCCGCCCCAGTGTTTCGAGCTCTGCTGCCGTTCGTGTTGATCCGCGGCGTGAACAACGCGCTGGGAGCGCTCGTCCTTGCCGCGGGGCAACCACGGCAGCTCACGTTGATCTCGGGTGTCCAGTTGCTCCTGATGATCCCAATCGGGCTCTTGGGATACGTCGCCTCGGGCTACCTTGGACTGATCATTGCGATCACGGCGCTAAACGGCCTCGCCATGCTCGCACTGACGTGGCTCGCCCCGCGCCTCGCGCCGGTCTCCAGCGTCGCCCTGTTGCTCACCATCTTCGCGCCGATGCCCGCGGCGCTTTGTTCGGGGTTCGCCGTGGCCTGGGTCACGGGCTACGTGCACAGCCCGCTCGGTCGCGTGCTCCTCGGACTGCTCGCAGCGGTGATCGTGTTTACGGTCACCTGGGAGCTGACCTGCAGGACGCGCGTCGGAGCGCTGAAGTCCGCAGAGTCCTTCATGTCACTCTTGCAACGGATCCGCGCCCGCCGTGCGGGCGCTAGCTCAGGCTAGCAGCGAGACGAACTGATAGGCGGTGTAACGCCGTAGGACCGGGAGGCGTGACGTCAGCGGCGCGCTGAACTCATTCAGCCAGTGCGGACGCTCAATCACCCGATGATGCACCCTCCGCTCACGCTCTTCGAAACCCGCCTCCGCAAACAGGGCCTTGAGGTTTCTTTCCCCGAAGAAACGCAAATGGGTTCGATCGTGGATCCCACGTTCGCGATACGGCCACTGGCCAGAAAGGAGCGCCGAGAAAGTCGACAGATGCGCGACGTTGGGTAGTGACACCACGACCAGACCATTGGGCACCAGACGGCGAATGGTCGCGAGAGCCGTCCAGGGATCTACGAGGTGCTCGATCACATCGCCGCAAAGCACCAGATCGAAGCGTCGTCCGTCGCCTGCGAGTTTGCCCAGCAGCACGCCAGCATCACCTTCCAGCACTTCGTCCAGCGCCTCCTTAGCGGCAGCGGCACTCTCCGGGGAGTACTCGATTCCAGTGACGTGAGCCCCACGCTGTTTGAGCGCGCTACCCGTCGCCCCCGTGGCACACCCCACGTCCAACACGCGCTCGAAGCGTCGCCCCGTCGGCAGGATCTCGAGCATGTCGCTGCGCAAGCCTACGTATGAGGAGTTCTGTGCCATCTACGGTTCTCCACCAGAAAACTTCTGCACGAAGCTCGAGCAGAACGTCACGACCCGCTTGTAGTCCTCGAGGCGGATGCGCTCATCGGAATTGCGGCTTCGGCTCATGTCATCAGGCGCCATCAGAAGCGGCCGAAAGCGGTAGATGTTCTCGCTGAGCGCGTTGTAGTGACGGGCGTCCGTGGCTCCGAGCACCAGCGAGGGCGCAAACACCGACTCCGGGAACACCGCCTTCACCACCTCTTGAAACTGCTTGAATTCCGCGGCCTCGACCGACGATACCGGCGGCGCCGCATACGCTCCATCCAAGAATCTGAGCTTGATGCTCGGATCAGCGACAACCTTCGCAGCGTGCGCCTTGAGCGCCTCCAGCGTGTCCCCTGGACGCAGACGGTAGTTCGCTAGCGTGGGGTGAGGAGGGAGCCGCTTCTCGTCGATTCCGGGCGGAACGTCGGTGCTCGTCACGAGCGTGCGGATCAGAGCCTCGGAGCCTTGGGACTGCTTGATGCGATCTTCGAGCAGGCCGGAAAACAGCCAGCGATTGGCGACCGCGACACGGATCGGAAACGGCAGCTCGCTCGCCAAGTACTCGAATTGGTAGACGGCCGGCCCCGAAAACTCGGCAGGCATCGGCTGCTCTTCGAGCCGCTTCTGCGCCGCCTCGAGCTTACTGTCCGAGCCGGCGCCTTCGCTCTCCAACAGCAAGCTGGCTTGCCCCTTCTCTCCCACGCCGACCATCGCGATGGGCGCGGGGATCTCGGGCATGAAGCCCTTCACCACGGCCAGCCCTTCGGTCAATACCACATGGAATTTCGGAGCCTTCCCGCTGAGCGCCTGCGCGAGCCCATGGGTGCCGACCTCCCCACCGCGCAGCTGATCGTGACTGAGGGCCACGTAGAGCGTGCGCTTCGGCTTGAACCCACTGTTGGCGAGCTGCTCCAGCGCTTCGAAGAGACCGACTACGAATGACTTGTCGTCGAGGGTGCCTCGCCCCCAGATGACGTCGTCCTTGAACGCGCCGGAGAAAGGCTTCTCCGTCCAAGACATCGACGTGCCGGGCTGCACCGTCGCCACATCCATGTGGCCAGCGATCACCATCGGTGCAAGCCCGGGGTCTGTCCCCTCCCAGCGGTAGAGCAGGCTGTGCTCGGCCACCACTTCGCGCTGCATCGCCTCGTGGGCTTTGGGAAAGCTGCCGCTCAGGTAGCTCCCGAAGCTACGAAACGCTGCGACGTCTTCCCGTCGCAACGCGGAGGTGCGGGTCCCGTGCTGAGAACGTGAGATGGTCTGAATCCGCACGGCACCCTGAAGGTGACTCACGGCCTTTTGCCAGTCGACCTCCGGTATCGCGGCTGCAGGGGCGCTCAACTGGCGGCTCTTGAACTGCTTGCCTCGGTAGAGCAGCGTGCCGGCTAGCGCCAAGGTCGAGAGCAAGACGACGTGAACGATGTACCGCCACTTGCCCTTCTTCTTCTTCGAGGGTTGCTCTTCGTTCACTGAGCGACGCCTCCGCCGTCACGTGGTGCGTCCGAGCTGGGAGGCGCTTGTTGCGAGGTCATGGCCTGTGCTTTGAGCCTCACCCCCACCAAGAAAACCTCCGTGCTTGCATCACGGGTCGCGGCAGGGCGCACGATTTTGCAGCTCTCGTAGGCCGCTTGTACTGCCTTCTTTGCCGCGTCGAAGTCCTCGCTCATGAAGATCTTCGCCACGAAGTCGGAGCCTGGCTTTCCCACTCGCTTGGCCACCTCGAGCGCTCCGACCGCAAGCTCGTAGCTCAGGTAGCGATCCCGCACCTTGTCGCCACTGGTGCGCGGCGCCATGTCGCTCAGCACCACGTCATACGGTGCGTGCTCGGCAATCAACGCCGAGTCGGGATCCAGCGCATCGCCCTGGGCGATGTGGACGTTCGCGCCGAGCTGCTCTTCGATCGCGGACAGATCGATCGCCACCACGAGCCCCTTCGGCCCGACTTGCTGGCCCGCATACTTGCTCCAAGACCCCGGAGCTGCACCCAGATCCAACACCCGCTTGCCAGCACCGAGCAGGCGAACTCGCTTCTGGATCTCTTCGAGCTTGTACACGCTCCGCGCGGGGAACCCAGCCGCACGCGCCGCGCGGGTGTGATGATCGTTCTGATAGGGATTTCGCTTCTTGGCCACGGGCTTAGTTGCTCGTTGGTAGCAGTGTGGGTCTCGCAGCTCAAACTCTCAGCAGCTGGGCGCTCGCTCGACCTCAGTGGCGGGTCAGCCACACGGCCTTGGTTGGGCTGATGGCTTGATTCGCACGGGCGCCGCGCTGTCCGCTCTCGGCAGCAGTCCACGGGGGACAATCATGGGGCGTGGGACTCGGGCGCAGCGAAGCGATCTGACAGCGTGCCTCGAGCGCGGCCTCTTCTAACCAACGCTGGAAGCGTTCGAGGCTGGTCTTGCGGTGGTTGGTCACCGCGAGCAGCCGCCCTCCAGGAGCGAGCAGGCTGAGGGCGTCGCTCGCCAGAGCCTTGTAGTCGCGCTGGATGCTGAAGCTCTTCTTGCCGTGGGAGCCGAAGCTCGGCGGATCCAAGATGATCAGTTCGAAGCTTTCACCGCGCTTCTTGGCTCGGCGCAGATAGTCCGCAGCGTCCGCTTTGAGCAGTCGTTGCTGGGGCCCGGCGACGCCATTGAGCACGAGGTTTTGCTCACCCCACGCGAGATAGCGCCCGCTCAAGTCCACGCTGACAGTCTCTCGTGCGCCACCCACCGCGGCCGCCACAGAGAACGAACAGGTATAGCTGAAGAGATTCAGCACCCGCAGGTTCGCGGCCGAGCCGAGCACCCGCGCGCGGTTGTCTCGTTGATCGATGAACAGTCCAGTGGAGAGGCCATCCGTTGGGTCTACCAGGAAGCTGAGCTGCCCTTCCCGCACATGCAAGTCCGCGGGCGCTGGTTCCCCACGGAACACCGCGTTGGGAGCGAGTTCTTGCTGGTCTTTCCGCCGCAGGTCCGCGCGAACCCGCTGCTTGAGGTAAATCCCCGCAAAGCCACGTGCGAGCAGGTGGTCCGCGATGAACGGCGCCTGTTCCAAGGCTTCCGGCGTGTAGACCGATAGCGCCACCCACTTTCCGTAGGCGTCTGCGGAGACACCGGGGAGCCCATCGCCGTACTCGTGTACCAGGCGCAGCGCGTCGCAAGACTCCCGGAGCGGCCAGCGCCGGCTGAGGGCGTCGTCCAGGCAGCGCCCGAGCGCATTGCCGCGAGGCATTGAATGCTGAGGTGAGTCGTCGTGCGCGTCAGCTGGCTCCGCCGAGAGGGCGTCGCTAAAGAGTTCCGGCGTAGGGGCCTCGGCGTGCAAGTCGAGGGACGCAAGGCTCAGGCTCTGGCAGTGCAGCAAGAGCCGGCTCGCGGGCTCTCCCCCGTAAACCGTATCCCCGAGGATCGGGAACCCACGGCTCGCAAGCTGCACCCGCAGTTGATGGGTGCGCCCGGTCTCCGGGTATAGCTCGAGCAACGCGCGTCGCCCCACGCGCTTGAGCACGCGACAGCGAGTGCGTGCAGGTTTACCCCGAGGCGATAGCTCGACCCGGATCTGCCCATGAGCCTTCTTGGTGAGCAAGCGGTCCTCGAACAGCTGGCTCCCCCGCTTGTCGAGGATAGCCGAGGCGCCGCTGACCACCGCCAAGTAGCGTCGCTCGGAGCGGTGGGCTTCCATCTCTTCGGAAACGGCCTTGTTCAGCTCGGCGTCGCGCAGCAGAAACAGCACGCCGCTCGTTCCTTGATCCAGCCGCTGATGCACGGCGAGGTAGCTCGCTTCACCGCGCGCGGTGAGCCAGGCCGCCAGGCGGGTGACGACGTCCTCTGCCAATGCAATGTTTCCGCCGTGAACCGGCAAGCCGCTGGGTTTGTCCACCACGAGCACGCGGGAGTCCACGTGGAGCACGCGCGCGTCGCACCACGGCACGAGCCACGGCGCTTGATTCGAGGGATCGGGGGGAGAGGTCACGCTTTCAAACCAGTGAGGCGAATCTGTGATTCGCTGAACAAATCAACACAGCGTTCCTCGTCTCAAGAGTAGCGCGAAGGCGCAAGACTCGTACGCCCACACTCTGAGGGGGCGGGCGAGTTTTGCAGCGAACTACGGAGACAGGACACAGTGCGGGTAATGACTGAGCGCTGGGTGTTAGCCGTCCAGCTCACCTCGCGCCAGCTCCCAGATCTTTCCTGCCGCCTGGGAAGCGGGACGAATGGCTGCCTCCAAGCGCCGGGAGCGCAACACCTCGAGCGCCGCACGCGCACCGCTCAGCGCCGCGCCCTCCATATAGCCTTGAAAATCGAGGCTCGTATGCTCACCAGCGAACTTCAGGCCGCGCACCGGCTCGCCCTCCGCTCCAGCGATGGTCGTGTACTGGCCGACTTTCCAGGACGAGTAGCTACCGCGAGTCCAGCGCTGAGTGTTCCAGACGAAGCGCGTGCGCCTGCCATCGTGGCCTGCCTTGGCGCCCGGCAGCACGCGGTCGAGCTGCTCCAGGAACTCACTGGTGGCAGCTTCCAAGGACAGCTGCCCCAGCGCATCAGAGTGCGCGCCACCGGTGAAGTTGGTGAGTAGGCCCTTGTCCGTCGGTTGCATGCGACTCGTGTCCCAGGTCGACTGGTACCCCAAATCGCTGAATGTCTCGCCGTTGGAGCGCTGAGCGATCCACAGCCGCTGTTCGAAGCCGCACATCAGCTTCGCGTTCCTACCGTATCCGAGCTCGTCAATCGCGCGGCGCTTCACCGGCGGCAGGCTCAGGTCGAGCTTCACGTCTCGTAAGAGCGTGAACGGCAGCGCGAGGATCACCTCGTCGAACACCGCCTCTTTGGTTTGTCCTTCGAAGCTCAAGCGGTAGGCCCCGGCGGGCGTCTCCTTGATGGCCACCAGAGCGTGCCGCAAGTGCATCCTTGCGGAATCGAGCTTTGCGCCCAAACCTTGGACGAATGCCTCGTTGCCGTCCTGGGTGTGGAAGCGCTCGTCGGAGTCGCCGTACAGCTTGAACTTGCTGAGCTCCGTGGAGATCATCCAGAGCAAGTTCAGCGCGTTCGACTCATCGGGCTCGAGGCCAAACTCGGTGGTGTAGGCGACCGCCAGAAAGTCACGCATCCAGCCGCTGATGCCGTGCTGCGTGAACCACTGATCGATGCTCAGCTGGTCGAGGCCTTGAGCGCCGTTTGGGCTCCGGTAGCTGATGTCTCCTTCGGGGTCCTTCAGCTGCTTCAAGGAGTCGTCGATGGCGGCGGCGACGGGCGCGAACGCCTGCAAGATCTCGGGTTCTTCGAGGCCAGAGCCAGCGAAATGGATCTTGAGCCCGAGCTCCTTGGGACCGCGATCGTAGTCCAGGAAGCGCAGGTCGAGCTCTTCACGCAGCGCGTGCATCGTCAGGTGACCCGTGTCGATCAGCTCACCGCCAAGCTCGCAGTGTTGGGGAGCGAAGGTGCGCCGATCGCTGAACACACGGCCGCCGACGCGCGCTGCGGCTTCGAACACCTCGGCTTCGACTCCGGCTTCACGGAGTCGGCGCGCAGCGTGGAGCCCCGCTAGTCCAGCGCCCACCACGGCCACCCGTGGTCCTCGGGGAGGCTTTGTTTTCGAAGCCGGAGCAGCGGGAGCGCGCTTCTCACCGCAGCCGGTGAGCGCCGCACCACCGACGGCGCCCACTCCCGAGAGCAGCGCGCGTCGGGAGAGGCGACGAGCGCCGCGCCATTGCCTCGCGGATTCAAGAGTCGGCTGCCTAGCGAGGGCGCGGAGCAGCGCGGTGTAGAGCGGCGTCTTGGCCATGCAGTGCGAGTGTACGCGGCGGCCAAAATGAGGAAAGCCCACCGCTCGCGGTGGGCTTTCCGTGCTTGATTCGCTGCCGAATGCGGCCAGCGAGTCAGGCTGCCGGCTCAGGCCTGGGGCACGCCGCCGTTCTTCTTCTTCACGGCGCCACGCACCGTGATCATCGCGCCGCGCGCGCCGGGGATGCCGCCACGGATCAGCACGAGGCCGTCCTCAGCCAGCACCTTCGCCACCTTCTGGTTCAGCACGCTGACGGTCTTGTTGCCGCACTGGCCGGGCATCTTCTTGTTCTTGAAGACGCGACCGGGGGTCATGTTGGAACCGATGGAGCCACCGTGACGCTTGTACTCGTGAGCGCCGTGGCTGTTCACCGCACCCTTGAAGTTGTGGCGACGCATGACGCCGCTGAAGCCGCGACCACGCGACGTGGACTGCACATCGACGAACTGACCTTCGACGAAGATTTCGTCGAGCTTCACTTCGGCGCCCAGCTCGAACTTGGCAGCGTGCTCGGCGCTGCAACGCAGCTCCTTCAAGTGCTTCTTGGCATCCACGCCGTTCTTCTTGAAGAAGCCAGCCACGGGCTTCGTGGTGTGCTTCTCCTTCAGATCGCCGAAGCCGATGATCAGCGCGTCGTAGCCGTCCTTCTCCTGGGTGCGCTTGCCCACCACGAAGGCGCGGGCCTCCACGACGGTGCAGGGAGTGACGGTTCCGTCCTCAGCAACCAGCTGAGTCATGCCAAGCTTGCGTCCGACGACGCCGGGGTTCGTGTTCATTGATTGCTCCTTGGGTTTTCGGCCCGTTGCCCACGACCTCGGATGAAGCCGTGTGCCGCTACCGTTCCGCTCGCTGACTGGCAGCTGACGCCGGACGCTCAACGCCCTTCTTGAAGGGGAGCGCTGAGCCGTGTGGCGCCGCGGTACGCCGCGCCGGTGGCGCGGTAGTCTGAGATATGGTTTGGTTTCGCTCTGAAAGGGCAAAACCGGGACGCGCGGGATAGCCTTGGATCAGGCGCTGGTCAAGGGAAGTCGTTGCTGGCGGACGCGCGGATCGAAAACAAAGCCGCGAAGCTCATTGACTGGCGCCTGCCTCGGTGCATAATCCCGCACCCCAATTCGGGGCGAGCCCTTGGTGCTTGATCAAGCGACCCTTGCTTGAGCGAGCCATGGCTCGAGGGCGAGTCCAAAGCTCGCTCTTTCCGGAGCCGCTCATTGTACGGAGCGCTCTTTTTCGGAGCCGCTCTTTCTTTCGGAGCCGCACTTTCTTTCGGAGCCGCAATTCCGAGCACTTCCAAGCGGTCCTTCCGCTGTGGCAGGGGAGCTCGGGGCCCCGAACACCCTTCGCTGGCTGCCTGATAGCCAATCTGATTTGAGGCGCACCATGTCCGCAACCGTTTCTGCCAAGATCGAAGCCCTTGAGGCGAAGAACCTCCGCACCGACCTGCCTGAGTTCCGCGTCGGTGACACCGTCGCCGTCCACTACCAGATCGTCGAGGGCGACAAGCTCCGCGTCCAGGTGTTCAAGGGCATCGTGATCAAGCGCCACCGCGCTGGCGCGCGCAGCACCTTCACGGTGCGCAAGGTGAGCTTCAACGTCGGCGTGGAGCGTACTTTCATGCTCCACACCCCTCGCCTCGAGAAGATCGAGCTGCTGAGCCAGGGTGTCGTGCGCCGCGCTCGCCTCTTCTACCTCCGCAACCTGCGGGGCAAAGCGGCTCGCGTGCGCGACGTGAAGGACCGCAACACCAAGTAAGCTTGCCCAGGCGAACCCAGGTTCGCTGTGAAAAAGCGCCGGCTCCAACAGGAGGCGGCGTTTTTGCGTTTGTGCTCTTCCCGCCTAGATGAGCTGCCGAGCACGCTGTCCGCGCAAACGAGCGTTTGGGGGGGAGGTGCACGGTTAATGAAGCGCTAGTCGACTCTGCGCTTCCAAGCGCCATCGGGGTACTCTGGCGACAGCTGAAAAGGTATGCTGCGCGCGACCTTGCGCCGCCTGCCGGACAATTGGTGGGGACTGGCGCGAACCACGGCTGGATGTGGGCCTCACCCTCGTCTCAGCACCAATCGGAGGTTTCAAGCATGATTCAGTGCCCGCGCTGCGGCCAGAACAACGACGACGCGGCAAAGTTCTGCGCATCCTGCGCTGCCCCGCTGCCCGCTGCGGCCGCACCGCCACCCGGCGCTCCGCCACCCGGTGCTCCCCCAGCAGGGTGGGGTCCGCCTCCGGGAGGGCCTCCCGGCGCTCCGCCGCCTGGCGCGCCTCCTGGACCTCCCCCACCCGCTCCCGCCGGCTGGGGCGCGCCACCCGCTTCGCCGTATGGCCCGCCTCCAGGCGCTCCACCCCCCGCGCCTCCGCCCGACGCGCCTCCCGTCGCGGGCGGCTGGGGACCACCCGCTGACAATCCGCAACGCGTCGGTGCTCCTGCGGCGGGCCTAAACCCGTTCGGTGAAACCATGGCGCCCGAACTCCAAGGCGGCGGCGCGGCCGCCGGTGGCTGGGGCGCGCCTCCTGGTGCGCCACCGCCGGGCGGACCGCCCATGGGTGGGCCACCACCCGGCGCGCCTCCTCCCGGATACGGACCGCCCGGTGCGCCTCCAATGGGACCGCCCATGGGTGGGCCACCGCCTGGCGCGCCTCCGATGGGCGCGCCTCCTCCCGGATACGGACCGCCGGATGCACCTCCAATGGGCGGACCGCCACCTGGCTACGGCCCGCCGGGCGCGCCTCCGATGGGTGCGCCTCCAATGGGCGGACCGCCACCTGGCGCGCCTCCCGGATACGGACCGCCCGGTGCACCTCCAATGGGTGCGCCTCCTCCCGGATACGGACCGCCCGGTGCACCTCCAATGGCGCCGCCCATGGGTCCCGCCGGTGACCCAGCATTCGCGCCAACGGCTCCGCCGATGGGCGATCCGGGAATGGGCGCTCCTCCCCCCGCCTACGCCCCGCCTCCGCCCGCTCCTGCAGCCGCCGCACCTGCGCCGGCCGCGGCGCCGGAGGGAGCCCGAGTGCTCGCAGGCTTCATCGTCAGCTTCGAAGGCAACGAGCTCGGGACCTTCTGGCCGATCTATGCAGGCAAGAACGTGATTGGGCGAAAGGACGCGATGGAAGGCCTCGACATCGAGATCGACCACCCGACTACGTCCAGCCGCCACGCGGTGATCAGCGCGACGGCTCGCCCCGGCAAGCTCACCCTGGAGGACCCCGGCAGCACGAACGGAACGTACCTTTCGGGCGAACGTCTACCCAACAACCAGCCTCGGGATTTGAGGGACGGCGACGCTGTTCGCTTCGGCGGCTACAGCTGCACCATCAAAGTGATCTGAGTGGTTTACGATTGGCCGCTGAGCAGCATGAGGCTCAGCGGCCCGTCAGCGCGTTCAACGGATAGCAGTTGCAAATGGATAGACTCGGCTTTGGTTGTGGCTCCGGCAGTGTCGGGGCTCGAATATGGGCGTGCATCGCCCTGGCGATGTGCGTTTGGATGCTTCCGGCTGCTGCGAGCGCCGCACCCGAAGCGCACATCCTGCGGATCGACCCGCGCGCCAGCACCGAGAGTGGAGATCCACTCATCACGATGGTTACCGAGGTCGTGCAGACCAAGCGCGTTGGCGATGCCACGAGCGCCTGCGCTGCGATGACAGGGAACTCGCTCTACGACTGCATGAGCGGCGCGCTGGAGAAGCCAGGCGCCCTCTACGAGGTGTTTCCTTTCCCCAAGGATAACGCCATCTTCACCGTCAAGGTCGACGGCGCTGACAGCCTGGGCAAGATCGAGAAGGTCGATCGCTGGGGAGAGCAGCTCAATCAGCCAGGTGTGGGTACCGCTTGGCTGATCATGATCGACGCTGACAAGCGGATGCAAGGCGGCTTCGAAGAGGCGAAGCAAGTCGCAGACCGCTTCGTCCAGAGCATGGGTCGCAACGACATCGTCAACGTCATGTTCTTCAATGACCGCGCGGTGTTCAAAGACTCCAAGTGGCTATCCGCAGCAGACAAGAGCAAGGCGAGTTCGGTCATCCGCTCTCAGTCGAGCGTCATGCCAAGCTCCGGTCGTAACCGCACGCTGCTCACGCTGATCAAGACGGGCGTCACCGATGCCTTCAAGAATCTCGGCAACGTGGGTGAGACGATTCAGGTGCCGATGCACCAGGCGTTGGTCGTGCTGTCCAGCGGCTTCGGCGGCACAGATCCCTCCACCACGGGTCCCGGCGCGCTGCAGCTCCAGCAGTACCTCACCGGCGGTCGCTTCCCGGAGGACAACACTGCGCTTCCAAAGATGCCGCTACCCATCGTGAGCATCTGGTTTCCGCATACGACCTACGACGAGTTCAAGAAGAACTCGATGGAGTTCATGCAGAACCTGGCAAACCCCGAGATCGGTGGTCTCTACACGATCATGCGCGGTGGCCAGGGCGGTCGGGCAGACACCATCGTCAAGGCGGTGCGCACGCGCTTCTCCAAGATGTACATGGTGAAGGTGCGGCTCTCCTGCGTCGCCACGAGCGTCACCCAGAGCTTCAGCTTGGTGTTCAACAACGTGAAGCCCCCGATCCTCGGTGACAACACGTTCAAGGACGTGCCGGTCGGCATCGATCCAACGACCTGGCCCCTAGACGTCAACCAAAAGCTGACTCAAGACAACATCGCCCAGGCTGGCGGGGTATATCCAGGCGGAAAATTCAAGGTCTTCGGTAACTTCTGTTGGGGCGGCGACACGAGTCGCGCCGAGGTGTATTTCCTCCCCGCAGGGCAAAACCCGCCAGCGGCGCTCGCCGGGGCGAACATCGATCAAGCCAAGAAGGCGCAGACCCAGCTGATTCAGCAAGGCATGCGCGGCAAGGCGATCGAAGCGAACGACACCTACGTGGAGTTCGAGGCTCCCGACAAAGACAAGATCATCCACGGCTCGGGCAGCCAGGCCGTCGCTCGAGTGGTGCTGTTTGACAATCGCGCCAAGCGCACGAGCGGCGTCACGGCCGACACGATTTTACAGGTGAAGGCGACCAGCAGTGGTCCTTTCCCGATCCTCTACGTGCTCATCGGGCTGTTTGGCCTGACGGTGATCGCGCTCTTGGTGGTGGTCATTGTACGCAGCGGTGGAAAGAACCGCCGCCCGCCTCCGCCTCCGCCTCCCGCAATGCCGCCGGGCGGTGGCTATGGCGGGCCTGGCTATGGCGGGCCCGGTGGTGGCTATGGCGGCGGCTATCCTCCGCAAGGTGGCGGCTATCCTCCGCAAGGTGGCGGTTACGGGGGCGGCCAGTACGGCGCCGCCCCCGGCGGCCCCGCCGCGATGTCGCCCGCAGCGCCGCCGATCGCGGCGGCGCCTCCCGCGGCGGAGCCAGCTCCTTTGGCTCCGCCCCCCGCCGCAGCAGCGCCTCCCGCTGCTGCCCACGGGCCGCCAACACCGGCCGCCGCTCCTCCTGCCTTCGCGGCCGCTGCTCCTGTAGCGGCCGCTGCTCCATTGGTGGTCGAACATCCACCAGATCCCGCTGCACCGGTGGTGAGCCCCGAGTTCATGTTCGGGGCTGAACCTCCGAAGTACGGTGTGACGACCGACGCACCTGCCCGACCGATGAAAGCGCCGCCCGACCCCTACCAGTCGGGCGTTTCTGCATCGAGGGCCACACTTCAAGGGTCACAAGGCGTGTTCACCGTCGTACCAGGAGTTGAGATGCGTGTCGGACGCGACGGATCCCAGTGCGCCATCCTACTAACGGAGCCACGGGTCAGCGGCCTCCACGCTTCGATCAAGATCGAAGACGGCAAGCTGATGCTGCGAGACGACAACAGCAACAACGGCACCTTTCTTAACGGCAACCGCCTCACTCCTGGAAGCTGGTCCAGCGTGCGCAACGGTTCGCTTCTTCGCTTCGGCCCAGCAGAGTTCAGCGTCAACCTGGAGTAAACCATGCGGCGAACCGCGCAAGGCGTGGTGATCGACTTTGCTGAGCTCAGTGACCCTGGCCGGGACCCGAGCAAGCAGACCAATGAGGACTCGAGTGCCTACGCGGAAACGCCGCTGGGTCACCTGGCGGTGCTGTGCGACGGCATGGGCGGGCACTTGTCAGGACAGGAGGCAAGCCGAGCAGCTGTCGACGCCGTGGTCCAACACGTGAGTCAGGCCACAACGGATAGCGACATCCCCAGCACGCTGAGGAGCGCCGTTCAAGCAGCTGGTCACGCGGTTTTCGCGCTGGGCGAAGGCGTGCCTGCCGGGGCACGCCCGGGCTCCACCTGCGTTGCCGCGCTGATTCACAAGAGCGGTCTCAGCATCGCCCACGTCGGCGACTCCCGCTGCTACCTGCTGCGCGACGCCTCCATCACACGGCTCACCCGCGATCACTCCGTGGTCCAAGAGCTGATGGACGCAGGCGTACTCACACCTCAGGCCGCCGCCGAACATCCAGACGCCAATCAGATCACCCGCGCCCTGGGCACTCATCGCGACGTAGAGGTCGAGCTGAGCGGTCCATTTTCGCTGCGGGCCCACGATGCGTTGTTGCTGTGCAGCGATGGCCTCACGGACATGGTGAGCGACGCAGAACTCCGTCAGCTCGTGCCTCAGAGCATCGCCAGCGGCCCGGCGGTCACTTGCCAACAGCTGGTGGACCTCGCGAATCAGCGGGGCGGCCACGACAACATCTCGATTCAGCTGGTCGAAGTCATCGAGGCGCCGCTTCACCAGCACGCGCCTTTGCCCACGCGCTTCGAAGCGGCGGGCTCGACGCTTCACGCCCAGGGTCCAGGCGCAACGCTGCACGCCGAGCCGCCGCCCACGCTACCTCACGGCGGCGCTCACCCCGTGTCTCCCACCGTGGGCGCGACCCAGCTGCTCGAGCCGGTAGGCGTGCCTGCAACGGTGAGCGACGACTCCGTGCCTCACACCGAGCGGGCACCGATCACGCTCGTCGACGAGCCAGCGCGGCCCAGCCTGCTCATGCGGCGCACAAGCGGCGCGGGTCGCAACGTCGTCACGCTCAGCGCCGGGCTCGCCCTGATCATCCTAGTGGCGATCATCGGCTGGTGGCTATTCGGCTCCCACACCCCTGCCCCGCCGGCCCCTCCTGAGGAGCCACTGATTGCGCCAGATCCGAGCCAAGGCCACGTCCTCGAGCTAGCGCCCCAGGCGCTCGATGCAGGTCCGGAAACGCCGCGGCGCCCCGATCAGCGGCCGTCGGCCAAACCTCCAGCGTTGCGCGACGCCGCTGCCCCCGCAGACGCGATCGCACCAGACGCTAGCAGCCCGTAGAGGCGCTTTGAGTATTGTGCGACAGTCCCACGCGCCTTCCCGCGCAAATGCTGCGACCCACTTCACGACCCTTACGCGACCCACGAGAGCGGTGAACTCAAGATGATCCCCGGCTTTGGCAAGCAGACCATCACCATTGGCAGTGCGCCCCACTGCGAAATTCGGCTCGGAGGACCCGGCGTCGCTCCCGAGCATGCACGCATCGTTCACCAAGGCGGGGGCCAGCTGGTGTTCGTCGACGGCGGCACCGGACAGACCACCGCAAACGGTCAGCCCCTGCAGCCCGCCTCCACGGTGCCCTTCGATTTCCGCACGCAATTCGTAGTGGGTCAGGCGACGCTGCCCAATGCGCATCCAGCCATCGCGCTGATGTTGCTCGACAAGGGGCAACTAGCGCCCACCCCCGGCGAACTGACGTTCGGCCGCGACGCGGCGCGATGCCACATCGTCGTCCACAACCAAAACGTTTCCGGGAGGCACGCAAGCTTCCGTCTGCAGCCGTTCAGCGTCACGGACCACGGCTCCACGAGCGGCACCTGGCTCGGCCAAGAGCGTCTGCCGCCAGAGCAAGCGCGGCCCATCGATGCGAACGCACTAGTCGCCATCGGCCCGGTGCCAATCGCCGCCAGTGTGGTGCAGCAGCTCCTCGCCGGCGGTCAACCAGCTGGAGCTCCGGCAGCTGCGGCAGGCGCAGCAGCTGGCGCGGCTGCAGCGGGCGGCAACTCCGGACCGCGCAAGAAGCACAAGACGGTCATCGGACAGGTGCAGCTCGGCGGCCCCACCGGCGCCGCCTTCAAGACCATCGGCCGCACCGAAGACAACGACATCCCGATCAATCACCCGCAGATCTCCAGCAAGCATGCCTTGCTGCACAAGATCCAGGGGCAGCTCTACTTGGAGGATCGCGGCAGCGCCAACGGCACCTACGTCCGTGGGCAGCGCATTCCGCCAGGGCAAAAGGTCCCGGTCCAAAGCGGTGAAAAGGTCTTCATCGGACCGATGCCCCTCCTGATCCAGGAGGAAGCACAAGAAGTCGCCGTCGTCGTCGAGGACTCGGCGCAGTGGGCAGGTCGCCCGCTGTACGAAATCGAAGCCTGGGACCTGGTGATTCAAGTCCCCGACCGCGACAACCCGAAGGAGCTCAAGACGCTCCTCGACCACATCAGCTTCAAGGCCATGCCCGGCGACTTGATCGCGCTGATGGGTCCATCGGGCGCAGGCAAGACCACGCTCTTGCTGACCTTGAACGGCTACATGCCGCCGACCCACGGTCAGGTGCGCATCAACGGCGAAGATCTCTACGCGATCTACGACGTGCTTCGCGGCTCCATCGGCTACGTGCCTCAGGACGACATCGTCCATCCAGAGCTCACGGTGTGGGAAGCCGTACGCTACAGCGCCAAGTTCCGCCTGCCGCCTGACTTCTCCGAAGACGAAATCGATCGTCGCGTCGACATGACGCTGCGCCAGCTCGGCCTCGACAGCGTCAAGCACCTGCAGATCGGTAAGCCCGAAAAGAAGGTGCTCTCTGGCGGTCAACGTAAGCGCGTGAACATCGCGATGGAGCTGGTGACGGACCCCATCATCATGTTCCTCGACGAGCCCACGTCTGGTCTCGCCGCAGACGACACCACGGCCTTGGTTCAGCTCCTCGCGGATCTAGCGAAGCAGACCGGTAAGACGATCATCACCACCATCCACCAGCCGGCGAAGGACGAATTCGAGAAGTTCAACCTGACCCTGGTACTCGGCGTGGGCGGTATCCCGATCTTCTACGGGCCCACCAAGCCGGACGCTTACCGCTTCTTCGGCTCGTTCGCCGAGCGCCAAGGCAAACCGAACGACATCGACAACCCGCGTGACATGTTCGACATGTTGAACCAGCGGGAAGGGCCGATCCTTCAACAGCTCTTGGCGCGGAACCCCAACGCCAGTAAGCAAGAAGCCCGGTCCATTGCCGCGCGGGAATGGCACAAGGAGTTCTTCAGCCCGCAAAACCCCACCTTCCAGAAGATGTTCTCTGGAAGGCGCGCCGTGGGCAGCGGCTCTCAGCAGCAACTGTCGCGCACTAGGCCCAAGGGGCGAGGCCAGTTCGGTCTCCTGCTGAGTCGCTACTTCAAGGTGAAGGTCCGAGACACCAGCGGCATCGTGATCATGCTCGCTCAGGCGCCCATCATCGGCGTGCTGCTCGCGATGGTGTTCGGCTTCACCAAGGACGCGATCCCGTACTGGTGCCTCGGGGCACTGCAAGAGCTCGGCAAGAAGTTCGGCAGCCTCGGCGGCGGTATCGGCGACACGCTGAACAACATGCAAACCACTCCGGATCACTCCGGCGCCGCGAACTTCCTCGTGGTCAGCGCGGTGTGGTTCGGCACCAGCAACGCAGCACGTGAAATCGTGAGTGAGCGCGCGGTCTATCTGCGTGAACGCATGGTGAACCTCGGGCTGTTCAACTACGTGTTCTCGAAGTTCTTCCTGCTGAGCATGTTCTGCGTGATCCAGTGCACGGTGCTCTTGGCCATCGTGTTCTTCTCGCTGGGCTTCAACGGCGGCCCCCAAGCCTTCGTGATCGATCTCGGGATCTTGGTCGCGGTGAGTATGAACTCCGTCGCCCTCGGCTTGCTGCTCAGCACCATGGTCGAGAGCGCGGAAGCAGCGATGGCACTCACTCCCATTGCGCTCATTCCCCAGGTCGTGCTCGCTGGCTTGATGGTGCCCATGACCACCAACCCGTATCTCAAGTGGCCGATGTACATCGTGCCAGCGCGCTGGGGCTTCGAAGGAGTGGTCGCTCAAGAGCGCCTCGCGATTGCTAGCGATCCAGCGTGGATCATCGACATCAAGAAGCCCGACGCCTCATCGGTTCCGGACTTCTTGGTCGCGGGCAAGTTCCACTGCGCCAAGGCGCAGATAGCCAGCTCGAGCTTCAACGGCGCTTGGGGCTTCGAGAACTGGGAGCTCACGTGGCTCCCCCCGGTGGTGCTCACCGTGATGATGTTCTCGATCCTGATGGTGGTCTTGGTGATCTTGAAGCGCCGCGACTCCGTGTGACCGAAGCCGCATCCCCTCCTCCCGCGGCGCGCAAAAACCCTGCGCGTCGCGTGCTGGTGTGGGCAGCGATGATCGGCTTTGCGCTGATCTTTGCTCGCGTGCTCACCAAGGAGCTCGAGGCCTCACGCTACGAAAAGGGCTGCAATCAGGGCGACATCAAGGCCTGCTTCAACCTCTGCGTTCAACGCCCAGAGGTCCGCGAGAGCTGCGCAAGAGTCCACAGCGCCTGCGACGAGGGCAATCGCTACGCCTGTGGTGCCGTGCGCTACTTGGAGCGCCACCCACCCCGTCCGCGTTGGTAGTTTCCGCGCGGCTATTTTTCTCTTTTTTTTTTTGGGGGGGGGGAGAGGCACAGCGAAAGGCCGGCCTGACTACCTCAAGGAAACGCTCAGACGCCCAAGCTCTGTAACGTCGACGGGGAGAGCCCGAGCTCCTGCATCGGCACCACCGTGAGCCCCGAAGCGTGCAGCCATTCCACCTCGGGCGCGTCCGCACTGACCCCCCAACACACCACCGCCCGCACCTTACGTCCCAACAACTCGCGGGCCCGCGCCCAGACCAAGCTGTCCGCCACCGCCACCTGGGCGCCAAGCTTCATCCCCATCGAGGTGCCCGTACGCCGGCGCGCCGCCGCCTCGAGCCCCACGCGGCGCGCCCAGTCGAACGCAGGTCGCTGCGCGGGCGAAGCACCAAGCGCCTCGACGCGCTGAGCGAAATGCGCGAGCTCCGTAGGCCCCAAGACCAAGACGCTCGGGTTGATGCGCCCCAAGCACGCATCCAGATCGGCCAGAGAATCGAGCCTCGCACACGGCATGTATGAGGTCGTGACGCCCGCAAGCGCCCGAGCGTAGAGCCCTACGGCATGCTCTGCCGGATCGTGCATCGGCAGCACCGGCATCGCGACGTCATCCCCATTTAGCTGCAGCGCGTGAGGCAGAGCGCGCGCAAGTTCCACCAGCTGCTGGTGCGCCAAGCGCACGAAGCCGCCGCCGCGATAGAGCACCAAGGCGAGCTGCTCAGGCGCTGATTGCTGGACCCCGCGGCGCTGCATGGCACCGGAGCGCGAACTCGGCGGGCGAGAGCTGCGTGCGCAGTCTTCGAGCTCACGCCCCTTACCCATCAAGTCACCCAAAGGCAACACTCCGTCGACGCTGGCCGCCCCCGCGAAGCCCACCAGCTTCTCGAGCGTGGGCAGCGACGCTTTGAGACCGCAAACCATTTCTGCATCCGCGCGGCAACCACACACCACGACCCGTACCTCGAGTCCGCGCAGCGTGCGCTCAAGCTCCTCGGTACCGAGACCGCTCGGCAACGCCACCGCTACCGCACCCGCCGCGAGCACTCCGAGATCGGCGATGGTCCACTCGGGGCCTTGCTCGGCGACCACGGCCACCTTCGCCCCAGGAGGCAGACCCAAAGCTTGCAGCCCAAGGGAGAACAGCCGCACCTGCGTGCTGAACTCGCGATAGCTCACGTCGCGCTGACGCGTCGGACGCTCGAAGTAGCGGTAAGCAACGCGTTCCGGTTGCTCCTGTGCGCGCCGAAAGAACAGCTCGCAAACACTCTCGAAACGATTCTCCGTCGATGGCAGCTCAAGCGACATAAGGACGATCCTTGGCGTGGGTGCTCACGGGGCTCGACTCTGGGTACGGCCCTGCACGCCGAACAAGCAATCGGTGCGCCCTGCTGGAGCAGGGCGCGGAGGGGATGGAAAGCATCCCCGACTCCCGAGTGCCTTTCAAGTCACCCGGCGCGGGAATGTAAGCCGTGCTCGCGGGTTGACGGCAGCGCGGGTGACGGCAGCTAAGGTGACTAGCACCGCACGCTTGAACCCTTCTTCCCACATTAGGCTCACACAGACGCATGACCTCGCCCGCAGCTCGCATCAGTAAGATCCCTGTCAGGTCCACGGAAACCTCGAAGGCATTCGGGCGTATACTGGAGGTAATGCGCACTCCCTCGACGTGTTTGCTGGCTCGGACTCAAGCTGATCGCCTATGGGCAGGACTACTCGCGGCGGCGGTCTTGGGTAGTGCCACGACGGTCGCAGTTGCTGCTTCCAGTACCGCATCCAACGCTATGGGAGGCACGAGCGACGCGAAACAGCTCACCTCTCCCCCCCCAAACAGGCTGAGCCAACCAGTGAAAGCTCAGGGCCAGCTCGGACCTGGCAAGGGGACGGTGTTCGTTGGTCTGGAGCCGCCGTCGGGCGCGAAGCTCACCAAGGGCTCTCCGGTGGTTATCGAAGCTTCGGGTGAGGGGCTGAAGTTTCCGAGCAAGCTGAAGACTCAGATGGATCCGGGTAACCCCGTCGCGCTCCCTGTAGAGGTGGACGAGTCGAGCCCGGGCAAGGCCCAGATCAAGCTGTCGTACTACTGGTGTCACGCGGGCGACTCCGGACAGTGCGTTCGGGAGCGCGCCGACCTCGCGGTCAGCCTCGACCTGACGGGTGACGCCCCGGGTGGGGAAGCGTTTTTCAGCTACCGCGCCAGCGCGAAGTAACTCGACTCACGGGCGCCGCTCAGCCAGCCCGCTCTCTCGTGTAGAGTGCGGCCATGTTCGAGCTTCCTCAAGGCCGCATCACGGGGAAGGCGCTGCGCGCCTTGGTGAAGGCGGTCCGCCACACACCCGCCCACCGCCTCACCAGCGCCGTGCTGCGCCAGCAACTCGGGATCGAAGATCTCAAGCGCCTGCCTGAAGACGCTCGTCTCGCCCTCCCGATGAACTACCTGCCGGTGCGCGCACGTCCGGATCACGGCCGCCCCAGCGAGAACAAGCCTCTCCCCGCGGATCAAAAGTGGCCTAACACCACGCAAGGCTACGCGCGGGCGCTGAGAGAAGGGCGTATCACCGCAGACGAGCTCTGCGAGCGGGCGTTCGTCGCCGCCAAAGACCTGGCCCGACACCAACCGAGCCTTGGACCGCTCTCGGAGCTCGACGAAGACGGCGCGCGAGAAGCCGCGACGGCGTCCGCCAATCGGTTCCGCGCGGGAACGCCCCTAGGTCCTCTCGACGGCGTGCCCGTCGCCATCAAGGAAGAGATCGATTTCACTGGGCTGCCAACCCGCCTCGGCACCGGCTGGATGCCTCAGTCACCGGCCACCAGCGACTCCACCTGTGTCGCTCGACTGCGCAACGCGGGTGCGTTGCTCCTGGGTCAAACACCGATGACGGAGTACGGCCTCTCACCGCTCGGCGGCAACGTACACCGCACGATGCCACGCAACGCGCATAATCCCGGCCACCTTCCTGGGGGAAGCAGCAGCGGTTCCGGCGTCGCCGTCGCAACAGGGGTCACCCCGGTCGCGCTCGGCGTAGACGGTGGCGGCTCCATTCGCATCCCGGCCTGCTTCAACGGAGTGTTCGGACTCAAGCCAACGTTCGGGTTGATCCCGGCCACGGGTCACGGATCTGCCGGTGGGAGCTCAGTGGTCCACTTGGGGCCCATCGGCGCCTCGAGCTACGATCTCGCCGTATTCCTCGAGGCAACGGCCGGCAGCGACTGGACGGACACGGCCTCGCTCCCGGCACCCGCGTACAACCAGGGCGATCTGGTAGCGGCACTCAGTCGGGGCGTACGAGGCCTGCGCATCGGAGTGATCGAATCCGAATGGGACGCCGCGAGCCACGAGGTGAGCGATGCAGGTCACCGTGCCCTGCGCGCCCTCGAGGCCGCCGGTGCGGAGCTAGTGCAGGTGAAGCTACCGCTAGTCCGCCACGCTGCTGCGATGGGCTATCTCACGATCGGCCTGGAGATTTTCACCGCGATGCGCATCGAACGCGCTGAGCATATGGACGAGCTTGGCCTGGACGTTCAGCTGCTGATGCGCGGTATGGAGGCGTTTGCATCCGACGACTACCTGGATGCCCAACGCCTGCGCGCCCGGTTGCGCGCGGAAACAGCCAAGCTGCTCTCCGAAGTGGACGTGCTGGCGCTGCCAACGACCGCTGCGACGGCGCCTCCCGTGACAGAGGCAGAAGCAAGTCAGGGCTTTGTGGATCCCCCTGCGCTGGAGGATGCATGCCGCTTCGCCTTTCTCGGCAATCTTACGGGGATCCCGGCGGGCACCGCGCCGGTTGGTCTCGGCGCTAGGGGATTGCCGATTGGACTACAGATCCTCGGAGACGCCTATGACGAGGCGTGCGTGCTCGCAGTCCTCGCAGAGCTCGAGCGCTCAGGGGCCGCACGTGCGGAGCGCCCGGCAAGCGGACTCGATCTACTGGATATGTGACCGAAGCCGTCGCCCGCGGTCACGCCTCGCTGAACCCACGCGATCCGTACAAACACCAACAGCGCCCTCACGGGGCGCTGTTGAGTTTGCTTTCCGCGCTGAAACGAGACGCGCTCGAATTGGCGGCGAGGAGTTGTCAGAGTTCGCCGGCCTTGGCCTTACCAACCCACTTCTGGATCTCTTCCTCGATTACGGCCATCGCCTTGCCCTTGAAGGGTTTGAGGAGGAAGGGCACGTCGAGGTCCATCTCGATCGTGCTGTCGTTCACCTCGAGGCCGCCCTGGAGGTTCACGCCCTTGGCGGTGAAGCCAATGTTCGCCTTGGTATCGGAGACCCAGTTCGCCGTCGGGTTGTACTTGGCGAAGCGCTCTTTGTAGGAGTCGAACGCCTTCTTGCAGACCTCGACCGCTTTTTCTTTTCCTAGACCGTGATTTACCGTGTGCTTCATATCGTCTCCGGGGGCGGACCCTAGCACTTGTTCGTCGGGCTTTGGGCCATTCGCCTGGTTTTTTCCGGCGCTGCAGCCGCTCAAAACGGGTGTCGCAACCACGAGGGTCTGCAGTGCCGAGAGAGTGCCTTGCAACCTCCCGACCAGCTGGGTCCAGACGCGAGAACGCTGCGTTTTTCGGCAGTTAGCTAGGGCATGAGACGAGGCCAGAGCACGTCAAGGGTGCGGATCCGCGACGTGTGTGGCCAACTGCCGCCGCGCGGCTTCTCGCCGAGCCTCGCGAGCCTGGCTGGCGACACGCAAGAGCCCCCGATCGCGCTCCCACAGAGCCCACTCATCACCGCCTCGCTCGCGCCACTGTTCCTCGAACGCGTCACGTTGCCCCGCGATTTGCCCCTCGAGTCCGGCCAGCGCGGTGTGGGTCACGCTGCTTCGTGGGTCGAACTCAGCAACCGTTGCCGCCCCGATCAGCATGGCGCTCCACGTTTCTTGCCAGGCCGGGCCCAGGCCGAGCCGCCGAGTCACGCCAAGCAGGTAGGCAGACGCCGCGAGCTGAACGCAGGCGTCTTCTACCGTGCGGAAAGGCTTCAGGTAATCCGCGTAGCCGTCGCCTCTCAGCACCTGGTCGGAGCGCACCTTGACGTCGAAGCGGAACCCACAGTGGGTGATCTCTGGGCAGAATGGCGTCGGCCGCGCCGCGCTGCGCTCCACGCCGGGTTGGGAAGCTTCCAGGTGGACTAGCGCAAGGTCTGGGCGACCGTCAGGCTGAGTCCCCCGGCGGCAAACGACCAATAGATGGTCTGCGGATTCACCCAGCGTTGCCCAAGTCTTTTCCCCGCGGACACGAAAACCAGCACCATCGCTCTCTAGGGTCGTGGCGATCGCCCTGGGGTGCGGCCCGCCGCTCTCGGTAGCGCAGAACGCCAAGCGCCGCTCGCCGCGGGGATCGAATGACCCCGTCAAGCGCACCAGCGCGGCGCGGAAGCCTCCTGCAAAGGCCAACCCGAGGCGCGCGCTCTCCGCTCCAAGGACGATCGCTCGGGCACCGGGATGCTGAAGCTCCGTGCGCAGTTCACGCTCGCGCTGCCACCACGAGTCCAGGTCTGAGAGCGCCTTTGGCTCCGAGCGAAGCACGCGCTGGAGCGCCGCATGAAGTGAGTTCACCCGCCAATCACTAGCCAGCCGAGGCGAGGGCGCAAAGCCCGCGGGGCGCAGGCACTGGCTGCGCCCGTGCAGTGCTTGCCGGCAGTTTGCCGTCAGCTGCAACTGCGTTGCTCGAAGCGCCGGTAATCTCCGACTTTCTTGCGGAGCCGATGCGTAACTCAGAAATGAGTTGCGCTTGTTTCCTGCAGGTTTCACCATGCGGGAACCATGCGCCGCTTTATCGCTCTCGCCTTGTTGTCCCCGAGCCTGCTGATCGCCTGTGGCGGAGAAGACGCCGAGTCCAACTCCTGCGCCGGCAGCGACTGCGCTGGCTCAGGCGGGTTAGCGAGTGGTGGTTCCGCGGGGAATGGCGGTAACGCGGGCGCGGCGACGGGCGGTAACGCGGGCGCGGCGACCGGCGGTAGCGCGGGCGCGGCGACCGGCGGTAACGCGGGCTCAGCGACCGGCGGTAGCGGGGGAGCAGCAGGCGGCGCGGGTGGCACCAGCGGAGGGTCCGCGGGCAGCGGGGGAACCACCGCAGGCGCGGGCGGCACCGCGGGCAGCGGGGGAACCGCAGGCGCGGGCGGCACCACCGGCGGGGCCGGGGGAACCACCGGCGGCGCGGCGGGGACCAGCGCAGGCGGCACGGGGGGAACCACCGCAGGCGGTACGGGCGGGACTGGCGGGACCACGGGCGGTACCGGTGGCACCAGCACGGGCGGTGCAGGCGGTACCGCGGGGAACAGCGGATGCACCAGCTGTGGCCCGGTGAGCGCGCTGCGCATCTCGGAGGTGCTGTATGACGCCCCGAATGGTGACACCGACCGCGAGTGGATCGAACTCTACAACAGCGGATCCCAACCGGTGGACCTCGCTGAAGCCACGCTTGGGTACGGCGGAACGACGCTGCGCTCGACCACCCTCGATCTACCCTCGCTCATCATCGGCCCCGGCGCGTGCGTGGTGATCGGAGGCCCAGATGCGTCGACGGATATCGGCTCGCCGGTTTACGACGTCACGTTGAACCTGGGTGGTCTACAGAACGCGACCAGCAACACGGCCGACGGGGTCGCCCTGTTCGTTGGCCCAGCGAGCGGCCTCAGCGCGAGTTCCTTACCGTTCGACGTCGTGATCTACGGAGCGAGCAACAGCAACAACCTTCCCGGCAGCGACGGCAGCGTCCCCGCTCAAGGCTACGTGGCGGCGAGCGCTGCGGGAGAGAGCCTGTACTCGTCGCTCAGCACCCCGGCTGCAACCGCTTGGGGCATCGCGAGTGTGCCGAGCCCCGGTCGCTGCTTCGGTTTGGTGGCTAGCGACTTGTCGAACGGCGATAGTCAAATCTTCAGCGGTCGACGTCGTGGACCGGAGACGGGAGGTCAAGCGCTCGGTCTGCGCACGTTCAACGCCACTGCAAGCAACACCACGGTGCTCTTCGGCACGCAAACCGCTAGCTGCAGCGATGACGCGCAAGGGCTCAGCTGCGTGGTGCCTGCCGGTTCGGGAACGGTGGACCTCACGCTCCGTCAAGCGACCGGCGACGTGGTCTACCCTGGGTTCTACAGCTACGAATCCATTGACTACTGCATCATCCAGTTCCCGAAGGATCACACTGGCGCCGTGGGCAGCACCAACACCTTCTATGGTCGTGTGTATGAGAGCGGGGTGACGGAGGCCGCTGGTGACTCGGGGGCATTGGAGGTCGAGTGGGGCTATGGACCCTTGGGTGTCGATCCCGGACTCGCGCCCAGCACCTTCACGTGGCTAAGCGCAGCTTTCAACGTTCAGGCTGGCAATGACGATGAGTACGCAGTCGATGTCACGCTCCCTGGCCCCGCTGACGTGTACGCCCACGTGTTCCGTGTTCGACCGAACGGCGGCAGCGACTGGACCTACTGCGACCGCGACGGCACGGTGAACAACGACCCGAACGGCACGAACTTCTTCGATATCAATCAGGTCGGCCTGCTCGAAACCCAGTGAGCTCCTCTGGATTCACCCTGAAGCCAGTTAGCACTGCAGTTCCCCAGCGATTGAGCCTACCGGGCCGAACCGCTGACCGGTACAGCTGATCCAACGGCCGAGCGCTCACATAGAACGCAGCGGACGAGTCCCGCCTGTCGGTCGCTCGACGACCAACGAGCCGCTCAAGGGGCCGCACGGATCGTCGTTTCGACACTTTCGAGGCGAGAGCGGGTTTGAGATCGCCGCCTGCTGCGGCGCGCGCGTATGCTCACACGTTGGTGAGCGACTCGACCCCGAGCATTCCATTCGAACGGCTGATCGCCCTGGCGCCGGGCGCGGTGCTGGCGTGCGATGGGGTGCGCTGGCGCTACGCCAACCAACGCGCTCGAGCGCTACTGGGAGACGCTTGCAACGTGGACGCTCGCATCGTCGACTGCTTCCTCGAGACCGAAGCAGCGCGGGTGGATGCCTGGCTCCAAGCAGCGCGCCTCACCCCCTCGATCGCCGCGTTGACCTGCAGAGGCACTGGCGTTTCAGTGGAGGCTCGCGCGCAGGCCGTCGATTCCGAGATGTATGCCGTCTTCCTGCGGGACCTGACACGGCAAGACCTGCTGACGGCGCGACTCAAGGACAGCGAAGATTTCAAAGAGCGCGTGCTCGAGATGCACCCGGGTGTGATCTACGTGTTCGACCTGGTTGAACGGCGTCCAGTGTTCGTGAACCCGCAGTTTGCCAAGCTGTTGGGCTACGACGAAAACGAGAGCCAAGCGCTGATCGAGCGCTTTACGGAGCTGCTTCACCCTACGCAACTCGACGAGTTGTCGCCCCAGCTCGAGCGTTGGGAGACGGCGACGGACGACGCAATCTTCGAGACCGTTCACCGCTTGCGCGCCGCTTCAGGAAGCTGGCGATGGTTCCTCGGTCGCGACCGAGTATTCCGCAGGGATTCATCAGGGCGCGTCACACACATCGTCGGTATCACCACGGATGTGACCGACCGCGTACTCGATGAGCAAGCACTCCGCGCGAGTGAGGCGCGCTTCCGTGCGATCTACGAGGGCGCAGGCATGGGGATAGCGCTGTGCAGCCTACGAGGCGGCGTGCTCGAGGCGAACGACGCCCTCGCCGGCATGTTGGCGCTGCCGAGCGGCGAGCTGCGCGGGGCACTGCTGGAGGACTTGGTGATATCCGAGGAGCGCAGCGCGTTGCGAAAAGGAGTCGAGGCGCTGGGCGCGGCGGCGACCTACCGCGGGGAGCACCGCCTGGAGCAGCCTTCGGATTCCCCCCGCTGGGCGCAGCTCACGATCACCACAGCCGGAGGCGCGGACGCCCCAGGCTACCTGATCGCGATGTTCGAGAACATAACCGCAAGGAAACAAGCCGAACAGAACCGCGAGATTCGCGCCGCAGGACAGCTGCAGACGCAAAAGCTGGAGAGCCTCGCGCTGCTTGCAGGAGGCATCGCGCATGATTTCAACAACCTGTTGCTCGGCATGCTGGGCAACGCCGCGCTGGCCCGCAAGTTCATCGGCGTGGACTCCCCCGCGGCCCGCCACCTGGAGCTGATCGAGTCCGCCGCAGTGGCCGCTGGTGACCTAACCACTCAGATGCTCGCGTTCACGGGACGTGCGGAGCTCAACAAGACCAGCCTGGCACTCGGCAACTTGCTGCGAGAAACGGTGGATCTCTTGGCGGTGCGCACCGCTGCAGGCAGCGCCACGCGCCCCGAGTTCGTGTTCGAGATCGCCGATCAGCTTCCGGAAGTTTGGGGGGATGCCGGGCAGCTGCGTCAGGTCTGCATGAACCTGGTCGCCAATGCGACCGACGCACTGCGCGGCAGGCGCGGACGTATCTTCGCCCGCGTCACGCCACAACGGGTGCCAGCCTCGACGGCGAACTCGAAGCGCTTCCAGGCCACCATGCCCGACGCGCCTCCGCTCGGCGTGGCCCCGAACGGCTACGTCTGCCTCGACGTCGAGGACGAAGGCAGCGGAATGAATGAGGAGACGCTCAGCCGGATCTTCGATCCATTCTTCACGACGAAGCCGGGTGGCAAGGGACTCGGGCTAGCGTCGGTCATGGGTATCGTGCGCGCGCACCAAGGCATTATCCACGTAGAAAGCTCTCCCCAAGCGGGTACTCGCTTTCAGGTGTGGCTACCGAGCAGCACCGGCGTCGAGCGCCCGCCGCCGACCCCAAGCGCGCAGCAGCGGGGAGCCGCGCTGCTCATCGATGACGACGAGATGGTTCGCGAAGTAACGAAGAGCATGCTCGAACTGGAAGGCTTCGAGGTGCTCAGCGCAGAGAATGGCAGCCGCGGCTTGGCGCTGTTTGCGGAACGAGATGTCCAGGTGGTCGTGCTGGATCTGACGATGCCAGACCTCTCGGGTGAGGAGGTGTTCACTCAGCTACGCGCCCGTCGCCCCGAGCTGCCTGTGCTCTTCACCACGGGCTTCACGTCCCACGAGGCATCGGAGCGACTACTGCAGCACCCGCGCGTGGCGTTGCTCCACAAGCCATACCGACTGCAGGCGCTGAAGGAGCACCTGGAACGCGCGATCGGCCCAAGCTCGTCGTAGAAAGCTCCAGGGCCGGGAGCGCCTGAACCCACGATGTCACCGGCGCCCTCAGCCTCAGACACCGCGCCCTCGTGCAAACGCCGAAGCGGAGGGAACCCAGAGTATCCGGCCGTCCGGTGTGTTAGGCTTTCCGAGGCGCGAGCTGCCAACCAGAAGAGAACCGCCCGTGTGCACCCGCGAAGGGTGTCGACTCCCGCGACTGACGATGCCCACCGTCCACCACGGCAGAAAAGAGGTCCTGCTGAAGCTGGTCTACTACGGGCCAGGTCTAGGCGGGAAGACGACCAACCTCGAGTACATCCATGCGCACAGTCGCCCGGAGTACCGCGGCAAGCTCTTGAGCCTCACCACCGAGAGCGAGCGGACCATCTTCTTTGATCTACTCCCGGTTCACCTCGGCAAGTTCAAGGGTTACTCGATTCGCCTGCATGTCTGTACGGTGCCTGGACAGATTGCCTACGACGACACCCGACGGCTGATCCTCCGCAACGTGGATGGCATCGTCTTCGTCGTGGACAGTCAGGAGGCGGCGCTGGAGGCCAACATCCAGAGCATGCAGAACCTGGAGATCAACCTCGCGCGGCAGGGGATGGAGTACGACCGCGTGCCCATGGTCGTGCAGTACAACAAGCGGGATCTCAGCGACATCCTTGCCCCTGACGAGCTACGTCGTGCGCTTGGACTCGACGCAGACCTGATCCAAATCCAGGCGTGCGCCCGCGATGGAAAGGGCGTGTTCGAGACGCTGAAGTCCACCGTCAAGGAGTGCCTGAAGCTGGTCGGCGATCCCGCGCGAGCGCACGAGGGACGCACGCCGTCCATCCTTCCGGGGCGACGCGCAAGCATGTTCCCGGAGTCGCGCCCCTCCGCCCTCACCGAGCCTTCGAGCTCCGCCTTGCGTCCCCCGGCCGTGCCCCGGGGAGACGCTGGTTCCAGCTAGAGCGCTTCGTGGGGTGGCGGCTGCACAAATTCGCGGCTGCCTCAACCAGGGATCAAACCGTCGGGCCTGGCGACCGTAGTCGTCTCGGAAGCCCGACGACACATGTCCCCATTGACCCAGACCCGCGTTTTCGCTTGCATGCGCACACATTGGAGCGCGGGGCGGAGTCTTGTCGATGAGCAGCCAGGAGCCGGAAACGAGCGCCCTGGACGCTGCGATGGACCGCTATGCGGCGGGGGACGACGCGGCATTCGGCGAGCTGTACGCGCCCGTCGCGCAGCGGCTGCTGCCCTTCCTGCGCCGCATGTGCGGCTCGCTGGAGCGAGCGGAAGACCTGCTGCAGGAGACCTTCGTGCGAATGCATCGCGCCCGTGGCTCATTTGGCAAGGGCGCGGCGGTGATGCCGTGGGCCTACGCCATCGCCCGCAACTGCTACATCGACTCGTATCGGGCAAAGAAGAGCCGTCCGAAAGAGGTCTCGCGTTCCCGGGACAGCGATGCGCCTCCCTACCCCGAGCCGCACGCCGGCCCGGAAGCGAGTGGAGAAGCTCAGCTGGCTGCGTCACAGATGGCCGAGGTCGTGCAGCAGGCATTGGACAGCATGACGCTGGCTCGCAGAGAAGCCTTCGTCTTGGTGCGCTACGAGGGTCACAGTATCCGCGAGGCAGCAGCGATCTTGGGCACGACCGAGGGCGCGGTGAAGCTGCGGGCGTTTCATGCCTACCAGGAGATCCGCACGGCACTCGAACAGTCGGGCTTACTCCCGGCGGGAGGGGGTGAGAAGTGACGACTCGACCTCCGCCTGAGGCACTCGACGACCTGAACAGCTTCCAACTGGATCAGCTCGCGAGCATCCCAGATCCGGTCACTGGTGGCGGCCCTCTGCCCAAAGCGCCATCGACACTGGGGCCCGCGCCGACCCGCGCGCAGTTCTGGCGGGCGCGCAGCTGGGCCCTGGCAGCGGCCGGGCTGTGGGCATTTGGCCACCTCGGGATCCGTGCGGCAAAGGGTAGCTTCGACAAGCTGCCGTTGTGGTATTCGATCTCGTATGTCTTCGTGCCCTTTGCGCTTGGCAGCGCGCTCGCGTTCCTAGCGCTGCGGCGCGGCCAAATCGGACTCGGCACCAGTGCGGGTAAGCTGATCGGCCTCGTGGTGGGCAGCATCGCGACCTTCTGGGCGCTGGCCATGCTGCTGCCATCGCTCAACCCCATCGCACCCGAACCCGCCGGTACGATGAGCTGCATGGGCCACACCCTCGCCTGGGTTGCTGGGCCGCTGGTGTTGCTTGCGATTGGGCTTCGCGGTTGTTTCCCTGCGGGAGCGCGCTGGCGCAGCACTGGGCTCGGGGCCGCGGCGGGGCTATTCGCCGGTGCATTGACCAACTTGCAGTGCTCAGCGGGTGGTCACCTGCACATGATGCTGGGCCACGGTTCGTCGGCCGTGATCGCGGCTTTGGTCGGCGGGTTCTTGATCGCGAAGTTGTCGCGCGCCTGAACCGAGGCCGGCGCGCGTCGCTTCGCGGACCAGAACACATTCTCAGTGGTTCACTGCGTTCGCGCAGGGTTTTTGTCCTTAACGTGAGGCGGCGCATAGGCTTCTCGTGGAGTGAGTCTAGAAGCACCTCACAAGCCGCCGGCTTGGCGCTCGAGCCGCCAGAGCGGTCTCCTAGACGGGGCCGCCGTGTGCGTCGCTCTGGGGCTACTCAGCGGCTGCGCTCACGAGGCAGAACCCGCCCAGGTGCCGAGCAGCGCTTACCAGGGCCCCTGGTCGCCGCGTCCTTACTACTACGTTCCAGGCACTGTACCCGGCCCGAGCGCCTACCCCGGCAACGCCCCAGGTAATATCCCCGCGGCAACGTACCAAGCGACCCAGTCGCAGCCCGCACAATATCCCCAGGCGACTCCCTATCCTCAAACACCAATTGACCCGCCGAGTGCCCAGTCCCCGGTGACGCCCGGCGCGCCGTTGCCGCTTCCGCCCGTCCCCAGCAGTGCGCCGGCGCTCGCCTACTCTGGATTGTCCGCGGAGGCCTGCGGCAAGCTCCTCGCAGCGCGTCAGCTGCCGGTGCGCGGCTACACGCCGAACAAGGCGACTCGGGACGTGGCGCTTCCGGTTCAACTGAGCGGTCCGCTCAATGGGGTCAGCATCGTGATGAACGGCGCGAAGACCCCGGGTTCACGCGGGGACTACGATGTCCTCGACTGTCGCCTTGCGCTGAGTCTGGACGACTGGACCCGGGAGCTCGCTCGGCGCAACGTGCGCGTCGTCCGCCACGCGAGTCTGCTTCGGCCGGGCGCGGTGATCCGCAAGTCGGGGCGCCCGAGCCAGCATGCCTTGGGCCTCGCTATCGACATCGCAAGCCTCGAACTCGCCGACGGCGCGCGCTTCGAGATCCAGCGCGACTTCGCCGGAGCGATCGGTGCGCCGGTATGTACGGAGCAAAGCGAGCCAGCGTCTCGCTGGCTGCGCAGCTTGGTCTGCGACACCCACCAGAGTCGGGTGTTCAACCTGATCCTGACGCCGAACTACAACGCCGATCATCACGATCACGTGCACTTGGACCTCGAGCCGGGCAAGACCTGGTTCAACCTCCACTAGGGTCTCCGTAGTTCGCGTCGAACGCCGACCTGAGGTGCGCCTCCCGCCACCCTGCTGTCAGCAGCACACGTTTCTTAAACAAAGTGCGGCTTGCGTGTCGATTCGCGCGCCCCAGGAACGACGTATGAGTGACGCCGTTCAACACGGGTCAGTGAGGAGACGACCATGACTGCCACCCCACCCGCCCGCGCGCCCGTTGCGCCCGCCCCGGCCCCGAGCTGGAGCCGCTTGCTCCGCCAGGTGCTGCGACCGCTGCCCGCTAGTGAAGCGACCAGCACCACGAAAGATCGGCGACGCAGCCGAGAACGCGCCTCTCTGGCCCCTCTACAGTGGGGCTGAGCCTGGCGTCCACTCCCGGAGCCCGCTAAGCACACCGCGTGGAGCGGCTCGTCAACGGAGAGTTGGTGCAGGTAGACGTCAGCGCGTTGAACGACGATGGCTTAGGAGAGGGCCGCGTCGCAGGCGCTGCAGCCGTGATCGGCAACGGGCTACCAGGGGAACGGGGCGAAGCCCTCGTGGTGCACCGGGGACAAAACAAAAGCGTACTGCGCTTGTTCGAGCTCAAAGGCTCAGCTCACTCCGCACGCGTTGCAGCCGAATGTCCACGCTGGACACCCGCTAGCCCATGTCGACTGATGCATACGAGCGGGGAGTTTCAGCTCGAGTTCAAGCGCGACCTAGTCCGGCGCGCACTCCAAGCCCAAGGCCAGGGCGCCAACGTCGCCCCGACTGTATCCGCGGGAAAACAAACGGGGTGGCGCTCCCGGGTGATCTACCTCGCTCGGCAACACCGGGGTCAGGCGCTCCTTGGAGCGTACCGGCGCGGCTCCCACCAGGTTCAGGGCATGCTCGACTGCCTGCTCCCGGAGCCTGCGTTGCTGAGCCTGAGCGAGGCGCTGGTGGCCATCTTGCAGGAGTTCCGTGCCTTACTCCCCCACGCGACTGCGGCGCTCGACCCCGGCTGCGGTGAACCGCTAGAGCTGAATCAGCTGCGAGCCAACCTGGGCCGACCGGTTTCTCCCACCACTCGTGGCAGCGACGGTGAGCTGCACTATGTCACGCTGCGGGCCAACGCGGCCGGCGATTGCATGGTTTGCTTCCTCGGGGATTTAACCCCGGACACCGGGCGTGAGCTTGCGAAGCGCTGCTTGAAAGCTGGCGCTACGAGCGTCTTCGTCGGCGCGAGCGGCCCCGGAGACGCGGTGTTTGGCGCAGAGGCCCCCACCTGGGTGGCCGGTGCGAAGTCGCTACTCGACGAGGTCGACGGGCTCTCATTCGAGCTCCTGCCCCGCACCTTCTTTCAGGTGCACCGCAGCGCCGCCGCGCGACTCCAACGTGACGCGCTGGCTCATGTGGTGGGCGAACGCGTGCTCGACGTGTTCTCCGGTGTTGGCGCTCTCGCGTTGAGGGCCGCGCAAAGCGGCCGCCGAGTCACCGCCATCGAGTCGGTCCCCGAGGCGCGCGCGCTGGCGCTGAGCAACGCCGAGCGAAACGGCCTCGAGCTAGAACTAGTCGGCAGCGAAGCCGACCAAGCACTGCAGACGCTGCTCGACGCGGAGCGCGCCTTCGACACTGTATTCGTGAACCCCCCTCGCAAGGGGCTCGGTCCAGGCGTCGCACCGCGGCTGCTCGAGTTAGCTCCCGAGCGCATCGTCTACGTCTCCTGCAACCCGAAGAGCCTGGCGCGCGATCTGAGCGCGCTCGGCCAAAGCTACCGCCTCACCAGCGTAACCCCATACGATCTCTTCCCGGCGTCCGAGCACGTGGAGACCCTCGCCGTGCTGGAACGCGCGTGAAGCTACCGCCGCTCCACCGGGGCCACTTGCTGAAACGCTACAAACGTTTCCTTGCGGATGTAGAACTCGAAGGCGGTGAGGTGATCACGGCACACTGTGCGAACCCTGGCGCGATGACTGGCTTGGCGGTACCTGGCAGCGAAGTCTTCCTTTCAAGGAGCGACGATCCAAAACGCAAGCTACCCTACAGCTGGGAGCTCTGCCGTGTGGGCCGCGGACTCGTGTGTGTGAACACGGCTCGGGCGAACCCGATCGCTCACGAGGCGCTGCTCGCGTCGCGAGTCGCGGAGCTAGCGGGCTTTCTCGAGTGCCGCCGGGAAGTGAGCATCGGGGAGAGCCGCATCGACTTCCGGCTGGAGTTCTCGGAAGGTCCCTGCTGGGTCGAGGTCAAGAACGTCACCCTGGATCGCGGCGGGGGCACCAGTGCTTTCCCGGACTCAGTCACCAAGCGCGGCGCGCGCCACCTGCGAGAGCTCCGTGATCTCAAGCGCCGTGGGGAACGAGCCGTGCTGCTCTTCTGCAGTAGCCGCAGCGACACCCGCCGTGTGATCCCCGCACGCGATATCGACCCGGCCTACGCGGATGCGCTACTCGAGGCGCACACAGCCGGTGTGGAAATCATCGCCTACGCCGCGCGGGTCACCCAGCGCGAGCTTTGCCTCACCAACCGCGTCCCCGTCGAGCTCGAGTAGGCTCTACAACGCCGAAGACATCGCCCAGGCGGCGATCGCGCTCATGCAGCTCGATTGACGTCCCGAGCGCTGTATGCCGTCTACCCGGCGACCCGGCCGCTGCCGGCCCGAATCCGCAGCGCCATAGACTTCGTGGTGGCTTACACATCGGCGCGTTGAGAGGCGGCCCCAGGCGCCACTTCGCAGCGAAGAGCGAGGGGAGGTTCTGCGCGCCAGCAAGCGCGGCTACACTGCCAACTATGGCGAGTTGGTCCGAAGAAGATCTCGCGGCGTTTGCGCCCTGGGAGCGACGCATGCTGCGTTTCGCCGACGCGTTCCAAGGCGATCAGAAGTGGGTCAGTGAGCTTTGGATCTCGACCTTCATGCGCTCGATGCTGTGGTTCTCGGGGGGGCGTCGCTACCGCGTGGAGGGAGAGGACGTGCTCGCGAGTTTCGGTCCAGAGGACCGCGTGCTGTTGGTTGCCAACCACCGTTCCTTCTTCGACTTCTTTGTTGTGACGTTCATCAACGTCACTCGTTCTCGTCTCGGGCGGCGCGCGTTCTTCCCCGTTCGCAGTAGCTTCTTCTACGAGCACGCGCTGGGTGGCGTGGTGAACCTGCTGATGAGCGGGATGATGATGTATCCCCCGGTGTTCCGTGATCGAAAGCATTTGCGGTTCAACCTGCTCGCGCTGCGAAGGCTCGTGGAGGAGCTTCAAGTCCCGGGGACCGTGGTGGGGATCCATCCCGAGGGGACGCGAGGCAAGGGTCCTGATCCTTATGAGCTCTTGCCGGTGCAGTTCGGCGTTGGCCGCGTCGCCCTGGAAGCCAAGGGCGCTCGTGTGATCCCCATCTTCATCGTCGGTATGTCGAGCAACCTCGCCCTCGAGACCTTGCGCAACTGGCTGTCGCCGGAGGCGTTTCCCATCGACATCGAGTACGGCCCTGACATCGAGCTCGACGATCTGCGGGCGAAGGCCGCCGGTTCACGTCGCGCCAAGGTCAACGCTGAACGAGACGCCGCTGAGCGCTGCATGTCAGCAATCCGAGAGCTCGGAGCTCGGGTGAGAGCGCGGCGGGGGTCCCCCGTGACGGTCTCTGATGCCACTCAGAGTGCCGCGGAGTAGTGTCCCGAACGCACGCGCTGCGTGGCGAGCACGCAGCTCTGATCTGGGCTCTTCAGCTCGACCCGCGCCTCCAAGTGATTTGGTTCGTCGGGCGCCTTGCCGACACTGAGCTTGCTGAGCGTCCAGCTGCCTCCCAAGCGGTCTCCAATTCTACGCGGAAATTGGTAAGCTTGCCCCCGGGCTGACAAGGTCGCGAAGACCGGCGCTCCGCTGGCATCGAGCAACACCTCCCCGAGGCGGATCCCATCACACTGCGCACGCTGGCCTGCTGCGACGCGTTCGGTCGGTCGTGCGAGCTTCCGCGCTGGTCGCACCTCGGTGGGCGTCGCAGGATCTCGGGCAACGAGGCGAGAGACGCCACCGCCAAAGGTCACGAGCTGGGAGGTAGCCACGCTGGCGACCAACACCCAATGAAGACGCGCAAACCAAGCTCGCATGCCAGCTGGGTCGTCCCCCATCAAGTGACCACGCGAACTGGCCAGCGACTCGGTCGCGCGAGACTTGAGGCGTCCGAGAATGCGCCCGAGACCGCGCGTTTCCTCGGCTTTGCTGCGCGCTTCTTCTAAATGGCTCACGCGAGCAGACCAAGCGAGGAGCATGCCAAGGCCTGAAACTGGATCTTTCGGCAGCTTCGACCAGGTGAGAGAGCCATGCGGGTCAGCCTGTCCAAGGCTCGCGGCGAGAACTGCCAGAATGACAAGTCGTATTCGGGTACACATCGGGCACTTTCCAGTCCCTCACGGATGTGTCTTCGCCTCGTCGTACGCGGGAGAAGCGTAGTTCCCCACGGCAAAACCAGAATCAGAAGTCACACTTCCCACTTCCTGGTTACGGTTCATGGCTTGCCGTCTAGCTGATATTTACTGCGCTACCTCGCGACGCGGCCGGACACGTCTGCGTATCCGTGCAGAACAGAACGGCGGTACCCTGGGGATGCAGTAGCAGCGGATCGGACTTCCGGTTTGCGCGGGGAAACAACGCGCTGCGACAAAACAAGACGGCCGCCCGATGGGCGGCCGTCTGAGGGTCAGTTGAGGTCAGTAGGTTGGGGACGAGAAGCTAAGACTCAACCGCTGGGCGGCGGTGGTCTCGCGTTCGAGCGAACGCTCAGCCGAGTCACTCGCGGTACGCGCTGGGCCGCGCGAACCAGCAACAACTCAGCCGCTTGGGCCTCACGCAGTGATGGTCGCGGCGCGCATCGAAGACGAAGGCTTGTCCACGGAAACGCGCGATTCTTGGGCGCCAAGCTCGAGCAGCTTCAGCAGCAGCTCGTAGGCTTCGCTGGCCTTCGCGCGGTCGCCGTCGAGCAGCTCCGCAAGCGCCAGGCCGTCGGTGACCGCCATGACCAGGGAGGCAATGGTCGCCGTCTCATCAGCGCTAACTGCACGAGATTCCACGACTGCTGCTTCGAGGGTGTCGCGCAGACGGTTGCGGGTCTCGCCCACACCGGTCTGGACGTCGCTCTCGCGGCGAGACTCGGCCCAGAACTGCAGGCGCATCGCGAAGTCCTCATTGTCCCCCTGCGCGGCGCGGAAGAACGGGCGCAGGAAGCTTCGGAAATCACGCGGCTTGTGCGCGTCCGCCGGCTCGAGGGCTGCCTGTACTCGCGTCAGCAACTTGCGCTCGGCCAAGGCTTGCACGGCGTTCACTAGCGCTTGCTTATTCTCGAAGTAGTAGTGAACGACACTCTTGCGCATGTTCATCGCGCGACCGACCTCGGAGACGGTCGTCTCAGCTACGCCACGGTCGGCGATCAGCTTGGCGGTGGCGTTGAGAATGGCCTGAGCGCGGGGGCGCGAAGCTCGGCTCTCGGGGACGCCGCGGGTCTTGGGGCGTTGGGTGTTTTCAGGTGCGTCGTGCTCCATGGGGGCCGAGCGTGCACCAGAATTGGAAAGACGGAACAACTGAAGCGAAATAGGCGTGCAGTGTTCTCGTCACACTGTAACGACCAAAACCGCCTAAGATTCAGATGTCGTGGGATTCCACACGTCTAGCTCGCCAGTCGGGCGTTTGACTGAAAACCTAAAAAAATGATCGGTCTCGCTCCGCCGACCGGCCCTCACTCCCCGAAATGGGATCTGTGCGCGTGTCACCCGGTGCAGTTCTTGGAATCGTGCGCCGTCTCCGAGCGGAAAGCTAACGTCCGCTACCTGCTTTCGCAAAGCAGGGTGCTCGCGCCTCTCGCCGATCGCCGTCAGAAACGCCAATCCGAAGCGCGCCAAAAGCGCCATTCCCCGGACATTGCAGCGGCGAATACCTACCAAACACTCATGTCGGAGAACCGCCGTTTCCGTCCGGTCCTAGAGCTTTGAAGGAAACAGCGACCCAAGATCTGTTTCCACGCGAAAACGTCTTGCCTCCCCCCCCCCCCAAAAAAAACGCGCGGCCCCTGCACTGTCCCTCAGCGGTGGTTGTTGGCAACTGAACAAAACAGAAAGGGGCCCTGCGGCCCCCTTCAGGTCAACTGACTGTAGCTCCGCTCACTTCACGCGGGTCTCGCAACCGAAGTAGATGTCGACGCTGCCCTCACCCTGGGACTGAACCGCGGCTTGAGCGTCGGCGCACGAAGCGGGACACAACACAACCTGAGTTGGAGTGGTGTCGTTGTCGTAGTACCAGCCGCCGCTCGCATCGCAGTCGTTCGCACCGCCCACTTTGAACAGGTCGTTGGTGGTGCTCGGCGTACTGACCACGACGTTGACCTTCTTTGGGTCGATGTCGCCGGTGCTGGGCGTTGGAATGTCCAAGACGCAGTTGATCTTCGCGCCCGACTCGACAGCGGTCGCGACGGAGTCGAAGAATGGGCCCCAGGCGCTTGCACCGTCACAGATCTTCGCGCGGACGCCGCCGGTGCGGGTGACTAGATCCGTGTATGTCTCCCCGGACTTCGGTGGTTGATCGCCACCGGGGTAGCTACAAATCACGCTTGGATCCGTGTCGGAGCCCCAGCCGTAGATCCCGGTGAACACGTAGTCATCGAACAAGCCATTCCAACTCGAGTCGAGAATGCCCTTCGGCAACATCGAGCTGCTTGAGACGCCGGTTGCCCAGCCTCCGCCGCCCTTCCAGGTCTCGAACTGATCGGCTGTCAGCCGCGAGTTGTCGTCGGTGACGACCACGATCGTGCGCGTGGCTTCGGGTCGCAGCTCCGCGCGCCAGTTGGCGTCGGCCGGCGTCTTGGGCCCACGAGCGTCGCCGACCTGGTAGTTCGCGGTGTCACCCAGAGTGCCGAGGAACTGCTCGAGGGGCTGCTCACTCTTGATGTCGATGGACGACTGGAAGAAGTGTGTACCGTTGCCGCAGTTGCTGTCCCCAGCAAGAGGCTGCGGAATACACACGCCGTAGCGACCTGAAGTCACCTCGCCCACGCCGCGCAGGCTGAGCATGATGACTTTGTAGTCGAGGTCCTTGTTGCCGATGTTGGTGGCGAAGTTGTTGAGGCCTGCCGTCACCTGATCGATGGCCGGGGCCATACTCACGGAGTTATCGACGACCCAGATGATATCGACGGGGAGTTTCTCGACCTTCGCCGCTTCCTTTGCGACCGCGCAGGCCGCGTCCGGGTCGAAGCCGCCGCTCCCACCGCCATCTAGGCCGCCATCGAAGGTCGTGCCTCCGTTGGCCCCGCTGCCGCTGCTGCCCGCGGTGCTGCCACCGCTGCCAGCAGACCCGGCGCTACCGCCGTTGCCAATCCCATTGGAAGTACCAGCTGCCTCACACGCAATCAGCGCGAATGCAGCTAGGCCGAACAAGCGTCCCAAGCTCATCTCGGCCGATTAGCAGCCTCCGTGTCGAGTGTCCACGTGACCCGTCCAACATGAGCAAAAAGTTGCAGCATCGGCCGGCAAATGTGGACTCGTCACGCGCCGGGCGGCGATTCCGAAGTCGCGCCCCACAGCTGAGTCCCAGGTCCCCGCGCGCTACCCGCGCGGCTCAGGCGCCGCCGGTACCGCCCGCGGATGCGCCGCCTGCGCCGCCACTGGTTCCGCCCGTGCCGCCGCTACTCGAACCGCCGGCACCACCGGGACCGGCGGTCCCGGGATCACACGGTTGGGCCCCCGCGGCGTGTTCGCAGTGGGGGAACACCGCTTGGGTTGCAGCGCTGACGTGCCACAGGCGGCACTGCACCGAGTTGCCTTTGTCGATGCCGCTATTGAAGCCGCCCAGATCGGGCAAGCCCGAGCACTCTTGCAGACACGCGCCGATCGAACCGAAGGCGTCTGGGCAAACGTCGGCCATCAACCCGCAATAGCCTTCGCAGTTCGTCCCGCAGATTGCGAGCCCGGTCGCGTTAGCACCTCCAGGCCCCGCGGCAGAGCAGTGCTCGACCGGTTCACCGCTCGTGCGGGCGTTGATCGCCTGCTGTAGGCGACACGTCATTGTGTTTCCTGTCGGACCGTCGCCCTCGGGGATGGCCGCGCAGATGGCAAGGCACTGTTCGCGGTTTGGGTACTGCAAGAGCTCGCCGGTACAGTTGGTCAGCACCTCGTCGCAGTACTCGTTGCAAAGGGCGCTTGCCCCGCCTGCAGTGCCTCCGGCACCTGACGTACCCCCCGCGCCTCCGACGCCGCCGCTGCCACCGTTGTCGAACGTTGGATCGAGCTTGCGATCTTCGAGTCCCAGGAGGTTGCTGCAAGCAACACCACCAAGCAGCACGAGCAACCCGAAGCCGGCGCGTTGCCCCGAGGAAATCCTCCCCTTCGACCCAGACGGCAACCTAGTGGCGGCCATCAGAAACGCCCTCCCAGGAAGACGCCCGCATGCCCTGGGGCGACGGCTGGTGCGAGCCGGAGCTCGCCACCGCGAAAGCGCGCCGCATTCCGCCGACGCGCGCCGGCGGCCTTCTCGTCCCCTGAGGGCGCCGTGGCGTAGAGCACGATACCGCCAGCCAGCGCCAAGGCGCCGACTCCGAAAGCGATCGTGGAGAGCGTCGCGGCATCTTGTGCTTCTTGGCCGAGATCAACGCCCTTCTGACTGCACTGAGTGGGGTCAGCGCCGCGACAGTTGTCATCGGCCTCCGAGTTCTTCGAGCTGGCTTGCAACCCGAAGAAGGTGCCCGCGCCAACGCCAAGCAGGCCCACCACCCCAACTACGATTCCAAGGGTGCGCTGTCCGCTTCCGGATTCAGTGTCCACACCCACATCAGCACCGGGCGGTGCCGACTCAGGGGGCTTCTCGGCAGCGTCAGGCTTCTCGGGGGGCGGCTCGGCATGAGGCGGTGGAGCCGGCGCGTCCTCGAGTGGGGGCACGGCGAACGTCACGTTGCCGTTCGCTGGCACCTGAACTTCGGCCTTGTAGTCGCGCTTGCCAGGGGCCGTCACGCTGATCTGGTGGACGCCTGGGTCTACCGGGATTGCGGTCCCCCACAACGCCGAGTTCACCTCATCGCCGTCACGGCTGATCTGCATGCCGTCGACCCGCACGCTCTCCGGGACTTCCACCACCAGCTTCGCGAGCTTCGCTTCGAGGCGCTCCGCGCGACCTCGGGCGATCTTCTCGCGCTTGGCGTCATTCGACTTGGTCGCGAATGCTGCTGCCTCACGGAAAGTGGCCCAAGCGCTCGCCGTCTTGCCCGATTGCTCGTAGCACTCCGCGAGGTAGAGCAATGTGCCGACTCCAGGGTCGAGGCGTTGGCTCTCCTCCAGGCTGCGACAAGCGGCGTCGAAGTCCTTGTCCTTGAGCTGCTTCTTACCCTTGTCGAAGAGCGCTTCGGCTGCCGCCTTGTCGGCCGCCGAAGACTGCGCATGCACGCTCCCACTCGCGCAGCTCAGCGCGAGCACGCCCAACATCAGCCGGACGCGGCTCCCGAAGCCCCTGCGGCTTCCAAGACAGGTGTGGCCTCCCAGACAGCGGCGTCCACTCAACATAAACCAAGCCTCATACGTCGATCCCAATCCAAGCGTCGCGAGGGTGGCTCGCGAGAAACGCCTGCCCCACACAAGCAAAGCCGGGGCGGCATTCCAACTACTTTCGGTCTCCGAAGCCGCTGATGTCGAGGTCACTCGCCGGCTTCGGCTTGGGTGTGCTCGTCGCGCGAGGCGGCGTCGTACCCGTCGACGGCGTCGTACCCGTCGACGCCGTGGTCGCACGCGGCGCCGCGGGAGCACTATCCGGCTTGGCTTTCACCGCGCTCGGGGGCTCGGTCGCACTGTCGACGCTCGAAGCGGTGGGAGCCGGATCGCTCGCGGGCTCGCCCGTAGCGGCGACTTCCGCAGCGGGTTCCTGAACTGCCGGGGGCTCTGGAGTTACCGGAACCGCCTCCACGGAAACGGTAGAGGCTTGGGCTGGCTGCGCCGGTTGAGCGGATTCGACGCCCGTCGTGGGACCTTCCGAGGCAGCAGAGCGCGTGACCGCGAACGCCACGAGAGCTCCAATTCCCAACACGGCGAGCAGCACGGCAACGAACAGCGCCGGTCGGCGGCTCTGCGACTGCTGCGAGGGAACAGCGGCGTAGGAAGCGACGGTTGGAGAGACGTCCAGTTGCGACGCGCGTGGGGAGCTCGCCTGAGTTTGCAGAACGGAGCGCGGAGTGCCGAGGTTTACAGTGTTCAGAACGCGGGACGCGCGTTCAACAGACAGGTGGCTGAGCGGTGGTCCGAACTGGCTCAGTTCAGCGCCCATCTCGGCTACGTTGTCGAAGCGATCCGCTGCGTCCTTCTTCAGACAGCACTCCACGATCGCGATCAGCCCTGGCGGCAGCTCCGGGCGCAACTCACCTAGGGGCGTGGGCTCGGTGTTCACGATGTTGATGCAAATCTCAGGTACTGTTTCCCCACGAAAAGGCACCTGGTTGGTCAGCAGCTCGTAGAGGATCGCGCCTAGCGCCCAGATGTCCGTGCGTTGGTCCACCTGCTTGGAGGACTGCATTTGTTCCGGCGCCATGTACTGGGGTGAGCCCATGACCGACGACGTCTTGGTCAAGCGCACGTCTTGGTCAGTTACCTTCGAGATGCCGAAGTCCAAGACCTTGATGATGCGCGAGCCGTCGGTTCGCTCCGCGAGGAACAAGTTCGCCGGTTTCAGGTCACGGTGCACAATGCCCGCGGCGTGGGCCTCGGCCAGCGCCTCGCACGCCTGCAACACGTACTCCACGGCGCGCTCGACATCCATGCGGCCGTTCTGCTCGAGCTCGTCAGCCAGATCACGACCCTCAAGGTATTCCATGACCATGAAGGGCGCGCCGCTCGCGCTCACTCCAACGTCAAGCACTCGGCAGACGTGTTGGCTCTGGATGCGAACGGCGGCCTTCGCTTCGCGTTGGAAGCGAGCGCCCGCCTCAGGATGTTCCGCAAACTCCGGGAGCAGGAACTTGATTGCGACTTGTTGATCGAGAACTTGGTGCATCGCTGCAACGACGACGCCCATCCCTCCGATGCCGAGCACACGCTCCACGCGGTACTTGTCCGCGATGACGTCTCCAACTTTGACCGGCGTGCCCGTGTTCATACTCGTCCCCACGCGCCGGGCCCCTGACCCGGTGAGATCGTCGCTTGGCTCTTCAGACTCTGTGAGCTTCGCTGACTGATCGATCGACATAGGATGCACATGGATACGGGTTAGACGCTTGACAAGATCGTCTGGGGTGGCGTTTTGCCAGGTTTAACCGACGATCCAGCCTCGACGCTGTAGGGTGATGTCGGCGCAACGTGGCCAAGAACACCCGCGCCCCCTCTCTCGGATGAAAGAGGCATCGGTCCGCGGCGCTGAGTGCGCAAGGCGGCGCTCCAAGAGTGTTCCAAACGAGTGGGGCAGGAGCTGGTTTCATCGTCAAGCGACGCGGGTTTCCTTTCGCGTGGCGGGCGTGGCGATCGGGAACGTTGATCTCGAGGCACCGGTTTACTTCTGAGCGGCGTCCGTGCGAGCGTGCAGCGCATGCCAGGCCTCCCGAATCGGCGCGCTATCACCGGCTTTTCTGCGATTGGCGCGTGTTGCCTGACACTTTGCCTGAGCGCATGTGAGCGGCAGCCCAGTCAGGCGGCCAACCCCGCGCCTCCAGCGCCTGAGGCCACCCCGCTACCTGAAGCCAGCATGCACGCGCCGGACGCGCCGCCACCTCCTCCGCCGACGCCAGAAGAGCACGCGGCGGATTTGGCGAAGCGGTTCATCATCCTCGACGGCCATGTCGACGTCCCGCACCGACTGTTCTCGCAGAAGGAGGACGGCAAGCCAGTAGCGGATGTCTCTGAGAAGACGGATGAGGGCAACTTCGACTACCCGCGGGCGCGCGAAGGTGGTCTCGATGCTCCGTTCATGAGCATCTACGTCGCCGCCCGCTACGAGCGCAACGGCGCGTACAAGCACGCGGAGGAGCTCATCGACATGGTGGAGAACCTCGCGCGCACCCACAGCGACAAATTCGCGTTGGCGAAATCGCCAGCCGAAGTCCGAGCGAATTTCCAGGCGGGAAAAGTGTCGCTGCCGATGGGCATGGAGAACGGTTCGCCGATCGAAGGCAAGCTCAGCAACGTCGAGTATTTTCAGAAGCGGGGCATCCGCTACATCACCCTCGCCCACTCCAAAGACAATCACATCTCTGATTCGTCGTACGACGACCGCCACGTGAACAAGGGACTGAGCGCGTTCGGCAAGCAAGTCGTCAAGGAGATGAACCGCGTCGGCATCATGATCGACGTCTCCCACATCTCCGACGACGCGTTCTGGCAGGTGATGGCGCTGAGCAAGGTGCCAGCCATCGCGAGCCACTCGAGCTGCCGTCACTACACCCCCGACTGGCCGCGCAACATGTCCGACGAGATGATCCAGGCGCTGGCGAAAGCAGGCGGCGTGATTCAGATCAACTTCGGCTCGGGCTTCATCGACGACGAAGCACGCAAGCAGAGTTCGAAACTCTGGAACGTCTTGGGCGTACAGGCGAAGGCCAAACACCTAGTGCATGGCACGTCTGCCTATTCGGCGTTCGCAGAAGACTTCTGGAAGACGCACCCGATCAAGCGCGCCACCGTGGAGCAGGTCGCTGATCACGTCGAGCACGTCGTGAAAATCGCCGGAGTCGATCACGTGGGCCTGGGGTCTGACTTCGATGGGGTTGGCGACACGCTCCCAATCGGTCTCGAAGACGCCTCCGCCTATCCGAACCTGATCAAGGTGCTGATCGAACGCGGCTGGAGCGACGCGGACATCGAAAAGCTGTGCTCGGGCAATGTGCTCCGAGTCTGGCAAAAAACCGAAGACTACGCCGCTGCCCAGCGAAAGCCCTGAGCCGCCAAGCTCGCCCGCCCCCTGCAGCGCAATCACGACGCAAGGGAGGGGGTGATGGAGCCTCGCTTACCAGCCACCTTCGTCGTCAGCCGGCTTCGCGGATGCCGCGGGCGCGGCTGCAGCGGGCTTCGCCGGCTCCGCACTGGCAGCAGGAGCCGCGGGCTTGTCCTTGTCACAAGCCGCGAGCAAAAAGCAGACGGCCAATCCCAACATCAGGCGCTTCATGGCTGCATGGGAACACGGCTGCGGGCGCCTACCAAGGCAAAAGCGCAAGGACCGTTTGCGCGCTGGGGAGGCTCCGGACTTCGACCCACGCGTCGCCGCACAACTCACAGGCGCTCTCGCCGTTAGGCCCAAGCCAGGGTCCAACGACCGAGGCTATTCACGAGGTGCCACGTGGAGCCGACAAAAGACACCAAAGTGATCCGTTGGCCACACACCAGTCGCCGCTGGGTCCTCCGCGTCGAACACCACGCGAGCGTCAATCGGTTCCCCACGGAACTTACGATCAGGGCCCCGCACGTAGATATAGTCGATACGCCGCGGCGGCTCGTGAGCCAGCGCTGCATAGGGATTCCGTGAATCGAAGGTGTAGCCCGGCGCGCCGTCCCTGGCGCGACGCTCAGCGTCGCTCCCGGCGAACACCCAGACGTCAGTGAAGTAGACGGAGCGCCCATCGAGCGTGGTTAGGCCCCTCATGAAGCGCATCTCGTCAGAGTCCGGCTCGGCGTTGAAGTCGCCCATCACAATCGGTGGAAGACGCTGCTCGTCTAGCGGTGCCAGGCGAAAGACGTGGTCCACGAGGCTCGCGATTTGGCGCTGGCGCACATCGCTCTGATGAAGCTTCCAGTTGAGGTGCGTAACGAACACCGGCAACGGCCCGTGGGGGTGTTGCACCAGCGCGTAGAGCGCGCTCCGCTGCTCGCCGCTATCGCAGTCAGGCAGTGCGATCCGGGTGTGCTCCAAGATCGGGAAACGGCTGAGCAGCGCGTTACCAAACTGCAAGCCCCCACCGAAGTCAGCGGCCTTCGCGTAGGCAGCGTGGTAGCCGAGGCGCGCGTTGAGCTCGGCGAGCTGATCGCCCTCAGGATCTCCCGCGCGCCCCTCGAGCTGAAGCACCTCTTGCAACCCGACGACATCCGGAGCGAGCTCAGCAAGACCTTGACGAATCAGCTCCGCTCGCTGCGCCCACGGCCCAGATTTGTTCCAGATGTTCAGCGTCAACACCTTGAGTTCACGGTCCATCGTGGCGAGAGCCTACAGCAGTCGGACTGGTCTTAGGATACGCTTCTCTAGAGGACAGCATGAGCCGACACCACCACGACGATCACCATCATCATCACCACGACGGGCATCACCACCACGATGACCACCATCACCGCGACGGGGGGAGCCGCGACGGGGAGCGCCGCGACCGCGGGCCAGCAGGCAGCGAGTTCCTGGACCTCGAGCCGACTCGGATGCTGCTCGGAGCTGCGTCTGGTGTCGCCAAGGAGGTCGTGGTGGAGCTGCTGCGCGCCGCGGTACGCAAGCGTCTGGAGGAGCGTCTCGGTGCCGAGATCGAGCGCATCGGCTTCGCGGCGGCGGACGTCTTGGCGGATGACTTCGAAGCCAACCGGCGCATCGAGGCCGTGCTCGAGGAGCGAAGATCCTCACGGAAAGACCTGGAGGAACGGCTAGCGGAGAGCCTGCGCGACAGTCAGGCGAGTGCTGCACCAAGCGCCGCTGCTAGCGATGCCCCCAAACCCGCGCGCCGCACCAAGCGCGGACGCTAGGCCTGAAGCGCCACGCCCGAAGCGCAATGTCAGCGGCGTCGTGACCTGGGGGAACCCCGTGATATAGCGACGCCGTGACCCGTGCCAGCGGCGCCCTCAACGAAACCCCCGGGGCTGAACCAGAGCCCGACGGTGGGCGCGTCGGCCCCGGACTCGCGAGGCTGTGCATCCTCGCCGCTGCGATCCTGTTCTCGACCGGGGGTGCCGCCATCAAGGCGACGCAGCTCTCGGGCATGCAGGTAGCGAGCTTTCGCTCGCTGGTCGCCGCGCTCGCGCTGCTCTTGTTCTTGCCCCGAGCGCGGCGAGGGTACCGCCCGGCGAGCCTGGCAGTTGGCGTGGTGTACGCCGCCTGCATGGTGCTGTTCGTCCTGGCCAACAAGCTTACCACCGCAGCCAACTCGATCTTCCTGCAATCAGCAGCGCCGCTCTACGTATTGGTCGCGTCACCGTTTCTGCTGCGCGAACCAGTACGGCGAAGCGATCTGCTCTTCATCGTCACTATCGCCTGCGGCCTCGGACTGTTCTTTCTCGAGAGAAGACCCCAGGCGAGCGCACCCAATCCCGTGCTCGGCAATGTGCTCGCGACGGTGAGCGGCGTGTGCTGGGCCGGCACCTTGATGGGACTTCGTGGCCTGAGCGCGAAGAAGGTCGAAGGGCTCACGGCCGTCGTTTCGGGCAACCTAATCGCCGGACTGGTGTGTCTGCCCTGGGCCCTCAGCTCCGATGCAGCGCTTCCCCTCACGGAAACACATCTCGCGGATTGGTTGGCGATCGGCTACCTCGGCGCCGTACAGATCGGCCTCGCGTATTTCTGCCTCACATTGGGGTTTCGTCATGTGCCGGCACTCGAGGCGTCTCTCTTGATCCTGCTCGAGCCGAGCTTGAGCCCGGTGTGGGCATACTGGCTCCAGAGCGAGGTTCCCGGGATTTGGTCGATCCTGGGTGGTCTCCTGGTGTTGGGCTCGAGTGCAGCTCGCGGCTGGCTTTCCGCAAGTCAAACTCGACTTGCGGCGAAATCGATCCGCTGATTCCACGCCGCACGCCCTCGACAGTCGAACTTGCCCCGCGAGCGGAAGGCACTGGGAAGTCTTCCAGCAGAGAAACGCGCGTGATAAGCGCTGTAGTATGAGGACAATCGTAGCCAGCGTTTGCGTCTTGGGGGCAGCACTACTGGCCTGTAAGAGCGAGAGCTCAGGCAGTATCACCGTCAACGGCGCCGCCTTTGACATCGCCGAGTGCCGATCCGGCGAGGCCAATTCTCCACCGTTCTCGGGAGTGATGTTCTTCGACAGTGGCGGTAATCAGGTTCGCTTCGTTGGGAAGCCGGAGGGCGGCTTTCGCCTGTTCCACTTCACCAAAGGGCAGAGCATCGGCACGCTCGTGGGTGAAGACTGCGGCAGTCTCACCGTCAACAAGACGAACACCAAGATCAACGACATTGCCAACATCGAGGGCACGGTGTCCGCCAACTGCACAGGCGGTGGCCAAGCGGTGGTGGCGAACGTCAACTACGCCAAGTGCCACTGACGCTGCGTTGCTGAGGACGCTGCGCTGCCAAGAACGCCGCGTTGCTGAGAACCGCGTGCTGCTGGGGACGCGGCGTTCGCACCGCTAGAGCAACGCCACCGCTGGAACGCGGAACCAGCGACACTTGCACGGTGTTCTGGGCCAGATTTCCCGGCGGCTAGTGACCTGCTAAGACCTTGTGGGATGCCCTTGGACGAATCCCACAAGCTCTTCGCCGAGACCTGTCTACGCTTCGCGCGTGAACGCATCGCGCCTCACGTCGTGGAGTGGGAGGAAGCGGGGACCTTCCCCCGCGAGCTCTACACCGAGGCCGCGGAAGCTGGCATCTTGGGTGTGAGTTTCCCCGAGGAATACGGCGGCGGCGGCGGGGATCTGCTACACAGCTTGATCAGCGTAGAGACGCTGCTCGAGGGTGGTTCGAGTGGCTTGCTCGCCAGTATTGGTTCCTTGGGGATCGCCCTCCCCCCCATCCTCAACTTGGGTAACGAAGAGCAAAAGCAGCGGTTTCTGCCGCCGGTACTGAGTGGCGAGAAAATCGCCGCCCTCGGTATCACGGAGCCTGGGACAGGCAGCGACGTCGCAGGCATTCGCACCAAAGCCGTGCGAGACGGAGACCACTATGTCCTGAGCGGCTCGAAGCTCTTCATCACCAGCGGTGTACGCGCAGACTACGTGTCAGTGCTAGCTCGGACGGGGCCCGACCCCCACGGTGGTCTGACCTTCTTCGTCGTCGAACGCGGCATGCCGGGGTTCAGCGTGAGCCGGGCTTTGAACAAAACCGGCTGGTGGGCAAGCGACACTGCGGAGCTAGCGTTCGACGAAGTGCGTGTGCCCGTCGCCAACCGGATTGGGGATGAAGGGTCGGGCTTTCTGGCGATCATGCAGAACTTCCAGAACGAGCGGCTCTCGTTGGCGTTCTATGGCCACGCGACTGCGGAGATCTGCCTGAAAGATGCCATCGCCTATGCGAAGGAGCGCCAAGCGTTTGGTAAGCCGCTCGTAGGCTTTCAGGTGACGCGCCACAAGCTCGCCCACATGGCGACGCAAGTGCAAGCGGCAAAGACCTTCAACTGGGACGTCGCCAAGCGCGTTGCCGCGGGGGAATACCTCGTGGGAGAGGTCAGCATGGCGAAGAACTTCGCCTGCCAGGTAGCTCAGGAAGTTTGCTACGAGGCAGTGCAGGTCTTCGGTGGCATGGGCTATATGCGAGAGACGCGCGTAGAGCGGCTTTCCCGGGACGCACGCATCTTACCCATCGGCGGTGGCACCACGGAGATCATGAACGAGATCATCGCAAAGCAGCTGGGCCTTTGAGCGAGTCCAGCATGAGCTGACGAAAGGCCTCTGGATTGAAGCTCTCGCTTCCGCGAAGAAAGGCTTCGGCCAACTCGCGCTGCTCCGCAGCGACGTGATGAAGCGGCCCGGCGAGGCCCATCACCAGGTGCTTGCGCCCCTGAGTGTTCAGGAAATCGCGCTCTGCCAGCAGAACGCCCTGCAACACGAACAGGTCGTGATGGCGTCCCAGGTCTTGCTGCAGCCCCTTGAGCTGCTTGTGAATGCTGGCGTAACCCTCGCCGAGCAGCGGCGCCAGCAGCTCCACGGCGTAGCGCAAGCGCTTGATGTGGATTCGGACCTGGTGGAGGTGCTCGCCAGCAACGTCTGCTTTGGCGTCCGGTAGCGACGTGAGCAGCGCCTCGGTTCGAGGCTCAAGCGCTGCGCGCCCCAGCTCGTCGAGGGGTGCGACCAGTACCGCACGTACCAGGCTCTCGACGAGCTCGTGCAGTCCCCTCTGGATGCGTTCGGGTGAGAGTCGCCCAAGGCGCTTGCTCGTGGCCTTGCGTTCATCGGCGCGATGCTCGTCCACGCGCACGGCGACGTGCTCCAGCGCCGCTGCCTCCAAGTGCGAGGCTGAACGCTCAATCATTTCCGCGAGGTATTCGGAATTGACATCCCATTCGCGTAGCGCGCCCGCGCCCCGAGTGACCTTTCTCAGCGGTCGCCGCTTGGCGACATGCTCCGGCACCAAGAAGCCCAGCACCTCGAGCAACGCGCGCAGCCTGCGCGACGCGACGCGCAGGTCGTGGATGGCCTCCACCGGATCGCTCGCGCTCTCGAAATCCCAGTTGCTGAACAGAGCCCCCGCGTGCCGTGCCACGTAGGTGCGCAGGTGGCGCTCGTAGTCGCGGTTCTCGGGAGCGATCAGCACAGAGTCCTCGGGGGTTTGCTTCAAAAGCCCAGCCTTTGACGATGTCGCTTGTGCGTCGGTTTCGTTGACCATCGGCGCGCGAGGTTGAACAGCTGTCCCTTGTCGAATATCAGAAGGCAAAGGTCGATCCGTCTGCGTTGTGTGACGATTGGTCGAAGACGGTACTACAAATGAGCAACATCGGCGTGGACATGGGGGGAACCCGCATCAAAGCGGGGATCGTTGAAGGCGCGCGCATCTTGCGGAGCGAGACCGTCGACACGAACGCGGGGGCGAGTCCAAGCGACGTGCTCGACGCCGTGGCGCGCGCAGTGCGTGCGCTTACCACCACGCCGACCCGTGTTGGTTTCGCGATCCCGGGTGAAGTCGATGGCACCGGCGCCTGCTGGCAGTTGCCAAACGTGCCTGGCTTTGCGGGCGTCAACATTCAGCAGGAGCTCGAGCGTCGAGTCGGGTGCCCCGTGGTGGTGGAGAACGACGCGACGGTGGCCGCGCTGGGTGAGGCGCTCCACGGCTGGGGCGCGGAGTACCCGAGCTTTCTCATGGTGACGCTAGGCACCGGCGTGGGCGGCGGGTTGGTCCTGGACGGCAAGCTACGCCGTGGCAGCCATGGCTTCGCCGGTGAGATTGGGCACCTGCAAATCGATCGCTCTCCGAGCGCTCCCAAAGACGCTGCCGGTCTCGCTGGCACACTCGAGGCATACGCCGGCACCCATGCGCTGCTCGCCAAGTTTCGCGAACTCGGGGGTGAGGGTAGCGAGGTGCTCCACATCGCCGAGAGCGCTCGCCGCGGGGAAACGGCGGGGTGCAAGACATTCGAGATGATGGGCGAAGCGCTTGGCGAGGCATTGAACGGGATCCAGGTCGTGCTGGATCTGGACGCCATCGTCTTCACTGGTGGGATCTCGCGCTCGTTCGATTTGGTGGAGCCGAGCATTCGCTCGGCAATGCGTCGGCGCGCGTACGCCGAGCCGCTGGTCAGCGTGCCGCTGTTGCAGTCGAAGCTCGGGGACGCAGCAGGTTTGGTCGGCGCGGCGCACCTGGTCGACGCCTAAAACCTGAGCGATCCCGAGAGGGCTAGCGAGCCAGAGCGCGCGCCACTATACCCGGAGCCATGCAAGCGATCGTGATCCGCGAGTTTGGTGGCCCCGAAGTGCTCGAAGTGCGGGAGGTTGAAACGCCTGCCCCGGGTGAGCGCCAGGTTCGCCTCGCGGTGCACGCTACCGCGCTGAATCGCGCCGACTTGCTCCAGCGCCGCGGCATGTACCCACCGCCGAAAGGTGAGACGGAGATCTTGGGCCTCGAGTGCTCAGGGGTCGTCGATGCTGTCGGCCCAGGGGTGACCAAGCTCAAGCACGGCGATCGCGTGATGGCCCTGTTGCCTGGCGGTGGTTACGCAGAGCACGTCGTGATCCACGAGGATATGGCGATCCCGATCCCCGGGGGCATGAGCTTCGAGGAAGCCGCTGCGATCCCCGAAGCTTTTCTGACTGCGCAGGAGGGCCTGTTTGGCCTTGGCGGCCTCGAAGCCGGGCAAACGGTGCTCGTGCACGCCGCTGCAGGTGGAGTCGGCTCCGCCGGCGTGCAGCTCGCCCACCTGGCGGGCGGCAAGGTGATCGCCACCGCAGGCTCCGACACGAAGCTCGAACTCGTGAAGCGCCTGGGTGCGGATCTGTGCGTGAACTACAAAACCCAGGACTTCGCCGAGGAGGCCAAGAAGTTCTCTCCCGGTGGCGTGAACCTGGTGCTCGATTTCGTCGGTGGCAGCTACTGGGAGAAGCACGCCAAATGCCTGGCAATCGGGGGGCGCTGCGTGGTGATCGGCGTATTGGGTGGAGCGACGGCGAACGTGAACCTCGGACTGCTCTTGATGAAGCGCCATCAGATCCTCGGCCTGGTGATGCGCTCGCGCCCCTTGGCCGACAAGATCCGCATCACCCAGCAGTTCATCAGTCAAAACCTGCAGCATTTCCCCACTGGCGATCTGAAGCCAGTGCTCGACGAGGTGTTCCCGCTAGTCCAAGCGCAGCAAGCTCACGAGCGCATGGAGCAGAACGCAAACTCCGGGAAGATCATCCTCAAGCTGCGCTGACCACTCCAGTCCTTGGCGGCCTCAGCTCTCAGCGAACACGCGCGAGAGCGTCAGGTGCAGCTGACTCTGAATCAGCCGCATCACGCTCTCGAGATCGCTCCTCGACAGGTTCAGCTCTGCGATGAGCAAGCGACGTGTCTCGCTCAACAGCTGCTCACGCGCCTGGCCTACGCGTCGCGCCGCGGTGGCGCGATGTACTCCCCTGCCCGCAGCGATGACGTCAATGCTCGAACCTTGCCCGTAGTAGGCACGCAGCACGTTGCGTTGTTCGGGCTCTAGGTTCGCAGCAGCCCGTGTAAAAGCCGCACGGAATTGTTCTTTGTACAGTTCCTTCAAATAGGCCAGCTCGGGATCCTGGGCGTCGCTCCTCCCCCCCCCATGCCCCAGGAGGCTCGACTCCGGCTCGACGTGAACCGCGACCGCCTCCTGAGGCACCTCGCGTCGATCGCGTTTCAGGTTCAGCCAAGTTCGAGTCACCAAGACGCTGAGCCACCCGTCCAGCTCGCCGCTGCCAGAAAAGTTCGCGAGCTTGCTGTCGATGGGATCGAAGAGCTTGCCCTCCAGGCTGAACATCAGCTCGTCGAGATCGGGTCCAGCGCCTCGCGCAGCCACCCGAGCCGCGATGCGCTGCGCGCGCTTGCTCAAGTCCTTCAGCGCCCGTGGCTCACCCTGTAGCGCCAAGAAGGCCAGCCCCAAGTCGGCGAAAGCAACTCCATCCAACGCCTCGCGATCAGTCCCGGAACTGAGCAGGCGCTCCGCCACGTGTTCCGCGAAGACCTCCGCCTGGCCCTCGAGCTCAGGCCAGGCAGCGACGCACTCCGACCAAAAGCCAGCGAGATCCTGCTCGAGTGCAACGTCGCGGGGGCCGGCTCGCTCCGGCTCTTCGCCGAGGAGCCTCGCAGCCAGAGTGCGGGAAAAGCTCACGGCGTTTAGTATAGCCGAGGTCGCTGCCGCACCCGCGCGGCAAACCCGCCAGCGCCATGGCCGACGCCTCCGAACTAACGCAGCCTCTACGCTGCCCCGACGAAAACGCCCTTGGCGCCTTCGTCCAGGGGGGTGCGAGCGACGCCCAGCGACGGGAGATCGAGGCCCACCTGGAGCACTGCGCTGAGTGTAGCGGGGTCGTGCAACTCCTCGGAGAGGCGTTCATCAGTCGCGCTCAGCGAATCGAAGCGGGCCCCGCCAGCGAGCGTGCCGTCGAGAGCCTGGAGCCGCAACCGGGACACTATCTGGGCCGTTACCGCGTGGATCACGGTATTGGCGCCGGGGGTATGGGGCTGGTGTTCTCCGCGTGGGACCCGGCGCTCGAGCGCAGCGTCGCGCTGAAGCTACTGCGTCCCGAACTGGCGGCGACCCCCGAGGCGCGCGAGCGGTTGTTTGCCGAAGCGCGTACGGTCGCCTCACTGAAGCACCCCAATGTGATCCCCGTGTTCGACGTGGGTGAGGCCGATGGGCGCGTGTTCATCGCAATGGAACTCGTCGACGGCGTTACCCTGGACCGCTGGCGGGCGCTGACCAAACCAAGCCTCGAACGCCTGCTCGACGTGTTCCGCCAAGCCGGTGCTGGCTTGGCTGCGGCGCACGCCCAAGGTCTCGTCCACCGCGACTTCAAGCCGCAAAACCTGCTGGTCACGACCGATGAGCGGGTCTTGGTCACGGATTTCGGTCTGGCCTTCTCTGTGGGTGATGCGGCGAGAGAAATTGCCGGGACGCCGGCCTACATGGCCCCGGAACAGCGCGCAGGCACGGCGAGCGTCGCATCGGACCAATACAGCTTCGCGCTCTGCCTCGCGGAATCACTCGGCGCCACGCTGTCCCCTTCGGGGGCAGCTCCGGAGCTCCCGGCAAGCATCCCCGACTGGCTGCGCGCCGTGCTGCAACGGGCCCTCGCTCACGATCCGGCGACTCGCTATCCGGACTTGTCTGCCCTCGTCGCCGAACTCGAGGGCGGCAGCGGAGTCAACGCGAGCGCGCACGTCACCGCAAACGCGATCCTACTCGGCGGCTGGACCGTGCTTCACGGCTTCTGGTTGATCGTGATGATCTGGGCCGGGGTGAAGCTATGGCTCGACCCGAACCTGATGGATCCGCCCCAATCCGCCGAGAGCGTCCTAGTTCGCCCCACGGAAACGCCACGGGCAACGCAGCTCGCTGCGCTGCGGATCGACGCCCTGCCCCCCAAGGGCGCGGCTCGAGACAGCGCGCGCGAAGCTGAGAAGGTCGACCCGGAGGACGACGAGCCGCTCGATGAGGACCCGCTCGCGGACGACCCGGCGGACGATGAGTGGGTTGATGAGCCTCCCCTCACCTTCACCGATAGCGCGATCGTGACCTATTCGCTCTATTGGGGGACCTGGATGTTGCTCGGCGTGCTGTGGGCACCGCTCAACGCGATCGGGCTCTGGCGACGCAAGGCCTGGGCGCGGATCTCGACGATACTCTACGCCGGGTTCTCGGCCTTCTCGATCCTGGGGCTGCCCTACGCTGGCTACGCCATCTTCAGCCTGACGCGGCCTGGCGTCGTGCGGCTGTTTTCGCAGGTGCAAACCACGCGGGCTCCACTGCGAGCTGATTCCGTGGTGAAAGGCCAGGTGCACCTGATGATCAACACCCTCGTGCAGATCGGCCTCTGGCTGTTGCACCTCGGATTGTTCTGGGTGAGCTTCGAGTTCCTGCGCTTTGGCAACGAAGATGGCTCCTTGGACACACCACCCATCCTCATCATCGGCCTGGTGATGCACGGGCTTGGTATCCTTTGGACGCCGCTGAACGCCTGGGGGCTCTACAGGCGCGCGCCGTGGGCGCGTTGGTCTAGCTTGGTGTACGCGAGCCTGGTCTCCCTCACGGGCGTGGGCCTGCCATACACCGTCTACGCTTGGGTGAGTCTGAGCTTCGACTCGGTCAAGGCGCGCTTCGCCCCGAGCTAGTGTTCTGTCTTGTCTCGCTAGACAAAAGCAAAACGCGCGGCCGCCAGTTCGAGGCGCCGCGCGTTTCCGCATGGTTCAACTCAATTCACTTCTTGGTGTTGAACAGCGGGTGGAACTTGGCGGTGTCGATGCTCGTCGCCATCTCCAGCTGAGGCTGACCGCTTGCGGCGCCACTCGCCAGCCCGCCGTACAGCAGGTTGCCGCGCAGCGCGACGTTCAGCTTCTTTTCTCCCGCCTTGCGCAGGTCGGCGCTCAACTCCACGAGTGCCTCCCAGGCCAGCTTGATGAGATCCTTACGGATATCTCCTGAGTACGTGTCCAGGTTCGGCACGCGAACGAGCAACAGCACGTCGCTCGGGGTCTCTTGGCAGTAGGTCATGAAGTTGCCCTTGGTGGTGGCGGTGTTTTCGTCCTCGCCCCCCTCGAAGTTCTCCTTCTCATCAGCCTTGATCCGCACGGCAAATTTCTTCGCCAGCGCCGTGCACGCTGCGGTGTTGCCGAAGCCGACCTCTCCCTCGAACACGTTGATCTTCGCGTTCGCCTCGTGGAACTCCTTTTCACCGGGCTTTGGCTCACCCTTGCAGCCGACCAGGCCGAACAGGGACACCAACAACATTGCGAACACGAGTGATAGACGAATGTGCATGACTTCTTCCTTTGGTCTTCAGGCGAAACGTGGCCTCACGCTGAAGACCCAGCAGCAGCTCCTAGGTCGCGATCTTTTTCACGCGCCACGACACATTCGTCGCGACCTCGCTCGACCTCAGGGAAAAGCCCGCACCCACGCCAGCGCAGTGTTTTTCTTCCCCACGTCGACGCGTGTTTTTCTTGGGGGAGAGGCGCGCCGCAAGGACCCGGTACGGCAACACCACGCCGCGCTCAGCCGAGCACGCGCGCCAGGTGCCCCATCACGGCCGCCACATCCGCCGCAGCCAAGATCTCTTCGCGCGCCCGTTCGTCGATGCGCGTCCCCGCGAGCCGCTGACTCCAACCCGGAATGTCCAGCGCCACGATCGGCTTATCGAGCTGCCAAGCCATCGCAAGCTCGTTCAGCGTGCCCGCGCCCCCTGCGACGGCCACCACGGCGTCCGCGGAGTTGATGACCAGCGTATTGCGCGAGTAGCCGAGCCCTGAAGGGATGACGAGGTCCACATAGGCGTTGGCTCGCTCAGCGTCCGCGCTTGGAATGATGCCGACGACGCTGCCTTCGACATAGGCGGCGGATTCGTGGGCGCCCCGACTCGCCGCTTCCATCACACCAGTCATCCCGCCCGTTACCACGCGGTATCCGGCGTCGACGAGTGCACGACCGAGTTCTCGAGCCGCACTGTAGGCTTCGTCACTCGCCACACTGTTTCCCACCACAGCGACTACTTTGCGACGCATGAGAGGGCTTGTAGCACGCCCCGCTTTGCCCCAGATTGCCCACGGCTCGCTTTCAGGAGAGGTTTGTGAAGGACGCTTGGATTCTCGCACCGGTGCTCGTGCAGGTGCTGTTGACGATCGGGATGTACATCCGCCTCGCGGTAGCGAAGAAGCGCGCCGTGGCAGCCAACGAAGTCAACGAGGCGCGCCGCGCCCTCCACGATGACGCGTGGCCCGACTACGTGCTGCAGATCAACAACAACATCCGGAACCAGTTCGAGGTCCCGGTGTTGTTCTACGTCTTGGTCTTCGCCTTGCTCAGCCTGCAGCAGGCGGACGTCGCTGCCCAGGCGCTGGCTTGGCTATTCGCCCTAAGCCGCGTGGGGCACGCCCTGGTGCACACCGGCTCGAACTACGTCCCGCTGCGTCGACGCATCTTCACCGTCGGCGTGTTCGTCCTGCTCGGTCTAGCCGCACTCACCACCGTGCGGCTCATCCAAAGCGCGCTTCCGTAGGGTTTCTCGGCCGCGCCGTCAGGTGCCGATGGGCTTGAGCCGGATCAAACCGGGGCCTGGCTTAACCCGCGCCTGGCAGGCTAGGCGGGAGTTGTCAGGGCCATCGAGGAGCTCAAGCAACTCGCGCTCTTCGTCGTTGGGCTCCTCGAAGCACTCCATGCCCGCGAGCACTTCCACCTGACAAGTGCCGCAACTCGCCGAGCGACATGAAAACGGGATCGGCGCGAGCACTTGATCGCAGAGATCCACCAGGTCGCCCCCGTTGGGAGCGTCCAGCTGTTTGTCCCGGGCCATTCCGACCCCTAAAAACTCGACCTTCGGCACGTTGACTCGCTTACCCAAAACCAACGGACGCAACAAGCGGAGGCCGAAGCAAAAATCCGCAACCGACCGCTGAGGTGGGCGATTGGACGCCCATGACTCACACGAAGTTGCTCTGCGCGCCGCGCATCCACGCCCGTTCCATCGTCTCCGCGCTCACGTTGCTGGCTAGCCTCGGCGCCGCACCGTGCGCCCTCGCGGCTCAACCCCCAGCGCAAAACGGCGCTCCTGCCCCAGGCGATGCGTCGGTCAGCGCGCCGGATCCGGTGGACACAGCTGCACCAACGGCACCGACTGCTTTGGGGAGCGAGCCCCCGAGCAGCGAAGCAGCAACTCCACCAGCGCCGTACGGAAACGCCGCGCCCGCCACTCCGCCAGCATCACCCCCCGGAGACCAAGGGGCAGCGGAGGCCACACCAGCCGAGCCCCGTCACGGCTTGGTGCCGCTGCTGCGCGTCGGCTACATGGTGGGAGGTTCCGGTGACCTCGAAGAGGAGGGTTCCGGCGGTAAGACCAAGCTCGAGTACGACGACATCAGCAGCGCGGTGCTCGAGTTCGACCTGCTCGGGCACCTGAGCCCTGGGCTACGCATGGGAGGCGGGCTGATCGCACTGCCCACCAGCAGCGTTCATCTGAAGGGCGGTTCGGATTACGATGTGGGCAGCGAGGGCGCGTTGGTCTTCATCGTCGAAGGCGTGTTCGACCTGTCGCCAAAGGTCGCGCTCACGCTGCGCGGCTACGCCGGCTTCGATGTGTTGAACATCGGGGGTGACCTCAAGGACGCCCGGGAGTCGATCTGTGAAGACCAGGACTGTAGCTGGGACGATCAATACACGGGGGCTACGGCAGGGCTGGGTCTCGGCCTCTTGATCCCGCTCAAGAGCGTCAATCTCCGCGCGGATTTCATGACCCAGGCCTATTCCGTATCCGGCACGTTCGCCAGCGTCGGCAGCGCGAAGGCGGACCACACCCTCAGCGGCTCTCGCTCCTTCTTGATGGCCGGCCTGGAGCTTTAGTTTCCAGTGAGGCGAATCTGCGGCGAACTACGGAGACCGGACACTAGGCGGCCTTCGGTTGGAAGGAACCGCTCAAGGCCTGGATCTCCTCCAGAGCATTGGCCATCACGTCCTCGATCAGGTCGACGTCGAGCCCAGCTTCGACACACGCCTGTTCGTCCATGATGCGCTGAAGCTCCCCGATGTCCGCCCCGAACCCGAGCGTGTGCGCCATGATGGTCGCCGCGTGCACGCAAGTGACCACGCGGCGATCTTCGGGGTCTTGCACGGCCAGCGGAGCATGATGGTAGCGGACGATCTCCGCCAGCACCTCGGGCAGTTCCCACTGATGGATGACAGCCTCACCGACCACTGCATGATCCGTCCCGAGCACCGTCTGCTCGGCCTGCAACATCGCGTCTCCGGCGATCAGGCGATTCATGATCTCCTGTCGCCCCTCTTCCATGAACTCGCTGATCACGAGCTTGCCGCAGTCATGGAGCAAGCCAGCGGTAAACACGTGCCCGCGGATGGGTAGATCGAGACGGGTAGCGAGCGCGTCGGCGAAGATGGCGGTCGCCACCGAGTGGGACCACATGTCTTCCGCACGGATCCCATAGCCGTTCAGGGTTGGAGGCAGGACTTGCTCGAACGCCCCCGCGACGCTGATATCGAAGATGCGTTTCAGGCCGAGCAAGCTGACCGCGTGACCGACAGTACTCACCTGTCGCCTCAAGCCAAACGCGGCTGAGTTCGCCACGCGGAGCACCGAAGCGGTCAAACCCGGGTCGACCCGAATCACACGCTCGAAGTCATCTGCTCCCGCCATGTCATCATTCAACAGGCGAGTCAGCTCAGACACCGCGGCGGGAAAGGCCGGCAGGCGCTTGATTCGCCCCTCTAAGATTTTCTTGGAAATCGCCATGCCTGTCCTTGTCGAAGACAGGAACGGACGGGAATCGAGCACCTTAAGCGGTTTTGGTGTGTCCATCGGCGCAGGTGTGTGCGACTACCAAAAAACACGCTGAAAAAGCCTCCGACCCGAGAAGATCGATGGTGGCTTCGAGGCGCGATTATCGAGCTCGTGTTCCGTCGCAGACGATTTTGAGTATCGTCAGGAGCCATGTGGTCCTTGTCCCTGGAACCGGCGCCGACGCTTCACTCAGACACTCCGCCGCCTGAACGTCTGCGCGGTGAAGCGCGCATCCGCGTGCGCCAGGCTGGAGTGTGCGACACGGATCTGCAGCTCGCTCGGGGTTACATGGGGTTCAAAGGGATCCCTGGCCACGAGTTCGTGGGTGAAGTGATCGAAGCCGACACACCGGCGCTCGTGGGTCAACGGGTCGTCGGTGACATCAACGCGGGCTGCGGGGAGTGCGCGGATTGCTTGAGTGAGCACCTGTCAGGCCATCACTGTCGCCGCCGAAGCGTGCTGGGTATCCTCGGGCGCTCGGGCGCGTTTGCAGAGGAACTGTGCCTGCCGGAGCGCTGCCTGGTGACGGTGCCTGAGGGGGTGAGGGATGAGGCGGCGGTCTTTGCGGAGCCGCTGGCTGCGGCGCTGCACGTGCTCGATGAGTTGCCGCAGGGATTCAGTGCCGCAGACACGCTAGCGGCACCTGCCGTGGTGCTCGGTGACGGCAAGCTCGGACTACTGATCGCTGCGGCGCTCGCTGGCAGTGGGCTCCACGTCGCGCTGATCGGTCACCACGAGAGCAAGCTCGCGATGCTGCCTCAGCTGTGTGAGCCGAGCCGCGTGCGGGGGCACCTGGAGCGAGAGCTGGATGCGGACTCCAAGCTCGCAGAGGCGCTCTCTGGTTCACCCTTGGTGGTGGAAGCGACCGGATCGGCGAACGCGCTCCAGCGCGCCTTCACGTTGGTGCGACCCCGCGGCACGGTCGTGTTGAAGACGACGGTGGCTGACCCGCTGAGCCTCGATCTGGCGCCAGTGGTGATCAACGAGCTCAAGCTCGTAGGCTCACGCTGCGGGGACATGCGCCGCGCGATAGCGGTGCTCGAGCGCGGTGACGTCGTGCCTCACCCCCTGATCCAGGCTCGCTATCCCTTGCAGCAGGCGGACAAGGCCTTGGAGCATGCTGGGCGCAAAGGCGTGCTCAAGGTGCTGATCGAGCACTTGGCTGCGTGAGCCAGACGCAAAAACGGCCACGCTCCGTGTAGGAACGCGGCCGCTTTGCCTGGTGAGTGGAGGCTCAGACGCCTTCGATGATGCCGTTCAGGGTGTTGCTCGGGCGCATCGCCTTGAAGGCTAGGTCGTCGTTCGGCTGGTAGTAGCCGCCGATGTCTTGCGCCTTGCCCTGGGCGCCGTTCAGTTCCCCGAGGATCTTCTCCTCGTTGTCCTTGAGCGCCTTGGCAACGGGCGCGAAGCGCGCCTGCAGGCCCTTGTCCGTGTCCTGGGCGGCCAGCGCCTCGGCCCAGTAGGCCGCGAGGTAGTAGTGGGTGCCGCGGTTGTCGAGCTCGTTCACCTTGCGAGACGGCGCCTTGTTCTCCATCAGGTACTTGGTGTTCGCCACGTCAAGCGTATCCGCGAGGAGCTGCGCCTGGGCATTCTTGAAGGTGGCCGCCAGGTGCTCGAAGGAGACCGCCAGCGCCAGGAACTCACCCAGGGAGTCCCAGCGCAGGTGCCCTTCCTGCTCGAACTGCTGCACGTGCTTCGGCGCCGAACCGCCAGCGCCGGTCTCGAACAGGCCGCCGCCCGCCATCAGCGGCACGATCGAAAGCATCTTCGCCGAGGTACCGAGCTCGAGGATGGGGAACAAATCCGTGAGGTAATCACGCAGTACGTTGCCGGTGACGCTGATGGTGTCCTTGCCGTCCTTGATGCGCGCGAGGGAGAACTTGGTCGCCTCCACCGGGCTCTTGATCAGGATTTCGAGGCCGCTGGTGTCGTGATCCTTCAGGTAGGTCTCCACCTTCTTGATCAGCTCAGCGTCGTGGGCGCGCGCGGAGTCGAGCCAGAACACCGCCGGCGTGCTGCTGGCGCGAGCACGAGTGACCGCGAGCTTCACCCAGTCCTTCACCGGCGCGTCCTTGGTCTGGCACGCGCGCCAGATGTCCCCGGCCTCCACGTCGTGGCTGAAGAGCTCCTTGCCGTCGCCGTCGACGACGCGCACCTTGCCCGCGCTGGCGATCTCGAAGGTCTTGTCGTGGGAGCCGTACTCTTCGGCCTTCTGCGCCATCAGGCCGACGTTGGGCACGGAGCCCATGGTGGTCGGGTCGAAGGCGCCGTGCTCACGGCAGAAGTCGATCACGGCTTCGTACACGCCGGCGTAGCTGCTGTCCGGGATGGTCGCCTTGGTGTCTTGGAGCTTGTCGTCCTTGTTCCACATGCAGCCCGAGCTGCGGATCATCGCGGGCATGGAGGCGTCGACGATCACGTCGCTCGGCACGTGCAGGTTCGTGATCCCCTTGTGGGAGTTGACCATCGCGAGGTCGGGGCCTGCGGCGTACGCAGCCTGAATGTCGGCTTCGATTGCAGCCTTCTTGTCGGCGGGCAGGCTCTGGATCTTGCTCACGACGTCGCCGAAGCCGTTGTTCGCGTCGACACCGAGCTCGGCGAAGGTCGCCGCGTGCTTCGCGAACACATCCTTGAAGAACACCTTCACGCAGTGGCCAAAGATGATCGGGTCGCTGACCTTCATCATCGTCGCCTTCATGTGCAGCGAGAACAACACGCCGGTCTTCTTGGCGTCGGCAATCTGTTCCTCGAGGAACTTAACCAGCGCGGCCTTGCTCATGCAGGTGCCGTCGATGATTTCACCGGCTTGCAGCGGGAGCTTCTCCTTCAACACGGTGACGCTGCCGTCCGTGGCGACGTGCTCGATGCGCGCCGTGGTCGCGCTGCCGATCGTGGCGGAGCGCTCGTTATGGCAGAAGTCGCCAGCGCTCATGGTGGAGACGTGGGACTTGCAGTCCTTGCTCCACTTGCCCATCGAGTGCGGGTTCTTGCGTGCGTACTCCTTGACGGCCTTGGGGGCGCGGCGGTCGCTGTTGCCTTCGCGCAGCACCGGGTTCACGGCGCTGCCCTTGATGCGGTCATAGCGCGCCTTGGCTTCCTTCTCGTCGTCCGTCTTCGGTTCCGCAGGGTAATTCGGCACGGCGTAGCCGTGAGCTTGCAGCTCGGCGATGCAAGCGTGCATCTGGGGCACCGAGGCGCTGATGTTCGGCAGCTTGATGATGTTCGCCTCGAGGTGCTGGGTCAGCGCTCCGAGCTCCGCCAGCGCGTCGGACGCCTGCTGCTCAGGCTTCAGCTTCTCGGGGAAAGCCGCCAAGATACGCCCAGCCAGCGAGATATCTCGCGTCTCCACTTCCACCCCAGCCGCCTTCGCGAACGCCTGGATGATGGGCAACAGCGAGTACGTCGCCAGGGCCGGAGCTTCGTCAGTCTTGGTGTAGATGATCTTCGGATTCGTCATGGTGTTCGAGACTCGGCGGCGCAGCGCACCCCATGGCGCGACGCGGGCGAGGACGCTTGACCTAACTCAACCCGCGCGACGCGGCTAGTGCTTGGCGAACAGCTCAAAATGCGCGCAATTTGCGCGGGTTTGGGGGTGAGGAGCGGCGTTTCGCGCGGCATTTCTGACCACGCATCGACGCTTTGCGCGTGACGTCACACGTGCCCGCGGCGTCCCAGCCGTGCGCATCATCGCGGCTCGGCGGGGCGCGCGTTCACTAGCTTACGACGACAGGACCACCACGTGAGTCCCGCGCAGAGCAGGCCGGCGACTATCGCCAGGCGCCCCACGTCGAGGGCGATCCCGAAGCTCAAGACAACGCGCGACTCGACGTGTCCGGTGGGCCGAGCGGCAACCGCAACTGCGCACACGTGAACCAGGGCGGCAACGTGCGGAAGGAGCAGAGCAAACGCAGGAAACCGGTAGCGCCCCACAGTCACCGCGGCAGTACCGAAACCGAGCGCATACGCTCCCAGAGCCCAACGCGGCAAGAGAGAGCCGGTCATCAGCACGCTGCTCAGCGGAGCTGGCCCTTCAATCTCAATGAATCGCCACGCGATCCAAAGCAGCGCCATCCCACATACCACACACACAGCACGGAAACGACCCCACGGTCTCGAAGGCTCGACGCGCTTTCTGCCATCGACGCTTGGTCACCTTCCCGCGGTGCTTCATTGGGTAACCAAGGTGTAGACGATAGCCTCGACCAGCGTCTCAACCAAAGGCGGCTCCAACACCGCTCACCGACTACACCCGACGCGTTCCGACGTCACTTCACGTCCAGCGATCGTCAATCGCTCAGGGACAACCAGAGCCCTCTTCCAAGGAAACGTACGCGTCGGGTGCGTTCGGATCCTCGGTGTACACCACCACGGGGAGCGTGCCGGGTAGCCAGGTACACTGTACACCCTCCGCGCCGCATTCCACGCCCGCGGCCGACCCGTTGACGAGCTTCCACGGCGGGTCGACACGGAACGTTACCGAGGACGGCGAAAGCGGGCTGCTATAGATCGTGTAGCGGCGCACAACGGGAGAGCAGCAAGATGCATCCTGCACCGCCGCAGGCAGGTGAATGAGCGCCGGATAGAAGTACACGACGAACGCGAGATCGTTGGCGCACGTGGAGTCGCAGCCGCCGTCCTTCAGCCCGACGCACGGGTCGTCGCTGGTGCAATCGATCCGATACGCGTTGCCGCATTCATCCGTCCCCCCGACGCCGCCGACACCCGCCGCTGCAGCGCTTCCCGCTGCGCCACCGCTGCCCGCAGAACCGCCAGCAGCACCCCCGCCAGACGTGCCAGCGCTTCCCGCTGCGCCCGTGTTTCCCGCTGCGCCCCCGACTCCCCCAGCACCCTTGCACTCGCAAGTCGGTCCAGTATCGCCACAAACGGTTGTGCCCATGAGGCCTTGGGGACACTCGCAGGGAACGTCGGCCTCACACTCCGTTGCGCTTGTAGACCCGGAGTCACAACCCGCGACCCACCAAGCCACGAGCAGCGCGCTAGCGCCGAGGCGCCTCCCAATCCCCCGATCCACGCCTTCGGATAGCGCAATCCCTTACGGGAATACAAGCGCGCCCGAGGAGTGCGACACAAGCTCAGATCTGCTTCTAGCCTTCGTCGGCGCGGCGCTTGCTCTGCTCCTTACAGATCCCTTCCGCCACTTCGAGCAGACGATTCTCACACGGAAATAATCGTGCCGGTCCGCACTCCGACACTGTCGACCAAAACCAGCCGAGGAGCCCTACGGAGAGCTGCCCTAACTCGCCCAACCCTTGAGCCGAAGCCGAGGTCACGCCGAGGCAAGTGACGAGCGCCGAGGCGGCTCCCACGAACGAACGCCGCGCCCTTGCGCGGACCAGCTCACGCGTTCTTATCGTCGCCCCTACTTGGTCAACGCCCCGTGCATCAGAAGGTAGATCTCGGGGTCGTAGAAGGTCTGGAAGTGGCCAACCTTCTCCTTGCAGAGGCCGATGTTGGTGGCGCCGGGAACGATCGAAGTGGTGTAGGGCTGGATGTATTCGTCGTTGCACGTGTAGATCGAGGTGACAGCCACATCAGCCGGGAGTGGCTTGGAGTTGACGGCCCGCAAGAAGTCGCTTCCCGGTGACAGGTCGTACAGCGCCGGCCACCCCGCGTACTTCGCCGCGACGGGCGCCAAGTCGATACCGTTGTGCGGTGACACGAAGGTCACCAGCCGGTTGATCTTCGTATTACCCCCCAAAGACTGGATATAATACCTGGCAATCACGCCAGCAGTACACTCCGCGAGGACATCGATTTTCTCGAGTCCTGTGTCTAAAAGGATCTGTTCGATGACGTCACCCAGATCGGCACTCGCGTCGAACAAGTCGTAGCTCAGCAACTCGGGTGGTTCGTAGACAATGGGGTCAAAACCATCGCGCTCGAGCCGCGCTGAGATGGGTCCGAACCATTCCGCGGGGATCGTGACCCCGGTGACGAGCAAGACGGGGCGTCGCTCCGGGAGCGGCTCAGGCCCCGGCTCGAGCTCGTCGATCTGGAGCTTGTCCTGATAGGCGGCAAGGTACTTGTCCCCCCAGTACTCCGGCTGCCGTTCCTCTTGTGAACAAGCAGCGAGTGACGTAAGAAGAGGCAGAGCAAGTAGCGTGCCATACTGACGGAGGCGTCTTGAGACGTTCGATTGAATGTTCATTCGGTTGCTCTTTAGTGCCGAGCGCTCGGCTGTGCAACCACTATTCACGTGGAAAACGCGTGTGGGTGGTGACCCATGACTGAGGCCGGGCGACCGACAAAGCGCGACGCGATCCTTGCGGCGGCGGTGGAGTGCTTCGCTGAGCGCGGCTTTCACGGCACCGCAGTTCCAGAGATCGCCAAGCGAGCACGCGTCTCGACCGGCACGCTCTACCACTACTTCTCGAGCAAGGAGGAGCTGGTCAACTCCCTCTACCGCGGTTGGAAGCAACAGGTTTGGGATCGCGTATACGCCGTCTTCGATCCCGACGCTGGCGCAGAGGCGCAGTTCTCGAAAGCGCTCCGCGTCATCACGCAGATGGCTGTGGAAAATCCGGCGATGGCGAACTTCGTCGAGCTACACAATCACGCTGCGTATCTGGATGATGAGAGTCTCGCGCTAGATAAGCGATTAAGAGATCTCGCACAGAGCGGTGTAGTAAGTGGCCAATCTGCAGGGATATTGAGAGACGGCAATCCCGTAGTCTTGATGGAAGCCGTCTTTGGCGCGTTCGCCGGCGTCATTCGTGCGCACCTCGAGGGTCGAATCGTCGTCGACGACAGACTCACCGACTACCTCGAAGGCGTCTTGTGGAGCATCATCGCGAAGGATAGCTGAGGCGCGGCGTACAGGCTCCCCACGGCTGGAACCAAAGACCAGCTCGGCCTGACCAAGCCCGTTTAATTTTCCACACGGTTACTCTGGACAACTCGACTTCTGGCCTGACCATCCCGGGAAAGCCATGAGGACTCATTGCTCACTCTCCTGCTCATCGAGCAAGCCGAGGCCGTCGGGTTCACCCTCGAGGAACGCGACCCACTCCTTAGACGCGCCACTCGCCCTCGCCTCCTCCAGCATCGAACACACCTTGGCTGCCACTCGTGCTTTGTCCTTCGTGGACAGTGGGTCCAGAATCGAAACCACGTTCTCAAGTTGATTCAGCGCGTCGTCAGGATCGAGGACGTCATCCGAGCAGAGCTCGTAAAAGCCGGTCAGCTGGACAAGCACCTCGACTAAGACCTCGACCAAGCGCTGGTCCGACTCTGGGCCACTCAATTCCTCATCGTCACTCGCGAGGCCAAGACGACTTGGGAGTGCCCTAAGCACCTGTAACCAACCCGCTCCGTCACTCCGCGCTGCAGCGGCTTCGGCCATGGCAGCGAGTTTCGCCCGAATGCGTGCCCGTTCCTCTGCAGTGAGCGGCTCGAATGCAGCGCGCGCTTGGCCGAGCTGCGGCTCTGCGTGCTGCTCGCCCACCTCGACGCCCGACCAGCGCGCGAGGTTGCCAGTCATGTAGACGATGGCCTCGGTCAGCGTCTCAACTAGCTCGTCTGCACTCCTCATCGATGGTCTTCGCTCCTGATGACCGCAACTCGCTCCGAGAGCTAGAAGAACTGGATCTTGGAGTTGATCGCAGAGACAGCCCGCTCGCCGCGCTTCCCGAATCGAGTGGCGCTCGTGCCCACTGTGCGAAGTCGCGGGTGGTTGGCGATCACTGGCACCAACTCCGCGGTCGCCTGGGGAGGCAACGCGAGATCCTGAAGCTGAGGGAACGCCTCAAGCAACCACCGGATCCCGCTGTCCGTGACTAAGGTCTTGCGCAGCATGATGCTCTTGAGCTTCGGCAAGCGGGCAAGCTGCTTGAGTCCTCGATCCGTGATTTGTGCACCAGTGAAATTCACATAGGTGAGCGCGGTCATGCCCCTCACCTCCTTGAGCTTCGCGTCGGTGACCGATGGGCCCTCGAAGAAGCCCAGGTCGGCGCGCTCGGAGGTCGCACCACCCGTTGCCTCTTCCGCGGGGATCACACCGCCGTAGTCGTCGGAGCAAACCAACTCCCCTGATTCGAGCCCAGTTGCGACGCGCCCCAGCAGCTCTCGCAGGGAGGCCGCGACTACGCCTCGTGCGGGGTCATCGTGGAGCACGCGAACCACTTGGCCCCGGCGTCCGCCTTTGACCGGCGAGAAGTCCAGGCACAGGACATCGCCGGCTCCGTTCTCGCCGACGGGAAGCCAGCCCTCGTGCCACCACGCGGCGCGCACCCCGCGCGCTGCAACCACAGACGCGTCATCAAACGCGCCGCCGCGCAGCAGTTTTCGCCAGCGCCTCGCATCCGCGAGGGACTCTCGCAGCGACATCCAGCGAAAAGGCCCAGCTTCGTCCTCGAGGACGGCACAGCCACGCTGCCCGTCATGAACCTCGTACGCCGCCTTTGCTGTTCCCAGAGAGAAACCGGCGGCGACAACCGAGTCGAGCGTGGCTTCCGACGCGGCTGCTTTGAACCGGGGGCTAACTTGAGCGAACTCTTGGATTCGCTCGAAAACTGTACGCAACGGGCGCGTTCTCATGGGACGTCACCGATGCGCATCGCTCGCCCTCACCCTTCGTCGCCATCAGCGCGGCGCTTGCTCTGCTCCTTGCAGATCTCTTCCTGGCGCTTGGGGCAGCTGATTCGCACGTGGAAATGGTCGTCGTGGGCGCTGGAGTTCGCGGGCTGCTTGAGGAGCACCGCCGCCTTGTTCACGTAGCTCTTGAAGCGCTTGTCGTGGCGAGCGAAGTCCAGCAGGCGCTTGCGGAGCGGCGTGGAGACGAACACGTGGCTCAGGCCAGCGCGGTTGTCGTCGACCCAGCTCTTGACGAGCAGCCAGTTACGGTAGTCGTCGAACTGTGCACCGCTACCGTCCTTGGCTTTCCCGTTGGCGTCGAAGGCCACCATGCTCTTCGCGTCGATGGGCTTGCCCTTGGCGTCGAGCTGATAGAAGGCCACGTCGGCGTCGCGGCCGCTCTGGTGACTGGCGTGTCCGGTGAGAGAGCCACCATTCTTTGCGGAAATGTCGCCGACCAGTAGGCGCGAGCCGCGCGCGGAACGACCGATTTGCTTGGCGGTGCGCTTGAGCATCAGGATCAGCGCCGGGTGACCGTAGGCGCGGGCGGAGCTCCGAACCCGAACGTACTTGCTCGACTTGAGGCGCTTGGCGCGCAGCTGAAAGCCGTCGTTCGGATGACCGACGCTGAGCGACATCAAGGAGTAGGGCGACTTGCGGAACTTCTCCGGCAGCTTCTTCTCGAGCTCGTCTTGCTTGCTCCCAGCGACTGCCGGCAGGCTGAAGGCGAGCGCAGCAAGTACGCTGCAACACATCGCCGCGAACACCACGATGGCTCTGGAACGCCGCACCTCACCCCCAACCCGAACGCGTGACTCACGCGCCAAGCCGGCTCTTTGATTCGCGCCCGGGAGACCCGAACAATTAACAATTTCCGCAGAATGTTTGATCTCGCGCCTCCCTCGATTGGCGATGGCGATGGTCCCGTAGGCCCCCGCAGTAGTGTCCTGTCTCCGTAGTTCGCTGCAAAACTCGCCCGCCCCCTCAAAGCGCGGGCGCTCGAGTTTTGCGCCTTCGCGCTACTTTTGAGACGAGGAAACGCTGTGTTGATTTGTTCGGCGAATCACAGATTCGCCTCACTAGCAGTCCTCATTGGACGTGCAAACGCTCGGGGCATTCTGCAAAAGTCCCAAGCTTTTTGTGCGGTTGATCTAGCATGCGCGCCATGTCGGGCGACGGGGAGGCAGAGGCGCCGCAGGGCTATCCGTGGCTGCGCTTGTTGCTCGGCCCGTTGATCGCGGCGATAGCCTATTTCCTGGCTCGGTATGCTGGGCTCGCGAATCCCGCCGCCTTCACCGCCGGCGTGACGGCGTGGTGTGCGCTGTGGTGGGTGACGGAGCCAGTGCCGATCCCGGTAACGAGCCTCTTGCCATTTGCGCTGTTTCCGTTGTGCGGTGTGCTCGATCATGGCGAGGTCGCGAAGGCCTATGGTCACACGCTGATCTTGCTCTTGCTCGGTGGCTTCGTGCTGTCGACGGCGATGGAAAAGAGCGGCGCTCATCGCCGCGTGGCCCTCGGCATGGTGCGCTTGGTGGGCGGGCGAGGACGCCGCTTGGTGCTTGGCTTCATGCTAGCGACGGGCCTCACCAGCATGTGGATCAGCAACACAGCGACCACGCTGATGATGCTGCCAGTCGCTCTCGCCGTCATCGAGCGCGACGAGAGCAATCGCCTCTCAGCGCCGCTGCTGCTCGGGATCGGCTACTCCTCGAGCATCGGCGGCCTCGGCACACCCGTTGGCACACCGCCGAACGTGATCTTCATGGGTGTGTACAAGCAGCTCACGCACACCGAGGTGAGCTTCGTCGATTGGATGAAGATCGGCGTGCCGGTGACCTTGCTGCTCATCCCAGCGGCTTGGTTCCTGCTCACTCGTCGCCTCGGGGAAACGGGCACGGTCACGATCCAGAAGCTCGGTCCGTGGCGCAAACCCGAGACGCGCGTCCTGATCGTGTTCGCGATCACCGCGGTGCTGTGGATCACCCGCACCGAGCCGGGCGGCGGCTGGGCGGGCCTCATCGGCCAGAAAGGCATCGGCGACGCGACCATCGCGCTCTTCATGTGCGTGGTGATGTTCGTCTGCCCGGATGGCGAAGGTGGGCAGCTCCTCGACTGGCCCACCGCCAACAAGATCCCGTGGGGTCTGCTGATCTTGTTCGGTGGCGGCATCGCCATCGCCAGCGCCTTCGAGAAATCGGGGCTCAGCAAATCCCTTGGTGGCGCGCTCAGTGGCCTCGCCGGAGCGCCGTTGATCCTGACCATCGCAGGCCTGTGCCTGGCGGTGACGTTCCTCACCGAGGTAACCAGCAACACCGCAACAGCCACGCTCTTGATGCCCGTGCTCGGAGCGGCGGCGATTGCGGCCAACATCGATCCGAAGCTCTTGATGGTGCCCGCGGCGCTCAGCGCGAGCTGCGCCTTCATGCTACCCGTCGCGACCGCGCCCAATGCGATCGTGTTCGGAACCGGTCAGGTCAAGGCGGCGCGCATGGCCCGTGAAGGTTTCTGGCTGAATTTAGCCGGTGTCGTGATCGTCAGTCTGTGTTGCTACCTGCTCCTTCGGTGAAGCCGGGCTTGCACCGCGTGCGGCGCCCAGCGCAGACTCTCGCCCCTCGATGATCGTCGTCTTTGGAGCCACGGGATTCACCGGCCGCTTGTGCGTCGAAGCCTTGCAAGACTTGGGCGTCAAGGACGTGGTCCTCGGAGGCCGTAGTCGCTCGAGCCTAGCGGAGCTCAGCAATCGCACCGGCTTCAAGTATCGCGTGGCCGATGCAACCAACAGCCAGAGCCTGCGGGAGCTGGTGCGCGGCGCCCAGGTGGTGGTGAGCTGCGCCGGGCCTTTTGCACGCTTCGGGGAGCCAGTCGTCAGCGCGGCGCTGCACGCGAAGGCGCACTTCCTCGATACCACCGGGGAGCAGGCGTACATGATGCGCGTCGTCGAGCGCTACCATGGCGCTGCGGTGCTGGCGAAGGTCGCCGTGGTGAACGCCCACGCCTTCGAGTTCGCGCTAGGCAGCTGCGCGGCATCGCTCCTTGCGGAAACGCATCCCGAGCTCGACACGCTGCACGTCTTCAATCGAGTTCAGGGGGTGAGGAACATCGCGGCTAGCCGGGGCACGCTCAAATCAGGACTGGGTGCCTTGGCTGAACCCGGCTACGAGCGCAAACGGGGCGTGCTGGTTCCCCGCGGGGTGTCGCCGTTGCCGCGCCGGGCGCACTTCCCAGACAACGGCGCGACGGAGCTCGCCGTGCCATTTCCGGGAGGCGAAGCCATTCACCTGATCAAGCAGCACCCTCAGCTGAAGAACGTCAGCACCAACTTGGTAGTGCCTAAAGGCCTCGCGGCGCCGCTGATGGCCGCCTGGTCGCTGAAGCACGTCTACAAGCGCGTGTACGAGCGCGGCTTGCTCAAGGACATCGAGGCGCGCATCGATCAGGGCAGCGAAGGGCCGAGCGACGACGTACGGCGCCAGCAAGCCTTCAAGGTACTAGCAGTAGGCAGCGTGGGTGGCAAACACGGCACCGAGCAGAGCGTGCTGGTCACTGGAACGGATCCTTACGGAATCACCGCGCGCTGCATTGCGATTGGCGCAAAATGGCTGGTCACCAAAGAGGCGCAGAACGTCGGCGTCGTGGACACCGCCAGCGCCTTCGGAGCGCGCGAGTTCTTGCAGGCGCTCGAGCCCTATGGCGTGCGTGTCAGCACACCCGGGTCGGTCAGGGCGTGAGGCGCAGAGAGAGCGCGTCCCAGCCTCCGACTTGAGTGCCGCCCGGCAGTTCGCCCGCCGTGTGGCCAGCGACGTAGAGGAGCCCGCTGCCGAACGTCGCGATCCCGTGCCCTTCGTCTCGACTGGCGGTGCCGATCTGGGTGCTCCACACGAGATCGCCCTGAGGATTTACCTTGAGCACGAAGACATCACGCCCCCCAGCCGTAGTCTGCCCGGCTAGCGAGCCGTCAGTCGCACCTGCGACCAAGAAGTTGCCGTTAGGATCGATGGTCGCCGAGAACGCGTAGTCGGGCGCCGTGGAGCCATAGAGTCGCGTCCAGACGTCGTTGCCGGAAGCGTCCAGCTTGATGAGTAAAGCGTCGACTGTCCCCACTCCGGACTGTCCGGCGTAAGGTGCGCGCGCTGCACCCGCCATGTACACGTTGCCCCCCTGGTCGACGACCACGGCGCTATCGAAACCGTCTCCCGGGAACTGACGGGTCCACTGCTCTACGCCGGCCGAATCGTATTTCCGCACGAAAAAGTCGTAGTAACCAGCGAGCGGCTCCGCGAGCGCGCCCTGGACGTAACCTGACACGACGATGCCGCCTTCCGGTGTCACCGCCAGGCTAAACGCGCGATCCGTACCAGCGGTTCCAAACTGCCGAGACCAGACCTCCTGGCCCGCGGCGTCGAGCTTGCGAAGGAAGACATCGGCGCCGCCAAACGCGGGGAGGCTCCCGAGAGAACCGCTGATTTGTCCCGCGAGGTACGAGTTACCCGCAGCATCGACCGCGATTGCCTGACCCACCGCGCTGCTCTCGCTGTAGAACTGATGCGTCCACAGCACGCTTCCCGTCGAGGAATACTTGCGAACGAATGCCCCGGCAGAGTCCGGCGGCAGCCCCTGAAGCGTGTAGCGAGACGCACCTACGGCTAGAACGTTGTCGTTTGCGTCGACAGCTACCCCATTTGCTTCGTCGATTTCTCCTGTACCAAACTGTTGAGCCCACAGTTCAACGCCCGTAGGCGCAACCACGCGCACGAACGCGTCATTTCGCCCGAAGTGCGGCTGTAGAGGCAACGACCCTGCTGCCGCGCCAGCAAAAGCAACGTTGCCTTTGCTGTCCACGGCGACGCCGTTGCTTTGGTCGTACGCCGTGGAACCGAACTGCGGCGGCCAGTTCTGGGCGCCACACACGCGATCGGCCGTGGCAGTGCCCGGGCTCAACTCCACCTGCGCAGGGGAGCAGTCGGTCCATGGTGCGCAAGCTGCGCTATTCGCCGAGCTGCTGTAAGTTCCCGCGTCACACCCGGCGCAGCTGCGATCCGCCGTGGCGCTGCCGTCGCTTGCCACGTAGCTCCCCGGAGCACATGCCGCGCGCGGTGCGCAGGCGGTCGCAGGATCCCCGTCTGCGTCCCATGAATCGTCTCCATTTCCACATGGTATAACCGGATCATCTCCGCCTGCACAGTACTGACCAGCTGCACACGGGTCGCAAGCTTCAGCGTTGCGAACGCTGCCAGGAGGACAGACAACCGATATGGCCCCGCCGACGCCACCCACGCCGGCTCCACCGCCACCGCCCAAGCCGCCACCACCCAAGCCGCCACCACCCAAGCCGCCACCGCCCAAGCCGCCACCGCCCAAGCCGGCGCCTGCTGCACCGCCCAAGCCGGCCGCGCCAGCGCTACCAGCAACCCCGCCACTCGTACCCCCTGCCCCCGCGGTGCCCGCGACACCACCAGTCTCTGCTCCGCCCGCGCCGGCAAGCCCTCCGACGCCAGCACCACCCCCAGCAGACCCTTCGTGGGAGTGCTCTTCCGCCCGAGAGCACCCGACCAACCCAAGCGCGATACACAGCCCGACGAAACTGGTAGCCCGATATCTCACGAATCAATCCTCCGGCTCGATTCCGCACGGCATCCGCACGGCGCAAGTAAGAAGCGTGTAGGATAGGATGCAGCGGATGGTCAAGCAACCCAAGGTCGTAGACACGAGTCCGCGCGGCAGCCAATCGTTCTGGGCGCGGCACCCGGGGTACCTGCCAGTCGGAGCTCAGGCTTCAAATGAGACTGGAACGGCTCAACAGGCCTCCAACGCCGGTCGGGGAGCTTCCGCTGGCGTGATCGTAGGACTGCGTAGTGCTTCGATTTGACTGGATCGTGGTCCTGGCCACAGCCTTGACCCTCACCCCCGCGTGCCAACCGGAATGCCCCAGTCAGCCAACGCCGTGCGCGGTGGGCGGCGAATTGCACGTCGAATTGCCCCTCGATCCGGAGTTCGGTGCTTACCGACTGACCGTGGAGGGCACCGACAGCGTACGCAGCTGTCTGTTGATTGCGCCCGACTTGCCGGGCGAAAAGAGCTGGGTGAGCGCCGAGTGCGTTGGCATGTACGTCACGCCGGTCATCGAATCGAACTGCGACAGCGGCTGTACCCCAGGTCCAAGCATCAACTGTGGCAGTGAGTGCACGACGGAAGTCACGGGCTACCGCGCGCTGGTCACCTGGGGCGGACAGCTCGATACGCTCACGCTAACCCTGGAAGACTCCGGCGGTAGCTACGCACCCCTGGAGGTCACGCCGGAGTACCAGACAGAGTATCCCGACGGAAAGAGCTGTGGGAGCAGCTGTCAGCGAGCCACCACCAGCGTCAGCCTGGATGAGTTGCTCCAGGAGTGACTGGCATCTGCCGCGTGTGACCAAAGCTGCGCAAGCTGGGCCAGATGGCCTCGAGCCCGCCACGGGGCTCACGGCACAGAAACACCGGCACGTCGATGTAGCCCGGCGCGGCCAGCGGCGTCTGCAAGCGTGAGACCTCCTCGCAGTGCGCGTAGCCTGCTTCGACCGATGCGCTGGGCAAGCCGAAGACGATCAGCTGCTGGGTGCGGTCGGCGTCGAAGCCCCAGTAGAAGTACGTCATGTTGCCGCTGACCGCGCGGGGCATCCCCGGTTGGCGGTAGACGTTATAACCCGCAGCGTGGGAGTAGCTGCCCGCGAGGATGCCGGTTCGGCGTTGCTCGTCTGCGGGCAGCGAAGAAAACACTCGCTCAACCTGTCGCGTGCGTTCCTGAGCGCCGAACATGCGATGCATGTCGTGAGTCAGCTCCATCGGACGCACCGCCCAGCCGAACAGCGCCCCCGCAGTAGCGTCCATGCGCTGGATGGACAGTACGGGGAGACTGAGCGCGCCCAGCCCGACGCCCGTCGACACGAGACCAACGACGAACACTGACCACCCGCGGGGCCGCTTTTCGCGCCAGTGCTCGAACGCAAGCCCACCGGCCGCCATTACCGCGGGGTAAGCGCTGGCGAGGTAGTACGGCTTGCCCGCGCTCACCAGGTAGAGCGCGGCCAAAACCAAGAAGGCCACGGCGAAAGGTCGGCTCGGCTTCTCCGGTGAGCGCAAGCTCGCCACCACCCCGGCGATCCACACCGGAAGCGCGAGCGGGCCGAAATACAACACCTGACCTGGTAGGAACATCACCCGCTGATCCACCAGCAGCGCCCGCATATGGCCCATGAACTCCAGCGTCGGGTAGCCGTGCTGTACCTGCCAAATCAGGTTCGGCAGCGCAATCAACCCAGCGAGCGCCACGCCCATCCAGGGCCAGGGCCGCTTGAGCTCCCCACGCACCGGACTCGCGAGAATACCCAAGAACAGCGCCGCACCCCAGGCGACCGAGGCGTGCTTCGCCAGAATGGCTAACCCCAGGGAAACACCCGCAGCGAGCCACGCCCAACGCACCTGCCTCTTGAGCGCAAGCGCGACCCAGTAGGCGCTGAGCGTACACAAGAAGACCTCGAACACCGGAATATCGAGCATCGACCCCATGCGCAGCGGTGCCGGCGCCAAGAGCAGCGCCAACAGCGCCACCAGTTGAGCGCGCCATCCTCCGCCCCAGAGCTTGACCAAGAGCCCAACCAGCCAGAGCGTCGCCGTCCCCGCCAAGACGGCCGGTAGCCTCAACGCAAGCAGACCGCCACCCAAGCGATCGACGATCGCGGCGATCCACGGAATGAGCGGCGGGTGATCGACGTAGCCAAAGGCGAGGTGCCGCCCGCACTCGATGAAGTACAGCTCGTCGGTATGGTAGCCGTAGCGACGGATCAAGAGCAGGTGCACCAGCGCCTTGAGCCCACAAGCCACGCCCACGACCCAGGCGCTCGCGCGCTCCCAGGCACGCTTCCTCACGGCAACACCCCATTCACGAGCAATGCCACGATTTCTCGCTTCACGGTCGCCTCGTCTGGACCAAGGCTAGGCTGATCGGGGTCCGCACCCGACACGAAGTGACGATGCATCGCCCAAAACACCAGCGTCTCGAGCAGAGCCCGCGCGACCACCTCGGCGCTCCCCAGCTTGCGCAGTCGCCGCCCGCGCCTGGAGAGCAGCTCAGTCAAGAGCTGCACCTGAGCGCGCCGACCTCCACCGAACCAGACCTCCGCTAGCTCAGGAAAATCGATGGCGCAGCGATCGATGAGCTTCAACGCGCGGCGATTCCGGGCGATCGCCTCGTACAAGTCCGTGAGCACCTCGGACAGCTCTCGCTCGACGCCGCGCACCCGCAGGCTGCCTTGCATCACTCCCGCGAGCTTCAGCGCTGCGGCTTCCGTCATCACGCGTGTCTGAACGTACCCCACCGTGGCGCCCGCCAGCGGCGTGCGCAGCGGCAGCGCGTCGGGCGTCGGCAACTGCAGGTGACCATCCGCGAAGCGCACCGCGGCGTCGAACAAGGCCTCCTTCGACTCGACGTACCCGTAGAGCGTGCCCTTGGCGACGCCGAGCCGCTTCGCGACATCTTCCATCTGAGTGCGGGCGAAGCCGCGCTGAATGAAGACCGCCGTCGCTGCTTCGATCAACTGAGGGAATCGGTCACTGGGGATGCTGCGCGCCACCCTCTGAGCATAACTGACCGACCGAGTCAGTTAAACTGGAGAGCGCTAGGCCAGATCAGCCTGGGTGAGCTGCTCGAGCGAACGAGCTCACAGGCACTTGGCCTTCATCGGTAAATCCGCGTCGCTAGCGCCCAGGGTGATCGAACGCGCATCGAAGCCGACCCCGATGCTGATCGCGTCGCAAGGCAGGCTGCCGTCACCGTTCGTGCCGTCGCTGCGCATGTCTGCGGCCCGGCGGAAGTCCTCGTACTCTCGGGCCTCATAATTACAGTCGCCGCTGGCGTTGCCGTAAACCTCGCGCACTGCGTCGATCGCCTCTTGCACCAGGACGACTCCGGTGATCGAGCCGTCGCTGATCGTCACCGAACCGTCCTCGTCGCGCGTCAACGTCGCGTGGATGCGGTACGACCGAATGCGCAAGCGGTAGTAGTAGTCTCCGTCCAAGCCGGCGTAGCTGCGGTGCATCTCAAAGGCTCCGGTTCCGGTCAGCTCGAGCGCATCGCCATCAAGGCGCCCGGACAGCACGGCGAGGGGCGCGCCGTTCGAGAAGTTCTGGGTCGCCGGGTGCCATACGGTCGCATAGGTCCCGTACTCGCCCTCCCCGCGACTACGCAGGAGCGCGCCCGCAACGGTGCCGTCGTCCGCAACCTCGAAGCTCAACACCGTCGACACGCCGAACGTCATCGCGTGGTTCGCGAGGTCCGCGATGTCACCGTAGAGATGAGAGGCGTCCAGCTCCGCGTAGCTGTTGTCCAGGCCATCGAAGCGATCGAACTGAGCGGGGTGCTCGCCAGCAAACCCGCGACAGTGGTCGGCATCCGGGGTGTCCGCATCCAGGCCGTCGAGGTTGTCGGAGTAGCTGTCGTAGAAATAGCGGTCGAGCTCGTGATTGGAGATCACCAAGGCGTAGGCGTTCGGGTTGCTCGCTCCCGCCGCTCCTCCAGTGCCGGCCGTCGCACCCACTCCCCCCGTGCCGGCGGTAGCACCGGCCTCACCGCCGCTTCCGGCCGTCGCACCTGCCCCACCGTTTCCAGCATCAGGTGAGGCGCCGTTCGAGCTGCAACCCACACTGCCGGCACTGATCAAGCTCACCGCGGCCAAGCCACGAAACCACGCTTTCGACATGAGTCAAGGTACGCAGCAGCGAGCCAGTTCGCCCCCCGCGCCCACCAAAGCGAGTGAGTTTCACATCCACACGGATCAGACCGCTTCGACGCTGACGGGGATCCCGTTCAAGTGTGAGGTACCAGCGAGCTCGTCGATAACCTGATCATCCGTCACATCATTGATGCTCACACCGGCGTAGCGCGCGGCGACATCCAGTTGTGCACCTTCGCGGCTGTGCCCGTATCCGTGTGGCAAGCTCACAACTCCGGGCATCAGCTCGTCGGAGACTTCGACCGGCACCTCGATGCTCCCAATGCGGGAAGTAACCCGCGCCCTTCCGCCAGAAGCGACGCCGACCCGCGCGGCGTCTTCCGGATGAACGAGCAGGGTGCAGCGCTCCCTCCCCTTCACCAGCCGCTCGCTGTTGTGCATCCAGGAGTTGTTGCTGCGCAGGTTCCGCCGACCAATCAACGAAAACGGGTGTGCCGTTGAAGCGCGCTGCTCGAGCTCTTGCTCCAAGCGAGTTACGTCGGCGATCAGCGCCGTGGGCGCGAGTTCGATGCGCTGTGAAGGCGTCTGCAACGCTTCGGGCAAGCGCGATTCGAGGGGCCCTAGATCGATCCCATGCTCCCCGAGGTCCGAGAACTGAAGCCTGTGCGGACCAAAACGCAGCAAGAGGCACAAGATTTGCTTCGGTTTCACTGCGGAAACGAAAGCCCGAAGCGCGCCGGCTGCTACGCGGGCGCCCCCGCCACGCAGTTCGAGCAGCTTTGCGCTCAGCTGGGTCAGCACGTCCCAGTCGCTCTTGAGCTCTCCTTTGGGGGAGAGGAGCGGCTCGGAGTACCGGGCATGGTTACTCACTGCCATAGAGCTCGAGAGCAACGGATAGTTGTCGCGCTCGAGGCCAAACGTGGTGGGCAAGATCACATCGGCGTGGCGCGACGTCTCGTTGATGTAGATGTCGACGGACACCATGAAATCGAGCTTGTCCAAGGCGCGCTCCACGCGAGGCCCGTTGGCGAGCGACAACGCTGGGTTGCCCGCGACGGTGATGAGTCCATGGATTTGCCCTGGGCCGGGTGTGTCCATTTCCTCGGCAAAGGCTGCGGACGGCAGCTCCTTCGCAAACTCGGGTAGGCCGCGCACGCGGGTACGGAACGAAGCGTAGCTCCCACGCAAGCCAATCATCGCGGCAAGCTTCGCGAGATCCACGGCGGGTGTGTTGAACATCATCCCGCCTTCACGATCCAGGTTCCCGGTGACGACGTTCAACGCCTCGAACAGCCACGAAGCGAGCGCACCGAACTGCTGAGTGGAGGTGCCGAGGCGGCCGTAGCAAGCGGCTCGCTTCGCCGTCGCGAAAGCCCTGGCGAGCTCACGGATCTTCTCGGCAGAGATCCCACACACTGCAGCAACGCGCTCCGGCGGAAAGCGCAGCGCGACGCTCTTGAGTTCGTCCAAGCCGTCGGTGAACTCTGCGAGGCGCCCAGGCGCTTCGAGGCCGGCTTCGAAGATGGCAGACAGCATCCCGAGCAGGAAGAAGGCGTCAGTCCCAGGTCGGATGAAGACGTGTTCATCGGCTTCTTTCGCCGTTTCCGTGCGGCGCGGATCGACGACTACCAGCTTCGCTCCTCTCCCCCGCAAATCCCGGATCCGCTGCTTGAATCCAGGGGCCGTCATGATGCTGCCGTTGCTGACCATGGGGTTTGCCCCGAGCATCAACAGGTAGTCGGTGCGCGCGAGATCGGGGACCGGCAGCAGCGCCTGATTGCCGTACAGGTGATAGGTGGTGAAGAGCCGCGGCAGCGCGTCCACCGACTGCGAGCTGTAGCGGTTCTTGCTGCCGATCACCGCGTGGAGCAGCACGAAGCCGAGGGTGCCCGCGTAGCTGTGCCCCAGGGGGTTGCCGCCGTACATCGCGACCGCGTCTTTGCCGTAGCGGGCCTGGATCTCTGCAAAGCGCCGCGCGACGATGCCGAGCGCGTCCTCCCAAGTGGTGCGCATCAGGCGACCGCCGACGCGTTTCATCGGATACAGCACGCGGTTTGGATCCTCGTGGATATCCTTCAGGCCCATCGCCTTGGGACACAAGTAGCCTTTGCTGAACGGATCCTGAGTGTCCCCGCGAATCGACGTCACGTTTCGACCGTCGTGCTCCACCGCCAAACCACAAGAAGCCTCACACAGCGAACAGCTCGCATACCCCTGCATGGCCGAAAGCCTGGAGCCGCAGCGTTCGGAACGCCAGTGTCAGCGTGAAAAGGCGCCCTTCGCGACGAATTTCAGGGTGTAGCCGGCCTGAGTGCTCCACGACGATCCTGCTGGCTTTGGCGCCAACTCGAGCTAGTTCTCCCGGCATGCAAACGCTCAGCGTGGATCTGAGTCGCCCCGCAACGGAGCGATGGCAGCTGACAGATGCCCAGAAGGCTGACGCGCGGGGCTTGATCGAGACGTACAAGTCCGATCTAGGCCTGGGTGATGCCTTGCCCGCTACAGAGGTCGCCCCGCTGATCATTGAAGCGGGTGCGTTGTTAGTGCCCGCAGAACTCCAGGGGGAGCTTGAGGGTTTGGCTGGGCAGCTCGCGGTTCCGTACGGCGATGTGCTCGTGTGTAACCTCTACTATGATGCGATCAAGGCCGTACTCATGGGTTGCACGGCGTTTGCGGTCGATCGCAGCGACGGACCGTTGCACGCGCGGAATCTAGACTGGTGGAGTGACACGCGTCTGCTGAGCCGCGCGACGCTCGTCACCCAGTTTCATGGCGCACCCGCGGGCGAGTTCATCACCGTTGGCTGGCCGGGATTCATCGGCGCCATGTCCGGTATCGCCCCGGGTCGCTTCGCAGTGACGCTGAACTCGGTGTTGAGCTTCGATGCCTTCGAACTAGCGACTCCAGTGGTCTTTCTCCTACGCGAGGTGTTGGCCACCGCACGCGACTTCGATGAAGCGTTGACGCGGCTGGCTGACACGCCCGTGGCTTCAGACTCGTTGCTCCTGCTCACGGGAACACGTCAGGGGGAGCTAGCGGTGATTGAGCGCACCCCAAAGCGCAGCGCCGTGCGTCGGGCCGAAGGTGGGGTCCTCAGCGTCACCAACGACTATAGGGCTCTCCCCGATGGAGCGGAGAATAGCCCGAGCCTCATCGCGCAGACCTCCTGCGCTCGCTTCGATCGCATTCGCGAGTTGCTACGGGAACCTGCAACCGACTACGACACTTGTCTGCATTACCTCGAGGATCCAGGCGTTCGCATGGACATGACGATGCAGCAGATGGTGTTCTACGCACGGTCTGGCGAGTATCGCGTCAGGACCCAGTCAGACCTCACTGACTGACAAGATCGTGTACGTGAAACGCGACACGCGGAAGGTGATGGCGAGGCGCATTCCGGTGTCGGGATTGTGGGCGACCACATCAATATCGGTATCCTCGGGGATCCCTTCGAGGTCGCGAAAGGTCTCTCCGGCCGGTGTGCCATGGGAGTAGGACACCCAGTTCCAGTACGGGGACAACGACGCGCGGTAGTCGTAGACCGTCTCGAAGTCATCGAGTCCAAGGACCACCGCGAGCACCCCAGAGCCATCGCCGTCGTCCACCGTCGCCAACTCGCAGCTGGACGCGGAGTAGTAGTAGAAGTTCCCGTAGAAGAGCGTGGCGTGCAGCTTCCCGAGCTCCATGCTGAGCGGGGGTGAGCATTCCGTGGGGAACTGATACTCACCGCCGGTTCCGCCGGAGTTCATCCCGCTCGCCCCGCCAGCACTCATGCCAGCGCTGCCTCCCTGACCGCCGGTCCCAGCGGCTTGGTCGCTGCTGGTTTGGCCGCAGCCCAAAGCGAGCAGCGCAGGCAACAGCAGGGCCCCCAGTCGACGCTTCCACATACCCTGACGCTAGCGCCACGCGTTCGCAGCTTCAAAGAAACGCGAGCTGCGCCGCCCGGGGCTAGTTGCGCTCCACCAGGGACAGCACGGTGAACTGCGTGCCGGAGAGCCGGAACACCACGTCCACCTCGTGTTGCGGGTCTGCCTTCTCGCTCAGCGTGACGCTGATGTTGGTGTCCTCGGGCAGCGGGCGGATCTCCGCTTCGCTCACCAGCTCACCCTCGGAGTAGCTCACCCAGTCCCAGGTGAACGCGTCCGCGGAGTAGAGGTGATACTGCCCGCTGGTCGAGGTCCCACGGAAGACGCTGAACGGCCCGACCGCCGACGTCTGTCCCGTGATGCGGCAACTCGAATCGGAGAAGTACTCGAAGCTCGCGAACTCGGCTAGCGGGGCGATCTCCCGCATCTCACCTGATAGCGGGAAGTCGCAACTCGTTGGGAGCCCCCCAGTGCCGCCGTTGCCGACGCCTGCACTGCCACCGAAGTTGCTTCCGGCGGAGGCGTTGCCACCAGCACCACTGCCAGCAGTCAAGAAGCCGCCCGCACCGCCCTGGGTGTTACCAGAGCTGCCACCTGCACCGCTGCTCGAGTCATCTCCGCCACAGCCAACGAGACACAAAGAAGGGAGCAGCAAAGCGACCAGACCAGCCCGAAGTGCGTTTGCCATCCTCTCCAGATACGCGAGATGTCGCGGTGGTCATCCTTCGGAAATGCAAATGCGAATGCATCGCCCCACGCGAGCGCTGCCCTTGCCCGCCACGCCGAGCTCTGCTGAAGTTAGCACAGTGGGGATTTCCAAAGAACTGCGTCTGGCGGCGTTCGGGCTCTCGGCGCTCGTCATCGCGCCTACCGCCCAAGCCCAGCAGACGAGCGACGGAAGCCAAGCTCACGTCAAACTTCAGGGCAACAGCCTGAGCTTCTACCGCAAGCAGACGTCTGGATACGCAAGCGGCGGTTCCGTGCGACTCAAGTCCGGCTACTACGAACGCGTGTGCAGCGCACCCTGTGACGTCGTGCTGCCGACGGGAACGCAACAACTCGCCATCTCGAGCGATGGGGATCCGGTGGAGACCAATGCAGTCGAGATCACCGGCGACGGGAGCCTCGAGGCGGACTACGAGTCGCGCCAAGGCACCCGGACACTAGGCGTCGTCATCGCGGTGGTCGGGAGCGTGATTGGTGCGTCGATCCTGTCGTATGGGGTGACGAAGGATGAAGGCGGCCTGCCGTTCACCCTGGGCGGTGTGGGCACGATGGTGGGCTCGATGCTGGCGGGAATGCTCCTCGTCCTGAGCACCCCAGACGAAGCGAACGTGCGATTCATCCCGAGTGCGCCGAGTCCGCCCGAGCGACATGCCGACACGGGTGGAGCCGACACCGCCAGTCTCAATCTCGTCTACACCCCTGGCCTACAGCTGAGCGTGGCGTTCTAGACAGACGGAGAAACCTAGAACTCAGCGTCATTGGTGACAAACGCGAATGCCTCGCGCATCAACCGGTCACCTTGACCGTGGAAGTCGGAGTGCCCCGCCGACTCGATGCTGCGGAAACGCGTCGTCACCCCCGCCCGTTCCCAGCTCTCCGCGGTGAGGCGCGCCGGCCACGTGTTTTCATGCTCACCTGCGAAGAACCAGACCCGAGCGCCTGCGAGCCCACTGCCGGATTGCTGACGAAAAAGGCTGTTGAGCACCAAGCGATCATATCTCTGCGGAAATTTTTTCGAGAGCGCAATGGCGACCACTGCTCCTAGCGAGGAGCCAACGGCCAGGATGCGTTCGGGCGGTGGGTGTCCCAAGTAGATGGTGAGCGAGCGGCGGATCCGAGCGTCCACACGAACGGGGTCCGCCGACCACGAGCGCAGGGCGCCGTCACACGGCCGATCCCCCTGGAGCGCAATGAAGCGCCCGTATTTCGCCGCAGCAAACTGGAAGGCCTGCAAATAGCCAAGGCCGTGCCCACAGTGGCCGTGCAACACCACGCCCACCACGCCTTCCTCGTTTCCACCTTGCAACGCAAACACAGGCAAGTCATCGGGCACGTCCAGGGACACGACTCGGACCTCGGGTTTGGGGGTGAGGGCACGAGGCGGCGGCGCCGTCTGGGCTCCCCCAGTGTTCTGTGGCGGCGCTGCTCGCTCCGCAGAAGGCTCGCTGCAGCTACAGCCGCAGAGCAAGCTGGCCAGCAGCGCGAGCCCATGACGATTGAAGATCACCCACAGTCATCGGTCGAAACCGTGCGCCGTGACACGCTAGGGCTTCACTGCTGCGCGGGTGCTGCGCCAGACTGTTGCTCGATCAGCGCCTTGAGCTCAGCCTCGGGGTTGCCCTGCCCCATGTAGATGATCCAACCGAGCTGCCCGCCTTGGCCGTCTTTGCGAGGAACGACGGCGATCAAGGACTGGATGGCGCTCTGTCCGGCGAACGTCTTGCCATCGAAGCTGATCTGCATCGGCCCGTTCTTGAACGTCACGAACCAGAAGTGTTGCTTCGCGCGAAACACCACCGGCTGCCGACTGCCGCCTTCGCTCACCCCGAGGAAGGCAAAATAGACGGGGATCACGTCACCCTGTTGGAACTCGTACCAGACCTGGTCTTCCTTCTCGGCGTCGGCCAACTGCTGAGGTGTCGCTGTCGCCACGCGAATCTTTGGCCCAGTAGCCCGGGGGACACAGGCGGCGCCAAACGAGAGCAGCCCCACCAAGGCCATCAACGGGAGTCGACTTGAAAGCTTCATCGCGCGCTGGGTAGTGCCCCCAACCGTGTGGGTCAAGCTGCTCAAAGGTGCGAATCGCACGGGGTCCGACGGCGCCGCTCGGAGGGAGCGCCAGCCAGGACAAGCGGAAGGCTGTCGACAACGGCGGGAGCGTCGCGAGTCCGCTTGTGTGATTGGCCGGCTTGAGCGACCGCGCGGCCGCGACGGCGCAAAGAACGCGTCACCTGGCTCCGAGATTGTCGTCCTCACCTCGATCTGCGAAAACTCGCGACGCTCATGCGCCTTCGTCATTTGCTCCCCATCGCAAGCCTCGCACTCTCTACTCTCACCATCTCTCCGCGCGTCCGGGCGGAGACACCGCCCGACGTCGTTCTGCTGAAGAACGGCGGTATGCTGCGCGGAACGATCGAAGAGATGGATCCTCAAGGCAACGTCACGATCGAGCTCGCCAATGGGGAAAAGCGCACCTTCCCCATGACCGACGTCAACTACGCAGGCATCGCGTCAGGCGTGCCCAGCGCCGAGCCGGGGCCTACGCGCGCGCCTGCACCACCGACGGCCGCGCCGCCCAGCGTGGCTCCACCTCCGGCACCGCCGCCGGGCGCCCCTCAGCCGGCTCCCCAAGGCAACTTTGGCGGCAGTCAACCGTTGGTGACAGTCCATGGAACCGAAGCGCGGCTCCAGCTACGCGGAAATGGGGTGACTTTCCACCGCAAGGCGGGCACCGGCACGGGCTCGGGGTACTCCAACGGGCAAAGTGTGACCATCATCACCAAGATGTACGAGTCGATGTGCTCCTCTCCGTGTGAAGTATCGATGCCGCGGGGAAGATACTCCCTCGGGTTGTCACAAGACGGAGATCCGGTCGAGGCGGACCCCGTCGATATCAATGGGGATGGCACGCTGGAGGGGAAATACGTTTCGCGAGCCGGGGTGAGAACCGCGGGTTTGGTGCTGATAATGGGCGGCGCCATCGCTGCATTCGGCGCGTTGTTCGTTGCCGATCCAAACGAATCGAACACCCCCTACTATCTGATCGGGGTGGGCGGTGGGGTTGCGGTTGTTGGGATCCTGCTGCTGGCTGTCCGCGACAGCGCCGAAATCCAGTTCATCCCTGGCGCGCCGGCGAGTCTAACCCACCCGAGCGACTTGCGCGCCGACGGCGGCTCAAGGCCTCGAGGGTTCGATCCTGGGCTCAGCCTCGCGATGTCGTTCTAATCAGGGGCGCGACACAACAGCGTGGGATCTGCGGGTCTCGTGTGATGGATGCTCGGGTTGCACCTGGCGCGCCTCACCCCCAAAATCAGCCGGGGAATCTCGGGCAGAACCTGGATCGTGGCGCAGCTTGGCGCAGTCTGAGTGGGCACGTTATGTGCTGAGAAACGGGGTATGTCGAGAGCGATTGCAGCGTTGGGATTCGTGGGCTTGGTGTCCTTGTTCGGCGGATGCTCGTCGGACCCCGAAGGGGCGGCAGGCGAGTCTTGCCCTGCGGACAAGCCGTTTTATTACGATCTGGGAATGGAGGGGTCCAAGGGCTGCGCCGAGTGCCGGACAGACGACCATTGCCCCGCGGATCGAAAGTGCTCGTCACGCAGCAACACCGGGGTTTACGGGGACATCCCTCGCTGCGTGCCCAGGTCTGGTTGCGACGACGACGACCAGTGTGGGTTCGGTGAGGTGTGCGTCGACAACACCTGCGGTGGCAAGGCGTGCCACTTCTACAGCGATTGCGAGTTCGGCGAGAACTGCGAAGACAACCGCTGCACCCTACTCAGGTGCCCCGAGGCGACACCGTTCATCGGAGTCAGCGAGGGCGGGTACTTCTGCCAGGAGTGCGGCAACAACGAGCAGTGCCCTGACGGAGAGATCTGCCAAACCTGGGATCAGCACAGCGTGTACGGGGCGCCTGGCCGCTGCCGACCGCCTGGCTGCACAAGCATCGACGACTGCCATATGGGTGAGACGTGCGTTGACGCAGAGTGTCTGGTCACCCCTTGAGTCTGGGTTCAGCTTGCTAGCGTCGTGGCTTGAGGGCATGCTCACTGCACTCATCACGTGAGACCTCGCGGATCCGTACAGCTCGCTAGTCTAGGTGGGGTGCCCGTCTACGTGCATTTCACCTTGCCGCTGATCGCATGCGTGGCGGGAGGCTTCGCGTTTCGCCCTTATATGTGGCTCGGCACGCTGGTGGTCGTGGTCATTCACGAGCTGGGGCACATCGTCCTGCTGCGGCGCTATCGCCTCCCGGTGCTTGCCCTGAATCTGCACGGCGCCGGTGGAGAAGCGCACACCAGCGACTGGATCACGCCATGGCAGCGCTGCGTCGTGGCCTGGGGCGGCGTGCTCGCGCAGCTGAGTGTCTTCTTCGTGCTGGGAGGCCTGGCTCGGCTCAAGCTCCTGCCCCACACGGTCAAGGAGCACGATCTCTACGACGCCTTGGTCGGCGCGAATCTGTTGATCGCGTTGGTCAACTTGCTGCCCTTTCCGGGGCTCGATGGGGCTGAAGCCTGGAAGCTTCCGCGCTTCATGTATCTGCGGGGCAAAGGCGCCTACTACGAAGGTCAGCTTCGCAGCGTCGAAGAAGCCAAGAAACGCCTCGAGGCGGAGGACGACGATGCGCCCCCGCCTCGAGATCAACTGCACTGAGAGGTTCGACCGGCGGAACTCAGAAGCCGTCCATGAAGCTGACGGCGCGGTCCCGCTCAAACCCGAGTGAGTTGTAGAAGTTCAAGACGTTGGTGTCGGCCTTCACGAGCGGGGTGATCTTCACCTTGGCCGCCAGCGTGAAGCTGTCACGCAGCCAGGCGATCAGCTTCTTGCCGGTACCAGCGTTGCGCACCTCGGGATCGACGAAGAGCTCCTGGATGAAGAGCACCAGGCCGGTCTCGCGCTCGTACGAGTACGCCATGATGGCACCAGCCACCTTGCCCTCGTGAATGGCCACGAAGCAGCTCTCTGGTTCGATGCCGTGAAACTTACCCAAGTACTTCTGGGCGCCGGCTTCGTTCCAGTCCACCTCGTAGGCCTTCAAGTACAGCCGGGCAACCTCGGGGATGTCAGCCTCCCCCATCCTGCGAATGTCCATGCGCCGATCTACCCACAGGCTCGCCTCGAAGTGAAGGGCGCGACGCCCGCGGCTAAAAGTCGCTGGGGATCTGCCGCGGGAGGTAGCTCGCCAGGTGAACCAGGCGAGCTACTTCGACCCGTTCGCCCTTCACGCGGTAGAGAAAGCCGTGTGCGCCCGGACGGTCTGGCAGTCCGATCTGCACGACCCTGAGCCCAGGCACCACGTCGTCCCTCCGCCGGCCTAGAGTCGGCTGCTCCAGTAGAACGTTTCGATGATCAGCTCGGCGTAGCGTTCGGCCTGAAGCTGCCCGAAGCGCCCGCGGGTGTACGCCAAGACCTCCCGAATGTCTTCAGGCACACGCGGATGGAGCCAGAGCTTCATCACCCCCCGGATCGCGCTGCTCGCCTCACCAGTTCGGCAAAATCTTCGTTTGAAACCTCTTGGCCGACGCCAGCGTCCATTTCGGCGAACAGAGCCTGCAGTTCGTCACGCACGGCGTCGCTACGGGTCTGCTCCTCCCGGAGCATGCGAAACGCGGCCTTGGCTGCCTCCTCGAGCGTCGAATACTTCCCCGCGGCAACGAGGGCCGCAGCGAATCGCGCGTCGTCTGGGCTTAGATGCACTTTTACGGGATCGGACATAGGTGCTCCGGCAGGAGCAGCGTAGCACGCAGAGGAGAGCAACGAAACGAAGCCTACCCATCGAACTCGATCAACGAGCCCACGCTGATCACGCCTTGAGCCACGTACACCTGCTTGCGCACGCCGGGGTCCGCTGCTTTGAGCAAGCCGTCGAGGGCTGCGTTTGCGGCTTTCGCGTAAGCCGGCGGCCCCTCACCGATGGCGTAGCTCACGTCTTTGCACACGCCCATCACGCGAGCCAGGTAGACATCGAAGCCTGCCGCAAACACTCCTAGGATGCCGTCGTCGTCGTAGGCGAAGCAGAGCACCGGCAGCTCACCTTCCGCATCAGCGTGTGCGCCATACAGGAACACGGCGCTCATCTCGGGACACATCTGGGGCACCCAGAGGCGATAGCACTCCGCCGTCAGCAACGACTCACCCAGCACGCCGAACATCTCGCCCACGTCGGGTACTGCGTCGGCTACGAGTTCCGCGAACGACGCCCCTTGAACCACGCCGTCGGCGATCTCGAGTGGCAACCAGCGCGCGTCGTATTCGAGCCACGCGGCCAGACTCGGCGGCAGCGCCATGCCGTTGCTCAGACGCAGCTCGCTGATCGCCGAAGCGGCGAGCCCTTTGGCAGCCTTCGGCTTCGGCGCGTCGAGCATGCGGTCTGACGGCAGCTCCCCCTCCGCTTGAATGGCCGCGATCACTTCTTCGATGAGAGCCCTACCCCGATTCGCCATACCCGAAATCTAGATGGACTCAGGATCCGCGAGCTACTCAGAACAGCCGCTTGCTATCGAGGAGCAACGTCACCGGACCGTCATTCTCGATGTGGACACGCATATGGGTGCGGAAACGCCCAGTCTCCACTCGGCAGCCTTGGCTCCGCGCCCGCTGACAGAAGCGCTCGAACAGCGCCTCCGCACCCACCGGCTCCATCGCCTGGGTGAAGCTCGGCCGCCGGCCCTTGCGTGCGTCGCCGAGCAGGGTGAACTGACTGATGGCGAGCAGCGACCCGCCCACGTCGCTGAGGCTCAGGTTCATCTTGCCCTCGCTGTCTTCGAACAAGCGCAGGCCAAGCACCTTGTCAGCTAGCCAGTCAGCGTCGGCTTCGGTGTCGCCTTGAGCGACGCCAACCAACACGGTGTAGCCCTGCTCGATGGTCCCGGCGCGCCCCGGCGCGTCTCCATCCAGCACATCGACGAAGCTCCCAACGACCCGTTGCACCACTGCGCGCATAGCGGGCACATCAGAGCGCCGAACGCTCGCAACAATCAAGCGCGGATGCAGGGAATGGACCTACACCACTCCCCCGAACCGAATGGCTACATGCCCAGACGCTCGTGAAACGTCAGCGGCTCTCGGGAGCCTCGCGACGCCAGGTACGCCCGAGGCAGTACCGAGTCACGCGAGCTAGCGCGCTTCTTGCGGGCGATCAACGCGATCACGAGCAGTATCTCGAACACCAACAGGGTGAGCACCATCCCAGGAGCTTCGGCAAAAAACTGCATCGACCATCCCCCTTATCCGAGTCCCCATCGTCGGCCAAATTATGTACGGAAAAATTCCCAATGGACAGACCGAAGTGCGGGCCCCGAGTCGTTTCCCCATGGACCCACACTGTCGCCCGTCGACGACCCAGTCCTCTACTCGAGCACCCAATCAGGTGAGCTGATCTCTTCAATCTCCTCGATCGAAGGCTGTGAAGCGCGATGCTCGGTCACCACAGCGGCGCTGCGTAGCTTCGAGCGGCTGGACGGTGGCTTCGGCGGAGGCTTGCTCCGATAGCTCCGTGGCCCAGCCAGGAATGACCCCAAATTCAGCGTGGATTTGCCGCTCGGCGGCTCGCTTGGGGGCACGCTGAGGCGTGACCAGTCGATGCCCTCGTTGTCGGCGGCAGGCTCGTCGACCTTGCCAGTCACCGCGATCGCCGTGGCGGGCAGCGCTACCTTCGGAACCTTGATGCGGAGCACTCCGTTGGAGAGTCGCGCGTCGACTTCACCGAGATCGATACCTCGGGGAATCCCGAAGCGACGGTAGTAGCGCACTGCGGCGGAGCGCGGCGCCGATTGCCCAGGCAGGCTTTTCGCGGGACGCTCTCCGCTCAGCACCATCACATCCCCTTCGACTTCGAGGCTGAGCTGCTCCTCTTCGACACCGGGCAAGTCGGCGAAAAACAACAACGAACGGTCGCTTTCATAGCGATCGACACGAGGGCTGACGCTACCGGGTGGCGCACCGAGGGATGAGTTGTCGGGATCTCGTAGGCCGAAGATCCCGCTGAGTGCGGTCTCGTTCATGATGCTCAAACCTTCCGAATTGGAATGCGCTGAGCGCCGCTCTCCGCGGCCTTGCGCAGGGTGATGGTCAACACACCGGCCTCCAAGTGCGCCGCACCACGCGCTGGGTCGACTCGGGTGTAGAGCTTGATCTTGCGTTCGAACTCGAGCTCTGGCCGCTCCCGCTGCACCAGCTCGAAACCGTGCGGAATACGCTCTTTGCGCTTACCGCTGATGTGGATCAGGTCGCGACTCACGCGCACGCTGATGTCGTCCTGAGCCAGGCCGGGTACATCCGCAGAGAGCGTCAGGCTCTCCCCACTGTCGTGGAGTCGAAAGCTCGGGAAGGCGCTCTGCGGCGCTTGGCTTGGGGTCGGCTCATCGTAGAACCAACCTTGATCCAGCTCCTGAGTGTCGCCCTCCGGGGCGCTCCCCTCGGGCGTGTATGAATAGAGAATCTCCTCGATGGCCATGGGCTCGGCTCTTTCTGGCTGACAGGGCTCGGCTCACCCGAGCGGACACGTAGGCTTGTGCAACTTCGGGGCCAGCTCGCCGCGCGGCCAACTCACGAGATCCCGCGCATCTGTCTCCACCCAGCGTCGACCGGCTGACACCCCGATGTGGACGCCTTGACCCCACTCACCCCAAGACTCGGCACCCAAGGCTCAGCGAAGCCACGGGTCGGAACTGATAACCTTGTCGAGCTTGCCCATGGACTCACCGCGTCAAACTCTGTCTCAGTCGCTGCGGGCGCTGCTCCTGGGTTTGGGGGTGAGTGTGTTTGCGCCGGGGGCGCTCTACGGCTGCGCCTCGGGAGGCGCCGAGCAACCAACGTACACGCCCCCGACCTACTACAAGCCCGGCGCGTCCCTCTCCCGCGTGAGCTGCACCTGCCTCGCCTGCGTCTCCGCCGCTGCGTGCGAGGGCCGCGCTCCCATGGCGCGCGACGAAATGGGCTGCGAAGACGGCTTCAGCATGCAGCAGTCCACGCGCTTCGAGGCGACCGTCAGCAGCTGTCAACCAAGCTGCTTCAAGCGCAACTGGAGCGTGCCCCAAGAAGTCGAGTGCGACGATCGGCGGCCCGACGACTGCTGCGCCGACTATTGAGAACTCGAACGCCTAGGCCGGCTCCGCCAGCGCCTCGGCGAAGCCGTCTTTCAGGCTTCTCGCGCGGAAACCCAGGTCGCGCTCTGCCTTGCTGGTATCAAAGCCGACCCAAATCGGTAGCGGCAAGCTCAAGATGATGGGTGGCCGCCCTGGTGACGCGCCCTGGCGCACCAGCTCCCGAAACACCTCCGGCAGGGGCGTCGGTGGGCCGCTCAGGTTGTACGCCTCGCCGACGCTCCGCGGATTCCCGAGCGCACCGACCACCGCCTGGGCCACATCGCCCGCGTGCACCAGCGGCATCCCGACCCGGGGCAGCGGCAAGAGCGGCAACTTCAAGCGCTTGAGCAGGCGAGGCATCAGCTTCGGATCCCGAGAGCCATAGACCGGGCCTGGCCGCAGGCTCGTCACGTCGAGGCCGAGGCGCTCCGCTTCGCTCCACGCCAAGTCTTCTGCCAGCGCCTTGCTGTGAGCATAGCGCCAGTCCGTGGTGAGATCGCTCACCGACAGCTGACGTCTCCCCGCGGCAACGGCATCCGTATCGAAGCGCGGCGCGTCTTCGCTTTGCCAACGCAGCGGCCGGTTGTTGTAGACCGCGACGCTGCTGATGTAGACCACCCGCTTGACCCCAGCGCGGGCCGCTGCGGCGAAGGTGTTCTTCACACCGGTGGTGTTGCCGCGCACCAGCTCGTCCAGCGTGCCCTGGTTCGAGCCCAGCGCCGCGTTCGCGATCACCGCATCACAGCCCGCAAAGGCCTCCGCCATCGCGTCGACTTCCGCTAGATCCGCGCGGCGTAGCGCCACACCACGCTCTTCGAGCCAACTGGCTTTGCCTGGACTCCGAACGACCCCAACCGCTTCTGCCCCAGCAGCTGCCAAGGCCAGCGCAATGTGTGAACCGACGAAACCAGAGGCTCCCGTAACGGCGACGCTGCGCCCAGCGACTGTTTCGCGCGTTGCTGCCCCACTCTCAGACGTCACTCTGAAGCTGTTAACACATCACCCCTCACCCCCAAACCATCCGTGAGGCGACGAACCGAATCCAGTAGAGTGCTGCCGTGAACGAGCTCCCGCCTCCCACGCTGCCGACCTGGCTCGAACCCCAAGTCCCGTTCAAGCGCTACCGCGCTCAAGTCGGCGGCTATCAGATGCACGTGATGGAGCAGGGCCACGGCCGGCCCGTGCTGATGCTGCATGGCAACCCGACCTGGGGCTACCTGTATCGCAAGGTCGCGAGCGAGCTCGCGGGTGAACCGCTGCGGCTCATCATGCCGGACCTGATTGGGCTCGGCTTCTCCGACAAGCCGACGGATCCCCTCGCTCACCAGCTCGATCATCACGCCTCGTGGCTCGGCTCATTGATCGATCAGCTGGAGCTCGAAGACTTGATCTTCGTCGGGCAAGACTGGGGCGGTCCAATCGGGCTCAGGGCGCTGGCGGATCGCCCACAGCTGATGACGGGCCTCGTGCTGTTGAACACCGTCGCTGGTCCGCCGCGTCCAGAGTTCAAGCCGACGACCTTTCACCGCTTCGCACGCATGCCGCTGATCAGCGACTTCGTGTTTGGTCGCCTGGGCTTCCCCGAGATCGCGATGGAGCGCGTGCAAGGCGACAGGCAGAGCATCTCTGGGGAGGTCAAGCGCGCGTACCGCTATCCCCTACGGAAACATTCCGAGCGCGTCGCTCCCCTCGCCTTGGCGCGCATGGTGCCGAGCAGCCAAGATCACCCGTCGGTCGATGCTCTAACGCGTTGCCGGGAGCTGGTGATGAGTTTCAAGGGCCCCATCGACATCGTATGGGGCAAGCGCGATCCGGTGCTCGGCTCCGTCGGGCGGTACATGGAGCGCATCCTGCCCCAGGCGCGCTTCACCTGGACCGACGCGGGGCATTTCCTCCAGGAAGAGGTGCCTGGTCCCATCGCGGACGCCGTGCGGCGCGTACACGCCAAAAGCTCCTGAGGGAGGCGATTCGAGGCAACTCAGCTCACAGGTGGTAGAGCATGAAGTACACGATCACGCCGCTCACCGAGACGTACATCCAGATCGGGAACGCCCAGCGCGCCACCTTGCGATGCCGCTCGATGCGATTCGTCCAGCCGCGATAGATCGTGAACAACGCCAGCGGCACCACCACCGTCGCCAGCAACACATGAGGGATCAAGAACGCGAAGTAGATGATCCGCACGGCACCGGTGCCCTGGAAGGGCACGCTGCCGACCTGGGCGTGGTGCATCAGGTAGGTGATCAGGAACACACTGGAGAGCACGAAGGCGGTCAGCATGCTGCGCTTGTGCGCGACGCGGTTCTTCGCCTTGATGAAATAAAAACCCAGACCCAAGAACACCGCCGCGCTGCCGTTCAGGAGCGCGTTGATGGTCGGTAGCACTCCAGGGTGCCCCGGCTCCGTGCGTCCTGGGAAGGCGTACAGCACGACCACAACGGCCAAGCAGACGAAGACGGTCAGACCAGCCACGACCCACTTGGTCGCGGGCGGCTCTTGTTGGACGCCCTGGGTTAGGGAGGCGGAGTTCGAGCTGGACACGAGCGAGGGGTAGCCCCGAGCGCTGGATTCGGCAATCTGTGCGCGCTTCGCTGCGACAACCTGGCCGGCCCTCAACCCCAGAAGTCGGCATTTTCCGCGGAAAAACCTCAAGTCGTCGTCCATGCCCCAGACGTCACCCGCAGCGGGTGCGGCCGCGGTCGCCAACGATCCGCGCGACCGCTATGCTCTGCGGCCATGGATCTCGACCTCCGCCTGAAGAAGCTCGCCTCTGGTGTCAGTGCCCGTGAAGCCGCCCAGGCTCACGCCAAGAGCCTGCAGCCCGCCGCCGAGCTGTCGAGCGACGAGCAGACCCTCGCCAAGGAGTTCGAGGCGACCCTCGAGCTGATGTTCCTGATGGCCGCGGTGGACGGCGAGATCTCCGACGAAGAGCTCGAGCAGCTGCGCGGCTCCATCGAGGCCGTCGCCGATATGCACGCGGTAAAAGGCCTCGAGCTGGGCTCGACGCTGAATCAGCTCGCCGACTCGCTTGAGAAGGAAGGCTGGAGCGCCCGCATGCACGACGCCGCTCGGCGCATCGGCACGCCGGACGGCCGCACCTTCGCCTTCCGCCTCGCCGCCGGTGTGGCATTCGTCGACGATCACGTCGCTCACGCGGAAGCCGCCGCGATCGACTCACTCGCCGCCGCGCTGGAGCTGAACGCGGATGAGTCCCAAGAACTGCTGCGCGAGGTCGTGGATACCCTTTTCGGTTGAGCGCCGCTTGTTTTTGCTTGAACCGCGCGCACCGCAACAGGTTTCGGGCGCTGTTCGATTCCTTTGCCGGCGTCCACACCTCTAGGAATTTCCCCAGGGTTTTTGGGGGAGAGGTGCTCTGTAGAGCGCCGCTACGCAACTTTCCTGACGTTTTCGCCCACAAGGTTGGTACCCCGGGCGCGGTGTTTCTGTTACCCCAGGCGCCATGGGAACAGCGTCCAAGCACAAGAGCGCCGCACCTGGCGTGAACCTCCCCGAAGGCACCAGCGGCTCCGCCTTCTTGCATAAAATCCTCACGGAAACCGTTCGGGAGTTCCCCCACGAGTTGTCCGCTGCGCGCCTGAGCCCGGAGCCCGGCCGCTTCAAGGCGCGCTTGGGCGACCAGCTAGCCCGCTTCGAGGCCGTGCGCTGCGCGTCTCCGCGGCGCAGTGAAATCGCGCGCCACATCGTGCAGCGCACCCAGGAAGGCCTGGTGTATCGACCCCGCGGCGAGCAAACGCCGCAGTCTTTCGGTGAGTACCTGAAGGGGGAAGGTCAAGCCTTCGAACTCGAGCGTCACGGAGATGGCTCGGCTCCCGGGCTCGCGCCCCAGGTGCCTTTCGAAGGCCGCAACTACGGCGCCGCAGAGCTCGGTGCGCTGGCAAGCTTGCTTGTCGAGCGCGGCTTCATGACTCAAGCCGCCGGGGATGCCCTGTGCTGGATTGGAGACTACGCGCTGTCTCACGCTGGGCGCATCTCCCTTGGCGGGCAGCGCTTCGCGCTGCTCGGCGCCGCAGCGGAGCTGGCGCCGACCCGCTTCCTATTGGAAGCGGGCGCCAAGGTGTTGTGGCTCGACTTGCAGTCTCCGAATGCCGAGACGCTGCCTGGTGGCGAGCTCCACTACGCCCCTGAAGGTAGCGACCTGCTCTGCGACCCACGCCGCTGCAAGCAGACGCTGCTGGAGTTTGCGGCGGGCGAGCCGCTGCACCTGGGCTTGTATGCGTACGCGGCAGGAGAGAGCCAGGAGTGGCGCTTGGCTTCGACGATGAACGGCATCGCCCGCAGCCTGCCAGAAGGTGTGCTCGAATCTATTTCTCTGTGGATTTCACCGACGACGCCCAGCCAGGTGCGCCCGGGCTGCAGCGAGCTGACTGAGCGCCGCGCCGCTCGCCCGCCGCTGTGGCAGAGCGCGCTGAAAAAGAGCGGCATGCTGAGCCCGGGTCATGAGCGCCACCAAGGCGTGAGCACAGCGCGCGCGGTCGTGTCGATTCAAGGCGTGAGCTACCAAGCGGCGCAGTACATCGCCAAGCTGCTCGCTGCAGAGGTATACGCCGCCGAGGGTTCGAGCTTCGAGGGTCACACCCGGCCTCTGACCGTAAGCGCGAACGTCGCGGGCATCACCCGTACGAAGTCTTTGGCTCACCCGCTGTTCGAGGCCGCCTTCGAAGGCGCACCTGCCTTCAACATCGAGATTTTCCTCCCGGAAACGACGCGGGCGCTCGCGACCTTGCTGATGCTGCACGATTTGCTCAATCCCGCTGCCGTCGCCAACGCAAAAAGCCTCGAGCACGGCATCTCCCCGGAGACCCGAGCAGCACGCCTCGGCGAGGTGCAAGTTCACGGCGGCGTGTACACCAACCCTCACGCCCTCGAGCCCAGCATTCGTGTGGCAGCCGTGCTCGGCATGACGAAGCGCCCGGGCCTCGCACGCGGCCTGTTCGGCAAGAACTAGCGACGGAATCAGCGCTCACCCCAACCTCGCGAGGGCACTGCGCGCTCGCGGGGCGTGGACGTGCGGCGTCTGCTGAGTATGCTGCCGACCATGCAACCCGACCTTCGCTGGCTTGTGGCAGGGCTGGGGCTAGGCGCCTCGTCTCTCGCTCTCGTCGGTTGCGACGAGGGACCGAAACAGACCGCGCCGACAGCCACGCTGACCGCGGTTCCAATCGGCAGTGACGGGGAGCGCATTCACCCGCCCGAAGGCAAATGGTGCGCGAAGCCGGAGGTCGCCAAGAGCTTGGTCATCCTAGGTTCGCCTGAAGTCGATGGCTGTATGAAGTTCCTGGACGGGGAGCGGATCCCCAAGGAAAAGGAGCTCGCGCCGGAGTACATTGACATGCCCCGGAGCACCTACGGCTTCTACGACGACATTCAGACGAAGATGCGCCGCAGCGCCATCAACCACGCGCCGCTGTGTTGCTACAACTGGCGAGAGAAGGCCCCTGGTGGTCGCCCATTGGTCGATCCCTCCCAGGCCGCAGTCGCTTTGATCGCCCCGCTGGTTTCCGAGCACGCGACACCGGAGCCAACACTTCAGCTCCTATCGCCCCCGGTAGAAGCACTGCCAAGCGTGCTGGCTCACTGGCGTCGACAGGCACAACTCGAGCACTCGAGCGTCGCTTCGTTTACTCGAGCGCGCCTCGAGCTGATCGCACTAGGCGCTCCGCGGGAGCTGGTGCGTCGCTACGCGGAGGCGGCGCTGGACGAGCTCCAGCATACCGCGCTCTGCCTCGAGGTGCTCCACGCCTGGGGAGCGCCCGCCCTTGCGTTCGGCGCGCTCCAACTGGCGCGATCAGCCAGAACGCCACCCAGCGATCGCGCGCTTGCGCTCCGCACACTCGCGCAGCGCACCCTGGACGAAGCCTTCGAACCCGAAGCGGCGGCCGCAGTCGCCTTGCACAACGCCGCCGGGCGATCTGCATGTCCCGAGTTGAGGGCGGTCCTCGCGAGCATCGCGTTGGACGAACGCCGCCATGCACGGCTTGCCTTGGATACCGTCCTCTGGTGCCTCGAGGAATCAAAGCCCGCCACGGTGCGCCTCACCAGCCCCTCCGCGTCGAATGAAGCTCGCTCCGTAGCGGTGGCTGGCGCCCGCGAGTTCGGAGTGATCTCGGACGCTGACTGGCTCGACGTACGAACCCGCTGTCGAGCTCCACTCGCCGCGGCGCTTGCTGCTCGCGCATAGCTGCGTCAGAACTTGCGCGGTGTCGACTGCAGACAACAGCCGCCACGCGGCCCGGACGCAGTAGGCAGCGTTCAGCAATGCGTTGGTTCGAGACTACAGTCGCGGCAGCGGGATCAAGGGACCCGACGCGCTGGATCCGGGGATTTACCAGGATAAGACCCAGGTCCGCGACTTGGCTCGACTTCTGCAATTCGCTCGTCATGGATGACGCACGCTTTCCCTCCAAGCGGATCTGGCTAGTCGACTCGAACCCTCACTCCCGCGATGGGATCGCGCGAGTGCTCGAAGCAGCCGGCTGGGACGTCGCTTTGTTCGGCACGCTGGACGCCGCATTGGAAACCGCCGGCACGTTGCCGCCAGCTCTAGCATGCATCGACGCGGAGACATCACGCCGCGCGGACAGCATGCGTCGCATCGAAGCCGCATTGCCTGATCTGACCTGCGTCGTTCTCATCGCGGCGAACGAGATCGACACGGCCGTCGCGCCCTCGGATGCCGTCCACGAGTACGTCGAACAACCGGTGAACGGAAACAGGTTGGTTCAGGCCGTCGAGCGTGCTGCAGAACGCAGCTGGCTCCGCAAGCGTGTCCGGCACCTAGAGAGCACCCTCTGCGCGGAGAAGTTTCTAGCCCAAATCGCTGGCGAGAGCCAAGCCATGCGAGTCTTGTCAGAGCAAGTAGGCCGCCTGGGCGAGAGCAACGCACCCGTGTGCATTCTGGGCGAGAGCGGCAGCGGGAAAGACGTGGTCGCGCGCGCGGTGCACGCTGCCGGGCGGCAACACAGCGGCGCCCTAGTGACCGTGAGCTGCACGGCCACGCCGAAAGCGCTCCAGGCAGCCGAGCTTTGTGGGGAAGAGCGTTCGAGTGACGCGAGTGAACGTCTCACCGGCCGCTTCGAGGACGCGCAGGGTGGCACTCTGTTCTTCGATGAGGTGAGTGAGTTGAGTCTCGCCGCCCAGGCGGCGCTGCTCGGCGCGCTTCGACACCGCTCCTTTCCAGCGTGTTGGTGGAGACGCTCCGCTACCTTTTACGGCGCGCGTCGTCTGCGCGAGTCAGCGAGACCTCGCGCTGGAGGTTCGAGCTGGCCGCTTCCACAAGGAACTATTTCAGCTCTTGATGGGTCAGGTCCTCAAGCTGCCACCGCTCAGAGATCGCAAATCCGATATTCCGCAGCTCGTGAGCTTCTTCTTGCAGCAGCTATCAAGCGACGTCGGCCGACAGATCGGCAGCATCTCGCCTGACGCCCTCGAAGCGATCATGACCTACGACTGGCCAGGCAATGTGCGGGAACTCCGGAACATCGTGCATCGCGCGATGCTGAGCGCTGATTCTCGAGAGATCACCCTGGCCCAGCTACCGCGCGCCATTCAAGCCAGCGCCATGGTCGGAACTCCGCCGCTGGGCCGCGGGGAGTCGATTGGGCGTTTCCCGCGCGACCCCAGCGAAACCCTGAACTTGCGTGAGCTGGAGCGGCGCGCCATCCAGCGAGCGCTCGAGACTTCAGGAGGGTGCGTCTCCCATGCCGCAAGGCTGCTTGGGATCGGTCGTGCAACGATCTATCGCAAGCTCGCTGCATTCGACATGAAGTCACAGCCCACAACAGGGGATCTCTCGTGAGCGTGCGCTAGACAATCGCGCGCCGAGGGCCGAACTACGCAGAGCGCGCCGACTTGAAACGGACTGACTCGAAGACTGCCGGTACGCCGGTGGTCCCTGTACACTCGGGTCTATGCGCACGCGCTTCGCTCTGGCCACGCTCACCCTCACCCTCGCCGTGGCGCCCGAGGCGTCCGCGAACGGCATGCTGGGTCATATGTACACCAGCGAGCTTGCCATTTCCCATGTGCAAACGCCTGAACTCAAGCAGCTCCTGCTGGACCATCCCGATCAGTACTTGAATGGTTCGTTCTTGCCCGACTCCGGCTACGCCGCGGGTGATGGCTACGGGGAAATCGCGCACTGGTCAGGATTCGTGCAGGGCTACCTCACGTGGATCCAACAGACCTACTCCCCGCCGTACGATCAAGGCCCCGCGGCAGAACACGTTGCCGTCTTGCTTGGCGCGGCGTCTCACGGGATGGCCGACGAGAGCTTCGACATCCTGCTGTACGACAGAGCGGCGCTGCTCGACGGGGACACCAACGAGCTCGACACCGGCACCGACGTCTGGCTCGTGAACGACCGCGCCATCACCTACGATCCGCCGCTGGTGATCGACGCCGACGCGCTTAGCCAGGTCTTCGGCAACTTCACGAATCACCAAGTGGAGCCGCAGGTGATCGTCGACGGCATGACCAAGGCGAAGAGCGCTCACGCATTGGTCAAGACAGTGCTTGCGCCTGGACACCAGAGCTTCCGCGACAAGTATCCGTGGGCATCCAAGGCCTACCTAAACCCCGCTGTCCCTGGCTCCTATCCTTACAACGCCCGCGTCATCGCCAACTACTGGGAACAAATCTGGCGGCGTCTGAACTCCAACGTCAGCGTCGATGCAAGTCTGTTCGTGGGCATCGACCCCGCTCCGGACGGAGCGGATGCGGAGCGCTACCTCGCACTCGACCACACTTCGATCGATGGCTGGATCACGCTCTTTTCCGGTCACGGGCTCGAGGGCAGCAGCCTCGACAGCAACAGCATTCAATTGCTCGATCCAAGCGGAAACGTCGTCCCCTACACGCTGCGAGTCCGCGGAGACGCCTGGGCTCACACCATTCAGCTCAAACCCGACGCCGACGTAGCGCCGAAGGTCACCTACCGTGTGAAGGTCACCCCGGCTGCGACCACCCTGAACGGTGAGCACCTGGCCGCCGACTACACAGCGGAGGTCAAGACCGCCTGCGCCGAAGGAGACGAAGCAAGCTGTCCAGAGCTGGGCCTACAAAGCGCCGCTGGCGCTGGTGGTGAGGGCGGCGGAAGCGCGGGCAGCGGCGGGACAGCGGGAGTGGGAGGCACGGCAGCTTCGGGAGGCACGGCAGCTTCGGGAGGCACGGCAGCGGGAGGGAGCGCAGGCTCGGAACCGAGCGGCAGCGCTGATGGCTCGGGTGACTCCAGCGGCTGTACGCTGTCCCCTCACCCCCAAACCCGGGGAACGGCGCTGCTAGGCTTCCTACTGGCGCTGGTGATTGGGGTGAGCCGCGCGGGACGCAGACGTCAGTGGAACCGGAACTGATATCCCGGAGGAAATGACTGTCGCCCACGTCGAGCGACGGGTGCTCGCAGAGGCGTGGGCGCTAGCTCTGCCAGCAGGCGCACACGCTCTCGAGTATCTGGGTGCGTGCGTAGCCAGCTTGGGAGCTCGAGCCGCAACCAAGGGGGCGCCAGCCGCGCACTCAGCGCCTCCAACCTGAGGAGGGCCGACGCCAACGCGGCCGGATCACCAGAGAGCTCCGCGGCGCCCAGGTCAGCCTCGAACTCGCGTACCCGCGAGAGCGCGAAGGTAAGCAGCGTCACCAGCGCCGGGGCGATCAACAGCCCCCACACGATCCAAGCCGGAACTAGCTGCATCCCGAGCAGCGCCGCGAGCAAATTCGCCACTACCGCGAGGAAACCAATCAAGGCCGAGAGCCGGGTCACCCGCAGCAGCGCTTGCACCAAGCCGAGCGTCGCCATATCGCCATGGCTCACGTGGGCGACTTCATGAGCCAAAATCGCAAAGAGCTCCCGAGGCTCCATGTGCCAGAGCAAACCTCGAGTGATGCCAAGCGCCGGCCGCCGGAGTGAACCGGTGCTCATCGCCTGCACGCCAGGCATCGGCATCAAGAACAGCCGCGGCGCGACGGGCAGCCCCGCTCGGCGGCTCAGCTCCCAAACCGCCTCGAAGAGCTCCGGGCGCTCGTGGTAGCTGAGCTCCCTGCCGCCCTGGAGCCGCAGTACCAGATCCCCCGGTGCAACGCGCAGTGCACCGAAGCTACCGACCACCAGGAGCAGCAACAAGACGGCACCCCAGCTGCCAAGCACCAGATAGCCCGAAACGCCGCTGACCAAGGCGATGAGCGCCAGGATCCCCCAAGTTTGCGCACGGTAAAATAGGCGGCGCCCCCAGATCCCGGGAGGCTTCTGCAGCGGGTGCAGGCCCTGGGTTTGGAGGCGCGAATTGGGGGACTGGGGGATGCGGTTCATGGTTCGGCGAAAGCGGCAGAACTTCATGAACATAGGTCCGTCCGGCGGACCAGCAACCCGCTAGCTCAAGTGGAGCCGACGATGCTCCCGAGCTTGGTGTGGTTCGCCATCGTGTTGCGATCGTAGTAGTGATAGGTGTGCCGAGAGCCGAGGTGATGCTCCTGCGCCGCATCGTGGAGCTTTTGCTCTTCAGGGGTGTAGGCCGGCTCGATGTCTGGCACTTCTTTGTCGCGCACGACGATCACGTTGCAGGGTGCATCTCGCACGATTGCCTCGGCGATTGAGCCCAGCAGCACTCGGCGCAGGCCCTTTCGGCCGTGACTCGCGACGCAGATCACGTCGGCAGCGGTATCAATCGCGACGCGTCGGATCTCCTCCGCCGGGTCACCGACGGCGAGATGGATCTTGATGGGACAGGGTAATTTGTCTCCGTGCTGATGAGCGAACGCCCGCAGCCACTCATCCACCCAATCCTGGGTGAAGTTCGCAGCTTCTTGCACGGGGATCAGTCGCCCGTCGACGCGCTCTGCGTTTTCAGTTCCCGGAGGAACCTCCAGGCGTACCCCGTCCTCGTAGGGGGACGCGACGTGAACCACGTGGAGCGCGCTGGTCTCGCGCTGGGAGGCGAGCTCCAGGGCGCCGCTCAGCGCCTTGGACCCCTGGAGCGAAAAATCGATGCCCGCTACGAGCACCTGAGGCTTGGTCGTCATGGTTGTCTCCTTGCTAGGGCTGTTTACACAACACGTGCCACCCGCGACTCATGCCCACGTCAGCGTTCAGCCCCGGTAAATAACGCGGGATCGGCACCCAGCACCGATTCGACCGCTGAGTGCCGCAGACAGAATTCCGGCAAGCGTTGCGCGGCAACGCAGCATCCCCGCACCGTCTGCACCGCTAGGAATGTAAGTCGTCGGGCTCGTCCGCTTCGGGCAGCGGATCCGGCTTCACGAACTCCACGTCAAAACCGCCGAACAGACGGGCGCCCGCTTCACGCAGGGCCGCCTCTGCCTGCTTCTGACCGTATAAGCTCGGCGGCGGCTTGAGCTTCAACCAACGCACACCCGAGATTTCGCGCGCGTCCACGAATGAACAGCGCTCGAGCTCCTGGGCCATCGGCGCATTGTCTTGCTGCACCCGAATGTCCTCGAGGATCGCAATCCAGTCGCGGATGTCGGGTTTGGATGGGGCTGGCTTCTTCATACCCGCCACGTCGCACCAACCGTGCCCGAGGCGCGCGTAGGAATTTCGCAGACTTGCGAGCGCAAGAATCACCGCCCGCGAGACGCTACGCCTCGGGCGAGGCGGCCTGGCCGACACGCCGATGCGCGGGGATCAGGTCCGCTGCCGGCAGCAACTGCGGTCGAATCGCGATCTCACACACTGAAACGCCGGCCTCTGCCTGGGAGCGCAAGACCACGAACTGCGCCCCGTGAGCACGCATCAAGCTGCGGTCGTATTCCATCAAGCGAAAACACGCTTCAACGTCGCCGGTGCCCCTGAGGGGACATTCCACGCGGATTTCACCGAACGCGGTGTCCCCCTCGACGGCAGTGATCGGGACCATTTTTCGCGACGGCATCAAGCGCTGCCATTCCTCAGCCAGGGCCCGCGGGTCGCTGCCCACTGGCTTCGACCTGCGATACGCCAGTGTAAGACGCGCCAAGCCACGGAGCAGCGGAAAGGCGAGCCCGTCTCGCCGGCGCCGCGCCAACCTGGCGAGCCCGCTCAGGCAGGCGTTGAAGAGTTGCTTTTCACTCTGGCTGAGCCAGCGAGCCCGTGGGCGCTTGGGATTGGTCACTCCCCAAGTATGGGGTCGAGAGCGACATCATCCCAATCGATGCTTGCCATGTCATCATAGACAGCATGAATGCTGAGCCCCGCGATGGCGTCGCGTTGCAGCGCCTCTTGAGCCTGAACCTGAACCTGTTCGTGGCCCTCGACGCACTCCTCTTCACCGCCAGCGTCACTCAAGCAGCGCGCCAGGTGGGGGTCACTCAGCCCAGCATGAGCCACAACCTGCGACAGCTGCGCGAGCTACTCGCGGATCCGCTACTGGTGCGTGCTTCCCACGGCCACACGCTCACGAGTCGGGCGCAGGCGCTGAAGGCACCGCTCCGCGCGGCGCTGAGCGAACTGGAGCGGCTCTTGGAACGGGAACCGGCATTCAACCCGTCACAGAGTCAGCGTCGTTTCCGCGTTGCAACGAGCGACTACTTCCAAGTGGTTGGCTTACCGAGGTTTCTCCAAACCCTCTCATCGCTTGCGCCGAACGTGGAAGTGCGCCTGCTCCCGACTACAGCGGCCAGCGCGGAGAGCCTGCTCGACGGCAGCGTCGACCTGTGCGCTGGCAGCGCGGAGCAGCTCCCCCGTGCACCGGGAATCCAAACAGCGCGCCTGTTCACAGAGCGTTTCGTGGTGATCGAACGGCGCGCAGAGTCGACGCGTCGGCTCAGCTTGAAGCGCTATGTCAGCTCACCGCACGCCCTCGTGACATCCGACGACGGCCCCGGCTACGTGGATCGCTTGCTCGCTCAACAAGGGCTCACACGCCGGGTCTCGTTACGCGTCCCAGACTACGCCGCACTCGCTGGGGTGATCGCTGAGACATCGCTCCTGGCGACGGTGCCGGAGCGCTACGCCAGGGTGATGGCTGAGCGCTTTGCGCTGACAGTTTCCCCTCCCCCCCTGAAACTCCAAGCGTTCGATGTCTACCTTGCTTGGCACGAGCGCTACACTCAGGACACGGGCCTGACGTGGCTCCGCGAGCACATCTCCGCAGAGAACCGCGCGACAAAGGCTAGTCAGTGAGCATTTAGGGGGCTCAGGTTGTGCAACGGCCCGCTGCGCGCTGTGCAAGATACGGCGCAAGTTGTGCAATCGCCCCGATCGACTGCCCTTTGCCTGGCATTGTGGCTCTGCTAGCGCAAAGCTCGCTCGGAGGGTGTTGGTTCGCGCAAGCTTGCGAAATCCGCAGCAGCGCCGACTTAGATCCAACCCAGACTTTTGCCACCGGGCTAGTCAGCTCACTCGGAGCCATCATGCGCAGCAGACTCACTCACGCACTCTTCGTCGGGGTCCTGACCCTGAGCCTCGGCGCAGCCGCATGCTCGAGCGACTCGACGAACGAGGTTGGCAGCGGTGGCACCGGGAACGGTGGAGCAACCGCGGGCGGCAGCGCAGGTCAGGCGAGCGGTGGCGCAAGCGGGTTCGGGGGTGAGGGTGGAGGCGCCGCAAACGGCAGTGGCGGCAGCTCCGGGAGCGAAGGCAGTTCCGGAAGCTCCGGGAGTGCGGGCACCTCCGGCGGTGATGGAGGCGCGGGCGGTGGCGGCGGCGCGGTGGATGCCGGCGTGGACTCGTCCACGCCGCCACCGCAAAAGGAAGTGGTTTTCACCGTGCCCCTCCCAGGTGGCGCCAACGACACCACGATCGAGACGAAGCTCGGCGAGCTGGCCAAGGCTGCGGTGCCGGGCTCTCAGATCCGCATCTCGCTCTATCACTGGAGTCGCCAGGCGATCGCCTACCGCTTCGTGGACGCACAGAAAGCGGGCGTCGACGTGCGAGTCGTGCTCGATCCCACGAACAAGAACGACCAAGGGGACGACTGGGTCGGCGTGGCGACGCTGAAGAGCGAGCTACCGAGCGGTCACGTGACGGTGTGCAATGATTCCGCGGGGCAAGGCGCATGCATCGGGAGTAACACCGGCATCAACCACAACAAGTTCTTCCTGTTCAGCGAGCTGAAGGACGGCTCGAAGAACGTCGTCGTCCAATCCTCCGCGAACCTCACGACGACCCAGCTCCACAAGCACAACAACATGGTCATCATCCGCGATGACAAGGCGCTGTACGATGCCTACCTGAGCTACTGGACCGACATGCAGGCTCAGCAACAGAACCTGGACTACTACCGCTCCTTCGACGGTGACACGGGCACCAAGGCCTACTTCTATCCCCGGGCCAGCGGAGACACGATCCTCGGCGTCCTGGACAATGTCACCTGTGATGCCGGCACGACGATCCGCGTGGCAATGGCCTTCTTCACGACGGCTCGCTCGGAGATCGCCGATAAGCTAGTCAGCAAGCGGAGCCAAGGTTGCGGCGTGACCGTGGTGCTCGATGGGGAGAACCTGAACACGACCATCGCCTCGACGCTCAAGAGCGGCGGCGTGAACCTCTACCTCTACCCCACGGGCTCCGCTGGTGAGGGGCTACACTCGAAAATCCTGATCATCCACGGAACCTACACGGGCACCGCCGATCGGGGCCTGGTGTGGACGGGCTCTCACAACTACACGGGCCCCGCCCTGCGAGGAAATGACGAGGCGCTGCTCAAGCTGGACGACCCCGATGTGTACGCAGCGTTCGACGCGAATTTTGCGGCCATCCGTGGTGGCGCCGTGAAGCAGTAGGCCGGGCGAAAAAACGCGACCCAGCGAATTTTCCTAGCAACCACGGGCGCAATTGGCCGATGGGGAATCGCATGCCCCCATCCCCTCCTCGCGGCGCAAGGCGCAGGCCGCACCTCGCGCTGCTCGCGCTGCTGCTCCCGCTGGGTGCGTGCTTCGCGCAACCGAGGTCTGCCGAACAGTCCTCGTGTCTCGACTACTGCAACTATCACAACGACCGTTGCTTGGTGTCCGCCAGCAACTCGGATGAGGTCTCTCGATGCGACTCCTACATGCGCAGCTGCGTCGCAAGCTGCCCCAACTGAGCTCACTGGGCGGGCTGCCGCTGTTGGTATGGGCACTTCTCGCATGCAGGCCGGGAGCCCTCGTTCCGAAGTACGTTGAACCGGCTCCGGATGAACCCCACGCCATTGTAAAGCTCAGGACGTTATACGCCGCACGACCCGGGGCGAACCTTGACGAGCTGGTGACGGTAGACGGCGATCGCCTCGACCTGGACGAGCCTGGTCAGTCCACCCGCACCAACGGGTTTCGGGTGCGACCAGGGTTCGCCAGTGTGAGCATCACCTCGGACTTCTTCGACACCGAGACCCACGTGGAGCGACAAAGCTATCAAGCCAGTGAACAGTATTACTGCGGTACACAGCAGTCTGGCTTTGGCGCTCACAAGTACACCACCTCGAAGTACTGCACTCGATACGTTACGAAGTACCGAGACAACTGGGTCACCGTCCGGCTCCCCCGTGGCGCTTGCGGAGGCAAAGTCAACCTCGCTCCTCACCCGGGTGATGTGTATCTGCTGCAGTACACGTTTAGTGGACCAAACAGCTGCGAGCTGACCTGCGTTCGCCAGCACTTTACGGCTCCAGGCCAGTTCCAGAACACCGTCTGCGAATACGTTTCGCAACCTGCCAAAGAAGATTCGTGACTCACCCGCGGGGCTAGTTGCGGCCGCACGGCTCGGGACTACGCTCCCCCTTCGTGAGCGACCTGTTCGAGATCGTGTACGTGAGCCAAGCCAGCGCGGAGCTGCTCCCTGGTGAGCTGTTTCAGATCTTGGTAGCGGCCCGCAAGAACAACACTCGCAAGCAGATCACCGGCCTGCTGCTCAGCGATGGCGCATGCTTCATGCAGATCCTCGAAGGCAGCGAGGGCGCCGTCGACACTACCTTCAACCGAATCCGCACGGATAATCGTCATCGCGACGTGCGTGTCCTGCGTCGCGGACCGATCGATTCTCGCGCGTTCGCGGAGTGGGCCATGGGCTCCGTACAGCTCGAGCGCTTTCGCGAACATGTGGAAGGGCTCAAGCCGATCAGCGAGGTAGCGTCCAGAAACGACGAAGACTTCGAGCGGGTTCGCGGCTTGATTGAAGACTTTCGAAGCGGCCGCTATCGCGACTTCGTCGAGTAAGTCCGCAGCTACACTCGGCGGTTGCGTCCCTACCAGACGCTCTGCATGCTGGGCCGTAGGCGGAGTTCAAGCGAGACCGGCGGAGCGACGTCCGCGGGTGAATCGATACGGAAAAGCCGCTCAGGCTTTCTGTTCGAGCGTGTCTCGCTTTACAGCGAGCGATCCTAGAAGCACGCTGTACGTCGCCTCCGGTTTGGCCGGAACCTTAACGGGGAGATTGGTTTGAGGGGTATGAAACGAAGCGCGTCGCGGCGCCTTTCCGCCATCTTTGTTGGTGCACTCAGCGCATGCTGGGCAAGCGCCGCGCTTGCGGCCACCTATGAGGTAGGGCCAGGCAAGGAGTACGAGAACATCTCGGATGCACCGCTCCGCTCACTGGAAGCCGGTGACGAAGTGCTCGTCTACTACCGCGCGGAACCCTATCGGGAGAGCTTCGGCATCGAGCGCGCCGGCACTGAGCAGAGCCCGATCAGCTTGAGAGGTATACCGGGGCCAAACGGCGAGCTTCCGATCATCGACGGTGAGGGCTCGAGCGCCGGTCCCGGTGCCCACAATCGTGGACTGGTGCACACCGGCCCTGGCGCCGCATACGTGGTGATCGAGAACTTCGAGATCCGTAACGCGAACAGCGACGCCGGCTTCCCGGACAACGCGGCGAGCGTATTCGCTCCGGATGGCAGCCACCTGACGTTCCGCAACTTGGACATTCACGGCTCCGGAAACGGCTTCTTCAGCTGGGTCAATGCGGCGGACATCACGGTCGAGGGTTGCTTCATTCATGACAACGGGAACGCTGGCAGTATCTACGAGCACAACATCTACACCGAGTCCGACGGCATCGTCTTCCAGTACAACGTGATCCTACCGTTACGCCCGGATGCCGGAGGCAACAACCTCAAGGATCGCTCTCAAGGCACGGTGGTTCGCTACAACTGGATCGAAGGCGGCAACCGCGTGCTCGATCTGGTCGAAGCCGAAGACGGCGCCTGGGACCACACGAACGATCCGATCCACGTCTTCGGCAACGTGCTGATCAAGCACGCCGACACGAATCAGAGTCAGATCGTGCACTTCGGTCAAGACGGCGGCAGGCCTCCGCGACGTCTGATGTACTTCTACCAGAACACGGTGCTCTCGGATCGCAGCAACGGGGCCACGATTTTCTTCGTCAACTCGCAGACCCGCGTTGAAGCCTACAACAACGTGTTCGAGAGCACGGGAGGTGAGCTGGAGCTGCTCGACCCCGATCAGTCTTCCGAGGCGACCCTGGTGATGGGCGCGAACTGGATCCAAGCCGGGTTCCGCGCTGGTAGCAACTCCGCCACCTACGAAGGCATCGAGAACCTGATCGAAGGCAGCGACCCAGGTCTTGGTGACGGCTACCGCCCGGCTAGTGGCTCACCCCTGATCGACTCGGGCGATTCGCTGCCGCAGGGATATGACACGGTGACTAGCGAGTTCGCCGGCCAGGGCCTGTCTCGCGCCCGCGGCGACTCCGCGGCGCCCGATATCGGTGCCTTCGGTTCGGAGAGCATGGGCGACCCGAGCCCTGGCGGGTTCGGCGGAGGTGGCTCGGGAGGGGGCAGCTCCGGCGGCGGCGGGAACGGCAACGGCGGCACCAGCGTTGGAGGAGGTAGCGGTGGCACCGACAAGACCGGCAACGGTGGCTCAAGCCAAGCCGGAGCAAACGCAAACGGCGACGCGTCAGGCGTCGACGGAGGCTGCGCCTGCCGCACGACACCGGTCGGCTCGGGCTCTCCGCACGGAATCAGCCTAATGGGCCTCCTCGGGGTGTTTTGGCTGCGGCGACGGGTGCGCCGCGGCTGACGGTTCGGGGGAATTGCCGGGGCGGGGTCGCACTCTCAAACTTCGCTCGCGCCCTGCTCCGGAGCGCGCGCTTTCGGTTTGGGGGGAGGAAAACTGGCTCAAATCCCCGGCAATCATGCGTCTACTGGCTGGCTGAGCAGCGATCGGTCCATCAGTGCTTGACTGGTGGGCAAAGGCACGTATGCTCCCGCGCCCCTGCCACCTTAGCTCAGTCGGTAGAGCAACGGTTTCGTAAACCGTAGGTCTCCGGTTCAAGTCCGGAAGGTGGCTCTAAGCCAAAACCCCACGTTTTCTGCTGGAACGCTCTCGACGTTTACTCTCGGCTACCGGACACAACCGGACGGGACAGGACAGGAAACTCCACCCAAATGGGAAACTAGAGGGAAACCAGACGGGGGTCTAGGTTTCCCAGATCGAGGCCGTCGAGCATGCTGAGATCTACGGGCCAGGTGTTGCGGGGCCCTAGCGTTTGCTCCATCAGCTGGATGAGATGCTCACCCGATACCGCCTGCTCCTGGAGGTTTCGCAACCACGTCCAAGCATCTTGGGCAGCGGCGCCGGTGGTTTGACCAAAGACCGTGGTGCCCAAGATGGCGTTCATGATCGACACCCCCGACTGCGCCGATCCTTCATGGCGGATCACGTGATGGTAGAAGGCCGTGAACACAGCCACGGTGTCGTTCCAATTGATGTCCTCTGAGGAACCGATCATCACCGAGAAGGGCGCCTCTTGGTGGTAGGCCATGCGGCTTGAGCTAAAGCCCTTGCAAGTCGACATCACCAGCCACATGCCACCTGACATGCTGTGCACGGTGCCGACCAGCGGCGCCAGCTGCTTCCAGGTCAAACGCTCCCCCGACGTAAGTCCAATCTCGTTCTCCGAGCCGTGCATCGACAGGTGGAGGATGGGGGTGATCGGCTTCCCCTCCATTGACAGCGCCTTCGCTTTAATAGCAATCCCCACGACCACCTTGGTCAGGGCGTTGCGACTGATCACCGTGCTCATCGCTACGGGAAGCCCCGCATGAGTGAGTGCCTCCATCAGGACCCTTCCCTCGCTCCTGCTGGCGAGGAAGTCGTCTTCGCTTGGGGACTCGATGATGTGTACGACGTAGCTCATGACCCCCGAGCCTACTCCCGCTCGATGGCTAACCCAACCCCACCCGTGCCTCCCCCAAGAACCACGTGCCTAGACACCACTTGGCCGTGATGGTGCCTCCGCGGGGTCGCACCACGAGGGCCAGGGAGCTGAGTGGGGACCAGCCGGGTGTCTAGACCCGGCTGGTCCAGCGTAGGCTACGGGTAGGTGGCCCTCACCCAAGATATGATGTTCGCCAGGTACGAGTTCATGGACCTGGCAGCGTTCGGATACGGGCCGGTCGAGTTTGACTCCGTCGCGGCGATTCCAACAACGTACGGCCCGTTGCTGCCCGGGTAGTCCGTCCAGACCGGTCCTCCGCTGTGGCCTGCCGACCAGTCCACTCCAAGCGTGAAGTCTAGCGGCTGAGACCCCGAGTAACTGATGAACGCTCCTGCTCTAGAGCCAGTCGTCATTCCGTACGCAAAGTTCGTCAAACAGAAACTCGGTGGATTCGGGTATCCGCTGCACACAGGGTACCCGTCATTGTACAGCACGTCGTTGCTGAGGATGTAGGTTCCAGGGACCCAGTAGCCCATCCACCCGGGAGTTCCGTTGCTGGTCGTCCACGGGTTGCTATCGAGAAGCATGATGGCCCAGTCGAGCTGCCGGCACACGCTCAGGTTGCTATTGTAGTGTGCCGGGCAGTCCTCGTAGATGTATTGCGAGGAGTAGATCACGTCGATACCCCACGGTGAACCGTAAGGGGCGTTGGACAGAGTGCTCCCAGTTCCGTTTCGCCGGGGGGTGTATTGCTTGACGTAGCCTCCGCCGGCCCCAACGACACAGTGAGCGGCAGTCAGCACCACCCGTCGCCCCACCAGCGTGGCGCTACATTGATCGTTGTCGAGCGTTCCCATTCGGGAAAGCTCCCTGTGGTTGTAAGGGTAGATTGAGCCGATGGGCTTCCAGACTCGATTGTCGACTCCGCCGGATAGCGCGGCGACATGGCTGTCGGAGCTGATGCCGGTAGGGGCTCCTCCCTCCGACGCGTTGTTCATCCCAATCTCCTCGGCGACTAGCCCAAGGGCGCCGAGGTCAGCCTCGTCAACCAACCACTCCTGGTCCACCTGGTTTACGCCGTCCGTGTGGATCAGGCTCACCTTGCCCGCGGGCGGCCTTGGAGGCTTGACCACCTTCTTGAATTTCTCGCCCTGCTCGGTCCCACGGAAGTCATAAGGTGGGAGCGCTGGCTCGGCGAGATCGGCGTCGGTGAACGTTCGTAGGAATCGCTTCTCCACCGTAACGCTCGGCAGATACTCGGAAACTTTCCTTTGGGCTTCCTCGGTTGGCGTCCTTGCCAACCTCGGCAGGTCTTCTGCCTGTTCCTGGCAGGAAACACCTGCTGCCGTCACAGCGCATGCAGTGAACGCCAAAACCAGTGGTCTCATCCGTCGAGCAATCATCAGCACCTCCAGAAGCCCCCAAAACTGAGATGTGGCGGCATGGTACGGAGTGTGGTGGATCGTGGCGTGCTGTGTCAACGGTTCCACGTGGAACCTCGCCGCTACGTCGCTCAATATTTCAGATTCCAGCCGGAACCGCACTGCTCGCTTTTGCCGTCCCTGTTGCTCCTCAGATCCGGGTGCGTCATAATCTGGGCATGAAGAACTCGTGGGTTGTGTTTGTCATTCTGGTGGGATGCAGCTCCAGCGGCAGTGACGCGGGAGGAACTTCGGGTCGGTTGGAAAACTGTAACGGCATGACCACGGTTCTTGCGCGTGGCGAGGGCACCACTGAAGGGTGTATTGCGGACGAGGGGGAGGCGGTGGCAGTTGGTTGTGCTGGAGAAGCACTCGCCGACTCCGTCCAGGTTTGTGCGGAAAAGGATGGTCAGAAGTACTGGGGACGGGCGTACGGGGCGGTGCAGATGCTCGATGGGTTCACGGCGTGTGACGACCCTCAGCCCGAGCTGTGTTCGCTCTCGACCTGTGAGCTACCCCTGACCAATTACTCTTCCGTGTGCTCGTTGGAAGACACCAAGATCCAGTGGCGCTGTGGTGAGAGCGACTTGGACGAGAACTGTTGCAAGAGGGCAACCTGTTCGTCCAACGAGGATTGTGGGGCTGAGGAACACTGCGATTCGGTGTCGACGTACGCCGCCCGCAATTGCTTCTTCAATGAAAGCGGCACGTGTGGCTGCGAGGGGACGCTGGGCGGTCCTCAGGTGATGGTCTGTGTGCCCGATTGAATCGCTCCGCAAGCCTCTCCACCCAATCACCCCAAAGGATCACCCTCAGGGGTGATTCGCGTTTTTGTGGTCACTTCACCAGGATCTCAACCAGCTTCAACAGAACCGGCCCCCACTGATCCGCCGTCTGAGTCAGAGTCCCCACCACAGCCAGAATGACGGCACCCACGCTACCGACCTTCAGCACCTTCTTTTCGAAGGCGGCGGCCAGCTTGTCGAGGCGTGCGTCATGTTCGGTGTCCTTCTGGTGAAGGCCATCCACCTTGCCTTCAATCCTGCCTAGCGTCTCCTCGGTCTTGGCGTCGGAGGCTTCCAGCTTCTCGATGCGTTCGCTGTGCTTCGAGAGTAGCTCCTCAACCTGATCGCTGATGCGCTTCAGGAGCTTGTACTGGTGCTCGGGCTCTTGAACATCAGGAGGCGGATCACTTGGCAGACCGATCCCCATGATGGTCTTGCGAGACGGGCTCATGGCACCACCCGTGACAGGATGTAGAGGATGGTGATCAGGTTGCCTGAGGCCACCCCAAGAGCGAGCAACGCCAACCCCGCTGGCCACCACACACGCTTGGCCTCGAGGCGGGCCAGGCGTTCGTCATGCACGTCGGTCCTCTGATCCTGACTGGCCTGCCGTGAGGACAACTCCATCACCTGATTCGAGAGGTGCTGGATGGACTCTTTTAGGGGTCCCTGCTCCTCACGCACGACCTGCCTGACGATGCGGGCGAAGACCTGCAACTCGGGTTCGTTGGGCGGGCCTTCGGCAGGGCCAGGCCTGAGGGTGTCATGCTCAACAGTCACAACGAACGCCTCCTTCATCCCTGAGCCCTAGGGGGCACGCTCACCCCCAACTTCACCAAGAAGCTCTCCAGCTCGTTCGTGAGCTTGAAGCGACCATCAACACCCAATTCAAAGATCCCGGGAGGCGGGCGTAGCTGACGCCGTTGCTCAAGGGGCATAGCCAGGATCACCCGTTCGGCCTCCATGAGGGCTTCGGCGACAGCGTCGACCTCGGAAAACATGTGGGAGATGTCGAGGGTGTGGGTGCTTTTAGGGGACATGCCCTAGCAGTTTGAGAAGTGGATCCTCAGGCCCACTTACTCGAGAGGCGGGCGTACTCCGACGCTGCCTCCGTAGAGTTCAGGGCCTTGTCCCACACGATGACTTCGCAGACTTCGAGGGGGGCATAGGATGCGGGCGTACCGCCTCGACGCACGACACCCACGGAGAAGTTGTCTGTTGTGGTGGTCCCACGATCCATGGCCGCTGCGTTGAGGTCGATGCTGCCGTTCCTCCACGTCGTCACGGTCGTACCCGAGTGGGAGTAAACAAGGACCAGGTTGGACGTGTTGGAGGCCGAGCCGTTCGCCGATGCTAGTGAGTTGGCGTCGTCCCTCTTGATGCAGATCAAGGCACCCGAGACCGTGTTGTTCTTGTACATCTCGAGGAGCGGAACGGAGCTGCTCGTACGGTCGAAGGCGAAGTAGGAGTTGTAGGCCGCTGCATTGGTGTGCAGACGGCAGACCATCACGACCGACACTGGAGTGTCTGAACCCGCTGCAACCGGACCAACCCCATCAGCTGTGATGTACTGCGAAGAGCCGTTCAGCGTGATCATCCGGTGCGAGCCCGTGCCGTACCCGTCGGATACGTTGGGGCTGCCCACCAGGGTGCCGTCATAGCCGTTGGCTGTACGGTCTGCCCACGTGGTGTTCCCGGTGCCCAAAGCCAAGTCGTTGGCGTCGAGCCAGAGCTGGACGTTGGCAAAGGCAACCGGCTCATCCCCAACCGTGTACGCCTGAGCTTGACCCTCGACATGAACAGTCCAACCCCAAGTCTCGGAGGCGTTGCCCGTGATCTGGACGGCGATCTCATTGCTGCCTGTGGCCACCCACGTGACGGCAAGGGTCGAGCCTGTCCCACCAGAGATGACGTCGTAGGGCGTCCCAGCGGTGACGGTCCCATCCGTCTCCACGTAGCAGCTGACGATCGAGAATAGGTAGCTACTGCTCGTCGTATACCTCTGAGCCATGACGTAGGCCGTGAAGCAGCCCGAGTAGTCCGCAGCCAGCTGAACCGTTACCGTCTCAGTCGGTGTGTCGTCGGTTGTCTCGTAGGTGCTGAAGCGGTCATAGGCCCTACGCTCTGATGCAACAGTCATAGGTCACCCACCAGACAACGGGTAGTATTGGATTTCCCCACGGACACGAATCGTCCACCCGATCGTGCGACCAACTACACCCGTGATTTCCACTGCCGGGTCACCCGAAACGGAGTCAATCCAGGTCGGCTCTGAGGCACCAGCCAGGGTTCCGCCCTGACCAGCGTCATACCCGGTCCCCACGTCGACGACGCCACCACTGTAGATGACGGCTGAGATCTTCCCGTAGAGGAACCCGCCAGACGAGTTAGCGTCCTGAGCTGAGATCTCAGCCGTGACTCGACCACGCCAGTCCGCTGGAATGTTGAGGACGAGGCCCTCGGTGGCCGTGTCATCCGTTGTCTCCACGGTGACGAACTCGTTGATGAGCTTGCGTTGTGTAGCAGCAGCCATGGGTCAAGCACTCGCAATCTCGGTGATGGTCCCCGACTTACCTCGGAAAACAGTTTCCCGGTGGAATTCTCAACGTAGAGAATGCCGCCGCTCGTGGGGTTGCCTGTGGGGTCGGTGGTCGCCTCATCGATCCCGATGACGCCTACGCCTGAGCCGAAGTCGGCTGAGGCAGCGGCACCGATCTGGACGGAGCCAGTGGAGCTAGGCACGATGAGGACACCCGTGTCGTTGACGCGAACACGGTTGCCGGATGAGCCAGCTGCAGACTGAAGCTCTGCGTTGCCTCCTGCTGAGGTTCCTGTGCCGGCTCGGGCAAAGGTGTCGCCACCCGTGGCAGTGGCCCCGGTGCAGTTCTGGCCATGCAGGATGATCGAGGCACCCGTCACTGAGGCTGTGGTGTTGTCTGCAACACGGACCTCACGGGACTGCCCAGCCAAGGCGCTCATCTGGACGTAGCCCGAGCTAGACCCAACCATCTGAGTCGTGTAGCCACCAGCGGAGCTGCTCACTGCACCAGCTGCTGAGATCGATGAGTTGCTTGAGGTGGCGTTGTTCAGAATGATTCCACCTGGGGCCACGACCACGAACTGGTTCGAGGACCCAAGGCTGCATGTCACTGAGGTCCCAGCAGCGATCACCCCACCAGGCGGAAGACGGATGTCACCCGTCGTCGCATAGGTGCCCGAGCCAACCTGAACAGGGCCAGGCATGGTCAAAAGGTCGGTCGTGGTCACACCCCAATCCATGAGGGCGACGTCCGTGTCACCCGCATCATTGAGCCCATAGAAGCTCGACCCGTGGGCCATGCGAACGGTACCGGTCGACGGCTTGGCGAGGCCGAGGCCTAGCCAACCACTACCGACGTTGACGAACCTGGACCCCTGCATCGAGAGCCCGTTATCTGAGAAGGCGACGATGTTGTTGGAGCCCGCCTTCAGGTAGATCGACTCCACAGCATCGACCTCGAGGGTCATCGAACCCGTGTTGGCTGCGTCACCGATGACGACCCCCGTCGAAGCATCGACGATTTGCTGCCCGGAAATGCTGAGGACATCGCCTTGGATCGTGGCCGAGCTGTACGCAATGTCGTCCTCGGTGGCGTTGGCCACAGCGACCTTGTACGCATCGCCTCCCGTGGGAGCGCTCAAGGATGAGCCGTCAGCCCACCCCACGGTCTCTGCACCCGTGAGGGCCAAAAATTGACCTACCGAAGCTCCGGCTGTGCTGATGGCGATCGTGACATTACTGTCCAACGATCCTCCTCCCGACAGACCGAGGCCAGCATTGACGCTCGTGGTGGTGTCCACCTTGCCAGCGTCGAGGGCGTCCAAGGCATCAGCAGCCGTGGCACCAGCCACACCTGAGTCGTTGGTGACTTCGGAGGTGGCAAGCGTGGCCAGGTTGGTGGCCGTGATTGTGACGTTGCAGCTGTTGTTGACGGCATCGTTGGTGCCCGTGAGGTTCACACCAGCACCCGCCACCAGGTTCAGCCTGCCGCAGGGCTCCATCTCGGTGCCGTCAACGGCGATCTTCTTCGAGAGTAATTCGTCGAGGTAAGTGATTTTATCGGCCATTGTCAGCCTCCGAACCTCGGGTCACCCGCTTTCAGCGAGACCCAGTAGTTGTTTTCCACACAGAATCCCAAGCCAGAGGCGTTCTTCGCCAGGCTCGGAGGTCCTGTCAGTGACGGAGCGTGCACGCCGTGGTGCCACCACGTGTCCCCCTGGTCCGTGCTGTACGTGATCCGGATGCCGACCTTGGGCGTGTCGGAGTCCCACGTGACGATGGCCCACAGGCCTCTCAGCACTGCGAAGCAAGGGCGAGCGTTTGCATCGGACAGCTCATCGCCGACGCTCGTGTCTGCGTAGGCGAAGCTCTGGGTGACTGCCGCAGACCACGTGATGCCGTCGTCCGACTGCGACCACTTGAACGACCCTGCTGCAGTGTTTGGCCACACAGCAACGAAGCCCGATTCAACGCTCCAGTCGATCTTGACCCCGTCTGTCCAGGGACCGAAGTGGGCAGTCCACACCGGGTCGTTGCCCGCACCCTCGGCGCTCCGGTAGTAGTTGCCGTCCTCGGCCAGGATCACGATGGAGCCATCAGCACCACCCACGCAGACAGAAGACCAATCCTGATCTGCCATCGAACCTGCCAAGAGGTTCGTGCTTGAGATCAGGTTGCCTGCTGCATCGAAGAGACAGACGTAGGGCCAGTCGTTCGTTGCGTCGGCGGCAGCAAGAACCCAAGCACCGCTAGCCGTAACGTTTGCCCAAGCTGCGTGGAAAACCTTGAGGTTTGCAGGGAGAGCATCGCCTGCAATCCAGTTGATTCCCGCATCCGTCGAGAACTCCGTCTGGAGGCCTGCCGTGTAGTGCGGGACCGTGACTTCCTCTACGGCGAGCATGTAGGCCACACCCGGACGCTGAGCCCGTGTCCCTACGTCGATGCCGTTGTTGGTCTGCGTGTACTGCTGACCGTCATCCAGGCAGATCCGCCACTGAGGATCGCCATAGATCCAGACCATGAAGCCCTCGGTCCCAACGCCATCCGTGTAGGGCAGGATGTTGGACGCATCGCTCAACGAGTACGTGAACCGATGCCACGTCTGGGCGATGGCAGAGTCCATCTGACCTCTGAGGAACGCCGTGCGATCGGTGAGCCCCTCCAAAGCTACTGCCACCGAAGCAGCATTGCGGTTGTCGGAGCCTTCAAGGATCTGAATGGTTGATGCGTACTGGTTCAGCCCAGCTCGTTGGACGCTCATGTCGTGCCTCGCCAATAGATGAAGTCTTCGCTCCTCGCCTGGATGCAGTTCCCCGAGGCATCGAGCTTGCTGTACTGACCCCACTGGCCATCAGGCAGCGGTGGGTTCGTGTCGTTGGGGTCTAGGGGGAGGTCAGCAAACCCAACGAGGATGTGCTCGAAGAACGCCCCTGAGGATCGCCAGTGCTCCAGCAGGTTCCGGATGTCCTGGATCTGCTGAACGGTCGCAGTGGATCCCCACGTTGCGTTGGGGTCGTCGTCCCACGTGGAGTTGTCCGTGTTGGCCCACGTCAAATCCCGTTGGAAAAGGGAGGTGGGCGGATAGATGATGAGCCACACCCGAGCCTTCAGGAACACGCCGTCCCAGTCCCAGTTGGCTGGAATTGGCAGAGTCCTCGAAACCTCACCGTCCTTGTTCAGCTCGTACCAACACGAGTGAGCGTTCACGACCTGGAGGTAGGCAGGGTCCGGCCAGTGGCTTTGAATCTGCTGCATTTCCAAGTACGGGTTGCCCGCCCTTCGGTGGGCATCACGCCATGCAAGGAGCCGCTCGGAGTAGGCCTCGTCACTCTCGGAGGCGCCTCTTGGGATCAGTCGGTCTCGACCGATCGGGCTCAACGCAGTGGGCGTTCCCACTCCGGGGTACTCCGCCTGCAAGCCTTCAAGCCGAAGCTGCACCGTGGCATCGGCTACAGCCCCTAGGGTGTAGACGGCTCGGAAGATCCGCTTCTCCTCACCTGGCTTGCCGGGGCCAATCCTCGGAGGAACGATCTCGCTCAGAGCGTGACGGATACCTGCCATCACGACACCTGCACAATCGTGATCGTGTAGGTCCCCGGGACCGCCACTTCAGTTTCCACGAGGCTAATGTCGACCTCGCTAGCCAGGTTGCAGGAGATGACCGGGAAGCTGTCTGCAATCTGGATTTGCTTCACGACGCCCACGAGTGCACGCCACGGGATGATGTTGCTCGCACCAGCCGTGACTCCTCCGATGGGCAAACCATTCAGGTACGCATCCAGAGCGTCAGTGACCTCGTCCTGCCACTCGGAGTCACTCAGGACACCAGACGTGACGTAGACCGTCGGAGCCACGTCCACGGCTCTGTCCGTGGCACTGTGGACGACGTTCGTCTGAACCTCAGCCGTAGCGAAGTAGTCGACGCCGAGTTGCACCTTGGCGACATCCGGACCGCTGAGACCACCGTCCGGGGCAGCCACGTAGATCTGGCAGATGCCATCACCGTTGGGCTGCAAAACCTTCACGCGGTTGACGACCACGTCAGACACCAACGAGGGCGTGGAGCACACGAATTCAATGGCCCTCTTGGGGCCCGATGGGCTCAGACTTCCAAGGCTGTCCCTGCATCGCTCACGCAAAGCCTCATCGGTCTCAGCGTCTCGCCCGGAGAGTGCCCCTGCATTGGAGCAGGTGACCCCGAGCGCTGTGGTCACCAGGGTGTCGATCTGCCCTGCCGAAGCGGAGCCAGCCGAACCGATCACTTGGGCTTGGAAGTTCGCCGTGGCGGTCCCAAGGGCACCAAGACTGATGGCCTCAAGGTTTGCGTACGTCGTCCCTGAAGAAGATGATTTTAGGACCAGGTCCCCGGGCGCCCACGAATAGATCCCGCCCCCGATGTTCGTGAGGGCCACTGCACCAACGGCGTAGTCGTCGGTGATCCGCTCGACCCCATAGACGCCCTTGGCTCTGGACGTGAGTCCGTTGCCCGTGGCGGTATCCAGGAAGGCGGCCTTGTTGGCGTCGACCACCAACGTGTGGAGCGCCTGGAAGATCCAACTGGCGACCGAGAACAGGGTCCGAATCGGGGACCCACTCACGAAGTCGTTGACCTTCAAACCCAACGTTTGGGCGAGGTCATAGATCTCCTTCTTGAGGGTCTCCCTCGAGAGCGGAGTCGTCAGGTCATCCAGGTTCAGAGCCATCGATTAGGCTCGAACACAAGTAGGTTATCGGGCCTCTAGGCCTCGTCTTCGAAGATGAGCTTGGCCGCCTCGTCCACGCTGGCGATGAGCCGGAAGGGCCCGAGTCCAGACGTCCCCTCGATACGGATCCTCCACACTGAACCCTCTTGGGTCAGCGTCGCCTGCACCGTGTCCACACGCTCGTCCTTCTTTAGCTCGGCTTCGATGAGGCGAGGGAGCGTGATCACTTCCCGCTGCGTCATTCCCTTATGGAGATAGCTCGCCAGGTCCATCCCATACGATTCGTCGTCAAGCTGCTTTCCCCTGGCTGTTCGAAGGCGCCAGATGAGATCCCACACGAGGATGCGGATGCCCTCGTCGATCCGACCAAGGTGATCCATGTCCTCCGTCACTAGGAGGTCCTGTCCAAGTTCAGCGTTGGTCATCAGGTGATCCCTCCAGTGCCGGTCACAGGACCGCCACCGCTTGGTGCTACCAAGAGCGTGGGCACCACGGTCGCCTGCTGAACCTCGGTCACGATCTCCTCGGCGATCACATCGCAGAAGTCCTGAAGACAAGGGTTGTCCACGAACCCTTCTTTGGTGATCAGCCTCAGCCTGATGGCGTTGGAAAGTCTGGTTGCGTCGAGTGCCATTACTCACACCTCGTCTTCGTCGACCCGGTCGAAACCGCTAGGAAGCCGACCACATCACCCACACGAGCAACCCCTCGGCCCGCGCTCGTCACGGGATCACCCAAGATGATCTCGTCCGCCTCGAAGCGAAGCGATACAGGAGCCCATCCCGCCTCTTCAGTCGTGGAGAAGTGGGTGATCACGGGCATCGAAGCGTCGCCCTCAACGAAGCTGACCAGGACGATGCTGCCTAGCTTCAGGTTGGCCACTGCTCCCGGAACTCCCATCCGTACGGAAATCGGAAGGACATCAGGCCAGGGGCCCTTGGTCACGCACTGGAGGTTGAAGCGGTCGTCTCCATTGGGCGTGACGACTCGATACCTCACAGGAACGTGGAGCTTCGTGGCGGCAGTGAGCCCATCCACCAGAGCCTTCAGAGCATCGAGCAACCTGGACTCAGCCATAGTAGCCCCCTGCACGAGCTGAGAGCTTGCCGTTGTCGATGTTGATTTCGACGCTGGTGACCAAGAAGGCCCGCTCGAGTGGACTGCCTCGAAGGATGACACCCGGGACCACCACGCTTGGCTTGGTGACCTTCAGCGACACGACCCTCAACACAGGATCGAAGGACAACACCTCGAAGCCATCAGCGTCGTCGGCTAGCTCTGTGGGCTGCCTGGCTTCAACTCGGGTGGTCCCGTCAAAGGCCACGTACCAATCAGGCGCGAGGTTTCTGAGGACAACACTCGCTGGTGCCTTGAGGCGGACGTAGTCGACGCCGACTCCCTTGGTGGAAGTCACGTTGATCGTTTCGCCCGCTTCGCCGGCTGTCGTCTGAAGGACGTTCGAGAGCTTCACTCCCGAGCCCGCATCATTGTGATAGTGCCTTGCTGGCAGGACGTTCCTCCAACCGAGCCCCCCCACAACGGTTAGATGGGTGCGGGTCAGGTACGTCGTGGAGCACGTTGGGTCTGCTTGGCCTACCAACGTGAGGTCACCAACTGTGACCGTCGTAGGGCCCTCCAAGGAGGCAGGCTCTGGACACACGACTTGGGCGAGCCAGCAGCCAGTACGAGGCAGGCTCACACGGACTGAGTCGACTGAGAGCGTGTTGCCCTCTTGGGTGATGCTCAAGAAGTCAGCCATTCACCACAGCTCCTTCACTTCTTCGGTGAGCTGTTCGATCTCACGGTCCATCGCATCCTGTGCAGTGGACCCAGCGGGAGTCTTCGAGGCACTGCCGCTGGGCTTGCCCACTCGAGCTGGCTTCGGCTTCACGTACTGAATCAACTCGATGCTGACGGACTTGAGCCCGTTGTCTTGCATCTCGATCTGACCGATCGTCTTCACGACGACGCTCGTGAGGTTGATCGGTTCAAGGCTCACCGAGGGGTGAAAGAAGTCTACCGCCTGCTTCCCGGTCGCCGACGTCTGGAGGATGGGCACGATCTGCTCCACGAACTGAGAGATCTGGTCGGCCTGGCTCAGTCCCTGTGCACCATCAGCGAAGGTCAGCTTAAGCGTGCACTCCGACAAGTCCTTGCCCGTGAAGACAGTGGACGCCCCCGTCTTGGCCGTCCCCTTCTTCGCATCCCAGGCGAGCGAATATTTCCCGCCAGAAACTGTGGCGATCCCAAGGGTCGGAACTCCACCGATGATCGCTTGGTCGTAGGCCTCAGGGTTGAGGTCCGGATCAATGTAGGAGGCAGCCATCAGACGGGCTCCGGTTCTGGGCTGAGTCCACCCGTGCTCAGCACCAACTCGAAGGCCTTGGCCATCTTGTCCAGGAAGGCGGGATCGTCCGCACCCTCCACGCCGTTGATGTTGACGGCTTGGATCGTGATCGTGGTTGCACCACCCCTGGCTCCACCTCCACCAGTACCGTCACCCAACTCGGGGCTTGGGATCGCAGCGGTGGCCAGGCTCTCAGCAGAGCTGACGACTTGGTCTGCCCCGTCGTCCATGCCGACGGCCATACCCTCGCTAGTGAACTGACCAACCTGCATCAACACCTTGGAAGGCGATGCGATCTTCAGCGTGTTCTTCACCGCATCGACGGCACCCGTGGCGACCTTCTTAGCCGCACTGATGACCGAGCTGATCCCGGACGTGATGCCCGATGCCAGAGAGCTGACGAAGTTGGAACCGATGGACACCCATTCCGAGATCTTAGCCTTGGCGGCGTCTATAGCCTTCGTGACGCCGGAGCTGATCGCAGCACCAAGGACCTTCGCAGCTCCGATGATGAAGTAGATAGCGACGCCCAAAGCTGCGAAGGGAGCCAGAGCTAGAGCTACGGCAGCACCAATCAGAGCGAAGGTGATCACGGTCGCCGTGGCAGCTGCTGTGGCTGCAATGGCGATCAGAGCTAGCGGGACCAGGATGCCGTAGAGGGCTGCTTTGATCGGTCCGGCATTCGGTCCTTGGAGTGCATCCCTCAGAGAGTTCCTGACCTTCAAGGCCACGATGGTGAACTTCAAAGCGTAGATAATACCCTGGCGGAAAATGTCCTTAACGCTCGGGGCAGCCTTCGCCGCACCATCCAGCAGTGGCTGAAAGATGGTGGTGACCAGAGTCTTCAATGCTTTGCCGGAGCTGGTGTTGCTGTCGAAGAGTGCCGTGATGCTTCGGAGGCCCTCGAGGAACGGCTCCAAGTTGAGCCCACTGAACAGCTCTCCGATGCTCTCTTTGAGTCGAGCCATCTGAGCCCCGAAGCCGATGGCGGACTTCTTCGCCAGGTCGCCATACAACCCATTGGTTCGGTCGATGACCTTGTTAAATTGCTGTGCGGAATTCTTCGCAGCCTGAAGCTGGCTGACGATCTTCCCCGTATCGGCACCAACAGAGGCAGCGTTGGACACTGCCTGCAATGCTGTCTCGAGCTGAGCACCTTGGATGCCCGCATCACGGAGCTGCTTGGCGTATCCGGTGATGGCCTCACGTCCTAGCGACGTGTTGGCAGCCACCTGGGAGATGACGCCTTGGAGGCTCGTGGCTGCTGCTGTGCTCCCGAGGAGAGCATCCAGCATGATGTTCTGAGAGCGGGCTGCGTCGGCACTGGCGATCGCAAACCCGATGACCTTGGCGGTCACGGCAACGAGGCCAACCGCCAGTGCACCGAGCACTGCGACGACGGCAGCTACGGCACCAACCACGGCTAGGGCTGAGGTGTCGATTTGCGTCATCAGCTCGTCGAGGAAGCTCAGCTCTTGGGTTGGAGGATCGAGCTTGCCGAACTCTCCGCCGAGGTCGACGTACCGGGCCTGAGCCTGGCCCAACGACTTCTTATGAACGTCGATCTGATCCGAGAGCTTCTTGAACGCAGCGTTGCCAGGATCGACCCCGCCCTTCTTCATCGTTGAGAGGGCAGCCTGCATCCTCGAGAGGTCTTGGGTCGTGTCGAGGATCGAACGACGCAGCTTCTCCAGGGACTCTTCGGAAGAGTCCGCACCATCCTCGAGGTTGCCATCGAGGTTCAGCGTGAATGTGCCTTCGGCTGCCATTGCTCTAGAGCGGTTTCAAAAATGGTTACTTGGGACGAGCCTTCGCTTGGGCTTGGATCCAGGCTTCGATGAGCTGCCGGATCACACTCAAGTCAGCGAGGCCCTCGGCGATGAGGAGTGCACCCACGTACCGGTCGACCTCGTACGCCTCTTCACCGTCGAGGAAGGCGAGGAGGAACCCAGCGTCAGCTAGGTGTTGCTTGGCCCGGTCCTGCCTCTTGGGGGCGAAGAGGCTCAGGATTTTCCCTGGAGCTTCTCTCGTCGGATGCCGGCCAAGTGGTTCATGGCCTCCATCAAGGTGGCCCACAGGATCGGGTACTCGTCCGCCAGCTTCACCACCGTCCCCACGTCGGGATGCACGATGTGCGGCTTCACGAACTCGATGACCTGCTTCTCTTTGATGTTGTCCCCGTAGGACTTGAGCTTGGCCCAATGAGCCTTGCCGCCCTTCTTGAGGAACACGGTGAAGCGATCAGCGATCACCACCTGAGCCAGGCCTTCACCTAGAGGGCCGTGCTCGGCCTCCAGCTCCTCAAGCTTCTCCAGGTCCTCTAGCTCACGTCGGGCCTTGGCCTCCTCGGCCTCCGCCTCACGTTGTGCTTCGACCTCGGCACGCTTGGCCTTGGCTACTTCGAGCTTGGTTCGGATGTCTTCGATGTTTTCCATGTAGCTTTTCTCCGTGATGTAGTCAGACGTTGGTCAGTGTGGATTTGAGGGTCTTCACGGCGTTGGCGAACTCCAGGGCCGGGACCTCATCCCCTGCAAACCAAGTCGTCGTGAGTTCCCGGACGGTTCGGTTCTTTGGGATCTCGAACACCCAAAAGACCTTTCCGCGGTCCCTAAACATGTCGACCATGACCAAGCCCTTCGCCCTCAGGTAGGCGGCGAAGTAGAGGTCATTGGTTTCGTACTCGTCGTCGTCGATATCGTTCATGATGGATGTGCTTTGAATGTGATAGGGGGGCCGCTGACTCCCAGAGCAAGAGAGGTACCTAGGCGTCACACCAAGGCGAGAGCCAGCGGCCCGTTAGATTGACTTGTGGAAATCAGGCGACGACTGGGTCGCCGAAGACGAAGGCGCTCACCTTGCCCTCGCCGGACTGGATGTCCGTGGTGGCCACCGACACGGAGCTGACGTCTGTGGCAGTAGGCCCGCCCAAGATCATGAGGCCGCCAGCGACAAGCAGGAGGGGCGTGTCACCACCGGAGATGGTCACGTCGAGGTCCTGGTTTCCCTTGTTGGAGAGGATGATCATCGTCGGTGCGGCGATGGATCCGAACGACACGCTGAAGCTCGTGGCTGCTGCCGTTGCATCCGGGATGTCGATTTGAGTGGCGGCCGAGGCCTGATACGGAGCCGCTGCCTCGAGGGAGCTGCTGAGGGAGTTGCCTAGAGCGTCGATGAAGGAGAGGACGGTCTTTGCCTTAGCGTTGCTGTTTGCCATTCGGAAATTCCTAAAAGTCTAGAGGGGAGTCTTTGGACGAGGGTCAGCTCTGCGGATCTTCGTAGAGGGTCAGACCGTTGCGACGGATGCCGAAGCAAGTGAACTCAACGTCCTCCAAGAGTCCGTCAGGGCCCTCGGAGTAGGAGTCAGCCGTCGAGATGTACCGGCAGTTCAGCAGCTCGTGGAGGTGAGCCCGGTCCACAGAGTTGGGAACGCCTGGCTGTGCAGCGATCACGAACTGCACCGTGATGACGGGAATGATCACCGTGCCGTAGCTGACCCCGCTAGCGCTCTGTGCAGACAGGGCAGCACGCAGGTCAGCAGCCTGATCTTGGGTCATCTTCGCCTTCACGTTCTCGCAGGAGTACTTGCCCTTGGTTTGAGAACGTGGGCGATAGGCGGAGCCTGCACCGTACTGAAAGGCGGGCTCCAGCTTGTCGCTGTAGGAGATCTCGGTGAACCCGTCATAGACGGTGTCCCCGATAGTGAGGCTGATCTCTGACCAGCTGAACTCTAGTCCATTGATGGTTTGCGCCATTTCTTAGGTCTCCAGATCAGGCAGCCAGCGTGGCGACGAAGGCCACCTCAGCCGTGATTTCCTTGGCGTAGGCCAGGGGCAAAATGGATAGCCGCCCGGAAAACCGGAACGGATTGGTGAGGATCGGGTCGTTCCTGCTGGCAGTGAACTTCACGGCCGAGGCCATGGGCTTCACGAGCAGACCGGTCTGCAAGATGGCGTTGATCCGAGCCTCGATGCTCTGGATCTGCTTCTCACTCAGGAAGCCTGTCCGACGGTCCACCTGGAGCGGCTTGGACAGTATCCGCACGGCAGCCTGGTAAAACAGGCCGCGGGCCAGGTTGAGGACCCGGCGATGCTGAAGCCAGGTGGCGTCAGAGTCCGGCGAGGAGAGCAGACGCAGGTTGTTGATGTACGTGCCTGAGTAGCCCTGCCAGCTCCGAAGCACCGTGGCCTGGAGGTCATCCAGAGCCGAACCAACGCCTAGGGTTGCGTCCGTGTAGACAGGGTTCCCGTTGCTGTCCTTGATGGACACGCCCAAGAGCGGACCCCGGTCGTTGGCGTACTTGGAGTCGAGGGCCGCCCCATCCGTCTCGGGGGACATCACACTGACCAAGCCAGCGATGGCCAAGGACGGTGGACGACGCAGACGACCCGACACACCAGGGATGCTCGAGAGAAGGTCACACCTATCCGCTGTGACGACGAGGTCGGAAGACTCGACCGCACCACGGAACGTTTCGAAGGCCGTGAGGTAGTCGTTCGCCGTCTCGGTGCTCGACTGAGCCCTGAAGCTCACAATGCCGAACTTGTGCTTGTTCTGGCTGTGCAACGTCGCCAGCCAGGTGGCCACGGTCATCGCCATCGTGGCGTCCACATCCAGAGCCACCAGCACGAACTCCCAGTCCTTCGACGTGGAGGCCAGCGAGTCCAAGGCGGTCGAAAGCTCACCGTCCGTGAAGGTCTCCGGGAAGGCCTCGAAGCTGAAGGAGTCTCCCGCTACCAGCGTGCCCGCCGAGAGGTTCACCTTGACCCCACCAGTGAAGGCCGGGAGCGTGATGCTCGTTGCAGTTCCTAGCGGATACACGGGTCCGAAGGTCGTGCCCCCATCCAACGAGTAGCGGTACTTGATACCGCTGGTAGCGATCACACCCCCGCTCACCACCTCGATGTAGACTTGGTACTCATCAAGGGGGACGACGTTGGAGTCCACCGAGGGCGTGCAGGTTCCGGTGACGCCCGAGTCATCCAGGGTCGAGTAGCTGGAGCTATTCCCCGACGCCGTGCGAACGACAACTACGCTCGAAGCACCCAAATCGAGGGCGTAACAAGCAGCGTCCAGTGCTGCTCCGGCGGAGCCATACTCAGCGACCAGATCAGTCTTCGACCTGAAGACTTGGGGGTTGAAGGAGCCGGAGGCCGCAGGGCCCACCACGGCCATCGGCTGGCCGCTTAGGTTCTTGGTGTTGTTGAGGCCACCGTCAACTTCGGTGGTAGTAACTCTCGGAGTCGCCATTCAGCAGTCCTCGGAAAAGGGGTCTGCTGTTGAGGGGCGATAAAAGGATTAGACGACTGTGATGGTGTCGACTCCGTCTACGGTCTCCGAGGGCGCTTCATAGGTGCCCCCCAAGATCACGGTCTCGAGTTCGGCGTAGGCTGTGGCCGTCTCATCGGCGATGTCCTCGATGGGACTCAGCACGTTCATGGGCTGCTTGAGCTCCATGCCGGAGCTGAACTCGATGTCCTTCAGAACCAACTCGGGTTCGCCGAAGGTCAACAACGCTATGTGGGAGAGATGCATCGCTCGAGTCACCTGGTTGTGGAGAGCGGTGAGCGCCTTGTATTGAGCCAACTCGTTCTTGGGGTCGTCGGGGTCACGAGCCCAAATCCAAACAGTGAAGGCCTCTTCCCAGCTTCGGAGGACACGAGCACTGCTGGTGTTCTTGCGTGCCCCAACGATCTTGCCCAGCTTGGCGGACTGACCGGGCTCGATGATCACTCGAGTGTCGCCACCTGGGTCCTTGCTTTGCCTCGTCACCTGACGTCGGCCGAAGCGCACAACGATGCCTGCGGCCTCATCATCAAAGAGGGCCTGCATTCGTTCGATGAGTGCTGGGATTGAGGAACTCACTTGCCCCCCATGATTCGCTTCCACTCCTTCTCAAGAGCGTCGGTCACAGCCTTGGCGTGCTTGGGCCTAAGATTCCCACGAGGTAAAACCCCACGTTGAGGCACGCCCTTGCCAGTCGTATGGTAGTAGTACCTGCGCTCCTTCACCTTAAGCACAATCGTGGACCCAACAGCTGACCCTTGGATGGCGTCCGTCGCTGCGTTCTTGAGGGGGCGCTTGCCGTCCTTGGTGGGCTGCCACGCAGCTCCGGTGGCGGGATCAACACCGGAAGCGAGGTCCTCTTGGACCGACTTCGTGAGTGCCTCAGCGACCTTCGGGGCGGCCTTCTTGGCTAGGCCCTTCACTTCTTTGAGCTTGGCAATCCAAGAGTCGATGGCATCGATTGCGTCGGCCATCAGCTGTCCCCTTGGTTGTTGGGCCAGTCATAGGGGCTCTTGCCAGACCTCACGAGAGGACGACCCTTCGAGATGCCCGAGGTGCCCGGAGTGTCCTGACGGAGCGGGATGCCGAACAACCCGGTCTCACTGTTGGCCGCCTCCAGCAGATCGGCCTTTGCTTGATCGGCCTTGGCTACGATCTGAGCATCCTGGTCCGAGGATGGGCTGAAGCCGAGCCGCATGTAGCAATCGAGCGTCACCAGGTCCGTCAGCCAGATCAGGATGATTCTCGGAACTGATGTCGAGTCGAACGGTGCGTACCGCTTGGACAAGCGGGACCAGATGTAGGACGAGTAGTCCTCCAGCTTGGCCTCGACGAACCCATCCGTGTTGAGCTGAGCAACGTCGTCGGGGTTCATGCAGCTACGAGCAGTGAACTCAGTTGTGGTCAGGTAGGCCATGTGTCCTCAAAAACCAGAACCCCCAAGGAGCCGGCGACTCGTTGGGGGTTCGGTTGGCTTGGTCGCCTTCGGGAAGAGGCTAGGCTCAGCTGGCCTTGACCTTGATCATTCCGTAGGGAAATGCGGCAGTCACAGCGTTGCGGCCTCGTACGATGTACTCAAAAGCCTGAGAGCGACGGATTTCTGCATCCGTGAACTCGTCATGATTGGTGATCGTGAAGGCCTCACGCTCGACGTAGAGGAACGGTGCCGTGTCGGAGTCGACGATGGCGTCGGTGATTAGGTAGTACGAGGTGTCGTCACCACCAGCGGCCAAGCTCAACTCGGCAGCCGAGAAGACCTCGATGTCCGAGAAGCTGGCAGGAGCCAGGTCAGCCGTAGCAGCCACACCACCAACGGGACCGAAGCGGCCCTTGGTGATCAGGTCCGCACGAGTCTTGAGCTTCGGCGGAACCAGGACGGCCTTGACCTTGAGGTTCCTCGGCGTCTTGCCATCGGCACACATGATCGAGCCAACGTGGGCACACGCAGCTGCGAAGTTGTCGACGGCGGTGTTGTAGTTCCCATTGATCGGCAGGGCGTTGCCGCCATCCAAGAGGTTGGAATAGGTGCCAGCGCTTGAACGGAACGGGTTGTTTGGGTGAGTCTCAGAGAAGAAGAACTCACCATCGAACGACTTCACCGAAGCCTCGCCTCCGAGGATCGCCTCGGAGATCATGGCCTGAGGAAAGTAGGCCATGTAGCGACCGATGTCCGTTGCCCACTTGGCCGCACGCTTGAGGCCATGACCGTCAGCGTCAGTCAGCTCGTCCTTGCCGAGGCGAAGACCAGCAGCCGCTGGCTCCATCTCGACGGAGTGAGTCAGCTCGACCAGATCCTCGAAGGGAACCTCACCGATGCTGCCCGTGCGTTCGATGCGAGCGGTGGTCAGCATCCAGACGAGCTGCTCCACCTTGGACACGCTGTTCTCGACCTTGGCGCACTGATCCCACCACATATTTTGGGTGAGGCGTAGGTACGAATCCTCCGAGAGGATCCGGATGTTGTGATCCACTTGGTGGATGAAGGAGGGGGTAATTACGCTCATTGTCTACTCCAAGAAGAAGCTAAGAAAGGAAGCTAAGCGGCTAGGGATCAGACCCCGGGCTCACCCTGGATGCCCTGGAGGCCGATGACGCCGTGCTCAACGGCTACGCCGAGTGCACTGTCCACAGCCCACACTCGGCCAGCGAGTGAGGTGCCAGAGTCGTCACTGCTGACCGTTTCACTGTCCTCGACGTAGCAAGGGCCGAGGAGCATGGCGGACGTGACGGCGTTGCTGCCGCTATTTTCCCACCAGATCACGGTGACCTCACGGAAGAGCTTCACCTTGATCGGCTCATCGCCAGAAGCCGTCTTGGACTCCATGAAGGTCCCCACCGGAACCAGTCCGGTGTCCACCGTGCCGGCTACAGCCTTGCCGGTGCTTGTGTCGATGCAGCAGAGCTTGCCCTGTTCGGCAACCTCAGTGTCGGTCAGCGTGAACGTCCGAGTGCTCCAGCACTCCGTGCGGTTTTGTCGCTTTGCCATGTTGAAATCCTCACTTGGCCTTGGCCGCTAGAGCGGCACGGGCCTGAGATGCAGTCATGCGGGAGTAGACGGTCACGCCGTCCTTGGAGTGGACCTCGGGAGTTTCCGCCCGGAGACCCATGAGGGCCGCCACGTCGGGCTCACCGGGAGCGGGCTTGTAGGCCTGGCCCAAGGTGGTCACCTGGTCCTTGCCCTTGGTGGGCACGACCTGGGCAGCGGCTGCCGGATTCGGAGCCGGGTTCTTGGGGGTGAGAGCAACGGCCTGTCGAAGGTCCTTCAACGACAGCTGCTCCATGTACGCCCGGTACTTGGAGTCGCTCGTGAGGTCGGGACGCTTGGCCATCAAAGCCTTGCGTTCGTCGACCTGCTTGAGGGCCTTGATCTCCCGCTTGAGGGACACCAGCTCCTTGAGCACGTCGACTGACGCCGAAGCCGAAGGAGCGGACTCCTTGTCTTCCTCATCGTCCTCCGCCGGAGCATCCTCAGCAGCGGGCTCCTCTTCAGAGGCCTCACTTGCGGGTGCCTCCTCTTCGGAGTCGTCCTCACCCTCGAGGGCAGCAAGAGCCTTCTTGGCCTTCTTGGCCTGCTCCTCGTCCTCGGAATCCAGCATGGCCTTTAGGGCCTCTTTGAGTTCGTCCATCGTACTCACCGTTGGGGCATAAAAAGAATCTGAGATGGAGTCGGCCAACCCTTGCTGGACAGCACGACCCCCAATGAAGCTGTTGGCTTGGAGTGCTCTCCACCCATCAGCGGCGATGTTTGGCCGCCTCGAAGCAGCGAACTCGAAGAACACGGACGCCAAGTCATCGACCTGTGTCTGCATCGAGGCAGTTGCTTGCTCGCTCAACGGAACGAGGGGGTGACCATCAGCCTTGCGTGCTCCGCTCGTGATCACGGCGAAGTCGAGGCCAGCGTTCTGGTCGGCTCGGTAGTGGGAGCCCATCACGTTCAGCACGCCGACGTGACCCACGCAGCTCGTGTCGGTGATGTGGATCTCCTGGCCGCACAGAGCGAGGGCATAGCCAGCACTGCACGCCATCCCATCGACGTAGGTGATGAGCGGCTTTCCAGCCTTCTGGGCGATCCCAATGATCGTCTTGCACGTGGAGAAGAGCGAGGCGACGTCCCCACCAGGAGAGTCAATCCGCAGGACGATCTGAGCGGCGTCGGAGTCCGCTGCCTCCTGGACCATCTCCACAATTTCCCCGTAGCTAAGAAAGAAGCCCGGGGTGGCACTGAGCGGGCCCACGATGGGCACCACAGCAGCGTTCCCCACACGCTCCACTTCAGGCCCTGAGCCTGAAGCGAAGAGCATCGTGAGTGCACTAGGGGCGATGGCTAGGGGTTGTCCCTGGCCGGACCCAAATGCCTGACGTGCGATAGGAGCAGGAGTCTTCATTCCTGATCTCCGATCCCCACAAGTGGATCCTCAGCCTCGGGTTGCCCGAGTTCCGAGATGAACTTCTCGCCCTTCGGATCTTCGATGGGCGGAAGGCCCTGCGACTGTCGGGCCTCGTTGGTCCTGACCACCTTTGCGAGGTCGGTCGGTGCCAAGTCGAGCTTGGCGACCTTGGCACTCGTGACAGGCAGGTCCTCAGTGGTGACCCCCAATTTGCCAGCGACAGCTGAGATGGATTGCTTCGTAGGTTGCAAGCCAACCCGCTCTGCCAGATCGATCACCTTGGCCAGCTGATCAACATCAACGCCTTCGCTCTTGGGGTCGTCGAAGTCGCTGGTGTCGATCTCAATGTCGAGGGGTTCAACAACCTTCTTGGGTAGAAGGGGAATGTCGAAGTCGGTCATGAGCCGCCGGACGTCAGGCTGCTCGCCGAACTTGGCTAGGCCCTCAGACAGCGTGGTGATGGCAGTACCAACAGCAACGAGGGTGCTGGCCTGACTGGCCATGTCCTTCGGCTGCCGTGTGTCGTACTCGACCTGAGCGTAGGACCGATCCCTGAGGACCTCCTCGCCCTTGAGCATCACGCTGACCAAGGGGAGGAACTGCGTGTTGAGCGTCCCTGCTAGAGCCGAAGCACTCGCCTGGATGATGTCCGCCCGGATGCTCCGGTGCAAATCCGTCGTGGAAAATCCCTTGCCGCCTTCGGTGCTAACGACCTGACCCGCCAGGGCGATCATTAGGTGGTGGGCACCGTTGTCGACCTCGACCTGATAGATCTCGTAGCCACGCCCGTTGCTCTCCAGGAGCTTCACGTCGAAGCCCTGCGGGACCTCCAAGACAGCGTTCTCACTCCACTCGAGGTCGTCTAGCCAGTCCTGTCGTGTGGGCTCGTCCGTGCCTAGTGGTGCGGTTGCGATACGAGCCGGCAAGCTGTGCTTGGCGCTGTAGGACATCCGCCGTAGTTCGGCGTGGTCCCTCATGATGACGGCCCGGCCACAGGCAGCCCACAGGCCTTGGGCCCAAGGGTTGGTCAATCCGTATGGTAAATGAATTACGAATTTCCCCTCACCAGGGCGGATCTCGATCTCATTCACAACGCTCTGGAAGAACCACTGGTTCGTCTCAAACCGGTACCTAAGAAACTGAGGGTCGAGCCTGTAGAGTCTCGGGAACTCGAAGCCCGGAACGTCTCTGATCTCGGCGACCCCAACACCTAGAAGGTCTCCGTCAGCGACGAGTGCAGCCAGCTCACTAGGCGGGCACATCCAGTCGAACAGGCTCTCGGTCCCCGTCCGTGCAGCCAACTCTTGGGTGATGTCCGAGTCGCCGTAGAACCGCTTGGGCAACCGGACCAATCCCGAGGTCCGGGTCTGCAGCAGACCAGAGAAGAGCCCGTCCTGGCGGGCGTAGGCCATGATCTTCGCAGCCGGGCCGATGATCCCCTGGGCCGCTGCGTACTGAGCCGATACGAGGTCACGCTGGAGGTACTGGAGCTGGACCTGAGGGAGAGGGGCGATGTTGCCACCACGTCGATCACGAACCTCTTTGATGGTCTTGGCGGACGGACCTGTGCCCCGTCGGGTGTCCCCGAACCCAAGAGCGCTCAACGTCCTCTGCCACAGCGATGCCATACGCTGAGGCGGTTTCCACAAGTAGAAACTCAGTAACCGAGCCCACCATAGGGACTCGGCAGCTCACGACGACGTCGGCCTTGTCCCTCGTGGGCCTGCCTTGCTGCTTGGCTTCGTGCGGGGCGTGACCACAGGCACAAGCACAGGGCGTCACCACGATCAGGGCTCCGCCCCATGATCTGTCGGAGCGTCTTCTTCGACGTGACCCGCTGCTTGCCCCACGTGTCGACCTCCCAACTAGGTGTCGTGAGGTCCTGGTCCAAGAGGCTGTCCACCGGCAGTGCGATGGGGTCCTCTTCTCGAGCTAGGTGGTCATGAGCGTTGGACCAAAGCTCATCGTTCACCCTCCCGTAGATCTTGAACTGGCGGGCCTTCTCGCTGGACCTAACTCGGATGATTTTGAAATCGCTCGGGTGCAGTCGTGAGTGCACGATGAGGGACGAGTAGACGTCCGCACCGACCGAGCCTTCGGAGTCCAACACAATGGTTGCTGGCTCGGGGCTGCACCCCTTGTGCTTGGCTCGAGTCGAGGCGATCAGCTGAAGGAGCTTCGTAACGTGGCCATCTGCTGTGAGTCCACGATCCCCTAAAACCTCAGTGACCTTATGGCCTACTCGAATGGCCCAACCCGTCTCATCCCCAAATTCACCAGGGCCAGCAGGGTCACACCCAATGACGATGGGACCCGCTGCGACCATTTCATGCCAGAGGTCTTGGGCCGCCTCGAGAAGAGCGATCGGGATGATCCGATCGGTGCTCGACTCCACGAACTCCCCCATGACCCTTACTTTGAAAATTGGGCTCTCGGGTCCGTACTCCCGGAGCATCAGCTCGATCCAACTCTTGGTCGCCAGACCCGGGATCGCCTCACCACCCTCTAGACCAGCAACAACGTTGGCCGAGTCGTAGGCGCTCATGGCGAACGTCACGAAGAGGTCCGCCTTGCTCCTGTGAGAGTCGAAGAAGAACCCCTCGGCCTTCGTGGGGTTGCTCAGCAGCAGGATGGTCGAGCCACCCGCAGAGTTGCCTTGGATCGTCTCGTACAGCTCGTCCTTTACGCCCGAGGCCTCGTCGATGATGAAGAGGAGATTCCGGCCGGAATATCCGGCGAGCCCTTCAGCGTGGGTGGCAGCGACACCAATGATCTCCCGGAGTGCCGGGTGCTTGATGCCCGACTGGACGGTGTCGTAGACCTCACCCGGGATCCTGATCTTGGCGTTCCGTACGAGCCGCTTGATCTCTCGGTAGAGAATGCCGTTGCATTGCCGGTTCGTTGGGGCGAGTAAGATGACCCGTGCATCCTCACGGGTGAAATAGAACCAGAGAGCCAGGATGGCTGCCGTCGTGCTCTTGCCGGCCTTGTGCGAGCTACGAACGCTGACCCTTGGGTTGTCCCGACAGGCCTCGAGGATCTCACACTGCTTGGGGGTGGGCTCGAGTCCGAGGACGTCCCTTGAGAACCCAACCGGGTCGTCCCTATAGATTTCCTCAGGGCTAACCGTCTCGGCTTCGATCCTCCGTTGTCGGACTCGCTCAAGAGCGATCTCGAGTGAGCCAACAAACGTCTTGGGGCCCGCTGCCCTAGCCATCGCCACCAACTCCCGGGGACCGCTCGACCCTCAGCGTCTTGAGTGCGATGAGGACTTCTTCGAGTGCTTCGGGGTAAGGCTCGAGGGCGTCGGTGATCGCCTCTTCGATCCGCTGCCACTGAGGCGACTTCAGGATTTTCGACTCGGTGATGGCGGCCGACTCACCCGTGAGCTTGCCCAAGCTGGTGATGAGGGTCGTCGCTTTGTCCGCCAGCTTGAACCGCAGCTCGGGGCTGAGGTCTGCTGTCCGTAGGTGCCGCAGCTGATAGATGGCTTCGCTGCGCAGTTCACTGACCAGCTCGGCCGTGGAGGCGTTATCCGAGATCTCAACTGCCTGCCGCTCTTCAACTTCAACCTGCTGCTCGGGTTGATCCCATGCGGTAATTGGGATCCCGAGCTTGGCTTCGAGGGCCTTGCGCCTCTTGGCTCCCGGAAGCCGATCCCCCTGGTAGTAGTGGGTCAGCGTGTTCGAGGGCCACCCAAGGAGCTGCTCCACCTCGGCTCGGGTTCGTCCGCAGCGGTTGAGTAGGTACGCCCCTTGGTTGGGTTCCTTCGGCTTGTGTCGATCAGTAGAGGGCACGCCTCTGCGGATCAATCAAAGGATCCGCCGAATCCTCACAGCAGGTACTCGCCTCGAAGTCGCTCATGTCGAGTGGGTCCGGGCGGTGCCACCACGATGGGCTCCACCACGGGGTCGGGTTCGGCGTTCCTGCGGAACTGGCCTAGGCACCGGTTGCGGTAGGTGAGTGAGGTCTCCCCGTAGGTCGCACGCATGTGGTTCAGCCACTCGTGAGTAGCCAGGCCAGGGATGCCGGATTCAACGACGTCGAACGCTGACAGATGGAAGCGTGTCCAGCTGCTGCTGTCCTCATGATGCGACCGATAGAAGTACCCATTCTCTCGGTTAGGGGTGCTCGTCATCAGGACTCTCTCGGTACTCCCCACGACTTGCCATATGGAATCGTTGATCCCACAGGCCTCGTCTCCCAGGAACAGAATGTCACCGGAGTACCCGTAGGTAGCGTTGGTCCCTGCTATGGACCTGCCGTCAGAATAGCGCACCCCGATCATCACGTTGCTGTGGGCGTCACCGAAGATGGCAACTCGGGCTCCCTCAATGAGACGCCTGACCTCACGATAGACCACGCCCTGAGTTTGCCCTCGACTAGGGGCCATCAGAACCACTCGAGCATCGTCGTGGGTGGCGTAGAACCAGACGGCAGCGATTGCCTGAGCCATGGTCTTGCCCGACTTGTTAGCGCCTCGAACGGTGACTCGAGCGTTGCTTGGGACAAGGGCCTGGAGGACCTCAGCCTGTTGAGGGGTGGGCTCGATGCCCAGAACCTCTCGGGCGAACTCCACCGGTTCATCTCGATATTGGCTGTGGAAATATGGGACAGGCACGCCCTAGACGGGGCATCGATGATTTATCGATACCCCGGCTAGAAGTGATGGCGTCCACTCCCTTCTTCGTTGGTATCGATCCCGCAGACCTAGCTCAACGATCGAGCTACGACCCACGAGAGGAGATCGCGGATCACATAGACGGAGTCGTGGAGCCCACGACGGATGATGTCTTTGAGGGGTTCTCCCCTGGTGACTACGAGTCCAAGATCGAACCGCTCTTGGATCGCCTACCTGAACGTGAGGCGGACATCGTCCAGCTGTACTTTCAGCTCGGGAAGAAGCAGTCGGAGATCGCCGGCGTCTTTGGCATCACACAAGCTGCCGTGTCCTACCGGCTTCAGCGTGCAGTGAGGCGGCTCAAATTCTATGTGGATATGCCGACGTTCGATCCTCAAGAGTTGAGGGCGGACCTCATGACCGTGATCCCCGAGACCCCAATTGTTGATGTGCTCGTTTCGATCGCAGACACATCATGCCAGAGCGCTACGGCTGAAGAGTTAAGGGTCACGCAAGGAAGTGTTCGAGCACGTCTCATGACCGGGACGAGACGACTCAAGAAGATCGCCAAGACCAACCCCCAATTTGAACCGCACGCCAAACTGTTTGGGGGCCTCGTGGATCAGAAACTTTGGAACATCCTGCGAGCCGTATCACTCCCTCAATGGCACGACCCTGAATACCAAAAGACTCACGAGTGGGACGGGGTGAGCGGGTACCAAAAACCGCGGGATGGGATCACCCTCAAGAAGGGGAAGAGCCGACCCAAATAGGATCAGGCGGACCCCTAAATAGGTGCGCCCCCTCAACACCATTGCTGAGGGGGCATGTTTGAAAACCCTGAGCCATCAGTGCGGGAGCACAAATAGAACACGCCCCCCGAACCAAGGTGATCACGGGGGGCGTGTGAGCAGGACCGGTCCCTGAAGCTGAGGAGCGGGTGCCTACTTGGGGTTGGCTACAAGTGGATTCAGGGTAGTGGTACCCCGTCGGTCCGGCGATACTTCGGGGCCATGCCGTCAACCTCACTTCAGCAATGGCGTACCCAAGCGCTTGAAGCAGAGAAGGACCTGGAAGCGAATCGGAAGGCGGTTCGTGGGAAGCGATGGGCGGTGCAGGTGAATCACAACCACACCGCCATGCTTTCGTCCTACTTCCAGGCCTTTGCCAGGGGACTGCATTCCGAGGGCGTGAATGTGTTGGTTAATCAGGCTAACCCATCGTTTCGAATCATTTTCCGAATGGCAATGACGGCTGGAAGGGCTCTCGATTACGGTAACCCAAACGAGCGGAGTCTGGTGACAGACTTCGAACGGATTGGGCTCGCCCCCTTCATGAAGACCATGAAGGCACACGACAAGCGGAATGCCGCACGCTTCGAGAAGCTTAGGACCCTGATGACTTGGCGGAACGCAATTGCGCACCAGGACTGGACCAAGGTGCCGAACCAAGATCCAAACCTGCCTCTGCTCCAAGTGAAGAAGTGGCGAAGCGCATGCAACGGCCTCGCTACGTCAATGGACGAGGTTCTGAGGGAGTACCTGACGCAAGTGGTGGGAGTGTCACCCTGGTGATAGGCTCGGGGTATGGCCGATCCTGAAGCGAAGTTCCTACCTGGCGCTCACGTCCAGTTTCTACTGGGAAAGCGTGAGGTCCAGGGGACGGTCGTCGAAGATCGAGGCCCGCTTGGCGTCGGCGGTCGAAAGCTGGTGCGGGTTCAGATCGGCGATACGGAGTTCGAGGCTCCCGCGACAGATCTTCAGCGGCTGCCATTCGACCCCTCCCAAATCGCCGCCATTGATCGGCTCCTCAAAGCCGCAGGGGCCATCCGGCGAAAGGTCTACGAGTCAGCCTTCAGGATGTTCCAGGGTTCGCTCAGACACGTGTCGTTGGGCCTGTGGCCTGAGCATCTTGCAGAGCAATTCCGCCGGGACGTGGGGCTTGCGTTGCCCCTGTCCGAAGCAACCGCTGCATTGGATGCTCTGACCACCGTCGGAGCCCTAGTGAAGCGTCCTAGTGGGATCTACATCTCCACCGACTGGCTCCTGCGTTATCTCGACCGACGGTCCAAGCCGGCGACCCCCGCATCGAAGAAGCCAGCAGTCCAGGCGTACCTTCAAAGAGCTGCCAAGGCACCTGCGAAGAAGGCAGCGAAGGCCGGCCCGAAGATGACGACGGCAAGGGCGAGGGCCAAGGCAGCCAAGAAGGCCAGTAAGCGCTCAGTGGGTGTGAAGGCGGTCACCCAACGAGCCTTGAGGAAAAAAGCGAAGAAGGCCTGATCGTTGTTAAGATCTGAGGGTCGGGCGTCGTAGTCCGTGAGTGAACGCCTCCGTCACCCGTACCCGTAACGCCCCCAACACCCCGACCCTGTACTCGTCATCCTCCGACGACTGGTACACGCCCTCGGTCTACGTCGATGCAGCCAGGAGGGTCCTAGGCGGCACCATCGACCTGGACCCGGCGTCCTGCCCTGCGGCGAACGCGGTGGTCCAGGCCAAGGACATCTACACGGCCGCTGACGACGGCCTGACGCAGCCCTGGTGGGGACGCGTGTGGCTCAACCCGCCTTTTGGTCGTCGGGCCCACAGGAACGACTCCAGCCAGGCCAGATGGGCCGAGCGGATGACCGCCGCGTACGAGGACGGGGAGATCGAGGCGGGGGTCCTCATGGTGTCGCATGTCCCGGATAGGACCTGGTGGCCCCAGCTGTACCGGTACCCGCTCGTGGTGACGGACCACCGGGTGGAGTTCTGGAGGCCGGGCAGGAAGGGGAGGAGGCCGCTGACGACGTCGGCGTTCGTGTACGTCGGGCCCTACGTGGAGAGGTTCAGCCGGCTGATGTCCGGGTTCGGCAGCGTTAGGCTGCCTGGAAGGAGCTGCACCGTCTGCGGCACTGAGATGTACGGCCGGTCTGACCGGGCGTACTGTTCGGGAGCCTGCCGGCAGCGGGCGTACCGCGTACGGGCCGGAGGCTAGTACTCGGTACTCGGCCCGTGTGGGGAACTCCCGAGGTCCTGGCCCACACCTCGCCGCCTAGTCGGCCCGGTGGCCGGCGACAACTAGACCTCCCCATCCTGGTGTGGCTACTCCTTAGGGGACACCGTGGTGTCTCCACCCTCCACGCTCTCGAGGACGCAGGTTGTCTTGGCGGTGCAGAGGTAGGTGGCCTTGGGGCCGCAGCCCTTCACCAGCCACACGCTGTCAGAGATCTCGGTCACCGACAGCTGCCCGGCCGAGCAGTCAAACTGGGAGGCATGACGTTGAGTCACTGTGCTCTGCTGGCTTGCGCAGCCGAGCATCAGGCACCCAAGGGTCAACGCGAGACCAACACGTAAGTGGGGCATGAGTCCCCATACCCAACCTCGATGGGTGGCTCAATCGCCCCCGAGTGTCGTCCGCTGCTACTGTAGACAAACCTACCTGTAGGTGTGTCCTCCTTACACTGTGGTTGTGGGGAAATTTCGCCAACGAAGTTACTTACGAACGCGTTTTCGGATGGCCCCCGGCGTCAAACCCCCTAAATACTGTTGCCCCGGGGGGTCCGATCGCAAATCGAGCCAAATTTGGCTCTAAAAAACATAGCAAAAATGCCGTAAATTTGGCACTTTTCAATATATCGGCCTAAAACGAGAGTCTTTTCCGAGGCGATCAGAAATCCAGCTGTTTTAGGCTGGATCGTGCGTGTTCGATGCAATTTCGTGAAGGGGCCCGGATTGGGTGGAGCACTTAATCGTCGTCATCGTCGTAGTGGGCGCTGTGCACACTCTCCGTGTACTCGAGCCCACCATCGATCCTCTGATTCGCTGGGCAGCCGTTGCGATCGTACACCGGACGACCTCCCCACATCCTCTGCTCTTCAGTCCACGGTGAATCACACGCGACACGGTGCTCGTCAGGGTCCGGGGCCTCCGGGTCGTAGTCGTCACTGAACTCGTCTTCGTCGTCGTCGTCCTCGTCCTCGTCCTCGTCTTCGTCGTCCTCCAGCTCATCGTCCTCGTCTTCGTTCCTCATGGCGACCTCCGTCTCTGGACAGCCGACGATCCTGGCACCCCTCTGCCGCAGAGGGAAGGACCAATGAGCCCCTAGCTCGCCCCGCCGTGACACCACCCGTGCTTCCGGGTGGTCTTCAGAGGTTCTGCCTCTGTGGAGATTTCCACGGGGGTATTGACCGCGTGGGGCTTGGGGAGTGAGCGTCCATGCCTTTCTAGGAGGCAAGACATGGGATTGAATCAGACCGAGAGGGACGAGCTGGTCAGCGCCAAAGGGGATACTGACGTCATCACCGAGATGATGAGGGCTCTGGCCAGAGAGAAACGCCTGAGCGATCTCCATGACGCAATGACGCTTGGAGCCGAGTCGTGCGAATGGAACCGGAACGCGAAGAAGGCTCATCTCATTGGTCGGCTCCCAGGGATCATCAGCAACTGGTTCCTACTCAATAAGCGGAGTCCCGAGGAGCACCGGGCCTACATTGCGTACACGTTGGACAACAACGGGGAATGGGCCAGCAGGGTGACGACAGCCGCCAGAGTGTCTTCAGAAGAGTTCGCTCGAGTTGTTGGCGCACTTCCCGACGAGATATGGCCCGCCGGATAGAGCAAAGCCTCTCGGGGTGCCGGCCTGCCGGGAGCACGCTGTGGTCTGAGCTTCAGCTGCACCCCGAGGGATCCACGTCCTACGGGATCCCATGATCCCGACTTCAGAGGGATCCACGACAGAATACACACATAGATCCTCTTCTGTCGTGGATCCCCTGCGGGGCTTCTTGGAAGCGGGGGATCCAAATCAAAAGACCTTTGTGTGTGTATTCTGTCGTGGATCCCCCAACCACCCGAAGGCAGAGGGCCTCACGGCCAAGCTGCCTTCGGGTGGTGCACGCCATCGGCCCACCAGGACCAAGCCCCGCCACCTCCACGCAGAGGGGCCCTACGGGCCGTCTGCCGGGAGCACGCTGTGGTCTGTTGGACGAAGACCAAGAGCACGCTGTGGGAGCTTCCGCTCAAAGCCAAGAGCCCGGGGATTGGTAGGGGCTCCGCCCCTTCCCCCGAGAGGATTGCTTTGCCCTTCTCTGGCCAAGCTCTGTTCTCCCGGCCAAGATCCCTTCTCTTGGATTTCCCCCAACCCTTTGCCCATCCAACTTTCCACCGACAGCATATTCTGAATTGTCTATTCAGACTTCAGACTTTCAGACCGATTCAGACTTTCCGATTTCAGAATTTGGATCTCTCTAACTGTCTGATATCCAAGCTCTAATCCATATTCTGATCTTGCAGTCACGCCATAGCTCTATATGGGGGTTTGGGGGTGTCAGATCCTGCAGCTTTCAGACAATGGAAAGAGATCCCAGATACATATGGCGTGACTGCAACTTCAGAATATCGGAATTGGAAGAGATCTCAGGCACTTGAGGCCTCTCCAAATTCTGACGACTCCCCGGTTCGCCTCTCAAGCTCTTTGATCCACAGGGCGTGAGCCGTCTTCTTGGCCTGCTTGGCCGTGAGGTCTGGCTTGGTCAGGAGGAGAAGGCGGAGGGCAACCTCGAGGTACAGCGGCTCCGTCTCTACAATGCCGAGGTACTCCACGTACTTGTCCCGGAGCCGGGCCCACCGACGCTTCTCAGTCTTCGGGGTGGCGGAACGCCAATGGGCCTCCAGGGCGTTCAGCAGCTCCAAGACGAGGGCGTGGCGAGCTTCAGGGTTCTCGACCTCGTAGGCCTTCCTCTCGAGGTGAGCGATGCGGTTCAGCTCGGCCTTGCTCCCGTCCTTAGCCCGACGCTGAGGGACATCCAGAGAGCCGGTGGTGAAACCTCGGCGGAAGGCCTCCAAGGCCAAGGCGTGACGGCTGACGCCGGTACGCTTGGCCTCTTGGTCCAGTGCTTCGACTTCGGCCTCGCTGAGGTGAATGGTGACGCTGGCCATCAGGCTGCCTCCCAGTCGTCGTCTTCGTCCTCAAAGTCGTCCTCGTCGTATGGGCGGTCGTCACCCTCCAGAGGCAGTGGCTCCCAATAGTCGGGCCTCTCGGGAGCGGACCAAAGCTTGTCGTCTTCCTCGTGGTCCGGTGGTTCGTCGATACCCGGCCCTCCGAAGTCGTCCAGCTCGATGTCCTCCATTCCCGGCAGCTCGGGGAACTCCGCTGTGGAGATCCCCCGGTCTGCTCTCCGAACTCGGCCGAGTTCTCGGGCCCGCTCAAGCCAGTACCCAAGGTCAGTGGTCGGGTAGTGGACGCAGCCTGCCTTGCTGCACCTCTCACAGTAGAGGCCTGTCTTCTCCCCATCGTCGAGGGCCTCCACAAGGCCGTGGACCAGGCGATGCCGGTCGTCATGACTGGTGACATCCGGCGAGCCGTGGCCGTCTGCCAGGGCCTCGTAGGCACGCCAGAGTTTCCGAGCGGCTTTGGCCTGCTCCCAGAGGTTGGCCTTCTTGAGGGCTCTGGTTCTGGCGTCGTAGGCCCGCTTGTAGGCCTTGTAATCGGCGTCCTGCTGCCGCCAGTACCCTCGCACCCCGTCGTAGTGCTTGTACCGGCGGTCCCTCCAGACCAAACCTTTCCATGCGAAAAAACTGACCCCAGTCTTGGTGCCATTGCCGAGGGTCTTTCGAGCCAGGCCTTCCAGGCGGTCATATCCCGCCTGAACTTTGGTAGCCTTCTCCTCAAGAGCCAGACGCTCGTCTTCTGGAGAGCCCCTTGAGGGCTTCTCGAGCTTGGCCATGGCCTCCAGGACTTTGAGGGTCGTGTCAGCCAACCTGGTGGGCAGCTCGTCCCACAGTTCCTGGTCGCTCATTTTGCCCTCCTGAGGTTCGCCAAGAGGACCTTGGACATACAGATGGGATGATGACTACCCGTAACGGGGCCATGGCACTTCGGGCAGACTGGCAGCCCCGCCATGCGGCTCCAGACGGCGTCTCGGATTTTCTCCAGGGATATTTTTCTTGTTGGTGTAGTAGTAGACATAGTTCGATTCCTGCTTTGGTTCGTTCGATGGGTGAGAAGGGGGCTCCAGCTGACGGGGCCCCCTTCGCTATTTGGGTGTGACGATGAATTTGGGTCCCTTGCGATCCTCCGGTGCACTCCCTCCAGGAAAGAGCACCAGTGAGCGAGTCAAGAGCCCCCACATGTAGCTGTCCCTCATGTCCGGCTTCAGGCGGAGTGTCCGCCACGGTGTGGGCTGCTCCGTCACTACTGAGCATTCCACCGTTGGCCACTGCCACGGTTCTTGGTGGCGAGGTGCGGGCACATGGAAGACGTGACATCGAGCGTCCGGCTTGTTCATGGGCCCCACTGCCATCACTGAGGCGACCTCGTTGTCGCCAAGCCATCCGAGGCCGCCGCCAATCGCATTCCAGAATGGGCCAATGCCGCGGTAGACAGAGGACAGTTCGATCACGCCCTTCTCGGGCAACTCAACATGAAGTGAAGTCCCCTTAATGAACGACGGACGCTTCCCATTCAGTAGGGCACGGGCGACCCAGAGTAGATGAATGCCCGCCGCGGGACTGCTCGTCCTGATGTGCAGCGAAAGCTCATGCTGATAGTGCAGCATGACTTCCACGTACTCATCAGTGACGGTCACGTGCTCGACCGTGGGTGTTCCGGTTGGGATCAGGCTGCGGAGGTTCATCTCTGAGCCTCCTTTCGCTTCTCGAGGCCCTCGTTCAGGATCTCTTTCACGAGGTCAGAAAGCCGGCGATTCTCCAGGGCTGCCTGGATTCTCAGGGCTTGGTGAAGGTCCGGAGTGACGTGTAGGACGGGTTTCGGGTACGGCATGAGTTGCCTCCTTTCGCCTTAAGGAGGCCTATAAGTAGATTCGTACGTTTTCCGGTTCGGACCTCGAATTACACCCCCATGCAGACACCAATTTGAGGGATGCCCAAACCAAATACACCCTCTAGATCGAAAGTGGTCAGCTGGGCTGAGTACTCAAGTTCAAGGGCGTGAACCCTGTATTTGAGGGTCAGTCGAAGTTGTCGCCTCCCCACTTCTTCCGCAGTGCGGTCTTCTCGTCTTCAGAGCACTCACGCCAGCTCTTCAACTGCCGATAGTCCTCGGCGACCCTCACGTGCTGCCCCTGATACAGGAGGACATCCGTCGGGCGGTCAGGGTGCCGCACGCCGCCGTCCCACGGCAGTTCGAGCCACTCGTCCCGCGTGATGATCTCACCTACGGCATGCTCGTCACCGGCGATGCCTCCCGAGGTGGCGATGTAGATGTCGGCTTCCGGGTCTTCCGCTTGGAGTGCGGCGATCAGGTCTTTGACTTTCATGTCGACCCCCAATCCCCGATTGCATCCGGGTCACACGGAGTGCACTCGTCACCGAGTTCATCCACACTGCTGCCTTCACCAACACAGATGGTGAGGTCCTGATCACAGAGTCCGTTCCAGGAGTGGGTGGCACAGCCTCCCCACCATCTACCGTGGTGCGGAGACCAGTGGTACCCCGTGACTCGTAGGCATTGGCCTTCGCCAACGAGGACCGCGGTTTCAGATTTGCCACAGGGATTTGGCAATTCGGGAAGTCGCGGGACTTCTTCGTTGCCAGTCGTAAGTTCACCTCCAGACGTGGAGGCGGTGTTGGTTGTGGGGTCTACGGCGGTGGCACAGCCTGCAACGAGCAGGGCTGCCACCACGGTTGTTCGTGTGGTACATCTCATGGGTCTGATATCTCCGTATGGCTATCGAGGTGTTGGATGATGGAGGCCCCGGGAGTTGCCGCTCCTCGGGGCCGCCGACTATTTAGGGTTTGGGGTTCAGGCTGCGGCTCTGCGGAGCACGTCAATACGTGCAGCGAGGTCCTGGATCTCAGCGTCAGTGCTTTCAGCCAGGGCTCTGAACACCACCTTTTGGAAGTAGGGGTCTCGGGCCATTACGGGGCATGAGGACCAGAGAGCCTCGGCCTTTGGACGATCAGGCCTGACGACATGGACGAAGCGGAAGTCCTCGTCGTAGACGATGCGGAGAGCATGCTTGCCGTTCGTGAGCGGAACAGTCACGCCATACCCGTCCCACACCCACTTGTCCTCAGAGGCAATGAGCGTGGTGAGGTTCAGCCGTTTGATGGTTCGACGCATCGCCCTTTCGGTTGGAGCGTCCTTCAGAGGCCCATCACCATCACCACCCATGGCAGCAATGAGGTCAGCCATCGACACGCCACCGCTGTTGGCCTTGAGGCGCTCATCAAGAGTCCCGAACAAATCGAGGCTGGGGAACCCATCGGGCCCTGCCAGGTCGCACTCTCGGAGCTGCTTGGTCTTCTTGGTGTTGGTCTTCTTGGTGGTTCGCTTCTTCATGTTCTGTGTTCCTTTCGTGTTGAATTTGGTGGTCATCGTTTCTTCTTCAGGGACGCTTGCAGCGCTTCGAGTACGAGCGCCTGAAGCGTCGTGTCCTCGTCCACTGCCCGTGCCTTTAGGTCCTTGTGTGTTTCTGCGGGGATTTGGATTTTGATCCACCGCCACGGTTGATCTGTGTGCTTGATGGCCATGAGGGCTCCTTTCACCCACGGGGGGCTGATAAGTGGAAGTTCGTGTCGTTCGTTCCTTGCTGATCGACTACACCGATGGCGATCGCCGAAAGCTTCTCCACGGGCAGAAATCGACAGGGGCAATGTCGATTTTCTCGAAGCCGCAGGAAAACAGCTGGTTCCGCCACACAGCCGTAGGGCTGGCTGGCCTGGAGCGCGCGCTGTCGGGGGGTGTCATGCGGGTACTACGATTTCCGACCCGCGATCCTTAACAACGATCGACACCCCCTATGTCGATTTCTCAGATCGCCCGGAAAGCCCGCAATAGTCCGTTGATGAACTCGCTCTATGCATGAGCATTAAATCATCTGAGACATCGACATCATCCGTCAGCATCAACCCCGGCCTAGCCCTGCGACTCGATCCCATCGAGGGCGGGATTCGAGTGACGGGCTCCGAGACCCTGAAGGTTTCGGGCGGTTTCGACGAACTCCGCAAGAACCTCCACGCCGTCCTGTCGGCTGAGATCGTGCGGTTCATCCACGCAGAAACCCGTGGGCTGCCCAAGCCATTGTTCCCTGACGGGGCTCCCGGTCCGCTGACCATGGCAGTGCACTTCACCGTCTTCGAGGACGACACCGTTGAGCTGATCTGCAGGGGCCTTACCCGTAACGGCGAACACTTGGCGAAAAGCTTCAAGGGGCACACCTCGGAGCACCAGCGGTTGGACGAGTTCGTCCGTGATATCTGCGGGGCCTACCTCTTCGAGGTGTTCTACGACGGCGACACTGATCGGTACGTCGCAGAAAGGAAGGCAGCGGAGATCGCTGAGGTCCAAGCAAAGCGAACAGCATCCAAGGACGACCACGCGACCTGGAAGGGCCTGCACCTCCACATCCGGTGTGACGCCAGCCGATACCATGTGGTCGCTTCGGTCCACGACCGATGCCACACGACTCAGGTCTCCCTCTACGACGACACCGATGCCCGTCGACCACGTCAGCAGGTCCGTGAAGACCTGATCGATTGGGTCACCCAAGTGGTGGCTAGCTACGACCTGGAGGTGCAGTGATCGCCATCGTCACCCCCACAACCCCAGGACGCTACCGCGTCAAAGGGGATGTGGATGCCGTTGACCTGGATCGTTGTTCTCTGGTGGAAACACTTATCCAGAACCTCGACCCCCAAAAACTCAAAGCCAACCCCCAAGAGTCAGAAGACGCTGACCCTCAAGACCTGAAGCTCAACATCGAGCCCAACGGTTCGGGCCTCTACACTCTCTGGGTTCGGTACGCGGGCTACCACCAGGGGTCCCCTCGTTTCGATCACGAGGGTGCACGCAGATGGGTGGACGTGTTCTTGAGGGGGTACGAAGCGTATGTGGAGACGGGGGTCGTGTGAATCAACTTCGACCCGGGCATCAGCACCCCTCGTGGGTATCTCGTACATGCTGGTGCCCGGGTCACCTTCCAACTGTCACCATGATGGTGACGGTAGAGGTACTGGAGATCCGTTGCCAGTGAGGCCAGGCCCTGAGCTACCACCCATCATCCTGGACTGCTGCGACCAGCCGATGGAGCTGTGTCGATGCGAGCAGCGTTCGGATCGACGATGGGTGGCCGTTGGGATCACGATCGTGGTGCTGGTCCTGGCGGTCGTGGTGCTGGAGCGATGGCCCTTCCAATGATCGCAACGGTTGAGTCGTGGCCTTCATGGCCACAGCTGTAGCGATCATCGCTACAACTCAGTTGTCCCCATCATGGCGACAACTGAACCGTGTTCATCATGAACACGGCTCACCCCCACACGGCCTCCACGGCAGCCCGTGCCCTGTCGAGGCTGTGATGTGCGTAGCGCTGCGTTACTTCTAGCGAGCTGTGACCCAAGAGGCCCTGCACAGTCCTGGCGTCGACCTTGCCGCTCGCAAAGAGGCTGGTCGCAAAGTAGTGCCGGAGGCCGTGGTACTTGTCGCAGGTGATCCGCAGCCGCCGACACGCACGCAGCAGAGCCTGACGGAATCCATAGTCACCCCACACCTGATCCTTCCCATCGCGTCCGACGGACATCGACACGTAGGCCATGGGGTTGTCAGGCATTGCTTTGAGCCGAGGCTTGAGGAGCGTCATCAGCGGACCCGTGATGGGGATCTCACGTTCGTGACCACTCTTGGGCGGTGCTTCCTTCCCGTAGGTCCGAGCCAAGCGGACCGTGATGATCCCTCTCTTGAGGTCCACATCACGACGACGAAGAGCACGGACTTCACCAGCTCGGAGCCCAGCGTAGGCCGCAAGTGCGAACGCAAGTCTTCCAGCTCGACGTTGGGCGTTCACGAGGTCGGGCTGAGTTGGGTCGTCCCCCTCCCCCAAAAGCTTCCTCACGTCTTCAGGGTCCGGTGCTTCGACTGCGGTACGCCCAACCTTGGGCAGTGACGGGAACACGGGCGTGTCGTCCACCATCGTGCCCACGACGGACTTCAGCACGGTTCGGAGCATCACCTGTTGGTTGCGTCGTGAGGACGCTGAGAGGCCTTCCTTGATCAGGGTCGCGGCCCACTTCTCGATCTCGACCTTGGTGATCTCATCCAAGGGCCAGCCCAACCAGTGAGCCATGTGGCTGCTCTCAAGAACCTGGTTGTAGCTCCACTGCGTCGACGGCTTCTTGGTCACGAGGATGACATCCCGGTAGTGCTTCACGGCGTCGTCCCAAGTCTTGCCCTTCACCTTCTTCTTAGGGGTCTTGGTTGGGACCTCTGGCTTCAGCGTTCCGTACTGCTGCCACACCTCGATGAGTGCACGCTCCTCGGCTTCGGCAGCTGAGCGGTTCTGCACCTTGGCGACTCGCCGGTACCGCTCCTCGTTCGTCGGAGAGGTGAACCTCCGATCGATCACCCAATACTTCTGACCTTTGATCATGCGTCGTACGACGGCCATCTTCGCCTCCTATAGCCAGCCGGCACTGAGCCGGACTTTCCAGAGTCGGCGGAGCTTCCTCGCCTCGATCCCGTCGATGTTCGCTTGGGTGACCCCATCCGTGGATCGGGTTGCGGACCTCTCGAGTTTCTTCCGCAGGGAGTCTACGGATTCACCGAGGTGGTCAGCGGCCTGAGCCAGGGACATCCACTTCTTCGTCGTCGTTCGCACCTTCACGAATACACCGACGAGAAAAGTGCAGGACTTTTCTTGGGGCACTTTCTGGGTAACTACGGGGAAACCAGTCGAGCGAGAGCGTGGGAAACCTAGGGAAACCTCCTATTTTTCTAGGCTTTCGTGAAAAAATTGAACAATTCGTAAACCGTAGGTCTCCGGTTCAAGTCCGGAAGGTGGCTCTATGATCAGGCGCCCTGTTGGGCGCCTTCTGTTTTTTGTTTTCCGGACTTGGACCTTACTTGAGTACCGGGCTCGAACCTCGGAGACGCTTCTCGGCTCCGGTGCTTGCCTTGGTCCCGGTTTCAAGTCCGGAAGGTGGCTCTATGATCAGGCGCCCTGTTGGGCGCCTTCTGTTTTTTGTTTTCCGGACTTGGACCTTACTTGAGTACCGGGCTCGAACCTCGGAGACGCTTCTCGGCTCCGGTGCTTGCCTTGGTCCCGGTTTCAAGTCCGGAAGGTGGCTCTATGATCAGGCGCCCTGTTGGGCGCCTTCTGTTTTTTGTTCTCCGGACTTGGACCTTGCTGGAGTACCAGGCTCACTCTCGGAGACGCCCCATCGCTCCGGTGCTTGCCTTGGTCCCGGTTTCAAGTCCGGAAGGTGGCTCTATGATCAGGCGCCCTGTTGGGCGCCTTCTGTCTTTTGTTTTCCGTCGTTTGCCCCTTGCCTCACCGCACGTGGGCTCCAGGGCACGCTCATGCTGAACCCGAAGCGGTTGTTGCGCGACACGCTGGGCGGACTGCTCTTCAACGAATTGGAGGTAGCCAACGTCCAGGCGCTGGGGCCGCGCTTCCGGCTGTTGGAACTCAGCGGCCGGCCGCTGCGGCAATTCACTCCGGGTGCGAAGCTCCAGCTGATGCTGGACGAAGGTTCACGCACCTACACGCCATTCGAGGTGGATAGCGAAGCGGGCACGCTGAGCCTCCTCGTATATCTGCACGGCAATGGCCCGGGGAGTCAGTGGGCCAGCTCTGCTCGACAAGGTACGCGGGTGATGGCGTTTGGGCCCAGAGCCTCCATCGACCTCCCTCGGGTCCAAGCCCCCACCATCCTGGTCGGTGACGAGACGTCGATCGCGCTGGCCACGCTGTTCGAACAACACCACCGGGGGAGCGCAACGCTACTCGAGGTGACCTCGGTGGACGAAACCCGTCTGGCACTCGACGCCCTCGAACTCGAGCGCGTAACGTTGGTGCAGCGCCAAGTCGGCGACGCACACCGGAGCGAACTCGGCAGCAGCTTGCTCCGCCTGCAAGATACGCTGGGAGCAGCGTCCGCAGTCCTCACCGGCAACGCTCGCACGATTCAGAGCGTGCGCAGCGGGCTGCGCGACGCCAGGTCGCGGGGAAAGCAAACCGTGAAGGCCTATTGGGCGCCGGGCAAGCGCGGCCTTGACTGAGCTAAGGGCTCACGAACTCGTCCGTGCACGTTGCCTGCACCTGGGCGGCCGTCGTGTGTATGGAAGAGGTGTAATACCAGTTGGTGAGGTTGCCCTTGCGGCAGCCACCCAGGGCACCCGTCCGATCGCAAGCGCCAGTGGATAGCGTGTAACCAGCCGCAGGAGAGCAGATTGCCCTCACCTTTTCGTTTGGTTCCACGTGGAAATCGATGCAGATCATGGAGCCGCTTCCCGAGCCCGCGCGCATGTCGCAACTCCCCTTGACCACCGCGGGGTCTGCCTTGTTCTTGCAGGCAAACAGCGCACCGAACAAAACGATCGCCAACGGTCCGACGAGATCCCAACGCGCCATAACCAATCGCCCCTTTTGAAGTAACTGTCACGGGGAGCACGAGCCACGTGCTCCGTCGGCGGAGTATCTGCGAAGCCTTGGACAAAAGCTATTCCCCTCGCACGAGCCCCCGCGCATTCTCCCCGGTATGGGGGACGACACGAGCTTTCACCCGGTCGACCATGCGCGAATCGATGAGGCAATCTTGCCCCATCTGCCCGTCGAGCGTGTCGCTGCCCCGCGGCAATGAGGTAGCGAGGTCGCGGAGGAAGATGGCGAGGTCGCGCTGGATCTAAAGAACTTCACAGAGGCCCTCGCCGATGCGGAGCTTCGCGGCCTGCCCTTCGCCGAAGCCACTGAAATCTACAGTGGAATGGGCGGAATCACGAACTGAACCCACCCGGGACAACCCTGGTTGATTCGGCTATGCTCGCGCCGCTTTGACCGAACCGACAGCACCGCACCTCGTCCCTGGCTTTCGCTTTGCTGGCATCAGCGCCGGCATCAAGAAGCGTGGCGGCCCCGATCTCGCTTTGATTGCCTGCGATCGAGACGCAGTGGCTGCCGGGGTGTTCACCCAGAACATCGTCCGCGCCGCTCCGGTCGAGGTCGCCCACGAGCGGGTGCAAAGCGGAGTCGCCCGCGCGATCCTCGTCAACAGCGGCAACGCCAACGCGTGCACTGGCGAACCGGGAACCCGCGCAACCCTGCAGTCCAGCCAGGCGGTCGCGGAGGCGCTGGGTGTCGCCCCCGAGCTCGTGCTGCCGTGCTCCACGGGGGTGATCGGCCAGGTCTTGCCCGCGGAGCGCATCGTGGCCCACGCCGCCGGCTTGGTGGCAGAGCTGAAGGAGGACGCCGTTCCCTTCGCGAACGCCATCCTCACGACGGATCGCTTCGCCAAGCTAGTCCAGTGCCCCGTGGAAACGGACGCTGGCCCAGCAACGCTGCTCGGCATGGCCAAAGGCGCCGGGATGATTCACCCTGACCTGGACACGGGCCTTCCCCAGGCGACGATGCTCGCCTACCTGCTGACGGACGCGAAGGTCAGCGCGCAGGGTCTGCGATCTGCGCTGCTCGCGGCAAGCCAAGTCACCTTCAACGCCTGCAGCGTCGATGGCGACACCAGCACGAACGACACCGTGCTCGCCCTCGCCTCAGGAGTGCACGCTGGCACGGCATCTCGCGACAGCCTCGAACGCGCGATGCGCGAGGTGTGCAAGGAGCTCGCAAGGCTGATGGTGCGCGACGGAGAAGGCGCCGAGCACTCTGTCGCGATCACCGTTGCTGGGCTCACCACCGCCGAAGATGCCCGGAAGGCAGCGCACACCGTCGCGACCTCGCTTCTGGTCAAGACCGCTCTCACCGGCAAGGACCCGAACTGGGGTCGCCTGCTCGCAGCTGCTGGGCGGTCCGGCGTGCTCTTCGACCCAAAGCAAGCGAGCATCCACGTGGGCGACGTGTTGATCTGCGAACACGGCATGGGCCTGGGCGTCGAGGCAGAGGCGAAGGCCACCGCCATCATGAAGACGGACAACTACAGCATCACGTTGACCCTCGGCGGTGGCTCCCACGCCTTCACCTACACCACCTGCGATCTCGGACACGGCTACGTCGACGTCAACGCCGGCTACCGGACCTGAGCGATGTCCCCAGCATTTTCCCCGGGGAAATCATTCCCAAACTCCCGCCTGGCCGGGTTTGGGGGTGAGGTGCTCTTGGTGTGCGCCCTCCTCCTCACCCAAGTCGATTGCTCGCCGGCGCAAAACAAGGGAACCATCGGCGCTGTCTTGGCCCAGTCCCCCGACGGCAGGATCACCCTGCGTGAGGTGCCCCCGGAGCTCGCCGCGGGCAAAGCCGGGCTGCAAGCTGGAGACGAGCTCCTGCTGATCGACGGCATCGACGTCCGCCAGCTGGATGCAAAGACGATCCACCGTCTGCTCAGCGGCGAAATCGATCAACCCATCGACCTCACCCTGCAGCGCGGAGACGCAGTGATCCGAGTGACGCTGAAGCGCAGCGCCGTGCCCCGCCAAGCGCCAGCTACGAGCGAGCCCGCTTCGGAGAACCCGCTGAGCAGCGCGGAATCAGCCCCCTGAGGATGCGGGCAGTCGCACTGGAGGCTTTCCAGCACTCGGGACAAGCGTGCTACGGTGCGAGCCGTGTCTCTGGGGTCGGAGGAGCTCTACGACTTGTTCCTGGCGTTGGCTCCGGCACGCCTAGAATCCGCACGTCAGGCGTTGAGCGCCGAGTCCGGCGATCGAGAGTCCCGCCTCCAGGCTGCGCTCGTGCCCTTCGCGGTCGATGCCGCACTGCTTGGCGTCGACGGCCTGCGGGAGTTAGCGCTCGCGACCGCGGCGTCAGGGCTCGATGCACCCGAGGGTGATCTCGAACGCGCCTTGGAAGTCCTCGAGTCCGCCGCGGAGGCCCTCGCCCACGGCGACGAGAGCGGCGCCCGGGTCAACGAATCGGAGCTCAAGGCGCGCGCCAAGACGTTGCGCTCGCACCTGCCCCAGACCTCAGACGCCGTCCCCGACGCGATCGCTGAAGAAGAAGGCGATGACAGCGTGTGGCGACCAACGCTGGATCCCGACATGATCGGCGCGTTCCTCGACGAGTGCAACGAGCGCCTCGAGGGCTTGTCGGAGCGCCTGCTCGAGCTTGAATCGCGCGGAAACGACCGTGAGCTGGTGAGCGAGCTGTTTCGCGATCTCCACACGCTCAAGGGCTCGAGCGCATTCGCCGGCCTCAAGAAGATGAACCGCGTGGCGCATCTCGCGGAAGACCTGATTGGCGAGCTGAGAGACGGCAAGCGGGAGATCACCCGCGGCTTGATCGACGTCTTGCTCGAGACCCTCGATGTACTGCGGATGATCGTCGACAAGGCGCGGGCGCGCGCGCCCATCGACGTGGAGGTGGGGACGCTACTTCAGCGGCTGAAGGACCCGGAGGTCGTGCCGTTCTCGGCACCCAAGGCCGCAGCAAGCGCCGCGAGTGGAGCTGCGGCGAACCTCCCCCCCAAACCCCAGGCGCCACGCGCATCCAGCCAGGCGTCCGCAACGCTACGCATCGATTTCGAGAAGGTCGATCGCCTGCTCAATCTGGTCGGGGAAGTCGTGCTGGCGCGCGGCCGGCTCACCGCCGCTGCGGACTCTCAGGGCACCCTCGCCCGCGAGCTCTCGAGCCTCAGGCAGAAGCTTTCCCGGATCAAAAACCTCCCGGAAACGCTGGAGCGCGGTTCGGGGAGAGGCAACGTGGCGGATGAGCTACAGCGCACGGAGCGCGTGCTACGCGAAACTCAAGGCGACCTGGACAGCAGCCTCAGCGTGCTTGGCCTGGCGGTGAGTCAGCTGCGCGATGACGTGATGAAGCTCCGCATGGTGCCGATCTCGCGGTTGTTCTCGAAGTACCAACGCACAGTGCGCGAGCTCTCCCACAAGCTCGGCAAGGAAGTCAGTGTGGAGCTGGTCGGCGCAGAGACGGAGCTCGACAAGGTCCTCGTCGAGCGACTGGAAGATCCGCTGCTGCACCTGGTACGCAACGCGGTAGACCACGGTGTAGAAGCGCCAGACGAACGCCTGAGGGCGAACAAGCCTCGCGCGGGACGCCTAGTGCTCGGGGCAACTCAGCGCGGCGGACAGATCCTGGTGACGATCCAAGACGACGGACGCGGCATGGATCCCCAGAAGCTGCGCCAGAAAGCTCAGGAGAAGGGGATCCTCAGCGCGAGCGAAGCGCGAGAGCTCTCCGACTCTGATAGCTTCCAGTTGATTTTCCGCGCTGGATTTTCCACCGCAGCTCAAGTCAGCGACGTATCGGGTCGCGGAGTTGGCATGGATGTCGTGCGGGACGCGATCTCGAAGCTGAAGGGCAGTATTCATTTGGACTCGGAGGCGGGGCGCGGCACCTTGCTCGAGCTGCGGCTCCCGCTCACCCTGGCGATCACGCAGATCCTCGCGGCGCGCGTTGGTGGCGAGCTCGTCGCCATCCCCCTGGAAGCGGTTGCGAGCGCACAAACCGTCACTGGTTCCGAGCTAGAGGCCGTGGGCAGCGGCACGTGTTTGCGTGTCGCGGACGAGCTGATCCCGGTCGTGGATCTGGCGCGCTTGCTGGGGCTCGGCTCGACGATGACGAGTCACCTGGGCGACGGCGCCGAGCACAGCGTGGTGATCATCGAGCTCGGCACGGAGCGATTCGGGCTCTTGGTTCAGCAGGTGCTCGGTCGGCACGAAGTGGTCATCAAGAGCCTTGGCCCGTTGCTCGCCGGCACGCCTTGCGCGGCGGGTGCGACGCTGGTCGGTGATCGGATTTTGTTGGTGGTGGACCTGGCGGAGGTAGCGACCCGCAGTCGGGACGGCGCTCACGCCCTTGGCAGCTCCGCCGTAGCGGCCAGCATGGCTCTCGGTGCTTTGGCCGAGTCGGGGGGGAGGGCCCATGGCCAGGCACGCGCGCGCGTGCTCGTCGCCGAGGACAGCGACACGATTCGCGAAGCCATCCGACGCGAGCTCACCCAAGCTGGCTTCGAGGTAGTCACCGCGAGCGACGGTGGGGAGGCCCTGGAGATCGCAGCGAAGGAGAGCTTCGACGCGATTTCCACGGATGTGATGATGCCCCGAATGGACGGCTACGAGCTAACGCGGCGACTGCGCGCGGACCCGCGTTACGCCGAAGTGCCGATCGTCATGGTGACCAGCAAAGACGCCCGCCTCGACACGCTCCGAGGCTTCGACGCGGGCGCGAGTGCGTACATCACCAAGCCTGCGGATGCAGCCGAACTCGTGCGCACCCTCGACAGCCTGCTGGGACCGAAAGGCTGAAAAGCAGGGCGCTTCAGCGTGCCTTCGACGAAGGCTTCGCAAGCCCGCGCGTGACTTGCGCGAATTATTGAGTATGAATCGCTCGGAGCTTGCGTGAGCCCTCGCTCCGGTTCACAAGCCGCCGACTCGCTGCTAGGGTCCCGCCCGTTACGCAGCGCCTGACACGAGTCGGGCTCTCAAGCTCAAGTCTCATCGACTCCACGATGAGCGGCTTCGGCACCGCACCGCCACGAACCCTGAGGCGAGAGCGGATTGGTCCGAAGTCGAGGTCCGACTCCAAGATTGAGGAACCCTAATGTCCAGTTACCTGTTTACCTCTGAATCCGTTTCCGAAGGTCATCCCGACAAGATCTGTGACGCCGTCAGCGACGGCGTGCTCGACGCAGCGCTCGCACAAGACCCGCGGAGCCGCGTCGCCTGCGAGACCTTCATCAAGACCGGGTTCGTGGTGATCGGTGGTGAGATCACCACGGAAGCGTTCATCAACTTCGCCGAGGTCGCGCGCAACACGATCAAGGAGATCGGCTACACCTCGAGCGAGATGGGTTTCGACTACGCCACGTGCGGCGTGCTGGTCGCCATCGAGCCGCAGTCGCCCGACATCTCCCAGGGGGTGAGCGAAGGCGAGGGCATGTTCACCGAGCAAGGCGCCGGTGACCAGGGCCTGATGTTCGGCTTCGCGTGCGACGAGACGCCTGAGCTGATGCCAGCGCCGATCATGTACTCCCACGCACTGACCAAGCGCCTGGCGGCCGTGCGCAAGAGCAACAAGGTCGACTTCCTGCGTCCGGACAGCAAGAGCCAGGTCACCGTCGAGTACGTCGACGGCAAGCCGAAGCGCATCGACGCCGTGGTTATTTCCACGCAGCATTCCGAGTCGGTTCAGTACGACACCCTGCGCGACGCGGTCATGGACTTGGTCGTCAAGAAGACGCTGCCCAAGAACATGTTGGACAGCCGCACCAAGTACTTCATCAACCCCACCGGTCGCTTCGTCATCGGCGGCCCCTGCGGCGACGCCGGCCTGACCGGTCGCAAGATCATCGTGGACACCTACGGTGGCGCTGGCCGTCACGGCGGCGGCGCGTTCAGCGGCAAGGACCCGTCCAAGGTGGACCGCTCCGCTTGCTACTACGCCCGCTACGTCGCGAAGAACATCGTCGCAGCAGGTCTCGCCACCCGCGCCGAGGTTCAGGTTGCCTACGCCATCGGCGTGGCTCAGCCCGTCAGCGTCCGCGTCGACACCTTCGGCACCGCGAAGATCCCCGAGGAGAAGATCGAAGCCTACGTTCGCGAGAACTTCGACATGACTCCTCGCGGAATCATCACCCAGCTCGACCTGCTGAAGCCGATCTACAGCGCGACGGCAGCCTACGGTCACTTCGGCCGCAAGGAGTTCAGCTGGGAGAAGACCAACCGCGCGAAGGAGCTGCGCGCGCTGCTCAGCGACAAGGGCGCGAAGGTCGCTGTGCCCGCAAAGAAGGCTGCAAAGGCCAACGGGGCAGCAGCCTCGAAGAAGGCCAACGGCGCCGCAAAGAAGGCAGCGCCCGCAAAGAACGGAGCCGCAAAGAACGGAGCCGCAAAGAAGGCAGCCCCCAAGACCACCAAGGCCACTCCGAAGGCCAAGCCCGCAAAGAAGGCGGGCCGTAAGGGCGCCCGCGCCTGATTCGAGCAACGCGAGGTCTTGCCTCGCGGAATCGAAGGCTCAAAAGGTCACGCTTCGGCGTGGCCTTTTCTGCGTCTAGGCCGCCCCTTGTGCGAACGGACAAGCGCGTGCGCCAACGTATCCGCTGGGTTTCGTCTCGCCCGCATCCCGCCAGGATCCAGGCGAGACCAACAATTTTAGGCTTGAAGGATCAGCCACTCGGTCGACGTGCGCCTTGACCGTCGGGGTCGGCGAAAAAATTCCCGTAACGACGTAGCTCGCTGTGTAACGAGTCGGTTCCGATCGCGCGGGTCAGGTCGTGGAGCTAGGTTTTCCACCCTCCCCCGCCCGTGCACGGCACGAGGCATTCCCCGAGGTATGGCATGCGATTCCCTGCTTTCTCTCTTGGTTTGGTCGTCCCTGTAGCGCTCACCCTCGCCGCTGGCTGCTCCGATGCTTCGGGTGGCTCCGGCGTCACCGGCGGTAGTGGAGCGAACGGTGGCTCCAGTAATGGGTCCGGCGCGAGCGGTGGCTCCGACAGCAGCGGCGGTTCCCTCGGGATCGGCAACAATGGTGGTGGCGGCAACGACAGCGGCGGCGGCGGCGGTGTGCTGCAGGGCGAGCCGCCCTGCAATCCCGCCGACGTCAACGCCGACGGCGACGGCGACGGCTGGACGACCGCGCAGGGCGACTGCAACGACTGCACCGCGGAAATGAACCCCGGCGCATACGACTACCCGGGAAATAACGTCGACGACGACTGCGATGGTACGAAGGACAACGAACCGCTGAACTGCGACTCGGGTCAGCTCGCGATCAACTCCACCTATCCGGGAGACGCGCTGACGGCGGTCGACCTGTGCCGCGCGCAGAACGGCGACTCTTGGGGTGTGGTCGCCGTCGAGTACCTGAAGGCCGATCAAAGCCCGGGCATGAACGAGCTAAGCCACGGCTTGCTTCCCAAGTTCGGCGCAGCGACGCCGCGAGCCGGAAACACCTTCCTGGCGCTGTCATCGGGCACCGCACGAGATAGCAATCAGCAAGGCTTTAGGAGCCCCGCGGGCGATCTGCTCGGCGTCGATATGGGGACAACCTCCGGCACCCCGGGAGGTTTCCCCGTGGCGTCGCCTTCCTGCCCGCAGGCTCCCAACCCGAGCCAGGTCGCGAATGATCCTGCCGCGCTGCGCCTGCGTATCCGAGTACCCACGAACGCGAACGCAATCCGCTTCGACTTCATGTTCTACACCTATGAGTTCCCGGCGTGGATCTGCTCGGAGTACAACGACTTCTTCGTTGCGCTGATGGATCCGGCTCCTGAGGGCGCGATCAGCGGCAACGTGAGCTTCGACAACCAGGGCAACCCCGTCAGCGTCAACAACGGCTACCTCGAGGTCTGCAAGGCGCAAACCGCCGGCGGAAAGAACTTCGATTGCCCCCAAGGCACGGGCCTGCTCCAGGGCACCGGCTACGAGCCGGGCGCATCGACGGGCTGGCTACAGACCATCGCTCCCGTCACACCTGGGACAGAAGTGACCTTGATGTTCGCCATCTGGGATGCGGGCGATCACGTCCTCAACTCGACGGCGATCATCGACAACATCACCTTCGACGTGACGGATTCCTCGGTGCCGGTCACCGAGCCCCCGCCGAAGTGAGCACGAAATAGGCAACGACTTCGAGCGTTGCTGATCATGGCCCGAGCCAAGCACTCGCTAGGCTCGGGCCGATGTGTTTCTGCGCCCGAAGCGTGCTGACGCTCCTCGGCGCGCTCTGCCTGAGCGTGCTGGTATTCACTCCAGCAGCACACGCTCATCCGAACGCGCTGAGCCGCGTCGACGTGTATCTCGGCTCAGACAGCACGCGCGTAGAGCTCGACCTAGACGGGACCAGCAGTGTCGACCTCATCGCGCGACAGCTCGGCTTGGCACCCCCGCCAGATCTAGCGGACCTGGCGTCCCACCAGGCGCGCCTGGTGCGCTACGCCGAATCACACCTCTCCCTGAAGGCGGATGGCCAGCGCTGCACACCCAAGGACGCAGGCAATCAACGCTTCAGTCGCGCAAAGAACCGCCTCTACTTGCGGCTCGGATATCACTGCCCCTGGGCCCCGAAGCAGGTCGTCCTCGAATCACGTCTGTTCACCGACGAAAGCACGCCCCATCAGATCCTGGGTGGAGTTCATCGAGCTGGACGTTATCAGCGGAGCTTGCTCGCCCCGCAGCAGCCCGTCGCCTTCACCACGGACAGCTTGCCGCTAGCAGAGTCTGCTCCTCACACTTTCCGCATGGCAACGCCTCCCGCGAGTGCTGGGGTCGCGTTAGCAAACGCGAGGGCAGCGCCGGCGGCTGACCCTGACGCGGTCAGCGTTCCTCCGCCGCCCAAGCAGCCGACGGGGCTGTCGTTCAGTGCTTTTCTTGGGGAAGGCTGGCGGCACATCCTGGGTGGCTACGATCACCTGCTATTCGTGTTCACTCTAGTACTGGGCGCCGTGAGCCTGCGCGAGCTCACCCGCTGGATCACCGCATTCACCCTCGCGCACAGCCTGAGCCTGGCGCTCTCTGCACTCGAGCTGGTGAAGGTCTCGCCGCGTCTGATTGAGCCGCTCATCGCACTCTCCATCGTCTGGGTGGGAGTGGAAACCGCGCGTGGTCGCCGCGGTCACCGCCGCGCGGGCATGGTATTCGCGTTTGGTCTGCTGCACGGATTGGGCTTCGGCGGCGCTTTGTTCGAGCTGGGGCTCAACCGAAACGACGTGGCAACACCGCTCCTCGGATTCAACCTTGGCGTCGAGCTCGGGCAACTCGTGGTCGTCCTCCCTTGCTTCGCCGTTCTGGCTTGGCAGCGCAAACATCACGCGAAGTGGAACCTCCCCCTGCGCACCTGGGCAGGCGCCGTCTCGAGCTTGGTAGCGAGCATCTGGTTCCTTGAGCGACTCGTGGCATGAGTCGTTTCCGTGTTGGCATCTCCCTTGCTCTAGCTTGGGCATGTCCCTGCGGTTCACGGGCCTCGAAATCGCGAAAAAGCTCGCAGTACTCGCTATAGCTGGCGGGTTTCTCCAGCTCGCGTCGCCCACCGACGCCATGGCAGCGGCGTCGTCTTCTAGCAACACCCGTGACCAGGCGGCGTCATCTGACACGCACAGCGCCTCCGGACCTAGCTTCAGCGCATGGCTCGGCGCAATAGGCGGAGGCACGATGGACGGCGGGGTGGGATTGCGTGCGGGGTACACGCTGGATCGCCGACTCACCCTTAGCCTCGGGGGTGAGTTCGCGAGCATCCCGCCGTATGGTACCGAGAGCGAGTGCTACTACGGCTATGACCACTACAAGTGTGAGCACAGTCGGGTAAGCGCTTTCGCCGGCGTCGGATACGTATTTGAGCCTCAGGGTTTTTCCCCATGGCTACAAGCGGACGCTGGCGTCGCGTGGCTGACCGGCGGCTCGTCTTGGGTCCCCGACGAAACCATCGCGCGCTTCCAAGCCACCCTTGGGGCGGGGGTTCGCTACGGCTTCGAGCGGGCGGGGCTAGGCCTGCAAGGCACCGCGGGCGCGCTAGGAGACGTCGCAGTCTTCGGCGCTCGCTTGGCCGTCGACGTGCGCTTCTGAAGGTTCTTTTTTTGGGGGGAGGCGCGGCGTCTGCACACTAGACCGCCGCAAGAAACGATCACGTCCGCGAACAGTTCTGGCCCACCCGGCAGGAACCCAGTCCGTACGCTCCGAAGCATGCGTGGACGGAAGCTCCGATACCTAGGCTTTGTTAGCGTTCTGCTGTGCTCTTGCGTCGTGGCGTGCGCCGCGAGCAACGACGCGTCACCGCAAGGAAACGGCGGCAGCGGCGCGAGCTCAGGCTCTGGCCCAGGCGGTGGCGCGAACGGTGGCACCAGTGGGGCGAGCGGGAGCGGCGGGAGCGGCGGCTCCGGAGGAAGCGTGGAGAACCCGCCAGTTGAGTGTAGCGGCAGCGAGACCGACGCTGGGGGCTTCACCTTCATCGAGCTGGCGAAGTGGAAAGACAACGCGAAGGCGGCGTATTCGATGATTCACGACGATGCTTGCGGTCCCGGATTGCGCGGCATCGATCAACTCGCGGTACCCGCGCTGAACGCTCGCGGCTTGAAGGCCGGCATCGCGCCCTTCGTTCAAGCCTGCGAAGAAGGCCAGCTCTGGGACCTAGTCAAGCAAATCGAAGCCGCTGGTCACGAGATCGTCAACCACTCGTACACCCATCCGGAGATCTCGGTCGCGAACGCGCCCACCGAGGTGGTAGGCGCCAAGGCTGAGTTCGAGAAGTACACACAGAACCCCGTCACGTTCTACATCTTCCCCTTTGACTATTTCACCCCGGAAACGATATCGGCAGTTGGCAACGCAGGACACATCGGCGCGCGCGCGGGCAACCGCGATGACAACGATGGCTTCGACAACCCACCGATCAACAGCGCCGATCCAGGAAAGGACCTGGAGGTGGAGTTCGATGTCTGGCCGCGCACCTACTCCAAGTATGCCCTCTTCAAGGCGGAGGACATCCTCTCCGTCCATGTGTGGAACGCCATCGAGCGCGGCGGCTGGGCGCTACGCGAGTTCCACAGTGTGTCTCAAGAGGACGCGCCACCGACGGACGGCTCACAAGGCTTCGGCCCCGTCCCGCTGAAGACCTATGAAGCCCACCTCGACTTCCTGGTCGATGCCTACCGAGCGGGTGAAGTGTGGACCGCGACCCCCTCAACGGTCGTGCGCTATCGACACGCCCGCAGCGCTTGCAAGGCGAGCCTCAGCGGCAACACTTTGACCTACGACGCAACGGCCAGCGACTGCCAGCAGTTCGCCACGCCCGTGAGCGCGATCGTCAAGACAGGCAACGACGTTGCGAGCCTGCAAGCGCTGCAAGGCGGAACTGCCATCGAAACCCGCAAGCTCGGCCCCGGTACGTTCAGCGTGACCGCCGACCCAACGCTTGGAGACGTCGAGCTCGCGGGATGTGCCGTGGACGGACCGACGGTCTCCAGCCAGAGCATCCCCACGAAGCCCGAGCCGGCAGCCAGTGTGTGCGACCTGCAGCAGGTCATCGGGAGTGGTTCCCCGGGGAACATGGACGACCTGGAAAGGGACTCGACGGAGTTCCAGGTGCTGCCGAACCCATCACAGGGCGACGGCCGGGACGGCACCTGGTCTTGGTACCCACAGAACGTCGATGTCCAGCTCTACGCTGACGGGACGAACCACGTCCTGCGCTATGCGGGGAGCAACTTGGGGGCGTGGACCGGGGTCACCCTCGCGTTTCTCGGAGGTAACGGTGCAGGCGCTTGCTACGACGGGAGCGCCTACCAGGGCCTGCGCTTCAAGATCAAAGGCAGCGTCAACACCAGCGATGAGCTGAATGGCAAAGCGATCGTCAGTCTGGTCACCGCCGAAACCCAAACTCGAGTCTATGGCGGTGATCTGAACGGCGAAGGCGGCCATTTCAACAAGCAGATCGCGGTGACCTCAGCTTGGCAGACCGTCGAAATCCGCTGGAGCGACTTTGACAAGCCGACGTGGGGCCCCACCACAGCCTTGAGCGCAGTCGCCGTGAAGAAGCTGCAAGCCATTGACTGGGGCATCAGCGACAAGGCAACCGCTTTCGAGCTGTTCATCGACGACGTCGAGCTGTTCTGAGCGGGCCCCGGCTGCCTCGAAGTCCGGGAACGGAGCCCGATGTTAGCGAGTCACCGCGGGTACTAGACCCGGGTGATTCGCTCCTCGTCGTGCCCGCCGTTGAGGATCGCTTGAATCTTCAACGCCCGCCCGACGGCCTCATATAGACCTCCGCGCGGAATCAACGCATTGGCGAATCGCAGTTGATCGTCCGCGCAATCGAGCTTCTCGAGGCCCGCTTCGGACATCGTCTTGGCCACCACGTCGAGGGCGGTCTTCTTGCCCAAGACCTGGGCTAGCTTCTGGGTGACGGTATCGCGTCCAATCATGTTCATGCGAAGTGGGCGACTCTTGCCTCGACACGGGCTGCGCCCTCGGGACTCATGTCCTTGAGAGCTCCCACGAACATGGGACTCGTCATGCCGTACCAAACGAACGTGCGCCGATAGCCTTGTAGCTGGCTTTGCACGATACGCTCGGTTTCTTCGCCACTAAAGCCGCTTTGATCAGCCGATTTTGCACGGCCAGTCGCTCGACCAAGACTGCGCACGTCCATCTCAGCCTGCTGAGCAAGCAAGCCGTCGAACGCGGTCAGGATGTCTAGGTAGTCATCGAAGGCTTGAGCTATCGCCTTGGGGTTCGCCAGCGCGACGAGCTTCGCTAGTTCGAGCGCGTCGATCTTCGCGTGCTGCGCTTCTTCGAGCCAGTGGTGCTTGAGGATGCTGGCGAAGAGTGGATCCATCTCCCGATTGTCCTTCACGCACTCGGTGTAGTGATGTTGTGTCATCAGCTCGATATGAAGCGTGATCATCATCACCGCGATCGGCGACTTGCTGAGGATGACTTGGGCGACCTCAGCGGCAGACTCAAGCACTTCCGCTGGCGACGGGAAGTCACGGTCAAATGCCGCGCGGTAACGCTCGAAGAGGCGTTGGTGCTTGACCTCTTCATCAGCAAAGCGCACCAGAGCCCGAATCGCGTCGCGGTCCCCGAACATCTCGGCCTGCGCGTGCTGGACGACGGTTACCAAGATGTACTCTTCCACGAACGCGAAGAGGTTCAGGTACGCGTTGCCTGAGATCTGGTTCAACATCAGCGCGTCCTGGCTGGAGAGAAACGTCAGGCTCGAGTTCGGCACCAGGGCGTCAGGTAAGAAGGGTCGCGAGAAGTCGATCCGCGTGTCGGCTGGCATCACGTCATCCACGCGCCAGGCGGAGCGTTCCGAGTTCTTCACGCAGGTCGCGTAGTCGTAGTTGAACTTGAGCATCTCTGTCTCGATCACGCGTCCCCCCCGAGTCGCAGCTGTCTCTTGAGTCTCGCCGGTCTATTGGTGGCGCACAACGCCTCGTCGAAGATTCACCCGCGGAAATTAGGTTGGCGAGCGTTGGAGCATCGAAAGTGCGCACATGTCTTCAGCTGTCCGCGGCTGCTACAGTCGCCCAATACAGCCCTGCTGCGCTGTCGCTCGCGGCCGTTCGACACCTGCGTCGAACGTCAGCCGACGACTCCGCACGCGTGCAAATCGCCTTCGATTTGCGGAAAACGCGCTCCTTTGGAGCTTAGAACAAACGCAGCGGAATCCCCCCGATTCGCTAGGGACACGGCATTGAATGCCGAGTCAACGGCTAGCGAAACCTAGCCTCCGCGGGTTGCGAATCCGCATGCGTTGGCGTTACCCAAGAGACATGGAAGGGATGGTCGCCGGACTGGCAAGCAAGTTGATAGATTGGTCAGCACGCATCGTCGGCGTGTTGATCGCGCTACTCATCGCGCTGCTGATTGCGCGCTGGTTGCAACGCGCGGTCGAGCGCGTGATGGAGAAACGTGGCGTAGACACGACGCTGCGTGGGTTCGTTGGCGCGCTGGTACGTTACACGGTACTCACAACAGCTATTGTCAGCTGCCTCGGTGTGTTCGGCATCCAAACCACGAGCATCGCTGCTGTCCTTGGTTCCGCGGGGCTCGCGCTCGGCCTGGCGTTTCAAGGTACGCTCAGCAACTTCGCCGCAGGGGTGATGTTGCTGATGTTCAGACCCTTCAAGGTAGACGACGTGATTCTAGTCAGCGGCACCACGGGCAAGGTGACGCGCATCGACTTGTTTACTACCGACCTCGTCACCGGCGACAACCGCAAGATCATCGTCCCGAACAAGAACGTCTTCGGGAACACCATCGAGAACCTAACGGCGCTTGATACCCGACGGGTGGACGTCGAGGTCGGAGTGGACTACGGCGGCGACATCGACGTCACGAGGGAGACGCTCGAGACAGCTGCACGCGAGGTGGCACTCGTGCTCGATGAGCCAGCTCCTCACGCCGTGCTGACCGGACTCGGCGCGTCGAGCGTGGACTGGTCGTTGCGCTGCTGGTGCAAGACGGCAGACTACTGGTCGGTGCGCGAGGCCTTGATCCGCGCGGCAAAGCAAGCGCTCGACGCGAAGCAACTCGGCATCCCCTTCCCCCAGGTCGACGTTCACCTGGACGAGCCCGCTCTCAATGCGCTGACAAAGAAGCAAACGCCGAGCTGAAACACCGGCCCCTGGGCCGGTTCAGCTCGGCTGCGATCTCACTCAGAGCGGAATCGAGGGCGCTCCAGAGGCACCTCCAGACGCCAAATCAGCGTTCTTACCGCGGTGAATTGGATGCGAAACATTCGCGAAACCTTCGCACGGGTACTCCCGGGGCACGGCGAAACTCATCGAGTCAGCCGACGCGCATAGTAGGCCGGTCCTTCGCTGAACCACACAGCTTGGCCGGTCGGATCCAAGGCAGTAGCACTCAGTTCGTCTCTCCCTGGAGGCGGTGCGGAGGGGCTGCTCTCGCCGGGAGAGTCAGATGAAAAAGGTCGAAGCGATCATCAAGCCGTTCAAGCTGGACGAAGTCAAAGACGCGCTCAGCGAAGTCGGCATCCAGGGTATGACCGTCACCGAAGTCAAAGGCTTCGGGCGCACTGGCGGCAAGAAGGAAGTCTACCGGGGCTCTGCTTACGTCGTGGACTTCGTTCCTAAGGTGAAGGTGGAGATTGTCATTCCCGACGCTCTCACTCACCAGGTCATCGACGCCATCGAAAAGGCAGCAAAGACCGGTCGCATTGGTGACGGCAAGATTTTCGTCAGCCCGATCGATGATGCCGTGCGCATTCGCACCGGCGAGCGCGGCGACGAAGCGATCTGACGCTCACTCTCAATCAACGGCTGCAACCGACAGCTGCAGCTGATAGCCGCACGGAAATTGGCCTCTAAAGGCCAAAACAATGCGCCAGGCGCGGCACCTCGCTCCGCCTGGCAAAACCACGTCATACGCGCGTCACACGACGCGCACAAAACCATTCCACGAGCGGGTTGGCGCCCCTTGACGCCACCTAACCACACCCGCAAAAGTGGCGCTCCCTCGAGCGCCACTACTCGAGCATAGGGTAAGGAGCACACTGCAAATGACACCGAAAGAAGCGATCGAGTTTGGCAAGAAGAACGGCGCCGTCATGGTGGACCTCAAGTTCATCGACTTGCCCGGCAAGTGGAACCACACCAGCATCCCGATGCACCAGCTCAACGAGGGCGTGTTCGAGGATGGCGCTGGCTTCGACGGCTCGTCGATCCGCGGCTTCCAGCCGATCAACCAGAGCGACATGCTGCTGCTCCCGGATCCCAAGACGGCGCTCATGGATCCCTTCACCAAGCACCCCACGCTTTCTCTGATCTGCGACATCCAGGACACGCTGACCCGTCAGAACTACAGCCGTGACCCGCGCCACGTCGCGAAGAAGGCGGTTGCCTACCTCAAGTCGACCGGCATCGCTGACACCGCTTTCTTTGGCCCTGAAGCTGAGTTCTTCATCTTCGACGACGTGCGCTACAGCACCGCGCCGAACAACACCTTCTACAAGGTGGACAGCGTCGAGGCTGCTTGGAACACCGGCCGTGACGAGGGGCCGAACCTTGGCCACAAGGTCACCTACAAGGGTGGTTACTTCCCGGTTTCCCCCAACGACACCCAGATGGATCTCCGCACGGAAATCTGTCTGACCCTCGCGGCGGTCGGCATCGATGTCGAGGTCAGCCACCACGAGGTCGCCACCGCCGGTCAGGGCGAGATCGACATGCGCTTCGACGACCTACTGACGATGGCCGACAAGCTCATGTGGTTCAAGCACGTGGTGAAGAACTGCGCCTACCGCGCGGGCAAGACGGCGACCTTCATGCCGAAGCCCATCACCGGTGACAACGGCAACGGCATGCACATCCACCAGAGCCTCTGGAAGGATGGCACCCCGCTGTTTGCTGGTGACGAATATGCCGGCCTCAGCGAGCTCGCCCTCTACTACGTCGGCGGCATCCTCAAGCATTCCCGCGCCCTCGCTGGCATCTCGAACGCCACTACCAACAGCTACAAGCGTTTGGTGCCCGGCTTCGAGGCTCCCGTGAACCTGGCGTACTCGAGCCGTAACCGCTCCGCGGCTATCCGCATCTCGACCTACTCCAGCTCGCCCAAGGCGCGCCGCATCGAGTGCCGTTACCCAGACCCCACGGCGAACCCCTACCTCACCTTCGCCGCGATGATGATGGCCGGCCTCGACGGCATCAAGAACAAGATCCATCCCGGCAATCCCCTCGACAAGGACCTGTACTCCCTGAGCCCCGAGGAGCTGAAGGAAGTGCCGAGCATGCCGTACGGCCTCGACCAAGCCCTCGACGCGCTCGAGGCGGACCACGAGTTCTTGCTCCAAGGCGACGTGTTCACCAAGGACCTGATCGAGATGTGGATCGGCTACAAGCGCGAGAACGAGCTCGACGTGATTCGCAAGGCGGTTCACCCCCTCGAGTACGCGATGTACTACGACATCTGATCGATCCGTTCGAACAGCGTACGAAGCCCTCGAGACTCAGGTCTCGAGGGCTTTTGCGCTTTAGGGACCGCATGCGCTAGCCCCAGCTTCCTCGCTAGTTTTTTTCTTTTTTTGGGGGGGGAGGCCAACATTTCCGCGCGACAACTCGATGCCTGCGGCGTTTCGACCTCAACCGAAGCGGCGCGCCGGCGGCGGGGGCAGCGTTCCGTCCACGAAAGTCCCCACCGGTTCGTCCCCGAAGCAGATCCCCAGATCACGTCCGGTGCGTAGCGTGTCGGAGTCCATGCTCACGGTGCGAATCTTGCCAGACACCTCTTCCAGGGGAGTCAACTCGATCTCTCCACGGCGGATGCTCACCATGCCGCTACGGTCCGTTTCCGCAAGGTACTTCGTCGCTGCCGTGCCCAAGCGCAAACTGAGGATGCGGTCTTGGGTCACCGGGCTGCCGCCGCGCTGCAGGTGACCGAGCACCAAGCTGCGGGTCTCTTTGCCAGTGCGCAGGCCAATTTGTTCAGCAACCTGTTCCGCGATGCCTCCGAGCTGCGCGTGTTCAGAGAACTCCCCTTTCGCCGCCTTGAAGCGCATCTCTCCCCCCCTGGGACGAGCCCCTTCGGCGACGACGACGATTGAGAAGTGACGCCCCCGCGCCTCCCGACGCATGATCTTCTCGCAGACCCGTTCGATGTCGAACTCGATCTCTGGGATCAAGATGACGTCAGCACTGCCAGCGAGCCCAGCGTAGAGCGCGATCCATCCCGCGTAGCGCCCCATGAGTTCGACCACCATCACTCGCTCATGGGCCTGAGCCGTCGAGTGCAGCTTGTCGAGGGCATCCGTCGCGGTGTTCACCGCCGTCTGAAAGCCGAAGGTGACGTCCGTCCCGGCGAGGTCATTGTCGATCGTCTTTGGCACCCCGATAACGCGGGGTAAGCCTTGGCCAAGCAAGCGATGCGCCAGGCGCAAGGAGCCGTCTCCGCCAATTGCGATCAGAGCATCGAAGCCGAGGTTGTTGAAACGCTCGACCAGCCTGTCTGAGACGTCCCTCGCCTCGAGCTTGCCATTGACCGACACTGGGTAGGAAAACGGGTCACCGCGATTCGTGCTGCCTAGGATGGTCCCGCCGAGGTGTGTGATGCCTCGCACCGATCGGCGATCGAGTCGCACCAGGCCGTCCGGGTCGTCCTCAATCAGGCCACGATAGCCGTGACGAATTCCCCACACCTCCCAACCTCTCCACAAGGCGCTGATCACGACGGCGCGGATGACAGCGTTGAGTCCAGGCGCGTCTCCCCCGCCGGTGTTGATGGCGATCTTCCGAATCATGGCCGTCGATGGTAGCGGAAGGGACGATGACGCGAGCCCCGTTGTGCCTGGGAACCTACCCGACACCGCTCGAGCGCGTGCTCGTCACCCAAGATGGTCGCGGCGAGCTTTGGCTCAAAGACGATAGCGTGACGAGCCCGGTGTACGGCGGCAACAAGGTACGCAAGCTCGAGCATTTGCTCGCGGAAGCGACGGCACGAGACGCGCGCCGATTACTGACCTTTGGTGCGGCGGGCAGTCACCACGTCTACGCAACGAGTCTGTTTGGGCTGCAGCAAGGCTTTGATGTCAGAGCGGTCTTGTTCCCTCAACCTTGGAGCGAGCATGCAGAGCAGATGCTGCGTGCGACGCTGGCTTCGGGCGCCGACTGCGTGGCAAGTCCGGCTGGCCCGACCGCGATCCCACGAGTGCTGCGCGCCTGGGGTCGCAAAACCTTCATGATCCCGCCTGGCGGTTCGTCTCAAGTGGGCTGTCGCGGCTACGTCACGGCCGCCGCGGAGTTGTGCACGCAGCTGCACACGCGAGAGCTCGGCCACTTCGATGAGCTCGTAGTTTCCAGCGGGTCGTGTGGCACCGCGGCCGGGCTGATCGTCGGTTTGGCGGGCGCTGGCGCGCCTACTCGGGTCATCGCGGCGCCGGTCGCTGAACCAGCCTGGGGGATGCGCCTACTCTTGCACGAGCTCGTGCGACGAAACGGCCTGAGGCACGGGGGAGCGTTCGGTGTGGATTCACGACACACCGGCCGCGGATACGGCTATCCAAGCCCCGGCGGACAAGGTTCGTTCACGTATTCGGAAAAAATTGGACTCACAACGGATCCGACCTACACCGCGAAGGCTTTTGCCACCGCTCTCAGTCGTTTGGACCGAGGTTGGCTCACGGATGGCTCAGGAACCCCCACGTTCTTGCGGGCAGATCCCCTACAGAACGCCCGTCGAGAGGACGAAACACACAGCAGATTTCGCGTGCTCTACTGGCATACTCTGGCGGCTCCGACTGGGGCCGCTCTACAACCCACGAACTTGTGGACCTCGCCACTGCCTACTGACTTCCAGCGCCTATTGGTTCGCGTCTAAGCTCTCTGGCCCCTAGGCAGACCAACCCGATCAAGCCTAGGTTCCAATTCCGGCTCGCTGACTCAAGCACACCGGGACAGCTCACCTGTTCATTCGCGCCGTGCGATTCCGCCCAGTTGGGCGAGCCACCCCTTCGATCCCTCGAATGCCGCCCCCGAATACGTCCAAGGTCCCAGCCGGAACGCTTCTGGAGGGCAAGTACCGCATCACGAAAGAGATCGGACGCGGCGGCATGGCAGCCGTCTACGAGGCCGAGCACGTCGAGATCGGCAAGCGCGTCGCCGTGAAGATCTTGGCGGCCGAGCTCGTGAACTCACGGGTCGTGCTGGGACGCTTCTTGCGTGAAGCGAGAGCCACCGCCGCCATCCGCAGCCCCTATATCTGCGACGTCTACGACAGCGGCGAGTGGAGCGATCGGCCGTTCTTGGTGATGGAGTTGCTCGAGGGCGAGAGCCTGTATGAGCTTCTCTCCCGCGAACGGCGCCTGAGCCTCGATCACGCCCTGCGCATTGCGAGTCAAACGGCGAAGGGCTTGATGAAGGCTCACGGCTCGGGAGTCGTGCACCGCGATCTCAAGCCTGAGAACATCTTCATGGCGCGCACCGAGGAAGGTGACACGGTCGCCAAGATCCTCGATTTCGGCCTCGCCAAGTTTTACGAGCCTGCGAATGAAGGCGGCGAGTCGACACGCCTGACCCGCGAAGGCGCGCTGTTCGGAACCCCGGCGTACATGGCGCCCGAGCAAGCCAAGGGCCAGGGTGAGGTCGACCACCGCTGCGACCTTTGGGCGCTCGGTTGCATCGTCTACGAGTGCCTAACGGGCAAGACCGTGTGGAACTCGGATCAGGGCGTCGCGATGATCCTCGCGCAAATCGCGGGAGCGCCCATCCCGCGCCCATCGCGCCTGCGCCCAGACCTTCCCCCGAACTTCGACGACTGGTTCCTCAAGGCACTGGATCGCGAGCCGGATCGCCGCTTCCAGTCAGCAAAAGAGTTCGCCGTCTCTTTGGAGCGCGCCCTCAAGCCTGCCCCAGGCGCCGCGAAGCGCGCCAGTCTGCACAGCGAAGAAGAGGGTCAGCTGATCGACAAGCTGGTCGAGCCGGCGTCTCCAGATTCGTGGAACGGCATCGCCGCGCAGCGCCAGTCGCCGGATGCGGAGCCAGGCCCCCAAAGCGCACCGAGTTCCAACGAGCCGCAGCTGCCGAGCATTGCAGCGCCGGACGCCCCCGCGGGCGGTTCAGGGCTGGGCAAGGCGATCGCGGTGCTGCTGTTGGTCGCCGCGATGGCGATCGGTGGCTACGCATTCTGGCTCTACGTCGTCCATCCGCCGGAGCCGAGTGGCCCTTCCCCCGCGGCGTCCAGCGTGGCGAGCGTGGAGACCCCGCCGGCTCCGCTGCCAAGCTCCTCGGAGCCGCTCGAGACCGCGCCCTACGCGTTGCAGATCGCGAGCGCGCAGAAGCTCCTGAGCGAGAACAAGCAGACCGAGGCGCTGTCGATGTTTCGCGAGGCGTTCAACGCGGGCGGTACACGCGTCGCGCGTGGCTTGCTCAACCAGGCAGGCACGGCGCTGCGCCCAGACAAAGGCTACTGCCACCTCACCGGTCTGAGTCGCCCTCGTCCTTTCGACAACACCAGCAAGCCGTCACGCACCACGGTGGCTGTAAGCGACGCCGGTCCGCTCTTCGTGTGGGTGGACAACCACGAGGACTCTCGCAAGCGCCAAGCCTACGGGGTACTCCTGGATCAAGCGCTACGCCGTGTAAGCCCCGCCCGCGGCTTGACCCCCGAAGCTGAAGGTGCGAGCCACCCTCAGCTCATTCCCGCAGGGAACCGCATCGCGCTGCTGTACTGGGATGGGCAGGGCAGCGCGCCGGGTGTCTACGTACGCCTCGTCGAGCGCGATGGTCGCATCGCGGGTCCAGCGCGCCGCATCAGTACGCGAACTCGCAACGACTACTCCCCAGCGCTGGCCCGGGCTGAAGACGGCACCTTCTGGGCGGTGTGGCAGGAGAACGACAAGGGCGACTTGTTCACCCGGCACCTCGACGGTGAGCTCAAGCCGCTGGGCGACGCCGTACGCCTCACGGCGTTCGGCTCCGAGGACACCACCGAGGCAAGGCACCCTGCGCTCGACGTAGCCCATGGACGCCTGAACATCGCCTTCGAACTCGTCAAGGGCCAGAGCACCCTGATCATGGCCCTGACCATCGCGCTCGAGGATCCCGATCTCGCCAAGGGCATCTCTGACGAAGCTCCCAAGCAAGACGGCAAGAAAGCGCAGGGCGACGACAAGGAAAAGGGCAGCAAGGACCGGCACCTCGGCACCTTGCACCAGGTGAGCGCTGACGAAGGCAAGCACGCGCAGCCCCAGATCGCCTGCACCAAGATTGGTTGCTTCGTGGTGTGGGATGACGAAAAGGCGGGTGCCCTCGCCGCGTTCTACGATAAGTCCTCGACCGAACCGATGTGGCGCAGGGAGCTAGCTTCCCTGGGGAATCGCCCGTCAATCGCAACCAACGGGAACGAAGCTGCGGTGGCGTGGTTCGAGGTCAAGAACAAGCGTGTGATGTTCGCGCGCATCGGACGCGACGGAATCGAGGAGCCGAGCTTGGTCGGCAAGATGAACGCGTTCCAGCCCTACCCGGACATCATCGCGACGCCCAAGGAATGGTTCGTCTCTTGGCGTGACTTTGAAGCGGGTCGTCTTGAGGGCTATCTCGTCCGCGTGGTGTGCGGGGAGCACAACAAGTGACCACGCCACATATGCTCACCATTCCGGCTCGCTCCACGGTGCGGAGCAGCCCGGTGGAGAGCAACCGAATCATCCTTTCTCCCATCGATCCCGCCGATGGACCCGAGCTCTGGACGGCGGTAGACAACTCGCGCTGGCACCTCGAGCGCTGGCTGCCCTGGGTGCCCTTCAACAACTCACCTGAGGCCTCGCAACGCTACGCCGAGGCCTGCGCCCAGGACTGGGATGCTGGCCGCGCGGTACGCCTGGCAATCCGCAACAAGAAGGACCGTGAACTACTTGGAGTCGTTGGGCTCGACTCGGTGGTCCACCTGCATCGCTCCTGCGAGCTTGGGTACTGGCTCAAGCGCGAAGCGTGCGGCAAGGGCCTGATGACGGAAGCAGCCAAGGCGTGTGTCGGGTTCGCCTTCGACACCCTGGCTGCGCATCGCATCCGGTGCGCGGCAGCGACCGAGAACTACGGCAGCCTGCGAGTGATCATGCGACTGGGTTTCCGCTTCGAAGGGGTGGCACGCCAGGCCGAGTACGTCGGTGGGCGCTGGGTGGACCACGCCGTGTTCTCCCAGCTAGCGATCGACCGCACTGCGGAAGAAGCGAAGTAGCTAGCGCACGGAAATCCAGCGCAGCGTTCCGTGCCGCACGAACACGCCGGTGACCTGCCCCAGCACGGCGTCTCGCTCGACGTAGCCAAACGCACGCCCGTCGTGGGAGTTGCCGCGATTGTCACCCATCACGAGGAGCTTTCCGGGAGGAACCTGTTCGGGACCGAAGTCGGGGCCACCTCCGAAGCTCAAATCCAGAGCATGCGCTTGGCCGCTCAGAACCTCGACGGCGGAATCAGCCGCGTGGGAGCGCTCGGTCGACTTTCCATCGAGCCAAAGCGCGCCATCCTTCACTTGCACGCGATCTCCCGGCAACGCCACCACTCGCTTGAGCAAGACTCGTGAGTCCTCCGGGGACTCAAGCACGATCACGTCGCCGCGCAGAGGCAAGCCCTGGGTCAAGTGCAGGGTCGTGAAGGGCACGCGCACTCCATAGGCTCGCTTGTCTACCAAGACGTGGTCGCCAACCTGAACGGTGGGCAGCATCGACTCCGAAGGAACCTGATAGTGGTCCGCCAACGAGGAGCGGCTCACGAGGACCACGGCGGCGAACGCAAACAGCCCGACCCACTCCTTCAAAAAGCGGCCGAGTCCGCGCTGCCAGGGTCGCTTGCTTTCCATCGAAGACATGTTGCCGCTCCCAATCCGAGGCTGCAGCCAGCACCCTCAGGGCCTCAACACGCGTGTTGCGGCGGATATTCTCGGAAGTTGTGATACCCAAGAACGCGCATGTCTAGGGAGGAGACGCGGAGGATTTTCCCGCGCTGGCTCATCGCGCTGGCGGTGATCGGCGGCGTGCTGTGGCTGTTCCTGCACTTGAAGTCCGTGCTGACGCCGGTCTTCTTCGCGGCGGGGATCGCCTACATGCTGGATCCCGTCGTGGACCGCCTCGAGGCGCGGAAAATCCCTCGAGCGCTCGCCATCGTGATCTTGCTGGCAGGTGTGTTGGTGTTCCTGGCGCTGGTGGGCTTGCTGGTGGTCCCTGGCGTGGTGCGGGAAGTTGGCGCGTTCGTAGGTGACCTGCCAGCCCAGCTCAACGCACTGTTAGTCCGCCTCGAACCCTGGCTCCGCGCCCAAGGGGTCGAGCCACCGCACTCGGTGAAAGAGGCGCTCGATCAGTTCGGAGTCGACGCGAAAGACGTCGCGGGCAAGGCCGCGGCACCCGCTGGTGCTGTACTCGCGGTGGTCCTCGGTGGCACGGCGAGCGTGCTCGGCGCCTTGGGCAACCTCCTGATCATTCCGGTCTTCGCCTTCTACCTGCTTCACGACTGGGACGTGATGGTGGCCAAGATCCGACAGTTGATTCCGTGGAGAATCAGGCCTCACGTCGTGGATATCGCGGGGGAGGTCGACGAAATCCTCGGGCAGTTCCTGCGTGGGCAGCTGCTCGTGATGCTGATGCTAGCCGTGCTCTACGCAGTGGCCTACTCACTGATTGGAGTACGTCTCGCGATCCCGATCGGCATTGTAGCGGGGCTGCTGGCTTTCATCCCCTACGTCGGCGGCGCCGTGGCGCTTGGTCTGGCGCTGCTCATGACACTGCTCGCCGGGCAAGGCTGGACCCAGGTGGGGCTGGTGGTCGGCGCGTATGCCGTGATTCAGGTGCTGGAAGGCTTCGTCATCACGCCTCGCATCATGGAAGACAAGCTCGGCCTGGGTGCGGTCTGGGTGCTTCTGGCGTTGATGGTATTCGGCGAGCTGTTCGGCTTCATGGGCGTGCTCTTGGCGGTTCCCGCCGCCGCGGTGACCAAGGTCTTCGCCCTACGCGCCGTCGCCTACTACAAGAAGAGCGCGCTGTTCCTGGATGGGGGTCCAGATCCTGACGTTGCTTCGCGAAGATCCGTGCTCGTTGGGATCCTCAAGGAAACAGGAGTGGAGGATTCCCCGGAGACCGCCGCCGCCAAGCACGCGGCAGAGACGGCCGACGAAGCGTCGGCAGCAGACGCCGGCGACGTAGCAGCAGGGCCGGGCAGTGTGGGGTCATCCCCGGACGCCGTCGTCCGAGAAGTTGCGGAGGCCCCGCAGCGGACCTCACCCCCTGAGGAAACGGCTGAGGACGACGCCGAGACGGCAGACGCGGAGCCTGACGGCGCGGAAGCGGACGCTGTTGAGCGCGATGCTGACACGGAACGAGAGCCTGATTAGGCCAGTGACGGTGTAACCTAGCGCCGCGAGCACAAGGCGAGCCGAGACGAACGCGATTTGTGCTCCGAGCAGCTGGGGCCAATTTGTTGCGAGAGCCTCGCTGCGCAATGCTCAAGTGACGTTCGATGGTGCAGCGCACAGACGATCTGGAGAGTGGAGCTCCGAGCGACCCCGTCGCGAGCACCCCAGCGGCGCGCTCACTGATGCGTTCGAGCTATCCACCGCCGTCATCACGGCCTGTGGGCTCAACGCCCTTCAACTCGAGGCCCCGCGCGTCGGAGCCGCCACCGTCCCATGGGGTGCGTCGTCGACGCCTTAGTCGCATCCCATTTCTGCCGTTCGTTCCAGCGGCGGTCCTGGTGTTGAGCGCGATCGTCGCGGTGTCCATCGTGCTGCTCGGCGTGAGCGCGCTGAAGAGCCAGAGCGACGAAGCTGCGTCTCTGCGCGCTCGCATCCTTAGTCAGACGCTGGCGGCGCGGCTGCGCGCCACATCTAGCGAGGACCGCCAACACGTGATCGAACGCGCCGCGAGTCGTTCGGGTGCCGAGCTCCTGCTGGTCACTCAAGACGGCGTGGTGCGAGTGGACGGCAGCTTGGGCGCCCCGAGCTCGACGCAGTTGGTGGAGCTCTTGATCGAAAACGAGGGTGAGACCCATACCCAGATGGGCCGGGTGCGCTTCTCGGCAACGCCGCTCGGTCCGCCGCTTGGGCACCTGACGCTACTGACCTTCGTGCGCGCGCCAGAGACGCCCTATGCCGCAGGCTCGTTGATTAGCTCAGTTGCTTTCCTCACGGTATTGCTCGTCGGCATCGCGATCGCCGTGGGGTTCGGTCTGGCCCGCGACGTCGTTCAAGACGTCGAGTTCACTGGCAAGCGAGTCGCTGAAATGGCGATGTTCGGCGCAGAGCCAAGCGGTAGGCTGATCCCGGTACGTAGCGCAGACCAAGTGGGCCTACTGACGAGCGCCTTCAATGTACTGGTGGATCGCTTCGCCGCCGCTGAGCACGCCTACCGCCAGGACTTGGCCACCGCCCAAGCCCATGACCGCGATCGCAGCGCATTCCTCGCGGCGCTGAGCCATGAGCTTCGGACACCGCTCAACGCGGTGCTCGGTTTCGCCGACGTGCTGCTGGCAGAGGTCGACGGCCCGCTCTCGGAAGAGGCCCGGGAAAACTTGGAGATTGTGCGCAAGAGCGGCGATCACCTGCGCGCGCTGATCGACGACATCCTCGACCTGTCAGGGCTCGAGTCAGGCGAATTTCAGCTCTCGCGCGGAAACGTTGACCTCTACGGTGTGGCTGCCCAGGTGGTGCGCGAGGCGCGGGCCACGCTCGGCGGCAAACGCATCGAGCTGCGCCTGCTCGGACGAACAAGCATCGTCTGGGCGGACGAGCGAAGGATACGGCAAATCATCGGCAACCTCGTGGGCAACGCGGTGAAGTTCACGCGCGAGGGCTTCGTAGAAGTCAGCGTCGTGAACCACGGACCGCGCTCTCACGTGTCCGTCAAAGACACGGGCCCGGGCATCGCGCCGGAGATGCAGAGCGCGATCTTCGAGGAGTTTCAGCAAGCGGGAGATCTCCACGCGCGGCGCGCCGGCAGCGGTCTCGGCCTGGCCATCACGCGGCGACTGGTCGCGATGCACGGAGGTGAGATCGAACTCGAGAGTCGCCTGGGCGAAGGCTCACTCTTCACGGTGAAACTCCCCGCGTCCGCCGATGTTGCGCCGCGCTCCGCACCCCTGCACGAGGTCCCGGAGTGAACCCCGCGGCGAGCAAGCTGATCCAGCGCGTGCTGGGTTGGCAGCTGGTTTTCAGCATCTTCACCACGCTGCTCCTGGCGTTCGGTGGCCCGGCGCTGCTGCTCTTGGGTCGCGCCGTGAACTCACCAGCGAGTCGGGGCATCGCAGCGTTTGGGCTGCTTGGAAGCGTGCTGGCGTTGACCACCAGCTGGCTCAGTCTACGTCGTCACCGCTTCTTGCTTCGCGCGCTCGCCCTCGGCTCACGCTCAGTTGAGGCCAGTGAGCTCTCATCACTCTCCGGGGAACCATGGCGCGCCACCCTACGCTGGACCGTGCCAAACCTCCTGGCCTATTCCGCGCTGATCACGCCGCTACGCCCGGCGTTGCTCGACCAGACGACGGGCGTGAGCCTATACCTGCTCTGCAGCGTTATCGTCGCCGCATCGTCCCTACCTCTAATGGTCTTGATCCGCGCGGCAACTGCTCGCGCGATCCAGCTCGCCCCACCGGAGGCGATGGCGGAGGTCGTCGAGGAGGCGTTTCAAGTCGCTCCGAATCAACGCCCCGTACCGAGGCGCCTGATCACCGCCGTCGCGATGCCCGTGCTATTCGTCGCGCTCGGGTCCGCCCTGATCGCCGGCAGTCACTTGAGGCGCTCCGATGAGCTCGACCGCGAAGAGACGGCTCGCGCAATGGCCCGCGCGGCGCTCGAAGCAGGACCAGGTTTCGTGCCCGACGCGGGGGTTCACGATGCCGTGACAGAGGCCCGGCGCTCGGGCTTCGCCCCCCGCCTGCTCGGCAACGAAAGCGGTTACCGTGTGGATCATTTCGACAACGGTATCGTGCAACTCACGGTGCCCCTCGACGAAGGGAGCGCGGCGATTCAGTTCAGCGGCTCCACCGTGCCCGTGGTGTCCATCGCAGCAATTCTGATCACGTTGCTGGTCGTGGGCGCGGCGGCGTTCGCTGGCGGCTTGCTCGGGCGCGAGTTACTCAGGGACTTGCAGCTCGCGACCGGGAGCTTACGCACGCTGAGCACTGAATCGTTGCTGCGCGGAGCCGCCCCTCAACTGGGCCCCGTTCGCTTCGCACCAGTGGGCGCGTTGACAGACTCCGTGGAGCAGCTGACCGAGCGCTTCCGAGAGTTTGCTCGCGCTCAAGAGCGCGCGATCGATGCCCGAGAGGCGGCGGCCCGCATGCGAGGTTTGTTCTTCGCCAGCGTGAGCCACGATCTGAAGAGCCCCTTGAACGCGATCCTCGGATTCACCGAGCTCGTCCGCTTGGAGCCACTGACCGAAGGCCAGCAGGAGAGCCTCGAGCTAATCGACCGCCGCGGTCGTGAGCTGCTCGCGCTGATCGAGACCATCCTCGACGCAGCCCGAGTCGAGGCGCGTCAGCTGTCTCTGGTCGTCGACGAGGTCGAGCTCGGCGAACTACTGGAGGCCGCCGTCGCCAAAGCCCACGACCTGGGGGGAGACTCCCCAGCGCGCATCGAACTCGACGTCGACGACCCCCAAGCCCACCTCAGCGTCGACTTGGTACGCGCTGCCCGCGCCCTCGCCACATTGATTGGCCATGCGTTGCGCACCGCGGATCGCGACTCGAACGTCTTCGTCGTCGCGCGGCGCGAGGCGCGCAGAGTACATCTCGACATCAGCGTGCCGCGGACCGACACCAGCGCGACTCAGCTCGAGGGCTTGCTCGATCCGTCACAGACCGTCGGTAGCCGCCAGCACCGCGGCCTGGCTTTGGGCCTCAGCTTGGTGCGCTCGGTGATCCAGCTACACGGCGGAACCGTGCGCGCGCTCGCAGCGCTGCCCACGGGTTCCCGCATCGAAACGCTTCCACGTTTCCGTGTTTCGATGCCTGTAACCGACGCTCCAGTCAGTGATCTCCCAAGCGAGCCGCGACTGATCTCTGCCCTGCCGAAGGGCTAACCGATCGGTTCGGGATCGGGGGTGAGGAACGCTGTTCGAGAAACCCGAGCGCTGACGCACCCCGCTTTTTTTTGGCACGATGCGCGCGCCATGCCCCGTCTCCTCCCCCGCCTGTGGCTCTGCCTACTGTTCACCCTGTGGAGCGTCGCGCGCCCCGCGTCCGCCGCCAGTTCAGACGAAGAAGCGAAGCGTCACATCCAAGCGGCGATGAAGGACTTTCAGAAGAATCGCTTCCTGAAGGCGGAGGGACGCCTGAAAACCGCAGGCGCCGTGTGTCGCAGCGGCGACTGCGGAAAGCCGACCCTGGTCGCCATCTGGAAGTACCTGGGCGTGGTGTACGCCAGCGGCCTGGAAGACTCGGACGCGGCGAGCGCGTGCTTCGAGCAAATGCTGCTGCTCGACAAGGAGGCGAAGCCGGACGAGCGCTTCCTGGATGATTCCGTACAGAAAGCCTTCGATGCCGCGTCAGAGACCGTGCTCGCCGAGGAGCGAGCCGCGGAGGAAGCGAAGAAGCGAAAGGAGGCCGATGCGCTCGCTCAACAGAAGCGCGTCGAAGAGGCACAGAAGCAGCGCATCGCCGCGCACAAGCAGCGCCTGGCTGAGCTCAAACGCCAGAAGCTGGAAGAGGCCGAACGCCGCGCCGAGGAAGAACGCCTGGAGAAGGAACGCAACGCCGCGGAGATCCGCGCCGTCGAAGAGGAAGATCGGCGCCTACGTTGCGATGTCGACGAGCCGCTCTCGCTGCAAGACGCCGGCTGGGTCGAGCAAGCTCAAGGCTTCCAGGTTCCGCTTTTCCTCAAGGTACCGAAGCTGCCCAGCGACACCATGAGCGTCAAGCGCGTGGTGGTCGAGTTCTCCGCACCAGGTGCGGACACGCCTCAGAGCATCGAGCTGAAGCCAATGCAAGGTGGCTACGGCGGCTACCTGCCCTGCGAGGCATCGCTCAGCGCGGGCGAGCTGAGCTACCAAATCAAGGTGATCAACAGCTGCGACGCGCTGATCGGAAGCGCCGGGAGCGACGCAGAGCCGCGGCGCATCAAGCTCAAGCCGGCAATCGACTTCGCTCAACCCCACCTACCCGGTCAGCTACCACCTGAAGCCTGCGCGAAGGAAAGCTCCTCGCTGACCTGTGAGCTGGATGACGACTGCCCCGGCGAAGGAGCGCGTTGCGTCGAGGGCAGCTGCACCGCCGCGCAACCCAAGATCGCTCCCACGCGGCGTATCAGCATCCTGCGAAACCGCCTGAGTTTCGAGGCGGGCCTGGACTTCGCTCCTATCTCTTCCGACGCCGCCTGCGCTCCCAGCAACGTGAGCGATGGTCGCTACTCATGTTTCCGCCCGGATGGCTCCGAGCTCGAGCGAGATCCCGAGGCTCCTGGTTCCTTCTCTACCGTTGGTGTCGGGAGCCTGCGCTTGAGCCTCGGCTACGATCGCGTGTTCGGCGAGCGCTGGCTCGTCGGCGCGCGCGGCGGACTCACGTTGCTCGGCCATCCAGAGCGCGCGGATGGCAAGAGCGTCTTACCCGTACATTTCGCGCTGCGTGGCGCCGTGTACTTCGGAAACGAGCCCTTCGCCGAAGCTCGCGTTCGCGCCTATGCCGCCATCAGCGCGGGCCTCGGGGACTCCGCGGGCCGGGTGGACGGTGTCTCCGTCCGCAGCCAAGCGAAGGGGCTCGAGGCCGTCCGAGTGTGGCAGAAGGGCGGCAGTTTGTTCGCAGGCGCCGGTCTAGGGCTCGAGATCCCGCTGTCTCGCGCCGGGGCAATCTACGGCGAGCTGGGCGCCCGGCAGTATTTTCCGACTTCACTCACCGCATTCGGACCGACGCTGGGCTACGTTCACGGATTGTGAAGCGCGCCCGCTCACTGCTCGTCGTCAGCGGGGTACTCCTCGGTACCTGGTTCGCCCTCACGGGGTCCGCGCAAGCTGAGACGCGCGATGAGCGAGAGGGCGGGGCAAGCGATAGCGAAGTCCCCAAAGACGCGGGCGACGACGCCGAGTCCCCCGAAGAGTCGACGCTGGAACCGACCGATGAGGTCAAGACGCGTCCTGACGAGGTCTCAGGCATCGAGCGTGGTGGGCGCGAAGCGGGCGATCTGTCTCGAGAGCTGGCCGGTGGATTGTTGTGGTTGCCGCGCCAGACCGTGGAGCTGTTGTTCTTCGCATCCGGCAACGCTGCGGGTCTGATCGACGACGAACAAGTGATCCCTCGCGTCGAGGACTCACTCAACCCGCCCAAAGGCGAGATCCGCGCCTTCCCGACCTTGTTCATCGAGACCGCGGGCCCATTGAGCGTCGGCGTGCGGCTCCTCGCGCGGGCAGACAACTTCGGCAGCACGGTGCGCTTCGGCTTTGGTGGACGGCGAGAGCTGGTCGCGGAGTCCAGGTTGCGAGCGACGCTGTCGGAGCCACGCCCCATCGCGGTCGGAATCGAGCTCTTGCACGATGTCCGCGGCTCCCGCGGCTACCTCGGGGTGGGGCAAGATCCAGCGAGTGACCCTCGAAATATTTTCCGCGCGGATTCCACCGAACGGGAAGCTCAGTACGAAGAGATCCGCGAGCGCTTCATCACGAGCCTTGGTGTTCGTCCCCTGGATGACCTCGAGCTCTTGCTCTCGTCTTCCATCACGCTACGCCACCTGCAAGACACCGAAGACGCGGGCGAGCGCCGCGTGTCGCGGGTCTTCGATTTGGACAGCCTCCCCGGCGGCCTCGGTGTGCGCCGCATCACCTACAATGAGGCCGGCCTGCGATTGGATACACGCAAGGGTCGCAACGGGGCCTTTCCTGGGATTCAGGTCGAGACTTATGTCGGACACGCGCTGGGGATCCCGCCAACGGACACCAGCTTCCTGCGCACCGGAGGCCGCGTAGCGACCTTCTTCGAGGTCTACAAGCGTTCGAACATCCTCTCACCGAGGCTGGTGCTCGATACGATGCGCCCGCTGGATAATGCTACTATACCCTTCAATGAGCTCACGCGGCAGCCTGACTTCCGTGGTTTCGACTCCAGGCGAGATTTCAGCTCACTCGTCGCCTCCCTCGACTATCGGTGGACCGTAATGCGTTACCTCGCGGCAAGGCTCTTCGCAGACGCCGCGGTGGTCGCGCCGGACCTGCCGAGTCTGAGGCACCAAACACCGCGCTTCGCCGCAGGCAGCGGACTCGACTTCTTCACGCGCTCCGGCAGCCTCGGCTCCGTCACCACCGTGTTCAGCCCCGAAGGCTTCAAGCTGACGCTCAGCTTCGGCGTCGCGGGCGGCTTCGGAGATAGGCAGCACCGCGATTGATGCGCGCTGCGCTGCTTTGCTGTGTGCTGGCGCTGAGCAGCGGTTGTTCGCTGTACCTGCCCACGCGTTTTGCTGACCGCCCCCCCGCAACCAGCGTGGCGGACGACGCTCCGATCCCGCTCCCAAGGCACCGAGAGCTGCTCGAGACGGTACGCTGGTCCGACATCTACCTCCGACGCCCGTTGGTTCGCGCCCTCGACCCTGAGCGTCCCCCGCGCGCCGGAGACGTCAACTCCGTCGACGAGGTGCCGAAGTCGAGCTGGTTCGAACCGCTCGACGGCGAAGCGCTCTCGGACGCCTGGTGGGGGGAGGGTCCGCCGGAGCCACCCGTAGAGCCCATTGGGGGCAAGCCGGATGTCGTCTCTGGCGCGATCCGCGTCAAGGACAGCCGCGGGATCATCTACGAACTCGAGGGCGACCCCTCAGCCGCTCCAGATACTCGCACCGCGGCAGGACCGATCACCGCGCGGTTGATTCGCGCAATTGGTTACCGTACGGCACCGGCCCACCGCATCGCGATCTCTCGCGACGAAATCATTGGCGGTGATCCGAAGAACAAACTCTTGCCCGCAGGCGTGGACCGACGGGTCATGATGGCAACCCAGTGGCCGCTCGGGACAGACATCGGCGTGACGCCGCCTCGCGGGCTGCGCGAAGACGACGCCAACGACTACGTGCCCCACGAGCATCGACGGACGCTCCGCGCGCTACTCCCAATCGCGAGCTGGCTGGACATCAGCGGGATCAGCGCACACTGCCTACGGGATGTGTACGTCGGCGCGCCTGGGGACGGCTACGTGCAGCACTTCTACGTGCGCTCCAGTCCTGGTCTCGGATCCGGTCGCCTGACCCAGGGCCAACCGTTCCAGTCAGCGGCGGGCGTGGTTGCGGGAACTCCACTCTTGAACCTGTTCACCCTCGGCCTCAGCTCCCGCGGCATCAACAGCAAGCCACCGAGCGACCTTCGACTGCTCGCCGCGTCCCCAGCTGTTGAAGAGTTCATCGCGAGCACACCCTATGAACCGTTCGATGAATTGCGACCGGATGACCTGTATTGGGCGCTGAAGCGCGTCGCAAGCATCAGCGATGAATCCCTGGTGCGTGCGATTCAGGCCGGCGGCCAGCCGATGGCCGAGCAGCAGCGCATCAACGCCACACTCAAGCAACGGGTGCTCGACCTGGTGGCGATGGCGCTCACCCTGGTCACCCCGATCGAGTTCGAGGGGATCGATCAGGATCGCTTGATCCTCCAGGATTTCGCCGCCTATCGCTTCGGTAACCAGCCTGCGCCTCATGACGTGTGGCTCTACGACGCGCGCGGCCACTTGTTGTCGCGCTCACTCCTGCCGCCTGGTCCACGTGCCGCGCTGGCAATCCCGAGAGTGATCGGCCTCGACTACTTGGTCGTGCGTGTACGGGCGCGGCGCACTCCCATGCCACGCGCCGCGGAGCTCCATGTGCGCCTACACCCAAGCCCGCATTTGGTTGGGATCCTCCACTGAACACCCGACGTCACGCGGCGGCTGCTGGCGGGTAGGTTGGAACTGAGCCAACCTAGAGTCTCGAAAGCTCGACTCGAGTTCTGAGTTCGGGCTAGAACGTCGAACGCTTAGCGTGTCCTCCCCCACTCCGATGCCCGTCTCTTCGCCTCGAGCGTCCCGCGCGCCCGTGAGTGAAGCCTTTCCCCGACGTGAAACGAAGGGGCGCGCCAGGCTCTGGAGTTGGTTCTTGAGCGTCGGTGCGGGTGGTGTGCTCACGCTGACCATTGCAACGATCGCCATCGTGGTCTTGGCTCGCTATCCGCAGGGCAGCGACTCCATGCCCCAGTGGGTGCCTGTGTACCCCGGTGTTTCAGTCCAGGACACCAAGCTGAACAAAGACGGCGTCTCGGGACACTATCGTTTCCTCGCGGGAACGGACACAGACTCCATCCTCAACTGGTATCGCGAGCAACTCGAGACCCGCGGGTTCACCAGCGAGGACTACTCTGGCCAGGGCCAGAGTGAGGGTGATGGTCAAGCGCTTCGCTTCATCTCCGAACGCGATCAGCTCGAGGTCGTGGTGACGCTACGGGCGGACCCGAAGGGCGAGCAGGCAGATGTCGTCTTCGGCCGGCTATAAGCCCTGAGGTCAGCGTTCAATCACCACGAACGTGCCCTTGCCGTTCGCTCCCCCCGCCGCCGCGCCGTTCCAGTCCGCTGGCACCGCGGGCTCTGTAAAGCCGAACAGGCGCTTCCCATCACGGGGCGACAGGTTCACACAGCCGGCGCTCATGCCCTTACCGAACGTGTCGTGCCAGTAAGCGACATGCAGCGCGAAGGGAGCGTTGAAGTACTGAGTGTAGGGTACGTCAGCAATCCAGAAGCTTCGATCTTCACCCTGCTCCGGACTCATCGTCGCAGCTCGATGCTTGTAGGTGATGCGGTAGATCCCCATGGGAGTCGTTGAGTATTTGACCGGATCTCGCCCCTTCACGGGCACGCCCCCAACGCCTGGGCTCACCAGCGTCGAGAAGACCGGTCGCTCCCCCTCGTAGGCAACCAGGGTGCCTCGGGAGATGCTCATCCACAGCCACTTGTCCTGATCCGTGATTCCCCACGGTAACTTTTCACGCGCGTCGACGCGGACCACGTCGGCTTCCCTCACCCACAACCTGCCCTGCTTACCCGTAGACAGCGTCGGCAAGAAGTTCTCGCCACCTTGAGACACCGGCTGGGCGCTGGGGTCGACACCCACGTGGTCCAGGCGCTGCCACGCGCCGTCGGTCTTGACCAGCTTGTCGCCGTCCAGCCGATACTGGGGAGCGGGGCCTTCGCGAAACCAACCCAGCGGGAGCTGCACTTTGCCTGCGAGTTCCACGCCTTCGAAGCTCGACTCCTTGAACGGGCGAGTGCGGTCTGCGGGCACCACGGTGCCGTCCGCGCTGACCAGCCAACGCCGTCCCTCGTGCTCGAACACCCGCACATAGGCCAACATCGAACCTAGAGGGATTTGCCTGCGGACGAGCCCCATTGGTTTCGAGCTGCCAGCGGATCCACCGTTTGCAAAGAACCAGGGGAGCTCTCCGTCCACCTCGGGCAAGCTGTCCAGCGCCAGCACCTCGTGCCCTTTGTTCCCCCAGCTCAACGGCGCATGGGTTCCCGGAGCCCCAAGGAAACGCTCCTCCTTCAGCCACTCATCTCGGGTGGGGAGACGCCGATACATCGGTGTGCCGTTGGAAAGCGCGAAGTGATAGGGCGAGGCGTCTGTCGACGGCACTAGCCCACTCATCGCGCTGGTGTAGCGCCCGGTCGGGTCGAGCGTCGCGCTGCGATCGAGGCACACGTATCCGCGCGGTTCCACTGCGTAGAACCCTCCGGCGCACCCCGGTCCGACCTCAGGCTTGCTGCCCGCCCGGATCCGCACGTGGTGCCCCACCCGGATGTATCCGATCTGGGTCGTGCTCTTGGAGGGCTTTGGGTAGACGAAGGTCGCGTACCCCTTGGAGTAGATGTGTGTGGCCGCGAGACCGCTCTGACCCTGGGCGAGCAAGCGAGACTCCAGCGGCGACACCTTGGGCTCCTCGGCCGCTGCAACGGCGGTCCAGCACCCCAGGGCCAACACGGCGTACAAGCCACGCCGAAGGCTCCGTTTGGAAGGCGCGCAGAGCGGAATCATCTGCTCTCAGTACCCGCGTCTCGACGCCGCGCCAATCCCACCGCGTGCAGGTTCCGCATCCTGGTGAAATCACGCTACTTGCAAGTGGCAGCCAGAACCGCGAGCGCCCGCCCGTCGGCGCTCACGGATTGCGCCGCGCCGCTTTCTTCCACCGCTTGGTTGGACGCTTTGAGACGACTCACGGCGAAGCCACCGCTCGGTAAGAAAACCGCGCCCCAACGCGCACCCTCAGTGTTGACGCTCCAGAACCTGACCCGCAATCATGCGGGCCATGGCTTCCCCGCGCTTCTTTCGCCTAACGGCGCCTCACCATCACCCTTCAGCACTCGCCGTCTCGCTACTCGCCTTAGCGCTAGTGGCGGGCTGCGGCAGCGCCAAGGACATCACATTCGACGAGGGCAGCGCAGGGTCGAATCCTGGCGGAAATGGTGGCAATCAAAACGGCGGCTCCACTGCTTCGGGCGGAACAGACTCAGTCGGTGGCAGCAGCTCGGTTGGGGGCAGCAACTCCGTCGGAGGCAGCGGCGCTGGCGGCTCAGGTACGAGTGGCGGTAGCGCTGGCTCCCCGGCGGGTGGGGCCGGAGCAGACGGCGGCACCGGTGCGGGCGGCTCAGGTGCGAACGGTGGCACGGCCGGCGCAGGCGCTGACGGCGGCAGCAGCTCGGTTGGTGGCAGCAGTACAGGCGGCGCGGGCGCTCAGGGCGGGAGTTCCTCCGTTGGTGGCAGCGCCGGGGCAGGGACAGGCGGTTCCGCGGGGAATGGAGGGAGCGGCGGCGGCCCAGTCACCGTAGACTGCCTCTCCGCGACCTGTACCCTGGACGGCAATCCCACAACCGCGTGCTGCTTCCAAAAAGCGACGGACGGCCAATCCGCCAAGAGCGCTTGCGTCTCCGGTCCGCCGGAGAACGATGGCTGCATCACCTCGGACACGGGCCAGCAGACGCGCATCGAGTGCCAAACGAACGCGGACTGCCCCGGTCAGGTCTGCTGTGGGTACCGCCGCGAGGTAAACCAGACGGCTTTCTACACGGACCTCGCTTGCGCGGACTCCTGCCAGAACTACGGCCCGGAGATCCCGATCTGCGATCCTGCACACGGAAACAGCGAGTGCCCGATGCTCAACACGCAGAATGGCCCGGTGCAGCTGAATTGCGTGCAAAGCCAGCTGTTGCCCAGCGGCTATTTCGTTTGCGGCCAGTGAGCGCTACATCAAGGGCCTGATGGCCGCAAAGCGCAAGAAGACCGATCCCAGCGACGAGGAGCAGCGCCTCATCGAAAGCGAGAGCATGCCCGAAGACGATCGCTTCGATCGGCTGTTCCGCCCCCAGAGCCTGGACGACTTCGTCGGCCAGAGCCGCCACAAGGAGAACCTGCGCGTCTACGTCAAGGCGGCCAAGCAGCGCGGCGAGCCTCTCGATCACATCCTGCTCTGCGGGCCGCCTGGCCTCGGCAAGACCACCCTCGCAAACATCCTCGCGAACGAGATGGGCGTGCAGCTGTTCACGACCAGCGGGCCAGCCGTCGAGCACAAGGGCGTGCTCACCGGGCTCGTCACTCGCCTGGGGCGAGGCGATGTGCTGTTCATCGATGAAATCCACCGCCTCAGCGCGCCAGTGGAAGAGGCGCTCTACCCCGCCATCGAAGATTTCCGCATAGATATCATGACGGGTGACGGTCCTTACGCCGAGAGCATCGCAGTGGACGTCAAACCCTTCACGCTGATCGGGGCCACGACGCGTACCGGCTTGCTCACCAAGCCCCTGCAAGAGCGCTTTGGTGTCACCCTACGCCTCGACTTCTACCCCGTCGCAGATCTGCAGCAGATCGTGCTGCGCTCCGCGCGCCTGCTCGGCGTCCCGTGTGATCAAGCCGGCGCCCTCGAGCTAGCACGTCGCTCGCGGGGCACACCTCGCGTCGCGAACCGCCTGCTCCGCCGGGTGCGCGACTTCGCCGAGGTCGAAGGCGACGGCAGCATCGACCAAGCCATCGTCAAGCAAACCTGCGAGCGCCTGGAGATCGATCGCGGCGGCCTCGACGAGATGGATCGTCGCCTGCTCACCATCATCATCGATCACTACGACGGCGGCCCCGTCGGCGTGGAGACCATCGCCGCAGCGATGGCTGAACCGCGAGACACCATCGAGGACGTCTACGAGCCCTACTTGCTCCAACAAGGCTTCCTCGGTCGCACCCCGCGGGGACGTATCGCCACGAAAAAGGCCTACGACCACCTCGGGGTGCCCTTCGGCGAGACCACCGCAGGCGCCAAGCAGGGCAAGCTGTTCTAGGCATCCACGTTTCAGCTGCAACGCAGCCTGCAACGCCTGAAACCTCTCGACCCCCAGTCAGGCACGTTTCCGTGCATAAACGGCTGGCACGATCGGTGCTAGCTAGCCGCCCATGCTCACAGCAATCGGCGACGTCATGCGTCGGCTCTACGAACGCGGTTGGATCACGACGCGGGACGGTAACTGCAGCCTGCGCCGCACGAACTCGCGCATGCTCTACGTGACGCCTTCCGGCTGGCGCAAAACCATCCTGCATCCCGAACACCTGGTGAAGCTCGCCTTCGGCGCGAACCAAGAGCTCGTGGTGCCTGAAGGCGCGAACCCATCGGGTGAGCTTCACATGCACTGGCTACTGCAGAAGGACGCGACCAGCGTGCGCGCGGTGGTGCACGCCCATCCAACCCACGTCGTTGCGGCGATCTATCGCGGCTTCAAGCTGCCCGACGTCGCCGCCGAGTTCCCGGAAATCTTCCGCTACACCCGCGTCGGCCCCTCCGTCACGGCGATCCCCGCCATCACCCGCGACCTCGGAGACGCCACCGCTGTCGCCTTCGGCCTGAAGGACGGCCAGCTCGACTTCGACATCGTTGGGCAAGCCAACCACGGTGTGTGCGCCGTCGCCGGCGATCCGTGGAGCGCCTACGAACACATCGAGCGCCTCAACCACGTTTGCGAAATCGTGCTCGCCAGCGGCGTCCGCCCCGAAGACATCCCCGAAGGCTCAATACGCATGAAGTCGCACGGCGCATGAATCACACAGCGCATGGGTTTTCTTTGGGGGGGAGGTGCAGGGCACAGCGCCGCGAGCCCCTAGACACTCAACTGCACAGGCAGGCCCATCGCTTCAATCCGCGCGGCAATGTCTTGCATCCGTTCCGCCGAGAGCGCGATCAGCCGCGCGGCTTCGGGCTGCTCCGAAGGCCGTGCCAGGCCATACAGCAACACACCATTCAGCTTTAGGGGGAGGCGCAGCTTTTGCTGCGCGAGCTCGCTGAACACATCCAGTAGCGCGCTGAGCTCGGCGTCGCTTGGACCGCGCTCGTTGGTGGCAGCGAGCTCGGGCGCGCCCGCTGCTTCAAGTGACTGCTGCCCAAACACGCACGTCTGGATCCACGTCGGGCAAATCGCACTCACCGCAGTGAGTCGCTCCACCTGGCGCGCCCCCTCCCCCGCCACGGAGTTGACTGCCTGCATGCCTTCACGGGTCACCCGATCGAGCTTGAACCACACCACGCCGCCGCACGTCGCGAAGCGCTCCAGCGCCTGAAGCACGTGAGGCTTGTTCGCCATCGAGCCGTTGGTGATCAGCGTGCACGGCAGCTCACCGCGCAAGCCGCGCTCCGTCAGCACGCGCTCGAGGAGCGCGATGACTTCGGCAAACTGCGGGCTCGTGGTGGGCTCGCCGTTGCCACTCAGGGCGATGTCCTTGAGTACGCGCGCGCCCTCGGGCACCCGGCGCTGCATGAAGTCGCCGTGCTGGATGTCGTCCAAGAGGCCGTTCAGCTCGCCCTCTAGCTGTTCGAGATCGAGCTGCGGACCATTTCCGCGCGTCAAATTCGGCACCTGGCAGTACACGCAGCGCCAGTTGCAGGCGTTGTTCGGGTTCAGGTTGATCCCGACGGACACGCCCCCGGCGCGTCGAGACACCACGGGATAGACGTAGGTCAGCCCGGCCGCGTCGCGGTCATGGTTCACCACACTGAGCTGCCGCTCGGACATTGCGCTGGGGACGCTAGCACCGCCGAGGCGCCAGACCTAACCCCCTGAAATTTAGGCACTTTTAGCCACACCAAAAGAATGACCGAGGCAGTCGCAAAATTTCCCTTGCGCGTTTCGTGAATAGCATTCATTTTTTGAACGTGGTTCACGAAACGGGAACGACGAGTCGCGCGTCGCGCAAGCGGGAGGCGAAGCAGGCGCAGATCCTCGAGATCGCCGAGCGGCTGATCGCCGAGCAAGGCATCGAGGCGTTCAGCCTGCACGCGGTGGCCCGGGAGCTGGATGTCGTCACCGGCACGCTCTATCGCTACTTCCCCAACAAGGACGCGCTGGTGGCCGCGCTGCATCGCCGCGCCATCGCCGACTTGCACGAGCGCTTCGGCGCTCATGCCGCCCGCCTGAGCGCCGCCCTCGAGCGCGTCGAGCTGCGTCCCAAAGAGCGCGTCCTCACCGAGCTGTGCGCCGCGTCGCGCTTCTACCTCGAGCTGCCTGAGCAGCTGCCGAATCGCTTCCGCTTCGTGTGGTTGATGCTCGGTGATCCGCGCTCGCTGATCCGTCCGGAAGACGTACCGAAGTCCGCGGTGCCGCTGTTGGCCTTCTTGGGCGACGTGCGGGCGCTGTTCGAGCGCGCCACCCAGCTCGGAGCGCTTTCCGACGGAAACGCGTTGGACCGTACATTGGTGTTCTGGTCCGCCCAGCAAGGCGTGGTGCAGCTGCAGAAGCTCCAGCGCTACGAAGCCAAGCTCTTCGACTATCGCCGACTTGGCGCACAGCTCGCCCGTCCGCTGCTGGTTGGCTGGGGCGCGTCTCAAACCGCGCTCGAGCGCGCCGAGCAAGTGCTCGATCAAATCAACCTGACCAGCTCCTGATTGTTCGCGCGTCAACGAACGCGCTGTAAGCCACGAGGGAAATCATATGTTGTTCTTTTCGCCTACCGCATTCGCTGCCGGCGCCGCCGGCTGGACCTTCGCTGAGTATGCCCTCCACCGCTGGCTCGGCCACGCGAAGCAGCCCAAGAAGACTTCCTCGGGGAAAGGCTCACTGCTGAGCGGGGACTTCGGCCCCGAGCACCGCACGCACCACGCGGACACGACGTACTTCGCACCCACCTCGCGCAAGCTCAAAGCTGCCGCGATGCTGGTGCCAGCGCTCGGAGCTGGCGCGAGCTTGCTCGTCGGTCCGCGCCGCGGGCTCTCCTTCGCGCTCGGCTTCGCGAGTTGCTACGCGGGCTACGAGGTCGTGCACCGACGCATCCATACCCACGCCCCGCGTGGACCGTACAGCCGCTGGACGAGGCGCCATCACCTGTCCCATCACTTCAACGCAAAGATCAATCACGGCGTTACCACCCCCATCTGGGACGTGGTGTTCAACACCTATCAACCGCCAGGCAAAGTGCGCGTGCCCTCTCGCATCGTGCAACACTGGATGATCGACAGCGAAGGCAAGCTGAAGCCAGAGTTCGCTGACGACTACGAGCTGGTGGGCAAGGCGCGCCCCGAGCCGAACAGTCCTGTCGAGACGGCGAGCGCGCCCGCCTAAGCGCACTCAGTCACGCTTCAAGTAGCCGGCCTCGTCGAGCGCCATCAGATAGCCACCTAGCCAGCGGCCCTGCTCGTCCAGCGCTGCTGGGGTGGAGATCGCAGCCAGCACCGCGCGTCCCCGCGCGGCCCAGTCCCGCTCTGCGTCAGCGCCGAGCCGCAACAAGAACCGCGCGGTGAGCACGTTCGCGCCGAAGGGATGCCGCCGCTTCGCGAACACGCCCGCCGCGTCCTTGTCGGGGCTGACCGCCCAGTAGGCGTTGAGCTGTTCGTCCCACAGCGCGTCGAGCGCCGTCGCGATGCGCAACGCGGCGCTGTTCAGTTCACTGGCTGCCGCGGCGTCTGTGTCGCGCAGCGCCGCGGCCAAGCGCACATAGGCAAAGCCGAGGCTCGCGGCGTCCGCCAAGTGATAGCGACCGCTGCCCTTCGCCGCGTGCTTCACCCGGCCGTCTGGCAGCACGTGGCTCTTCATGAGGTTCCGCGCGGTAGGCAACGCTCGCTCCAGAGCAGAGCGCTCGCCAGCCTGTCCTAGCGCCGCGAGGGCACTAAGCCAGAGGCCGCTCTCTTCGGCGTACACGTGGGTGTCGACGCGAGGTACACCGAGCTTCAGTCGCTCGGCCTCGGACTTCGCGTAGTAGATCTTCCCGTCGACGAAGCGACTCCCGCGATCATGCGCGCCGACATCGGCGTCTTGGCTGACGTAGTAGCCGGCGCTGTTCGGTGCTGCCAGAAAGCGGTCGACGTAGCGCGCGATCGCCGCAGCCCATTTCAAGAAGCGTGGGTCACGGGTCAACCTGTAGGCTTCGGCGTACGCCGCCAGGTTCGCCGCTTGAAACGTCATCAATTTCTCGTAGTGGGGTGCTTTCCACGTGCTGCCGTCGGAGTACTGGTAGATGCCGCCCCACACCGGGTCGATCAGCGCCGCTTGCTGACGGAGGCTGAACAGCGCTCGTTGCCGCGCGGCATTGTCTCTCGCGCCGCGCAACACCTCGAACTCCGCATTCTCTCCGAGTGGCGCCTTCTGGCGCATGCCCCAGCCGCCCTGCTCAGCATCGTAGTAGGAGTCGAAGTCTCTGAGCGCACGCTGTGCGACCCAAGGCATCGCGTCCAGCGTGGCGGAGGCGACGCCAGGCTCCAGTGACTCCTCATCCGGGCGGGTGGCGCTGTTCGCACGCTGCAGGATCTCCAGGAGCTCGTCCGGCTCGAGGTAGCCGCGGTACTTCCCAAGCTCCTCGGCGTCGGGGCTCAGCAGAATCGTGGCAGGCCAGCCCCACTCGGAGTAGCGCTCTTCGATGTCGGGGCGCGAGTCGACATCCACGCGGATCACGACGAAGCGATCCCGCAGTAGCTTGCCAACCCGCGGGTCGCGATACGTCGTCTCTTCCATCACGTGGCACCAGTGGCACCACACTGCAGCCCCGTGGAGCAGGATGAAGCGGCGCTCCTTGCGCGCCCGCTCGAACGTCGCGCTCGACCAAGATGCGAACGCGAAGGCTTGTTCGCCGCCGCGCTCCCGCGCGAGCGCGATGTTCACCCTATCGGGCGTGCCCTCACGCACCAGGTGCGGTGCTGCCGCGGGCTCGCCACGGCTCGCGCATCCCGCAAGTGCCAGTAAAACCAGCGCGCTCAGCGCGCCGTGCCGCCGGGGAGCCCAACGCCGTGTACTCGCGGCCATGCAGCGAGTTACGCCTCAGCAGGGCCGCCGGATCGGATCGGCTGCGAAGTTCTAGTGATGTCCGAAAATGGCCAGTTTGGGTCCGGCCCCGGGTGTACCACTATTGACGTGACCAACGACGACCAACGCTATCGGGCCCTGGGCGCTAGGGACCATCGCTTCGATGGGGTGTTCTTCGTGGCGGTCAGCAGCACGGGGATCTACTGCCGCCCCATCTGTCCGGCGCGCCTGCCGGTGCGGAAGAACTGCACGTTCTATGACACCGCCGCCGAGGCGGAACGCGCTGGTTACCGCGCGTGCTTTCGCTGCCGCCCAGAGCTCTCCCCCGGGTCGGCTCCGACGGATCGCAAGCGTGTGCTCGCGGATCGCGCCTACCAGCGTATCCGCGCGGGAGCGCTCAACGATGGCAACGCGGTGGAGCTAGCCCAGGAGTTGGGGGTGAGCGAACGGCACCTGCGACGCGCCGTGCAGGAGCGCTTCGGGATCTCCCCGGTGGAGCTCGCGCAAACGGCGCGACTCGGCCTCGCGAAGCAGCTACTCCACGATACCCAGCTGCCGCTCAGCCAGATCTGTCACGCGAGCGGCTTCGGCAGCGTGCGTCGCTTCAACGCGCTGTTCAAGGCGCGCATGGGTCGCTCGCCGTCGGAGCTACGCAAGGGGCTCGACGTGGAGAATCCGGGAGCACAACTCACGCTGCGCCTCGACTACCGCCCGCCGCTCGCGTTTTCTGAGCTGCTCGCCTTCCTCAGGCAGCGCGCCATCCCTGGAGTCGAGCAGGTGGATGATGTCTCCTACGCTCGGCTGGCCCGCATCGACGGACACACGGGATGGCTTGAGGTGCGCGCCGATGGGAGGCGCGAAGCCCTGCGGCTGAGCCTCTCGCACACGTTGGTCCCCTGCTTGATGCAGGTGCTGAGCGCGACGCGCCAGCTGTTCGACCTCGACGCGCACCCCGAAGCGATGTCGAAGAGCCTTGGCGCCGACCCGTTGCTCGGGCGCGCCGCCAAACAGAACCCAGGACTACGCGTGCCAGGCGCATTCGACGGCTTCGAGGTCGCGGTGAGGGCGCTGCTTGGGCAGCAAGTAACGGTCAAGGCCGCAACAACGCTCGCGGGTCGCCTGGTGGAACGCTTCGGAGAAACGCTGCCGGAAGACACCCGCCTGGGAGGGCCAAGTACGCTGTCGCGACTATTCCCCACGGCAAAAGCTTTGAGCGACGCGGGCGCAGATGCGATCGCAAAGGTCGGACTCCCCGGGCGGCGCGCCGAGTCGATTCGTGCGCTTGCCGGCGCGGTGGCGCGCGGCGAGCTGAGGCTGACCCCAGGTGCGGATCCCGAAGCAGTCGAGGCCGCGCTCGTCGCGCTGCCCGGCGTGGGTCCCTGGACCGCCGGATACATCGCCATGCGCGCGCTACACGACCCAGATGCGTTGCCCCACGGAGACTTGGTCCTGCGCCAGGCGCTGGGTTCGAAAGCGGCGCCGGTCAGCAACCGAGCCCTGGAAGCGCACGCCGAAGCGTGGAGTCCCTGGCGTGCCTACGCCACGCTCCTGCTCTGGCAGAGCTCCTCACCCCCACCCCCTTGAGAAAGGTATGAAAATGAAGACGGAAGAACGCGTGTCACTCGACACGCCCGTGGGACGCCTGCAAATCGTGCTCGAGTCGGGCGCGCTGACTCGCATCCTGTGGGCGAACGAGCCACAAGGGACGGATACCCTCGGGCCAAGCCGAGCGGCGAAGCGGGCCCAGAAGCAGCTGAGCGAGTACTTCGCTGGCAGGCGCCAGAAGTTCGAGCTCGAGCTCGATCCCCGAGGAACCGAGTTTCAATGTCGCGTATGGCACGAGCTCGGCCAGATCCCGTTCGGAGAAACCCGAAGCTATGGAGACGTCGCGAAGACCTTGGGCAAACCCACGGCCTCGCGAGCAGTGGGAGCAGCGAACGGCAAGAACCCCATCCCGATCATCTTGGCCTGCCACCGCGTGATCGGCGCCTCGGGGGCGCTGACCGGCTTTGCAGGTGGCCTCGACACGAAGCGCTGGCTCTTGGACCACGAATCGGCTTCCTGACTCAGAGCACGCGGTCGAGCCAGATCCGATCGCGCAACGGGATGCCTTCCTCCAGCAACCCGTCGGCGTAGCCTCTTTCCGCACAGAACCAATCCCGCTCGATGCGCAGGAAGCGAAAGCCCAGGCGCTGGTAGAAGCGCAGCTGGCGGGTCCCTGCTGTCGCGGTGGCCAAGTACACCTGTCGCACCTGCTGAATCGCCAACGCCTCCAGCACTTGGTTGAGCATCCAGCCGCCCAAGCCTCGAGCGCGCAGCTCCGGCACGACGGCGATGTTCTTGATCTCGAGCGCACTAGCCGAAGCCCAAGCCTCCTCGATGGGAGTGCACAAGGTGACTCCGAGCGGCTGCTCTTCCTTGAGCAGCACGAAGGCTTGCCCGAGAGAGTGATAGGCGGCGATGGCAGGCTCGGAGTCGTCCGCCAAGCGCAAGAGCGGTAGCAACCCGCTGCGCTCACCGATCACTCGCGCGAGCCCATGGCCCTCAGGGTGTCGAGCGATGGGCTCCGTGTGCATGCAGAGACTCTAGCCGACAAGCGCCAAAACGGCGCCCGTGGGGCGCCGTTTTCGCTGAGCTCCAGTTAGAAGCTCACTGCCGGCTTGGGTCGGCTTCTCACTCTGCCGGCATGGGCTCGGCCTCGTGCACCGGCGCGTGGTGACGTGCGCTGATGCCCGTGCCCATGTCGTAGGCGTGCATGTCGTGCTCGCCAGCGTCGAGGCCCTCGAGCTCTTCTTCCTCGCTGACGCGCAAGCCCATCGTGACCTTCAAGAGGCCGAACAGGAGCGCGCTCACGACCAGGGTGAAGCCGGCGTACACACCGATACCGTAGAGCTGTGCGACGACGCTCTTGCCCTCACCGAAGATCCCCGCGGCAAGGGTGCCCCAGACGCCGCACACGAGGTGCACGCTGGTCGCGCCGACCGGGTCATCGATCTTGATCTTGTCGAAGAAGATCACCGCTCCAACCACCAGTCCGCCGGAGATGGCGCCGATGATGATGGCTTCGATTGGCGTCACGACGTCCGCGCCGGCAGTGACACCCACCAGGCCCGCGAGGATACCGTTGAGGGCCATCGAGAGGTCTGGCTTTCGCGAGACGAAGTTGTAGGCGAAGATCGCTCCGACGCCACCTGCCGCTGCCGCGAGGCAAGTGGTGACGAGCACCAGGGACGTCGCCTCGGGGTTCGCGCTCAAGACCGAGCCGCCGTTGAAGCCGAACCAGCCGAGCCACAGCAGGAAGACGCCGATGGTCGCCAGGGGCATGTTGCTGCCGGGGATCGGCGTGACGCTGCCGTCCTTGCCGTACTTCCCACGGCGTGGCCCGAGGAACAGGATCCCAACGAGCGCTGCCCAACCACCGACGGAGTGCACCAGCGTCGACCCGGCGAAGTCGTAGAAGCCAGCTTGCTTCAGGAAACCGCCGCCCCAGTGCCAGGCGCCCGCGATCGGGTACGCCAGGGCGACGAACAGCGTGGCGAAGACCATGAAGCTATTCAGCTTGATCCGCTCGGCAACGGCGCCCGAGACGATCGTGGCGCAAGTCGCGGCGAACATGCCCTGGAACAGGAAGTCCGTGTAGTAGGTGTAGCCGCCGCTGGCGTAGGCCGTCGTCATGCCTTCAGGCGTCGGGTGCAAACCCCACCCCGCAAAGCCGATGTAGCCGTTGAACGTGCCCGGGTACATCAGGCCGAAGCCGATCACGTAGTAAGTCAGCAGGCCGATGCACACGATGAACGTGTTCTTGAACAGGATGTTGACCGTGTTCTTCGCCCGCGTGAGGCCGGTCTCCAGCGTGGCGAACCCGAGGTGCATGATGAACACCAAGCCGGTGCACACCATCATCCAGGTGTTGTTCGCGACGAACTCCCCTTTGGAGACGACGGGCGCGGCTTCGTCTGCCAACGCGATGCTGGGAGCGAGCAGCGCGGCTCCCAGGGCAAGCAACCCAAACAGCTTTTTGGACATAGAAACTCCTTGAGCCCTCGATCACGGAAACGCTTTGGGGGAAGGCTCGGGCTAGGTCCGAGTCGTGGCTGACGCGGACAGCGTGAGTTCGCACTCGCGGCCCCGGTGGTTCGAGGTGGAGCACGGCCGGCGCTTTGGGTGGTGGTCGCCCTCGGCGCGGGGTGGTTGCTTGCAGGTGTAAAAGGCGCGGGTTTCGTACGCGTTTCCTAGAGTTTCCGGGTCATGACACGATGCAAAAATTGCGTTATTTCAGCGGGTTAGGCGCGCTCGGAACAGTCACAAAAGACGAAAAGAGCGAAACATAGCGAAGCGTTCGAGGCAAAACGGCGCGCTCCGCGCGCGGCCTGAACGTGGGCACAGCGGCCGCTAGATTCGCCCACGCACGACTCACGGAGTAGGCTCGCCCGCCCATGAAACTGCGTGCAATTGCCCGAGCCACGGATCGCAGCAACGCGATCGGCGCCGTCGAGCTTTTGTGCGCGCCCCAGGGCTTGCTGCTCACCTACCTGGGCACCGCGAGCTGGGGTGAAGGCTACGCGCCGGGTGCGTTGACTCACGGTACGTTGATCACCGTCCCCTACATGGCGCTGCTCGATGCGCGCATCGACGGCGATCAAGTCTATCTTTCGATCGACCCGGAGCTCACACCCCTGAACCGCCTGGTGCTCACGGATTTTTCCGCAGGGAACTCGGTTCACCCTCGGGAGAAGCTCAAGCGCGATCGCATGATCTGGATCGCGAGCCTGGTGGGCGCCGTGGTGATCTCCATCCTTGGCGCCCTCACCTTGCCCAAGCTCGCGCCCCGAGTCAGTGCAGGTGCGACGGTACTCGCCGCTTGTTTGGGGGGGGGAGTGGTGCTCCTCCTCGGCTTCATCACGAGCCGTCTCTTCGATCGCAGCCCCAGCTCCGAGTTCTTGCGGGACGCCTTCGCCAGTGAGCTGTCGCGCTACGTCCCCAAGCTGCAAAAGACAGACACCGTGCCCGCACCGAAGCCGAAGCCAGAGCTGATCCCAAGCTTTGGTGTGCTCATCCCGCGCACCACGGCAGGCATCGTGATCACGCTCTCCGCCTGTGCCCTGGGCGCGGTACTCACTGGAAGCTACGTGCTGAAGAGCGAGCGCAACGCCAATGCGCTGCCTCCGGTCGCCGCAGCGCCGACGCCGCCACCCAGGGAGACGCTGGCGGAGTCACAGATCGTCGACGACTCGGTGCCGGTGGAGCCCGCCGCTTCCGCTCCGCCGCCTCCAGAGCCAGCGGAGCCCAGCGCCGAGGAAGCCAAGCAAGCCGCCGTTGGCAGCCTGCGCAGCGGCTCGAGCTGCAGCTGCGCACGCAGCGACTCACTGCTGTGGAGCGAGGCCATCCCGAAGCTCAGCCTGATCGCGTTCAATCGCCGCACGGTAACGCGGGGCAATCGCGACCTCACCCAGCTCGACGTCGCTGCAATCAACAACTCCGACGAAGAGCTGAAGGAGCTGAGCCTCAATCTGCAGTTCTACAAGCTCAGCAGCGACGGAAAAAAGAGCCTCGGCGACCACCGCGCGGTCTACTACCAAGGGCCCCTCGGCCCTGGAGAGGCGATCAAGTGGGCGATCGAAGCCGAAGGCACGGTGTTCGAGCTCTTGAATCCCGTCGAGGGCAGTGTCTCCCCGAATGGTGAAGGCGCGGCGCCAGCAAACGCCGTCGCCGAGCTCCTGAAGGCCAACAACCGCCCCGTGCGCCTGCACGGCGCGATGCTCCTCGCGTACCTCGGCGACTCCCGCGCTCACAAGGCCGCCAGCGACCTCCGAGAGGCGCTACGCGAAGACGAAGCGCCGTACTTGGATCGCCTGTTGAAGGCGACCTCGGAGCTGCGCGTGTGTCAGCTCCAGGTGGTAGGCGGCGGCTCACCCCGTGAGGTGCAAGCGTGCGTGTACAACGCCTCCAGGGAGCTGAAGGAAAATGTCGGCGTGAAGCTCCGCGCCCTGAGCGCCAGCGTCCACCCGGAGAACCCCGTGGCGCCGCCACCGCTCATTGACACCGAGCGTGTATACGGCGTCGACAAGAGTCTCCCCCCGGAAACGGGCGTCGTGCTACGCGGCTCGATGCCTGTAGAGGACGCCTCGAAGCCCCTCGCCTTCGAGGCTTGGGCCGATCGCATCGATCTGTTGCGCTGAGTTACTTGACCAGGGAATCAAGCCACTTCTGAACGTCCTGCTTGTCAGGCGCCCATACCAAGATGGTGGTCTTCCCCGCGGAACCGGATAGGTACTGAGGACAGCGCGTCTTCTTTGGCTTCTCGAAGCTCTTGGAAGCGACCTCTTTCCCGCTGTGGTCGTAGACCTTGACGTCGAAGCCCATCACGAACCCGGTGTTGCGCACGCCGCCCACTCCGGAGATCGTCCTGTACCCGGTGCACGCACCTCGTTTCGTGACGTCGCTTGGGGTCGCTACGGCGAACCAATCGAGCTCATTGGCCTTGTGATCTTCACCTGCGACGAGAACTCGAGAGAAGGAGGACGCGCGGACTGTCTGCTCCTTTCCGTCGACCTTCACAGGATGAGCCTTTGCGGCGAAGACCACGCCGCGCGGCTTGCCGTCGTGTGCTGAGCGAGGCCAGCTCGCGGCCTTGCCGGCGTCCAGCTCGAGCACCGCCTGGAACAGCGACTTGCGGATGGCCTCCAACTTCAGCTCGACCTCCAGCGGGAAGTCGACGCTACCGCCCCCCCGCGCGCTCGTCGCTTGCAGCTTGAGCGGGAACTCGCCGGAGACGCTGGAGTCTCCGACGCCGCGCAAGCTGAGCTTCTCGAGCACGCTGGTGAGCGGGACGGAGCCCGTCCCCTTGCCGTCGGCGCCGATCGTCGCCGTCGCACCACCCAAGGTCACTTCCGCGTCGGAGTTGGCCTCGAGCCTCAGCTCGAGAGCGCCTGCAGACGTGACGCTGCAGCGCTTCTCCGCACCCGCGAAGTTCGCTTTGCTCGTGAGCTTGGCGGAGCCGTGCTCCATGTCGATCGTGCAGCCCATGATGCGTAGGAACGGCGCCACCGCGGAAGCTGGGACGTCGACGCTCAGCTTCTTGGTCTTGTGCTTGTCGCCGCGGATGAGCTCGACGCTCAGCTCGTGCTTCCCCTGGCCAACCTTGTCGGCGGGGATCTCGATCGTCGCGTAGCCAGAGGCGCTGACCGTCGCTGTCGCTCCTTCGATGCCTTGAACGCTGACTTGGTCTCCTGCCTTCGCGCGTTTCACGAACACGCTCACCTTCGAGTCGCGGACGTCACTGCTCACATCAAAGCGAGGTCCGCATGCAGAAAGCGCCAGCAGAGCGGCCAAACAAGCAGCTGTGCGCGCGGATCCCTGGGCCGTGCGAGGAGAACTCATGGGGCCTTGTACGGGAACGAGCACGAGATCTACCCACACGGACGGCAGAACGGTCACTCACCCCACCGCCCACGGGGGCCGTTTAATATCCCCATGGCAATTAGATAACCAGACCCGATTCGGAGCTGGCGACGCGGCGCGGTCTTGCGTGGTCGCGGATCTTTGCGCTGACGCGGCGCGGTTGGACGGCGTCCCCCGTCGCCAGCGGCGACTGACCGCGGGCGTTTTACCCCGATTTACTCGCCGATTTCGAGGTCGAGCCCAAAGATGGGTTGGCTTGAAAGGCATGAACCCTCCCCCCAAAAAGGAGTCCGCGTGAGTCACTTTCCCTTCTCTCGATCCCTCGTATCCTGGCTGTCCGTTCCACTCCTGTCCGTCCTGGTAGGTTGCTCCAGTGACGCAACGGAGGACAAGAGCCCGTGCAGCGGAGATGCGTGTGGTCAAACGACCTCCGAGCTCCGCAACGTCCACCTGAGCCATCTCGGCGTAAAATACGACCTCTCGCAGCCAGTCTTCATCAACAACCGCATCCCAGTGAGCTTCGGCGTCACCGCGGACAGCGTCGACCCCGCGTCGCCAGCAACGCAGATCGTGGCGGTGAGCTTTCTGTTCGTCGAGGCGAACCCGGCGGACCCCGCGAACCCGCGTAGCTGCGGTTCCAGCGCCGCGGTCGTCGAGCTAACCGGAGACGGTAAGGAGCAGCTCGTCGACGGCTTCATTTGGCCCAGCAACGACTGTGAAGAGCTGGCTGGCGCGCAGGTGAACCTCGGCGTGATGTTCGACGCAGGCGCTGACGGCGAAGAAATCTACGACGGCGTGGACGCGCCCACCGTGATCTTCTCCGCGGAGAACGCCAAAGCGGACGCGAATCAAGCGTGCCGCTCGGCTCTGGAGAGCGATGCGGCGGACCCCGGCCGCGGCTGCGTGTACCAGCTGGACCTTCAACCCACCCCGACGGACGCGAACGGCGCCTTGATCGACGTGCGCTACCTGCTGTCCAGCAAGTCGTCGGTCGCGCTGGTTCCCTTCACCCAGACGGAAAACATCGGTCCCAATGGACCGCCCGATCTGGAACCCAGCCTGGTGGTGGAGTCGAGCTTCGTAGTGAACGGACGCGACCCGTACATCTCACCACTCACCGAGGGCGAGGTGATCCCTGCGGATCTGATCGCGGCGGAGCCCGGCATTCAAGAAGATCTGAAGTTCGGCTTGAGCGAAGCGGCGCTCGCGGCCCTCGGGCAACTGCCGGGCAGCGCGACGGTGCACTACACCTTGCGTACCGCCGCTGACGAAAACACCACGCTACCGCTCACCGTCAATGATCCTGAGAGCACCGGCGCAGGCACTCGGGTGGCTGAAGTCAGCGTAAAGAAGGTCGTTCCGGGGACCGCACGCACGGTGGTCCACGAGCTGTTCATCGAAGGCGAAACCCTCGCGGCGGTATCCGCTGGTGGGGTTTGGGAGAACGAAACGGACTTCGTCGTCACCGGTTGCTTCGATGGCGACTTCCCGCAACAGGGAAACCAAGGCGACGCAGGGCTCGCGGACTGCAAGGACATCCCGATTCAGCTGGTGCGGGAAACCTCGCCGGCGTCCGCCGCGAGCGCGATCACCTTCGCCAAGGGCTTCGGGCAGAAGCTCGGCAGCGACCGCATCGGGATCGAAGCGTCGATGTCGACCGACAGCAAGCTCGACCGCACGGGAGCATCGAGCAACAACGAAGGCAGCGTCGTGCTCAAGGGCAAGCTCGGAAAGAGCTTCGAGCTGGTGATCGCCCACGCAGAAGCCAACGCAAAGCTCGACGTCGACCCCACGAAGAACTTCTACGATGTCAGCGTCGACGCCTTCGGACAGAACCTCTACAGCGACTCGCACTCCTCCGAGCCGACGATCGTTCTGACGGATGACTTCAGCGCGGCCAAGTCCACCAACATCGGCGGTCTCGGCTTCGGCTTCGGGCCAGTGAAAGTTGGCTTTCAAATCAGCGCTGGTGGCGAAATTGGACTCGACCTCGAAGACACACTGCAAGGCCTCACTGGCGAAGAGGCTTGTGGAGAGCTGCTCAATACAGAGGATTCGGTTCCGGTGTGCGGGAGCATGTCCCGTACCGCGACGCCTCACTTCGCGCTGACTGGAAAGCTGTTCGGCGGGATCAACCTGCGCCTCGTCAAAGCCGGCGTGGAAGCCGACTTGAAGTTCGTCAACACGAGCTTCCCACTCACCGCTGGGCTCGGCTTCGGTGTTACCGACGGTGGTCAGTTCCTGGTGCGAGGCGACGCGAGCTGGGACATGGAGATCAAGCTGATCGAGGGCGACGTGGCCATCGTTGGTTCCGTAGGGATTCGTCGCTGGCGCAAGCGCCTGAAGGTGAACCTGTTCAGCTTCAGTTCGCCAACTCGCAGCATGAATCTGATGAGCCAATCGATGGCCAATTTCGAGACTCTGGACTGACCTAGGCGAACGAAGCAGCGGAGGCACCGATGAACATCAGCAAGACCAGCATGGTATCGAGCGCGGCTGTATTGCCCCTGATCGTACTCGCGTACGGCGTGTTCGGTGGGAATGGAGCCGCCGCCACGGCCGCTCCCCAGAGCGGCCCAGCAATCAGCGATGAAGCACAGCTCGGGTGTCACTTCGAGCCAGGTCAGCACGGCGCGTTCCGCCTCGAGTCATCGGTGCACGACACCCGAGACCCCGCCACTCAGGACGCCTTCAAAGGCGTCCTGAGCTGGGAGGTGGCGGAGTCGGTCTCCGCCACCAGCTGGCGGCTTCGCGCCGCTTTGAGCCACGTCGAACACGGCCAGTCGCTGACGCTGCCTGAAGAACGCGTGTCTGGCCCTCTGGATGCGCCCTTCTTCATCGACGTCGACGCATCTTGCCGCTTCGTCGGGTTCGGCTTCGACAAGAGCTGGACGCCGCGCAAGCGCCAGCTGGTCCAGACGACGATGACCACCTGGGAGCACGTGCTCCCAGGTGACGCCGGCGCGAAGCACTGGCGAGTCGAGCAGACCGACGGCGTGGGCTCTTACGAAGCGACCTATCTGCGCCTGCCTGGCCAAGGCGTGGGCGTGCGGCGCGACAAGGCGGCGTACAAGGACAAGGACACCGCGCGCTCGCTTGGCCTGACACTGCAGTTGCTCGGCTCGACCTCCACAGCGCGTTTCGAAGCAGGGTGGCTCCTGCGAGCCGCCGGTCGTGAGCGCCTTCGCATCGAGACGTCCGGAACGCTTCAGGCGGACCTCGTGCAAAAATTCTCCGTCGTAAAGGACGACGATCGCTTCTCACCGGTACCTTCGCTGAAGGTCGCCGACGCTGACTTCAGCGATGCCTTCGCGCTGGCCGTCGACCACACTCAAGCAGTCGATCCGGGCCTCGTGAAGGTGCCCTTCGACAGGGCATTGGCGGACTTCCTCGGGATGTTCAAGCAACCCGACGCGAGCTTCGCTGCCGCACGGCAATTGGCGGCGTGGCTACGCGCAAACCCTGAGAAGGCGAAGCTCTTGCTGAGCGCGCTGCGCGCGCAGCGCGTCCCGGAGAAGGCACGCCCCGCCCTCTTCCTGGCGTTGGAGCTGTCAGGCCAAGCCGAGAGCCGCGCCGTGCTCTCCAGCGTGCTCGATGACAGCGCATTCAGTCCGCTGGATCGCGCTCGCGCGGCGTCCGCGCTGTCGGACATCGGCGAGCCTACCCAGGCCTCGGCGGAGCAGCTCCGCGCAAGGAGCAGCGATGAAGGCATGGTCGGCAACGTCAGCCTGCTCGGACTCGGCAACCTGGGTAGCCGCTCGCAGGACTCGGAGTTGCGGGATTACGTCCAGAGCGAGCTCTCGGCGGAGCTCGACTCCGCCGGCCCGGGGCACAAGAACGTGGTGCTCGACGCCATCGGCAACAGCCGCGACTCACGCTTCGCGGATCGCGTGAGCGAGGAGCTCGACTCCGATGACGCGGTGACTCGCCGCCACGCCGCCAAGGCACTAGGCCGCCTGGATCCCGCCGCCTCCTCGCCCACCCTCTTGGCTCGACTGGAGGAGGAGCAAGATCCAGACACCCGGGTGGCTATCGTCAACGCGCTCAAGAGCGCCAAGGCGACGCCTGAAACGATCGCCAAGCTCAGCTCTCAGCTCGCGGAGAGCGGGTCGACCAAGGAACGCCGAGCGCTGATTGAGTGGCTAGGCGCCGCCGCTCGGACCATGCCCGCCGCCCGCGACGCCCTGGCCGCTCAATTTCGCACGGAAACAGATGCGCGGCTCAAGCAGCTCATCGGCAACTACCTGCCCGCCTCGGCGCTGCGATGAGAAGCGCCCTCGGTCTCCTCCTGCTTGGCTGCCTGAGCGCTTGCTCCGGGCAGGCACCTTCGGAGACTTCGCTCAGCAACCGGCAGCACTCCAACTGGCAACCCCTGGCTCAAGTCCGCTTCGAGTCCGACGGCGAGACACCTTGGGTGAGACTGCCAACATCGACCGAGGGCGTGGCGCTGCGGGTCACCGCCGAACCGGGCGTGTGCTTCGAACTCAGCGGAGCGGAGAGCCAAGCCGGCGAGGTGCTCGCTCAGCGCTTCGCCGGTCAGGAGTGTTCAGACTGCGCGGCGCGCACGTCGGTCGCCGCAGAAGCTGGCGTCTTCATCCTGCCCGAGGCAGCTCAGGTGCGCTTCGGTGTGGTGGACTGTGAGACGCTGAACCCACGTGGGATTGCCGCAGGTGGGCTCGACGTCGACATGCAGCCGCTCGCGGAGCCAGCAAGCCGCGAGTTGCCGCTTCGACTCTACCTGGCGTCGGACTCCGAGCTGACCAGCGACACCGACCGCGAGCGCATGCTCGCTGCCGTTGACGCCGAGCTCGTCGGCAGCGGGCTGACGTCGCGGGTCACCGGAGTCGAGCGCTTGACTGCGCCTGGGGCGCCGCTCCGCTTTCATGCAGGTGATGCGTCGGAGCTGGCTCTACTGCTGGCAGAAGCACCCCAGCACGAGCGCGAGATCCGCGTCGTGATCGCTGGCTGCCTCGAGTACGCAGACCCCCTGTTTGGTCCCCCGGTCGCACTAGATGGCTACACCCCGCGGGTGCTCGGCGGCGCGGGCGCCGCTGACGGGGTGTTCTTGCCGGACGTCGACTGCACCAGCTCACGACCGCTGTCGCTCACGCCGGAGGCGCGGGGCCGAGTGCTCGCCCATGAGCTTGGACACTACTTGGGTCTATTCCACACGGATCCAGCATCGGACGACGCCGACAACCTCATGCACCCGAAGCCGGCCCTCGCGACCGCCCATGGGCTCACGCCGACTCAGGTGGAGGTGTTGCTTCGGCATCCGGTCTTGCGCTAGCAGGGTGTTTGAAAAACACACTGCCAATCAAAAACGACCGTGCGGCGCACGCACGACGCCGGTCGGTGCTCCCTCACCCCCAAACCCGTCGAAGAACCTCAGGGGTGGATATACACCACGGTGCCGCGGTCCATGTTGAGCACACCGTGCCAGCCCTTGGGCACCGGCGGATCGGTCCACTCGAAGAGCCACGCCGAGTCGATTGGAGACAGGTTCACGCAACCGTGGCTGCGTACCTTGCCGAACTCGTCGTGCCAGTAGGTGCCGTGAAGCGCGTAACCTTTGTGAAAATACTGCACGAAGGGTACGTCACGCAGGTTGAAGCTGTCGCTCTTGTCCTCGTCGCCATCCATCGTCGTGGTGACGTGCTTGGCGTGGACCATGAAGGTGCCGCGCACCGTAGCGAAGACCTTCTCCGGGTCGCCGAGTCCACCGCGCCCAGTGCTCACTAGCGTCGCGTACACGGGGTGGCGCCCTTCGTAGGCCACCAGCGTCTGGTACTTGATGCTGATGTCGATCCATTTGCGCCCGCCCTTGGCGAAGCTCGGGAACTCGGTTCTGCGCGGAATCAAACGTGCGCCATCGCTGGGCATCCAACCGCCGTCGCTCGTCTCGTAGAAGGCCAGGCCCCCTGCGCCTTCTTGTTTGCCGGTGAGCTTGATGGCGTCACGGAAGTTGAAGTTGCCGTCCGTGACCATGGGGCCGGACTCAGGCTTCTTGTAGCGCTGGACGTAGTGACGCTCGATGAACGCGGCCGGCAAATCGTCCTTCGGGCCCAGCTCGACGCCGTGAAACACACTGGGCTTGACCAGCTTCAGTCGATCGAGGGCGATGATGTCGAGCTCCGTGGTCAGGCCGAATGCGCGGCCCTCGTGCTCGAAGGTGCGTGCGATAGCGAACCCGCTATCCGGCGTCGCCTTACCCGCATGCACGGAGTAGTGAAGCGGCATCGTCACGCCGTAGGGCTTCGTGAGCTCGATGCCGTTGAGCCACGAGGGCGGCGCCGACAGCGGCCCAACCAGCGCTGCGTTGCCGTTGACTTGGGCCATCTGGGTCCATGCCAGTGCGCGACCCTTCACGCCGTCGCCTTCAACGTTCTCCATCTGCGCGAGTGTCGGCAGCTTGAAGTAGAGCAGCGGCGGGATCTCGCCGCTCATGGCGTAGAGGTACGGAAAGCCCTGTCCGCGCACCGGGCGCGTCTCGCTCGCGACCACCACTGGATCTTTCTCGACGTCCAGCGTGGCGCCCTTACCCACGCAGACGAATCCGCGCGGATTGATGCGATACCACCCACCATCGCAGCCTTCGTTGGGGCCGATACCAGGCTCGCGCGCGTCAACCACGGCGCCCGCGCGCAAGTAGCCAAAGCGCGTGCGCTTCGGACCGGTGTCCGTGTACACCCACGTGCGCCACGCAATGCTCGCGATGCGTTTGCCCGTCGGCTCGAAGGGGAGGTTGTCTTCGATGGTCCCACGCACTTTTTCGGAGACCGGGCCGTGAGTCGTTCCGTCAGAGTCAACGCGCGCGCTCGCCGCTGTCTCCACCAATACCGGGCGCGCGCTGGGCGTGGGTTCCGCGCCTGGCGGCTCCGCCTGGGAACACCCGCTCAAAAGGCCAAGCAGCGTCCATCCAGCCAAGGCTAGCCGGGCTGGTGTTCGACGGAGTGAGCTTGGCTCGCTGAGTGCTGCGTGACGACGCATCGGCGGTCCCGCGTAGCACAAAACGGCCGCATCGGGGCAAGCCAGCGAGCGCTGGGTGAGTCCCCCTGGTCCGAGCGCCGAGGTCAGGGCTTGCATCGACTGAGGCTCGGGGCATGCTGCGCCGCCACCACGCGGAGCGCCAAGCTCCAGCGCGGTGTCGCTGAAAGGATCCTTGATGTTGCGAGTCCCGCTGGGAGTTTGGGGAGTGGTGAAAGAAGCGGCGCGCCACATTCTGCGGCGACCGGTGGTGGGCATCGCTGCGGCCGCTCGCACCGCCGACGGGCGCTGGGTCCTGGTACGACGTACCGATACCGGAGAGTGGGCCTTACCGGGCGGCACACTGGAGTGGGGCGAAGAGCTGCGTGTGGCGATTGGCCGCGAACTCGAGGAGGAAGCGGGCGTCCACGTCCAAGAGCTCGGAGGGGTTGCGGGTGTGTACTCTCGACCCAATCGAGATCTGCGCTTTCACGCCGTGACCGTGGTGGTCCACGCGCGTGTCAGCGAGCCACAACATCCTCCCGTGAATCCGGCGGAAATCGCCGAGGTGAAACTGTTCCGCACCTCCGAGCTTCCTTCTCACCTGGCCCACGGAATGACGGATATGCTCGCCAATGCGCGTGGCGCGGAGGTCGTATGGGAATGAGCGTGCAGAAGTTGAACGAGCTTGGACGACGAGCGCTGTGGTGCCTGGGCTGGCTGGCTTTCGTCTGTGTGTTGCCGGGCTGCGCCTTCTTCAATCGCCTCGAGGTAGAGAGCGTCGCCACCGGCCAAGCGCCACCAAGTCAGGTCGCTGCATACTTCACCGTTGACCAGGGGGGTGAAGCGGTCCAGGGCCTGAGCGAGAAGAACTTCCGCGTGTTCGAGGACGATCAGGACGTCACGGGGAGCTCGAACCTGACGCTGATCGAGCGCTCGAAGGTCGCGTACCACTACACCGTGGTGTTAGTGGACGTCGGGAGCTCCGCCGAGAACGTGCAGATGAGCGGCCCGCTGAGCGAGCTTGTAAGCCGTCTACGACAGACCCGTGATGTCGCCCTGTTTGGCTTCGACGGCGCAGAGGACCTCATTCCCCTGGGTCAGTTCCGCATGGAAAGCACCACGGAGATCAAGCTCGACAAGATGAACCGCCTCGAGCCGCGAGATCCATCGCGCAACCTCAACGGTGCGCTGGTCAAGGGTATCGAGCAGCTCGAGTCCAAGCTCATGCAGGTTCAGCGCCCTGTGCGCCGCGGCAGCCTGCTGGTCATCACGCGCGGGCCAGATTTGGCGCGCCGGGTCACGGAAGATCGCCTCGCGGAAACGCTCGACGGCACCCAGCACAACACGTTCGCGGTGGTGCTAGGCAAGCAAGAGAATTTGCATGCCGACGACTTGGGGCGCACGGACGCCGTAGAAACCGAGACCACGAGCGAGCTTCCGACCGCGCTGAGTCGCGTGGCGCGCCTGATGGAGTCACGGGTTCAGGCCGAATACGTGGTCAGCTATTGCTCCCCCGCGCGCGCGGGTAAGCGCTTCGTGCGCATCGAGACCACGACGCTCAAGGACGAGACGGAGTTCAAGGGCAGCGTCGAGTTCGAGATCGACGCGAGTGGGTTCGCGGCAGGCTGCGACTCGAAGCGCACTCCAAGCTTCCTCAGCGTGACCGCAACGACGAGCACCGCACCAGCGCCCGCAGAGCCAGCTCCACCCGTGGACGACGGCAAAGCAGCCCCTCCCGCCGGTACTCCGCCGCCGCAGGCGCCACCCGCGGGCACGAGCGATCCTGACGGCATCGTGCCGCCGCCGGATTCTCCGACGTACGAGCCTACCGAGTAGTCCGTGACCACACCCGCTACTCCTTCTCTCGAGTGGGTCGAAGTCAGCCAATTCGAAGCGATCACCGCGCGCGGGACTCGAGAGGTGACTTGGTTCTGGCGCGCGGCCAAGGGAGATGGCTGGGTCAACGTGGCGGAGCTGCCGGGAGCGGAACGTGAACGTCTCGAGCCGGGGCGTGGCATGGTGTGGGAGACGCGGATCCGTGCGCAAATGGCCTACGGCTCTTGGCTGATGCGGGTCGAGTCACGCCCGGGGCGCCCCGAGCGCCTGGATGCCCTGGAGTACCTGAAGCGAGACCGACGTCAGGTAGCCCGTCAGGTGCTACGGCAACATTTCCGCGTGGGTCGACGCGGCGGGTTGGTGCGCGTCCAGGACACCTAGCTTCAGTGGTCAAAGCCTAAAGCAAACGCCCGTTTCGTAGTTGACCCGAGCGCGCCCCGTCTGGTTTCCTGCTGCGGGAAAGGCTGCTGACGGATGCGCAAATCGAGGGGAAGTCTGCTGGCGATGGCGAGCCTTTTGGGCGCGCTGCTTGGTTTGGAGGGGGTGAGTTACGCCTCCACGGCGATTGAGTACCCCGACAACGGCGTTGCTCAGTTCAGTCGCGGCGGCGCGTGGCTCGCGACGGCAACGGACCCGCTGGCGGCGTTCTACAACCCCGCTGCGCTCGCCACTCAACCCACTTCCCTGGGGATCGGCTTCAACCTGCCGATGCAGAAGATCTGCTACCAGCGCAAAGGCCCCGGCGGCACGGACGCCTACGCAGACGACTCCCTCGAACCCGATCAAACGAACGCCGACCCTTACGACGAGGTCTGCAACGAGCACAGCAACTTCCCGCGCTTCATCCCGAACCTCGCCTTCAACTGGCGGGTGAGTGAGAGCTTGGCGATCGGCATCGCCGTCAACCCGCCAGCGTCCTACGGCACCCTGGAGTGGCCGCTGTTTGGCAAGACGACCAGCCGCAGGCCAGTGACCGCCGAGCGAGACGTCCCCTCCTCACAGCGCTACCTCTCGACCAAGGTCGAAGGCACCATCCTCATGCCGACGTTGAGCTTTGGCTACGCGCTGACGGACAGCCTACGCATCGGCGCTGGCTTCATCAGCGGTATCGCCATCCTCGACCTCAACGCCGTATCCTTGAGCACCGTCGCGGAGTCTCGTCCCTACGACGAGTTCAACTTCGACAACCTGAGCGAACTCCACGTCAAGGACCTGTTCATCCCCGGCTTCGTCGTCTCGACTCACTACTCGGCGACGGACAATTTCGAGCTGGCGGGGTGGTTCAAGTGGCTCGATCGCATCAAGGCGAAGGGCGACGCGGATATCACGGCGGTGCTCAACCGCAACGGCGCCCCGACTCGCATCTGCAGTCAGCAGGAGGTCGACGCGGCAGTTGCGGCCGCAGAGGCCGCCGGTGAAGAGGTGCCCAGGCTCAGCTGCTCCGTCACAACGCACAGCCAAGACGTCGTTAGCAAAGACAGCGTCCACGTGAACATCACGGTGCCCATGGAGGCGCGACTCGGCCTGCGCTACCACGAACCCGCGCCACCACCGACCGCACTCGAACAGGAGCATTTCCGCAAGGATGATGTCAGCGTTCGCGACCCGCTACGCGATGACGTGTACGACATCGAGCTCGACCTGACGTGGGCGAACAACTCCGCTGCAGACGCGATCGAAGTGCGCTTCACGGAACAGTTCCAGCCGGTCGGGGTGCCAGGCCTCACCCCGGCGAACGCCGACCGCCCCACGGGCTGGAGAGACACCTTTGGCGCCCGCCTAGGCGGCCAGTACAACGTCTTGCGCAATCGCCTGGGGCTACGGGCTGGTACCTGGGTCGAAACGTCAGCCGTCGACGCGGAGTACTTGAACGTGACCGGCGTGCCCGCGCTCCGCGGTGGCTTCGGAGGCGGCTTCGTCGCGCGCTTTGGACACATCGACGTCGAGGCGGGGTACCAGCACATCTGGAACGCAGGACTCGACAACGGAGGCGACGGGAAGATCCCTGCCATCGCAGGCTCGGGTAGCACCGACAACCGAAGCTTCCACGCGGTCAACGGCGGCAGCATCACCCAACACGCCAACGTGTTCAGCATTGGTGGCGTCGCGCGCTTTTGAGCGCGCGCTAGGCGCGGCGCTTCCGTGCGACAACGACAATCAGCGCCGGCGCGCCGAGCGCCGCGGTGACCACGCCAACGGGCAGCTCACCGCGTGGCCACACCAGGCGCGCTAGCAAGTCGCACCAAACGAGCAGGGTCGCCCCGTAGATCCACGAGAGCGGCAGCAAGCGCCGGTAGCTCACCACGCCCAAACCGCGAACCAAGTGCGGCACAAGGAGACCCACAAAGGCGATCGGGCCGCACCACGCGACGCAAGCCGCGACACCGAGCGCTCCTCCACCCAGCGCGAGGGCACGCACGCGCGCGACGTTTACGCCCTGGGTGGCCGCTACCTCCTCGCCTGACACTAGCGACTGCAGGGGGCGCGCGAGCACCAACAGCACCAGGGACGAACACCCGCAGAATGGCACCAACCAGAGCACCGCTCGGTACCCAACCTGAGGCAGGCTACCGAGCGACCACTGGGCGGCCGCGAACAACGCGCGGCTGTCAGCGGTGTACTGTAACCCCGTGGACAACGCACTCGCGGCCAGCGTGACAGCGATCCCCGCGAGCAACACGTCACCCATCGACGCCCGTTGCCGAGCGGCAACGAGCAACACCAGGCCGCTCAGCCCGAGCCCACCGACGAAAGCCGCCAGCGCCACCGCCGGTAGCCCAAGCGCGCTGCCGCCACCAAGCACGAGCACCGCGAGCGCGCCAAGGGTCGCTCCGGCGAGCGTCCCGACAGTGCTCGGCGTGGCGAGCCCGTTACGAAACAGCGCCTGATAGACCGCACCGCTCAGGCCGAGCGTGCCCCCGACGATCGCCCCGACCAGCAACCGCGGAACCCGCAGCTGCCACAAGATGAAGTCGCCGCTCGGGACGTTCAGGCTGGGCCCGATGAACGGCACGACGCCCAGCAGCGCGAGGCACACCAGCGCGTGCAACAGCAAGGCAGAGCCCCTCGGTAGGCCGAGGCTCATCCCTCCCCCCCCGCTCGAACGTAAAAGTGCCGTACGGAATCATCGCGAAACTCAGCGTAGCGCGCACCGTAAAGCTCGCTGAGGCCGCTCGCGAGTCCGACATCGGCGTAGTTCGTCTCGAGCTCCAAGCGGCCCTCACGCAAGCCCACCACACGGATGTTCTCGGGCTCACCAACATGGGCCAGGAGGTTGATGTCGTGAGTCACGCAGAGCACGCCGGCGCCACCACGCCAAAGCTCACCCAGCAAGCGATAAGTCGCGATTTGATGCTGCGGATCCAGGTGGTTCGCGGGTTCATCGAAGAACAGCAACGGAGCTTCTTGAGCGACCACACAGCCGAGCAGCACCCGCTGCAGCTCCCCCCCGGAGAGCTCGTCAATCGCGCGTTCAGCGAGTTCCTCGGCGCCAACGCGACCCAAGGCGGCAGTCGCTGCGCGGGCAGCGACGGCGAACGGCTCACTCAGGCGATAGCGAGCTGCGGCAACGACCTCGAGCACCGGCAGTGGCTCGCTCGGCTCCCAGCGCTGAGGCAGCCACGCGAGGCTCGCGGCGCGCTGTTTGGGCGGCACCTGAGCCAGACTTTGCTCACCAAGCAGCACCCGTCCATTTCCCGGCGGATTAATTCCCAAACACAGCTTGATTAGGCTGGTCTTGCCGGAACCGTTGGGGCCGACCAGAGCGATGAAATCGCCTTGCGCAAAGCTGAGATCGACGTCCGAGAGGATCTGCCGGCCATTCAACTGGAGGGCGACGGCCTCAAGGCGCAGCTTGGCGGGGGCGCTCACTTGCCTCCGCTTGGCGTGGTGCTTGGAGGCGTGTTCGAGGCGGAAGGCGCACTCGGCTTCAACAGGCGGAGCTCGCGCGCGAGCTTCTGACGCAGCTCGAGGATGCTTGGTCCGTTGCCAAAGGCCTCAGGCGCCTCGAGCACGGCGACGCGCCCGTCCTTGACGGCTTTCAAGGGCTCAAGTTTTTTCCACACGGCAAGAATCGCCGGTTCCTCGCTGCGCTTCGCCTGCACCAAGACGATGATCACGTCGGGGTCGAGCTCAAGTAGCTGCGGAACGGTGAGCCTGGGCAAGCCCTCAACGTCTCGGTCGACCACGTTGCGGCCGCCAGCCGACGCGAGCGCCGCGCCGTGCAAGCTGTTCCGACGAATGAACCACACCTCGTCGATGTTCGGCTTCGCAGCGTACCCCAGCACCAGCAGCACCCTGGGTGCGTCCACCGGGGGCGGCTTGCTGAGTTCGTCCGTCATGCGCTGGGCGATCTCATTGGCCTTCGGAGAGTGACCCGTCGCCTCACCTAGCTTGCGAATGCTGCCAGTGATCTCCGGGAGCGTGAGCCAAGGCAGCTCCAAGGTTTGCCCGAGCTGCTTGAGCTGATCGCCCTTCGCGCTCTTGTTAGTTTCCGTAAGGATTAGTGTTGGTTGGAGCCGAGCGATCGCCTCGTAGTTGGGGGTGAGGGCGGTCCCCACGCGCGGCAATCGCCTGGCTTCGGGGGGACGCTCGCAATACTGACTGACCGCGACGACCTGTTCTCCGGCTCCAATCGCAAACAACGTCTCGGTGATGGCGGGAGCAAGCGAGACGAAGCGCGGGTCCTTCGACTTCGGCTCTGCCTGACGTTCGCAACCGGCCCCGGTAAGAACAGCGCCCAACAGCAATACTGGGAGCAGCAGCAACGCCGCCAAGGTCCCGAGCGGGTGTCGTCCGGCCTCCCCGCGCGAATGGGCGGTACCATCTGACACCCGGCTGGCCTTCGCAGCCCGGCGCAGGCAAGTTTCAGGGCTGCGCTGCATCGGCGGGCGAGCGAAGCACACGAACTCTGGCCTCGCAATGCCGAGTCTTGTCAGGAGGCGAAAGCGGGCGTGACGCCGCGTACCTCACGGCTTTCCGTGCTGAGGGCACAGCCCTACGGGCGTCGGGAGGCGGCCAGCTGTCCCAAGGAGAACGAAGCAAGCACGGCAAGTTGCTAGAGACAAAAAAACGAAAGGCAACCAGGTCACCCTGGTTGCCTCCGGGAAGCGTCGCTTGCCGATGGTGAGCACTTAAGCCCCCGCGCCGCGCTTGGCGGCTCATCAGCCCCACGCACACGCTTGCGGCGTGACGTGACATCTTCGACTCAATACAGGTTCTCTCGTCAGGCCCGCGCAGTTCGCGCCGGCAGGGCCTGAGTTGGGTGAGCAAGGAATTATCTTACTCAGCTTTGGCGGAGGCTTGTGTGATGCGCCCAGCGAGGCTGGTAGCTGAACTTCCGAACCGGCTATTGCCGCGCTTCCCTCACCCTACCCCATCCACCGGAGCACGAGTCTCCGTTGGGTGGAACAGTCCACCTCGAAGGTGGAGGCGAAGCAAACGGCCGGCTAATCCCTCGCGGGAGAAACCGACGAACCTCGGACGCTGGCTTTCCGCGCAGCCGCGCGTCCGCTGATCCATCGAGAGTGACGAACACGTCTCGATCGACCGAAGCGAAACCACGTAACCGCGAGCGACTGACCCTTCGCGTTCTGTCCTGAATGACGCCTTGGACGTTTCACTCGTTCGAGTGAACGATCCGACGCTTCATCTCGCTTGTTAGGCGAGCGAACCTTGCTCGATGATCGCAACGTCTGACATCGCTGCCGTGCGAAGCAATCGCGCCCATTGGGCGCGCACAGAAACTGTGCACCGTGGTTCGTGGCGAGAACTGGGAGAGCCGTGATCACGAAACCCCTTCCGCTGATGTACTCTGTCGCGCCTCGGACACCCGTCCTTCCTGCGTCTAGACAGGAGGAACCGGCTGACCTGCTGGGTGCGAGCCGATACTGACATCGCTGCCAATATCTCGGCACGGGCTCAAGAGCCCATGCAACCTCGTCACTGTTCGTTGGCTTTCGCCCCCGCCCAAGAACAACCTCAAAATCGCCTGTTTCCGCAAAGAAACCAGCGAATCTCAGCCGCTCCACCAACGAGGCTTCACCCGAGGAGCCAGGAGCAAGGCACCACTACTCCGGTTTAGAGAGTTGGACGCCCATGCTCCAGTACATCTAGTACCGTATCGAAATCCTAGGAACTCCCATTCCAAGGCCGACGCTAAAGCGCACTGTTCTGTGAACCTCAGCTTCGCACACCCGTTTGGCTTTCTCTTAGCTCGCGGTTCCTTACGTTCAACGGGAAGCGCGATCCTCGCTCAAGCCTAGACATGCCGTTGATCGCCCCCTGACCGTGCCCGAGAGCACGCGAGACAACGACCGACACCAGCACACCAGAGATGTGTCCGACCGATACTTGCAACCTGCATTTCAAAGACGAGCACCCAAGTTCGCCTCCAAGTCGCCGCAGACGGCACCAACGACGAGTCGCTGGATGAGCCTGTCGGCTGAGGCTCCGTTCACGCGGAACCCCTGCTTCCACACTGGCTACCCACCCCGCGAGTCCCCTTTTCGGAGACTCAGCGCCGTGCGGTAACGAGTGCTTGCTGACGCCTACTGTCACTGTGGACGAAGCCGACCAACGCTTTTCCGTCAGTCGTCCTCCCTCCCCCACAACCAAAACCGCGAGCGGCTCTAGCGAAGGAGCGGACCCCTCGATTGAAGAGAGGAACCACAGCCAAGGAACAGCGCGATCTACAGGTAACGTGAACCTGAAGACGCTGAACCTCGGCGTCTTGCAGTGAAGAACTCCGACGCCACCTTTTGAGTCCGTCGGCAGATTTCCTCAGCCAACACCGCCAAAGCGACGTTGACCGATGAGCTGGCCCCGGCAACACCCGAAGCGTCGAAACGACACTCCAACTCGCCTCCGGCTCTCTCTTACGGGAGAGCAGAAGCGTGAAAGGACACGCTCATCACTGCGTTTGCGACTTTTCAAATCCGAACTCGGGCACGACCTGGGACGTTCGACCACCGCCTAGGAGGAACTCTCGCGCCTCCCGTTGGCCAAACCTCAACGCGTTTGGTTGAAGCTCAGCGCTGCGGCCTTCTTGGGCAATCTCGCTCTCCAGAAGAAAGCCAGTCGAGCGACTCCGAAGAGTCTCTCCCGCCCTCGAAGGTCGGTGGAACCGAGTTAGCATTTTCCCTGCGAGAAAATGCGCCAACTCCGACTCCACTCGGAGATCCGTCTGTCGCTGGTCACCTGGGCTCGACGCTAGAAGACGCCGAACCCAAGCAGCTAGCCAAGGCCTCGCTTTGACCGACCCCTCGCGAAAGGAATCGACGCCCACACCGAGGTGTAAGCAGACAAATGACACGAAGCCGGGACCCCTTCGATCACCAGGGAACCGGTTCTCACCAGCCCGAGCCATGCCTGACGCGGCAGCCATGGCCTCGACGCCTTTTCGACCGACATTCGAGTGTGGTGTTGAACGCACCAGTCACCCTCCAGTCGGCTCGGACTCATCCGTGGATGACTCCGTAGCGCCCCTCGTAACCTCTACGATCGATACGTCCGCGGTGTTGATGTGCCGCGAACTTCCAGAACCGTTTATGCCGGAACGGTGCAATCAAATCAACAAGAAAACGGCGAGCAAAGACACTTTCCTAGTCCACAGGGTTGTCCACAGCTTATGTGCACCTTGTACATCCGGCGTCCCCAGCTCACGCACATCGCCACTCCTGGTCACACCTTTCCTAGTGAGAAAGCTCCTCCCACGATCTCCCATCGCCAGCGCCGAAGGCTGACCTTGCTCCCTCGAGATGCTCAAGAATTTTCGGCAATTTTCGATATTTCGCGGGCTTGGCGGAGCGGCAACGGTGCGACTTCGAGGCGGGTTGAGTTGGGCACCTAGCCGCGCAACGTCGGATTCCCGTGGGTGAATACGAGCGTGAATCGTGGCGAGCGGGAGAAACACCATTTGATTTATTCAATTGATTATATCCATTGAAGGTTCAAAAATTCCTCAACTGAGAGGCAGCCCTAAATTGCGATTGTTTGGGCGCCCACGCCGTGGCTCAGAAAGCGGCTAAGGGAATGCAGCAGGCATCCGTTCCTGAGCGTCATGAGCGTTCCCCTTGCCGCAGTGCGGTGCCCCTCCCTGGATACTCCAGTCCCCGAACGTGGCTCGGAGGCCAGCGGCGTTTGGTCCGCCGCAACCAAGGGACGGATCTTGGTAGTCGACGACGAGCCCGCGCTGGTGCGGGCGTTTCGCAGGAGCCTGGCCTTGCGGGGTTTCCTTGTGGATACCGCCCCTGGAGGGGAGCAAGCCATCGCTCAACTGAACCAGCACGAGTACGACGCGATCCTCAGCGACATCGCGATGCCCGGGATGGACGGCATTCAGCTACTGAGAGAAGTCCGCGAACACGACCTGGATGTGCCGGTCATCCTCGTCACGGGCGAGCCGGCGGTTAGCACCGCGGTCAAGGCCTTGGAGTATGGGGCCTTTCACTACCTCACCAAACCAGTCACCAACGACAACCTGGAGGAGGTCCTGGACAAGGCCGTGCGCCTGCATCGCATGGCCCGGGTGCGCCGGGAGGCGGCGGAGCTCGTCGGTGGAACCGCTGGTGCGGGAGACCGCGCCGGACTCGAGGCGAGTTTCGCGGGGGCGCTCGCGACCCTGTGGATGGCTTACCAGCCCATCGTGCGCACGAACGGCAAGCCGTACGGATACGAGGCACTGTTGCGTTGCAAGGAGCCAAGCCTGCCTCACCCTGGCGCCGTCATCGAAGCCGCGCTCAAGCTGGGTCGGGTGGATGAACTCAGTCGCACGATCCGCGCGCGCGCCGTTTCCGCCATGACGCCCGACTCGGGCCTCCTGTTCGTGAACCTACACACGACGGATCTGTTGGACTCCGAGCTCTATGAGCCCGATGCCCCGCTCTCGCGCATCGCGGATCGAGTCGTATTGGAGATCACCGAGCGATCGAGCCTGGACGAAGTGAAAGACGTCAAGCGTCGGGTCGCGGTGCTGCGCGAGATGGGCTTTCGCATCGCAGTAGACGATCTCGGAGCCGGCTACGCGGGTCTCACGAGCTTCGCCTTGCTGGAGCCGGACATCGTGAAGCTCGATATGTCGTTGATTCGCGACGTTCACCAGACGCCCACCAAGCAGAAGCTGATTCGCTCGATCGCTCAGCTGTGCGCGGACATGGGCATGCTGGTCGTCGGCGAGGGGGTGGAGACGCGGGAAGAGCGAGACGCGCTGGTCGACTTGGGCTGCGATCTGCTTCAGGGCTACTTCATAGCGAAGCCTGGCCCAGCCTTCCCGGAGCTGAACTGGTGACCCCGCCAGCTCGGCCCATCGACTCGGACCTCGCTCCTCGAACCGCAGGCGCGTCGAAGGAGACAATCCTCGAGCCGTTCTCCGACCTTCACCGGTACTGGGAAGAAGAGGACGAGACAACCAGCATCTCCTTCGTCAAAACCAGCGTGCAGTGCGCTGGGGAGCGCGACCGTGGTGTCCTGGTACGCCTCGACGCCGCGGCCGCTGGGCGTCCGCTAGCCGTCACGCAGGCAGCGTGCAAGCTTGGGCGCCACGCGAACGCGGACTACCGCGTCGACGACGATGGCATCAGTCGTTTCCACGCGAAACTATTCTCCGCTCACGGAGCCAACTGGATCGAAGATCTGGGCTCTCGCAATGGCACGTACGTGAACGGCGAACGCGTGAAGCTCAGGGCACTGGTGGATGGCGACACCATCCAGCTCGGCGCCCGCATCGCGTTTCGCTACTCGCAGGTCGATGCCGCCCAAGAGCGCGCGATGCACCAGCTCTACGAGTCGAGCATTCGCGATCCGCTGACCGGGGCCTACAACAAGAGCTACTTCGAAGAGCGTCTGGCGTCGGAGTTCTCATACGCGCGACGCCACCGTACCCACCTCTCACTCGTGTTGCTCGACGTGGATCATTTCAAGGTGGTCAACGATCGCTTTGGTCACCAAGTGGGTGACTTGGTGCTTCTGCGCCTGAGCGAGACCGTGCAGCGCATGCTCCGCTCCGAGGACGTCTTCTCGAGGTTTGGGGGGGAGGAGTTCCTGGTGCTGCTGCGAGGCATCGACCACCAGAACGCGGTCCAGGTTGCAGAACGCATTCGCGACGTGCTCGCGCAGCCGCCTGAGGACGGCGGAACGACCCCGAGTATCACCGTGAGCGCCGGCGTCGCGTCGCTGACGTGCGTGGACTCGGCGAGCGCGGGCGCGCTGATCGGCGCCGCGGACCGTCGGCTCTACCTCGCAAAGCGTCGCGGCAGAAACCAGGTCGTCGCCCGAGACTGAGCTCTCGCAGCCGAACAGCACGCGAATCACGCGCGGCTTTACTCGAGGCAGGACGGTTGGTATCTGCTGACTCGGTATGGAAGAGAAACGCCTGACCATCAGCGTCGAAACCCTCAAGGCCGAGCGTGACGAGCTCAAGGACTCGCTGAAGGAGATCGAAGCCGAGCAGCGGAAGCTGGAGACTCAGCTCAAGGCGTTGCGCCAGAAGGAGATCCGGGCCAAGCGCCAGGTCGAGGCGCTCAACACCCTGCTCGAGATCAACGACGAACCTGTCGAGGGCTGAACGTCAGCTCCGACCGTTCGTATCACCGAGCAACTCGGGGATGACGGTGCCAATGCGGCGACGCACGGTCTGCCGCACCAGACGCCAGAGAGAGTCGTCGTCATCCGCCTCACACAGGATCCCCAAGGGGATCTGGAAGCCCCCCTTGTCGGCTCGACCACCGCCGTAGGGTTGGCCGTTTGCGTCTTTGCCAAACGCTTCCTCGAGGAAGTGGGTGGGGTCGACGCTTGGGCTGTTGGTGCGCATGGACCCATCGATGCGGTTGCCCACCAAGCCGTAGACGATCACCGTATCGAGATCCTCTCGGCGCACGATGAAGTCCGCAGCGGTGGCAATCGCATCGCGGTTGCTCGGGGAGACACGCCCCACTCCAACCAGAGCAAAGTCTCGCACCACGTCCATATCGCCGAGCCCCCGGGCGAGCGCTTCCATGCTCTCCGCAGCGATCACCTTCTGCCCAATGCGTTGTAGAAGCTGCAGATCACAGTAGGGCTTGAGATAGGCGGCGGCGTGAAAATCTGCCGGCTCCGCCCGCGCGAAGTCGTCCGTATCCGTCCGGATACCGAAAAGCAGAGCGGTCGCCATATGGACCTGTTCGCGCTCACTACCTGTGAGCGGAGCGAGCCCAGCCTTGAGGTATTCGGCGTAGATGCTGCAAGTGGCACCGAAGCCGGTTCGCACGTCGACGAACTCGGCCTCCACGGGCTTGGTGGAGCGGTGGTGGTCCACCACGGTGAGCACCTTGAGCTCGTCGGGCAGTTTGATGCTGGACTCAGGGCTGGAGGTGTCCACTAGAGACAGATGCTTGTACGGCTCCAAATCCTTGGTGGTCGCCACCTGGATCATGTTCACGTTCAGGAGCTTCACCAGCGCTCGGTTCTCCGGGCGGCTCACTGGCATGACGTGGGCGATGGTCGCCGGGATCTCCAAGGCCTCGCAAATGTGCTGATGCGCGAGCGCACTCCCGATCGCATCAGGGTCCGGGTGCCCGCTGATCAGAATCAGCAATGGCTCTCCCCGGGCGGTCTCCAGCGTGCGCTGAAAGTCCAGGTGTTTCGCAGTCATGCACTGGGCAGCCTACACCCGTTTGGACGTCGGTTGGATTGCCAATCAGCGGCGTGGCGTGGCCAATCAGGACACAAAAGCGCAAACGTTGGGCCGGTCAGCCCTCGTCCGTCGCCCCACGACTGCGAAATGAGGGGTCAGCCACCGCGAGGTAGCCGTCGGTGAGCCTGGGTCCCGCCGGCCGCGCGCGTGCTCCGTCGGGACCGAAAGCGTGAATCACCTCGGCCAGCTGCTCCGAGCTTCGCGCCTCCGGGAGCGCGCGCGGCGCACCAGGCGCGCTGACGTATTCGAGGTGCAAGCTCTGAGTCGGGAAGGCAAAGCTCAGGTCCAGATCGTGCGCCAGACGCATGATCTCGAGGTAGACGTTGTGACGCTCGCGGAGCTCCGCTGTCCAAGTATCCACTCGGAAAAAGAAGTACACCATCACATCCAGGCTGCTCGCGCCAAACGCCGACATGTGGACTTCGTAGGTGTCCTTGCGGGTGTACTCGTTGGCCTGGATGATGGCGCGGATCCCCTCGACGAACGCCTGCATCTGTTCAGGACTGGTGTCGTAGGTGATCCCAAGCGTGAAGAAGCAGCGACGGTATTCGCGCATCCCCATGTTGTCGATCTTGGCTTCGGTGAACTTGGCGTTTGGGACCGTGATCACCGAGTTGTAGAAGGTGCGGATCCGGGTCGAGCGGAAGCCCACCTCCTCGACCGTTCCCTCCGCACCGTCGACGCGAATCCAGTCTCCGATTTGGAACGGGCGATCGATGAAGATCATCAAGCTACCGAAGAAGTTCGCGACGGTGTCCTTCGCAGCCAACGCGATCGCGACACCACCAACGCCGAGGGTCGCCAGCAGCGCGCCCACGTTGACGTTGAGGTTTTGCAGGATGACCAGCACCCCGGCGATCACCGTGAACACCTTGAGAGACTTACGGATCAGCGGGACGAGCTGATCGTCGAGCTTGGTGTCCGTGGCTTCTGCCTTCGCCGCCATGCGCTCCGAGAGCACATCGACCAGGCGATAGGCCGCCCAGACCACGGAGAAGATCATCAGCACCTGAACCGCAAGGCCCAGGAACGCCCCGAACCATAGCGGCAGGCTGAGCCACGGGTAGGTGACGCCAAGTAGCAACGCTGAGACGAACGTCGCCCCGGGGGACGCAAACACGCCGATCAGGTTCGACGCCCACTTCTGCCCCATGCGATCGACTAGCTGTCGAACACGGTTCTGCACCATGAACTCGATCAGCTTACGCACCACGAGGCCCACTACGAGCACCAGCAGCAACGCGAGGATTTGCCAGACTTTCAGGTCACCGACGCCAGCTTTCATCCAGTCGGGCAGCTGCGAGACCCAGGGGCCAGCCATGTTCTGGCGATAGATCTCCTCTAGGTTTTCGAGGCTGGTCGCGGTCCACACCCAGCGACCATCAGGTTGCCTCGCGACCTGTACCTTGGGGAAACGCGGACTGACGACCACCGGCGAGCTTGCGTCTGGATCGGTGGGTAAGGCGTCGAGATCGATGGTTGCCCGCCCACTGAAAACAGCGCGAATGCGTTCGACCAGCTCGACCTGAAGCGCATACGCGCGGCCACCCCCAAGGCAGCGCACTTGGTCCGCCTGCTCCGGAGCAAATACAGACTCCACCGCCAGGCGAGGCGTCTTGCACTTGTCCACCGCGATCTCGCGGGCCGCTTGAGCCTTCTCGCTGTCGTCCGCCCAAACCGGGCGCACGAAGGCAAAGAGCAGAAAGGCGGCGAGCAACGCTAGGAGTACTCGCGAGGTCGTTTGTGTCATGCCACACCTCGTGGAGTTGGGGACTTGGCGCCACAGCGCCAGCGGTCGGTCAGAGCTTGGTCTTGCCGAGCTTCAATATCGCGCGGAAATGCTCAGCGCTGACGGGGACGACGCTGAGCCTCGAGCGACGGATCAAGAGCAGGTCCGCGAAATTTGGGTCAGCCTTCAATGTGGTCAGGTTGACTGGCGCGGTGAACGGCTTCACCGGCTCGACATCGACCATGGACCAATCTCCGCCTTCAGCGGTGTGATCCGGATAAGCCTCTTTGACGATCTTCATCACACCCACCACGTCGCGCTCTTTTACCGAGTGGTAAAACAGGGCTAGATCTCCGACCTTCATGGCGCGCATGTTGTTGCGCGCCTCGAAGTTCCGCACACCATCCCAACTCCCGCGCTTTTCTCGCACGAGATCTGCGTAGGAGTAGGTCTCCGGTTCGCTCTTCATCAGCCAGTACTGCTTCGCCATCCGCGCTCCTCGGATCTCTGGGCGCGCAGCCGCTCACAGTCGAACGAGCACCGCGCCGAGACGCAACAGAGCGATACACGATTCGAGTTCTGCGCGTAACCCGGGAGGGCGCGGCGCTTCCCTCCCCCCCAAACGCACAGCGACAAACACCGGTGGCCGGCGGGGAGAAAGAGTGGTTCGATGAGCCGATGGACGCGCTCGAACTACTGCGGGACTACATCGCCATCCCGAGTGTGAACTCCATGGGGCGGGATGATCTCCCTGAGTCGATCACTGGGGAAGCGCGTTATGCCCAGCGCGTCGCTCAGGATTTTTCGCGGCTTGGGCTGGACCATCAGCTGATCGGAAGCGAGGGGCGCCTCAGCGTGTTCGCCGAAGCACGCTGCGCCGAGGCGACGGACACCGTGCTCATCGCATCCCATCTGGACACTGTGCCGGTCGACACCATGACCATCGACCCGTTCGATCCAGAAGTGAAAGCGGGCGTGGTGTATGGGCGCGGAGCCACCGACACCAAGGGTGGACTCGCCGCTGCGGTGGCTGCGCTCGCACAGGTCCTCTCGCGCGGGAAGCTGAAGCGCAACGTGATCTTGGCGGGTCAGGCCGACGAAGAAAGTGGGAGCATCGGGGCGTACGACATCATTCGGGCCCTGAGCGACAAGCGTCCACTGTGGGGTATCGCCACCGAGCCGACTGAGCTGCGAGTCGTGAACCAACACAAGGGCGTTGCGCGAGTCACCGTGACCGCTCAGGGTGTAGCAGCTCACAGCTCCGACCCGAGTCAGGGCGACAACGCCATCATTCACCTGTGTCACGGGCTGCTCAAGCTTCAGGCACTCGGAGGGAGCCTCGCAGAGCGCCGAGATCCAGTGCTGGGCCCGCCGACCCTCAGCGTAGGCGTGGTGCGTGGTGGTCACGCTCCGAACATCGTACCTGACCGGGCTACGGCGCTCGTCGATCGCCGGATGATCCCGGGGGAAACGCACGAGAGCTTGACCGCCGAGTTCGCGCAGGCGCTCGCAGGCTCACCCCTCACCTTCGACTGCCACGTCGAGAAACCGCCCCTCGGCGTTCCCCAGGATTCACCAGCCGTGGTGGCTTGCGGCGAGGCGCTGAGGGCGCTGGGGCTCGAGAGCGCCCCCACGCCCGTTGCCTTTGGCACGGACGCAGGGCTCTTCGATGAAGCGGGCATGCCATGCATCGTGTGGGGACCGGGATCCATCCTGCAGGCTCACACTAAGGACGAATACCTGAAGCTCGAACAGCTGGAGGCGGCGACGCGCTTCTTTGTCAGGCTGTTCGGCGGCTAAATAGCCACGACTTCAGAGCGCGCTGGGCGTGCCGCCCATGGGGCACTCCATGAGCGCTGACACATCCACCGCGGGCCCGGGAGTGGCCTGCCGCGCTGTAAACGCGATACCGACGCTCATCGAGTCGCAGTCCGCGTTTGGATTCACCTCACCCGTCGACATCACGTCCATGTTGACGCGCAAGTAGTCGATCAGCAGGTTCGCGTCGGCCGCTGCGACCTTACCCGTTCCGTCGGGCAAGTCGCCTCCTTCGCAGAAGCCGATCTGGTTGAACGCAGTGAGCATGTCTCCCTGACGCACGCGACCTGCGAGCAAACCGTCGTACGCGGTCCACAGCCCGTCGTTGCCCAGCTCGGGCCGCGCCACGAAGATCCCCTTGTAGAACTTGAGGGGGAAACCAGCGGCGTTGGCGTTGTCGCCGATGAAGCGCATCTCAGCGCCATCCGGCAAATCGCCCACCAAGTAGCCGTCCCGCACGTAGGCGTCGGGATCGGCCAAGGTGGAGTTCGGCAAGTCGCTACCCGTGGCGGTGCCTTGAAGCATCGCCTTGTCCACCTTCCACGGAAAGCTTGCAAGCCAGGGCGCACGCTGGTCCCAGCCCTGCTCCGGACACTCCCAGCTCTGATCGCGATCCACGCCCGGCGACATGTAAAAATCCAGGCGGATATTATCGTCGTTGGGTTGACCGTTGTAGCCCGTGACTTTGATCAGGATGGTGAAGCTGCCCCGGTGGAGCTCACAGTTGAAGGAGTCCTCGCTGATCCCGAACGGCTCGCCGAGCGTGGGCTGATCCGCCGCGACCGGCTCGAGGCGGGCAAACATATTGTCGCGACAGCCGATGCCGTCCGGGGGAACGCCAATTCCCGCGCGGCAGCTCACGACGTTCTTCTCCCCGGCGGGACAATCGGGCGAGTTCGTGCAGACCCCGTCGAGGTCGAGACCGAAATACTGCCAAGGCTCGGCCCCGCTCGGATAGTCCCCTGGCGCGGTCTGCCCGAGCCAGAGGTGATCGATGGCTAAGTAGAACGTTGGCAAGTCGTTCCCCCCGCTGCTGGCGGGTCGGTCATTCACACTGGGCGCCCGATGGTCCGCGCAGCCTTCTGCTGTCTCCGTTGACCACCAGCACTTGCCGGCAACGCAGTCCGAACCGCCAGAGGTGCCTCCAACGCCACCGCTACCGGCGTTGCCACCACTCCCACCCGACGCCGCAATGCCGCCGTCATAGCGAGGATCCGGGTCGAGCAACTTCTCGTTGTAAATGTTGCACGCGCCGGACGACGCGAGTCCCAGCCCGACGAGTAAGAAGAAGCCAACTGACCACCGAGTAGCCACGAACGCGGAGTGTAGTCGCGGTCGCACGTCCGACTCCACTGACGGCGCCGACTGCGCGACACAGTTCCGAAACCAGGATGACAATTCCACTGTGACTGAAAAAGCGCGCCCGGGGGGCGGCAGAAGCGCCTGGTGGGCTGGAGGTGAGCGGCGACTCTCGACAACTGAAGGCGAGTTCCAGCGGCGCCCTCAGAGGGGCTGATGCGCCTCGCAAAGACCAGGGGATGTACTAGGCTCCGCCGCCCATGACCGCAGGACAGGACGCGAACACCGCCGAAGAGAGCCCTCCGAAGGACGCCGCTCTGGCGGACGACTTGGGTGACATCAACTGGAGTGACGCGCCTTACATCATTGGTAGCGGCATGTGCATGGGCACCGCGGACGTGGTGCCTGGTGTTTCCGGCGGCACCATGGCTGTTGCCCTGGGGATCTATCAGAGGCTGCTGGCAGCGATCACTTCGGTCAACGTCGACGCGGTGAAGGCGCTGCTCAAGTTTGACATCAAGCGCGTGATGTCCCTGCTGCACTGGCGCTTCATGGCCTGCCTTGGCATGGGTATCGCGCTGGCGTTCGCGATCATGATCAAGATCGTGAAGCTGCCGCACCTGCTCGAGACGCACCCGAAGCAGGTCTACGCCATCTTCTTCGGCCTGGTGCTCGCCAGCGCGATGATCCTTGGCAAACGCCTGCCTCACTGGTCCGCGCCACGTATCGTCTCGTTCGTGGTCGGGATGGGCGTTGGCTGGGGGGTGGTGAACCTGGTCCCGGTCGAGACTCCAGAGAACCCCGCGTTCATCTTTCTGTGCGGATTCGTTGCGATCAGCGCGATGTTGCTGCCCGGCATCAGCGGCTCGTTCATCCTGCTGATCTTGGGCAAGTACGCCTACATCTTCGGCAACCTGACGAAGCCGGGAGTGGTGCTGCCCTTCGCGCTCGGCTGCGGCGCCGGCCTGGTTGTCTTCTCCCGCTTCCTCAAGTGGTTGCTCCACCGCTGGCACGACACCGTAGTGGCGGGCCTGGTGGGGCTCTTGATCGGCAGCTTGTGGCGCATCTGGCCCTACCAGCACGAGAAGACGATCATTGTGCGCGAGAAGCCGCGGGTGATCGAGTCGCACCCCTACCTCCCCGACCACCTCGAGGTCGGAGTGATCGCGCTCTTCGTGGTGGGCCTGATCCTCGTGTTCGCGGTGGAGTACCTGGCGTCGCGGCGCGAAGCCCGCAAAGCCTGACGTTCACGAGCAGCGGCACCTCAGTTGTCTTCGCTAGCGCGTGCAAAGCACGCGCGGCGCTCGCTATGCTGCCCCCATGGTTGCGACCCAGGAGGGACTCAGCAAGCTACTCGAGCGCGCCGCGACGTTCTCGGGTCCGGTCGTCTTCCTCACCGGCGCCGGGATTTCTCAGGAGAGCGGCATTCCTACCTTCCGGGGTGCCGAGGGTTACTGGCGTGTCGGCTCCAAGAACTACCACCCGATGGAGCTCGCGACCTTCGCCGCGTACTCAGAGCTGAGAGAGGAGATCTGGGGCTGGTACTTGTATCGACGCGCGGTGTGCGCTCACGCCGAGCCGAACCTCGCACACCGTGCGATCGCGGCGCTCGAGCAGCATCTAGGCGACGGCTTATTACTGATCACCCAAAACGTCGATGGGCTCCACCTACGCGCTGGGAGCAGTCGGGCGCGGACCTTCGAGATCCACGGCGACATCAACCGCATGCGCTGCGAGGCCGCGTGCAGCGACGAGACCTTCGAGATCTCATCCCGGCTGATTCGAGATCCGGCGCTGGAGAAGCAGGCCGAGAGCTACGCACCGAGCGGCGAGGAGCTCCAGCTGCTGCGCTGCCCACGCTGCGGCGGTAACGCGCGCCCGCACGTGTTGTGGTTCGACGAGTACTACAACGAGGAGCACTTTCGCTTCGAGTCATCGATGCGCGCCGCCGCAAGCGCGCGCCTGCTGGTTGTGATTGGCACTACCGGTGCGACCAACCTGCCCATTCAGATCGGCCGGCTGGTGGCGGCACGGGGCGCTCCGCTCTTGGTGTTGAACCCGGAGCCCAACCCTTTTAGCGACTTCGCCGAACAGTGCGAGGGCGTGTTTCTCCAGGGCACCGCCGGTGCTTTGGTTCCTGATGTGTGCACGGCAATCGCCGAGTCTCTGGGAGGACGAAGATGAACCCCATGCGAGCAGCTCTGGTCGGTATCTATCGCGGGATCGTGCTCAAGCGCAAACTGCGCGGACCCGCCTTCCCCAGCTGGAGCCCTGAGTTCGAGACGCTGGCGACTCTGATGCACAACTACAGCAAAGTGAGCACCTTGCTTCCACTCGCGGTGCAGCGTCAGGCGGCGACCAGTCTGCTTCGGCCGACCAAGGCTACCTCGGCGACCCAATACGAGCCGGAGCGGGTCGGTAGCATTCGTTGTGAATGGTTCCGCAAGGCAACATCTTCCAGAGACCGCGTGTTCCTGTACCTGCACGGGGGCGGCTACAGCATCGGGTCCATCGACACCCACCGGGACCTGGTCGCGCGTATCGTCGCGGCGAGCGGGATGCAGGCGTTCGTCCCCGACTACCGGCTCGCCCCCGAGCACCGCTTCCCAGCCCAGCTCGAGGACGCCCTCGAGTGCTACCGTTGGCTGCTGAAGCAAGGCTTCATGGGCTCGCAAATCGTGGTGGGCGGAGACTCTGCCGGCGGCGGCCTGACGCTGTCATTGCTCCTGGCGCTGCGCGACGCCGGCGACCCCCTCCCCGCAGCAGCCGTGGTGCTGTCACCGTGGGCCGATCTCGAGGCAACTGGAGGCAGCATGCGGAGCAACGCACCGTACGACTACGTGGGCCGCGCGACACTGCTCACCTACGCGAGTCGCTTCGTCACGGCCAAGGATCGCAAGAACCCCCTCGCCGCCCCACTCTACGGTGACTACCGCGGCCTGCCGCCGATTCTGATTCAGGTAGGCGCCGTGGAGACACTGCTAGATGACGCGATCCGCGTCACCAGCCGCGCGCGACGCGCCGGCGTCGACGTGCGCTTGGAGATCGAACCCGAGATGATCCATGTCTGGCAGGCGTTCGGGAACCTGAGCAGCAACGCCGAGCACGCCGTGGCCCGCATTGGCGAGTACGCACGACAAGCCGTTGGCCTAGGCCCAGCCGAGACGAAAGCTGCGGCGACATATGGCTGAAGTTCATTTCCGCATGGATGGAAGAACAGCCATCCTCACGCTCGACAACGCACCCCTGAACCCTCTCGCGGAGGAGCTCGTCAGTCAGCTCTGGGCTGCGGTCGATCGTGTGGCGGCCGAGCCGGAAGTAACGAGCGCGGTATTGATCGGCGCTCGCGACACCTTCGTAGCTGGAGCGGATATTCGCCGGCTGCAGCGCTTGGCAAAGGGTGAGCCTGTGCAAGGCGACGAGGCCCGCTCCCTCAGCGCGCTGATCTCCCGCCTCGAGAGCAGCGAAAAGCCGTTCGTCGCAGCCATCGATGGCTTCGCCCTCGGGGGTGGACTCGAGCTCGCCATGGGGTGCCATGGGCGCATCGCCAGCGAAGGCGCGAAGCTCGGCCTGCCCGAGCTGAACCTCGGCTTGATCCCTGGAGCCGGAGGCACGCAGCGGTTACCCCGCCTGATCGGGCTCTCTCAAGCGCTCGACTGCATGCTCAGCTCGAAGCAACTCTCCGCCGTAGAAGCCTTGGAGCTAGGACTGGTCTCTGAGGTTGTCCCACGCTCGGCGCTGCTCGAGCGAGCGCTCGCCCTAGCGACTGCGCTCACCGGCTCCCCCCTCCAGAGGAGCAGCGAGCGGGAAGACAAACTGCCAAAACTGGATGAAGCGCTAAGGACTCTGGAATCCGCGAGGCAACAACACTCCAAGCGCTTCCGCAACGTTGAGTATCCGGAACTGTGCCTGGAAGCCGTAATGCGCGGGCTCGAGGAGGGCGCGCCAGCTGGCCTGCTTCACGAACGTGAGTGCTTCCGCCAGTGTCTGGAGCGAGAGGCTGCCCAGAGTTTGATCCATTTGTTCTTCGCCGAACGCAGCGCGAGCAAAGTCGCTGGGATCACCGACCAAGGCTTTGCGCGCCGAGAGTTCAGGCGCCTTGGGGTGATCGGTGGCGGGACGATGGGCTCCGGCATCGCCACGGCTGCACTCCAGCGCGGCTTGACGGTGGTGCTGACGGAGCAGAACGAGGCTGCAGCGGATGCGGCGAAAGCGCGGGTAGCGGGCTTTCTCGAGCACGCGAAGAAGCGCGGGCGACTCAGCGAAACCGGCTTCGCTCAGGCCATGGCGCGGCTCTCGTGCAGCGCGGAGCTCGCCGGAGTCAGCGACTGCGACGTGGTGATCGAAGCGGCCACGGAGGACCTGGAGCTGAAGCGGGGCCTATTCGCCCGGCTCCTCGATCTTTGCCCCGCGGATACGATCCTGGCGACCAACACCTCCACGTTGCCTCTGGAGCGAATCGCCCAGAACCTCGAACAAGGCCATCGCATCCTCGGGGCGCACTTCTTCAGTCCGGCACACGTGATGCGGCTGGTAGAGGTGGTGCGCACTCCCGCGTCAGAACCTGAACAGGTCAACGCGTTGATCGGACTGGTGAAGCTCCTCAAGAAGACACCCGTGGTGGTGGGCAGCTCCGTTGGCTTCCTGGTCAATCGAGTGATGATGCCCTACGGACAGGCAGCAGGACTGCTCATCGACCGCGGGGTCGACCCGTATCGCCTGGACCGAGTGATGACCGACTTCGGCATGCCCATGGGCCCTTGCCGAGTGAGCGACCTCGCCGGAGTGGACGTAGGGGTCTACGCAGGCTCGATCCTGGATGCTGCCTATCCGGATCGGGCCTATCGCTCCCCGTTGCGCAAGCGCTTGGTAGAGGCGGGACGCCTCGGCGAGAAGCGGGGGCTTGGACACTACCGCTACGTTGCAGGTCAGGCCGAGGAGGATCCCGAGCTGATACGCTTCGTCGAGCGTTGCCGCGAGGAACTAGGATCTCCGTCAGCGCTGGAGTTCACTGACTCGGACATCGTCGAGTGCTTGCTGTTCTTGGTCGTGAACGAGGCGTGTCGGGTGCTCGAAGAGGGCCACGCGGAGCGCCCGAGCGACGTGGATCTGGCGCTGCAGCTCGGGATGGGATTTCCAGGGTATCGCGGGGGACCCATGGCTTGGGCCGATCGCCGAGGGAGCGACTACGTCGCCGAGCGCCTCGCGGAGTGGCACTCTCAGACCGGCCTTGGAATCTTCAAACCCAGCGCACGGCTCGCACGTTTGGCAAGTGCCCGCGCGTCTCTGCTTGCAGACTAGCCAGCACGACGTTCATTCGAAGACGATCACCGCCTCGAAGCGCAGCCCGCTCTCCAGCTCGAAGTAGCCGGACCCCACGCGCTTGCCGTTGCGAGGAGGCGGCTCGAATCCGAGGCTGCGCGTGGCGGTCGGTTCGTCAGTGTCGGGTGTTGGCTCGGTTTGCTTCAGCTCGACGCGCACCCTGACTTTTTGGGTGCCGCTCAGGTCCTGGCCCGGGTCATCTTTCAGCGCAAACTGGCCCTTGCTGAGGAAGCGCAACGTGCGCTCGATCAACGCCTTGAGCCGGGCGTCAGGACTCTCGGCATACTCTACTCGCTCAATCTTCCCCGCGGAATCCAGATGCAAGGTGAAGCGGATCTCGCCCAGCTCACCCACGGCGTGCTTCAAGATCTTCGCATCACCAACCGCCGCTCGCGGCAAGACCCGGGTGAATGCCATTGGCAGAGGGCGCACCCCCACGGGTAGCCCGGCGGCGCCCATGCTCCCCGTGCCGCTCTTGTCGTTACCCTCGCCACCACGCTCTCCCTCAGCGCCCTCGGCGCGGCGCTCTCCTTCACTGCGTTCTCTGTCAGTACTGCGTTCTCCGTCCGTGCTGCGTTCTCCCTCTGAACGGCGCTCTCCGTCGCTAGCGTGCTCCGCCTCGGGTTTCGGCTTCAAGGGCTTGAGGGTTCTCTCAGCGGGTTGCTTCGGACGCTCCGCATGTTTCCTCATGGATTTGCGGTGTGCCCGACGGCGACGCTGTTCGCGCTTGCGCTGGGCCTCCGTTTTCGCTCGCGCAGTCTTGGCGCGCTCCGCCTCGGCTTTCGCGGCGGCTTCTTCGGTGGTGATCGAGGGGCTCTCCCCGGCTTCCGCTGGCGCGGCTTCGGCGGCTAGCAAGCCGGAAGCCTCCGTCGCTTGTGTTGCCTCTTGGGGCTGCGCTGGTGCGCCCTCACCCCCACCCGCGGCAGCGTTGGCCAAGGGCTCTCCGGCCATCGCGACTTCGAAGGTCTCGCCCGACCAGGCGTCGTAGGGAGCCTTTGCTTCCGCGCGGGGCAAGAACGAGATCAACACGAGTGGCACTGCCAGCAGCCCGTGCACCAGCAAGGAACCGGCGAGGGGCACGATCGACTTCAGCCAGCCAGGCGTGCTGTCTTGGGAAGCAATCGAGCGCGGCACGGGGAACTGGGACAGCCAGTCACCGCCGTTAGTTCCCCGCATCTCGAGACCCATAGCACTTGCAGCTCGAATGCGCTCAATCGCCGCGGCTTTCCCCGGCGAGAGGCGGCTCAGGCGGCGCGAACCCGACCGCTGGCGAGGCGATTTCCCCCAGCCTGCTTGGCCACGTAGGCGAGCTCGTCGGCGCGCGCGATCAGCTCTCGAGGCGTGTCCGCTGACTTCGCCACCCCGACGCCCACGCTGGCGGTCACCGGCTCGTCCAAGCGAGCCGCACCACCCACCGCAGCGATCGCATCGACCACGCGATCGGCGACGGCGGTTGCGGCCTTCTCCTCCGTGTCTGGCAAGAGGACGACAAACTCGTCACCACCGTAACGCACGACCAAGTCGACGGAACGCACACTGGAGATCACCGCCGCTGCGATGTTCTGCAAGAGCTCGTCTCCCGCCAGGTGGCCCCGCGTGTCATTCACCTTCTTGAAGCCATCCAAGTCGAGCATCAAGAGCGCCAGCGGATGTCCACGCTCGACGCGAGAGAGCTCGCGCTCGAGGACCTCGTACAGGGTTCGGCGGTTGAAGAGTCCGGTCAGCGGATCACGCTGGCTCTGCTCGTTCAACGCCCGATTCGCGGCGATCAGCTGCTCCTCACGCTCCCCCAATTTGTCCGCGACGCGAGCGACGATCCAAGTCGTGGTGCCCATGATCACTGTGAAGTAAAGACCGGTAGTCATTACCGCACGGATAGCTGGTTCTGCCCCGGGCGCCCACTCAGGCGCCTCCGGGCCGTAAGGCAAGATACGCAAATGCTCCAACGCGAGCAGGCCATCGTAGAACAACACCGCGACCACCCCGAGGCCTCGCGCGACCCGACCGCCAGCGACGATCGCTTCCAGAATACCGACGACCAAGTACAGGCACACCAGCACGCTGGTCATGCTGCCCGTGAGGTGCACGAGGTAAGTGACGATGCCGAGGTCGACGACGCCTCCCCAAAACGCGCGCTGACGACCGCCGATCTTTCGCCCGATCAGCAGCTGGAGCACCAACGCGATGACGATGTAGCCGCCAAGGACGGGCCAATAGGCGTTGAGATTGGGCAACAACCAGGGCGTGAGCAAGCTGGCGAACGCGGCCAATATGACCCGCGCCCAGCCCGCCACTGGGTTCTGCTCGATCCGCTCCATCCCCCGAAGGGCTAGGCTATCACCAGGAGCGGCGCGAGGCAGCGCTCCGGCCGCAGAATATTTGGCGTGGAAAGTCGACGCGCGGCGGCAAACACGGATGTGTCGAAGGTCGGTACCACTTCCGGGAGCGCGGAATGTAACTCGCCAACGCGACGTTTTTTCACTGCTTCCCACAGCAACCAAAGCCTATGTCCAGCATCTCCCACCGCTTGTCGCTTTTCCTGTGCGGCGCCCTGCTCCCGAGCGTCGCCCTGCTCGCGTCTGCTTGCAGTCGCACCCACGAGTCGCCCCCCGCGAGCATCGCGGATGCCTCGACCGTCAGCTCGGCGCACGACCCCGCGCCCCCCGCGCCGGTTGCCCCGACCGAGGCCGAAGACGGCCGGGCCGAGGCGCTCGCTCCGCCGAGCCCAAGGCAATTCACCGAGCAATTCAGCACGTTTTCCGAAGGAGATCGCTACTTCTTCAGCGACAACTACATCTCCAATGAGACCTCCTATCTGCAAATCGCCGACGATCTCGAGCCCCGCGGTGGCGCGTACATCGGCGTAGGTCCGGAACAGAACTTCACCTACATCGCGCGCACCCGACCCGAGGTCGCCTACATCGTCGATATCCGGCGCGGAAATGCCTTGCTGCACCTGATGTACAAGGCGGTGTTCCACCAGGCTCGCAACCGCAGCGAATTCGTGGCTCGCTTGATTGGACGCGAAGCCGCCATCGAGGAGCCCAAAGGGGCCTCGCTAGGCCAGGTACTCCAATCCGGGGCAGGCGCGAAGCCGAGCCCGGAAGAGTTCGAGCGAGTTCACGCCGCGCTCCTGAAATATATCCAGGGGGATTTGGGGGTGAGCCTCTCCTCCAAGGACCTCGAGACGCTGCGCGACACGCACGGCGCGTTCGCAAAGCAAGGCCTCGATCTGCGCTTCGAGCTCCACCAAAAGAACGGGCGGCACTATCCCAGCCTGCGCGAGCTCCTGGAGGCGAAATCCGAGGGCGGTACTGGGAGCTTCCTCGGCAGCGCCGATGAGTTCGCCTTCTTGCGCGACATGCAGGAGCAGCACCGCATCGTGCCCATCGTGGGCGACTTCGCCGGAGACCAAGCGCTCGCCAAGATCGCCGAGGAGCTCGAGCGTCGCAAGCTCACGGTGAGCGTCTTCTACACCTCGAACGTCGAGCAGTACTTGATGGAGCCCGAGACCTGGAAGCGCTGGGTCCGCAACATCCAAGCACTGCCGAGCAGCGACCACAGTCAGTTCATTCGTTGCTACCTGGACCAGGGACGTCACCACCCAAAGCAACTCAAGGGACACCGCACGGCAACGGTGCTGCAGCCGTTCTCACGCTTCAAGGCGGAGCAGAGTAAGCACGGGTACAAGAGCTTCTGGCAGCTTGTAACCGATGGCTGAGTGCGGCGTAAGTTGGCGTTGAGCCGCGACTGCTGCGCCGCGGTGCTTTCCGGACGGACGGGGAGCCTGGAGCTGGGACCAGTCCGCCACAAAGTGACCGAGGAGCGACCAAGCGGAGCGCTGTTCTCTCGAGCGGTGAGCGGTTTGTGCTATGGCCAGCCCGTGTTTTCCGCCCTCAAACACCGCCTCAGTAGAGCTCGTTCTGGCCGCGGCGCCGCTGCCATGTTCGTCGGCGCTGCTTGCTCGCTGACCTTTGGCTGTTCCGAGCAGTCGTCGACTGGCTCGGGGGCTGCGCCAAGCGCGAGCGTCGCGGTGACGCCGCCCAGCGTGTCCGCTGAACCGCCGCCGCCGCCCAAGCCCGAACCCAAGCGGCCGTACAATGTGCTGTTCCTGATGATCGACAGCTTGCGAGCGGACATGCCGTGGGCAGGCTACGAGCGCGACATCGCTCCGTGGCTGACGAAGTTCGCCAAGCGCTCGACGTTGTACCCGCGCAGCTACTCCATCTCGAGCTACACCGCGAAGTCCGTCGCCCCGACCTTGACCGGCAAGTACGGCACCGAGATGGCTCGCGACGGCTACTTCTTTACGAAGTGGCTACCATCGAATCTGTTCATCAGCGAGCGCGCCCAAGCCGAAGGGCATCGCACCCTCGCCGGCAATGCCCATGGATATTTCCTCCCGGTAATGGGCCTCAATCAGGGCTTCGATGACTACCGGCTCGTGCCAGGAACCATCCTGGATACGACCGGCGTCAACAACATCACCAGCGAGGCGCTCAACAAGCTCGCCAAGGAGATGCTGAGCGGGGACAACATCAAGCAGGAGAATGGCAAGCGCTTCTTCGCCTATTTCCATTTCCTGGACCCCCACTACACCTACTTCAAGCACGACGGGCACCCCGACTACGGCAACAAGCGCCGTGACCTCTACGACAATGAAGTGCACTACTCGGACCAGTGGGTCGGTGACTTGATCGACTGGGTCTACAAGCAGCCCTGGGGCAAGGACACGGCGGTGATCATCACCGCAGACCACGGTGAGGGCTTTGGAGAGCACGGTCACTACCGCCACGCCTATGAGATCTGGGAAGGGCTCGTGCGGGTGCCGCTCTTCATCCACGTGCCCGGCGCGGATCCGCGGCGCATCGAAGAGCCGCGCGGCGCCATCGATTTGGCCCCCACCATGGCCGACCTGATGGGCCTCAAGAACGACCCGCCGTTTCGAGGCAAGAGCCTGTTGCCTGAGGTCTTCGGCGCCAAGGTGGAGCCTCGCCCAGTCCTCGTCGACCTGCCGCGCTGTGACCTGATGGACAAGCGCCGGGCGCTGATCCTCGACAACTACAAGCTGATCAGCTTTGGCGACGATCAGAGCTTCATGCTCTACGATGTGGTGAAGGACCCCAAAGAAGAGCACGAGCTCAAGACGGAGATGCCCGAGGTCTTCGAGCGCATGAAGAAGGCGTATCTGGAAGAGTGGGCAAAGGTGCCCAACGTTCCAGTGGTCGGCGGCGTCCCCTTGAAGGGTGATCGCCTGCAGCAGCGCTACTAGCGACGCGCGGCGGCGGCGCTGGAGGCGTTGGCGTCGCTGGGTCGCGCGGACCACCGAAATTTCCCTGCGGCAATTTTCAACTGAGAGCGCGAGTGAACAATGAATCACTCCGGCGCGGGTGCCACGGGTACCTCTGGGGGTGGCCCGCGTAGCGCATCCAGGGACTCGAGCTGCTGCTGAGCCTCGTCGAGCTCGGTCTGATCGCGCAAGTATACGAGCTGCCGGTCGAGGCGCTCACGGGCGTACTGGCTACCGGTGTTCAGCAGCATCCCGCCCACGTCGAGCTCTCCCCGAGCCAGCCTCTCCCTTACGTCGCGCACGTCGCCGACCATCCGCACGGCCTTGCGGTACGTCTCGCGGTACTCTTGAGTGCGCTCGACGGCCGTCTTGACCACCTGCATCGCCTGGGAGCCCCCCGGCAGCAGCGAAACCGCAGACGCCAGGTAGTCGAGGTAGTCGGCGTCCCCGCGCCACAGGCGCATCACCTGGCGGTAGATCGCGGAGGTTGGCAGGCCCGTGACGGTATCGAGGATAACCAGCAAACGTCCGAGCTGATCTTCCGCCTCTCGCTGAGCGGCAAGCCAGAGCTTGAACTCTTCGCCGTCCTGGATCTCCCGAACCAGCGCCTTACCGGCTTGGAGATCTGCAGCAAGTGCTTCTCCCTGGGGATATACGCCACTACGGCGATCCATGGCCTCGGCGTCTCGAGTCACGGCGAGCAGCGCGAGGGTCAGGTTCTGCGCGAGACTACCGCTACCAGCGTCCGTCGCACGCGCCGTAAGCCCAACGGTGACCATTGAAGCCTCGAGGGCGGCGGTCCGTTGCCGGTCTTGCTCGAGGCGGAGAACCAGCAGCTCGAGCACTTGGATGTAGTCTGCCTTGGTGACCTGATAAGGCAGCTCGAACGGCAGCTCGCCACCCTGGCTGAGCTCCAGGTGCTGGCGGCAGATGCGGTACTGCTCAATGCGCCCTTCGTCTCCAGCGATACGCAGCGCTTGCACCTGGGACAGTAGGTTGCCGAGAGCGAAGTCCAGGTGGCGGACCTCGATGTAGTCCTGGTGGATATGATCCCGTGCGAGCTTCCAGTGCTCCGTGGCGCGGTCGCGCTCGGCCTGGCTCATCCCCGCGCGAAAGGTCAGCCGCTCCGGGACGTCTCTTTCCACGCGAAAACTTTGCTCATCCTGAGCCACGCGGATGTGAAAGGGAACCTCGCGAGCCTGGAGGTTCGTGAGCGAAGTCACACCGCGCTGGGAAAGCAGCTTGTAGGAGTCCGTGCTGTGTTGGCGCGCACGGCCTTCGACCTCGATGTACACGTCGGCATAGTGCTGATAGGCGCCGTGCACCCAGTCTTTGCCGTAGAGGTGCGCCAGAGGTGTCTCTGGCTCGCGCGTGCCGCAGCCCCCGAGCAGCGACAGGCCGCCCAGGGGCGTGACGGTGCTGATGAGTGCGCCGAGCTGCAGGAACGCCCGTCGCTGCATTACAAAACGCTCACGCCGTTCAGGCCGCTGAACTGGGCACCCAATGGCTCGAGGCGTACGTCGAAGTTCCCGGCGGGCCCCGCGTTGCCAGGCGAGCCAGCCGAGCCTTGAGGCCCCTGGGCGCCGCGCGCGCCTTCGGTTCCCTGGGGCGTGGTGCCGTCTGGACCGCTGCTAACGCGAACGGAGCCAGCATCTCCCCCCTCACCGCCGCTGCCGGCGCCTCCGCCAGGGCCCCCCGCGCCGCCGGACACATCCACACGGAAATGATTGCGGAGCTCAGGGAAGCGCTCGTCCAGATGGAGCACCACGACGCCACCAGCTCCGCCGTTACCACCAACTCCACCGCGTCCGCCGGGGCCGCCTCTCCCCCCAGAGCCGGACGGATTACCGTCGCCGCCGCGACCGCCACGGCCGCCCATGCCTCCGATCCCACCGGGCCCGCCGGAGCCCCCTGCCGCGAACACCGTGAACTGGTTCTCCGGGTGGAAAAGCAAGACGTCGCTTGATCCGCCCTCGACCACCACCGCGACGAGCTTCTCGTAGAACGCAGTCTTCACGTAAGTGGCGTAGGCTTCGACGCGCGGCCCGTCCCCTCCGTTGCCACCGGGCCCGGCGTCACCTCCCGCTTGACCGTCTCCGCCGTCGCCGCCCGGTGCGTCACTGTTGGACTGCCCGGATTCTCCCTGGTTGCCGCCGTTGCCGGAAACTCCCGCAGAGCCGAACTGACCATCTGCCCCGGCGCTGCTGATGCACGAGTAGTCGGGCTTGTACGTCGTGTCGAAACTGAACTGATCCGGGCGCTTGCGATACACCGTCTTGAGCTGGAACTCCTGGCTCGCGGTCAGCGTCAAGTCGGGGTTGGGGGTGAACCAACCCTCGGCGTCGAAAGAGCCTTGTTCACTGTGGAAGGCGAACCAGTTGAACTCGAGCTTGTGGTTGCGCCCCTCGTTCCCCTTGAAGGTCTCGAACTGCGCGACCTGATCTTCACCCTCGAGCTTTGCTTCGACGAACACGGCCATCTGCACACGTTCCCGTGGGCAAATCGTTTTCTGCGTCTTGCGGATGTCGACCGACATCGAACGCACATCCGCCTGCTCGAGATCGACGACGTTGCGGCCGACCAGGTTCTTCAGGAAGCCGCAGCCGGTGCCGAGGCCCAGCACCGAGGCGATCAATAGGAGCTGCGCGCGGCGCTCGTACGCTGTCTTCATCTTTCCCGCCCCTAATACGCACCCCGACTCGCGCGCCTTCCTAGGCGTTCGAGTCGTCTTTCCAGTGCTTTTCCCGCACAACCAGCACCGAGCAGCGTGCGATCTTCAAGATCTCGGCGGCGACGCTCCCTAGCATCAAGCGCTCCACGCCTTTCCTGCCGTGAGTGCCAACCACGATCACGTCCGCATCGTGATGTGAAGCGACCCGCGCGATCTCCTTGGCTGGCGGCCCAGCTAGCACGTGGGGGACCAGGGTGGGCAATCCCGGACGGCTCGTGCTGAGCGCTGTGAGGCGGGCGTCGAGCTCTGCACGCTCCTTGCTCAGATCCAGGGCTCCACGATCCGCTGCGTACTCCAGGCGGCCCATGGGGTCGTAGCCGTCCACGACGCTGACCACGTGAATCGTCGCCGAAGAGTGTTGCTCACACAGCTGAGCGCCCTGCTCCAACGCCAGCTCACTGAGCCGCGAGCCATCCATCCCCACGACCACGACAAAACTCATGGGGCAAGCCTACTCCGTTTTCAGTCGAACGTGGATTCAGTGCACGGCAGCTGGGATCTCTTCGGGTTCCCCCGACCGACCCGGGCCGAGCAACTCGATGATCTCGGCGCGCTCCACGGTTTCGTGCTCGAGCAGCGACTGCACCAGCGCGTCGAAGCCAGCACGATTCTCCTCGATCAACGATTCCGCCTGGGACTGAGCCGCGCTGACGAGGGTACGGATCTCCTGTTCGATCACGTGCACCGTTGCGTCGCTGGTGCCGCTCTCCGTGGCGATGCGCTGGCCCAGGAACGGATGGTCCGACTTGTGGTCGTGATACACCGGGCCGAGCCGGTCGCTCATGCCGTAGTTCGCGACCATCTTGTAGGCCGTATCCGTCGCGCGCTGCAGATCGTTCGATGCACCGCTAGACACTTCCCCCAGCACGACGTGCTCCGCTGCGTACCCGCCAAGCAGCATGCGCAGTTGCGTCTCGAGCTCCGAACGCAGCACGAGATGCTTGTCGGGCTGGGGCGTGCTCTGGGTCACTCCAAGCGCCATTCCGCGCGGAATAATTGTAACGCGATGCAGCGGGTCGGAACCCTCGCTGAAGTGCGCCACCACCGCGTGGCCAGCTTCGTGAATGGCCACTCGGCGCTTTTCTTGAGGCCGGAGCACCGTCTCTCGAGGCGCACCGAGCATGATCTTGTCCTGCGCCTCCAGGAAGTCTTCCATGTTGATCTCGTTGGCCCCTCGCCGTGCGGCCGCGAGCGCGGCCTCGTTGCACAGGTTGGCCAGATCAGCGCCGGAGAAGCCGGGCGTGTTCTTCGCGATCAGCGAAAGGTCGACGTCCTTACCGAGGGGCTTGTTCTTCGTGTGCACGCCGAGAATGGCGACGCGCGCGCGAAGCTCCGGTCGATCCACCACCACCCGCCGGTCGAAACGCCCAGGGCGCAGCAGCGCCGGATCCAAGACATCGGGTCGGTTGGTGGCGGCGATCACGATCGTGAGGTCGTTGCGCGAGAACCCATCCATCTCGCTGAGCAACTGGTTCAACGTCTGCTCACGCTCGTCGTGACCACCCCCAAGACCGGCCCCTCGAGCGCGTCCCACCGCATCGATCTCGTCAATGAAGATGATCGCGGGAGAGACCTTCTTGGACTCCTCGAATAGCTCGCGCACTCGCGCAGCACCGACGCCCACGAACATCTCGATGAACTCCGAGCCGTTGATCGAGAAGAAAGGCACACCGGCCTCACCCGCCACGGCTCGTGCGATGAGCGTCTTGCCTGTGCCAGGCGGGCCAACCAGCAAAACACCGCGCGGCACCTTGCCGCCGAGGCGCTGAAAGCGCGTGGGGTCCTTCAGGAACTCGACCACCTCTTGCAGGTCCTGCTTGGCTGCGCTCGAGCCCGCCACGTCGGAGAAGGTGATCTTGACGTCGGTCTCTTGATTGAAGCGCTTGCTGCGTCCCTTGATCAGGCCACCAAACGGTCCGCCTTGGGACATCATCTTGGAGGTGCGCCGTCCCATCCAGATGAAGATGCCGATGAGCAACGCGAACGGCAGCAGCTGGCTGATCCACACCATCGCCCCGGCCTCCGGGGACACCACCTCGACCGTAACCTTGTTGTTGCGCAGCGTCGGCAGCAGGTCTTTGTCGTCCTGGAGCGGAAGCACCGTGGTGAAGCGCTTACCCTTCTCTCCCTCGGAGCCGGGCTTGTACTTTCCCGTGACTTGATCCCCACGGATTTCGACCTGCTCGATCTTGCCTTCCCCAACCTGCTGGTAGAACTCGGTGTAGGGAATGCTGGTCGCGTGCCCGCCCATCGACGACAAGTTCTGGTAGCCCCAGAACGCTGCGAACAAGAGCGCCATCAAGACCATCAGGCCCCACGGCTGGGGGCGCTGAGATTCGGGGCTCGGCGGCGGCCCGCCGGGCAGGCTTGGGCGCGGAGGTGGATTGGTTTGCGGCATGGGAATCGATGGACGTCGCTTCAGCTGGGTTTGGGGGTGAGGGGGGCGCGGTGAGAGGTGCTGGAGAGGGAAATGCGCTCAAAGTGAGAGCGCGGCGGGTGGCGGTAGGGTTCAGGCATCTACCAACGAGAGCGTTTGGAATACGTCAGACTCTGCAACATGCGAACCCATTGAGTAATTGCAAGGCAAGGCGGCCTCCGCCGGGGCGCTGGAACCAGTGTACGAGTGAACGTTGAGGCGCTGTGCTGTGATGAGGTGACTAGCGTAAGCAGAATCACCTCGACTGTGACCAAAGGCCGCGCTCGCCCACGATGCCTGTGTGAGGAAGAGATGCGAGCCAGACGCCGCGCAATTGCTCCGCTACTGATTCAACTTTCCGGTATCATAAAACGATGCGGGTGTTGCGTCAGGGGCTAACGAGCGGGCTGGTTGGAGTCATTGGGATCGGAATGCTGGTGGCGTGTGGAGACGCCGAGGTCGCCACTCCACCGAACAACTTGAACAACGGAGGCTCGGCCGGAACCGAAAATACCGGAGGCACGCTGAACGGCGGCACCGGAGGCATCATCGACACCGACGGCGGTGGAGCCGGCGGCACCGCGGGGGACGCTGGCACCGATCCCTGTGTGGGCGTCGACTGCGGCTCCGAGCAGCACTGCGTGGCGAATGGCACGACATCGACCTGCGAACCGAATACCTGCGAGCAGCTCGCCTGCTCGGGCAACACGGTGTGCATCGAGACGACAGAGGGCGCGCACTGCGAAGAGAAGTGCAGTGACCACGTCCAGTGTCTGCCCGCAGAGTATTGCGATTTTTCCACAGGAAAATGCGAGCTCGACAACTGCACCCCCGGGGAGTCGCGCTGTCAGGGCAACGCGCTCGTAGAGTGCACGCAGATCGGCGACGAAGAGGTCACCAAGTATTCCTGCGATAGTCCGAACCCCTACTACACCAGCACCTGTACCGACGACGGCGCAGGGCAAGCGAAGTGTCCGTGTGAAGACGACTGGGACTGCCCAGCAAACACCGTTTGCGAGGTGGACGGCTGTACCGGCACGGGAGTCGCACCGACTTGTACGCTCCCACCCGTTGCCTTCAGCAGTGTGCCGCCTGTGAACGAGATCCAGTGGGGCGGCGTAGGGATCGGGAACACGAGTGCTGTCGGCTCACCCTTCGCGACGTCTGCGCAGGTGGTCCTCACCCCCTTGGTCGCGAACCTCGATGACGACAATGCCGACGGCAAGATCGATGAACGGGACTTCCCTGAAATCATCTTCATGACCTTCCCGAACTCGACGTACACGTCGAACGGCACGCTGCGAGCCATTCACGGTGGCGGTGTGAACAAGGGCAAGGACTACTTCGCCAACTGCGGCAGCACGACTTGGCTCGAAGGCGACGCCATCGGCGTGGCGTGCGGCTCGGCAACGATGCTCGACCCGACCAGCGTGCCTGCGGTGGGCGACCTGGACTACGACGGCGTGCCCGAGATCGTCGCGCTCACCCAGAGCGACGGCATCCGCATCTTCGACAACCAGGGTCGGACGCTCTCCACCAGCGCGAACCAGAACTTCAATGGCGCGAACCCTGGCGTGACGATCGCCAACCTAGACAACGAGGGCTTCGCCGAGCTGATCATCGGTCGCGACGTCTACACGTTGGAGCACGACGGCAGCGGCGTGCTTCAGGTGCTCGATCACTTTGAAGGCAGCGGGGATGTGGGCACGAACGGCCAGGGTCCGGTGTCTTGCGTCGCGAACATCGCCGGCGACAGCTACCAGGAGATCGTCGCTGGAACCACCGCCTATCGTTTCCCCAAGAAACCGGCCGGCGCCACCAAGCGCGCTGACTGCAGCGGCTCGGAGACGGATCCCGACGAAGTCGCGTGGTGCGCTGGGCAACTGCCAACGCTGTGGGATGCGACCGGAAGTAACGGCTTCTGCGCCATCGCCGACGTGTGGGGCGCCTCCGGGCTCGCATCCGAGCCGCCTTCTCCAGCCTTCCCACTGGATGGCAAGCCGGAGGTCGTGCTCATTCGCTCGGGCAACGTGGACGTGATCGACGGCGCTACGGGAACGCGCATCATCAGCCAATCCTTCGGCTCCGGAAGCGCCGGCGGCCCCCCCAACATCGACGACTTCGACGGTGACGGTTTCCCCGAAGTGGGCACTGCGGGTTCCACCGCCTACGTGCTCACGGATTTCCAGCCGGCAACCGCTGCCTGCCCCGCGTGGGGCAGCACCAACAGCCCCAGCGCGAGCGAGACGCGGACGCCTCCGAGTTCATCCTGTATGCAGGACAGCGACTGCGGCGATACCGCTCAGTTCGGCTGCAACACGACCACGAACGAGTGCGTGTGTCTACACAACGGCTGGCGCCGAGCGACCCAAGACGACTCGAGCCAGGTCACCGGGTCTAGCGTGTTCGACTTCAACGGCGACGGTGCTGCCGAGGTCGTCTACAACGATGAGTGCTACTTCCGCGTCTACGATGGCCTCAACGGTTCGGAGCTCGCCAAGTTCGCCTCGGAGAGCCGCACCCGCATCGAGTACCCCATCGTTGCGGACGCTGACAACGACGGCAACGCGGAGATCATCTTTGGCACCAGCAACGAATCGGGCTTCTGCAACGGCGCCGACCGCATGGCGTCGGAGTACAACAACGGTCTCGAGATGTGGGGTGACTCGAACGACCTCTGGGTTTCCGCGCGGCGCATCTGGAACCAGCACGCCTACCACGTCACGAACGTGACCGAGGGGGGTAGCATCCCGCGCTTCGAGCCAGAGTCGTGGAAGCCCTACAACGGCCGTCTCTACAACACCTACCGCAGCAACCCGCGTTCGTTTGGCGTGGCACCAAACCTCGTCGTGCAGGCGATCCAGATCACCTCCCCCGGCGCTGCCTGCGGCCAGCTAAACGACCAAATCGAAATCACGGTGCAGATCTCCAACATCGGTGACCTGCGCGTCGGACCCGGTGTGACCGTGGCGTTCTACGGTGACTGGGGCGGCGGCACGACGCCGCCGCTGTCGGATGGCGCAGGTCAACCGTTGACGACCACCATCACCGGCAGCCTCGAGCCCGGCGACGTGATCTTCCTCACGGTGTCTTACAACGCCGCCAACGACACTCCCGGCGTGCTGCCGAACGACGTGCTCGTGCGCGTCGACGACCTCGACGTCGAACGCGAGTGCCACGAGGACGACAACGAGCTGACTCAGCCCGTCAACGCCGGCTCACAGCTCGCGGACCTGCGGATCCAGCTGGATGTCCCAGCGAAGAACTGCCCGATGGTCGACGTCCCCACCACGGTCTTCAACGACGGGTCTCTCGCCGCGAGCAACGTCGTGGTTCGCTACTACGCAGGCGATCCAAGCGCTGGTGGAACGGTGATCCATGAGCTCACGCGTTCAGGGCCGATCCCGGCTGGCGGCAGCGATAGCTTCACGGCGACCATCCCGAACTTTCCCAAGAACGCCAACATCTTGATCTACGGCGTCGTCGATCCCGACAATGTGATCCAAGAGTGCAATGACGGGAACAACCGGGATGACGCGGACGAGCGAGTCCGCTGCGGTTCGATCAACTGAGCCCAGATCAACTGGGCCGCAGATGGAGCGAGCGCTGCGTAGTCGGGTCTGCGCGGCGCTTGCAGGCGCGTGCTTGCTCATCGCCGCGTCACAAAGCGCCTGCGCAAGCTCGGAGACCCTCAACAAGGGACCCTATCGGCCCGATGCCGGCGGTGCCAGCGGATCGAATCCCGGAGGAAACGGCGGCTCGGCGGCTGGAGGGAGCACCTCGTTCGGGGGCGCAGGCGGAGACCCAGGCGTCGGCGGAAGTTCCGGTAACGGGTCGGGCGGTTCCGCAGGCTCCTCACAGGCAGGCAGCGCCGGAAGCTCGGGCGCTGGAGGCGGAGGCAGCGGCGGTGGAGGCGGCAGCAACGGCGGCAGTGCTGGTGCGAGTAGTGGCGGGAGTACGGCGAGTGGGGGAAGCGCTGGCACCGGCGGCTGCGCAAGCGTGAGCGCCACCAACGCTGCCAACAGTTGCAACGGTCAAGCACTGCCAAGCGGCTACAGCTGCTGGAACGTGAGCGGCGTGAATGGGGCGACGGGCAACGACTCGAACCCAGCGTGTGGCGGTGGCGGGCTCTCTGGACAGGACCTGGTCTTCAGCTTCGTCGCGCCCCAGTCTGGGCAAGTCCAGCTGTCACTGAGCGGCCCCTTCGAGAAGGCGATCTACGTGATGCTCGGCAGCTGCACGAACCAACCCATCCAGTGCGTGCGGCGCACGGACTTTTCGACAGCAAGCACCAGCTTCACGGCAACCAGCGGCGACACCTTCTACGTCTTCGTAGATTCAACCAGCGACGGCGAGTGGGGCGCCTTCGATCTGAGTATCAGCTACTGACGGAGCTTGGTGGGTCGAAGCGCCTGACGTTACCCTGAGTTCATGCGTCTGCTTCTCCACGCAGCTCCCGTCGGCCTCTTGTTCTGTGCGTTCCTCGCTGCCGCCTGCAGCCCGGAAAAGGACCTGATGGCGGACGCCAAGCGCCAGCAAGACCAAGGCGAGACCGACGGCGCCATCGCCACCCTCGAAGTGCTGAAGACGAAGCACCCGGACAGCGAAGCCGCGAAGCAAGTCCCGACCCTCGCAGAGACCTGGCTCCTGGAGGCAGCAGACGCGAGCCGTGACCCGAACGTCAAGCGCCCGCGCCTGCAAGCCGCCCTCAAGTGGAACCCGGAGAGCGGCAAGGCGCAGCTCAGGCTGTGTCAGCTGCTCGTGGACGAAAAGAAAATAGAGGAAGCCAAGAGCTGCCTCGACAAGGACCTGCAAGGCAAGGCGCCAGAGCCCGAGCTGGAGAAGCGTATCCGCACGGCACTAGCCGAGGTAGAAAACGCTGCGACTCTCGGGGAGCGCGAGCGCCTGGCAAAGAGCAACCGCCCGCAGCACTGGAAGGCGCTGATCGAGCGCTTTCCGCAGAGCGATCAAGCTAAAGAGGCAAAAGCAAAGCTCAAGCGCCTGGAGTCGCTGTGCGACGACCTACCGCGTTTCGGAGATGAGGCACGAGCTGAGTTCAAGCGCCAGCAAACCGACTTCAAGAAAGACATCGACAAGGCCCTTGCTGAGAAAGTCGAAGGCCTGCGCGTCGACCTCTTGGAAGGGCTCGGTCGCGCAGCAGCCCGACGTGCCTCCGAGCTGAAGGAGCTCGCGGGGCAGGTCGCCGACCATCGGCTGAAGCCAGGCGAAGAGAAGGCGCAGCAAATCCTGCGCAAGGCGCTGCTGCTCCAGAGCGACTCCTTGGCGGATCTCGCAGACGCCCTCGAGCGCGACGCGATTGAAAACCTCGACTCCTACCAGCGGGGCGCAGAGGGTGTGCTCAAGCGCTGGCTCGGAGGCATCGAGCGGGAAACCAAGAGCGTGGAGAAGCTGCTCGAGGACAGCAAGACCGCGTGTGCTCCCGAGGATAGCTCCCCGACGGACGCGAAACCGTAGCTCACTCGCCGAGGCTACCCCAGCACCAGGCTTGGCCACTCTGGTCGACCGCACAGGTGGCGCCACGCGTCGCGATGATCTTGGAGATCTTCGGCAGGCCTTTCACGACCGCTCCAAACGACCGGCTCAAGCGACCTCGACCAAGCTCGCCTTCTGCGTTCGAACCCCAACAGCTCACCTCGCCGCTCTGGAGCAACGCGCAGCCGTGTTGTGAACTCAGGCTCAACGTCTTCACGCCGGTTAGGGACTCGGGCGCTGGATCGAAACTCTCAGCGTAGCGCGCCACACGGCACTGCACCTTGCCCCCGCTCAGCACGGCGCAAACTTCGTTGTCGGCCGCGACGAGATCCACGGCGTCGGTCACCCAGGTGCTTGGAGCAGCTGGCTTGCGCTCGTCGTCGTCTAACTCCAAAGCACCCCAGCACACGACCTCTTGCTGCTGGGTCAGAGCACACAGCTCATGATCACCACCTGCTGCGACCTGCGTAGCACCGCTGATCCCCTGCACGACCGTGACCTTGTGTGAGTCCTTCTCATCATGGATGCGGTCCCAGCAAGCCACGCGCCCATCTTCCAACGCCGCGCACGACTCCTGGTACCCCACGGCAACGCTAACCGCGTGCTCGACCCCGGGCACGCGCCGCCACTTTATGGGATAACCAACTTCGCACGTCACGTGGCCGCTCGCTTCAACCAGGCACTTGCCGCTGCTCGAGGCGTCTCCGGTCTTGAAGGTCTTCGGCTCGGCGCCTCGATGCTGCAGAGACCCGCTGAACAGCGTCTCGAAGTCGGTGTCGTAGCCTTGACAGCGCACCTCCCCCCCGATCCCTGAGGAAACAGCACCAGGCACTGGAACCAATGCACAGACTCCGCTGAAGGTGGTGAAGAAGGAGCTCGCTCCGTCGAACAACGGCTGCCTTGTGGGCGCTGGAGGCGGAAGCAAGGAGTTGCCCCAAATTTCGCTGACTTTTGGGGGCGCCGGAGGCTTGTAGCCTCCACCACCGTAGCCGCCACTCAAGCCGAGTCCCATCAGGGGCTTGGGCTCTTCGTCCCAGACCCATTTCCGCGCGATAAGTCCCCAGCAGCTCAGGGTTCCGTCCGCCACTGCACAGGTGCGGTCGCCTTGCGTTGCAACTTGAGTCACGCCGCTGAGTCCGGACACGAGCACCGGCTGGGCGCTGGACTTTCCGCTGCCGTCACCGAGCTGGCCCTTTTCACCATCGCCCCAGCACGCGAGTCGACCATCAGCGAAGCGCGCGCAGCTGCGATCCCCACCCGCGTAGATCGCCTTCACCGCCTTGGCTTTGCTCAGGCGACGCAGGTCCACCGCTTGCGGCCTCGCGCTGTCTTCCTTCTTGCCGCTGCCGAGCTGGCCATGTTTGCCCTCGCCCCAGCACTGCACGCGGCCCTTGGAGAGCGCGCACACGTGGTCGTCTCCGGCGGCGATCGAATCCGCACGGGAGATCCCAGCGACCTCGATGGGGACACTGCTAGACTCCGCCCCCACGCCACGCCCCCAACAGCTCACTTCACCGTTGCCCACGATGGCGCAGGTGCCGTTGCCAGTGAGCGCCATGTCCTCGACGTCCTTGAGGCCGCAGACAGCGACTGGGGTATCGCTGTTTTGGTGCTTCGCGTTGCCGAGCTGGCCCCCGCTTCCCTCACCCCAGCACCACACACTACCGTCTTCTAAGGCCGCGCAGGCGTGGCTGGGCCCCGCTGCGAGCAGCTTGGCTTTGCCTGGCAGGGGCATCTTTATTGATTCCGCACGGATAAGTTCGCCGCTGAGATCCCGGCGATCGTCTCCTCCCCAGCACCGGACCTCGCCGTTCTCGACCCTCGCGCAGGCAAAGCGCTCTCCAGCCACTAGCTGCTTTGCGCCACCGACGCCCAGCACCGCGAGATCGTTCGGTCCCCAGTGCTGCTTGTCCTTACCGTTACCGCCGCCAAAGCCATCACTGCACAGCACCAGGCCGCCCTTGGTGAGCCCACAACGGAAGCTTTCTCCTAGAGCTAGCCCCTCCCAAGAAACCTTGCGCACTTTCCTCGGGGATAATGGTTGGTCGTTTTCGTAGTGCCCTTTGCCCCCACCATAGCCACCCAAACCGCCGAGCCCGATGCCGCCACTCCCAAAGCCGCCGCTCCACTGGCTGGAACCGAGCGCACCTAGAATCCCCGCACTGCTGCCATACAGCCCGCCGCCCTTGGCGGGACTCTTCTTCGCCTCCCGGAGCGCCTCCAGCCGTGCATACTCCCGCTCACAAGCCTGGTCCGCATCCTTCACCGCCTTCTGTGGGGGTGAGGGTTCGTCTACAGGCTCCGGAACGCGCTGCACGACCAGGGTGCGGTCCTCTGCAGCGCTCAACAGGCGGGCGCTATCGTGGGTGAAGGCGACGCTCGTGAGGTTGCCGCCGCGTTCCTCCGCCAGCAACGCGAGCCCCGTCGCTAGGTCCCAGACTCGCAGCTCGTCGCGCGAGGCAGTCGCCAGATAGCGACCGTTGGGCGAAACGACGAACTCCGTCAGGTCTACGTAGTGCGCGCCAAACGAGCGCAACAGCTCACCGCTCTCCCGCTGCCACATGCGCACGCTGCCGTCGGCCGAAGCCAGCACCCAGCCGAGCTTCGACGCCGCCACGCGCTGCACGTCGCGCGTCACGAAGTCCGCCGCAAAAGTTCGCGCGCCTCCACCGAGCGGTAGAATCAGCGCGCTCCCCCCCGACATACTCAGCACCGAGAACGCATCAACGAAACCTTCGGGGTCGTGAATACTGTCCGCTTTGCGTGAGAGCGTCGGCAAACTGAAGATGCCGACCCCCGGTACCCCAACCAGCGTAGCATCGGCGCTCACACTGAGACGTTGGCCCTTGGCGGCCGCTCTGGGCAGTTTGATCTGCTCGAGCGCCTTGGGCCGGTTCAAGTCGGAGGTCGCTAGCCGCGACAGCTGGCTGCCTTGGAGTACCACGATGGACTCCCCACCGGGCGGCACGACGAAGTCGTCCACGTCCGCGTCGAGACGCCAGCTGCCCTTGGCCGCTCCATCCTTCGCGTCCCAGAACTGGACCAACTTGCCGCTTGCGGAGACGATCAGCCCCTTCTCTGGTAGCGTCCCGAGCGCCTTCACGGGAGATTCGAAGGCCAGTTTCCGCGCGGGTTCGAGGCTCCCGGAGGCGGCATCCACACGTAGTAGCTGCCCGCCTCCCAAAGTGAACAATGTCATGCCGTCGCTCGAGTAGGCCACTGGGCGCTCATCAGCTGATTCCGGAAGCGTCACCTCATGCTGCACCTCGAGCTTGTCAGCGCTGAGCAGCTTGACCTGCTTCTCGCTACCGAGGGCGACCTGCTTGGCGTCCGGCGAGAGCGCTACGGCGTCCGCGCTGAGCTTTGCTTCGCGCAGCTTCTTCAGGCTGCGGGCGTCATACAGCTCGAGTTGCCCCTTGTTGAGCATCGCGATCGTCTTGCCCTGAGCGTCGGCGGCGATCGAGTACTGCGGGACGCTGGGAGACTTCGCCGTGGCGACTCGCTTCCCGCTCTTGAGATCCCACACGTGGCTCCCACGAGCATCGATGGTGAGTAGGCGACTAGTCCCGACAAATGCGCTGCAGGCGTCTAACGATACGCTGCGCTGAGGTTTCAATGGGCGGTAGGCGAGGCCCCCGATGCTGCCAATCGCTCCACCTCCGCCTCCACCGTAGCCTCGACCCGTTCCGAGCCCCCCAAGGCCATAGCCCGTACCGCCACCTCCACCTTTGCTGCGGCCCGCGCTGCGCCTCGGCTTTGGACGTGGCTTGGGCTTCGGCGGCGGTGGGCGGGGTGACTCGAAGCTGCCCAGGAGCCGCCCCGTGGTGGTCTCGTAAACGCGCGTGGGTAAACAACCGATTGCGATGCGCGAGCCGTTCGCGTCCCAGGCGGGCGAACGGTTTCCGCGCGACAACGCCATGACCCGGGCACCCTGGGTGAGGTCCCAGATCTCGAGGCGCTTCTGCTCGGTGTCCTGAGGTGCCAGCAAGAGCAGCGGGCGCCCTGCGTGGGCGAGCCAGGTGTCTCCTGGCGCTGGCACGCGCTCGACGAAGTCGCCAATCACGAGCTGAGTGTTTGGTCCCGGAGGCAGCGTCGGGAACTTTGGTGCCTCTGGTTGAGGCTCCACGCTCGGCACGGTGGAAGCCACTGGTTTTGCCGCTCCAGGCTTGGGCGCAGTGGGAGGCTTCCCAGCGCACGCACTCAAGAGTCCCAGCGCGCTCAGCGCGCTACCCCACGTCAGCCCCGTCGTTCGTCGTCCCATGCGTCACTCTCGCGCCGCATGCGCGGCGCCCCCCTCATACGTCTGGGGGCGCCGGAGTGTACCCTCACATCTGCTGAACGGTCTGAATGCCAAGCAATCCGAGGCCTTGGCGCAGCACTCGAGCGGTGAGCTCGCACAAGACGAGACGGCTCGCGCGCACTTCGGGTGCGACGTCGCCCTTGATCACGGGACACTTTTCGAAGAACGGGTGGAACGCGGAGGCAACGTCGTAGAGATATCCGCACAAGCGGTGGGGCTCGAGGCTCGCTGCGACAGACTCCACCGCGGCGGCGTAGCGCACCAGCTGCAAGAGCAGTGCGCGCTCTGCCTCCTCTTTCACGTCAAGCGCCGAGAGGTCGAGTGACGCTGGGTCAATATTAGCCTTGCGGAAAATTGACTGGGTACGCACGTAGGCATTGATCAGGTATGGCGCGGTGTTGCCGTTGAACGCCAGCATGCGGTCCCAGTCGAAGACATAGTCCTTCACGCGGTCGCTCGAGAGATCCGCGTACTTCAACGCTCCGATACCGATGGCACGCGCGATCTCCTGAGTGCGCTCCGCGTCCAGATCCGGGTTCTTTTCCTTGACCGCCGCCGCAGCCTTCTCCTCCGCCTCATCCAGGAGGTCCTTGAGCTTGACGGTGCCGGAGCCGCCCGAACGCGTGCGCAGGAGCTTGCCATCGGTACCGAGCACCGAGCCAAAGCCAACGTACTGCATGGTCACGTCGGAGCTGATCCAGCCGTAGTCGGTCACGACCTTCTTGAGCATGTCGACGTGCTGGAACTGCGGCAGGCCGATCACGTAGATCAACCAGGTGGCCCCGAGGGTCTGGGTGCGGTGGAGCACCGCCGCCAGGTCGGTGGTGGCGTAGAGGTAGCCGCCGTCGCTCTTCTGCACGATCATCGGCAGCGGCTCACCCTGCTTGTTCTTGAATCCTTCGGGAAACACGCACTGGGCGCCGTCGTTCTCCACCAGGTGGCCTTCGGCCTTGAGGCGCTCCACCACGCCGGGGAGCATGGAGTTGTAGAAGCTCTCCCCGCAAACGTCGCTCGGCTCGAGCAAGACGCCCATGCGCTTGTACTCGCCGTCGAGGTACTGCACCGTCTGCTCCACCAGCTGACGCCACACCGCCAGGGTCTCTTCATCGCCGCCTTGGAGCTTCACCACCCGCTGCTTGGCGCGCTCCTGGAACTCCGGCTCGGCGTCGAAGCGCTTCTTTGCCGCTTGGTAGATGGCCGTCAGCTCACGCACGCTTCCAAGATCCGTCTGCTGCTCGAGCAGGTTCTCGATCAGCATGCCGAACTGGGTGCCCCAGTCGCCCAAATGATTCTGACGGATCACGGTGTGACCCTTGGCGCTCAAGACGCGCCCCACGGCGTCACCGATGATGGTGGAGCGCAGGTGCCCGACGTGCATCTCCTTCGCCACGTTGGGGCTCGAGTAGTCGACCACCACCTTCTGGGGTTTTTCCGCACGGCTTACCAGCAAGCGCTCGTCGCCGAGCATCGCCTTGCCGGTCTCGTTCAACGCGTCGAGGGTCAGCGTGAGGTTGATGAAGCCGGGACCGGCGATTTCCACCTTCTCGAACAAGTCGCCGCCGGGCACGGTGGGCAACGCATCCGCGATTTTTTGGGCGAGGTCCCGCGGCTTCTGCCCGAGCTGCTTCGCCAGGCCCATGGCCAAGTTGGCCTGGTAGTCCCCAAAGCGCGCGTTCTGAGCCGGACGCAGCATCGGATCGGCCTCGCGCTGCGCCTCGCCCAGGGCGGCGACGACGGCTTCTTTCAGGGCTTGCTCAATCCGATTTTCTAGCTGGGACATGACTCATTTCCGAGGTTTGGAAGTTCGAGTCAGCCGGATTAGCAACATTCGGCCGGGGCTGCCACTGGCGGTCTGGATGCCTTTGGTCTTACGGCCCTCTGGAGATGGCAGTTCCTGAGCTTCGCATCACCCCCGTGCCTCGCGGCGACGGGCAAGGCCCCGCCCCGGAGCGCCCCGAGCGCGACTTCGTCCTCTACTGGATGATCGCCAACCGGCGCGCGCACTACAACTTCGCCCTGGACCGCGCCATCGACCATGCGCGCCGGCTCAAGCAGCCGCTGGTGGTGCTCGAAGCGCTGCGCGTCGGCTACCGCTGGGCAAGCGATCGCCTCCACGCGTTCGTGATCCAGGGCATGGGGGACAACCAGCGGAGCTTCGCGGGCTCGGCGGCTACGTATCTGCCGTACGTGGAGCCCGAGACCGGCGCTGGCAGCGGGCTCTTGCAGGCGCTTGCCGCGCGAGCCTCGATCGTGGTGACCGATGAGTTCCCCTGCTTTTTCCTCCCGGATATGGTGAAGGCTGCGGCAAACAAGCTCGACGTTCGCCTCGAGATGGTGGACAGCAACGGGGTCTTGCCGATGCGGGCGAGTAACAAAGCCTTCGAGCGCGCGTTCGACTTTCGGCGGCACTTGCAGAAGGAGCTGTTGCCTCACCTCGAACACTTCCCGCGGCGCGAGCCCTTGAAGGGCCTCGAGCTACCCCCGGCAAAGCTGCCGAAGGACTTGCTCGGCCGCTGGCCGGCGCCTCCCAAGGCCTGGCTCGAAGAGGGCGCTGAGCTCGACCTCGCGAGCTTGCCCATCGACCATGAGGTGTCTCAGGTCAGCTACCAGGGTGGCAGCCGTGCGGCGCGCAAGGGGCTGCGGGGGTTTGTGGAGGATCGACTCGCCTATTACGCCGAGAAGCGCAGTGACGCCGTGGACGACAACTCGAGCGGCCTCTCGCCGTATCTGCATTTCGGGCACCTGTCGGCCCATGAGGTGTTCCGTGCGGTGGTCGGCAAGGACTTTGACCCCCTCACCCCCCAATCCCGATCCGCCCGGGGACAGAAAGAAGGCTGGTGGGGCCTTGAACCGTGCGTGGAGAGCTTCCTCGACGAGGTCGTGACGTGGCGCGAAGTGGGCTACAACAACTGTCTTTTCCGCAAGGATTATGACAAGTACCGCTCGCTCCCCGACTGGGCCAAGCAGAGCCTCGCCGAGCACGCGAAGGATCCTCGGGATTACACCTACGACTTGCGCACCCTGGAAGCGGGCATGACCCACGATGAGCTGTGGAACGCCGCGCAGTGGCAGCTCAAGCAGGACGGGCGGATCCACAACTACCTGCGCATGCTCTGGGGCAAGAAGGTGCTCGAGTGGAGCAAGACCCCTCAGCAGGCCCTCGAGACGTTGATCGAGCTGAACAACAAGTACGCCGTGGACGGTCGCAACCCGAACTCTTACAGCGGGATCTTCTGGTGCTTTGGCCGCTTCGACCGCGCCTGGGGCCCTGAGCGGCCGATTTACGGGAAGATCCGCTACATGAGTAGCGACAACACGCGGCGCAAGATGAAGGTCGACGCCTACCTCGAGCGTTGGCTGCCGAGCCAAGGCCGCCGGCTGTTCTGACCGCGCCAAGCTCTCGACCTCGCAAGGCGGTTGACGCGGCGAGCAATATCGCCGACTTGCAACGGGCAAGGCTGCTCGATCCCGTCGCGAGCTTTCGGGGCGAGAACAGCCGGAGAGCTACGGAGAGCGGCATGACTGAGACGAACGGCGGCGCGATCATTGGTGAGGTCCTGGCTTCCCGCGGGGTCGAGTACCTCTTCACCCTGTGCGGTGGGCACATCTCGCCCATCCTGGTCGGAGCCAAGCAAAAGGGGATCCGCGTCGTTGACGTGCGCGACGAGAAGAACGCCGTGTTTGCGGCCGACGCCGTGGCGCGCATGACGGGTGTGCCCGGAGTCGCAGCAGTCACCGCCGGCCCCGGCGTCACCAACACCGTCACGGCGGTGAAGAACGCACAGATGGCCCAGACCCCGCTCATCATCTTTGGCGGCGCCACGGCGACGCTGCTCAAGGGCCGCGGCTCGCTGCAAGACATCGACCAGCTGAGCTTGATGAAGCCCATCACCAAGTGGGCGACCACCTGCAAGACCGTTTCCGCGTTGAAACCGACGGTGGAGAAGGCGTTCGAGATCGCCACGAGCGGCGTGCCGGGCCCGGTGTTCGTCGAAGTGCCCGTCGACTTGCTCTACCCAGAGTCGATGGTGCGCGAGATCTTCATGAAGGAAGCCGGCCTCAAGGGCGCCAAGAATATCGGTGCCAAGGCCCTCGAGCTGGTGATCAAGGGCTACCTGTTCCGCCAGTTCCACCAGCCGCACGTGAGCCTCGAGTTGCCGTTCAGCGGCGATGCGACGCCTCCCTTGAGCGGCGACCAGCTGAACCAAGTCGCTGAGCTCGTGGAGCAAGCCGAGCGCCCCGTGCTGGTGATCGGTAGCCAGACGATGGTCAGTGTGCGCGACGCCGACAAGCTCGCCCGCGCGGTGAAGCAGCTCGGGATCCCGACCTACCTCGGCGGCATGTCGCGCGGGCTCTTGGGTCGCAAGAGCGACATCCAGTTCCGCCACAAGCGCGGCAACGCGCTCAAAGAGGCGGACCTGGTGCTGGTCGCAGGCTTCCCCTTCGACTTCCGCTTGAGCTACGGCCGCGCCATCGGCGGCAAGGCGACGGTGGTTGCAATCAACTTGAGCCCCACGGAGCTCAAGAAGAATCGGCGCCCGGAAGTCGCCATTCAGACTCACGCCGGGCAGTTCCTCGAGGCACTGGCGGAGCGCGTCGGCGGCCCGAAGGATCGCTGGAACGACTGGTTCAGCACGCTGCGAGCACGTGAAGACGCGCGAGACGCGCAGATCCAGGACCAAGGGATCCCGTTCGACCCGAGCGGGCCGAACGCCGGCTACGTGAACCCGTTGCACTTCTTCTTGCGACTCGAAGAGAAGATGAGCGACGAGGCAGTGCTGGTCGTCGACGGTGGCGACTTCGTCGCGACTGCGAGCTACATCGTGCGCCCGCGGTCACCCCTTTCGTGGCTCGACCCCGGCGCGTTCGGCACCTTGGGCGTTGGCGGTGGCTTCGCGGTGGGCGCGTCGCTGGTGCGCCCCAAGGGTGAGGTGTGGCTGATCTACGGCGACGGCTCGTCCGCGTACTCGCTGGCAGAGTTCGACACCTGCGTGCGGCATGGCCTGGCGCCCATCGCACTCATCGGCACGGACGCCGTGTGGGCGCAGATCGCCCGCGAGCAAGGAGAGATGCTGGGAGACGACGTCGGCACCGTGTTGCGGCGCACGGACTACCACGGCGTCGCTCAGGGCTACGGCGGCGTGGGCCTCTTGCTGGATGATCCGGCGAAGATCGACGAGACGTTGGACGAGGCCAAGCGGCTAAGCGCCAGCGGCAAGCCGGTGTGTGTCAACGTTCAGATCGCCGCCACGGACTTCCGCAAGGGCAGCATCTCGATGTGAGCAGCGCCTACTAGGCGTTGAGAGCGCGCCTAGCTGGGCACTGAAACGAGCAGGGGCGCCGACTTCGCGATCGGCGCCCCGCTCAGGCTTTCCTTGAGGAAAGAGCAGAAGTCAGGACTTCTTCTTCTTCTTTTCCTCGTCGTCTTCATCACCGCAGCTGGGTCCGGAGTCGTCCTGGGACTGGTAGCTAGAGGTGTGGCTGGTCGGGATGGGCTTGGCCGCGGCCAGTGAGCTCAGCGCGAGCGCGCCGAGACCGATTCCCACCGCCAGGGTGTGGATCATAGGGTTCTTCATCGGGTTCCTCCTCTCCCGCCTAGAAAGGCGGGTGTGCTCGCACCACGAGGGTGCTGACGGTCACGTAACGATCGTATGGGACCGACAGCGCAAGTCGCCAGGCCGTTAGCGCGCTGAACCGAGTGTTCCGCGACGCTTACCAATCAGCTTGCCATTCGCGCCGACCGGCACGATTTCCCCGGCATTCAATCTTCCCAACCGTCTTCGAGCTCCTCTAGCTCGTCGAGATCGCTCACCACGGGCAACCGTGGGGGCTTGGGGAACTGGGGGGAGGTCAGCTGACGTACGGAGAGCGCCACCGACTCTCCTGGCTTGAGGTCGCGCGCCACGCTGTCCGGGCCCAGGGTCTGGGCTCCCTTGAATCCAGGCAACGGCACCGCGGTGCTCGCGGGGCTTGGCTGCGAGGCCCCCTCCGGCGCTGGGCGGGTGGTGCGGTTCGAGTCCGGAGGGCTCGTCGCCGTTCGGTGGCGAGCGGACTCGTTGCGCTCCGCCTTTGCGGGCACCAGGGGTGTCGGCAAATCGCTGTCTGGCTGTTCCAACGTCGCAATGCGGTAGCATGGACGCCACACGGCATAAACTGGGTAGCGGGCTCGTCACCGGAAACAGCCCTTACATTGTACGGAAACGCGCCGAGCTACATCTCGCAGGGTGTGTGCTTGGTGTTTCCCGAAGCACACCTCCAGCCACCGCGTTGGCCGCCTAGCTAAGGTCCAAGCTTGACCGAGCTGAAGAAAGCTCGCATCGCCTCGAGCACCTGCGAATCGAATACGGGCCGGTTTGTAGGTGCATCGTGGTCGTTCAGCAGATGACCCGTGCCCCGGATCAGGTGCACTTCGGCGTCCCTTGAGGCGAGCCGTTGCGCGAGCTCATTGGCGACACGGGGGTGTACGTTGCGATCCAACGTACCCTGCAGGACGAGCCCGGGGCACGAGAGCTGCGTCCAGGTTTCCACGGTCGTATCCGCGAGGATTTTCTCTTCGGCCAAGGCTTGCAGCGTCACCCCTCCCCCCATGCACTGGTCGCCCGGATCGTGAGGACCCGACAGGCGGGAAAAACAGTCTCGGTAGCGGCTTGCTTGGAGGTCGAGCGTCCAAGCCCCATACAAGTCGAACTGATGACGCCGGATGGCGGCCATTCCGTGCAGCTGCTCCACGAGGCCATCCATCAGGTTGCGCGTGGGGCCAGCAAGAGACACCACCGCGGCAACCCGCGAGTCGCCTTGGGCCACGTGGGGCGCCAGCATTCCACCTTGACTGTGCCCGATCACGACCAGGCGCTGCGCGTCGACTTCAGGCCGAGACGCGAGGTAGTCGAGCGCATCCCGCGCGTCGTCGGTGAAGTCACTGAAACGGAACTGCGTGAAGTCCGCGTGACGCTGCTTGAACGCTGCCTTGTAACAGCTGACGCAGCTGCGCTTGTCGTAGCGCAACACGACGAAGCCTTGTTCCCCAAGGAACTGGGCTAGCTGCTTGAACACGGGGAACGGCGCATCGAGAACCGGTCTCGTGATCTCTCCGGACGCGACTTCATCACGCGTCTGCGGCCCACTGCCATGAATCAGCACGACCGCCGGGCGGCGCCCAGGAATGCCGACAGGCAGCGTGAGCGTGCCCTGGAGCTTTGACAGATACTTCTGCTTCAGCCGCGATTCGAAGCTCACCTCCTCCTCCGCGGTGGTCGTATGTATCGACTCGCAGCCGTTGGTGATCGCGCGCTGATTGAGTCCGCAGCCACTCCGAGACTTGCGGCCGTCGCGCATCACGAACGGGCTGGGAGACGGCTCGAGCGAGCTCTGTCGCGTGGGTAGCTCCGCCAGGACCGCAAGGCCGAGCGCCGCTGCGGTGAACAAACCGTAGCTGAGCAGACTGAGCTTGAGCCAACGCGGCACGCTTCAGGGTCGCACGTCTGCTCAGATCCTGAAACACTCGCGGCTTGATTCGCGCTCGGGGGCTTGGTCGACGTTTCGGCGATCGCGTTGCGGTCGAAGACCTCGATTTGCGCGTGGAACGTGGCGAAGTCCTCGCGCTGTTGGGCCCCAACGGTGCAGGCAAGACGACCACCGTGCGCCTGTTGTCCGCGTTGATCGCTCCGAGCGCGGGCTCCGCGCATGTCAACGGCCACTCCGTGGTCGACGAAGCCGAGGCGGTGCGCCGCTCCACCGGCATCCTCACGGAAACTCCAGGCCTCTACGACAAACACACCGCGGTGGAGAACCTGCGGCTCTTTGCCCGGCTGTATGGCGTGGAGCAGCGCGACGGGGCGATCCAACGGGAACTCGAGCGGGTTGGGTTGTGGGAGCGTCGCTCAGAGCCCGTCGGGCAATACTCCAAGGGGATGAAACAGCGCCTGGCGTTCGCGCGTGCGTTGCTCCCGGCGCCTCCGGTACTCTTTCTGGACGAGCCGACCTCCGGCTTGGACCCCGAGAACGCGCGCAACGTCCGACGCATCATCGGTGAGCTCCGGGCAAGCGGCACCACCATCATCCTCTGCACACACAACCTGGACGAAGCCGAGCGCCTCGCGACGCGCATCGCGATCCTCGAGCGCACGCTGGTCACTTCGGGCACCGCAAGAGAGCTGCGCGCATCCGGGCGCGAGAACGTCGTGCAACTCCAGCTGGCGACGATCCCGGAGGGTCTCTCCCAGGAGCTACAGACCCAAGCGTACGTTTCGGGAGTCGAGTGCGTCGATGACCGACACATCAACGTGCAGCTCACGGATCCTGGAAACGACAAGCCAGCGCTCGTGCGTCACCTCGTGGGTTTGGGGGTGAGAGTGCAGCTGATGCGCGATTTCCAGCCCTCGCTTGAAGACGTCTACTTGCGCGTCGTCGAAGGCGCGCCCTCCCCCCAAACCAACGCGCAGGCCGAGCCGTGAACTACGAACGGGTCGCGGCCATCGCCGCACACGAGTGGATTGGCCTGAAGCGCAATCGTCAGGTGCTGTGGGGGCTCGCCGTGCTGCCGATCCTACTCACGTTGTTCGTGATCGGCTTCAGCGTGTTGGGCAGCAACGCCAACCCGGGTTCGATGAATGGCGGCAGCGCCCCCAGCGTGCTGACGGGGGCACCGGCCAGCGTGCAGCTGGTGATCCAGCTCAACGAGATGTTCGAGTTCTTCTTCTTGGTGATGCCTGCGAGCTATCCGTTGATCATCGCAGCGACGAGCATCGTTCAAGAGAAGAAGGCGAAGAGTCTCGAGCCGCTTTTGGCGAGCCCGATCACCACCACAGAGCTCTTGGTTGGCAAGAGCGTCGCCGCCGTGTTGCCGAGCTTGTTCATGTGTTGGAGCGGCGTCGCCGTGTGCGCGGTCGGGCTCTACTTTCTGGCACCCCCGCTAGTTCTTGCCTTCTTCATTCGACCCACGTGGGTGGTCGCGATGTGCTTGCTCACTCCGCTCCTGGCGAGCCTTGCGGGGCTGCTTGGTGTGAGCGTCTCGAGCCGGGCCGCGGATGAAAAGGCGGCGGGCCTGTGGGCGACGCTGCTGATGACGCTGGTGTTCTTGTTGCCGTGCGGATTGTTGATCAGCGGAAAGCTATTGAGCTTGTGGGCGCTGCTCGCCGGTTCCCTCAGCGTGGCGGTCCTGAACGCTATCGTGCTGCGCGTCGCGGTGCGCGTCTTCCAGCGGGAAGAGATCCTCACCCGGGGGGCGAACACGTGATCGAAGCCCGGGGGCTTGGGCGGAAGTTCGGGGATCAGGTCGCGGTGGAAGATCTGAACCTGCGCATCGAAGCCGGGGAGGTGTTCGGCTTGCTGGGACCGAACGGCGCCGGAAAGAGCACCAGTGTTCGTTTGCTGTGCGGGCTGATCGCTCCAACCTCGGGCACAGCCGAACTCGCGGGGGTTGACGTCGTACGCGCCCCCGAGCAAGTGCGCTCCAAGATCGGGATCCTGACGGAAACGCCAGGTCTCTACGAGAAGCTGAACGCCGTCGAGAATCTGCGCTTCTTTGCTGAGCTGTACGAAATTCCTAGCGCGAGCATCCAGGCCCGGGTGCAACAGGTGCTCGAGCTCGTTCAGCTGTGGGAGCGCCGGGCGGAACCCGTAGGCGGTTTCTCCAAGGGCATGCGTCAGCGGGTCGCGATCGCCAGAGCGCTCTTGCCGTCCCCGCCAGTGCTCTTCCTCGATGAGCCAACGTCCGGGCTAGATCCAGTGACGGCTCGCTTGGTGCGGGCACTGATCGCAGACCTGAAGAGCGAGGGGCGCACGATCGTGCTCTGCACCCACAACCTCGATGAAGCAGAACGCCTATGCGACCGCGTTGGGGTGCTGAACCGCCGGCTGCTGCGCGTGGATACACCCGAGCGACTGAGACGGGAACTCTATGCGCAAGTCACGCGAGTGGAACTCGCGGAACTCACGCCACAACTCCTGGAGCGGGTACGCGGGCTACCGTTCGTCGACAGCGCACGCGCAGAAGGCAATCAGCTCTTCGCGATGATCGCCGACTACGAGCTCCACAACCCCGATCTGGTGCAGGAGCTGGTCCAAGCAGGCGCGTCGATCCTCAGCATCGAGCGGGAGCCGCAATCCCTGGAGCAGGTGTATTTCGATCTGCTAGCGAAGGACCAAGCGGCCCCCGTCGGAGGCGATTCGTGAATCGTCGCCACGTGCGGGCGGTGTTGAGGCGCGAGTGGCTCGAGCTGTCGAAGAGCCGGGCCGCCAAGATCACGGCGTGGCTCTTGCCCCTTGGAGTAGTCGCCGCGGTCGCTGGGACGCAGCGCTGGTTCGTGGGGCTCGCTCCACAAACGCTCGCTGAAGCAGCCAAAGAGCTCGGAGGCAGCTCGGGTGACGCGCCGGTGGTCGCCTTGCTCGACTTCGTCAACCTGCAGTGGCTCGCGCTGATGTTGGCGTTGCCGGCGGTGCTCCCCCAGATGATCAGCGTCTATAGCATCGTCACCGAGAAAGAATCGAAGAGCCTCGAAGCGGTGCTCGCGACACCTATTTCCACACTGGATTTGCTACTGGGAAAGACGTTGGTTGCCGTGCTGCCAGCGATAGGATTGACGTGGGCCTGCTACGTCGGGAGCGCCCTGGCGGCCGCAGTGATCGCTCCGGCGCCTGTGGGAGCGCACTTCTTTCGGGCGCACTACGCCCTGGGGTTCTCCGTGTTGGTCCCCTTGGTGGCTTTTCTGGCTGGAATTTCTGGCGTGATCGTCTCAGCCTACGCCAGGGACGTGCGGGGTGCGCAGTCGCTCTCTGGCTTCGTGGTGCTACCGCTGATGGGCGTGGCGCTGGTGCCGCTCGTAGATAGCCTCTGGTTGCTCGCCGCGACCTGCTGCTTGCTTGCGTTGCTCGGCTTTTGGTTGAGCCGACTCGCCGCCCGGCTCTTTCAGCGTGGTGAAATCCTGACGCGCTGGCGCTGACCGGCGCTACTCCGCGGCTTCAGCGAGGGCGTGCGGCTGCAGCGGTAGGTCGATCAGCGTGCCGAGCCGACGCTCCTCGATGAGGGCCTGTGCCATGCCTAGAACACCGGGCACTACCTCAGAAACTGCGTGCTCGACCTGGAGCGGGTTCATCCACCAAAACGGATTCAAGCCAAGCTTCGGACGCAACAGCCGCGCGCTGAGATCACTCACCTCGACGGTGTAGGCCAGCGTGCCCAGCTCATGGTCCAGCCAGTCGTCTAGATCGCCATGAGTGGGGTAGAAACCAAAGGCCTGCTTGGCCTGAAAGGGACGCGGCTGGGCCGCGACGAAGCGCGCCGCCAGGTCACGGTACTCGACGTCTCGCGGGTGGAGCGCCCTGGTATGTCCCCACGGATACAGGAGCAAGCGCCCAAAGCTGTGAAACCCCAGCGCGAGCTCTGGGCGCTGAGCGCGCGCCAGATCCGCGAGCCAACGGCTCTCCGCCTCACTGAAGGGCTCAGGGCCCGAGTAGTGGGGCGCCCAGCGCTGCTTGGAGCCGCTGAAGGGGTGCAGATGCGGATCGCTTCCCACCACACCGAAGTTGCGGTTCAGATCCACTCCCCGGGCATTGCAGCGCCGCCACGCGAGGTGACCGCGGGCCAGCCGCTCGGTGTTGTGAGCCAGGGCGTCCGGGTTGACCACCGGAGCAATCAACAGATCGAGCTCACGGTGCAACCCGGAGTCGACCAACGCCTCCACCGCCGCGAGGAGCGCAAGGCTGCCGATCAGCTCGACTCCATGCACCAACCCAGTCAGCAGCACGCGCGGCGTCCCGGGAGTACCGATCCGGTAGCTTACCAGCGGACGTCCCTCGGAGCTGATTCCCCGTGGCAATTCCCTCGCCCCCAGCTCCGACATGCGACTGGCCCACAGCTGGTCCACCCCACCCGCATCCAAATAGCGTCGGCGCGCGCTCGCCAATCCCTGGCCTTCAGCCAGGAAGCGTTGAGCCGCGTCGAGCACGGATCGAGGGAGTGACGCAGCCATGAACGTCTCAACGTAGTGAAGTCCGTGTGACATTCAAGTGGCAGGACGAGCGACCTGGAGGGACGGGGCTCACACCGCACGAAAAGCGCTCTTCGAGCGGCGCTCGTTTCTCGCCTGACACGCGGTGCGCTCAGCAAGCGCCCTCGCTCCGCGCGGAGGCGCACCGGGCCGCCAAGTGACACGCGTCACAGAGTAGCGTTTGACACACGTTGGGGCGACCCGCGTCAACGGAACGCCGCGCGCGCCTCGCGAGCCATTGTTTAAATCCATACGGATTCAATCGAGCCAGCGCTTCCCCCCTTGGGGCGGAGCCCTATGCGCACTCGCGCTCAGTGTTCAATGCCACGCGGATACCCCGTTCTCGCCATCTGGCCGCCACGAGGTTCACGCCGCGGACACGCTGCCCGTCTAACGCCGCCCCCCTGAGCGCATGACAACTGCACAGATGTCGCGTCAAGTTTTCCAAGGCGAAAAGAGCCTGCCACAGCAGCCCTCGAGTGTAGCGACCAAGTAACGCTCAACAATACCGCACGGATTCGTGCCGGGAGGCGCGAACAGAACTCAGCGCGCCCCGACAGGCGCGAGCAAGCAACCAACGCGCGCGCTGTTCTCCCCACGCTGCGCCCAGTAAAGACGCAAGCAGCGGAAGACGCGAAGCAAGAAGGAGGGATGACCGATGGCCAGCTACGAGATCCGACCGCTACAGAGTGATGACTTTGAAGACATCATGCGACTGGAAGAGGAGATCTTCGGAGGCGATGGCGAGCCCCTCCTCGGTCCGTACTACGTGCGTCTCTGCTGTGACTTCATGCAACACACCTGCTTCATCGCGCGCGTCGATGGGCGCGCCGCGGGCTACCTGTTGTCCTTCGTGCGAGATCGCGAGGCCTACTGCACCACGCTCGCGGTGGTGAAGGAGTTCCAAGGCACCCGCGTCGTGCACAAGCTGGTGCAAGCCTTCATGCGGGCAATCGTGGACGAGGTCGACGCCTGTTGGTTCACCGTCAAGGAGGACAACTTGCCGGCGCGAGCAATCCACGCCTGGCTGGGCGCTGAGAACGTCGACGTGCGCCACGACTTTTACGGTCCCGGCGACGAGCGAATCGTCTCCCGCATCAACCGCGATGTGTTGGCGCGCTTCAAGCAGCGCTACCAGCGCATGGGCTTGCTGAGCGAAGGTGACCGCGCCCTGCCGCCGCCCCCGAGCGCCTTCGGACGTCGCGTCCAGACCAGTGGAGCCAGCGCATGAACCTGCGCCATTTCGCGCACCAACCGGAGTTCGCCGTCGCCGCCTATCCGAGGCACATGGACTACTCCCCCGCGCCGAACGCGGGCACCCTGGAACATGCGCGGACCGCTGGCCGCACCTTGCGCCGCGGAGCTGACCTATTGCGCGTCGTGCGCGACACCAGTCAGAGCCTGCCTCCCCACGGCGCGGCGTTCAACGAGCGAGCCTACGCGCTCCACTACACCGCGCGTCAGGTCGCGAAGTCGCAGGGGATCCGCATCGAAGCCCACGGGCAGATGGTGCCCGAGCGCTGCGTGTTGGTCGCCAATCACCTGAGCTACGTGGACCCCCTCGCCATCACGCGGCTCTTTCCAGCGCTGGCGATCGCCAAGGCTGAGGTCGCAGAGTGGCCCGTGATCGGTGGGGTAATGGGGCGCCTCGGCGTGCTCTTCGTTCAGCGTCAGTGCGCACACAGCGGCGCGCGGGTGTTGAAGGCCGCCTTGAGGGCTCTACGGAGTGGCACTCGCGTACTCACGTTTCCGAAGGGCACTACCTCGGACGGCAGCAAGCTCTTGCCGTTCAAGCTCGGCGCCTTTGCGCTGGCTCGGCTCGCCGGTGTGCCTGTGGTGCCCATCGCGGTGCGCCTACCCAAGCCGGTGTGCTGGCACGGGGACGCCGCGTTTCTTCCCCACTACCTGCGCAGCATCGCGCGTCACGACGTCCCGGTCGAACTGGAGGTGGGTCGTGCGCTGCATCCCGCTCCTGGTCTGAGCGACGAAGAACTCGCAGCGCTCATCCGCGCGGATCTCAGCGCGATGCTCAAGCGCGACGACCAGTGAAACTCCAAAAGTAACCAAAGAAACAGGACCTCAACATGAGTCAGCAATCCGCTCTCGAATATATTCGGCACGGCCAGACGCCGTTCTTTCGCCTACCGATGGTGAAGCCAGGCATCGGCAGCGCTGACGTGTACCGCGGCTACCACGCGGCGGTGCTCGGCGTACCGACCGACGCAGGCACGACGTACCAACCTGGTGCTCGGATGGCGCCGTATCATTTGCGTCGCACCAGCGCTCTGCTCGGTCCCTTCCACCCGACGCATCGCATCGACGTCTTCGAGCGCTTGAACGCCGTCGACGGTGGAAACGTAGCCGCCCCACCCTTCAGCCTGGAGTCGATCCGACAGCTGACCCAGCTCGAGGTGGGCGCGGTCGTGGAAGCCGGTGCCACGCCTTTCTTGGTGGGGGGAGATCACTCCATTGCGCTGCCGGCGCTGCGCGCCGTGGCACAGAAGCACGGAGAGCTCGCCGTGGTGCACGTGGACGCGCACTTCGACACCAGCGGCCCTGAGACGTGGGGTGAAGCGTTCCACCACGGAACGTGTATGAAGCACGCGCTGGAGGAGGGGCTCATCGCCCGCGGACAGCTACACCAAGTTGGGATCCGCGTGACCTGGAAGGGCGATGACGAACGCGATGTCTCGGACGCCCACGACGCCAAGATCTACGACATGCAGCTGATCGAAAGCGAAGGCATTCGCCGCGTCGCGAGTCAGATCCGCGAGCAAGTGGGAGACCGACCGACCTACATCAGCTTTGATATCGACGGTGTGGACCCGGCTTATGCGCCGGGAACCGGCACGCCTGTTCCAGGCGGAATGACCTCCCGCGAAGCCATCTTGCTGCTGCGCATGCTGAGCGGCGTTCGCCTGGTTGGGATGGATCTGGTGGAGATCGCCCCGGCCCTCGATCACGCTGACATCACTTGCCACCTGGGAGCTCAGCTTCTGTACGAAGGGCTGGCGCTGCGGGCTCTACTTCAGTAGCCGCAGCTGCTTCAATAGGCGCGGCGGCACCTTCCCCAGCGGCTGGCGGCTCTGAACGCCGCCAGCCAAAGGCGTAGAGGTGCTGCCCCCACCAAGACATGGGATAGCTCGGGTCGCCGAGTCCGTATCCGCGCGGCTTAGACTTCGGACGAAAGCGTTCGAGTTTCCTTTGCTTGGCGTTTCCGTGGACCCTCAGCGACGGCTGAGTGAAACACCTCCCAGCGGCGCACCGCTTCAGAGTGCAGAAGGCACCGGCTTCGCCTCCCCCCGCAACTCGCCAATGCGAACGTTGGTCACCACAGCTTCACGCAAGTGTGGCGCAGCGTGGCCGTATGGATTGGTACACGTCACCTCGGACACGGGAAAACACCCCAACAGGGGTTGCATCGACCCATCGCCGGTCCGACGTATCGTGGACGATCCAATGCAGCAGGTCTTGAGCAGCTCGGCGGCGCCAGAGGCGCTGCTTCCGCCGACGCGCCGCGCAGGACGCTGGTTCGAGCGCGCTTGGGCGCGGGTGCTCTTCAGCGCCCTGGGGCTCGGTTTCGTCGCTTTCCTACTGAGCCGTGTCGACTTGCGTCTGGTGTGGGGCGAGCTCACACGGCTCCTGCCGTTTGTGCCGCTGATGATCCTGCTGGAGTCCGGCAGAATCGCCGGAGAGTATTTTTCCACGAGACAATTGAGCGGTGCTTCGTCGGAAGAATTGCCGCGGCGCACGATGCTCCAGGCGCACCTGATGTCCTACGCGCTGAGCATTGGGCTACCCATCGGGCGCCTGTTCGCGGAGGGTGCCAAGGCCACGCTCCTCGCGCGGCACATCGGGGGGCCGCGGGCCGCTGCGGTGGCGACCTCCAGCCACGTGCTGTGCCTGATCAGCGATGCGACGTTTCTGGTGACGTTGAGCGCGCTGGTGTGGTTTCTCTCCGGGGAGTCTCTGCTTACCTACGCGGTCGTCGCTCAAGCAGCGCTCAGCTGTTTGCTCGCCGCGGCGCTGTGGGTGCTGCGGCGCGCAAGCTGGCCCGCAAAGGCGCTCAGGCGCGTGCCGAAGGCCGCAGCCTGGGCGACGCAAATGCGCGCGGCTCAGCTTCCGCTTGGACGCGAGGTCGGTCGCGCCATGCTGGGACTCTTGTTTGGCCGCACCTGTCAGGTCGCCTGCTTCTTGGTCGCCCTGGCAGTCACCCGAGACGGCCAGGGCAACGTCGCTTCGTTGATCAGCGCCAGCGCGGGGGCACAGGCATTGAACCAACTCGCGGGCGCGGTGGGCGACTTGATGCCCGCGCAGCTCGGAGTGACCGACGCTTTGTTCAAGGGTAGCGCGCCGCTCTTGGGAGTCAGCGTGGAGACAGCGTTGGCTGTCGCGGTCGCCTTCCACCTGGTGCAGTTGTTCTGGATCGGTGTCGGGCTGGCTTCGCCGTATTGGTTCCGCGTGGCATCAACATCGAGAAAGGTCACCGACCTCGAGAGTGTGATCCGCTGAGGCGCGGCCAGAGGTACAAAACACCTCGAATAGCTGGCTAAAAACCCACGGTGTGACCTTCTGCGCTCGCGTAGGTCTCGGTGGCTTTTTGTGTCACGGCTGCGCAGAGCGACGGCAACTGAAGCGTGACAGCCCAGCGCGCTCTCGCGATCTTTGTATCGGCTTGGCGCGCGTTCTCTAGCTCAAGAGGCAAAACGATGCGCAGTTCCCACGTCCCCTTGCGTTCTCATACTCAAAAGGCGCACCCCCGCATGAGCACGGTCGCCCAGTCGGCGATCCTCTCCCCCAAAAATCCCCAATCGAATGGCGGATTCAACAACACCCCGAGCTGGCTCGCCGCGTTGCTCTGCGTTGGGCTGCTCTCCGGTTGCGATTCCGGCACGGACAGCGGTGGAGACCCAAGTGGCGGCGCTGGTGGAACGGCTCAGGGTGGATCCGCAGGGATAGGCGGATCTCAGGCAGGCGGAAGCTCGAGTTTTGGGGGTGAGGGCGGCACCGCAGCAGGCGGCTTCGGCGGCGATGGCGGCACTGGAGCGAGCGCTGGCGCAGGAAGTGGTGGCACAGCAAGTGGCGGCGCAGCAAGCGGTGGCGCTTCGACTGGCGGTGCAGCGAGCGGCGGGGCGTCGAGCGGAGGCAGCGGCGGTACATCAAGCCCAGACGGAGTGCGACAGATCCGCTTCGTGAATCAGTGCAGTCAGACGATCTGGGTTGGCGCTCTGAATGCCGCCCCGGAGTACGAGTTGCCTGAAGGGGGCGGCTTCGAGTTGTCAGCCGGCAGCGATCACAGCCTTGTGTTGCCCGAGCACTGGGGCGGACGCTTCTGGGGTCGCACGGGCTGTCAGTTCGATGCCAGCGGGAACGGTCACTGCGACAGCGGCGATTGTGGAAACCGCATGGCATGCAGCGGCGCAGGGGGCCAAACCCCGGCGACCCTCGCAGAGTTCACCTTCGCCGGACACGCGGGGCTCGACTTCTACGACATCAGTCTGGTGGACGGTTACAACCTGCCCCTCACCATCCGACCGGTGGCCGGCACCTTCAACCCACGCGGCGAGGGCGACCCTTACGACTGTGGTTCCCCTGGCTGCACCAGCGACCTGAATCAGACCTGCCCAGCGGAACTGCAGAAGAAGAACGCCCAAGGCGGTGTGGTGGGCTGCGCAAGCGCCTGCGAGATCTTCCAGACCGACGAATACTGCTGTCGTGGCGCCCACAACACGCCACAGACCTGCCCGCCATTCAGCTATTCGGAGCTGTTCAAGTCGGCCTGTCCCACGGCGTACAGCTACGCCTACGACGATCAAACCAGCACCTACACCTGCTTTGGTGAAGACTACGACATCGTCTTTTGCCCGTAGAAAAGCCCGCGTCAGCACGCGACTTCGGGTTGGTCATAATCTCGTCAGCAGTCCCGCGGGGCGTTGACGGATACCGCCGGTTCGGTTGAGCTGACGCGGTGGATAACCCCCTGCAAGCGCTTCCACCGCAGAGTGCCCCGTGGACCCATAGTGCCGCTTCGAGCTACCTGAAGCTCGTTGGCTGGAAGACCACGGGAACACTCCCGGACAGCCCGAAAGGCGTGCTGATTGCCGCGCCGCACTCGAGCAACTGGGACCTGCCCTTCATGCTCGCGGTCGCGGGCGTGTTCCGGCTGAAAATCAACTGGCTCGGAAAGCACACGCTGTTCGAGGGGCCGATGGGTCCGATGATGCGTGCGCTCGGCGGTATCCCCGTGGATAGACGCGCCCGTCACGGCTTGGTGGAGCAAGTGGTGCAGCGCTTCAACGAGTCGGAGTCGATGTACCTCGCGGTAGCGCCCTCTGGCACGCGCTCAGGGAACACCCACTGGAAGAGCGGCTTCTATCACATCGCCCGTGCTGCAAACGTGCCCATCGTGTGTGCCTTCCTCGACTACAAACGCAAGCTCGGGGGTGTGGGACCGGCGATCGTGCCGAGCGGCGACATCAAGGCCGACATGGACCGCATCCGCGAGTTCTACGCCGACATCGTCGGGTTCGACGGGAGGAAGACGGTCGGTGTGCAGCTATCCGAAGAGCTGCCCAAAGAGTGAGCTTCAGCGGGCGACAGTAGCTCGCACGCCAGCCTACCAGCCGAGTTCAGCTCTGAGCAGCGTGACGAGGCGCTCGCTCATCGCCTGATGGGTTGCGAGGCTGGGGTGCCAATCACAGCCGAAGCCGGTGGAGGTCGTCGAGATATCCACCTGTTTCACCCGGGAATCGCCCGCGGTGTTGCGCTGAGCGACCGCGCTTGCGATGTACGTCTCTGCTTGAACCTGATCGTTGCCGAAGAGCTTAGGCGCCACGGTGCACAAGATGAGCGTATTCGGGTAGTCGCTACGCAAGGCCTCGAGGAGCTTGACGTACTCACCGACAAACAGGCTCTCGCTCGGGTCGCCGTCGGTGCTGAAGTCGTTGGTGCCGAGGTTGATGAGGACTACGTCTGGTTGCCAGGTTGCGAAGTCCCAAACACTGCTCGCTTGAGTTGGCAGTGCGCGACGGTGGATCTCTGGCAGAGGCTGATCGGTGTTAGTGCCGTAGTTGTAGACGACACCTTTACCCGACCAGGCGATGGTCGATAGTTCCGCGCCGAGCTCGCGCGCAGCGATTGCTTCGTAGGTGAGGTAGTGGTTCTCAGTATCCGCAGAGAAATTGCAGTACTGGTCGGGTCCCTCGTTACCGTAGCCACAGGTGATCGAATCTCCGAGCACCTCGATGCGGCGGCTCACCGGTGGAGGCGCGAGCAGCTCACCGTCGATCTCCACGCCCATGAAGTGCGTGGACCCGTAGGAACCTTCAGTCCGCCGATACAGCTCGACGACGTGCTCCGTATCTGGCAGTCCCTCGGCCAACGTGTACTGCTGAGCGCCTGACGACGTCGCAAGCCGGGGACCGACTTGCCCATCCACGACCACGGTGTAGTAGTGCGCGGGATCATCCAAGGTGACACGGATAGCCGTCCCCTTGAAGCGGGCCACCAGTCCGCTCCCGGACCAACCGAAGCGCACGCTGTCGTCCGTTTCCACGACATGACGACCCACGAAATGCAAGCTCGGCTCTGCCACGCCCCCGCTTCCACCGACGCCGCCGGTAGGGCTACCCGCGGTGCCACCTGACGCAGCACCACCGCTGCCGCCGAAACCTGCGTCCCCGCCAGAAGCACCAGCGCCAGAGCTGCCGCCTGCACCCGCCGTTCCCCCGGATGCTACCCCACCAGACCCGGCGCCGCCTGACCCCGCGCTGCCGCCTCCCGAATCACTCGAGCTACAGCCCGCCAGAACCAGAAAGCCCGCGATCCCAACGCCTACCAGAGACCAACGCATGCGCACCCCTTCGAAGCGCCGAGCTTAGCACTGGATATCCACGAGTGATATCGGCCCGCAGCCAAAATGAGCTAGCTTCAAAGGCAATGACCCGTGGATCCCTCTCGCGCCGACGACATGCCCTCGAGACCAGCGGGCTGATTTTGGCTCTGGTGGCGAGCCTGCTCGCTTGCAAAGACAAGAAAGATGGCAGCTGTAGCGAGAACTCCGATTGCCCGGCAAACTCCTTTTGCAATAACGGCACCTGCCAGGTGCCGGCCCAGGCGCCCCAAGGCCTCCCGCCGAATCCGGGAGGAAATGGCGTAGCGCCGGGTGTCGCGACCGACCCTCCTGCCGCGGCGGCGCCGGCACCGGCCCCAGCCGGGCAAACCGTCACCGCCGGTGGCCTCGAGGTAGGCAAGCACGGCTGCACGATGCTCGACGGCACAGGCTCGTACAACCGGGTCTGCACGGTGAGCACCCTCGCCGATGGCTCCCTGTCGGTGAAAGCACCCGGCACCTCATTGAACCCAACCATCGGCTTCGAGTTCACTGGGACGGGCGGGCCCGACAGCTATGCCATCCAAGGCAAGATGACCGCGTTCGACGCGTGCTCGAGCAACTTCAGCTCGACCGCCAAGGTGGAAAACCTGGGTGGCACCCCGTGGTTCATCGCGAAGTTCGCACCAGGCGGCTCGGGAAGCGAACGCTGCAAGATCATGATCCGCAAAAACAAGCTCTGAAGCGCGAGCATCACTCAACGCGCCTCACCGGCGCCGCGCAGCGTGGCGCGCTCGGCGACGACGCCAAGCGAGCCACACCAGCCCGAAGATCGACCACGTTGGCGTTGGCGTTCTCGGTACCGTACGGCAACCACAGCCAGCGTCGTCCGAGCCCGCGTCCCCAGCCGTCGCGCCGCCTGAACCGACTGCGCCGCCTGAACCGACTGCGCCGCTGCCAGCGCTCGCGCCGCTACCGCCGCTATTCGAGGCTCCTCCAACGCCAAGGCTACCTGCGCTACCGCCCTCAGCTCCAGCGCCACCCGCAGCCGCCGTTCCTCCAACACCTGCGGTGCCCCCGACTCCCGTCGGCCCTAGGCGCTTTTCGCGCTGAGCGAGCCAGAGATTGGGTGGGTCGAGGTCCTCGGGCGCCATGCCTTCGAACCACCAGTCGTAGGGTGAGGTCACTTCGGTCGCAGCCGTGCGGAAGCCGACGAAGTTCATGCGCGGCCCGTAGTCGTCTGGTGGAAGGTCCATGTCAGCGTCGGCCGTGAGGTTCCACAACGTGTCGTAGGCGGCCGTGTGGGGCCCACGGTTCGCGGAACCACCGCTGGTGAACGGCCGCTTGCCTTGCCCCGTATCGATTTCCGTCCAGAGGGTCGCGTAAGGCGCCGCGCGGTGGTGATCCATCGCCAAGTCCAGACCGCGCCCTTGTGTGAACACCACACCGGTCGCGTACCACTCGTTGGTTAGGTCGTGGACGAAGCGCTTGTTCACGTCGAAGCCGATGAACAGGTTGTCTCCGCCGTGGCCGTTGTTCAGACCGTGGTGGCCGACGCTGGTACCGCGGTCAGCCGTGGTGTCGAGCACGACGTCTTGCACCGTGGTGAAGAAGCAGCTCGTGATGTTGACGCCATAGTCGGCGTTGTAGATCGCTACGTCTCGCACCCAGCTGTGGGCGAGCCCCGAGAAGTGCACGGCGTTGTACCCGAGCTCGAGGAAGTGCCCCGGATACGTGGTCTCAGGGAAGCGGATATTCAGGTGTTCAAGGCCCACTTCGCTGGTGCGTGGCTGAAACTCAAGGACTTGGGGTGTCCAGCGCGTCTCCACGTCGAGAGGCAAATCGCGTTCGAGGGTGATACTCCCTGCATCGACCGCTGAGACCCGAGAGTGAAACTCCATACCCCGGTCGCCAACGTTGTCGTCCCCCGCGGTCATCAGGTCAGCGTGCAGACGGTTCATGAGACTGCGGTCGCCATCGGTCTGAATCACTCGCACCCATTGCCCCACGGATATATTTGACGTGTCGCTGAGCGACAGCGTCCGCGTCCCCCGCAAGGCGTCGTTGGTTACGTCTCCAAGGAGCTTGCCCGCGTCGCTGCCTTTAGCCTCGATGAATGCGCCGCCGAAGGACCACTTGCGGTCCCCGGCGCCGTAGACATCGCTGAGGTTGACGGGGATCTCGAGCTGAGTCCTGTCTCGACCAGCCCCTTGAAGCACGACACCGGACGTCAAGGTCACCCGTGCACGAATCACGAAGCGGCCCTCCGGCACGCTCACCACACCCCCGGCGCTCAGGCTCTGGATGGCCTGATTGAATGCATCGGTGTCGTCCGTGTCGTCGTCAGGTAGCGCACCAAAGTCCGTGACGCTGACGTTAGGAGGCAGCTCGGGCAACGGGCTCTCACCCGCGCGATAGCCGGCGTAGGACCAGTCCATGATGCGTCCGTCGGGCACGAAGAGTTCGCCGGACTCCCCCCAGAGATCCGAAGTCACGCTGGGCAGCGCTTGGGCGCTGGTGCCGACGTACTCGCTGCTGGCGGAGCTGCAGCCAGCGAGGATGGAGACGCTCCCCACACCCAGGGCGGATACAAGACGATGGGCCGAACCGATCATGCACTCAGTGTACGCCAGCAATCGCGAACCCTTGCGGCCTGGCTTCGCTCCCGCGCGCTCCCACGCGGCATTTCCAAGCGAAAACCTCCCTCAGATCGGAGAGTGAAAGCGGGCTCATGGCTTCAACCCACCCGCTCCATGTTCAGTTCCTATCCGCCCCGCCGATCGGTGCGCCGCTCGGGGTTCCGCGGCTCAGACTTTAGGTTTGCATGATGCGGCCGTAGTCGAAGGGGAGATGCTCTTGGCCGCAACCGATAAAGCCGCGCCCTCGCTCTCGGCGGACTCAATCGAGGCGCAGATGGGGCGCGAGCTCGAGCGGGAACTGCTCGAGGGCAGGCTCGAGCTCCCCGTGCTGCCGTTGGCGGCCCAGGAGGTCGTACGCGCCGCCGGCGACCCCCGGGTGGACGCGGAGCAACTCGCCGAGCTGATCGAGGAAGACCCGAGCCTCAGCGCCCACTTGCTCCGCCTCGCAAATTCATCGTGGTTTCGTGCGCGCTCGGAGATCGGCAGCCTCGGACAGGCGGTGGTGCGCATGGGCAGCGCAAGAGTTCGCGAGGCAGCCCTGGTGATCGGCTGTCAAACGGCCGTGTTCGCGGCACCAGGCTTCGAGAGTGAGGTGCGGCGCATCTTCCGTCGCTCGTTCGCGTGCGCCTTGTTCAGTCAGGAAATCGCTCGGCATCGTCGAGACAACGTGGATGACGCGTTCACCGCGGGCTTGTTGCTAGACGTCGGCTACCCCGCCTTGCTGAGCGCGGGGCGTCTGATTGCCCAGCGACTCAAGTGCCGCAACCGCCCCGCGCTGATTCGAAGCGCCGAACAACTCCACCCAAAGGCCGCGGCGACGATCTTTCGAGCTTGGAACTTCCCAGAACGCCTCGCGCTCGTTGCAGAGTTCCATCACGCAGACTCACCACCCGAGGACGTCGCGACGCTGGTTCACCAAGCGCACTTGGCGTGCTGCCTCACGGAAATAGTCCTCGCTCGACAGTCCAGCGCTGAGCGTCGAGACTGGAGCGCCGCGTTCGAGCACGCTAGCCTGCTCCCTCTCGAGCTGTACCCAGACGACGTCGAGGAAATCATCAAGCAAGCACCGCGCGTCTTGGACAGCCTCGGAGGAGTCGTTTGAAGTTCGACCTGCTGGTGATTGGCGCCGGCCCCGGGGGACAAAAGGCGGCGATCCAGGCTGCAAAGAGCGGCGCGCGAGTCGCACTGATCGACCCCGCAGCGCGAGGCGGCGGTGCGTGTGTGCGCCACGGCACCATCCCGAGCAAGACGCTACGCGAGACCGCACTCGTCATGGCGCGCGCCCGTGAAAAGAGCGGCGGCTTAGCCGATTTGCGGATCCCTTCGGAACTGCAACTGCAGAGTTGCATGCTGCGCAAGCGCGAGGTGATCGACGCCCACGAAACGTTCATCGACGCACAGCTCGACCGCAATGGGGTGGAGCGCCTGCAAGGCAAAGCGCGCTTCGTTTCTCCAAGCGAGCTCGAAGTGATGCGCATCGGCCAGCCGCCGATCCACGTATTCGGTAGCAAGGTGATCATCGCCACCGGGTCGCGGCCTGCATCGCCAGCGCACATCCCCGTCGACCACGAGCACATCTTCGATAGCGACTCGATCCTGAGCATGGGCTACCTGCCGCGCTCCTTGCTGGTTCTTGGCGGCGGCGTGATCGCGACGGAGTACGCCTCGGTGTTTGCCCAGCTCGGCGTGCGCGTGACGCTGGTGCACGGCTATCGCGCACCCCTGGGCTTCCTCGACCCCGAGCTAGTGGATCACTTCGTGGGTCAGTTCGAGCTCAGCGGCGGGACCCATCTACCTCTCGCAAAGGTCGCGCACTGCGCTCGGATGGGTCTGGACGGCGTGTCTACCCAGCTCGTGGACGGCGCGAGCGTCGTGAGCGAGAAAGTGCTCGTCGCGTCGGGTCGGGTCGCCAACGTCGATCGCATCGGGCTCGAGCGCCTGGGCATTGAGCTGAGCAAGCGAGGCCACATCCCCGTGAACGGCGAGTTTGAGACGAGCTGCAGAGGGGTATACGCGGTCGGCGATGCGATCGGCCCACCTGCGCTGGCGTCGGCCTCCATGGAGCAAGGTCGCAGGGCGGCATGCCATGCGCTCAGCCTGCCATTTCCGCACGAAACCGACCACATCCCGATTGGAGTCTTCACCCTACCGGAGCTGGCGTCCGTCGGAGAAACGCAGCAGAGCGCCCAGGAGAAAGGCACGGCTTGCGTGGTCGGCAGAGCGCAGTTCGCCGAAGTCGCTCGGGGACACATCGCCGCGTCGCCTTCTGGGTTCTTGAAGCTCGTCGTCGGGTACGATGGTCGGGTGCTCGGTGTGCAGATCGCCGGCGAAGGCGCGGCGGAGCTGCTCAGCGTGGGCCAGCTAGCGGTCCGCTACGGAGCCCAAGCCTGCGACTTGGTGGACAGCGTCTTCAACTTTCCTACCCTGGCAGAGGCCTATCGCATTGCCGGACTGAGCGCCGTCGCAGCGCTGGAATCTGCACGAGAGACCGTTGACGCTCCTGCCTCGGAGCGCCATGCACCGCCGCATGCCGCTGTATGACGCTACGGTCCCTCAAACCCTGAAGATGCTGAAGAACCTGAGCCAGTGGCTCGACAAGGCGGCGACGCACGCGGAAGCCAAGAGCTTCGACGTCAGCGTGCTGCTGAGCGCGCGCCTCGCCCCGGATCAGTATCCGCTGCTCAAACAAATTCAGGGCGCCTGCGACGCGGCGAAGTTCGCTGCAGCTCGTATCGCGGGCAAGGAGCCGCCCAAGCACCCCGACACGGAGCAGACCTGGGAGGAGATCCGGGGACGCATCAACAACGTCATTGGCTACCTCGAAGGCTTTCAGCCGGAAGACTTCGCTGGCGCTGACGAGCGCATCGTCCCCATCACTTTTCTGCCCGGAAAAGGCGCAAAGGCTGGCGTGTACCTCAACGGGATGGCGCTTCCGAACTTCTATTTTCACATTGTGACGGCGTACGCGATCTTGCGTCACAACGGCGTCGATATCGGCAAGCGCGACTTCATCGGCGGCTTCGAGCTCGTCGACCTGTAGCGTCGATCCAGCACAAAAAGCGCATCGCAACAGTCAGCCTTTCGACTGAGACTGCTTTGGGTCTAAACTACCCCGATGTCGCGGGTTTGGGGGTTAGGGTGCGCCGCAGCGCTCACGGGGGCGCTGCTCTGCTGGGGCTGCGCCGAGTCTGAGACACTGAAGCACTACGATGCTCCTCAGGGGGGCGCCTCCGGCAGCGCTGGCGCCGCAGGGAGCAGTCAGCAGGGCGGTAGCTCCGGAAACGGCGGTTCCAGCAGCGGTGGCGGTGCAAACGGTGGCAGCTCCGGAGCGGCTCAAGGTGGAAGCGCCGGTCAGGGCGCCGCCAGCAACGGCGGCAGCGCGAACGGCGGCTCCAGCGGTAGCGCAAACGGGGGGTCTGCGAACGGCGGGTCTGCGAACGGCGGCTCGGCCAACGGCGGCTCGGCCAACGGCGGCTCCGCAGGCCAACCGAGCGGAATGGATCCGGCTCTCGGGCTTCCCGACGGAAACGGTGACCCGTGTTCGAACGTCGGCGGCTCGTGCACCGCGGCCGACGGCCCAGGCGTGTGTCGGATCTACAGCCAGACCGAGGGTCGCTGCGAGAGCTGCACGACCTGCAACAACCTCAATCAGTTCTGCACCCAGAGCTCTGACTGCGACATCCTGTTCCAGTGCTACCAGGGCCAGTGTCTCAACCTCTGCGATTTGAGCATTGGGTGCAGCGGCGTCACTGACTGGTGTGTCAACGTCGGGAACAGCCAGTACGGCGTCTGCGTGTATCCAAACTGAGGTGCTCGCTTTCGCTTGAATAGTGGCCGATTTCGCCGCAAGCGCGGCCCGGAGCGATCCACGACCAAGACTATCGAGGCGTTGGAGCCTGGCTCGATCTCGCCACGCGTGTTACCCGAAGTCCAGGATGAGCGAAGCCGTCGAGACATCTGCGCAAGCTAGCCAGGAACACGACTCGGTAGAGTCGACCGAATTGGCAGCCCCGGCACCAGAGGTTCAATCCGAGGCAAAACCCAGCCCAAAAGTCCAAAAGCGACCACTACGCAGGTTCGTACAGTGGTTCACCCGCAGCGATGCCCTCGCCCAGGCTCAGGTGACGCTCAGGGAGGAAGGGCCCGCCAGGGAATACAAGCGCCGCGCCGCCGCTGCGCTCGAAGTCGGTGAGCGCATTCTGCGTCCGATCGAGCCGCTCCAAGGAGGAGCCGAGCTGTTGGCGTTGGAGGCGTTCTCGCAGGCTGTCTTCTGGTCGGTTTCCGCCATCCACCGCAGTGCACCGGCTTCCCGCGCGGAAGCATGGGCGTTGCTACCCGAGACAGCCCGCGCAGCGTTGAAAGCGCCTGATGCCGTTGGGGAAGTCTTCGCCGCGGATGACACCGCTCGCGGCGAGCTTAGCGACGCAGCAGTACGGGAACATCTGGGCCAGTTCGCCACGCTCGCACGCGAGCTCGTGTCTCGAGTGCATGGCCCCGATCAGCACCTAGAGGCACTGCGTGCGCAGCGCGCCCTGCGGAGCGGCGTGATCGCCGTGATGGTCACCGTGGCCGGTGCCTATGGAATCTACGTCGCGAGCCGCGGCCCCAATCTGGCGACCACGGCGAGCTGGAAGGCGAGCTCAACCCTGGACAACTGCACCCCGGAACAGCACAAGTGCAGAGGCAAAGCCTTCAAGCCCTTCTTCCACACCCAGGAAGAAGCCTCGCCGTGGCTCGAGTACGACTTCGGCGCCCGCCGAAGGGTCTCCAAGGTCGTGGTTGAGAACCGAAAGGACTGCTGCAAAGGCAGGGCGGCGCCGCTGCTTGTTGAGATCAGCGACGACCGCAAGACATGGACCAAGGTGGCGGAGCACCGGGATACTTTCGACGACGTCACGCTGACATTTGCACCGACGTCGGGCCGCTATCTGCGCCTTCGGGTGCCGAAGAAGACTGCGCTCCACTTCGAGTCGGTGAAAATCTACCGCTGACCCCCGAGCTAGTGCCGCACGAAAACGGCTCCGGGGACGCGGCTAGGGAATCGCGATCTCGTACAGCAGTTGGTCCGGCCTGCGCACGATCTTCTGCCCGTCGTAGAAGACGCGCTGACGGTGGACCTCGACGGTCTTCAACGGCTTCTTGAAATCGTAAAACTCCCCCGGAGCCTGCATCCAGATGTGATCTGGGCGACCGATGTGCGCTAGCCATCGGTGGCGCCGCCCGCCGTAGCGGTTGGTGTTGGAGAAGTATCGAGCGATCAGCTGATCGAACTTTTGCTTGCTCTTCGCGCGGTACTTCGAACGGCCGTACTTCTGCTCGATCTCGACCAGCTCCGCGTCGCTCGTGATGTTGTTCAGACGCGTCATCATGCGGTAGTCGGCCGTCGTTCCCATGGTGCGGGAGAGCGTCTTTTCACGGGTCACGTAGCCGAAATCCCCTTGGATGAAGCGCGTATCGAATGGTGTGATTGTGAGCGGATCGATGACGTGCTTCTCCCCGTCTCGATCCACACCAACCAAGGTGTAGTGCTCCAGGACTCGTGAGTCGTACCAAGCGACACCGATCTGCGGCCAAAAATAGACTCGGTCCAGCGAGAACCAAAGCAAGGCTACACCAAATAGGAGGCCGAGCTTGTGCGCCCAAATCTGCTTGTGGATCTCCAGACCGCCTCCGCGGAGAAAGAAGAAGATCGCAACGTCAGTAACGATCCACTTCCAAAAGAAGATCCCGGAGAACGCGAAGATCCCAACGTGTAGCAGGGCAGCCGCAAGCCAGTAGTAACGCGAGATCCTCGGCGGGAGAAACATCAGCACAATCACGCCGAGTTCCACCACGAAGAGCGTATACCCGGCGTTGATCACGTTCATGTGACTCGCGGCCTGGACGATCTTGATGAACGTGCCTTCGCTGATGAACCCAAGCCACCCGAGAGAGTGATTGGTCATTGCGAGGTTCGACAGCTGGTTTTCTAGGAGCCAGCTGTGCTCTGGACCGTACTCCCACTTAGCGACACCAGCGGCGAAGTAGTAGGACCCCAAGGAGCACAGCGATAGGAACACGACGTGCTTGGTGCGTACCCAGCGAAACACCGAGAACCAGACGCTGATCGACATAATGATCAACATCTCGAACATCGGTCGATAGTCGAAGTCGTCGTGCCCCAGCGGAACGAAGCATTCCCGCATGAGAACAACGGAGAGCAGCGTGAACCATGGAAGCGCCAACGGCGTACGCCAGGTCCAGATGGCGAGCAGCACCAGGAGCGCCCGGTCCACGAAGTGACCGCGATCGAGGTACATGTTGTAGTCGAAGGTGGCACCGGCCCAGGCCATGATGAACACCATCACTAGGATCAAGTTGCGGAAGGCCTTCCCGCACTCCCATCGGCCCCAGCTAACATCCCGCTTGCTCCACAGCACGACCAGCGTCGGCAAGACCAGAAACAAAAGGCTCGGAACCTGGGGTGAATTCCGCTTGGCCCCCAAAACGATGCTGGCGCAATCGCGCTCGATTAGAGTCCAGACGATGACGGGCCCCTGAAAGACGGACTCGGGAATCGCCGCAAAGAACAGGGGCCGTAGCAGGGTGACTGCGGCTAGCAGAATGCAACAGACGCCGATGAACCGGATGCTTGGCTGGTCAGAGACACGCCCCGTGGCGGCCTTCCAGTAAGACTCAAGCGTGCCAAACATCTCACTCGCACGCTCTTTGAAGGACACTAAACTCACGCCTTACTCTCGCTTGGACCAATAGTCATACGCTGGGAACTTGCCGGACGCTTGCGTCCGCCCTGTGAGGATGAAGAGCTTGCGGATGGCCTCGACTCGATCGCTGCCGCAACCCGCATCTGTAACAACGTACTCCACGCTCCCCAAGCGATCGACGAGCGCATCGGCTTGCAGACTCACGCGCGGCTTCGGGAGCTCGTCCTCTTCGGGCGCGAAACGCAGCACCGACACGTCCTCCAAGTCATAGATCCCCGTCGCGTAGCCCTTGGATCCACAGCGCACGAGCAATAGCTTGGTATTCCGCGCGGCGCTCGGGGGCTCACTGGGCATCTCACCAAGCGTTCCGCTTCGGACCTTGCGCTGGTTGGTGGTCCGCGTCGCAAATCCCAAGAAAACAGCCTCGCCGGCAACGCTATCCCAGTAGCGTTGCTGCCCAGCCGGCCAGAAGACGTGGGTAGCTCCGAGGTCTTTGAGCGCTTGATACACCTGCGGGCGATCCTTCAACAGCGCGTAGTTCAGTCCAAACTGCCACGGCCGTGCGTCACGGATCGAAGCATGCGCGATCCCCAGGGTCATCACTTGGTCGTGCATCACCACGCGTGCGCCTGGCGGGAGCAACTTGCCTTCCGCCTCGAACGAACTCTTCTTTGGCCCCAATCGGGAGGCGTACTTCCCCGCGTGGCCAGCTTCGAGGAGCTTCAGCGTGGCCCGTTGGGGAGACTTGATCATCGAGTGCGTGGGCAAGAAGGGCACATCTCCCCCCCAAACCACCTGGAAAGCCACGAGCGCGCCGCTCGCGACTTTCAGCAGCGTCGACCGCTGCTGCCAGATCATGCAGAGCACCGCCGCCACGACCGCGGCCATCAATGGGGTGATGCTCTGCAGATAGCGATCCTGATGGCTGATCCAATACCAGCAGAAGACACCGAGCTGGATCCAGGCAACCACTGCCCACGTGCGCAAGGAACGGCGCAGGAACAACAAAGCCGGGAACAGCAGAGTGTAGAGCGACCCGAAGACTGCCCGATGCCCGTGAAAGCGTGGCCAGTCATTGGGCACGAACGAGAAGTCGAGCGTGGCCCAAAAGCTTTGCTTCACCCCCGACCAATCGTGCTCGGCGGCCCAGAGCTGAGTCTCTTCGAAGCGTACCCACATCTCGCTGGAGCCCGGCAGCCAAGGGCGGCTGGAGAATACTCCGCGCAGCATCGGATACGCTGGGTCCCCGTAGTGGATCCAGTTCTTTAGCCAGTGCGGAGCTCCGACCGTCAGACCTGCCAGGGCAAAGGCGACGAAACCCCAGAGCCAGCCCCAGCGGCGAGCGCTCTTATCCGCACGGATATTCTTTACCAGCAAGAACACTCCCCGCGCCGTGAGGGCAAGCCCCAAGAACGGGAGAGTCATGATGCCCATCGTGTACTTGGTCATCACGGCCCCGGCCACCAGCACCCCAAGCAGCGCAGCGAACTTGACCTCCAGGCGAGGCCAGGCCAGCAACAGCGCGAGATATATCAGCGGACCGTACATCGCGGCCAGGTGGTCAGCCCCACCGCTCAGGCTCGAGTCGTAGAGCATTACCCCAGGGAACAAAAACCTGGCGACCCACACGACCCGGGGGTCAGAGCCCGGAACAAGCCGACGCACAACGGCTGGGACCGCCAGCAATGTGGTCCCGAGAAACACCATGAACTCCAGGTGTTGAGCCAGCTCCATTTGGTCATGGAGCTTCGAGCCGGGTATCAGGAACGCCCAAACGTACAGGAAGCTGCCGAAGTGCGGCGCACCAGCGAACACCCACCCTTCGTCGAACCGGCGGATGCCATGAGAAGCGACGTAGTCCTCGGCCACGCCCATGTGCATGGCCCTGGAATCGAACGATACGTTGTCGGGCGTCAGTAGGTTGAAGTAGACGAGGCCAAGGCACAACACGCCGAAGACCAGGATCACCCACTGCAACGGGCTCAGGGGCTCGTGGGAGTAGCGATGCTTCGTCGCCACGAGAAACCGCCGAAGGGAAGGCGCACCGAGCAGGCAGATCACCGGTGGCACAAAGAAGAACCAGCCGTAGTAGAGCTTTAGAGCGCCCCCGAGCACTACGAGGAGCTGGAACTCCATCACACCGACGCCGAAGGCGAGCGCGACGTGTTCGAGGGGCGGAAGTTCCCCTCGCGTGACGCCCTTGAGCGTTATGTGCCCCGCGGAAACGGATGCTGCAACGAAGACCAGGCTGCACAACCAGTAACCCAGGATCCGCCAGGCGAGCCAGTCATGGATCCGATAGTAGTCGTCGGCGTATCCGTGAGCGATGACGAGTCCGACGAGGCACACCAACAAGACGCCCAGATGACGCAGGCGCCCGCTCCACCCGGTTCGCTCTACGCCGTCGCGCATCCCGTCTTCGCCTCCCGGCGTAGGCTCCCCGGGGCGCGGCTTGAAGAGCCTCTCCCAGAACTTCACGGCACTCGTCTCATGAGTCGACTCACGCCTCAGGAAGCGCTTTGGATCCAGTCCCAGGTCCGCATGAGCCCGTCCTCGAGGCTGGTAGTCGCGCGCCACCCGAGCACGGCTGCTGCCTTCGAGGGGTCCCCGAAACGCCGACTGCCTGCGGTCCAATCTGCGGGCCCCGTCTGCTTCGGGAGAGCCTTCCCACTGACCGCGATCATCGTGTCGAGCAACTGATTCACGCTGGTCGGGACGCCGGAAGCGATGTTCAGCACCTCCCCCGATGCCTCGACCAGCGCCGCTCGGAGAGTGGCCTCGACTACGTCATCGACGAAGACGTAGTCCAAGCTCTGTTCCCCATCGCCGAACACGATCGGCGCCTCACCGCGGCTCAAGCGCTCGAAGTTCTTCACGATCACAGACTTGTAGCCCATGCCGGCGAACTGTCTTGGCCCGTAGACGAACAGGTAACGGAGCGCGAGATACGGAACCCCACGTTGGACCGAAAGGTAGTGCAGGAGGTGCTCGCCGGTCAGCTTCGACACACCGTACACCGTCTGCGGACGAGGCAGTTCCGTCTCGACGAACGCGTCGCCTTGCATACGCCCGTAGGCGTAGAGCGAGGAGCTGAACACGATCTTTTTCACGCCCTTGTCAGCCGCCAGCTCGTAGAGCGCGAGTGTGCCCTCGATGTTAGCGCGGGCGACACGCGTGGGTTCGTCTTTAGATTGGTTGTGTTTCTCTGCGGCAAGGTGAAACAGGAAGTCGCACCCCTCCATCGCTTCCGCGAGATGTTCGATTGGATCGCTGCCGAGGGTGTGGCGAACCAGCTGCACCCGATCCGAATACTCGGCGAGGTTAGCCAAATCGCCGTAGCGCAGGCTATCCACCACCCAGACGCGCTGAGCGCCCAGGTCCAGCAGGCGCTTGACCAAATGTGAGCCGATGAAGCCCGCTCCACCGGTCACGACTACTCGCCTTTGCGACAGGTCTGGCTGGGCGCCAGCAGCGACTTCCGACATGGGGCGACTGATAACTCATTCCGCACACGCTCGCCAGCTCGCAAACCTCGTGGGACGCCCCACGCAAACCACGGCAAATTTGCGCGATCGTGGCTTCACTGGGGCTACGCCATGCAGACCCATATGCGAGCGGAGGCGGCACGTACGTCCCACCAGGCTTATCGAAAGCCGGTAAACCCCGCTTCCGCGCAGCCCAGGGACACTGGAAGTAGGAGTCGGTCGCGCTATGCTGCTCCGCCTATGACTGAGCCGCTTGAGCTTGAGCTTTCCGTAATTGCCCCCTGCTACAACGAAGAGTTGAACGTGCGCGAGCTCGCGCGCCGCGTGGTCTCGGTTTTTCAGCGTGGCAATCTTCGAGGTGAGCTTGTCCTGGTGAACGACGGCAGCCGAGACAACACGAAGACCGTGATCGAAGAGATGGAGGCCGCGTATCCCGGCGTCGTCGTTGGGCAGCACCACGGGGTGAACCAGGGAATTACGGGCGCGTGGAAGACAGGAGCGAGGGCGGCGCGAGCGCCAGCAGTCGCGATCATCGACGCCGACCTGCAGTATCAACCCGAAGACCTCCTCCGCCTCTACCGTACGCTACTCGAGTCCAACGTCGACATCGTTCAGGGCTGGCGCTCTGCCGTCGGTCGCGAACGCGGGACGCGGTACCACCTGAGTCGTGGCCTGAACACGATCCTGAACGCGACCTTTGGGATGAAGTTGCAGGACAACAAGAGCGGTTTCCTCGTCACCTCCAAGGAGATCCTCGAGGATCTACTGACGTACGACGGCAGCTACTACTATTGGCAGAGCTTCATCATGGTCGCGGCCCACGCCAAGGGCTACTCCTACAAGCAGATCGAGACGCTGTTCGAGAACCGGCGCGCGGGCACCAGTTTCCTCGATGGCAACGCTTACCGCGCGGCAGTGCGTTCGCTCGTGGACGTGGGTCGAGCCACCTGGGAGTACCGGGTCACCAACCGTCCCCCGGACACTGCGCGCCAGTTCCTGCGCCGGAACCCACCTCGGTTCGAGCCAAAGCCGCGCTCACCCGCAAAGCAGGCGCACTGGAAAGGCTACATGAAGGCCTTCAACGCCACGCACTGGATGATCACGAAGGACGTCGAGGACTACTACGAGAGCCTCAACCGCAGCCAGTGGCTCACCCGCTCGCAGCTTCGAGAACTCCAAGACGAGAAGCTGCGCCGTCTCGTCCGGCACGCGTACCGCAACGTGCCTTACTACCGGGAGCGAATGCGAGAGCGCGGCCTCACGCCGCAGGACATTCGAGGCCAGGCGGACCTTCACAAGCTGCCGTTTCTCACTAAGAAAGACATTCGAGAGCACCTCTTCTTCGACATCCTGAGTGAGAACCACGACAAGAATCAGGTGCTGAAGATCAGCACGAGCGGCTCTACTGGGGAGCCCTTCGTTTGCTACGCGGATCGCGCTCAGCTCGAGTTTCGCTGGGCAGCAACCCTGCGCTCTCAGGAGTGGACGGGGTACGAATTCGGCGATCCGTGCGTGCGCCTCTGGCACCAAACCCTGGGCATGTCCAAGTCACAAGCGGCGCGGGAAATCGCGGACGCGAAGCTGTGCCGCCGCAAGTTCATCCCGATCTTCGAGATGTCCGACGCAAAGCTCCAGGCCATGGTGCGGGAAATCGCCGAGTGGCAGCCAGTCCTCATGGACGGCTATGCAGAGGCGCTCGATTTCCTCGCCCATTACCTCAAGGAAGTCGGAAACGTCGACGTGCGGCCCACCGCGTTGATGAGCAGCGCGCAGACACTGCCGGATCAGAGTCGCAAACTCATCGAAGAGGCGTTCGGCTGCAAGGTCTTCGACAAGTACGGATCTCGCGAATTCTCGGGGCTCGCCTACGAGTGCAGCGCCCACACGGGTCATCACATCGTTGGGGAAGGCTACATAGTCGAGGTGTTGAAGGAGGGGCGCCCGGTGGCACCCGGCGAAGTTGGGGAAGTCGTGATCACCGACCTCAACAACTACTGTCTTCCGTTCATCCGCTATCGGATTGGCGATTTGGCCGAGGCCATGGATCCCGACTTCGACTGCCCGTGCGGACGTGGGCTCCCCCTCGTCGGGAAGATTGAAGGGCGCGTGCAATCAATCATTCAAGGCACGGACAAGCGCTACTTGCCGGGAACCTTCTTCGCTCACTACCTGAAAGAGTTCGACCACGCGATCAGGCGCTTCCAGGTAGTGCAGGAGCGCCCCAACGCTATGATTTTCCGCGTGGTTAAGGGTGAGCGCTACTCAGATGATTCACTGCAAGAGATCCTCGCAACCTTCCGCCACTACCTGGGCGAGGACATGCGCATCGACGTCGACTTCGTCGAGAACATCGAGCTCGTGCGCACGGGGAAGCGCCTGGCGGCGGTTTCCCGTCTGAACGTCGACTTTCAGGGCGACGCACCCGAGATCAACTCCGAGCTCAATTAGCAGCGCTCAGCCAGCAGAGCGCGCAACCAGCAGAGCGCAACCAGCAGAGCGCAACCAGCAGGGCGCGCAACCAGCAGAGCGGAGCGCGGGTTCAGGACTCGCGCTTTCGCGCCACGCACAACAGCGACACACCAAAAGGCAACTTGCGCTTGGGCACGAGGAAAGACTCTGCGGAAAAGATCGCCTTGAGCGTCCGGTTCACCGGGCTCGGGGGGACGGAGTAGGTATCGTCGCCCTGGCGCTTGAGCAGCTTCTCCGTTGCGCGACCAGCCAAGATCAGACCGAACAAGAAGGTGTTGAAGTAGGTCAGGTGTTCGACCTCGAACATCGAGCCGATCACCTGCTTCAGCTCGGGAGCGGTGTAGCGCCGCCGGTGATGGGCGAAGTCATCGGCAGGACTCCACAGGAACATGAAGGCTGGCACGGTGACGATCAGCGCACCACCAGGCGCGAGCGCAGCGCGCGCGGCTTCCAGGCACGGACGTTCGTCGTCGAGGTGCTCGATCACGTCGGCGAGCAAGACGACAGACGCCGACTCCGGGGGCACCCCTTCCAAGTGATCGAGGTCAGCGCGGGTAACGTTGTCGATCCCCTGCAGCCTGCAGAACTCCACCGCCTCGGGCGACATGTCTACCCCATGGGCTTTGCCGTACTTCTCCAGCACGGGCAGGTTCGAACCGGTTCCGCAACCCAGGTCGAGGAGCGTGCCCTTTGGAAGGCCCGCAGCGTGGACCTGGCCAAGGACACGATCGAGGATTGTGCGCCGCGCGGCGTACCACCAGTGGTCCCGTTGCGCCTCGTTGATGGCGGCGTAGCTTCTGACGTCCATGAGTCGTCGGTACATACCCCAAGGTCGCCAGCGGTCAAAGTGCGCCTCACGAAGCGAGCCCTGCACAACGCCAAGTGGTGTAAACACTCGAGCGAGGAGCAATACATGATCGGCTATCGACTACTGGGTAAATCGGGGCTGCGCGTCTCGGAGATCTGTCTCGGCACCATGAGCTTCGGCGACGCTTGGGGCTTCGGTGCCGACGAAGCCACGAGCCACCAGGTGCTGGATGCCTATGCCGCCGCCGGCGGGAACTTCCTCGACACCGCGAACAAGTATCACGGCGGTCAGACGGAAGAGATCTGCGGCCGTTGGCTGCAAGGCAAGCGAGACCGCTTCGTGCTCGCCACGAAGTACACGCTCTGCATGGATCACGACGATCCCAACTCCGGTGGCAGCCACCGCAAGAACCTGGTGCGCTCAGTCGAGGCCAGCCTCAAGCGTCTCAACACGGACTACATCGACCTGCTGTGGATCCACGCCTGGGACGAGCTGACGCCGATGGACGAAACGCTGCGTGCGCTGGACGATCTCGTGCGCGCGGGCAAGCTCCTGCATTTGGGGGTGAGCGATACACCGGCGTGGGTCGTTTCCGCGTCGAACGTCCTCGCCGAGCTCCGTGGCTGGACGCCCTTCGTGGGCCTGCAGATCGAGTACAGCTTGCTCGAGCGCAGCGTGGAGCACGAGCTGTTACGCATGGCGGAGTACTTCGAGCTGTCAGTGCTTGCCTGGGCACCCCTAGCCGGCGGCGTTTTGACTGGGAAGTATACCCGCGGCAACGGGGACATCGACTCCCTGCGGAAAGGCGGCAACGACTCGAGCGGACGCACGAGCGAGCAGAAGCTAGCCATCGCCAGGGAAGTCGATCGCATCGCAGACGAGCTCGGGGTGTCGTCTAGCCAGGTGGCCACCGCGTGGGTCATGAACCAGAGCGATCTGTGCATCCCGATCGTCGGGGCCCGCAAAGTCTCGCAGATTGAAGACACCCTCGGCGCGGCTCTGGTGAAGCTCAGCGCGGACCACTTGAAGAGCCTGGACAAGCTCAGTCGCTACCCGATGCCGTTCCCGCAGCAGTTCCTTTCAGGGAAATACATCAAGAACGTGATCTACGGAGAGAACGTGCACGAGCGCATCAGCTGGCGCAAGGCACGGGTGTGACCACCGCGCCAAGCAGCCAACTCAGTCGGCTGCGGCCGTGAGGAACTCACCGATTTGTTTTACCGCGACGGGAGTGGAGTCGGGTTGCTTCCACTCCTCGATCAAGCTCGCGTTTCGCGCGAGGCGTACGACCTCTCGCGAAGTCGACTCCGGGTGGTAGAGGTCATTACCCTTGGCCACCAAGATCGGCGTCGTCCACGCTCGCACCTCGTCGCGGGAAGCGTTGAACAGAAACTGCTGGCGCGGCTCGGTGCTATCCGGCGATCCAAACATCGCGAACTTGTAGGCCTCGAAGTCGGCTTGGGGGTGCTTGCTCTTTGCCTCCACCGCCCAGTTGTCGAACATTTGATGGAACGCGTCCCGATTGTTCTCGAGGCCGATGGGCTGCAGCAGGACTGCTCCCATGACGCGCTCCTTTGCCGCACGGATCAGCCCGGCGATGTAGGCGCCTCCGATGCACATGCCCATGACCAAGAAGCGCTGAATGCCCAGCTCGTCGAGCAACGCGAGCTGGTCCTGAGTGTGCTGGTCCCAGCCCATACCAGGCTCGATGGGGCCGTGGGACTGTCCGGCGTTGCGCTGATCCATCGCAACGGTGCGGAAGCCAGCGGCGAATTCCCGCAGCGGATTAAACGGCGCCTTTTCCCACACGCCGACATGGGATCGCATGCCTCCCGGCGCGATCAGCAGCAGCGCTGGTCCGCTGCCTGAGTCTTCGTAGTGAATCGTCGTGTTGTTGCGCACGAAGCTCGCCATGCTGAGCAAATATCAGGTCTGAGCTCGCCTGGCACTGCTGTTGCTCTAACGCTACCCGGGGCGGACACGCCTTGCAGAAGCGCCGAAAACTGCCAGCCTCTGCCGCGCCGTTTGAGTGTGGCGTTGCGCAGGGGGTGGGTAGCGCGCCACGCAGGTCGCTTGAGTGTAGGAGAGCCAATGACGCGAGAATTGAACTGGGTGCTGGGAGCTATCGCCATGCTGACGCTAGGCAGCGCGTCGGCGTGCTCCGACAACAAGGGCAACACCTGCGCCTCCAGCGGTCAGCAAGCCATGCCCCTCGAGGTCGGTTGCCACGGTAGTGCGAAGTCCTGCTACGCGATCAGTATCTCGTCGGACAGCGGGAAGGATGCCTGTGCGCATCAGGACGGCTGCGAGCTTTCCTATGAGTACAACGAGTGCCGCGGCAGCGCGACGCGCTGCAACGAGCTCAGCGAAACCTACTGTATTGATCAGCTTGGCTGCACTTGGGAAGACGGCACCGGTAGCTCGATGGGTGGTTCCGCGGGGCAACCCGGCACGGTTCCCGGGCAGCCGGGGCAAAGTGCCGGTGATCCTTGTGCCAGTAGTAGTGGTGGGAACGGCGCTGCTGGCGGAGGCTCGGGCGGCGGGGTTCAAACCGGAGGCATGGGACCAGGCACTGGCGGAGGTTCCAATCCCGGAACAGGCGGCTCAGGCTTCGGCGGCGGGGTTCAAACCGGAGGCATGGGGCCAGGCACTGGCGGAGGTTCCAATCCGGGAACAGGCGGCTCAGGCTTCGGCGGCGGGGTTCAAACCGGAGGCATGGGACCAGGTACTGGCGGAGGTTCCAATCCGGGAACAGGCGGCTCAGGCTTCGGCGGCGGCCAAACCGGAGGCATGGGACCAGGCACTGGCGGTAGCGGCACCCCCGGGACCGGAGGCGCTGCCCCGCCAAGTCCCTAGCTCGCGGCGTTCCAGCTCTTCCGTCGGCGCTTGAGCCACCACATGAGGCCTCCAAGTCCGGCTACACCAACCACCGCGGACTCCGCCCAGCTCACGGGCCCCAAGGCGCCGGGTTCGCAAACCGGGTCGTGCCCGGGACCGGCCCGCCAAACGGGCACCGCCGCCAAGGCGACCTCACACTCTTCACCCTTCCCAGCCACATGGGACCGTGTGATCCTCGCGGATAAGAAGATCGGCGCCGCAGCGAGCAACGTGATCACACACAACGCAACCGCGAGCGTATCGACCCGCCGCGATCCACTGCGCCCCGCCCAGAGCAAACCCACCAACGCAAACAAGCAGAGCGCTGCGCACGGACCTGCGTAGTGTTCAGCCGGCTCATGCCGCAAACCATCGAGCAAGAGCCAGCACAGCGGGGGTGCCATCAGCACGACGTGGCCAGCTAGCTGACTCGTGAAGCAGCGCCAGCTCGTGAGGCGAAGACCGCGACGTGTCAGCGCTACCCCGGCGCTCAGCGACACCAACGAGAGCCCCAAGAACAGCTGCCACGGGAAGTCCCTCGGCGTGCGATCGACGACTTGAAGCAGCCCGTACATCTGCGCGACGGCAAACAGCACGAACACCCCTGCCGGGATGCCCCTCAAGACGCGGCGGTGACTCACTGGTGCGTCCGCCGGCCGCCCCGCTGCGCGACGGGCGACCAGCGTGAGGCCGACACAGCCGAAGCCAAGAACCAGCGCGTCGAAGACACTCGGCAGGGTGAAATACGACTCGCTAGGAACCCGCGAGTAGCTCGAGCGCCTGAGTAGCTCGGCGAAGGGGCCGAGCAGTCCAAACAAGGCGATACCCAGCAGCGGGAGGACTGCCGTGCGTATCACCCGTCCGCGCCGGCCAGAGAACGTCGACTCGCGATCGCTCTCAGGCCCGGGCATAGCGATGACTCTGCGGCCCCACGCCCTTGGCGTCAACGGCGCGCTGCGTCGCACAACAGATCCTCAAGTCCTACAGGCCGCGCCCGATCACAAGACTCGGAGGTGGCAGATCTCTGCCGCCAGCTCTGGAGCCAAACGAGTCGAGATATGTCAGCCCGCAGCGTATTCCTCAGCCTAAGTGTGTTCATCAGCCTGTCGTTGATTGGGCTCGCGCAGCTCTGGCCAGGCGCCTACCTCGGCTTTGCGGTGGTTGCCCCGTTGATCGCTCTAGGCGTCCTGGACATCTTGCAAGAGCCTCAGGCGATCCGCCGAAACTTCCCCATCATCGGCCACGGGCGGTACCTCCTCGAAAAAATCCGCCCAGAAATCAATCAGTACTTCATCGAGTCGAACACCGACGGGACACCGTTCAGCCGTGAGCAACGGTCGTTGGTCTATCAGCGTGCCAAGAACACCACCGACACGTTGCCCTTCGGCACTCAGCGCGACGTCTACGCAGAGGGCTACGAGTGGATCAACCACTCGCTGATGGCGCGCGTGCTACCCGCGGTTCCCCACCGCGTCACGATTGGTTCGAACGCTTGCACGCAGCCCTATTCTTCAGCCCTGCTGAACGTCGGCGCCATGAGCTATGGAGCGCTGAGCGACGCCGCAGTGCGCGCGCTGAACCGAGGGGCGAAGCTCGGTGGCTTCGCCCACAACACCGGCGAGGGCGGCATCAGTCCTTACCACCTCGAAGGCGGCGGCGACTTGATCTGGCAAATCGGTACTGGGTACTTCGGTGCTCGGGACGCACAGGGCGCGTTCAGTGCGGAGCGTTTCCGTGCGAGTGCTCAGCTCCCCAACGTGAAGATGATCGAGATCAAGCTGAGCCAAGGTGCCAAACCGGGTCATGGTGGCATCCTCCCGGCGAGCAAGCTCACACGTAAGATCGCTGATATCCGTGGGGTACCAATGGGCCAGGATGTCCTCTCCCCCCCATCCCACTCCGCGTTCCGCACACCAGTCGAGCTCCTGCGCTTCGTGGCGCAGCTGAGAGAGCTCAGCGGCGGTAAGCCCGTCGGTTTCAAGCTGTGCGTGGGGCGGCCGGTGGAGTTCTTCGCGATCGCGAAGGCGATGCTACAAACGGGCATCGTTCCGGACTTCATCACCGTAGACGGAGCCGAAGGCGGAACCGGCGCCGCTCCCTTGGAGTTCTCGAACGTGGTGGGCACGCCGCTGACCGACGGGCTCATCCTGGTGCACAACACCCTCACTGGTATCGGGGTGCGCCATCAGGTGAAGCTACTTGCTTCGGGTCGGATCATCAGCGGCTTCGATATCGCGCACAAGCTCGCGCTCGGTGCTGACGCGGTCTACTCCGCCCGCGGGATGATGTTCGCGCTTGGGTGCATCCAAGCTCGACGTTGCAACAGCAACGATTGCCCGACGGGTATCGCAACTCAGGACGAGAAGCTGATTCGGGGTTTGGTGGTGAGCGACAAGGCGCAGCGCGTCGCGCACTATCAGCAGAACACCCTGCATGCGTTCCAGGAGCTTTTGGGGGCTACCGGCCTCGAACATCCGGCAGAGCTTCGCCCCTGGCACATTCAACGCCGCGTCACGCCCACGCGAGCGGCGAGCTACGACGAGATCTTCGAGTTTTGCCCCCCGGGCGCGTTCCTGCGAGGCGAGTTTCCGGATGGTTACGAACGCGCTTGGAATGCGGCTTGCGCTGAAAGCTTCGAGCGGCGTCCGAGTCTGTCACCGCCCCGCATGTCCCTCGTGGCGAGCTGAGACGCGTCTAGCCGCCGGCGACCAATACCGGCGAGGTTAAGCGTCTCTGGCGAAAAGACCGAACGTTCGTCCCGAGAGAACCGCAAATCCGAAAAATCGTGTCACGCGACTCCTTAGACGCGGGTTGTCCCTGCAAACCCCAATCAAACGGGGCGAGCGGTACCGACCGCCTCTCACCCGACGTACAAGGAGCTAGTCATGAACACCCCCAGGGAAAACCGCATCTGGACCATCGTCCGCCAAGCCTACGAAACCGCGAAGACCCAGCGTCAGCTCTGGTTGTTTGGCTTGTTCGCGGCCGGGGCCGGCGGGGTGAACCTCAAGACTCCGGGCGGCACAGCGCCGGACTGGGTGATCTACGCGGTGATCGCCGCCAGCATCGTCGGCGTGCTTGCGTTGCTGCTCCACCTCATCAGTGAAGGCGCCCTCATCCACGGCACCGCCCACAGCAGGGACGGTGGTCGCACTTCCCTCGGCGTTGGTTTCCGCACGGGATTGAAGTTCGCCCCCAGAGTAGCTGGCATCAAGCTCTTGACCTGGCTTGCCACGTTGCTCAGCGTCGTGGTGATCGCGGCCCCCCTCGGCATCGCCGCCTTGGCTGGTGCGTCACTGCTCGCAGGGGGTGTTGCTAGCGTGGTACTTGCCGTCGCCAGCGTCCCGCTTCTGCTCACGATCCATCTGCTGGGCACATACGCGCTGCGGGCCGCGGTACTCGAGGGCAGCGGGGTCGCCCAGTCCCTGCGCACTGCGCGTCAGTTCTTGGTTGGGCGGATCGTGCCCTCGCTGTGGTTGCTCATCGCGCAGGCGCTGGGCTCCAGCGTGGCCAGCCTCGCCTCGTTGGTGATCGTACTGCCCATCCTCGCTCTTGGCTTTGCGCTGTACTTCGCCATCGGCCTGGTCCCGGCGGTGATCATTGGAGCCATCTTGATGATCCCCGTCGCCATCAGCGTCTCGGGCGCGGTCGGCACCTACCGCTCGAGCCTGTGGACCCACCTGTACCTCTCCGAGCGCATCGAGCGCGCATAACCTCACGGAATCAACGTGTACGCGCTATTCGCCCTATTGTCGGCTCCCGCTGCGGGCTTTCCCGCGGCGGGAGCCAGCGCGCCAAGTGACGAAGCCCAGATCCAGCGGCTCGTGGTCGCCGCCCAGCAGGGTGACGCCAAGGCCCAAGGAGAACTCTACAGCCACCTCGCACCGAGTGTGTTTCGGGTGCTGCGCGGGTTGACCCAATCGGAGGCTGACGCCGAAGAGCTGCTGCAAGACACCTTCGTGCGCGCTTTCAAGAACCTGAGCGGCTACCAATCGCGGGATGGAGCCCGTTTCGTCTCGTGGCTGATGACGATCGCGCGCAACGCCTTCTTCAACCGCCGCCGCAAGCTGGGCCGCCTAACCCCCCTCGAACCCGAGCTGCTCGAGAACGCCGCGGAACAGTGGGTGAGCGGGTCCGCGGGAGGGTCGACGCTCGACCTGCGAAGCGCCCTATTGTTGGTGCTCGCGGAGCTACCGGAGCGCGACCGCTGGATCGTCACCTTGCGCTACGGGGGTGAGCTGACGGCAGACGAAGTCGCCGAGGAGTGCGGCGTCACCTCAGCGAATATCCGCAAGGTAACACAACGACAGCGTGAGTACCTGAAGTCGAGGCTCCAGAGCCTGGGGTACAGCGAGGAGGACCTAGCATGATCAACGAAGAGCACGCAGCAACTTGGTTTCGCACCCTCTCCCCCAACCCCGAACGCCTGAGAGAGCTCGAGAGCGACATCCAGGCTCGCCTCGCCACTCCAAGCGTCGAAGGCGACATCCCATCATTGAGCGCGGAGTGGGCGCTGCTGCTCCGCGAACGTCCGGTGGCGAACACGCTGCTCATGGCAGCGGCGGCAGCGGTGCTCGTGGCGTCTGTCCCGCTCGGGGTAATCGCGGCGACGGCGAAGCTCTTCGCGTGATTCGAAAGTCAGACGAAGCACTTTGGAAGCTCGTGTTGCCTTGAGCCACGTGGGAGGGATACCCTCGTGGAAAGTGCCGAACCTCTCGCTGAAGCGCAAACCGAGCCTCTCTTCCTTTCGCCGCATCGCCATCGGGACCTGGAGGGACGCCCACGACCCTAGCGTGTATGGCACCCTCGAGATCCGTGCGGAGAAGATCATCCGCTACGTTGAGGCGTTTCGTGAGCGCACCGGAAAGCACCTCACCCTCTCCCATGTCATGGCCAAGGCCGTCGCCATCACGCTCTCGGAGATGCCCGATGCCAACGCCATCCTACGCTTCAACCACATCTACCTGCGAGACGAGATCGGCGTCTTCTTTCAGGTTGCGCTGGAGGATCCCGACTCGGGAGAGGTCGACCTCAGCGGAGCCACCGTGTTCGACGCTCACAAGAAGAGCCTGCTCGAGATCGTAGAGGAGTTCGAGCAGAAGGTCTCGAAAGTGAAGAAGCACGAAGACAAGAACCTCGAAGGCTCTCGTCAGCTGTTCAAGCAGATCCCCGCGTTCTTGCTGAACCCCGCGCTCGACCTGATCGGCTGGCTCTCGTTCGCGGCCAACCTGGATCTGCGCTGGGCGGGGATCCCAAGAGACCCGTTTGGCTCGGCGATGGTGACCAACATCGGCAGCCTCGGCCTGAAAGAGGCTTACGTACCGCTGGTGCCCTACAGCCGCGTGCCCCTGTTGATCGCTCTCGGAGCGATTTCAGATGAGCCGGTGGTGGAAGACGGCGAGATCGTGCCAGGGAAGGTGCTGCGTGCGTTCGCGACCTTTGACCATCGCGTGCTCGACGGGATGCACGCGGCGCGTATGAGCAAGACCGTACGCCGCGTGTTCGAAGATCCCGAAGTCGAGCTGGGCGCGCTACCCTGACGCCGCATGAAGTCGGTTTGGGCCCGTAGCCAGCTTGCCCTGTTGCTCAGCATCGCTTTGTGCGCTTGCAAGGGCACGACGCCGCCCGCCGTCTTGCCGGCCGCACCGGATGCCGCGCCCGAGGAAGAGGCGGAGCCGAAGGAGTCCCTCGAAGCACCCTCACCCCCCGATCCCAAACTTTCGCCGACGCAGGTTTCGCTGAAAGGCGCGCCCAAGGCCAGCGCGGCTCAGGAGCCAACAGCTCACTCCGGTGTCGTGGGCGTCTTGATCGGCATTCGAGAGCGACAAACCGACTGCTTTCGAGTCGAGGAGTTACGCATCATCAATGAAGTCTTCCTGAGCGGTACGTCTCCCCAGGGAAGTACTGAGGTGGCGGAACACGAGACACGGGCGCTGTTGCTGTTACCGAAGGACCACGCCTCCAAGGGCTGCCCGCCACTTTCGAAGCAGTTCGGGGTCGCGCGGCTCCGCGTGGGAGATCGGATCGCGGTTTCTTTGGCTGCATCGCCGTTCGTTGCAAGCGCCCACGTCCAAGAGCTTTACCAGTGGCAGCGCGCTTCCCGCGTGCTTGCGCTCGCTGACGTGCACCACTTGCCCACGCTCATGGCCACCTTGCCCCCGATCCGCTACGACAGCGACGGCGAGCAGACCGAGCTGCTCTCCACGCTTCCGGTACCTGGCACCCCTGAATCCATACGGCAACAGGGCTCAAGGCCACGCTTCGAAACCCGCGGGGACGAGATCATCGACCACGCTCAGGGCATCGCCTGGCAGCGCACAGCGTATCAAAAGCCGCTACATCTGTTCGAGGCGGGCTGGGCCTGCGAAGCCGCGCGTACAGCCGGACACGACGACTGGCGACTCCCCACTGCCCGCGAGCTTCAGGCGATGTTCATCGACGCGGGCAAGCCGGCGCAGCCGGGCCCCCGCTGGCTCGAGCCGACGCTGTTTGGTGGCGGAGCGGACTCCCTGTGGTGGACGCGCACTGACGATGATGGCTACTACGTGGGGATCGCGGGTGAAGGTGCGGTGGTGTCGACCCACTACGACGACCCGCATCCTTACGGTCCGTACAGCGTGCGCTGTGTCCGCGACAACTCCGCGCGACGCAGCTTGCCCATCAATCAGTTCCGCAAGGATGTAAACACCCTGAGCGACCCCATCTCGGGGCTGGAGTGGCAGCTCCCAGCAAAGCCGAGGCAGCGCAGCCAGACCGCAGCCAAGCAACGCTGCGAGGCTGGAACGTTCGCAGGGCACGACGACTGGCGGCTTCCCAATCAAGCCGAAGCGCTGTCGCTGATGAGTCGTTGCCCACCAGCGCTCTTTGACTGGTCCGAAGAGAGCGACGTGCGAAACGTATGGGTCGACGCGAAGAGCCCTGACGGAAAGTATGGCCTCGCCACTCGCCTCTGCGGCTACGCCCCAAGCGCAGTGGGCGTGTTCGATTCCGAGGACTCCAAGGCTTACTCCTTGTGTGTCCGCACTGAACTCGCACCGCGGCCCAACCCGAACGTGGTGTGCCCCGCAGGCAGTAGCGAACGGCGTGACGCGCGGCAAGTCGAGTGCGTGAAGAGCGGGCTGCGGGAAGGCAGCTTCGTCCGCTTCTATCCAAGTGGCGCGGTCTTCGAGATCAGCAACTACAAGCAGGGCAAGCTCGAAGGGGCGTTCACGCTCTATCACGAACAGGGCAGCGTTTGGCTCACGGGAAACCACACCAATGGCAGGCTCGACGGCGAGCTGATCGCTCGCTCCCCCAGCGGCGAGCGCCGCACCACTCAGCGCTTCACCGAAGGCACGCCGAGCGGGACCTGGCACTTCTATGGTCCGGTGCAGCGCGAGGTGGAGTGGGTGGAGATGAAGCGCGGTGAGCCCCAGCGAGGTGAACTGAGCGAGCTGTTCGAGGGCGGCGACAGCAGCCGCGCACCGACCGCTCGAGGCTTGCCACACGGAATCGAAGAGTTTCGCACCTTCGAGTCCGACTACACTCGACGCAGCGTGGTGGTACTGGGGCAGCCGGACGGTGACTACGAGGTGGTCCAAGGAGGTCAAGTGACCCAGCGCGGTACACTGCTCGAAGGGCTGCAGCACGGGCTCTACATTCGAAGCCTCGCAGAGGGCGAAGAGCGAGTGATGTACGAGCGAGGTCGCCTGAACGGCCCGTACGTCACCCTCGATGCGCTAGGCAAGGTGGTTGCACGACAGGAGTACGCTCATGGTCGACCTGTCGGCAAATGGGTGGAGAAGGACCAAGCGGGAAAGATCACCCAACGTTGCGAGGTCGACAAACACGGAAACGGTTTAGTCACTTCGTACGACGGTGACGGCCAGAAAAGCCGCGAAGAGCCCTATCGAGACGGTGAGCTCTCGGGAACCGTGCGCACCTACAACGGCGGCAAGCTCTCCTCCGAGGAGAGCTACAAGCAAGGCAAGCTCGACGGGCGCAGCGTTCACTACGGGTCCAACGGAAAGCCGAGCAGCATCGAGAACTATCGAGCAGGGCGGCGAGAGGGCCGGAGCGAAGACTTCTACAGCAACGGCGAGGTGCGAGCTCGGGGTCGCTACCGCGCAGGCAAGCGCGAGGGGACCTGGCAGTTCGTGCTCGCGACAGGAGCGAAGTTCGAAGTCACCTTTGCCGCAGGGAAACCAACCCACGGCGCGTGGGAGTAGCGCTTTGGGGGTACTGCGGCTGAGGAGTACTCCGCCTAGGGATTGCTGCCGAACAGCTGGATGCAGTTGGCGCGACAGTCCACATACTGCACGCAGTCGAGCTCGCCCTTGCAGCTGTCGTGGGAACCCGCGTAGCAGGCGCCGCCAGGCACGAGTTCGGGGAAGATGCACGCGTAACACTCCGGACTTCCCGCATCGCCGCCGCAGTAGTTCGGGCATTCCAGACTGCAGAGCTCTGGCCCAGCGCACACGCACTGCCGCGTGACCGGCGCGACGGCTTCCCAGGCCGCGTGAGCTTCACCGCAGCAGGCCAAGCACTCGCTGGTGCCACCGACCGCCTCGCAAGCGATGTCGTCGGGACCGAGATTCAGAGTGGCTCCACCGCCCGCGGTTCCGCCCGCCCCCGCGCTGCTCCCACCCGTGCCCGTGCCGCCGCTGTTGTTCCCGGCACTGCCACCGCTGGCCACGCTGCCGCCGTTCCCAGCACTGCCGCCATTCTCAGCACTGCCGCCATTCTCAGCACTGCCGCCATTCTCAGCACTGCCACCGCTGCCAGCAGCACCTGCGCTGCCTCCGGTTCCGCCCCCCCCGCTGCCACTCGAACCGCAGCCAACGAGCACCAGCACGCACGCCAAGCCAAGCCCCCGCATCGGAGTCAGCGTATCGAATGCACAGCGCAACCGCCACGCTTCGCTGACGGCGGATTGGAAAAGCGGCGAGCGGCTGGTAGGCTGCTTTGCGTGCCAGGCCCACCGTCTTCGCGTCGTGAGGATGCGACCACGGTCACCAACGTTGGACCGGAGTCAACCGCAACAGCTGATGCCGCGGTCCCCGCGCTCGTCCTGTGTTGGTCGCGCAGCGAGCCCCACCGGGTGGGTGAAGTGGGCTTCCCGGAGAGCGAAGGCGAGACCAGCTTCTTCGGCAGAGGCACTGGAAACGCAGGTGATCGCCGCCTGCTATTCGCGCCTCAGCATCCCAACGCGCCCAGCGAAGCCCTGACGTTGCAAGGCAAGGGCATTTCCCGAGATCAGCTGCGCGTGACCCGAGAGGGAGATCGGCTGCGCATCGAGAACATCGGGCGCTGCGCTGCACAGCGCAACGGGGTTGACTTCCGCGCGGCACACTTCTCCATCGGCGACACGTTGCACCTCGACCGCCAGGTGCTGCTCTTGTGCGTGTCACGTGCGCCGGTCAGGCTGCGGCCACGCTTTTTTCCCGAGCGTGCTCTGGGTGAGTTTGGTCGGGGCGATGGCGTGGGTTTGATCGGGGAGAGTAGCGCCGTATGGGCGCTGAGAGACCGCGTCGCCTTCTGCGCGCTCGCGGATGAACACGTGCTAGTTCACGGCTCGAGCGGCACCGGTAAGGAGCTGGTCGCCTCCGCGGTGCACGAGCTATCTGAACGCCGGCGCGCACGCCTGGTGTCCCGCAACGCAGCGACGATTCCTAGCGGAATCGCAGCGGCAGAGCTCTTCGGCAACCGCAAAGACTACCCCAACGCGGGAGTGCCTGAGCGCGCCGGCTTGGTGGGTGAAGCGGATGGCTCGAGCTTGTTTCTGGATGAGCTGGGTGAGCTGCCGCCAGAGCTCCAGAGCCAGCTCTTGCGCTTTCTTGACTCGGGTGAATACACACGGCTCGGAGAAGATCGCGCGCGGCGCGCCGACGTGCGCCTCGTGGCCGCGACGAATCGCGACCCCAGCGAGCTCAAGCACGATTTGTTCGCGCGCCTGAAGCTATCCATCGAGACCCCGGATCTGAACCAGCATCGCGAAGACATCCCGCTTCTAGCGCGAGACTTGGTGGCGCGGGCCGCCAAGCGCTCTCCCATGCTGGTGCAGCGCTTCGTCCGCGACACCAGCCGGGGACCCGAGTTCTACGTCAGTCCGCGCTTGATGGAGCGTCTGTTGCGTCACTCCTATCAGCTCCACGTGCGCGAGCTGGACGCGTTGCTCTGGCAAGCCATGGCAGACGCGAGCGGTGACGAGCTCGATCTCTCAGAGGGCGTCGAGCAGCGTCTGAGCGGCGAAGGCGAAGGTGGCGCAGCAGGCGAGGTCGGGAGCGAAGACATCGACGCCGAGCGACTGCGGGAGGTGCTGAGCGCCGTGCGGGGCAACAAGACCGAAGCGGCGAAGCAGCTGGGGCTCACGAGCCGCTTCGCGCTGTATCGCTTGATGAAGCGCTTGAACGTAGACGCCCAGTAGCCGCCCGTTCGATCAGCGCGCAGTGTTCAGTCACCTGGGTCAGGAAGCGTTTCCTCGCGGGTTCAGAGGCGATGGCTCGTGCACGCTGTTCGAGTTCGCTCGCGGCGTGCGCCGCCAGCGCCAAGGCTTTCTCAGTGTATCCAAGCGCTTCGCACAGCTCGCAGCACACGAGCTGCAGCAACGCACGCCCCTCTTCGAACTCGGTACCTGCCTCGAACAACTCGGCGGCGCGTCGCTCGACGTCAACCATCGTCGCGCTGTCGGAGCGCGCGAGCGCGGCACGCCCCAGCGCCGCAAGCGCCAGACCGAAGAGCGGCGGAAAGGGCTCGAGCAGCGACTCGGCGCGCTCTGCGGCAGCGTGGGCCTCCTTGATTTCGCCGGCCTTGAGATGAAGCTGCGCCAAGTACGCCCAGCACGCCCCACTGAGTCGCGGATCGTCAGCAAAGGCAGCAAGCGCTGCCTGCTCCACTTCGATGCCGCGACGCAGCTCCCCAAGCTCACCAAGCACCGGCCCCCAGATGCACAGGAGCCAGGCGCGCACGTGGGTGTAGCCACGTTGCTCCGCCTCCCGATGGGCGGCCTCGATGCTCGCGTTGGCGATCGCAAAGTCGCCGAGCAACGACTGACAAAAGCCGATCTCGCCGCGCGTCGCACAAGCCGCGTGGCGCATTCCAAGCTGCTCGTACACCGCGAGCGCCACCTGCCAGTACCCGAGCTGTTCCGAATAGTCCCCCGCGTTGAGCGCGAGCACCGCCTGCAGACTTGCAAGCTCACCGCGAACGTCGAGTTCCAGCGCGGACGGCTCAGGGAGCTCGCTGATGGCGCGCGTAGCCTCGACCGACTCCCCCAGGCGCACGAACTCCCGCGCCAGCTGACACGCAAGCCAGGGGTCACCACGACACTCGGTGCGGAGCTGACGTAGTTGCTCCGCGTCTGCCAAGCGCCCCGCAGACTGTACCAATAAAGCGAGAGCACGCCGGCGCTGGGCGTCGGAGAGCTGTTCCGCGCGGAGCGCACGGCTCGCGGCTTCTCGCGCGGCCCCCATGTGGCCCCCCCAGAGTTCGAGTTCTGCTTCGAGCCACGCAGCGCGTCCAATGTCTTCGAAAGCGGGATCCCCGGCGCGCTCAAGCTGAACCCGCGCGCTCGTGAGGTCGCTAGCTAGCACCGCGGCTTCTGCCGCGTGAATCCACCAGTGACTCGCACGGCGCTCCTCCCCCCCAAATTCGAAGTGTTGAGCCAGCACGCCAGGAGGCGCACCGTTTGTTTCCTCAAGGAATAGGCCTGCGAGGCGATGTCCTCGCTCACGGTTCGGAGCGGTGAACGACGCGTATGCTGCCTCCCGCCAAAGGTCGTGGCGAAACTCCAGAGCGCCTGCGCCTCGCTGCTGAGAAGGCGCGATCACTCCTCGCTCTTGCAAGTGGGACAGCCGCTCGTCCAAGCGCACACCGGCGATCTGCGTGCCGAGCAAGGGAGGCAACGCCCGGCGCTCGAAATCGCGGCCATAGACCGAGGCGGCACGTAGGATCTGACGGTCGAGCTCGATCAGGCTTCCGAAGCGCGCTTGCAACATCGCGAGCACCGTCGGTGCAGCACCTTGCTCGGCTCCCTCGGCGCGTGCCCGCGCGAGTTCCTCGAGGAACAGCGGATTGCCCTCCGCCTGCTGCACCAAGCCAGCGATCTCCGCAGGTGATCCGCTGACCATCGAGCCCACGAGCTCCTGCGCCGCGCCGTCCTCGAGCGGCGGAACATCGAGCGCGCTGAGATGCTGCTCGAGCGCCGAGCCCGGTCGGGCGAGCCACACCAAGCGCAGCTCTCGAGGTGTTGGAGCCTGGAGTAGCCGGAGCGATACGGGGTCGCACCACTGCGCATCATCCAAGAACAGCGCGAGCGGCTGCACGCGCTGCTCCGCATCGAGCCAGGCGTGCCACGCATCGGTCAAAGCCTCCTCGAAGAGCGCCGGTTCCCGCTCCACAGCGCGCGGAACGGTGTGGACACTTGGGGCGCGCAGGGCGTGGCAGAGCAACGCGGTGTAGGCGTGTGCCGTCTCTTGAGGAATTAAATCCTCAAGGAAACGCGCTTGCAGTAGCGCCTCGACATCCGCGGGCTCAGTAGCGAGCGCCTCGAGCATCAGTCGACCAAACGCGGCATAGGGCACGCCTCGAGACAGCTCCGAGGCGCGCGCCAGCGCCACCCGCCAGCCCTGGTTTTGCCAGCGCAACGCCAGCGCCCGGGCGAGGTGGGACTTGCCAATCCCAGCAGGCCCACGCAGGAGCAACGGTGAGCCGTCGTGGAGCTGCGCTTCGCAGCGGGAGAGCAACGGCGCGCGCCCGAAACTCTTTTCCGCAGGGTTTACTGGATCGCCCAAGGACAGCAGGCGCCGCCCGTCAGCGGTCAATGCGGCTCCACCTCGCAACAGACGGGCGCTCAACTCATCCACCAACGGCGCTCCGCCGACCTGCCCCTCGAGCTGCGCGACGGCGACGTCGACGGCGCCGCCTACCGGCCGGCGTTTGGACACGTCTGCGGAACCCGTGGCGAGGGAGATCGCCAAATCAGGCTCCAGCGCATGGAGCGCCAGGGCGCACTCCGCGGCGCGGCGCACGCAATCCGATGCCTCCCCCACCCCAGCTAGGCACAAGAGCTGAGTGCCGTCGGCCAAGATTTCGAGGTCTGCTCCCGCCCGATCCGCAAGCTGCTCCAGGGTGCGTGGGTCGCTGTCGAGTTGAGTGACGGTCTCGCTGTCACCCGTGGTCGCGACGACGATCACGCTGACGAGCTGGAGCTCGCCTGCTTCAAGGCGCGTATCCTCACGGATTCTAACGGGAGCGGGGCGCGGCAGCGCTTGTCCCTCGAGGACACGCAGTAGCGCGGCCGCGCTCTCGGGTCGCTCAGCGGGCCGCTTCTGCAAGAGCTGTGCGATGGCCTCGTCGAGCGCCTCGGGAACATCTGGGCGGAACTCTCGGGCGCGCGGCACGTCGTCGAGCACGACGCGAGCCAGGGTCGCCACGCGATGTAGGCCAGCGAATGCGGCGCGCCCCGTCGCGGCCTCGAACAGCACACAGCCGAGAGCGAACAAGTCTGCACGCGCGTCGACGGGAGCACCGCGCGCCTGCTCAGGCGCCATGTAACCAGGAGTCCCCGCGGGCCCACGCAGTTGTTCAGCCCCCGCCGCACCGACAATGCCAAAGTCGATGAGCACCAGCCGCCCATCGGGCTCCCGCAGCACGTTGCTCGGCTTCAAGTCGCGGTGCACGAGCCCGGCTGCGTGAACCGCGACCAACGCGCGCGCGAGCTGCCGGCCCCACTCGAGAGCATCTCGCGGGGAGCTACCGCGCTCACGCAGGTGGCGCGCGAGATCGACCCCCTCGAGCCACTCGAGCGCAAGCCAGCCTACGTCATCCTGAGCGCCGTGAGCCAACAGCCGCACGACGCCGGAGTGCTGCACGGCCTGCAGCGCGCTTGCTTCCGCGCGAAACCGCTCGTGAGCAGCCAGGCCGGCGAGCGCGACGACCTTGAGCGCGACCGCTTCGCCCCCTGGCGCCAGGGCGCGGTACACGGCGCCCATGCCCCCTGCGCCGGCGACCCGCTCGATGCAATAGCCCTCAAGCTCGTCACCAGGGGCGAGATCCGGGGGCATCCAGCTAGCCTACAGGCTAGCCGGAGCCCCGCGAAGGCTCAGTACTTCCACATGATTCGATAGTTGTTTTCGGCGGTCGCGGAGTTCACCCCGGGGACCTTACAGAGCTTGTCGTTTTCACGCACGTAGCCGATCTTGCTTTGGTTCGCGAACTGCTTGCACATATAGACGCGCTGATAAGGCTCACTGCCGTCGGACACACGCAGGCCCCGCGACCACAACTGACTGCTGCCCGGTTGCCAGTTCGCCGACCAGCGCGGCCCAGGAGTCTTGGGCGCGTAGAAGAGGTCGAACGTCGTGAAGCCCTTTAGACCATTGAGCGTCGGTGCGCGACACACGTAGAGTCCGTTCGTACGCTCGAGGATACCCGCGAAGGAGGAGCTGCCGTCCTTCACGCGGCAGAGTTCGTGGTACCCCACCTCACCGAATACGTACATCGGAAGCTCGCTGGTCGACGGGGTGATGCTCCCCGGCGACCACCAGGCGTTGGCGTTCGGCAGGTTTGGGTTGTGCTTGAACTTGAACACACCCCAGTTCGTCACGCCCACGGTGCTGCCCATCACTTTGATGAAGCACTTGTCAGGCATCTGCCCGGCGGGAGTTGGAGTCATTACACCGGGCACTTGCTGGCCATCGCCGAGGATGGCGTAGCAGAGCGCTCGGCGATTCAGGCCCTGCTTGAAGCGCAACGTGAGCGCCGAGATTTGCCCACGCTGGGCGGCGTAAGCTTTCGTTTCCGTGGTGTAATACGTCGGGTTGTTGATCACCGAACCGTTCGCAGGGCACTTCACGCGCCACTTGCTGTTCGCGTACTCGGGATAGCCCGTGTAGATCACGTCATCGGTGCCCTTGCAGATCGGGTTCAGGGTGTATCCACCATTCGCCTTCGGCGTACGGATCCCAAGGAACGGCGCGTTGTCTTTCAGCCTCCCATTCAGAACGTAGGAGGGCGAGACGATCGGGTCCTTCACCCAGCTCAGAGGCTTCAGCGGACCCGCGGCGGCGACTCCCGAAATCGTCAGCGCCGCCGAGGCAGCGAGCCCGGCGAGGGCGAAGGTCTTCAGAGGCCTGGCGGATCGGGTCAGTCGCTTCATCTAAGTTTGCTCCAGTCAGAGGTCGGGGGTTCCTCTCCCGGGTCCAAGCGACCGGGGAGAGGGTGATGCCTTGACTAGAGCAAGCGATGTGCCGCTCACGTTGTCGCGAAATCGAGCTAAATTCAGCTTCAACTTGCGACTGTGCGGCGTGCGGCGTGCGCACGACCCGTGCGAACGCACGCGCGGGAAAACAGCGCAAACAGTCTCCGCAGCAGCGTGGAGTGAGCTAGCGTGTTTGGGGGTGAGGCGCCTTGCTTAGATACATCGTCCGTCGCTACCTGCCGTTTTTGCTGCTCCCGGCACTCCACGGCTGCGTCCCCGTTTTCGGCACGCCGCTCTCTCTCCCCCCCAAGCTCGAAGCGCAGAGAGACAGCTACGAAGCCGATCTGAACCTCGCGTTTGCGAGCGTGAACCGCTTCGCGGCGAAGTACGACTGGGGCATCAAGGCGGAAGATCTGGTCGTCGATTGGGAGGTGTTCGAGACCCAAGGCGCGCTGTGGCGGCGCATCTTGGAGATCGAGGGACTGCCGGCGAACACACCGCTGCCGACGACCGGGCTATCGGCGACGCTTGAAGAGGGGCACCTCTTGGCAGTGTCTCCGACGGAATACCAGCGGCTGCACCCGGAGTACGAGCACGGCGACTCGGCCTGGCCGGAGCTCTTGGCTCACGAGCTGGTGCACGGGCTGCACGTCGCGGTTCTTCACGGAAACGCTGACGCGATGGGACCGACCTGGTTCTTCGAAGGCTTGGCGGTGGTCGGGTCGGGACAGCCGTTTGGGCAAGGGCGGAGCTTCGACTCGAATCGCGCAGCCCTTGCGGCCCTGAAAGAACCCTCCGATCCGCGCGCAGGGAGCTACGCCACGTACGCCGCCGTCGTACGCTATTTCATGACCAAAGTGCCCCTACCAGAGCTAATTGAGCGGGCAAAGGACGCGAATTTCGAGCAGTGGCTGACTACTCGTCAGGTGGCCTTGTTAAGTCCCGAGCGCTCCCATAAATTGACACGCTGATGCTTCGCTTTGCGGTCTCCGCCGTCCTCATCGCACTCGCCCTCGGCTGTTCTTCATCGTCGACGACGACTGGCGACTGCACCAGCGGGGAGACCCGTCAGTGCGCCTGCGGTGGCGCCCAGGTCGGAGTCCAGACCTGTGGGGACAACGGCAAGTACGGCAGCTGCGAACAATGCGTGGATCCCAGCGGCGGAGGTAGCGGCGGTACTGGAAACAGCGGCGGTACCGGAAACAGCGGCGGCTCGAGTGGCGGCGGCGGCAATGGTGGTCTGGGTGCGGGCAACCCCAATGACTGCCCCGGCCAGGCGCTGATCTTGAGCGGCAGCCCAGCGACGGTCAGCATCACCGGCGATTTCGCGAACCACGCGGACATCGTGCAGCCCTACTGCCAGTTCAGCGAAGGCATGCGAACCGCCGTGTACAGCCTCACGCCCTCCTCCCCTGGTGGAATGACGATCCGCCTCGATCCCGAGAGCGACGCGCGACTCACCGTCAGCGTCCGCCAAGGCGACTGCGAAGATGAGAACGCCGAGTTCGCCTGCGAGATCGGACGCGACCTGAACGTCTCGGTGAAGGCGAACACCGAGTACTTCATCATCGTGTCTGGGGACCGCGTCCCCTACACCCTGACCGTCACGTTGCCGTGAGGATCTATCTTCAGTTTGGGCGTTGGAGCGCGTACGTCGTGCTGGCCCCCCTATTGATGGCTTGCTCGAAAGAGCCAGCACATCCCGACGCTCCCGCCGGTTCGGTGATCGCCGCGACCTCCAGCATGCCGGCACCTTCGGTGTCCGCGGCTGCCTCCGCAAGCGGCGGCGGAGCTGCATCTGGCGATGCCGCGGGGAATTGTCACCCGACGGACCCCAAGCTCGCGAAGTTCTGGAAGCCGCTGACCGCGACCGAGCTGAACGACTTGCTGAAAGGGCACGTGGATGGTGCGGCGCGCCCGCGAGCGGGTTGTGCGCTTGGCGCCTTCATGTCCACGACCAACATCCTGAGCTTCGAGGCGTCGGCGCCGCCCAAGCTCCTGCCGCTGGAGGCGCGCTGGAAGGGCGGTGACAAGGGAAAGAAAGCACCGCCCTTGGTGCCGAACCTAGCGGGAGTGCTGCCGAAGCTGGATTCCGCGACGCCCCTCGTCGAGGAGGACTTCGAGGACGGCGAAGGGAATTTCTTCACGCGCCGCGTATATCGAGCGAGCGACGGCAGCTACTTCTTGGTGCTCGACTACGCGGGCTAACAGTACCTCACGGAAGCACGCCGGGCGAGGAACAGTTGGGTCGAACTGCCGTGAGCCAAGAGCTTGCTAGGACGTTCAGCTAGCGAACAGCACGTAGGTCGTCGAGTAAGGCCGCGACGTGTGTGCGCTCCACGTGGGGCATCAAAACCACCTTCCACCACGCCGGCTCAGCGTCGTGAGAGTCGGGTACCAGGCGGTACTTTGCCGCAATCGACCTGGGCACGCCGGCAGCGTCGAGTGTGACGACATTCATCGAAGGGGCACGGAAGTGCTCGATACCCAGTGACTCGAGGCCATCACACAGTCGCTGCGCGCGCTCGATCAACTCACGGCAGAAGACGCGTCCGCCTTCGCTGCCCCAGGAACGCAGGATCATCCAGACGGCAATGGCGTTCGTTCCCGAGCGGCTCCCGCTCAACGTGCTGTCTCCTCCCGGAACATAGCGCGCCGCCGAAGTATGGGCTTCTGCGATGAAGGGGCGGCGGATCAGGTGGATGCCCGTGCCGTAGGGCGCTTGGAGCATCTTGTGGGCGTCGAGGGTGATGGACTCGACACGGGGATCGGCGAAGCTGAGCGCATTGTGCTCCGCTGTGAGGGGGTGGATGAAGCCACCAAAGGCTCCATCCACATGCGTGTGGTGGGGCAACCCTGACTTCGCGAGCGGTGCGAGCAGATCCTCCACCTCATCGACGGATCCGAACATGGTCGTCCCCATGTTCAGCCACGCGATGACACCTCGGACACCCGACGCCTGTGGATCTCGCAGCGCCCGCTCCACATCGGCGGGACGCATGCGACGGGTCTTTGCATCGACAGGGACCTCAATCGCGCGAAGCCCAAGCAAGTCCGCGGCCTTCCAAACCGAGTAGTGCGTATCCGCGGAGAAAAGAATCGCAATCTCGCTCGACTGGAGGCCGAACCGGCGGCGCAACGCGTTGCGGAAGCACCAGCAAGCTTGAATATTGGACTCGGTACCACCCGCGGCCACATAGCCATCCCAGGAGTCTGGCTCGGCGTCGAGCAGCCGCTCTGCACAAATCTGAAGCGCTTCACGTTCCAGCGCCTGAGTCCCTGCGAACGCCCCTTCGGATTGCCCCAGCGTATGCACACCGATGTGGTTTGGATTCGCGAAGAACGTGGAGAGAAAGGGCGAAGCGTCGACGAAGGGCAGCTTGGGAAAGACACGCGTATCGAGGTGCGACCCCGGCACTCCGAGCTGCAGATCGCGCGTGTAGAGTAGATTCTGCTCCAGCGCCCCGCGCACTCGTTCGGCGATGGCGATCTCTTCAAGGCGGTCCCAGGGCTTCATGGCGGCAGCTCCTTCTCGCTCACCTGACCGAATCGCGCTACCCATAAGCGCGTCCTGCGCAGGCTGAACACGCCACTGGTCCCGCGACGTAACGCTGGGTTTGATGAAGACAGCAAGACAAAGCATCGACCTCGATCGTGGGACTTGGCTGACTCCAACGCGGTTTGCTGAAGTCGGCAGCCCCACGGGCTTGTTTCGCGATCCTCAGGCGCGCTGGGTTGCGCTGGCGAGCGACTTCGACGCCTACGCGTGGCCTGGACGCGTGTTGTCTGGAGGGCAGCTCTTGCGGCGCAGGCTGAGCCTGTGCTCGGCGGACTTGGCGGCGCGCCTCGCGGTGTTCGGGGAGGCGCGCTTCCCGGTCAACGCGGTCGCGTTTCATCCTTCGGAGCCTGTGCTCGCCATCGGAACCGGGAGGTACGACGGTGGGCACTTCTTCGAAGGTGAGCTGTTTTACTGGAACTGGGAGACCGGCGAAGTTCGTCGCCTGCTCGGCGAGAGTCGGGAGATCGTGGCTTGTCGCTTCGACGAGCGCGGCGGGCTCGCGGTGCTGATGCGTCCACGAGATGAGGAGGAATTCCCCGGCGCACACGCGCGCAACGCGTATGTCACCACCACGCTGCTGGACACCCGGGACGTCGCCGAACGCTTACCGGTCGGGGGCACAGACCCGCTGCTAGCAGAGCTCGAACCGGTGTCCGCGGAGAAGGCAGGCTTCGAGGCTCCTGAGCACATCAGCGCTCAGGCTAGGACCGCGGCGCGGCACTTCGAACAGATCGCTGGATTTCGGCCACGCCGCCGCGTTGGAGATCTCGCGTGGACGGACGACGGCGAGCTGGCCGCAGTGCACGACACCTGCTTGGTCGAGCTGTGGAGCGCGGGGGGTGAGTTACTGCGGGAGGTCAGCGATGAAGCGCGCGGTGTGCAGCTGCTACGCTGGGGCGACGAACTCGTGGTCAACGCGTTGCCTCGCGGCACCACTGAGACACCGCCGAATTCCCGCCTCCATTCGCTAGACGGCGCGCTAATTCGGGAGTTTGACAGGTTCTATCTATTCTCCTCCGACAGTGGCGGGCGGCTCCTGTGCAGGGACGTCAGCCGCCCCTCGCCGCCTGCAGCGCGTCAGGACCTGGCCTTGGACCGCAACGAGAACACGCTGCTACGCGCCGACCTCGGACATTACGACGCCTATAATCACTACCTGCGAATCGACGGGGACGAAGCGCTCTGGTTCTTGCGCGGCCGTCCGCCGACGAGCCACCAACACAAGCTGCTGTGTCGGATCGGGGCAGACGAGCAGATCGAGGTCGCGATGCCCTGGGATACGGCGGGAGACCACCTCCGCGCGGCAACGGCGCTGCTCGTGCGAGGCACCCTCGTACGCCTTGGCCGATGGCAGCTTCGGACTCCTCGACCTGGAGCGCGGAGCAGTCATCCACGAAACCAAAGCAACCTATCAGGGCCTCCCGACCGTGGTTCAGTGCCTGAGCGTCGGTGCGGCGGGGCTCGCCGTGGGCACGCTGTGCGGCAACATCTGTGTGCTGCCGTGGGGATGAGGGGGCGGATGGTGCTCAGGACCACCCCCACATCTTCGGGTTCCACTCCCCGGTTGCTCCCACGAGCACCGGGTCAAGAAACCCCCGCACGGCGTCGAGAAGGTCGGCGATCACCCTCCAAGGAAGGTCGTTGTCCGCTGCCATACGAGCGTACACCGGTCCCCAACTCAGGGGAGGCGGCGGAACACTCGGCGGAAGCGCATGAGTCTTGCGAAACGCGAAGGTCGCATCGAGCGCATCGCGAAGCTCTGCGGCGTCCAGACCTCCCAACGAAGCGAGTAGGGCGAGGTCCGGCAGGTCCTTGACCCGGGTGTTCTCGCGCGCTCTAGGGATGGTGTAGGCATGAAGCTTCTCCGCGATGTGAGTGACCCGTGGGTAAATCCGCATGGTCGCGGGTTCGATTCCTGCGAAACGCAGAAACGGGCTGCCTTCGATCTGGTCTGGCGCGACGGTTAGGGCGTCAGCGAACCCAACGTCGACTCCGAAGCGCCCTGCATAGAGCTTGCCTCCTAGTCGAGCCTCGCAGCGAAAGCGTTGGCCATCATAGACAACGCCCTCCCCCTGGATCACCGGATGGTGCTTGTCTGGTTCGATGACGAACGAAAGGAAGTCGCCCAGCTCGAGTTGCCCCAACAGCTGCAGACGGTGCAGTGTCGAGGCCGCATCGCCCTTCATCCAAAGATCGACATCTTTGGTGGCGCGCGCTCTTTCGAGGCGCAACTCAAGCGTAACCCCACCCTTCACGATCACGTCGGCCCCGAGATGACCGCACACTCTGGCGAGAAAGCGGTCGAAAACCAGCACCTGGCGAAGCCTAGCAAGGTCGCGCCCGCGGCTGCGAGCTTCAGTGCGCAAGCGCTGCTCCAGTGCCATGCGGAAAGCCTCTGGGGTAGCGTACCCTCTACTCACGACGCGCCTTCAATTCGTGCCGAACGAGAGCGCGAGTGAACGCTCCGCGCCGGACACCCTGGTTGATCGCTTGCGTCACGAGGTTCGGCTCGACTGCATCCAGCAAGCAGTCGACGACCGTGCGAAGCGGCGTGGTGACTTTGATCGCGCCTTTCCATTCGACGTCTTCGTCTCTGAGGTCGGCGTAGTTGAGCACTAACCCTTTCGGGACTCGGAGTCGCCGCACGGCCCATGAAAATGGGACGGTCATATGGCGAGTGCCCGGCAGCGCATCGGAAAGATCGTGAAGCAGCAGCGCGGTCTCGTGACTAAAAGCGCCTTTACTGTCTGCCCATAGCCAGAGCGGCATGAGATCCTCATGGTCGCCGGGAGGGAATCGTGTGAGTCGAAATACTCCTCGGCCCGCGCGCTCGAGCTTGCCCGACTTCAAGTGATACTGGAGCAGCGGGCGCGAGAAGCCCGCCACATCCGCCTGAGCAACGGTGAAGTACCCCATCTGCGCGGCGGCGATCTCCCACAGCTCGTCCCAGCTCGGCGCTGAACCATCTGCGGCGGTTCGAGGCATGCACAAACGTTAAATTGATTTTAACTCTTGTGCAAGTTGGGCTCGAAGCTGCGAGTGATCACACGCCGCCGCTCCATTCGCTGCGTCCCCGAGAGGAGGCGACCCTCAGACCAACGGTTTAGGAGAGCTCTAGGGTGAGTTCTGCGCCCCCGACACGAGTCGAACCCCTGACCAACGATTTAAGGAGAACTCTAGGGTGAGTTCTGCGCCCCCGACACGAGTCGAACGTGTGACCAACGGTTTAGGAAACCGCTGCTCTATCCTCTGAGCTACGGGGGCCCCGGCACGGCCGAGCGCTTTTCAGCGGGCGCAGGGTATATCAGTCGGCGGGGAGCGTTGCCAGTCCACTGCCATGAGGCGCCATGAGGCGCGCCTCTCCCCCGAACCCGTGGCGTGAATTGCAGGCATTTCCTGGGGCTTTGTCCCATGCGGCCGCGCGATGGGTCCCCTACGCTCGGGGCATGGGCAAGATCTTCGAGGAGCTCGATGAGGGCCTCTGCGAGTTCATCCGCGCGCAGCATCTGTTCTTCATCGCGACGGCGCCACTCGCTGCGGACGGCCACGTGAACCTCTCACCCAAAGGCCACGACAGCTTGCGCATCTTGAGCCCAACGCGCCTCGCGTACTTGGATTTGGTGGGCAGCGGCGTGGAGACCATCGCGCACCTGCGAGAGAACGGCCGCGTGTGCTTGATGTGGTGCGCCTTCGAAGGCAAGCCGCGCATCGTGCGCGTGCATGGTCGCGGACGCGCTGTGTTTCCCCACGAAACTGAGTTCGAAGAACTCGCCAGCGCCTTCCCAAGCTACCCCAACCAGCGCTCGATCATCCTGATCGACGCCCTGCGCATCGCGGATAGCTGCGGCTTCAGCGTACCGCTAATGAACTTCGTCGCGGACCGTGACCAACTCAGCAAGTGGGCGGACCGCAAAGGCCCCGATGGAATTCGGGACTACCTCGAGGAAAAGAACCTCGAGAGCTTGGATGGCTTGCCCGGCTTCGTCCGGCCGGAAGAGGCTTGAAGCGTGCCACGCATCGCGACGCTTGGAGACATCGACGGCTTGCTCCGCCTGATGGAGCCCTTCAACGCGGGGGAAGCGATCCCGTGGCACCCGGAGCGCACCCGCGAGGCGCTCACCAGGCTCTTCAGCACGCCCGAGCTCGGTTTCGTCGTGTTGACGGAGGACCTCACCCCCAATCCCAAGCCCATTGGGTACGCGGTCGTCACCTACAACTTCGATCTGGAGTTCGGCGGGCTCGACTGCATCCTCACCGAGATCTACGTGAGCCCGGGTTTTAGGGGGAGAGGGCTCGCCCGGGAGCTCCTGCAGCACGCACAAGCCAGCGCAAAGGCCGCTGGAGCCGCTGCAATGTCGCTGGCTGTCCGCCCGAGCAACACTTCCGCGCGGCAACTCTACACAGCTCTCGGCTTCGAGGACACCGAGCGCATCGTGCTGAGCAAGTTACTCGACTAGCTCAGCGTGCGAGCCACGACTTGGTTCAGCTCCTGCACCAAGCGATTCAGCGCGTCACGTTCAGGGATGTTCGCAAATGCCAGGAACAGGTGCTGCGGCTCCAGGGCATCGCTGAACGGATTGAAGCGCACCACACCGGGGCTCCCCGACTCCGTCCACGTACCGTCTAGGTAGCTCGCGCCCGTGTAGAGCAAGTTGCCGTTCATGAAGTACCTGGGCAGCTCGGGCGTCGCGGGCACCAAGCCGAGTGCCGCTGCTCTTGGCTCCAAGAAGGCCTCGAAAGCAGCCGTGAGCCGCGGCAAGAGCGTCGCCATCTCCCCTGCGCTGTGTTCCCAACGGCTATGATGGGCGCTGTGAGCCGGATTCAAGAACGCACTCACCCGCGCCTGCAGGCTGAAGAGCGCGCGCTCCACGAAGAGAGCCTCTCCACTCATTCCTCGCGGCAATGAGAGCAGCACATCACGATTCGAAAGGGACCCGAACAGGCTGAGCTGCTGCGCTTTGGCCCCGCCATCAATCACACCTTTGGCACGCTCCTCGTCCACGACCTCGCCGAGGCGCTTCTCCGAACCGAACCAGTCGAGTTGAGGCGCGAGAGCCGCCGGCGGCTGCACGACCAGCAGATGATCGAAGTCCGCCGTTTCCGGGAGGTGCTCGTCGTGGACGTGCAGCGTCGGAAAGAAGATGGCGTCGGCGTCCCGGTAGGGAAAGCTGAACGCCATCGGGTGGATGCGCTCCGGAGCCGGGTTGAACAACCCGAGCGTCTTGGGTTTTGGCTTGAGCTTGAACACCGCGAAGCCCCAGTCGGCGTAGCGCGTGAGCCGCTCGACGACCCCTGGCGGCAACTGAAAGCGCGGATCCAGGCGCGAGAAATCACTCATGCTCGGCACGAAGGACGCCTCGAAGCGCCCAACGCCAATCACCTTGAGCGGCTCCGCGTTGCCGCCCAGGCTGCGAGGTTGAGGGCCAAACGCAGCCGGCGCCATCACGGCTGGGAACGCTTGGCGCAAATCGCCGAAGAACTCCGGGTAGTCACTGAGGTCGATGAACTCGACCGCGTCCTCCGCGCTTCCGGGAGGCACTGGGAGCGGCAGCACCATGGCGAGTTCTTCCGCCGCGGCAAACTGCATCGAATACACCAGCACCTGCCGCACGCCGTCACGCCGCGCGAAGATGTGGGTCTGCGAGACATGGCTCACCGCCTTCGTGAACAGGCACATCGCCGCCGCTCCCCGGTCTTCAACCCTCGAGCAGCGGATTGATCGTCGCGCTGTCCACGTACTGTTCGAAGGTCTTGATCTTGCCGTCGACGAGGCCAATCACATGCACCACGCCCGCACGCACTGACTTGCCGTTCTTGCCCTTGGCCGCGTAGTGGCCCTGCATCACGACGGTGTCCCCGGCGTCGATCAAGCGGGTGATCTCCACGGCGAACGACTCGAAGGACCCTGCGGTCGGCCCGAGCACGCCCTCGAGCACCGCCTGGGGCCCGTTGTAGACGCCGCCAAATTTGTAGCCAGCGCTCTCGACCCACTGGATCTCAGGGTGCAAGCCCCCAAGCACCTTCGGTACGTCGCCTGCGGCGAACGCGTCGTATACTCCCTGCACGATTTCCACGTTGGTCACGTCGCACTCCCTCCTATTGGAGAGAAAAGTGTCAGTGAGCAGCAAAGGGGATGCAACACTCGCGCACGGTTTCAGCATGACAACGGTCAAGTCGTCATCGTGACCTGGGGCGCGCTCGTGTTCGGCGGCGTCCAGTTCTTCAGAGGCAGGCGACAGCTCAAACGGAGCTAGCCCCCTGGTGTTCTTTTGGGGGTTTGGGGGTGAGGACCAACGTACCTCACCCCCTACCCTTCGCTTGGCGTTCAAGGACCTAGCTTCGGCATCAGCTTGGCGATCTGCTCAGCGCCGACCACCAGGCGCACCTGGTCGATTTGCTGTGCGATCTCCTTGAGCGCGTCCAGCTCCTTCAGGCGCAGCAGCACCGGGTTGTCCGCCATCACCTTCGCGGTGTTGGCGAGCGCCCGAGTCGCTGCCGTCTCCTCGCGGCGCAGGATCACGTTCGCTTGAGCCTCCTTCTCGGCCTCGATCACTCGGTTCATCAGGACCTGCATCGCGCCAGGCAGGATGAAGTCCTTCACACCGATGCGTCGCAGCTCGACGCCCAGCGCGCTGGCCGTCGGAGCCACTTGCTCCGCGAGGAACTGAGTGAGCTGTTGACGCGCCTCGAGCAGCTCGTCCAGGGTCATGCCCGCAACGAACTCGCGCAGCGCGAGCTGCACACCGAGGTGCAGGCTGTCCGTGAAGGCCGTCGCGCGCGTCACCGCGATCACGGGGTCCACCACGGCGAACTCCAGCGTCACGCTCACGCGCAGGCCCACCTTGTCCTTGGTGAGCAGCTCTTGACCGACCACCGGCAGCTGTTGCTGCCGTAGATCGACCAGCTTCACCTGAACGCTGCGCTCAGGCGTTGCCCACAGCGCGAACTGGCCCGGCTCGAGCACTCGCACGAGACGACCCTGAACGAACAGCAGTCCAGCCTGATGCTCCTCGACGCGACCCCAGGCGATCTCCTCGTCGGGGATCAACGCGAGCAGCTCCTTGGTGAGACCGACCAGCGGCTCGCGCACGTCGAAACGCACAAGGGCAACACTGGGGTCCACACTCCAGAAGCGATGCACGCCTGGGCGCAGGAAGATCTTTGGCACGCCGTCACGGGTGATCACCGCGCGCTCGTGGTCCTGAAGCGTTACCTCCTGGAACCAAGCTGGGTCGAGCACTGCACGCAGCTCGGGCGCTAGCCAGAACTCCAGTGCCTCGACGTTGAGCGTGACGTCACTGAGGCCGAAGCCCCAGATGACGTGACGGCCTGGGCCAAGCGCGAAGCGCGGCACGCCGTGGCGTTGCACGATGACGCGCTGGTTCATAGGAACATGGATAATCTTGAACATGACACGACCTCCTCATGCGCCGGGAAAGGCCCGGCGAGGGGAATGAAAGTGCATCCACGGCGCCGGCGGGCTTCCGGCGACCAAGCGCAAGGCTGCTCTCACAGCCAACGCTTCGCGCGCTCCACCACGTACGGCTCGCGAACTCGAGGCGCCCTGCGTGAGGTGCAGCGAGGGACCGAAGTTGCTCGCTACGCGTCATCGAGGACGGCTCTAGCCCGCGGCGCGCACCGTTTCCGCGAGGTCATGCACCAGGTGCACGACCACACGAACCGCCCGCGCCGCTTCTGCTTGGGATTAGGATTTACAGTCCTAGTTTTTGAAGCTGATTGGAAGTCAGTTGCGTCTACCATTCCGCCACTCATGCAAGGTTTTGGCGCATGAGGAGGGACTCGAAACCGAGTGAAGTGCGCCAAGGCAAAGCCTTGGCGCTCACGAGGTCCGAAGGAACCCTCAAGTTCAAGGACGTTGGTTAAGCGTCCTGAGCACCGATGGAATACGACCCGGAAACACGCAAACGCGAAACGCGGACGCGTCCAGTCGCACCACCCCCGGAACCAAAAAGGAACCGAGGAGTGCCCCCTACACCGGCGGTGAAAAGCCGCCGGAGAATCGAATGGGATGTGGGCCGGCGCCTGAAAGGCGCGAAAATCGGCCCAGAAATGCCGAAAGCCGCCAAGCGGTTTCGCTGGCGGCTCCAAGACGACGTCGAACGTCTCAACGTGACGAACGTATCAGAGCCACCTGCTGCGACCGATTGGGCGCAACCCGGCGATATCGCAGGTGCGATACAAAGCTTTGCCGTTGGAGCTTGAGCACGCGCCCAGTCCTTGCGGAAAAGCTTTGAGGTGGTTGGCTAGGTGAGTCATCGAGCGGCGAAGGGTAAGGATCGCGACCGCAAAGTCAAAGACAAAGCGCTCTTTTTCCGGGAAAGCGGTCGGAGCGTTAGCGCTCCGTGAGGACGTGCTGAGTAAGGGTACTCACGCCCGCTGAGTAACCTGCCTACGCCTCACAGCACGGTCTCCCCAGGTCGGGGGATAGTGGGAACTCTTCAACGCGCCGATCCTCAGAGCAACATCTGGAGGTCTTCGTGAAGAACCGTGTCGCTACTCAGTCCATGTCGAGCCACAACGCAGGAGAGCCTGCCGACGGAGCGCAAATCCGCGCAGCAATCTCTAGGAGCCGTTCCGGCCGTAGCCTGTGGCCAAACCTACTGCTCCTTGGTGCTCTGGCTCCCACCCTGGGCGGCTGCATGTTCCTCGAGCTGAACGGCGGCTACTATCCGATCACGAGCTACGACGCGCCGTCTGGCGCCCCAGCCGGCGCGCCCGAGCTGTCCAGCAAGTTCGGCTTTGGCATTTCCCTGGGGACATACATCGAGTTCTCACAGACGGTGCGCATCGCCGCCGGCGGTGAGTTTGGGCGGGTGCTGATCGAAGACAGCGATGGTGGCGAGGGCCACATCAACCGCGCAGCACCGGGGGCCCGTGCCGACGTCAGCGTGATGGAGCTGAGCGAGGATACGAAGGTGCGCGCTACGGCCGAAGCGCTCTTCGGCGGCTCCACCTTGGTCTACACCCCCAAGGACGGCAGCGAGCAGAGCTTCGAAGACGGCAAGAACTTCAGCCTGTTCATCGGCGCCACCTACGCTTGGTTCGAGAACGACACGGACACACTGATGGCGAGCGTTGGTCCTCACTATATCAAGTCGAGCAACGACGAAGCCGGCAGCGTGTCGGCCACAGGCGTCGGACTCAAGCTGACCATCAGCGCCAACCTCTTCGGCGGGGGTGGCGGGGGTAGTAGTGACACTCCATCACAGGGTGGCGAAGGCATCGTGGCGATCACGATGACCCTCGCCAACGAATCTTCGATCATCGGTCAGTTCGCGAACGCCGCTCGCAGCCACGGCTGCAGCGTCGACGAGAAGAGCAACCAAGTGATCGCTCGCTGCTCCGAGGGCAACATCGTCTACCTGCAGAACGGCAAGAAGGCGATCGCGCTCTGCCAAAAGGGCATGAGCGAGGGTGCATGCAACCAGCTGCACCAGAAGCTCAAGTCGTACACGCCCTACTGATGCTCAAGTGATGAGTCGCAAGGGCCCGGCTCGCGAGGGCGCGCGACCAAGCGCTCTCTGGCGTGCTGGTACGCACGCGGCGCGGCGCCCCTGCTAGGGTGCGGGGGATGCAGGGCGGCGCCAGTCAGGACGAACCCGAGGCCGACGAGCGCTACGGCCCGGAGGTCACGGATTTGATCATCCAGTACGACCCAGACACCCTGGAGCGCGGCCGAGTGCGTCGCGACGTCGTAGTCGACTTCTTCGAGCAGACGGGCAACCCCCAGGCGGCGCGCATCGCCGGGTCACTGCGCGTTGATTCCGCGGGGTACTACAACGAAGCAGCCATTGATGAGCTCTTCGTGGAGGTCCACACCGAGCTGCAGCGCCTGCACGAGGAGTTCCTCCACGGCGAGCGGCTGCTGAACGTGTTGCGGCCGCTGGTGGACACGCTGCTCGAGAGCGGCCTGGAGAAGCTGCGGATCGTCGATGTGGGTTGCGGAACCGGTTTCGTGGTGCGCTGGCTGGCAGCCTGTGCGGGCTTCGACGAACGGGTCGAGCTCACCGGCTGCGACTACAACCGCGCACTAATCACGGCGGCGAACGACGCGAAACGCGCCGAAGGCCTGAACTGTGACTTCGTGATCGGCAACGCCTTTCGCCTGCGAGAGCCTGCACACATCTACCTCTCGATGGGCGTGGTGCATCACTTCCGCGGTCCAGATCTGGATCAGTTCTTCGAGCAACAGTGTGGAAGCGACACGCTCGGCTTCGTGCACTTCGATATCGCACCGACTTGGCTCGCCCCCCTCGGTGCCTGGCTTTTCCACGTCGCTCGTATGCGCACCGCCATCGCGCGCCACGACGGCGTGCTCTCCACCCTGCGGGCGCACCCGGACGACGTGTTGCTGGGAGCCGCCCGGCGAGCGGGAGGACCAAGTGGTCTCGAGACGGCGCTCTACGGGGTGCCCTGGCGCTGGTTGCCCATCACGCGCATCATCCGTCCCGTCGTCGGAATCCGCACGGAACATAAAGACGCATGGGTCAGCCGCATGGGCGAGCGGGCGCGCCTGTTCGGAGAGTTCGGGTGAGCCTGACAGCAGCTTGGCCGGCGCTGTTGCTCTACTCCATGGCGACGCTGGATAGCTTCTTGGTGGGCTTTCGCGTCGCCGCCGGGCGCAACTTGGCCATCAAGAAGCGCGCGTACTTCCTGGCGGCGATGCGCCGTAGCTTCTGGCTGGGGCAGGCGCTCTTGGCCCTGAGCGCGCTGGTGGCGACGCTGGTTCTTCAGCTGACCCCGGACCCTGGGGAAACCTGGCGCCACTTCTTGATTGCCGCACAGAATTTGCTGTGGGCCTACGCCCCGTACTCCGTGCTGGTCCTCGTGGCGCTCGGCTTCTATCTGATCCCAAAACACGACAGCCGGGCTATCGCGACGGTGGTCATTCTGGGCCCTTTCACCTTGCTCAGGCCCTACGTGTTCTTGTTTGGCCTGGCCATCTGCTGGTGGCAGACGCGTGAGGTCGTGCCCTGCATGATCGCAAGCTTCGGGGTCGCGCTTCAATTGGGCCTCGAGCCGGTTCTGGAGATGCGGCGGAAGCGCAGGAAGAGCGGCGATAGCGTGCGCGCCTGAGCAGTCGGCGGCAGCTCGGGAGGCTCGGGTCGCGGATCCACCGCGCCGTAAGCGATGAGACCGCTAGCCACGACCGATCTCACGCCGCACCGGGCGCACGAGCGGTTTGGCTAGGGCTCAACTTCGCGCACAGTTGGTCCTCGCGGAACCAACGCCATCACGCCGGATAGCAGGATCGAGCCGATGAGCGCGGTCGAGTGCCAAACCAGCGCAGTGCTGACACCTAGCTCGAAGGGGTGCCCAAGCTGCTTGATCGCGAGTGCCCACGCGGCCTGCGCTGGGCCGAGCCCAACCACACCGTTCACGGGCAGCGCGAATGCGACGGCCGCGGTGGAGTTTGCCAAGACGATCTCCGCAACCCGAAATTCGCCCAACGCCGCGCCTGCGCAGTACGACAGCCCAAACTGCACGAGCCAGATCGCAGTGGTGGTCAGCAAGAAGTACGCTTGTTTCTCCAAGGGGCGCAGCGCAGTGACACCTTGGAGAAGCCGGTCGAGCGTCCGCGTTACCCCAGGGAAGCGAGAGAAGAGTCGACCAGCCCATGCGTGAAAGGCCCTGGCGACTGTGGGAAACACCAGTATGGCCGTGCCCGACAGCAGCAGCAACGCCCAAAGCGTACCGCGGCCTAGCCCTTGCCACTCTGGTAGGAGTGCCAGCGCGCAACCGGCGGCGACCCCCATCACGCACAGCATATCCACGACTCGGCTGACCAGGAGCACTCCCGCCGCATGCCCGATGCTGGTACCGAAACGCTTGTTCATCAGCCAGGGAAAGCTCAGTTCCCCTGTCTTGAACGGAAGCACGTAGTTGAGCATCACCAGGTAGACGCCGATTCGAAACAGCTCGAGCGGGGGGCGTTTCAACTCACCTTCCAACAACAGCTGGAAGCGCCATGCGCGTAGCCACTGAAGCGGTGGCAACAGCAGAACACCAAGCACGATGTAGCCCCACCGAGCGTTCTTGAGGGCAGGACCGAGGCTCGCCAGGGTCTGCGCGTCGAGCATCCACCACAGCAACCCGCTAGTGACCGCGATGGCCACGAAGAACCACAGCACGCGTGCGCGGCGGCTCATGTCGCAACCTCATCAACCGGATGGGGCTTGATGCACACCATGACTCACACCGCACACCGACTGACTAACGCTTCGGTTTGGACTTGAGCTTGAGCTCGCGGATGAGCGCTTGATTCTTGGACGGGTCCGCGCCGCGACGCAGGAGGATGAACTCACCGTCACGCGCCATGAGCCCGTGGCTCCCGGAGTTCAAGATTTCCTCTAGGCGCTCTTCTGTCCGTTCAAGCTTGAGTTCGCGCTTGGAGATCAACACGTATTCGCCCATCTGCTTTCCCCAGCGGAGGCGAATCGAGTACATCTTCACGCGGGAAGAAACGTGTGGTCCCACAATTTCCGTTGAGGAAACCTCAGCATCCGGGGGGATCATGCGCACGAGGCCCATCAGCTGCTGATAGCGAGCATGATCGTTCGCGCTGTAATCGAAATCGATGCGGGTGAATCCGGCGACCAGACGGTCGTGGGTGAACGCGCCCCACTGGAACGAGGTAATTGCGCTGAGCGCGAGCATCGCCAGCGCTGCAGAGACGGCACGCGCCTTGCCCGCACGGTTGCGAATCGAGCGCAATACGAAGGGCGTGGCCAGAAATAGCAGCGCCGTCCAGTGCATCACGTAGTGGAAGCTATACGTGATGGTTGGCTTGTATCCCGTCGTGAGCAGCGAGAACAGCAGCCCAGGGATGAAGACCACCCAGACAAAAGCGCGACGAGCAGGCAGAAACGCCAGCGGCACGAACAGGTGCAGGAAGTAGTAGATCTTGGGCTCGGTCACCACATTCTTGAACGTGAAGACCGGGTTGGTGATGAGGGTCTTTGCGACCGGTCCGAAGCCCTTCTCTCCCGGAGGAAACAGGTCGTCGTACATGCTGGGGAACCACCAGTCCCCCTTATCGCCCATGATGATGAAGCGCAGGACGAAGAACCATAGGCTGGCGGTTGCCGCCATGAAGAATCCGTACTTTGGGCGGTGACCGCTGAAAGCAAACACCGCTCCCATCACTGCCATCGTCACCGGCAGGTCGTCCCGCATCAGCATCGAAGCGAAGAACGTAAGCGTTGCCCAAATCCAGCGCCGTGTATCCACGAGGTAGGCGGTCAGGATCACGTGAACCACCGCGAACTCGATCAGCTTCAGCTCGAAGAAAGCCGCCGAGTGCATCGGGTAATACGCGAGGTAGCAAAGTGCCACGACCGCCGCCAGCCACTGAGCGATGTAACGCCGCGCGAGCAAGTACAGCGGAATCGCCGCAAGTCCCGTGGAGAAGGCTTGGATTACAAACAGCGTCTCCGGTCGAGGCCGCAGCGCGTAGATTGGCGCGTAGACATACAGACCAAACTTCGCGTGCGCCGCGAGGTACTTCTGCGCCTGATCACCGAGCGTTACTGGGCTCTCGTTGAAGCGCCCGCTCAGCATGCCATAGACCAGGTTGTTATTGATCCCGGTGTCGAAGTTGTGGGTCTTCAGGCTGAAGTGGGAGAGGACGGTGTAGTACGCAATGAAGGCGGTGAAACTGAGGCTCGCCAGGACGACAACCCAAGTCCAGCCGTTGCGTGCGAAAAACCTGGGAGTGGCGGCCAGCAGCCAATCGCGACCGCGCAACAGCATCGCGGGAGTGTGGGAGAAGGCGCGAGCGAGCGTCCCTTCGAGCAGGATCCCGAAGGCGGCGAGCAGCGGCAACAGTGCATCGCCTCGCCCCGCCCACGGTGCCGTGCGGAAAAACATCGGCAATGCGGGTAACAACGCGAGCGGCGACAGGAACCACAGCCAGCGCTCGACGTTCTCGAGAGAGCGACCGCGCATGCGCTGAATCAGCGCAATGACCGCGACGGCCAGGCCGCCAACGCCGATCCCGGCGACCATCGTCTTGATCATACGAGAGCGCTGGACGCGCTCGAAAGTGTTCGACTTGACAAACGCCGGCAGCCAGGACTCGCCTTTGAGCAACCAGACGAAGACCACGGCGCCGCAGCAGATCATGGCGGCGAGCGCCAAGCTGCGCAGCAACGTACTCAGCTTTGCTTGTGCCTCGGGCTTCGCGACGGGCGCCTGGGAGTGAAGCGCTTCGCCAGGCTGAGCGTTCGTGGACACTGGCGGGTGACTCGGTTCAGGTTGCTCGTCCGTGGGCGCGGCGTCGCCAGAACTCACCGGTAGCGCGCTCGCCCCTGGCTCTAGCGACACCCGCGGCTCGGGGGCGGCTTCGTCCTGCGGTTGATGATCGGTGAGCGATGCTTCACTCGGCGGCCCAGCTGGGTCGCCACTGTCGCCTGCGTTGGTCATGAGTTGCCCGTCGTCACGCTTTGCGGATGTGCATCACGAAGGTGGGGGACAGGTGGCCGATGGCCTTGCGGATGGTCTTCTTGACGATCATGTACGGAAAATAACCGTACAGCTGAGCATCAGGCGCGAGACGCTCGATGTCCGACAGATCGAAGAAGTGAAGGTGATCCGCGCGCTGGATCCGCTGAGGCGTCAAACCCACGAGGGAGAGCAAGCGAAACAGCAACGCATAGCTGTTGGGCGTGGTCAGGATCATGTCCCCCCCAGGCTTGGTGACCCTGCGCAGCTCGCCCAACGCGAACTCGGGGTCCTCCAGGTGCTCGATGACTTCGGAGCACCAGATCAGATCGAAGTGATCATCGGGGAACGGCAGCCCGTCGTTCACGTTAACCACCTTGCAGTCAGCGAATCCAGGCTCGACGTCGATCGACTCTACTTCGTAGCCACGGCTTCTCAGCCAACGCGTCTGGTCGCCCTCACGCGCTCCAACGTCGAGCGCGCGACGGCCCTTGCCGTCAGGAACGAGCTCGAGGGCAATGAGCTTGCCCTTGGTCGTACGGCGGAGATTGCCTTGTCCAAGGTCAAGCGGAACGCGCTTAAGGAGTTGAATTAGCTGTTGCACCGTCAATTTCCGTATGGTTTTCCACCGAGGCGGGGTCCATTGCTGCGACCTCGACTGGATCAGTCTCGACCGCCGCAGCACCGGCCGCGGGTAAGTGTCCAGCGCCCGCGATCACCGTTCTGACGTGATAGGGCGGCCGGCCCTGGGACTCGAAGTAGGTCCGAGCGAGCACGTCAGCGATCAAACCGAGCGACAAGAGCTGGATCCCCACCACGATCAGCAGCACGCCAAGGAGCAGCAACGGACGCTCCGCGAGCGGCGCGTGATACGCCAAGCGCATGAACGCGAGGTAGCAGCACACCGCCGTGCCAAGCCCGAAGGAGAGCATCCCACCCAGGCCGAACACCTGCATTGGCCGCACCAAGTACGACTGCATGAAGCGCACGGTGATCAGGTCGAGCACCACGCGCAGGGTGCGACCAATCCCGTATTTGGAGACGCCGAACTGCCGGGCGCGGTGGTTCACCTTCACCTCTAGCACCTCGACGCCCATATTGGCGGCAATGGCGGGGATGAATCGATGCATCTCGCCGTAGAGCTTCAGCTCTTTGGCGACCTCACCACGCATCGCCTTGAGGGTGCAGCCGTAGTCGTGAAGGTGGACCCCTGTCGTGCGACTGATGATGCCGTTGGCGATCATTGAGGGCAGTCTGCGGTTCAGGAATGGGTCCTTACGATGAGCGCGCCAGCCCGCGACTAGATCATACCCTTCGTGGATCTTCTCCAACATCATCGGGATGTCTTTGGGGTCGTTCTGCAGATCCGCGTCCATCAGCACCACGACCTCACCACGGGCGTGGTCCAGGCCGGCCTGGAGCGCGGCGGTCTGACCGAAGTTGCGCCGGAACCGGATCACGACGAGGCTCGGATCCTCCTCCGCCGCAGCCTTGAGCAGCGCGAAACTGCGGTCGCGCGAACCGTCGTCCACGAGCACGATCTCGTAGGAGAACCCCGCGGGCTTGAGGGCGCCGTGGACCTCCTCCAGCAACCGAGGAATGCTCTCCTCCTCGTTATAAATAGGCAATACGACGGACAGGTCCATAAGCGGCGGTACCACTATCACGGGTCGCCGGATTGGTCGACTCAGGTTACGTCCGCCCAATCCGGAGCCAAACCGCCGGAAAAAAACCCTGCGGCGGTCGGCCTCAGGGGGTGCGCGGGCTGCCCGGCAGCAGCCGGAACCAGCGCCGGAGCGGACGCGAATGCTTCGCCTCGTTGGCGGCGGGTCCGGTCCGCGCTATCTCGACCTCGCAATGATGAAGCAACTTATTGGTTGGTCGACGCGATACGTCCCGCGACATCACCTGCATCGACTCAGCCATTTGTTCCTGACCTTGATTTCGCCGCTGTATCGCGGCGACGAGGTCGAGGACCCAATCAGCGGCAAGTCCTATCGGAAATTCCTCCCCTACGGCCGGCTCCAGACCCGAGAAAACGCGCTGAGCCTGTCCCTATCTCTGGAGCGGCATCGCTTGATGTGGCTCTACCTGAAACTCCGCACGGATTTCTTCAGCAAGCGCGCTCGCGTTCTCCACATTGCCCCCGAGTACTGCTTCATCCGCCCTTTCCGCGCGATGAAGAACCTCGACTACGTGACCGCCGACTTGAACTCCCCCTGGGCCGACGTACACATGGACGCTCACGAGATGCCGTTCGCGGATGACAGCTTCGACGTCATCTTTTGCAACCACGTCCTAGAGCACGTCGCGGATGACAAGAAGGTGCTCGCGGAGCTGTTCAGGGTGATGCGACCCGGCGGATGGGGCCTCTTCCAGGTGCCCATCGACACGAACCTGGAGCGCAGCCACGGCGACCCCAGCATCACCAACCCACGGGAACGCGAGCGGCTGTACGGTCAATCGGACCACGTGCGGCAGTACGGCCTCGACTTCGAAGAAATCGTGCGCAGCGTGGGCTTCGACGTAGAGGTCGACGCCCTGGTGAACGAGCTTCCGCCGGAAGACGTCCAGCGTTACGCGCTGCCAGCGGGCGAGATGCTCTACATCGCCCGCAAGCCGGCTGAAAAGCAATCCACTGCGACCAGCAACTAGCCAGCTGCTAGCCCTGCCGTGGCGACTCGTCGCTGGTTCGATACCAGTGCGCCCAGGCTTTGATGCCTTCCTCCAGACTGATCCGCGGGGAATAGCCGAAGGCAGCCTGGGCGCGAGCGGTGTTCGCCGAAGTGACCTTGCTCTCGCTCGGCTCGAGTTCGCCCAGCTCGATCTTGGCTTCGACGCCGAGCTCTGCCGCCAAGAGTTCGATCAGACGACGTACGCGAACGGGCTCAGAGCGCCCAAGGTTGAACGTGCCGAAGCCGCGGTTTTCGGAGATCCAGCGGCCGGCACCTAGGACGCCCGCAGCGATGTCCTCGACGAACGTGAAGTCTCGTTCTGTCTCCTCGCCGTGCATGCGAATCGTCTGCCCGCTCAACAAGAGCTCGGTGAACTTGGCCACAGCCATGTCCGGTCGGCCCCGCGGACCGTACACAGTGAAGAACCGCAACACCGCGACCGGGAGCTTGTGCAGGTAGTTGAAGGTGTAGGCCATCAGCTCGCTCGCGCGCTTGGATGCGGCGTACGGCGACAGCGGACAGACGGCGCTGGCCTCCTCATCGAACGGTGGCTGCGTGGAATTGCCATATACGGATGAGGTGGAGGCCAAGCACAGCGGAACGTTTCCGTGCCGCACGCACGCGTCGAGCACGTTCAGCCCGCCGAGCTCGTTCGTGCGCAGATAGGCATGAGGATCCGCAACACTTGAGCGCACACCCGCCTTAGCCGCCAGATGAATCACCAGATCCGGGCGACGTCGGGCGAATACTCGATCGACCTCGTGCGCCTCGGCAACGTCTGCCTCCACCAACTCGTAGCGGGGGTTGGCCTGCGCGGCGCGAATGTTCCGGCGTTTTTGCGCGGGATCGTAGTAGGGGTCGAAGTTATCGAGTGCCGTCACATCGGCGCCCGCGGCGAGCAGCTGATCTGCCACCGTGGACGCAATGAAACCCGCACCGCCCGTCACCAAGACATAGTTCACGCTTGGGACTCTAGCGCTGTCAGAACCAGCCGCTCAAGTCGCGATGAACGCACGCGAGCGTCGGCGCACCTGACGCGGGTGGCCGCGTCCACCGCTACGCAACCGGAACGCCGACGTCAGCTGACTGCGTTGGTTTGTGCAGTGCTGCTGCATGGCGCCACGCTGTTGTCCTTCTTCGCGCTCTCCCCCCCAAAAAACCAGGATGCGCTGCCAGCGTCACCCCCGGCAGAGCTCGAGATCGAGCTGCGACCGTTGAGTTCGGCTTCGCCGGCGAAGGCTGACTCCGCAGTCGAAGCCCCCCTTCAAACCAAGCTCGCGAAGCTAGGGCCCGGAAAGGGGTCTCTCAAGCCATCAGCTCAGGACGACGGCTCGGACGCAGACGACGAGGAGGATGGGGATTGGGGGGAGGATGAGGCGGACGTCGATCCCGAAGACACCGAGACTCAACCGGAGGAGCGGCACCTCAGCCTGGCGGAACTCGGCGTAGGGGACTCGAGCGCGCACTGGAACATCCCCAAAGGCGACCAGCGGTCGCGCAGATCAATTGCCGCAAGGAAACGCAAGCGAAAGCGGCAGCTCCAGGCGCGCATCGAGCTCGAGATGGCTCAAAAGGCACTCGAGCGTGACGTGAAGCGCGGCATCGGCCCTGGGGGTCCCGTGCTAACCGCACTCGAAGGCGTAGCGCGTGTCTCCAGCGCGCCAATCCGCGGCTATGCGGTGTTCCAGGTCACCACCGACGCGGCAGGCAACGTACTGGGCGTTCAGCTGATGGAGTCGAACGGGGGGAGCGCGCAGTGGACGGCGGTGGGGCACCACGTGCGGCGGCGCCTGGCCGGACAACGCCTGCGAGTCGGCGGCAAGCCGACCCGCCTGCTTGTGCGCATCGAGTCCACGGAGTCCCTACCGAGCGGGGCAGACCCAGGCTTTGGCATCGACGCATTCGGTATCCCGATCAAGAAGGGCGAAGGCAAGAAGTCGTCGAAACTCTCGATCCTCACGCCGCCAGACTTCGTCGAAGTCGAGATCCCCGATCCGGGCAACCCCAAGAAGAACCTCAAGATGCCGATGTTCGTTCCTCCAAGCCTGATCAGCGGCGGAGGCGACTTGTCGGACATCGGCAGCAAGCGCCGGCGCATGGTGCACTCACGCATCCTGCGCGCGGAAGCGCTGGCCCCACCCCGTAGCGGCTCCGCACGGAAAACCGAAGGGCGGCAGGATCCACCCGCCGCCCCACGAGAAGACTGAGCCGCTGGTTCAGGCGGCGACGACGCCGACGCGAATCGGTGCGACGGTTGCCCCTGCGAGCGGCCGACTCGACCGCGCGCCGCTACCCGCTCCGAGTAGCTCGGAGACGAGGGCACGGAGCTCGGCGGCAATGTTTCCGCGGCGTGCCGGTTCGAGGCTCCCGCCATCAAACTCGGCCAAGGTCAGGCGATGCAGGTCAAAGCTATCTTCCGCGGCGCGCTCCCAGCGAACCAGCTGGACTCGCAGCTGAAACAATCGGGACAGCACCGCATCCCGAAGCCGCTCAGCGCAAAGCGGATCCCGCAGCCCCAGCTCCAAGTGAGAAACCACCCGCCCGCCTCGCACGAAACGCACGCCGACCTGTGCTTGCTCTTCAATCCAGGTCGCGGGGCGCGGTTTCCAAGCGCGAGTGTTCGAGTCCATGCCCCTAGTCTGACGATCCGCGGTGGATGGGTGGTATCCATCAAGTTTCAAGTCGGTTAAAACGCTCCTGGCAGTTCAAGACGCTGAGCCCTTTGGGCCCGCGCGAAACATCATGAGCCAAGGCATCACCCCCAAGAACCTGCTTGGTGACACCGCGGAACGCGACGTCCGAGTCGGTCCAACCGCGCACTACACGGCGTACGCGTGGTTCCGCCTGGGAATGCCCTATGCCGAGTGGTTCAAGACGGAAACGGGCGCGCGGCTGTTCTGGTCCCTGCGCGTTGGCCTCGAATGGTTAACGAGCGTTACCCAGAACACGCCTCGTTTGATCGACTACCTGGAGCTGCGGCACCGGTCCATCGACCACACGCTGACCCGACTTGCGCCGGATCGGGTCGTGGAGCTCGGCGCGGGCCTCTCGCGCCGGGGAGTGACCTGGGCGCTCGATCACGGGGTCGACTACGTCGAGGTCGACCTACCGCATATGGTGGACGCCAAGAAGAAGCTCCTTCTGCGTTTCCCCAAGGCAATCCGCTCAACCCTCGAGGAACGCCTCAGCTTGGTCAGTGCAGACGTGCTTGCCCCGGACTTCGAGGGTTGGCTCGCTGAGCGCCTCGAAGGTAGCCGTCGCCCTGTGATTATCGCGGAGGGCTTGCTGGGCTACTTCGATACAGGGGAGCGGCGACGCCTGGCCAGCGCGATTGCAGGCGCCCTTCGCCGCACCCAGCACGTCCCACGCTACTCGGCGAGCTTCCTGTGTGACTTGCGTGTGCGCAGCGCGACCTCGAAGACTCGTGTGGCGGTGCGTGCGATGCGCGCAGCGATCCGCGTGGTGACCCGAGGCCGCGGGGCGCGTGAGGATTTCGACTCAGAGGACGCTATCTATCGCCTGTTCACCGGCGCCGGGTTCGATGCCGCGCGGCCCATCGATCCGGCGCAGGTCCCCGACCTGAACGCTGACCTGCTGGGTCAAATCCCGATGCGCGTCTGGCACTTCACGCTGACCCCGTCGGGTTCGAGCTGACTTCAACCAATCAACGCGACCGGGGAGCGCTCGCTCGGGCGTGAGTCGAGGGTCGGCATATTGGGCAGATCATCCTGGTCCGGGATCAGCTGTCGCAGCTGCCAGGCGTGCAGCAACAGATTTCGCTCGACCCTCGCATAGGCGTCCATGGTGCGGGACAGCGCGCCGAAGACCATCAAGAGCACGATGGTGTGAAACAGCACCACACCGACGGTGGTGGGGATCAACGCAAGATCCGCGAGCCAAGATCGCAGCACTAGCTCTCCTGCTGCGAAGCTTGCCACTTGCGGGAACAGACCGAGCCACTCGAGCACCAAGGGCAGCAGCATGGCGCCAAACGCGCCGATCAACATGCGGGTGTGATTCGCGCCCCTCACCCGGGTGTGCAGCATGTGCATCGTCAACACAGCGAGCGCCAAGAGCGGCACCAGCACCCACGATCCAAGCACTGCCGAGACAGCCGCGACCCCCAAGTAGTCCGCGCAGCAGAGCGCCGTAGAAACGTTGCGGCTCACATGCTTCGTTCTCGAAACCAGCAGGTTGGCTGCGCTGAGACACACGGCAAGCCCGAGCATGATGGCGAGAAATAGATAGCTTCGTACCCCTCGAGTGAAGAGCAGCGGCACCAGCATCAACCAGCCGAGGTGTCCCAGCCCCAAGGAGCGCAGGCGGTGTTTCAAGTCTGACTGCTCCACGGCCTCCACCTCGTGTTGTGCGTCTGGTGGGAGCTGCTTGGGCGGCACAGCGAGCAGATTGACCAACGTGCTGGTTGCACCTTGATGGGACGGATCGAGCGCGAGCGCCGTGGTCACCTCGCGCATTGCACGTGCGCGATGCTTCGCGGCCTCGTCTGGATTATTTTCCAGGTGGCTATGTGCCAACGCTACCTGTGCCATCGCGGCGCGCTCCGCCGCCAGTCCCTGACGCGCCTCCGTATCTCGTGAGCCGTCCAGCAAGCGCTCGATGGCTTCGTGCACGGCGCGAGCCGTAGGTCGCTGCGCGGGATCGCTAGCGCTCGCAGTCAGACAAAGCTCGTCCAGCTCTGGCGGCACGTTGCGGTGCGGCGCGCGCGCGCTGGGTCGGCCCTGGGTACCCATCAGCGTGGATGTGAAGATGTCATCGACGGTCTCGCCGCTGTGCATCGGTTCGAGCGAGGCGATCTCGAACAGGATCGAACCCAGAGCGTAGATGTCAGCCTTGGCGTCGACTCGCTCTGCCCCGCGGATCTGCTCCGGAGGCATATAGCCAGGCGTGCCCAGAACGCTGCCTGCGCGCGTCGTGAGCCCATGCAGATCCGGCAGGCTCACCCGCTGGCTCGCGGGAGTGGCGTCCTCGATGCCAGGCAGCTTCGCCAATCCCCAGTCGAGCACGATGACCTCGCCGAAGTCGCCCAGCATGATATTCGCGGGCTTCAGGTCGCGGTGCACCACGCCGCGAGAGTGCGCATAGGCAATGGTCAGACAAACGTTGCTGAACGCCGTGAGCAAGCGACGCCGGGAGTAGCGCCGTGTGATCTCCTTGTCGCCGTTCTGCAGCCCGAACAGCACAGCCTCTAGGGTGAGGCCCTTTACCCGACGCATCGTGAAGTACGCCTCACCGTTCGGTCCTTCACCGATATCGTACACGGGGACGATGCTGGGGTGCTCTAGCTGCCCCTGAACTCTTGCCTCGCGGATAAAACGCTCGCGCATCTGCGCGCTCGTACCGAACTCAGCACGCACCAGCTTCATGGCCACATCACGACCCACGCGGCGGTCGTGACACAGCTGTACCGTGCCCATTCCGCCCTCGCCCAAGCTGTCTCGAGCCTCGTAACGAACCGCGAACTCGCCGCTCAGCGTCCCTCCGTGGGGATCGACGTGACCGACGTTGGAGACCACCGTCGGGTCGTCGAAGGTCGGTCGGTAAGGCGCGACGCGGCGCGTGATCGGAGTCCCAGACGGATCACCAGGCATAGCGCCGGCATGTTACGCTACGGATACGAACCGGTGCATGAAACGCCCGACGAATGCTTCGGGTTTCAAGTAGTGCGGAAATGTTAGCCGGCGCGGGTTCGGACTTCTGCCTCTCCCACCGCTGTGGAGGCGACTCGAGGGGCCTGCCCTCGAGCCAGGTCGAGCGCAGGGCTTCACGCCGGGAGGTGCGAACAAGCAGCAATTCCGCGGGACTGGTCGGCGAGTGAGCGTTTCAGGCGCCTTTGCCGCGAGTTCGCGCGCCTGAGACGCGAATTCTCACGGGTAGCGACGCACCTACATGGAGCAGGTATGCTGGGCCCGATGGATGCGTCGATGGAGACGTCTGCTCCCGGCCTCGATGAGGTGCTGCGGGACGTGCTCGATTCCGTCGAGGACGCTGCGCTCCTGGTGAGCGAAGCGGGAGACATCTATTACGGAAACTTCGCGGCCACCGAGCTCCTGAAGCTGCGCTCGAGCGATCTGCTCTCACGCAAAGTATGGCAACTCTCCGTGAGCCCATGGCGAGACTCACGGACTTGGGGAGTCGCGACCGCCGAGCTTCGAGACGGTCGAGTACGCCGCGGCAGCGGCCTCCTTCGCCGGCCGGCGGGCGAGACGTTGGAGGTCGATCTCAGCCTGCGCCTCGCAAAGAGCGGCTGGATCATCCTCACCGCTAGAGACGCAACGCCTCGCGTCGAAGGCACCAAGCGCGTCCAGGCCGCAGAGAAGCAACTGGAGAGCATCCTCGACAGCATCGCCGACGCGGTGATCATCACCGATCTCGGCGGCCGCGTGCAGAAGATGAACCGCGTGGCCGAGCAGCTCACGGGTTACCCTCGAGAGACCGCCTTTGGGCACCGTCTCAAGAGCATCGTGCGGATCTTCGAGGACGAGAAGCCCGCCAACATCGTGCGCGCGGTGGTGGACAGCGGCGTCGTCGTGGTGTTTGGAGACCGTGCACGCCTCCAAACACGAGATGAGCGCCATGTGTCCGTGGAGGGCGTCGCGGGCCCCATCCGCGACGAAGGCGGCTCCACCACGGGGGTCGCGGTCGTGTTCCGCGACTGGACTCACGAACGCCGCGCCCAAGACGCGCTCAAGCGTTCCGAAGCGAGCTTCCGCAGTCTCAGCGAAGGACTTCCGGTTGCGCTGTGGGTGACGCGTGACGAACGCGTCGTCTACGCCAACCCAGCGGCGCTCGCCCTGAACCAAGTGGACGCGCTCGAAGCCATCCAAGGCAGCCGCCTCGTACACCTGATCCACGAAGCGGATCAGGCTGCCTTCCTGCAGCACCTGCGTGACGAGACGCCTGACTTCCGTGAGACGCGTGTCCTGAGGCGCGACGACAGCATCGCCTACGCAGAGCTCGCGTCGATGCCGCTTATCTTCAATGGCAAGCCCGGTGTCGTGACCATTGGACGTGACCTCACGGAACGCCGAGCGCTGGAGGCACAGCTACGCGTTTCCGAGCGGATGGTGAGCGTCGGCACGCTCGCCGCCGGCGTCGCCCACGAAATCAACAATCCTCTCGCCTATGTGCTGGCGAACCTGGAGCAAGCGCAGCAGTCGCTGGACGGCTTGAGCGGTCGGGTCGAGACAAGCCTCTTGGAAGAGCTGCGTGATCTAGTCGGCGAAGGCTTTCAGGGCGCGGATCGGGTGAGGCGCATCGTACGGGACCTCGGAACCTTCTCTCGCTCCGATGACGACATCGTGACCCTCGTGGACGTGACCCAAGCGCTGGAGAGCGCGATCGCGATGGCGCAGAACGAGATCCGCCACCGCGCGAGGCTCACTCGAGACTTTGCCACTGACCTGCCCATGGTCAGCGCGAATGAAGCGCGCCTGGCTCAGGTGTTTCTGAACTTGCTCATGAACGCTGCTCAAGCTCTCGACGATGGCCGCGCGGCAACCAACGAGATCCGCGTGCGCACACGCCACCGCGGCGACGAGATCATCGTCGAGGTCAGCGATACGGGGCCCGGCATTCCAAGTGAGCTTCGCCAACGGATCTTCGATCCGTTCTTCACCACCAAACCCGTGGGCGAAGGCGTAGGGCTCGGACTCTCGATCTGTCACTCCATCGTGAACGCCTACGCCGGGCACGTTTCAATCGTGGACGAGGGTGAGGGTGAAGCCGCGCGACGCTGGGGATCGACCTTTCGTGTTCACCTGCCTGCGTCTCAAGCGCTGCCCAAGCCAGCGGAGCTACCCCCACCGAGTCTATCGAAGACCCGCGCAGCGAGAGTGTTGATCGTCGACGACGAGCCCGTCGTGCTGAAGGCCTTGAAGCGCATCCTCAAGCAACACGAAGTCGAGCTTGCTCACAGCGGAAAGCAAGCGCTCGAGCGCTTGCTGGACAAGCAGGAGCTGTTCGACGTGATCGTGTGCGACATGATGATGCCCGAGGTGAGCGGCCTCGAAGTCTATCAACGCCTAGACGCCGAAGCTCCGGACCTTGCCCTGCGCATGGTGTTCATGACGGGCGGCGCCTTCACGCCAGCGGCCCGCGAGTTCTTGGCGGAGCACAAGGATCGCTGGCTCGAGAAGCCGTTCGACCGTCAGCGTGTGCTGGAGTTGATCCAAGAAGTGCTGTTCGAGACCGCCGAGGAAGACACCTCCCGCCGCCACGAAGAGATCAGTCCTCCAGGTTGAACGCTGGCTCGCTCTGCACTTCAGAGCGAAGAGCCGTCGATTTCGGCGTTGTCCGGCAGCTCCAAGTAGCGCCGAAGCCACCGGACCAAGACGTAGAACGGGAGCGTGTCGAGCAGGGCGGCGACCATCTTGAACAGGTAGTTCGATACCAAGAGGCCAAGCAGCGTCTTGAGCGCCATGTCGCCGCGGAGGAAAGCCGCGCCGAAGGTAACGCCTATGACCATCGTGGCGTCCACGAGTTGGCTCACCAACGTCGAGCCGTTGTTGCGCAGCCACAGGTGCCGGCCCCGCGTCAGCTTCTTCCAGAAATGAAACAAGTAAACATCACAGAACTGTGCAGCCATGTAGGCCAGCATCGAAGCGAAGACCGCACCACTCGTACACGAGTAGATCAACGTGTAGAGTTCGACACTGCCCTCCGCCTTGTTTCCGTCCGGTAAGAAAACCGGCTGCGAGAGCTGAAGCGTTTGCCAAGGCGCCTGGACGTCTGGAGGCACCGAAGCCGCCTGGTGCCCGAGCCACATCACGCCAATCACCAGTACGTTCACCCCAAGACCAACCCACACGACCCAGTTCGCGCGACGTTGACCGTAGAGTTCGCTGATCAAATCCGTACACAGGAACGTCAACGGGTACGGCAGAACACCGACCGCCAGCGCCAATGGTCCGAGCTGGATGAAGCGAGTGATGCTGATGATGTTCAGCATCGCCATCGCCCCGAGGAACACCCCGGCGAGGATCAGAAACACGCGCTCCCGACGCGTCCAGCGCTCGATCAGGTGTTGCGGGACGTCGTGAACTTCACTCTCGATGCCTTCGCCGACTGCCATGCTCGCCGGAGCATAGTGTCAGCTCGCCTAGCGCGCCGAAAAACGTGCGCGATCGCTCACTGACAGGGGCTGTCGATGGTCTCTGGAGCGCGCACCGTGGCCGTGCCGGTCTTCAGGTAGGTCTCGAAAAAGCAGCCGTATTGGTGCTTCACGGCATCGAGCTGTCCATAGATGGCGTGAGGGTCGTAGATGCCATCACCCTCGTACTGCACCACGACGCCCGTATAGGGCGTACCGTCCTCACTCACGCGATTGCCGGTCACGGGGTAGTCGGCGAAACCCTCGAAACCTCCGACAGCGAGAGACGTCTGCATCTCCGGCCAGATCGTATCCCCGGCTTGTTGGTTTCCGTAGGCCAGGCTGAAGGCGTCGTATATCTTTGTGGAAAAGTAACTATCGCCCTTACCTGCGGGTTCGTAGATCGATCGCACTGGATGGCCGTCGAGGTGACGTCGAGCCAGACGTGGCGTGTAGACCATGGGCTCCACCGCCTCCCAACCGGTCTGAAGGATTTGCAGGGTGGGATGCAAGTGATCGAGCACCTCGGAAGAACCCAGAAGGACGCCCGCTAGCCGATCTAGGTCCTTCACCAGATCCGTTTCCTCGATGAACAGGCTCCAGAAGCCACCGGCGCCGGTTGGCACTACCGCCTCGATCCGTGGCTCCACGGCGCCGATCATGTTTGTGTACATGCCGCCCATCGACTGCCCCATTGCGAGGACGGGCTTGGTGGCAAAGTGGTAGCTCGCCTCTCCGCTGGGCAGGCTCAGGCCGGTGCAGCCGGCGACCAGATCGGGGGTGATCTCGAGCTTGCTCAGCGCCTCGAGATAGAGGCGCTGCTCGATCACCCCCTGGCGGAAGGTGTCCCGCATCGCGGCCAGGTTCTTGAAGTTCAGGTACTCGATGTCGCTCGCCCCTGGCAGACGATCGGGACTCAGTGGATGCGACGAACCCACGGTGGCGAAGCCATGGGGAGCAAGCACGAACGCAGGCCCTTCTCCCTTGGTCGTCTCGCCTCCGATCTCAGTGACCTTGCCGCGGTCGACGACTTGCCCGGCAATGCCACCCGAGCCGTGGAAGTACATCACCAGGGGATAACCCCCAGCAGGCATCGGCTGCTTCGGCAACGTGATGACGATCTTGGCTGTTTCCTTGCGCTGCTCGACAGGCATCCCGTCAGCACCAAACTCGAACAGGCCTTCGGTATCGAATGGCGGGGTGCCCTGTTGGAACTGCGGAAAGTCGACGGTGCCGATGATCTCGCAGAAGCGATCGTGGCTAGCCCCATCATCGGGATCGACCTCGAGATTCTCCAGCGTGACGTCGTACTTCTCGAGCACGCGCTCGCTCAAGTCGAAGGTCTCCTTCACCACGTCGCCGGTGGTGAACACCGTTGCGGCAGCCACGGCACCCTTGTCCACCCCGAGCGTCTTCAAGGTGTCCCAGAGGGGCGCGTACTGCGCGGCTAGACCCTCCATCCCCTCGGGATCCTCTCCAAACTTCAGCTTCTCGAATTCGAGGGGCGAGCCCAGGGGCGCGCCGGTCGCGTCCCCCAGTCCACGCATCACCACAAACGCGTAGCTGCGCTCTGGATTGAGCACCACTCCAGGAAAGCTAGCCACGGCGAGCAAGTTCTCCGGAACGTAGATATCCGGATTCGGCAGCTTCGCGATGGTTGGGAACAGCTTGCCCCGCTCCGGAGAGGCCGGGTCGATGTCGACGAGCAGGATACTTGAAGACGTATCCGCAGGGATCACATCTTGTACCCGAGGCGCCGTGATGGGCGCGTCGAAGTGGAAGTAGGCTACGGGGACAGTGGGAAACCCCGGGTGTTCCCCAGCGATCTTCACCAAGCTCGACAGGATCCCCTTTTCAGCGGGGTTCGGAAAGTTGGCGATATCGGGCGAACCATTGGGTCCGAGCCGCGCATCCGCCGGATAAGGAAAGTCATAGAAGGCCTCTCCGTGAGATGCTTGAAGATCAAACCTCACGGAAACACCTGGCACAGCCTTGGCCTTCGGAGCCTCGGCTTCATCATCCGAGGAGCAGCCACCAGCGGTAGCCATCAGAGCACACACCAGCACCGAGCCGAACAGGCTCTGACGAGTCCAGCGACGCAACTTCATACTGTTTCGTAGTCCTAAGCCGTGGTTCTTGCCTGCTCGCTTCTGAGAGCCGTGTTGTGGCTAGCGAACAGGAGCACCAAGCATACCCACAAGACGGTGCCCACGGCGAGGTGTGTCACCTGCATGTAGCCGGGCGCTGACAGCGCGATGTTGACCACCCCAACACAGACCTGGAGCGCAAGCAGCGCTTTGACGCGACGTGCCCAGGTAGCCGATTGAACGTGGAAGCGCGCGCTGGTCCGACCCGCGCTGCCAGAGCCGCCAGCACTAACAGCCTGGGGGCGGTCGCCGTCGCCTCGAGCAGCTTCCCTGCCCGCTATCGCTGACTGACCCCCCTGCTCGTGCCCGTCCCCTGCGTCTTGAAAGCGACCCATGAGCCACCAAATGGCCGCTGCCAGCAGCACGGCGCTGATCGGGTGAGCAATCCGCAACCGCTCCAGGAAGTGATTGCCTTGCAAGCGCTCCGCCAGCGCCGCGCCCTCCTGAACGGGATACAGCGTGTCGCCGAGCGCCGTGACAGCTCCCAGCATCGAAACCAGCACCACACCCAACATGAGCATGAGCAGCCGCCGTCCATCGGAATCCACCGCACGGATCCGCAGCTCTCTCGTGGCGGCGCTCCCCGCCGTCCAAGCGGTAAGGGCCATCGCTCCCATGAGCAAGCTGGTGCTGATGAGGTGCACCGCCATGAACCCAGCGCGGGACACCGATGCGTTGGCACCCACCAACTCGAGGAGCACCAAGCTCGCCCCAACCAGCGCCTCCACCACCATCAACAGCACGCTCAGCGCTGCGTATCGACGCGTGGCATGGCCGCGCTCGAAGCGCACGACGGCCCACACCCAAAGCGAGATCACGATGGGCAAGCACAACCCCGAGGTGATGCGATGAGTGAACTCGATCAGCGTCTCGACGCTCTTGGGCATGTGGGCGATCTCGCCGTGACAGGTGGGCCAATGCTGACCACAACCCGCGCCCGAACCGGTGATGCGCACCACCGCGCCAAACAACACGACGAACAACGTGTACACCACGCCTGCCCAGGCGACCTTGGCGAAGCGCCCGCTCGGGGTCGTCGGAGCGACAGCAGGCGTCGCTTGCATCGGCAGCGTGGTCATTGCGAAAGCCGATCTAGCGCCGTCCGCTGACAAACTCCAACGCGGCCGCGGTTTTCGTCCCCCGACACCACTGTATGCGACGACACGTCGCGGAGCCGGCTCCCCCAACCGCTCTGGCGTCGCGCGCGGCTTGCACTGGGTGCGCGCTCCAGCTCATGCTTGAGCTGGTGCTTGGTGAGCTTGGAAGATCGCGCCAAAGGCGGCGCCGTGGGTCGCGCGCTGCCCGCGCCCTGAGCGTGATGGCTGCGGCAGGCTGCTCAGTCAGCTGTCTCTTGAGCTTCGACGGGCTCACCGGAGGCGAAGCGGGGAGCAGCGGGTCGGCTGGCGCAGGTGGCAACGGCGGCGCCAGCGGGAACGCGGGCGCAGGGAACGCAGGCGGCAGCACAGGCGCCACTGCCGGAACCGGCGCGGGCGGTTCCGCAGGGAATGCATCCGGAGGAAACAGCAGCGCCGGCAGCGGTGGAGACGCGGGCAGCGCCGGGAGTGCGACCGGAGGCAGCAGCGGTGCGTGTAGTACTCCGACCTGCAAATGCTGCGGAGACGGCGGCGCCGCGGTGTGCACGGACCCGGTCGAGACCTTGCTAGGCACCAGCGTGGGCAAAGCGCGTGGTCGCGTCGCTGCACTCGGTGAGGTGGTCTACTGGACCCGTCAACCGGACGCGCTCATGCGTCGACTCCCCGGTGGCAAGCCTGAGGAGCTGGTGAGTGCAAACTATCCAGAGGCGGTGGTAGCCGAGAACAACTGGCTAGCCTGGAGCGACTCCGCCGGCCTCTATCGTTGCCGCGCGGATAATTGCCAAAGCACAGCAACGCGGTTCATCAGCGCCTTGGACGTCAACGAGCGCCAGGTGCTGGCGCTCCAGAATGGAATGCTGTACTGGCTCGTCGGCACGGGCGACCTCGGGCGCCGACTGGTGCACTGCGATCTAGCAAGCTGCTCGAGCGGAAACGAACAGACCGTCAGCAATGGTCGGGACTCCGTGCGTGGCATCGCGGCCAACTCCACCCATGTGTTTTGGACGGAAGAAGGCGGAGCAATCTTCCGCCTGCCCCTCGGCACCTCGAATGACGCCCCCGCACCGTTCTTGGACAGCAGAGATCATCCATCCAGCATCGTCGTCAGCGAGACGCAGCTGTTTTGGACGGAAGAAGGCGACCCGGGCAGCCTCTACTACTGCGACATCGCGAGTTGCACACCCACTCCCATCGCGCCGAACACCACGCTCCAGCACCCAATCCGCGCTCCCGCCGGTCTTGCGAGCGACGGTCAGCGCATCTACTGGACCAACCTGCTCAGCGACAGCGTGATGAGCTGCCCGCTGCCCGGGTGTTCCAGCGCAGAAACACCCGAGCTCGTCGCCACCGGTCAGATCACGCCGAACGGCGTCGCCGTGGGGAGCACCTGTGCCATCTGGCACGCCGTGGAGAACGGCGACGGCGCCGTCTGGGTGAAGCCCAAACGCCCTTGAGCCTTCAAAACGCCGTGGAGAACACACCCACCGCCCCGCCAGGAGTCGGGGTGAGCCCTGCACGGCTCGTCGGTGCTCGGTCGGCGCTTGGACGATCCAAACCAATCCAAACCGCCGCGCCGATCGCTACCACGGCAACTCCAAACGAGACGTTGGAGATGAGCCATTTGGAGCGAGCACTATCCACGTCGGACTCAGTACAAGAGGGTTTGCAGCCATCGAGGTCATCTCGCTCCGACTTCGCCTGAAAGCCGAAGTAGGCGTAGCTGCCGAGCGCGAGCACGCCAACCCCGCCCAGCACCCACGTCAGGGTCGGTACGCCCGCGTCCCCGTCCTCGAGGCCGACACCACGTGGAGGAGTTCCGCCGGGCTCGGCGAGTGGCTGGAGCACCACGTCGACCAAGCGCGCCTGCTCACCCTCGCGTACGACGATCTCCAGGGATTGGGACTCGAAGCCTGCGCGCTCGAAATGAAAGACGCGCTTTCCCGGGTCCATCACTACCGCATTTCCGTCCAGCGTTTGCCCTGCTCTAGCTTCATCCAGGCGCAGCTGAACCTCCCCAACATCGTTTCCCTCGGGATCGCGGACGCGCAGCACCACGCTGGGTAGACGGTGCTGCACATCACTCAGCCACGCCACGCAGTCCTTCTGCACGAGGGCAGGACAAGCTTGGTTGGAGCAGGTGACGAAACTCTCGCGGGCGGACTTCAGCTCTCCGGAGTCCCGCTCGCGTTGGCCCCGCTCAGAAGCGTCGAGGCACTGGTCCACGCTGACGCCGGCGCCGCGCGCCCAATCACAAGTCAGAGCGAGCACAGCCACAACGCCAAAGTTCAGAGCCGCTCGCTGAGCCTCAAGCCGCGGCACCTTGGACCGACGCCCCATGTTCCGAGGATGCGCTAGAAGCACTCGCGCTTGTAAACTTTGTGACCCTGAGCGTCGATCACGAAGGGCTGGGCGCACGAATTCGCCACCGGTGACTTAGCCGCCTTGGCCTTCGGTCTCACCCAGCGACGCTTGGCGGTGCCCCGCTTTGTCTTCTCTAGCTTCAGGTCGCTAACGTCCAGCGTTGCTTCCGTGTCCTCGTCGGAACCACGGACGATCACGGGCGCGACGTTGACGGGGGAACTCGCCACTGGCTGTTCTGTTTTCCCTGCGGCAAGATCGAGTTCCGCCGCGGCGACGTCGAATTGCGCCGCAGTCGCGCCCTCGGGGCCCGCCGCACCGGCAGCGGGTGGTGCATTCGTAGTGAAGCGTTGTGCCGCGCCCGCGCCAATGCCGACCAATAGCATCACCGCGGCAGCGGCGACCCACCACGCGGGACGCTTTGTTGAGCGCCCAAGCTCATGGATCTCCGTAGACCCCGCCCACTCACCGCTTTGGCTCGCTGACGCGAAGCCCTGGGGGTGGCTGGCGGGCAAACCGCCCGAGAGCTGCGCACTGGCTGCTGGGGCCGTCAGCGGAGCGACCGAACTTACGGGAGCGCTCACGCGACTCTCGGCCGCGTCCTGAGGCAAGAGTTCCGTAGCGCCAGGCCCCGTGTAGCGTCGCGGCGGCATATGCGGCGCGGACAACGTCGGCCCAAGGCCCATGCGTGTCGAGTCGCGCTCGATGGGGAGCGCCTGCCCCGACTTCACCTGCGCGATCAGCTCCGGGTTGGTGCCGTCGACGTCCCACAGGCTACTCCGGCCATCGCTGCGCTCGATCGCGAGGATCTCCAAAGAACGCTTCTCCAGCGTTTCACGCGCCAGCGACTGCATCCACTCGGAAACGACGCTAGTGGCGGCAGGTGGCGCAGCGCGTTCAACGGCGCGGGCGAACTCCAGCGCATCGCAGAAGCGGTCGGAAGGATCTTCCTCCAGCGCCATCAACACCACGCGGTCTAGCGCCCGCAGGCGATCCAGATCGGAAGACGAACCCTCTGCTCGGCTCACCCTCGCGCTTGGCGCGTCGCTAACCGGGTCGACGGATTTCAAGATCGCTGGGGAGTCTTCACCAGCGAACAGTCGCTCCCCGGTCAGCAGCTCCCAAAGCACGACCCCCGCCGCATACACGTCAGCGCGGCGATCCAGCCGCTCACCGTATAGCTGCTCCGGGGGCATGTAGGCGATCTTGCCTTTGATGTAGCCGTCCTGGGTGCAATGGCTGCGGCCAACGGCCTTCGCGATCCCGAAGTCCAGTACGCGGGGCACACCGTCCATCCCCACGATGATGTTGTGGGGTGAGATGTCACGATGCACCAACTTCAGCGGCACCCCGCGAGCATCCGTCGCCTCATGGGCCGCGTGGAGTCCTTGGAGCGTGCCGATCATGATCGCCGAGGCGATCGCCGGGGGCACTCGCCGCTGGACCACGCTGTTGCGCGCGTTGCGGTGCAGGATGAGCCGATCCAGGGTCTCGCCATGGATGTACTCGAGCACCAGAAAGAGCTCACCGTCGCTTTGCACGACGTCCAGCGTGGACACCACGTTCGGGTGTTGAATCCGGGAGGCAACGCGAGCTTCGTCTGTGAACATGTCGACGAAGCTCGGGTCCATGGCGTACTGCGGGTGCAACCGCTTGATGGCCACGGTGCGCTCGAACCCAACGGCACCCTTCAACCGCCCAAGATGGACGGTCGCCATCCCGCCGTGCGCGATGTTGCCGTAGATTGAGTAACGCCCGAGCTCGCTCATGGATCCCAGCTGTGCGGTCCGCCGCTGTGGGCGGGGCTCACCAGGGTCGAGTTCACGTCCTTGTGAACTCCGACCGCTTCCTCGTCAGCCAACCGTCCTGACCTAGAAGCTCCTCGAATATAGGGGATTTTGAAAGGTCAGTCACATTCGGCCGAGGCCCAAACCACGAGATCCGTCCTACATCGGCGCCATGACCAGGCGTCCTCCCCCTCCCTCTGGCGAGCATTTCCACACCCATTGGGGGAGGGCGACGCGCTTTCACAACTGAAACGAAATCGACAACGCCAAAGAGCGAAAACGTCGCGCAGGGTTAGACACGCGTTCCGGATCCAGAAGCCGCGACAAACGGCATGCGTCACCGCGAGACCTGCAGCGAACGCGCGTTTGGTGAACGCTTCCACCAGCTCGCAGCCTTCGGCGGAGTCGACGCTCAGTGCCTCCCAACCGACGACAAACATCCGTTCGGACTGTTAGGCCCGTGCGCCGGAGGCAACGCTCGCGCGTACCTCTCGGGGCGTACCCCGGTCCCACTCACCCGTCCTCTTGCCAGATCCTGGACGCCGCGGCCCAGGGCCGGATCAGCGCAAGCAGCTCAAGAGCAGCACCTCAAGAGCGCAGCAGGTCAGCTCGAGTTTTGGGTTTGGGGGGAGGGAGCGCTGGGGCGCGCCGGCTAGCCGATAGGTGTTTCCGCGCGACAATCACTGCGAAGTCGCCGGACGCGCGGCACGGCCAGTGCTCAGCGTGAGATCTGCACGCGGTGACTGCCGGGAGCAAGCTTCACGTGCAACGTACCGCCGACCGCGGAGTCGAAAAACCAACCCGACGCGGAGCTCTCGAGCTCTTCGAGGCTCGAGAGCGCCGCGAGCGCGGAGCCATCGGCGACCACCCCGCTTGGCACAGCGCCAAACGCGATCAGCTCGAAGAGCGTCCCCAGCTTGAACTCCGCACCGTCGCTCGTCGTCAGCTCCACCGCCCCGTCGTCTTGCTCAGCTACGCCAAGCTCCGCCCCGTCGAAGACGGCAAAGGTGGTTGCTTCACCGGCGACGACGCGCGCGTACAGCACACCCGGCGTGGTTGCGTACGAGTCCACCTCCGCTGGCAACGTGGTGGGCGCCATGGTGTCGATGGTGGGGCGCAACATCGGCACCACACCGCCCTCGCGGACGTACACGGGGATCTGTCCCAGAGGCGCGTCCACGCTGACCGTTGTTCCTCCTTCCTGCACGGCTCCCGTCCACCAGTTCACCCAGCGTCCCGCAGGGAATGTGACCTCTCGCGAGCGCGCGTCGCGATCCACGACGGGAGCCACCAAGATTGAATCCCCGAGGAGATAGATGTCGTTGGGATGGCGGGCGAGCTCGGGGTAAGCCAGGCCTAGTGGGCGAGCGATGGGGCGCCCACTAACCTTGAGGTCCTGCGCGTAGGTCCAGAGATAAGGGAACAGCCGCAGGTGGATGCGAGTGTAGACGCGATACCAATCGAGCATCTCCTGGTCGAAACCCGGACCGCCGTTGGGATCCCAAGCGACCGAGTTCGTGCTGGTGCCGATCTGCATCACCGGTGAGAACGCGGTTTGCTCGAACCAGCGCGTGAACAGTTCCTTGTCCGGCGGTGAGTGCTTATAGCCACCGGTATCCGACGCAAAGAAGGGAAAGCCGGACGCGCCCAGGCTGAGCCCAGCGACGATGCTCGCGGGTAGCCCGCCGACGCCCCTCACGGTCGTGCCGTTGTCGTCGAAGGGCTCCGCGTGTTTGTGGAACGTGGCGTCGAGATCCCCCGGCCAGATCACATTGACGTTCACTTGATCGCCGGCGGTGCCACCACGACAGATCAAGAAGCCGCCATCTTCGGGGAGCGTCTCCGCGTAGACGCGATGATAGAAACGCTGATAGCCGGCGTGCATCGTGCGCTCATCACTGCCATCAGCGAAGACCCACTCGTTGCGCGCGTTGGTCAAGCCGGGCACGATGTCTTCGGCGTAGTCGAGCTTGTAGCCCTCGATCCCCATCGCCTTGTACTTGCCGATTTGTTGTTGCCACCAGGCATAGGCATCGGGGTTCGTGAAGTCGATGGGACGGCCCCACTTGTTCAGCAACAAGCCGGATTTCACCGGATAGTAGCCACCAGCATCCGCCTCAGCGCGTAGCGCCGCTGTCTCCGCGGCGCCGTCTTTCTCATCTAGGTAGGGCGTATGCCACAGTGCCATACGGAAACCGAGCGCGTGCGCCTCGTCGATCATCGCTTGGGCATCCGGGAACTGCGAAGGCAAGAAGTCGAAAGTGTTGACCGCCGTGGCATAGGGCCGGTCTATCCACATCCCGCTGGTCGCCAGGTCGAGGTCACGAATCGTCTGAGCGTCCGCGAGGAACTCCGCTTGGTCCTTGTTTTCGTCGCGCCAAACCCAAGGGCCCAGTGCCCAGCGAGCAGGCACCGACGGGTACCCGGTGACGTCGTAATAGAACTTGGTGACATCGAGCGGGTGCCGCGCCCCAAAGAGATGGAACCTGAGCCCCTCGGCTGAGCCGAAGCCGGTGCCAAAGGCAGCCTCCACCAGATCAGGCTCTGCTGCGTCGGCCGCGACCGCGAAAGCACCCGGGCGATCGGACTCGACGTACAGGCCCCAGCCACTGGTGCCCGTCAAGAAAGGCACGGGAACATGGGCCTCGTAGTACCCGCTCTCGATGCTCGCATCGACTTCGATCTGCATCGGGCGGACCTTGCCGCGGTGATTGACGTCATCGAAGTACTCTCCCAAACCGTAGAAGCCTTCTTCGGCATTTCCCCGCGGACGCAGGCGAAAGAAGGCAATAGGCGACCCGGGGTCCTCTGGCTTCCACAACGCCGAGAAGCGACCAGGCGCCGGCGCCTCGATCACCAGACTGCCCCGCTTGCCTTCTGGGTAGCTGAGCTCCAGCGTCAGACTGTTTTCGTCCTGGGCCGACACGCGCATTTCCTCGGGGGAAATCCAAGTCGTATCCGCCGGGGCATACAGCGCGTGTGGGACGTAGAATCGATAGGGATCGTAGTTGAAGTCTTCGAGCGCGGAGACCATGCCCCACTGAAAGGCGTCCTTGGGCAGACGCAGCAAGCGCGTGCCTCCGTCAGACAACTCGAGCTCGTCGCCGGTGAACGTGATGCTCAGATCACCGGAGTCGAGCTCTGGATCCCTGGGCGAGTCGCTCGCCGGCTCATCCGAACCGCAGCCCACCAGAGCGACCGCCCAGATCGCGCCCATCACACCCAAAGCAAAGCTACGCTGGCTCATGAGATCCCCGGAATGGCTGCGCTTTTGCAGCCGAACAACCATTCGTTTACCACACAGCTGCGGCGCGCGGAGGTCCCGCTGGATCCGCCGGATCCGACTTGAAGCCGCTTCAGCGGATCCAGGGGATCCCAAAGCCCGCATGACGCGGCGAGCCGAAAACCGCGAGCACGCTAAAGGCGCCGCTTTCTCGAGGGAAATCGATCATCGGCGTGGCGCAGCGCGATCGCCAGCGTTTGGCATATCCCGTGCTGAAAGGGGAACCCATGCAAACCCTCTCCCGACGTCGATTGCTCGCAGGAGCAGGCGCATCGCTGATTGCAGCCCCGTTCGTCAGCATGCTCAGCGGCTCCGCTCGCGCGGACACAAGTAAGACCGCCAAGCGCCTCGCCATCTTCTTCTCTCCGAATGGAACCGTGCTCAAGCACTGGCGCCCGACCGGCAGCGGCAAGAACTTCGACTTCGCCAGTGGCTCCATCCTAGAGCCGCTCCAGAGCCTGAAGCAGAAGCTGGTGATCTGCGACGGCATCGACTTCAAGAACGCCAGCAATCA